>JADLFE010000046.1 GCA_020845755.1 Phycisphaerales bacterium
AGATGGTCAACGCCATGTCCAACTGCGTCGTCCCCAAGATCGTCGTCATCACCGGCGGCTCCTACGGCGCGGGCAACTACGCGATGTGCGGGCGTGCGTTCGACCAGTTCATCGCCATGGCCTGGCCCAGCGCCAAGTGCGCCGTCATGGGCGCGAACCAAGCGACCGGCACGCTCACGACCATCGAGGAAGCAAGCCGCAAACGCAAGGGCGAAACCGTCGACCCCGAGACGCACAAGCAGATCTACTCGGCGATCCACGCCGGTTACACCGAGCAGGCCGACATCCGTCACGCCGCCGCCCGCGGCTGGATCGACCGCATCATCGAGCCCCACAAGACCCGCGACGAACTGATCGCGGCCCTCTCCGCCACCCGCGCGTGGGACTACGGCAAGCCTTTCAAGACGGGTGTGCTGCAGACGTGAACGCGATCGATCGGGCCAACTTCGACGAAAGAGCCGGAGACCTTGGCTCGGCACGACGCCGCCTCATGTCGCTCGCGTCTTCAATCGACTATGACCCGAGATTGTGCGAACGCATCGCGCGGCTTTGCGTGAAGATGAGCGACCCCGTCGAAGCCGGGCGCTGGTATTTTCTGTCAGATTCCAGCGATGCCGAATCGCCCGCGTGCATCACCAAGTTTCTCGAACAGTTCAATCGCCATCCCAAGCAAGCGATTCTGCAGATCCCGACAAACCTCAGGCTCGAAAGCGTGGACCGCTATCCGCCGGTCGTGGGCGAGAGGCTTCGTGCCGCCGAATTTCGAGGCGTGCCGCGGAAGCACAAGCCCAAGCGTGGTGCGGACGGGAAGACTTGGAAAGCCCGACTCATTGGTGCCGGCTGTCTCGTCGTGGCTGCATACTTGTTGATCGCGCTCGTCGTTGGGATTGGGACAATCGGAGCATTCATTGCGAAGATCATTCGGTCCTTGTAGCGACCTATCTAGTCGAACCGATCAGCGTGGCAGAAGTGCCGGTCAGTCGTGCTTCGCGTTACTTCGCGATAACGCCTTGGCCCTCACCTTCCCCCTCGACTTCGTCACGCGTGCCTGCCTCAAAAAACAACCAGACCCGCGATCGCTCACGGGTCCGGTCAAAACTCTTTTCACAGTGTCATCACGGCGCGGCCGTCCGCGCCCAACTCGTCTCAGCGCCGACGCCGACCCGCGAACATCGCGCCAAGGCCCAGGAGCGCCGCCGCCGAGGGTGCCGGAACGCTCCCCGAGAACTGCACGTGATCGACCTCGATGCCGCCGCCGGAGTTGCTGATGTGCAGCGAGCCGATACCGTCCCAGTTGGAAGCGCCGTAGAAGCGATCCTCGCCGGTCTCGCCGTAGAAGCTGCCGTCGGCGTGGTTGCCCGTGACGATACCCAGCGACACGCCGTTGGTGTCAAACGCCTCAAACGTGATGGTGCCCACGCCGTCGGTCCACACGATGCCGACCGACTTGGGGACAAAGCCGAGCACGCTCGCGTTGAAAGTGAAGGTGATTCCGGTGCTCCCGCCGGCGAAGAAGAACGAGTGCCCAGCCGAGCCGTGCCCGTCGATCACGCCGTCGTCGCCATCGACCGAGTCCGCATTGCCCGCCGGCCCGTAGGGGTCGCCCGCCGATGCGGTGATCCCGGTCATCAGCACGCCGTCTTCAAAGTTCTCCACCGTCCAGCCAGTCTGCCCGACAAACGGGCTGTCGGCCTCGCTGAGGTAGTTGCTCGGGCCGTATAGGACGGCCGCCCGGGCGGACGCAACCCCGAACAGGGTCGCGGCGCCTGCCAAAAGCAGGGTCTTGATCTTCATCTCTCATCCTTCTCTAGGGACATGCCGGCCACGCCGGCGCTTGCGGAAACAAGGGACAACCAGATGAATATATGGCCGCGCTCAGCCGGCGCAAAGAGAATTCAGCGGCAAGCACCATTATCGGGCCTTGGATGCGGCACGCAGCGCAGGCCGCAACACAGCGATGATTTCCATCGCTCGCGCCATGCGTCGAAGCGGCTGAACATCAGACGCGACCGGAAACCCCGACCTTCCCCTTCGACTTCACGATCCGCCCCTTCGCCACCTTAGCCCGATTCGGCGTGCGTGTTCCCTTGGTCTTCACCACGCCCGAGTAGCCCGCGTGCCCGCCCTGCGTGCGCGTGGTCTTCTTCGGGTGTGTGCGCTTGGCGGCCTTGGCCTTCTCCGGCTCCTCGCCCGCGTGCAGCGCCCGCACCACCGCGAGCACCTTGAGCGCGTGCCCCGGCGTCTTCACGCGGTCAAAGCGTGCCGCCACCTTGCCTGCGCCGTCGATCACATACGTCGTGCGCAGCATCGAACGCACGATCTTCCCGTACATGTTCTTGTCGCCCCACGCGCCATACGCCACGCACACCTTCGGCCCCGCCGGCGTCTGTACCTCGTCGGCCAGCAGCGTGAACGGCAGCGCGTGCTTCTCCACAAACACCTTCTTCGACGCCTGCCCCTGCGGGCTCACGCCCAGGATCACGCCCTTGATCTTCGTGAAGGCCCCGTGATGATCGCGGAACTGACAGGCCTGCTGCGTGCACAGCGGCGTGTCGTCCTCCGGATAGAAGTACAGCACGACGATCCGCCCGCGATAGTCCTTCAGCCGGTGCGACTTGCCGAACTGATCCTTGAGGTCAAACTCCGGGGCGGCTTGGCCGACGTCGATGAGAGGCATGGCCGGCTCCTTCCGACACTGGGGACATCACTCGATCGGCGTGCCCCCGCGTCGAAACATCATTGGCCCGAACCAATCCGTCCGAAATGGGGGAAGAACCCGCAACCCACGCCGTCGGCTGCGGTATCCGCCCTGCCGGAACTCTCCGGCATCGGAGTATCACCATGAAGCGCACGCTCGCGATCGCGGTTCTTATTTACCTTGCCGGTTGTTCGATGCCCGCTCGCAACGCCGAGCCGCCAGAGCAGGCCAAGAAGCCGGAGTCCCCGGGCTTGGCCGGCGGGATGATGGCGCCGATCTTCCCGCGCGATTGGGTGGGCCACTGGAGGGGGAGCGGGGCCACCGAGTCCGGCGGCACGCTTACCCACCACTTCATCTTGGAGCTCGACATTCAGCCGATCGCTCGTGCCGACGGCACGCTGCCGCCCTCGCCCGGGAGTGACTCGGTCTATCCCAAACCCGGCGACCGCTACACATGGAAGATGACCTACACCGACCGCGCGGACAAGTCTAAACCGACCGACGTTCGCGACTACATCGTCATCGTCCGCGACCCCGCCAAGGGCGAGTACGTGATCGACGAGGGCGGCGGAGTCGAACTCGTCACAAACGAATTGATGGGCTCGATCCACTCCGCATTTGCCGTGGGAGATCAGCAGCTCGTGGCCAACTACGTCTTCAATCCCGATACGAAGTACGACGTGATCGAGATGCGAATCGCGACCTTTAAGCCCGGCGACCAGAAGCCGGTCGGAGATGCCGCCCAGGGCATCCGTTCCGGTCCCGTGCAATCGCTCCAAGCGTGCGGTCTGGTGCGCAAGAAGCCAGCGAAGGACAACCCAGCCAACGGCAAATAGCCCAAGGCCGGTCCGCCCATCGCCAGTCCAAATGTGCTTCGGAAAAAATGCCGGAGGAGGGAGTCGAACCCACACGCCTTTAAGGGGCGACGGATTTTGAATCCGTTGCGTCTGCCAGTTCCGCCACTCCGGCCGAGATACCGCCCAACGCGGTCTTCAGGATAGGCGTCCAGCCCCACGCGGTCGCGCGGCTATGGGCAGAGACGTTCGCGCGACCACACGGCCGGGTGGCCCTCGGGGCTGGTGCGGGTCCAACGAGCGCGGTCGTGGAGGCGTCCGGATTCAGAGCCAACCCAGAGTTCGATAGCGCGGACGTGGATGGCAAAGCCTCCCCAGTGCGGCGGGCGCGGGATCTTGGCGTCGCCGCCGGTGAGCAGGGCCGTGAGGGCGTTGTGCTTGCGGGCGACTTCGATGGTGTCGGTGACGAGTTTTTCGCGTGAGACCAGCGACTGGCTCTGGTGGCTGGACCAGGCGCCAAGGCGCGAGAGCAGGGCGCGGGAGGCGTAGTACTCGTCGTTCTCAGCGTCCGACAGGCGGCTGACTTCGCCCTCGACGCGGGCCTGGCGTTTGGCGTGGGGCCAGAAGAAGAGGCACGCGGCGTTTGGATTGGCGGCGAGTTCGCGTCCCTTGCGGCTCTCGAGATTGGTATAGAACTTCACCAGCGGCGGCTGGGCGGTGATCGACTTGCATAGCACCGTGCGGGCCGAAGGACGCCCTTGTGCATCGGCTGTCGCGAGCGTCATGGCGTTCGGATCGTCGTACTTGGCAGACTTGGCGGCGTCGTCGAACCACGACAGGAGCGTGGTCATGGGCTCATCGGGGAGCGTGGGAGGCAGCCCGCCCTTTTCCAGCATGAGGGCGATTTTGGCGGCGACTGACGCTGCGAGTGAGGTCAACCGATCTGCTCCCTGCCCGCGGCGGAGATAACGGGCATCATGAACAGGGCGGAGCAACGATCCTTTCCGTTCATGCCGACGAACAGGTCGGCGATGGAGGTTTGACGGAAGGAATTCTCGATCTGCTCGATGGCCTTGTCCAGGCGCGAGTGTAGGGGGCAGAGTTTGGAGTGGGCCGGATTCCCGAGCGGGCAGGCGTTGATGCGGCGGATGGGGTCGACGGCGTTAACGACGTCGAGGATTGTGATCCTGTCGCTGGTTCGGGCGAGCGTGAATCCGCCGTTGGGGCCACGTTGAGACGCGGCGAGGCCGGAAACGACAAGGTCTCTCATGACTTTGGAAACGTACCCGGGAGGAACTTGGGTGATGCTGGCGATTTTCTCACTGCTGACGGGACCGGAATCACTCGCGGCTAGAAAAACAATGGCTCGGAGGGCGTACTCCACGGTCTGCGAGAACATCAAACCTCCGAACTAGCCCGGGCGCTTGCCATATCGGGCTTCCATCCAATCCCGGCGAGCCACGATGACCTCATCCCAGTTGAGAATGCGGCCGTCGTTTTCCTTTTGGACCGCCTCGGCCGCCTTCCGGGTGGCGAACGCGACGATCCAAGACCCCATGGGGGTCCGTATGCCTTCGGACATGAGATAAAAGGCGGATTCGGATTTCACCCAAGTTCGGGCGGAATAATCTCGGACCCAGTGCTCGATGATTTTGGTGGTGGGCTTGGAAGTCTTGAACTCCAGTAAACACCCGATGTCATCGAAGAGAATGTGCTCGCGGTGTGTGCCGTCGGCATCAACGAGGATCGCTGCGCAGCAACGGTCTTCGTTGATGAGCATGCCGCAATCACCGCATTCCTGGTGGCCGAGTTTCAAATCGGGTGGGCCGGAGAGCGGGGTCTGCTGGCAAGAGGCGAGCGTGGCCAGAGCCGCGATACCAGTGAACAGGGCGATCGCGGGAGTGATGCGGAGGTTCATACCGGGGACCTCATTCTGAAGAAGAACGCCGTTGCGACGAGCGGGAGAGCGATCCAGGCGACCATGCTGGCTCCGAACATCCAAGGCAGGAGATCATTGTAGGTATCCATGGCGTAGAGCCCGGCCGGGCCGAGCACGTCGATGGAGGCGTCGATCGAGTGGAGCGCCCACATCTTGAAGGCCTGCAAGGGGTTGCTGAGGGTGAGGACGAAGAGCGTCTTGACGGGTAGGCGGAGGGCGAGCGTGCCGGCCATGATGCCAAGGTCGGTGACGAAGACAAGAGCCAGCCAAAGGAAGACTGCGGTTCCGACGGCGACGGAGGCCTTTCGGGCCAAGGCCGAGACGAGCATGCCGAGGCTGAGCATGGAGAGTGCAAGCAGGATGGAGAGTCCGGCGAGCCAGAGCATGGTTCGTGGTTCGGTGGTGCCGCCCTGCCAGGCGAGCACGAGGGAGCAGGCGCCAAGTCCGAGGGTAACGCAGGCGATGAGTGCACCAGCCAGGCCGATGTACTTGCCGAGGAGGACTTCGAGTCGGGACACGGGCTGGGCGAGGAGGAAGAGGAGCATGCCGCGTTCGCGATCACCAGCGATGGCAGAGGCGCCGGTGGAGAGGGCCATGAGGGGCACGACGAGAAGGACGATGTTGATGAGGCCTGCGGTGGTGCGTCCGAAGCCGGAGAGGCCGAGCGAGCCGGTGCCGGCGGCGGAGACATAGGACACGCCGAGGCCCAGCGCGAGGAAGGCGAGCGAGTAGAGCAGGAACGATCGTGCGCGGAGGGAGTCGCGGAGTTCGCGCCACGCGAGTGTGAGGACGTTGGAGACCATGCTGGGTGCATGGGCCTCGATCGTGTCGGTGGAGAGCAAGGCGGCGGTGCTCATGCGTGGTTCTCCCGGCTCAGGCTGGCATCACGCGGCGAGAGGAGTTCGAAGTCGTCCACGCTCAGGCGTGCCTCGGCGAGCAGGCGGAGCGGGACGGCCTTTTGCGTGGCGGGCACGGGCACGAGGATTCCCACGCCGTTCAGGGTGGGCGCAAAGCCGTGCCCGCGGAGGAGTTCGATCGCGATAGAGCGGGATGGCGCGGGTATGTGGAGGTGGAGAACCGAGCCCGCGCCGAGCGTTGCGACGAACTGAGACACTGGCACCTCGGCGGTGACCTTGCCATTTTCGAGCATGAGCACGCGCTGGGCGAGCGAGGTTACTTCATCGGCGCGGTGGGACGCGAAGAGGAGCGAGCGCCCTTGGCCCGAAAGGCGGCCGAGCAGCGCGACGAGTTCGGCCCGGCCGCAGACGTCGAGGCTGGCTGTGACCTCGTCCAGCACGAGAAGCGGGGGATCGCCGAGGAGCGCGATGGCGAGCGCGAGGCGTTGCTTCATCCCGCCCGAGAGTTCGCGGATGCGTTTGCCGCCCTGATCGGGGATTCCGACGTGGTCGAGGGTGGTGTCGAGATCGACGCGGGCGACACCCTTCAGGCGAGCGAAGAGCGTGATTGCTTCCCAGACGCGGAGGTCGTCGTAGAACGCCAGTTCCTGGGGCACATAGCCGATCAGGCTGCGGGCGAGCTTGCCTTCGCGGGTGACGTCACGCCCGCCGACGGTGATCGTGCCCTTGAAGGAGAGCAGGCCGAGCACGCAGCGGATGATGGTGGTCTTTCCGGCGCCGTTGGAGCCCCAGAGGGCGAGCGACTCGCCGCGATTCAGCGCGAGGCTGATGTCACTAGCGGCGGTGAACTTGCCGAAGATTTTGGTGAGTCGGTCGATGCGGATCATGCCACGGCTCCCTTTCGGCGGGTGGTGACGGCAAAGGCGCGGGACGAGAAGTAGACGAGCGAGGCAACGGAGACCAGGCCCAGGCCGCAGATGGCCAGCGAGAGGCGTGACGGCGCGGGGCCGGAGTTGGTCACGTTCAAGACCGGCGCGGTCAGTGGCGCGGGATCGAAGAACTTGGGCTCGGGGCGGATGGCGGGGATGGCGCGCCCGACGAATTCGATCGCCTGCTGCGCGGGGCTGAAGAGGAGAAGGCGGAGTTTGGGCTCGCGATCGAGCAGATTCTCGAAGAGCGTGACGGACTCATGGGCGAAGTCGCCGATGCCGTCGGCGTCGGCGTCGTAGCCGGCGTAATCGGTCCAGAAATTGCCGCGATCGTTGGCGGCGAAGTCGTTGCCCCGCAGTTCTCCGCGACCTGAGACACAGACCTGTTCGATGTTGTCGACGAAGTTGTTGGCGGTGATGATGTTGCCCCTGACGGAGGGGAGGAAAGTTATGCCCACGTCGTTGCATGCGATGGTGTTGTGAGAGATATCGCCGGGCTTGAGGTTGGTGAAGGGCGAGCCGTCGAGGTAGACGCCGGCGCGGTTGGCGGCGATGAGATTGTCCGTGATGGAGAACTGGTCGGTTTCCTTGAGGCCGATGCCGTAGCCCGAGGGGCCACGATTGGAGAGCAGGCGGTTGCCTCGGAGCGTGACGCCCTTGCTGTACATGAGGTAGATGCCGACGGAGTTGTGGGTGAGTTCGTTGTTCTCCATTACCACATTGTCCGAGAACATCAGGTGAAAGCCATATCGGCAGCGGCGGCTGGTGTTGCCGCGGACGGTGACGTTCTGGGAGTACCAGAGGATGGCGTCGCGTCCGTCGTGGATGGTGTTGTGCTCGATGAGTGTGCGATCGGAGCGCCAGAGGCGCAGGCCGTCGCCGCGTCGCGCGATGTCGAGGTCCTTTCCGCCGATGAAGTTGCCGCGGACGATGGCGTCGGACGCCTGCTTGAGGTCGATGCCGAAGAGGATGTCTTCGAGCGTGTTGTTCTCGATAACGGCGTGGTCGGCGAGCACACGGATGGCGGCGTTTTCCTTGTCGAGGTCGATGCCAGTGTCGCGGACGATGAAGCCGCGGAAGGTGACGTTTGGCGCGCAGATCTCGACGATGTCGCCGGAGGCCATGCCGTCGATCACGACATGGCCTTCGGCGATGAGAGAGAGAGGCTTGTCGATGCGGATGTGCTCGCGATATACGCCGGCGGGGACGTGGATGGTGTCGCCGGTCTTGGCGGCGATGATGAGCGTGCCGAGTGTTCCGGCGTTGATCTCGACGCCAGAAGAGTCGCGGGTGGTGGGCGCGGCCGCGGGTGGCCTGGTTGGCGGCTGCATCGCGTCCTGGGCAAGCGACGGAGGAACGAACAAGTTCACGCAGCCGGTGATGGTGGCGGCGATTGCGGCTCTCCGCGTGGAGGAGGCGAGGATGGACCGGTTGGTGTTCATGCCGCGGCCTTGAGATTCTGCGTGGCGGGCAGAGTGAGTGGGCGGTAGGCGCGCCGGTGGAAGAAGAAACCGACGATGATGAGCGCACCGCTGGCGACGGCGAGCCAGTAACCGTTGCCGAGTTCGGCGTAGGTTTTGAACTGCCCGATGCCGCCCTCGCCGAGCACGGTTGGTACGAAGGGCTTGACGGAGTTTGACAGCGGCGCGTGTGGATCGAGGTTGAGCCCGAAGTGTCTCATCCAGAAGTAGAGATCGATGAGAAACCCGACGGGGAAGCCGATGACGGGAATGGCCAGGAGCACGGCCCACTTGCTGTGGATGAAGGCCGCGACCTCGACCATGAGCACCATGGCGATCATGAGGTAGACCGAGGCGGAGCGTTCGAACGCGGCGGCTTCGCCGAGCGGGCGCATGCCGATGTAGTGGTTGAGCCCGTCGATTTCCTTGACGTCCTCGGTGAGGTTGTTGACATATGCGGTGAGGAACAGCCCGTTTGGATACTGCGGCGCTTCGAGTTCCATGTGCCAATAGGGGAAGAAGATGGAGACCAGGAGGAGGATGCGTGCGACCATGAAGGTGACGGTGGGGGTGAGGTATCGTGCACGATTGGTGCGGAGTTCCTCGTCGGGGATGCGGGGGCCGATGAGACGGGAAAGGAATGCGGACATGTCGGACCTCCGTTGAGGAATCAGGTTGTCAGGACAAAGTGCCGGGCGAACTTTCGCCCGCACGGCACGCACACGAGGAGGCTTACTTGGCGCTGGCGGTCGTCGCGGGCTTGGTGTCGCTCGCGTCGGCCTTGGGCGCGGCTTTGGGCTTGATGTGGAGGTATCCCATCATCTCAAGGTGGAGGGCCGAGCAGAATTCGGTGCAGTAGAAGGGATAAGTGCCGGGCTTGTCGGCGGTGAACTCAAACTCGGCGAACTCGCCGGGCTCGAGGGAGAGGTTGATGTTGTAGCCGCCGATGCAGAAGCCATGCGTGGCGTCCTTGGTCTGCTCCGTCGAGGTGATGCGCCAGGTGACGTGGTCGCCCTCTTCGAGCATGACGTGCTCGGGGGTAAAGTGGCTGCGGATGGCGGTCATGTTGACGGTGACTGTGCTCCCGTCACGCACGACGCCTTCCTTGCCCTTCTGGGGCGAGTGTGGATCGAGCGCCTGGGTGTGCGGGTTCCAGCCGATCTCTGGGTAGATATCCCAACTCTTGAGTTTGTCGGCTTTGATCATCTGGCAGTAGTGGGGCTCGCCGACGCCGATGGGCGCGTCGAAAATAACGGGCATCGTGGTCCCTGGGCTTGTGATATCCAGGAGTTGGAAGTTTTGCGGGAGAAGCGGGCCGGTGGTGAGGAACCGATCGACCGACCACTTTGACATGGAGATCAGGTAGTTTCCGTCAGGGCTGACGGTGTCGCCCTCGGCGGCGCAGAGGTGACCGATGTTGTACTGGACGGGGGTCTTCTGGACGAGTTTCCAGGGCTCGTCGGCGTTCTTGCTGTCGTATTCGCCGCCGAGCGACCAGCGGGCGACGGCGGAGTCGAGAAAGAGCGATGTGTAGGCGTAGCCCTTGTCGTCGAACTGCGTGTGCAGGGGCCCGAGTCCGAGTTCGACCTGGGCTTCCTTCACCGCGTCAAAGTCGAGGATCGGGATGCCGTAATCGTCCTTGCCGCTGAACTTCTTGTCGGCGATGGCCTTCTTGACCTTCTCGATGGAGTAGACGGTGACGTGCGGATCGAGTTTGCCGGCGACGACCATGTACTGGCCGTTCGGCGTGACGTCCACGCCGTGCGGGCTCTTGGGTTCCGGGGCGAAGTAGAGAATGCCCTCGGCGGCCGAGGTGTCCATGGTGATGACGGAGAAGCCGTTGATCTTCTTGGCCTTGCCGTCCTTGAAGACCTTTTCGGCCTTCTTCCAGTCGACGATGTGGAGGTAGTCGGTGTCGCGCTGGCTGGCGCCGGCCTCGAAGGGGGGCTTGCCGCTCTCGATACCACCGGTCGCCATCTCGGTGTTGAACGAGTTGACGAAGAAGAAGCCGTCGCTGGCGAGTTTGCCGGCGTCGGCGAGGTCCTGCCAGTAAGGCGGGAGTTCGAGCGCGAAGGACTGCGATTCGTCGATGCGTCCCTTGGCGCGATCGAACTTCCACATGGTGACCATGCCTCGATAGGACTTCTTGTAGTCCTCGGGGGTGGCGTAGCCGTAACCGAGCACGGTGGCGTATTGGCCGCCTTCGATGACGTAGTCGGTGTTGGGGGTGACGAACGCGGCGCCGTGGTCGCTGACGGTGAGCGGGTTCTTGACGATCTGCTTGGTTTCCCAGTCGCGGAGGTCGATGACGCCCAGGCGGGCGTTGGCCTTGTCGCCGATGAACAGGAACTGACCGTCGTACTCGCCGCCGGATTCGGACAGCGCCGGGTGATGGGTGTCGCCCCACTCAACGGGCTTGCCGTTGATCTTGAGGCGTTCGCGAACGGCGTCGTTGTCGCCCGCGAAGCCGTAACCCTGCCAGGATTCGGGAGTGAAGACCGAGATGGAGCGAAGGAGACGCATCGACGGCACGCCGATGGCGAAGACCTGGCCGCTCTGCCCGCCGGACGAGAAGAGGACATAGTCGTCGTGTCTGCCGCTGGGCAAATAGGTCTTGGCGGCGGCGACGAGATCGTCGACCGAGAGTTTGCGCGAATTGGCGAGTTTGGTGAGGTCGGCGACCTGCGCGGGCGTGAGTTCGATCGGCTTGGCATCCTCGGTGCGCCGGCGGCGGCGTGTCGTGTCCTGTCCGAGAGCGTCGCCCGCGATCATGGTCAACACAACCCCCGCGGCGAGCGCCACGTGGAGGCGAGAGGTATGAGCACGAGGTTTGCGGGTCATGGGACTTCCTTTCTCGAGAAATGGAAACGGTCCCGGCGAGCCGCGCCGGGCCCGTGTTGCGCCTTACTTGCCTTGTGACTCGGACTTGGCGAGGAAGCGGAGATAGGAGATGATGTCGAGGACGTCGTCGTCGGAGAGCGCCGGGTTGCCGCCCTTGGGTGGCATGTCGACCTTCGTCGTGTTCAGCGGGTCGCCGGGGGGGCGGCCCTTCTTGACGAACGCCAGCGCGTCGTCGTCTGACATGGTGGCGAGGAAGTCTGACTTGACGAGGTCTTTGCCGAGGCCGGGCATTCCGTGTGCGTCCTTGCCATGGCACGAAACGCACGAATTGGCGAAGAGTTTCTGTCCGCTGGCGATGTACTTGGCTTCCTCGGGGTCGAGGTCCTTGGGGATCTCGGCCACGGCCACGGCGGTGTCGGCGGGTGGCGCATACGCGGGGAGTGCGGGCATGCGTCTGGGGTCCTGCAGGCCACGCATGTACGCGATCACGCCGCGGAGTTCGGCTGGTGACATCGACGAACGCCCACCGAAGGGAGGCATGGGGATTCGCGTCGTGTTCATGGGGTCCGTCGCGGGCCGGCCGTTCCTGATGAACGACTCCATCTCCACGTCGGTCTGCGATGCGAGAAAGTCGCTCCTGACGATGCTCTTGCCGAGGTTGGGCACGCCCGCTCCATCAGATCTGTGACAGGCGGCGCACGTGGTGAGGAAGATCTCGCGGCCGGCGAGGGCGTCGTCGATCGCGACCGGCGGGAGGGGTGTGCCTGTGAGCACGATCTCGTGCGCCGGACGCGGCGGTTCTGCGGTTGCCGCACGCCAGATCGGGTAGGCGAAGGGCGCGACGATCGCCAATGCAATGAGTGCGCTCTTGGCGAATTCTGAGGCGTTCGAAGCGAGGATTGGGACAGATGGGGCCGGAGTCTGAGATGTATTCTGTGCCATGGTGCCCTCGTGTGAAATGCACGATATCCGTACAAAGATATCGAACATCAGGCACTCAAGTCAATCTGTATTGTTGATTTTTCAGTCAACAATCGTTAAATGCATGTATATCAGACGTTTATGGAATTAGATGGTGCCGATGCGGGCTATTTGCCCTTCAAAGCAGCCAAGCAGGCTTCAGGATCGGTCCAGAAGTCTTTGGCGCAGTTAGGGCAGCAGAACCCGACCACCTTGCCGTCATAAAGGACGAGGTACTTTGGATTGATGGGGTTTCCGGTCACAGGGCAGACCTTGTTGATTGGTTCCAACGAGGCGGGCGCGGCGATGGACACAGCCGGGAGCGGCGCATCGCTCGAGAATTTCAGCGGGTCTTCCGTGCCGAGGTTCTGTGTGACAAGTCGATCACCCGCATCAACATCGAGATCGGGGCGATCGGTGCGAAGTTTGGCGATCGATTGGGCGCTGACGCCGGCGTTCCAGAGGTAGACATGTGTGAGGCTTGTCATGCCGCAGAGGGCGGGCGCGATATCGTCGCACAATTTGGTCTGCGCGAGGATGAGTTCTTGGAGCGATGATGATTTGGCCAAGGTATTGATCGCGGCGGGCGTGATCGGTGTGGCGCGAAGGTCAAGTCGTCGCAGACGCGGCATGGTCGCGAGCAAGTCCGCGATCTTGTCAGTGACTTTGGTGCGGCCGAGCGATACGTCAGCAAGGTTGTCTTTGATGGGCAAGAGAAGTTTGGCGGCCATGGCGTCGTCGACTGTCGGCGCGATCGCGTTGAAACTGACGACCAGGAGCGTGGAATCGGCCGCGAGCGGCTCGACGTGAACCAGCGAGGATCGGATCGCGGCGATTGCTTCTGCGCTGGCGGGCGTGGGACCGGCTGGATTGCTCGGGGCGGCCTCGGTCGCCTTGGCTTCGGTCGCGTTCACAGGCTTTGTAGTGGCGGCTACGTTGGTTGTCGCCTTGCTATCGGCGGGCTTGGATTCAGGCGTCGCTGTTTCCGATGCGGCGATGTTCGCGTGATCCGGGGCAGCCGCGGTGCTCGTGGTTGACGACGGCATGGGCGCTCCGGCCTTGATCCACGCCTCGATTGCAGCGATCTGAGCATCGGTCGGCTGCGGCTTGCCTTTGGGCGGCATGTGATCCTTGTGCGGCACGGGCAGGCGGATGCGGATGAGCATCTCGCTGTCGTCGGGGTGTCCTGGCTCGAGGGCCGACCCGCTGTCGCCGCCAAGAAGGATCGCGTCTGGCGTGTGGAGCGACAGGCCGCCCTTCATCTTGCTGGCGCTGTGGCATTTCACGCAGACGTCATTGAAGATCGGCGCGATTTCCTTGGTGTAGATATCCGAGCCGTCGGTCGGCACCAAGGGCGATGTTCCGATTGCATTGCCCGTGAGCGCTGCGGTCGACACCTTGGCGGCGGGTGACTCGCGCATGGGCTGCGAAGGATTATCCGCCGCTGCTTCGATCGTCGTGTCGTGCTTGGTATCGGCCATGCCCTTATTGGCGAGCGGTTCGAGCAGGAAGTCCTCGCCGTGGGTCATCGACGCGCCGAAATGTCCGGTGGGCACGAGAACCAGGAGCGTGAGCACGAGCAGGCCGCGGCGTGGCGAGGCGTGGGCCTTGAAGTGTGAACTGATGGCGAGCAGGAGGGAGAGCACGGCGGTGGCGATGCCGAGATTGAAGTGGCGATCGACGATCGTCTGGTCGTAGCCGCCTTCACGTGCGAGAACCCAGCCGCTGACGACCGAGACGATCGCGGCGAGCGAGGTGAGCCATGCCAGCCCGGTGAAGACGCGTCGGACGGACTCATCGGATCGCTTCAGGCTGAGCATCTCAATGATCGCCATCGCGCCGAGCATGCCGATCGGCGCGTGAAGAACGAGAGGGTGGAATCGGCCGAAGATCTGGATCAATTCCTGCACGGGAATACCTCCGCGTTGCGCGAGGCCAAAGGCGAAGCAATCGGCGGGTCAGATGATGATGGGCTTGATGAGTTTTCCGGAAACGTCGGTGAGGCGGTAATCGCGCCCCTGGTGTCGGTAGGTGAGTTGTTCGTGGTTCATGCCCAGGAGGTGAAGGAGTGTGGCGTGCAGATCGTGCACGTCGACGGGATTTTCGAGGATGTTGTAGCAGTATTCGTCGGTCTTGCCGTAGGAGATACCCGGCTTGACACCACCGCCTGCGAGCCAGATGGTGAAGCAGCGGGGATGGTGATCGCGCCCGTAGTTTTCGGTGGTGAGCGTGCCCTGGCTGTAGACGGTTCGCCCGAACTCGCCGGACCAGATGACGAGCGTCTCATCGAGCAGGCCGCGGCGGCGCAGGTCCTTGATCAGCGCGGCCTGTGGCTGATCGACGGCGCCGGTCTGGGCCTTGATCTCGCTGGGCAGATTCCCGTGCTGGTCCCAGCCGCGCATGTAGAGTTGGATGAAGCGCACGCCGCGTTCAGCGAGGCGGCGTGCGAGCAGGCAGTTGGCGGCGAACGAGCCGGGCTTCTTCACATCCGGCCCGTACATGTCGAGCGTTTCCTGGTCTTCGCTGGCAAGGTCGGTCAATTCGGGCACCGACATCTGCATGCGATAGGCCATCTCGGCCTGAGCCACCCGCGTCTGAATCTCGGGGTCGAGCGTGCGTTCAAACTCGGTCTGGTTGAGTTTCGAGACCAAATCCAGCATGGCGCGCCGGTCGTCGCGCTTCATGCCGTCGGGGTCTTTCAGATAGAGCACGGGCTCGCTACCAGAGCGGAGGCGGCAACCCTGGTGCTCGCTGGGCAGGAAGCCCGAGCCCCAGAAGCGGGCGGAGAGCGCCTGCATGTTTCCGATGCCCTGCGTGATTAGAACGACGAAGTCGGGCAAGTTGGCGTTGGAACTGCCGAGGCCATAGCTGACCCACGAGCCGAACGACGGGCGGCCGGGCTGCTGCGTGCCGGTCTGGAAAAAAGTGATGCCGGGCTCGTGGTTGATGGCCTCGGTGTGCATCGAATGGATGAAGCAGATTTCGTGGGCGACCGAGGCGGTGTGGGGGAGGAGTTCGCTGAGCCACACGCCATCTTCGTTGTTCTTGTACTTGGAGAAGCGGAAGATAGACGGCGCGACGGGGAAGCGGGTTTGCCCGCTGGTCATGCCGGTGAGGCGCTGTCCGTTGCGGATCGAATCGGGCAGGTCTTGATTGAATCGCTGGCGGAGCGTTGGCTTGTAGTCGTAGAGATCGAGTTGGCTGGGCGCGCCCTCCATGTGCATGTAGATCACACGCTTGGCCTTTGGCGCAAAGTGCGGCCCGCGCGGAAGCACGAGGCGAGGCTGATCGCCTGATGCGCCCGCGGCGCGGGTGAGCATGGACGTCAGCGCGGCCGCGCCCATCGCGGAACTCATGGTGCGACCGACCTTGCCAAAGAACCGGCGGCGGGTCAGGTTGAGCAGGTGCTCTTCGAGCGGATCAAAGGCCATACGAATCCCCTGGTGATGATTCACCCGCGAGTGATGCAGGCGTCGAGGTTGAGCGCCGCGTTGCAGATCATGGTCCATGCCGCAAGTTCGGAAGGATCGAGGTCGGAGGCCATGGGGGCCTCGCCGATCGAGATGATCTTCGCCGCGTCTTCCGGACACGCCTTGAAGCGCTCTCGGAATTCCGCGAGAACATCGGACAAAGCCGCGAGGTCAGGTTCGTTTGGAGTGTGCCCGGTGCAGCGGATCATGAGTGTCGTGAGGTGATCGCGGTCGTTCCCAGGGGCCTTGAGGGTGCGTGCCGCGAGCACGCGAGCGGCCTCGACGAATTGCTCGTCGTTCCAGAGCGCCAGCGCCTGGAGGGGCGTGCTGGTGGCGATGCGCCGGATGGTGCACGACTCGCGCGTCGGCGCGTCAAAGGTCAGCATGGTCGGCGGCGGGGCGGCCCGCTTCCAGTAGGTGTACATGCTGCGTCGCCAGAGATCTTCTCCCTTGCCGCGTTCGTAGATGCGCGTGTTGGACTGGATCATCGCAACTTCTTGCCACAGGCCCTCGGGCTGATAGGGCTTGACCGAGGGCCCGCCGGCCTTCTCGACGAGTAACCCCGAGAGATAGAGCGCCTGATCGCGGATCTGCTCGGCGGTGAGGCGGATGCGCGGAAGATAGGCGAGGAGTTTGTTGTCGGGGTCCTTGGCCTTGGCGTCGTCGCGGACTTTGGACGACTGGCGATAGGTATTGCTGGTCACGATCTTGGTGAGCAGACGGCGCAGGTCCCAACCGCTCTCGCGGAACTCGACGGCCAGCGCGTTGAGGAGTTCAGGGTGGGATGGCCATTCGCCCTGATAGCCGAAGTCCTCGCTGGTGCGGACGATTCCGCGTCCGAAGAACATCTCCCAGTAGTGGTTAACGACCACGCGGGTTGTCAGCGGGTTTTCCTCGGAGATGATCCACTGCGCAAGGCCCAGTCGATTCGCCGGCGATCCCTCGGGGAGTTTGCCCAGCGCCGCGGGGACGGCGCGACCGACTGGGCGTGATTTGTCGGGCTTGTCATATTCGCCGCGTTTCAGAATGAAGGTGTCGCGCACCGCCGGCAGGTCCTTCATAACCATGGTCTTGGGTGCCGCGGCGTCGAGCATGGCGATTTCCTGCTCCTTTGCGGCGACACCCTTGGTGAGATCGCTGTAGCGAGTCGAATACTGCATCTTCCACGCGGTGTTCATCGCGTGTGTGCGAGCCTGGGTGCGTGCAGTCGGCGGCGCGAGCGCTGCGACAAGAGCCTTGGGGAGTGACTGGCCGTCTTCGAGCACGCGGAAGTAGAAGCCGCCCGGACCGCCGGTGTTGACAACCTTGAAAACAACGAGGTTTTCGCCGGTCTTGAGATCGAAGGTGGCCTTGTCCTGATCGGGCGCGGCGCCGCGATCGGTTCGATTCTCGGCGACCATGACGCCATTGACGAAGAGTTGGAAGCCGTCGTCGGATCCGAGTGAGACGGTGACCTTGCGGGGGCTCGGCGCGTAGACATATCGCCCCAGGTACGTGACGGCCGCGCCGCCAAAGAGGGAGTTGGAGACAACGCCGTCGGGGAGCGGGCCCGGGAAGGCCCACTTGAGCCCGCCGCCGAAGTCGTGGGTGAGGTCGAGCGAGTTGAAATCCTCCGGGCCGAAGTGCTTGGTGTAGGCCTCTTCGGTTGTGCCCTGCATGAATGGACCGACGCGATGCCACGAGCCGAGGGCTGTGGGGAGGAGGTCGGCATTGCTCAGGCCGCCGAAGGTGGCGCGAACGCGCCCGAGCGTGTGCTTGTCGTACTGCGAATCGAAGGAGAGCGTGACACGGATTTCGCTCCCACCTTCATAGCCAAAGGGTTCGGAGGCGCGGAAGAGCGTGAGGCGATCTTCCTTCATGTCATAGCCCTGCACCGCCCAGCCGCCGGCGGGAGAGGGATGGAAGGTCGACACGATGCGGAAATCGCCATTGGGCTGCTCGTGATCGGCCCAGGCCCAGTTGAAGATGATGTCGCGCGATTGATTCGGATCGGCAAGCGACGTGACCTTTGCGGCGACCTTCGACAGCACGGCGTTGCCGTTGAACGCGCGCCCAAGCCGTCCCTGGAACATGCTCGGATCGAGCAAGGCCTCGAGCGAAATGGCGTTGAGTCCCGTCGCGTTGGTCTTATAGACCAGCGTGAACTCGTCCTTGTCGGGGTTCTCGCCGCCAGCCAGCACGCTCTGATCGGGCTGTGCGGCGAGCGAGCCGCCGCCGCGAGCGCTGGCGGAGACGAGCGTCGCCTCGGTCCAGAGTGCGGCGTTCGCGGCCGATAGGTCCGCAAAGAACTTCTGCCGCTGCGCGTCTTCCTCGGGCGAGGGTGTTTCGAGTTGCGACTTCAGATCACCGACGGCCTTGGTGAGTTCTTCGCGCTTCGTGACCTGCTCGGTCGTCGGCACGACGATAAACGGCTCGAAGGCACGCTGCGGATCGGGGAGTTGCGAATACAGCCCCGGTTCCTCGATCGAGTTGAAGAACGAGAACATCGAGTAGTAATCGTTCATCGTGAACGGATCGAACTTGTGGTCGTGGCAGCGCACGCAGTTCATGGTCACGCCGAGGAGGACAGACGACGTGGTCGCGGTTCTCTCTGCGGCGTATTCGACCAGGTACTCCTCGGGTATCGCGCCGCCTTCGTCGGTCGCGACATGGTTGCGGTTGAAGCCGCTTGCGATCTTCTGCTGCACCGTCGCGTCTGGGATGAGATCGCCCGCGAGTTGCTCGACGATGAATCGGTCGTAGGGCATGTTGTCGCGGAAGGCGTTGATGACCCAGTCACGCCACAGCCACATCTGACGCCCCGCATCCATATGGATGCCGTTGGTGTCGGCGTATCGGGCCTGATCGAGCCACGGCATCGTCAGGCGTTCGGCGGTGCGGGTGCGGTACGGCTCATCGGTGAATAGGCGATTCACCAGTGTTTCGTAAGCATCGGGCGATTGATCGCTCACAAACGCCTTCACCTCTTCCGGCGTTGGCGGCAGGCCCGTCAGATCCAGATACAGGCGGCGGACGAGCGTCGCGCTGTCCGCGGGCTCCGACGGCGTGAGGCCCGCGCCCTCGAGCGACGCCATCACGTATGCGTCGATCTCGTTCCGAACCCATTCGGGCATCTTCACCTTCGGCGCCTCGCCCCGCGTTGGCGGCACGAACGCCCAGTGTGGCTCGTACTCCGCGCCCTCCGCAATCCAGCGCCTGAGCAAGGCCTTTTCGTCCGGCGTCAGCGGCTTCTTGCCGGCGCTGGGCGGCGGCATGATGTCGTCAGGGTCATCGGTCAGTATCCGCTGGATCAAGAGGCTCTCGTCGGGCTTCCCCGGCACTACGGAGCATCCCGCCTTCCGTGGCGCCAGCGCCCCGTCGCGAACGTCAAGACGCAGCCCCTCGGCCCGGGTCTTCTCGTCCTGTCCGTGGCACTTGAAACAGCGATCCGAGAGCAGGGGGCGAATGTCTCGTCCGTAACGGAGACGCAGGTTCGCATCACGCTCGCCCGGTTCTGTTGCAGGCGGGGTTGTCGATGGGTTCGGTGGTATAGGCGTGGGAACGCGATTACCCGGCGCGGCGGCGGAGTTTCCACCCACGTCAGGCCGCGTGAGCGCGCCGTTCGACAACAATCCGATCCCAGCCGCGCTAAGCGCGGCACACCACATGAGTTCATGCCATGAGCGCATGCCGACCAAGATACAGGAAAACCCCGCTCGGCGGTAGGTCGTATGTTTGCGAAAACTGGCCGCTGGTGGCTAGCGGTTAGGGATGGGGATGAGATCGCCGACCATGGAGTCATGGTGTCCAGCGACGCACTCGGCGATGGTCCGGGCGATGGATTCCGGAGCGAGGGTGCGGTTTTCCGGGATCGTGCCCGTATCCACGATCGAGCGGAGCATCGGCGTTTCAACCGCGCCCGGGGCGATGCAGAATGCGCGCACGCCGATCGCCTCGCCGTTGGTCGCGGCCAACTGTGTCAGCATGTTGAGTGCGCTCTTCGATGCCGCGTAGGCGAAGAAGCCCGGGAAGGGGTCGATCGTCGCGAAGGACGAGATATTGACCACGGTTCCGGCGCCCTGGCCGGTCGTGAATAATTCGGCGAAGTGCGGCCAGGCCCGCGCGATCATGACGGCGGGCGCGATCGCGTTGACGCGGAAGGTTTCCTCGATCAACTCCGGTGTGTGCTGATCGATCGTCAGCAGCGCTGCATAGCCCGCGTTGTTCACCAGCACATCCAGCCGCCCGAAGTGACGGATGGCTTCATCGACACAGGCCGACGCCGCCCTCGAATCGGAGAGGTCGCAGGCGTGAACTGCCGACTCGCCCTTCAAGAGCGAGCCGGTCTCGAGCAACGGATCCCTGCGTCGGCCCACGAGGTGAAGCCGGTAGCCGAGGTTCGAGAGGGCGATGGAGGTCGCCCGCCCGATCCCGGAGCCGGCGCCGGTGACAAGCGCGACCTTGAGGGTTGGATCGTTCAGTGACATGACTCACGCTAGGCGCACCCAAAGCCCGTGTCGTGCCCGTACACTCGCGGTTGCATGAATCGTTCCATCGCCTTGATCATTCTGGGTTTGGTCGCGGTTCTGGGTGTCCCGCTCCTGATGCGCCCGTCCGCGGCGTCGACGCACGCATCTGCCGACCAGACGCTGGTCGTCATTACACCGCACGTCCCGCAGATCAGGGCCGAGTTCGCCACCGCCTTCGATCGCTGGCACAAGCGAAAATACGGCGGCGGTGTCTCGATCGACTATCGCACGCCCGGCGGCACCAGCGAGATCATCCGGTTCCTGCAGTCTGTCTATTCAGCGCACGCTCTCCGTGTGATCGATGAAATCCGCACTCAGGACCCCGCTGCCCTGGCCGATCCGACGCTTTCCATCGCCGAACGCTTCAAGCCCGCATCGATGGACGCGGACATCGTCTTCGGCGGCGGCAGTTTCGACCACGGTCGACTCAAGGATCCCGCCAACGTAGCGATCTGGATCAAGCCCTGGAAACATCGCGGCGTTACAGATGTGCAGATCGGCCCGCTTCCCAAGGGCGCGGACGCAGCCAGGCTCGCGGGGTCAAAGGACGTCACGCTTCCGGTGTCGCTCAACGGGACGACGATCGTGGTCAGGGTGCCGATGTCCGCGATCGAGCATGGTGCAAGCGTGGTGGGGGCGCTCAAGCCAGACGCGTCCACTCCCGCGATAATCGACCTCTCGCGTGCTGAACGTGAGGTGCAGGTCTCGATGTCCGCGCCCGCCGGCCTCGATCCCGAGCAACTCAAGACGCTCATCGGCGACAACGTCATCGGCGCTCAGACGATCTATGACCCCGACCAGTACTGGATCGGCGTGGCGTTCTCCAGTTTCGGTGTGGTGTACAACCGCGATTGGCTGAAAAAACTCGGATTGCCCGAACCGACGAGTTTCGATGACATGGGCCGCCCCGAATTCATCGGGCTGGTCGCGCTGGCCGATCCACGCCTCTCCGGTTCGATCACCACGAGCATGGATGCGATCCTGAGCGCCTACGGCTGGGAGAAGGGATGGCGTGTCCTCCGTTCGATGTGTGCCAACACGCGATACTACACAGCCGCCTCCTCCAAGCCACCGATCGATGTCAGCCAGGGCGAGGCGGCGATCGGCCTCGCGATCGATTTCTACGGGCGTGGTCAGGCGCAGTCGATTCTGCGCCCCGGCCAGGACGCCGACGAGAGCCGCGTTGGCTATGTCGATCCGCGGGGCGTCGTCTATATTGACGCCGATCCGATCTCGGTGCTTCGCGGCGCGCCGCACCCCGATCTCGCAAGACGATTTATCGAATTCTGTCTGTCAGACGAGGGGCAAGCGCTCTGGCAGTTCCACGCAAAGGGCGATACCCGATCCGCGTCGAATCCCAAGAACGGCGCTGGGGAGGCGATGGGCCCGGAGCAGTACGAACTCCGTCGCATGCCTGTGCGCCGCGATTTCTATAGCGTCTATGCGTCGCACTTCATCGACGAAGTCGAGCCATTCGCCGCGGCCACGAGCAACAAGCCCGCCGGCTGGCGCTCCGCGATCGGGCCGATTCTGGGCGCGTGCGCCGTTGATACCGCCGATGAGCAACGCGACGCGTGGCGAGCGATCATCGCGGCCGAGAGGGACGCGACTTTTCCTCGCGACGTCGTCGCGGCGATGAAGGAGTTGTTCTTCTCGTTCCCGCCGCACGTGACCGCCAAGGGCGAGACGATCAGGTTCAGCCCTGAAACGATGAAGGCCATTCGCGACGACTGGCGCGACGCCAAGGCGCGCCAAGCGGCGGAGGTTTCCTACGTCCGGTATTTCCGCGCCATCTACTCCCAGATCATCGAGATTTCGCGGACGCGAACCCTCCCGGCGTCGCAGGCGGCACAGACCGCGCCCGCGTTCGATCGCCCCGCCGCCCCCGCGGGCCGATGATTGAACAATGTCCACGCGCCAGCCGCAGATCGAGTTCGTTCCGACCATGGCCACGGAGCCGACCATGCCCCACACGTCCGAGCGAGCCGACGATCCACCGCCCATGCTCGCCAAGATCGTGGCGACGATCGGTCCGTCGAGCGAATCGCCAGAGATGGTGCGCAAACTGATCGAGGCGGGCGTCTCGATCTTCCGTTTCAATTTCTCGCACGGAGATTTCGCCGGACACAAGAAGCGTCTTGACGTCGTCCGCGAGGTCGCGGCGCAACTCGATCGCCCGATCGCCGCTCTCGGCGATCTGCAAGGCCCAAAGATTCGCGTCGGCAAGGTGCCCGAGGGAGGCATCATGCTCAGCGCGGGTCAGGATGTCTGTTTCAAACTCGGGCTTCCGCTGGCGTATGTCGATCCGGCGAATGCGGCCCAGCCCGTCGCCTATCTGCCCACGACCTACGAGCCGCTTGTGCGCGAAGTACTGCCGGGGCACAAGGTGCTCATCAACGACGGCGCGATCCGAATGCTGGCTGTTTCCAGCGACAGCGCGGCCGGCGAACTTCGCTGCCGCGTCACCGTCGGCGGGCTCGTTACCAGCGGCAAGGGCATCAATCTCCCGCAGAGCGCCATCTCCGCGCCCGCGATCACCGATCGCGATTGGGAGTGCGTTGCGTGGGCCGTCGAGCATGGCCTGGACTTCCTGGCGTTGTCGTTCGTGCGTAAAGCCGAGGAAGTGCTTGAATTGAAGCGCAGGCTCGGCGAACTCGGATCGCGATTCCCGGAGAGCGATCCGCGATATTTGGCGCAGTGGATGCCCGTCGTCGCCAAGATCGAAAAGCCCCAGGCAGTCGCGAACATCTCGTCGATCGTCGCTGCTGCGGACGCGATCATGGTGGCTCGCGGCGACCTTGGCGTTGAGATGGAGATCGCGAGGGTGCCGGTGGCGCAGAAGGAAATCGTCGCGTGTTGTGCCTCGCACGGCAAGCCCTGCATCGTCGCGACCCAGATGCTCGAGACCATGATCGATAACGCAAGCCCGACACGTGCAGAGGCCAGCGATGTCGCCAACGCGATCTTTGACGGCGCCGACGCTGTCATGCTCTCCGCGGAGACCGCGACCGGCAAGCACCCGGCGCTGGTCGTCGAGACCATGAGCCGAATCGTCCGCGTCGCGGAGTCCAGCAGCGTGAAGCAGAGCCGCGGCGTCGCGCCGCCTACGCATGTGAGCGAGGCTCACCGCGACACGGCGGCGCTCGCGCACGGAGCGGCCCAGGTCGCACGCGATCTCAAGGCCCCGGCCATCGTGTGCTGGTCTGAAAACGCCGGCACTGCCCGGTATATCAGCCAGAACGAGGTCCACATGCCCATCATCGCGTACTCGTCAAACTCCGTGATGGCGCGGCGCATGGCGATCCTCGGTGGTGTCATCCCTGTTTGTGCCAAACCTCCCGTGTCGGGTCACCTGGCCGAGTGGAACGAGGGCGTGGATGAACTCGTCATTCGGCGCGGGCTCGCCAAGCGTGGCGATCCCCTCGTGCTCGTCGCGGGGCACCCGCTGGGCCAGGCCAAGGCGACCAATCGCATCGCGATTCACCGCGTGGGTGAACCGACGGGCTTCCGCACTAGCAAATCATGAACGCGTGATCCGCCGAGATCGCCTAGCGTTTCACGATGCCCACGAACACCGCCATTGAGCACCGCCGTGCCGCGATCCTGTCGATCGGTGATGAACTCACGCTCGGCCAGAAGGTCGATACCAACTCTCGCTGGCTTTCGCAGCAACTCGTGGACTTAGGCATCTCCATCGTCGAGCATGCCACCATCCCGGACGATCTCGACGCGCACGTTTCGGCCCTGAATCGCCTCGCCTCTCGCTGCGATCTCATCATCAGTACCGGCGGGCTTGGACCCACGGCCGACGATCTGACCCGCGAAGCGATCGCGATTGCATCCAGCGACTCGCTCATCCACGACTATGACGCAGAGCAGCAAATCCGCGCCTGGTTCACCGCTCGCGGACGTATTCCTGCGTCGATCAACATGGTGCAGGCAAAGCGTCCTTCGCGCGGCTCACTGCTTGAAAACAATCACGGCACCGCGCCGGGGCTCTTCGCGCACATCGCAGCGGAGTCACATCGCTGCGATGTGTTCTGCCTCCCGGGACCGCCACGCGAAATGATGCCGATGTTCGATGCCGCGGTACGCCCAGCGCTGCGCCCGCCGAGCGGCCGAGTCATCGAAACACGCGTCCTCCACTCAGTCGGTATCGGAGAATCCGACCTGGCCCAGCGCCTCGGCTCGCTCATGGATCGCACCAATGTCCCGCTCGTCGGCACGACCGCAAGCGGCGGCGTGGTGAGCGTCCGCATCCGGTACGAAGGCGAATCGCCACGACAGCAAGCGCACGCAGCGGTCGATGCCGCGGCCCGGCGCGTGATGCAACTCGCGGGCGAGTATGTCTTCGGCGCGGGAAACGACACGCTCGCGTCAGTTGTGCTCGGCAGACTGAAGGAGAGCGGGCAGACCATCGCGGTCGTAGAGAGTTGCACCGGCGGCATGCTCGGCGAAGAACTCACCGCGATCCCCGGATCGTCGGCATGCGTGCTCGGCGGTTGGATCACCTACAGCAACCAGATGAAGCAATCACAAGTCGGTGTACCCGGCGAACTCTGTGCTCCTAATGGACCTGGCGCGGTGAGCCACGAGGTTGCACGTGCGATGGCGTGCGGCGGACGCGAGCGTTCGGGTGCATCGATCGCGGTCTCGATCACGGGTGTCGCAGGACCCGACGGCGGCACGCCCGCTAAGCCTGTCGGAACCGTCTGGATCTCACTTTCTCACGCCAAGGGAAGTGACACGCGCCGATTCTCTATGGCAGGTGATCGTGCCAGCATCCGGTCCTGGTCCTGCACCGCTGCCCTTGCGATGGCATGGCAACACCTCGACGGTCGATCGCACTCGCTCCTTCGCCAGGTCGAAGCGCACGTGGCGTAATGCGAAACCCGATCCCGATGTGCGAATCGCTCAGATCTCGCTCGTCCGATGATCCGGAGACCCTGACGATCCGGCTGCCTCGCTGCCTCTGATCGTGTAAACTCCGCCTCCACGTTCAGGAGGTTTCATGCTTGGCACGTCCGTCCTTGCCGTCGTCCTTGCGCTTGCCATGTTGGCGAGTTGTTCCTCACACGTCATTTCCGCGGCCCCATCGGTTGCGCGTGCTCAGAACGAGCCGCAGCGCCGCGTTGAATATGTCGTCGGACTCACCGATGCCAAGACCCAGACCATCACTGTCAGCGTAATCCTCCGCGGCGTACCGGCAGGCGATCTCGAGCTCTGTCTTCCCGTCTGGCGGCCCGGCCGATACCAGATCCTCGATATGGCCGGCACGATCAGCGGCGTCACCGCCCGCGCCGGCGACGGCAAGCCGCGTGACATCCACAAGGTCGAAAAGGCGACGTGGAAGGTTGGCGTGGAGTCCGGTGATGACGAGATCATCGTCGACTATCGCGTGTATGCGAACTCGCTCGGCGATCGCACGCGACACGCCGACGAGACGCACGCCTTTCTCTCGCCCGCCGCGGTGTTCATGTACGCGCCGGCGCTCCGCCTGGAGCCATTGGTCGTGCGTCTAAACATGCCCGAGGGATGGAAGATCGCGTCCGGCCTTGAGCCCGACCCCGGTGATCCATTCGCACTGTTCGCGCCGGACTACGACGTCCTCGTCGACTCACCGATCGAGGCCGGGTTTCACGATGTGCTCGAGTTTGACGTCGATGGCACCCCGCACCAGATCGCGGTGTGGTGGGGAGGAGTCGCACCCGGTGCTGCGCCATCTCGTCGGGGAAAGCTCTTCGATCAAGCGAAGATTGCTGGTGACTTCAGCAAAATTATCCGATCGCAGCGCGACATCTTCGGTTCGTTCCCGTATCCGCGATACGTTTTTCTCGTCCATTGCTACCAGGGCGGGGGTGGCGGCACGGAGCATGTCAACTCGACCATTGTTGGCTGCTCGCCGGCCGCCTTTGAGGAGGAAGCACGCTATCGCAGCTTTCTCACCCTCATTTCGCACGAGTTCTTTCACACGTGGAACGTCAAGCAGTTGCGCCCCGCTGGGATCAAGCCATACGACTACCAGCGAGAGAATTACACGGAGTTGCTGTGGGTTGCCGAGGGCGCGACAACCTACTACGAGAATGTCGCGTTGGTTCGCGCCGGGTTGATCACGGTGGATCATTTCCTGGGCGACATCGCCGGCATGATCGATGCCGATCGCAGGAGGATCGGGGCCGCTGTTCAGAGCGCCGAGGAATCCAGTTTCGACGCATGGATCAAGTTCAACAAGCCCAGCGCCGACGCCGCCAACACGACCGTTTCGTTCTACGACAAGGGGGCACAACTCAGCCTCGTACTCGACCTTCTGATCCGCAACGCCTCGTCCGGCTCACGAAGTCTCGACCATGTCATGCGGGGGCTCTACGAGAAGTTCCCGCTCTCAGGGCCAGCCTACACCTCGCGAGATTTCCGAGATCTTGCGATCCGCGCCGCCGGCACCGATCTGTCATGGTTCTTCGATCGACATGTGGCCCGCCCTGAACCTGTGGACTATGAGGCCGCGCTTCGCGCCGTGGGATTGGAACTTCATGTGTCCGACACCTCCCTCAGGCGTACGATCGGCGCGGCATTCGACGACGCAGATGGCGGGGCCCGCATCTCATCCATCGAAACTGCCAGTGCCGCGGCACAGTCCGGGCTTCTCGTCGGCGACATCATCGTCGCCCTGAACGATCGTCGTGTGCGCGGAGGTGAGATGGCGTCGCGCATGAACGAACTCGCCGCGGGGGCGGTTGTCGAACTGACGTTCTTCCGCATGAATGTCCTGCGCCGCGTCTCGATCACACTCGATGAGGTCAAGGGCGGCTCCTGGCGCGTGCGTCGCGTCGAGAACCCTTCTCCGGAGCAGAAACGGATCTTCGAATCGTGGACGGGTCAGGAGTGGAAGGACTGAGCCACGCCGATCGCGGCCGCAGTGGTCGATCTCGCGTCCTGCCAACGAAAAAGGCCCGGAGTACCGGGCCCTTGAGGGAACGTCGACCGGGGGTGATCAGGCGCCTTCGCCCACGGCCCAGCGGCGGAACGCGACCAGTTTGTCAGCGCCGCCCACCAGGTCCTTGATTTTCTTCGACGGGTCCTTCACGAACGGCTGCTCGAGCAGCGCGATCTCCTCGAAGAACTTCCGCATGCCGCCCTCAACCATCTTCTCGGCGATCTCCTTGGGCTTGCCGGACTCCATGGCCTGTTCGATGCGGAACTTCCGTTCCTTCTCGACGACGGCGGCCGGAATCTCCGACGCCGACAAGCCCTGCGGGCGAGGAACGGCGGCGACGACGTGCATGCAGACATCCTTGAGCACTACCTCGTCCATCGATGCCTTGCCCTGCACCAGTGATGCGGTCTTCCCGTCGTGGTGGACGTAGAACGCGAAGGCGCCCGGCACACCGACGAGTTTCTCGGCGCGGGCGAAGGAGCAGTTCTCGCCAGTGGAGATACGAACCTCATCGACGGCGCCGGTGATGGAGGGGGTGGCGGCCACGACCCCGGCGCCGCCGGCAAGAACCTCGCCCACGATCTTCTTCATCATGGTGTCGAACTTCTCGCTCTTGGCGGTGAAGTCGGTCTCGGCACGGATCTCGATGATCGCGGCGGCGGATCGGTCCGCGTTGAGCGCGATGGCGACGCGGCCTTCGCCGGCGGCCCGGTCCGTGCGCGTATCCATCTTGCCCTTGAGTTCCTTGCGGAGCAGTTCCTCGGCCTTCTCGAAATCCCCGCCGGACTTCTCGAGCGCCGCTTTGCATGCCATCATCGGAAGCCCCGTCTGATTGCGGAGCTTCATCACATCCTTGGAATTGATCTCGGCCATTGCTCACTCCACGCGGGCGGGAGGCCCGCCATGCTGGGACAAACTGCGGACGTTGCCGGTTGGACCGACACGCCGCGCTGGTTCATACATCGATCACTCGCGGCACCAAAGGAGATCAGGCATTGCTGGGGGCGGGCGCGTCGTTGCCGCGGGGCGCGTCCTTGGTGGCTTCGGGCTCGTCACGACGGAACTGGGCGCGACGGCTCCGGCGCGGACCGCCCGCCTCGCCGCCCTGACCCGCGTCGGCCTCAGCCTCAACGCCGCCCTGACGCTGCTGCTTGCCCTCGGCGGCGGCGAGGCAGAGTTCACGGATGACCACGTCGATCGAACGCATCGAGTCATCGTTGCCCGGGATGGCGATGTCAACCATGTCGGGATCACCATCGGTGTCAACGAGGCAGATGGTCGGGATGCCGAGCTTGCGAGCCTCGCGGATCGCGGTGACTTCACGCTGGATGTCGACGATGACCAGGGCGCCCGGGAGCTTGTCCATGTGGCGGATGCCCTCGAGGTTGCGCTTGATCTTCATCATTTCGCGACGGAGCTGACTCTCCATCTTCTTGGAGTAACTCGCGAAATTGTCGTTCTTCTCGATGGCTTCGAGTTCCTCGAGACGCTTCAGACGCAGACGGATCGTGCGGAAGTTGGTGAGCGTGCCGCCCAGCCAGCGCTCCGTGACCCAGTGCATCTTGACGTCGGCAACGCGCGTCTCAAGCACGCTCTTGGCCTGGCGCTTGGTGCCCACAAAGCACACGTCCTTGCCGTCGCCGACGATCTTGGCGATGAATCGCTTGGCCAGGAGGAGTCCCTTGACGGTCTCCTTGATGTCGATGATGTGGATCCCGTTGCGCTTGCCGTAGATAAACGGCTGCATCTTCGGGTTCCAGCCGCTGGAGCGCTGGCCGAAGTGAATTCCGGCTTCAATCAGGTCTTGGACGAGCGTGCTCGACATGGTTCAATCCTCTGGCAGCGACACCGGCGACCGGATCGGAGTTTCCGGGAAGTGAACAGTCGCGCAAGGGCGCTTCAGTGCGGCATGGCCGCGGAACAAAAAACACGAACCCACCGCAACAAGCGGCGTTTTCTGACAATCCGCCCGATCAGCGGAATGCACCGGACTATAGGTCGAACGCTCGTCAGGGCAATCCTGTGGCGGAGGCACACCGTCGGTCAGAGGACAATCTCGTCCCAATCCAATCGGACGGTATTTGTAAGGTCGTGGGATACGTGCGATGGGGTGCGACGTTGGTGCTTCTGACGCCCGGCCTGAAGTCAGGTTCTCGGATCGCCGACGACAGAATTAGGGGATTCGCTAGAGGGCGAGATTGGATCTGAAGCGATGCGTGAACCAGATCAGATGCTTTTGCGCCGCACGACGCGGCACGCGGTCAGCCTTCGGGCGATGGTCAGCGTGTCGCCGGTCCATCGCACGATGGTCCGCCTGTCGCAGGCCCTGGGCGGGCGCGATGCGTGGTTGTCGTGCGATGTGGTGGACTTCTCCGGAGGTGGGATCGGGATCATCGCCAGTTGCTTCTTCCCTCGCAATTGCCGCGTCTGGGTCAAGGTGCTTTCGGGTGAGAATGATGGGCAGCGCACGCTGTTGGCGGTGGAGTGCACGGTCAATCGTGTCGTGATGACCGACCGGCGTCCAGCGTACTTGCTGGGTCTGGGGTGGCATGAGCCCACCGACGCGATCAAGGCCAAGATCTCGGAGGTCCTCGACCTGCTGGAAGGAGAGGACGCATGAGAGACTCGGGCGATTTCCTCATCCGTACGCTGCTCGCCGAGGGTGTAGTTACACCAGCGGAGGTCGAGCGTGCCCAGCAGACCGGGCAATCGCAGCGTCGTGATCCTCTCGACATGCTCGTGGCCGGGGGGGCGGTCAGCGCACGCACGCTGGCGATCTTCCGTGCCAAGATCTGCGAATACCCGTTCGTAGATCTGGCGCAGTTCGACATCGATCTGCGGCACGCGTCGCGCATCCCGCGTGCGACGGCGGAGAAACTCGGTGTCTTCCCGCTGTTCTGTTTCGACAGCGGCGCGACGGTCGCGATGCTGGATCCGCTCAATCTGAGCGCGATCGACCAGGTTCGGCAGCTCCTGAAGTGCGAGGTCGATCCGGTCATATGCGACGCCGAGCAGCTCGGCGCGCTCATTACCCGCGCATACTCGCTCGTCCGGACCAGCGGCGCGGACGCGGTGGTGAGCGTCGAGGACGACAAGGACACGACCAGCGGCGACGAGCCGGTGGTGGCGGCGGTCAACCAGATCATCATGACCGCGATCGAACTGGGCGCCAGCGATATCCACCTCAACCCCGACGATGACGCGCTGCATCTTCGCTATCGCGTCGATGGAGTGATGCGCACGCTCCACGGCCCCTCGAAGGGCATGCACGCGGGGCTCGTTCAGCGGCTCAAGGTCATGTCCAAGCTTGACGTCGCGCAGACGCGCAAGCCGCAGGACGGCAAGATCCGGTTCGCCCCCGCCACGGGCGACCCGGTGGATATCCGTCTCTCACTCCTGCCCACGATCCACGGCGAGAACGCGGTCATGCGTCTGCTCCGTGGCGGCGCGACCATCGGCCGGATCGAAGATCTCAATATGCCAGACGACGTGAGGAAGTGCTACGAGGACGCGATCACGCGTCCGCACGGCATGATCCTTGTCACCGGGCCGACGGGCTCGGGCAAGACAACGACGTTGTACACGGCGTTGGCAGAGATCAATTGCCCAGAGCGGAACATCGTGACCATCGAAGATCCGGTGGAAGTCCGTCTGCCTCTGGTGCGTCAGGTGCAGGTGAACGCCGAGATCGGGCTGACGTTTGCGACGGCATTGCGTTCGATCCTGCGTCAGGACCCGGATGTGGTGCTGGTGGGCGAGATCCGCGACAGCGAGACCGCACGCATCGCGGTGCAGGCCGCCATGACAGGGCACCTGGTCTTCTCGACATTGCACACCAACGACGCGGTGGGAGCGGTGGCGCGATTGCGTGATCTGGACGTGCCGGCGTTCGGGATCAATCAAGGCCTGTTGTGCGTGCTGGCGCAGCGGCTGGTGAGGAAGATCTGCAGTTCATGCCGTCAGAAGACGCCAACGCTCTCAGACGTGATGGACCATGTCGCGGTCAACCCTGGCGATGCGCAAAAGTTCCGATACGGCGCCGGATGCGACGCGTGCGGGCAGACGGGGTATCGCGGGCGCGTGGGCGTGTACGAGATCTTCAGGATCACACCCGCTGCGCACAAGTTGATCGAGCAGAACGCGAGCATCACTGACCTGCGCCGGCTCGCCGCCAGCGAGGGGATGCGCACCATGTGGGACGATGGCCTGGCCAAGGCGATCAAGGGGCAGACGACCTGGCAGGAGTTGATGAAGCTGCGCACCATCATCGACATCGAGGAAGGCGAAAGCAGGGCGGCAGCATGAACGGTGAGCGATATGCCTATACAGCGATCGACGCGTCGGGCGCGAAGGTCCGCGGCGAGGTCGTGGCGATCGGCGAGCAGGAAGCATGCCGCTCTCTGTCGGCCCGGGGCCTGACGCCGTTGAAGGTGCTGGCGCGTCGGCAGCGCGGCCCGCTCTTTTCGTCGCAGCGAGTGAGCACGCAGGACATCGCCGACGTGACGCGTGAACTGGCGGTGCTGATCGAGGCGAAGATCCCGCTGGCGCGCAGTCTGCATTCGATCGCGGAGCAGGAGTCCAAGCCCGCGTTGGCTGGCATGATGCGCAGCATCGCCACGGCGATCGAGGCAGGTGAACCACTAACGCGTGCGCTGGATCCGTACCGGGAGTCGTTCGGAGAGGTGTACCTCGAAACGCTGAGGGCGGCTGAGAAGTCCGGAAATCTCGCGGAGGTGATGGGGTACCTCGCGGAGTTGTTGGACCGCCAGATCGAATCGTCTCAGCAACTCCGTCGCGCGATGACGTACCCGGCGATCGTGCTGAGCGTTGTGGTCGCGGCGGTCACGGTCATCGTGGTATTCGTCGTTCCGAAGTTCGCGGATACGTTCGGCTCGCAGGGCGTTGAACTTCCGACCATCACCCGCTGGGTTCAGAAACTCGGCGAATCGGTGAAATCGTTCTGGTGGGCGTACCTGGGAGGCCTGGGGTCGGTCGTGGCCGCCTTGCTCGGCTACGCCAAGAGCCCGGACGGGCGCGAGTTCTTCGAGCGGCTTCTGCTTCGGATCCCGTACCTCGGAAAGATCGTGGTATCTTCCACGGTCGCCCAGTTGACGCGCGTGATGTCGATCGGCCTGTCCTCCGGGCTTGGCCTCATCGAGTCGATCGAACTGGGCGGGCGCGCCAGCGGACGCACTGTAATTCGGGCTGAATGCGATGGGGTTGCCAGCGCCCTTCGCGGCGGGCAGGAACTCCCGACCGCACTCTCAGAGACCAGGTACCTGCCGCCCTTCGCCAAGCGAATGCTGGTCGCGGGGAAGGACTCCGCGGAGTTGTCGCGCGCCTGCGGGATCATCGCCAAGCATTTCGATCGCGAGGCCTCGCACCTGACCAAGAACATCAACACAGTCATCGAGCCGCTCCTCACGGTCGCGATGGCGGGCATCGTGCTGCTGGTCGCGCTCTCCGTGTTCCTGCCCATGTGGCAGATGGTCAAGATCAAACACTGAGCCACGCGATGGAGACTTCCGTGATTCCATGCATGTTCCAACGCACGATCGCACGCGCCTTCACCCTCCTCGAGGTGATGGTGGTGATCATCGTGATCGGGATCCTCGCCGCGATCGTCGTGCCACGCTTCGGGGGCGTGACCGAAGACGCAAAGTCGTCGGCTCTGCAGGGCGCGCTGGGCGGCGTCCGCTCTTCCATCGCCAGTTTCCGCGCCAAGGCGGTCATCAGCGGAACGACGACCTTTCCGACCTACGACGAACTGATGAAGACCGGGATCGTTGTGCAGCAGGAGATCCCCAAGAACCCCTACAGCAACCTGAGCACCGTGAGGGAGGTCAGCGGCGCCGATGCTGCCGCGCGTGTCGTGGATGGGTCCGAGAAGTTCGGCTGGAATTACTGGGTCGACAACGCGTCAACCCCACCGCAATGCATCTTTTACGCCAATTCAAAGGACGCCACGACCGTCAGTGACGGCTCGGGCGGATTCAAGAGCGCCAACGACCTGTGAAGATCAAGTGGCCATCTCGTTCAACCACACACGGCGCGTTCACGATCCTGGAACTCGTCGTGGTGATCGTCATTATGGCCATCCTTGCAGGCTCGGTCATTCCTGCGCTGACGGGCATGGACGATGCTCGCGGCGCCGCAGCGGCGCAGGAGATCCAGCGGCGTCTCCAGTTCTGCAGGCAGAACGCGCTGGCCGTGGGCGAGGCGACGGGACTGCGCATCACGATCAAGACGGGCGAGATTGAAATGCTGAGCAAGCGTCCGGGTGGGATCGCGCAGGCCGCTCGTGATCCCTTGGGACAACTCTCCGCTCCTTGGTATCTCCCGCGGGCGTACCGCGGGCTGGCAATTTCGTCGTTTGTGCACACCGACGGGAGCAAGGGCGACGGCACGATCTGGTTCTCGTTCGAGGGTGAGCCGCAGACACGCGACGGAGACGGCGAATCGCCGGCCTCGGCGGTCCAGGACGCCGTGATCACGCTCAACAACGGGCGGACGATCACGGTGCGGCGCCTTTCAGGGCTGGTGGAACAGGAATGACCGCTCGCACCGCCAACACCCGCCGGCGTGGATCGACACTCCTTGAGTGCATCGTGGTGATCGTGGTCCTGGCGATCGCGGTACCGCCGACGCTCTCGTGGATGGGGCAGGCTGGCGACGAGCGTGCCGACCAGGTGAACTCCATCCGTGCGATCACGCTGGCGCAGGGCGTAATCGAGAACATCATGGCGGATTCCATGAGCACCAGCGCGGGACTCGGATTCACGGCTCTGGCCGATCCAGCGGTGTACCTGGACACCCCGACGACGGGCCTGCGGGCGCGTCTGGCGGATATCACCGCTACCTATGAGTCGCTTGGATTCTCCTATGCGGTGACGATCAGCGGGCTCGTGGACGCGGACGGCGTGGTCAACGCGGACACGACGCTCAACCTGTTCCGCGACGTGAGGGTGACTGTGTCATTCCCGCTCAGCGACGGCACGACCGCCGCGATGGACGTCGAGACCGTACTTGCCGATCTTTCATGAAACACGAACCGATGCAATCCCGTGCGTTCACGCTCGTCGAGTTGACGGTGACCGTGGTGGTCATGGGGATCGTCGCCGCGCTTCTTCTCCCGGTGATCCACGGGGCCGCGGATGTATACGGATCATCAGTCGGCACGCGCCTGACCTCCGAGCGAGTCGCGTACGCCATGGAGCGCACCCTGCGACTGCTGCGCGATGTTCCGCTGGGCGCCGCCGACGCCACGGTGGGGATCTCCACCGCCGCCGTCGACGGGGTCACGTTCAGCGACGGGCGCCGGCTGTGGCTGGATGGAGGGACGCTCATGCTCACAGACTCCGGCGTCGAAGCGCCCCTGTGCCGCGAGGTCCAGGTCTTCGAGATCAAGTACTACAGCGATGACGGGCGGACCAGCACAATCTCATCGCCCGGCACAACGCAGCGATTCACCGTGACGATCACGTCGGGGAACTACGAACTTCGGGGTGCCGCGTTCGCCCGTGTGCGTGCCGGAGGTGCGTCATGAACTCTCGGGTGATCACGCGCCGCAGGCGCGGCCTGGCGGTCGCGGCCGTCATTATCGTGCTCGCGCTCATCAATCTCGTCGTGATTGCATCGCTCGAGGGGGGGACCGACGACGCGATGGGCGCGGCGATCCGCGTCGAGACCGTGCGGGCGTTCTACGCGGCGGAAGGCGGCTCGGTGATCGCTGTGGAGCTGTTGAGCGAGGACAAGACGCCGCCGGAGGCGGGCGACGTGCGGTCGTTGGCGACCGGCCAGATCACCTTCACGCGGGTCCCGACGACCGGATCGACACGGACGCTGGTGATCGACGGGCGGAGCGGTGTGGCGTTTCGACGCGTGCACATTACCGCCGAAGTCAGCGAATAACAGCGAGAGACCAGCAAGTCGCCGGGGTCACGGGCCGATAGCCGATGCGGGATTCGCCTTTGCATGGCTTCCCGGGGGATTGGCACGTGTCAAAGATCGACGCCATCGTAGTGCTGCTGCCTTCATGCCTCGAAGCGGCGCGGGTTTCGGGCCGAACCGTGAGGCAGACCGCACGGGTGCCGCTGGGCGATATCACCATGGAGGCGGCGTGGAATCAGTCCCTGCGCCCGCTGGACAAGCCGCTGGCGGTGGCGTTGCAGCAGGTTGGAGTCGGTGTGGGGGCGAGAGTTCGGTTCATTTACCGATCGCCCGACAGCGTGACGGAGACGATCAACATCAAGACCGGGAAGGGCGACCTGAGCGAGCCGGCGCGGCTGGCGCTGGCCGAATCAACACCGTTCCCCTGGGCCGAGGCGGTTTCCAGCGTACGCGAGTTGAGGGTCAACGCCCAGTCGGGTGTGTGGCATGTGGGAGTTGCCGAGCGTCGGTGCAACTCCGATCTGATCGATGCCCTCGCGACGCGGAACGGATTTCGGGTGGCGGATTCGACGACTGACCGCGCGATGCTGATCGATTGCGTGACGCGCCGGTTCGCCTCCTCGCCCGACACGCACGCGTGCTGCCTGGTCGAACTTGGTGCGACATCGAGCGCGATCCTGACGGCACACCAGGGCCGGCTGACGTCGCTGCGCTGCGTAGACCTTGGATATGACGCGTTCATCGAGGCGATCATGCGCTCGCAGAGCGCGCGGCGCGGGGAGGAGCTCGCCTTCACCGCCGCCGCCGCAGTGTTGGCAAAGATCGGGCTGTTACCGCGCGGCGACCTATCGGCGATCAGCAACGGCGCGGTCGATGATTCGATGAAACCGTTGATGCGAGCGGCGGTTCAGCGGCTCGTTGTGGAGGTACGTCAGACGATCCGCTTCGGGCTTCCCGAGGCCGACGCTGTTACATGCCGCATCGAGGTGGGTGGCCCGGGCGCCGCAATTCCAAATCTGGCGCCGACATTGGTATCACACACCGACCTGGAGGTACTCTGCTCGCCGGACGGTCCGGAGTTGACGGGTGCACCGATGGCGGTGGTGGCCGGTGGGCTGAGGAGCGATCCGTGGATCATACCAGCGGGCGAGTCGCTGCGACGCGAGCGCCGGTTGCTGCATTCGTCCCTGATGGTGGGCGGGGTGCTGGCCGCGGGACTGCTGGTGTACGAGGGCGTGAGCGTTTCGCGTGAACTGAGTGCCGAGCGCGTCGTCCTTGCGGATCGTCAAACCAAAGTCGAAGCCTTGCGGACAGAGATCGCGGCTCGTCGCGAGGCGGGTATCGTGTCCAAGGATCTGACGCGGCTCGAGAAGGGGGCCGACGAGGTGGGCGGGGACTACACGCCGTGGCGGGCGATGTTCCACGAGATCTCTTCGCTGTGCGAGATCCACCCGGTGCGACTGACCGACCTTTCAACGAGCACCGTGCCGGGCGGTACATCGTGGAGTTTCAAGGGCATCGTGTTCCTCGACCAGAACACGCCGGTTGATCCGTTGAGCCCGTTCATCGAGGCGATCCAGCGTTCGCCGCTGGTGTCGGGGGTTGAGGTCGGCGCGACCCGCCGCATCGAGGTCGAGGGCAGGGCGGCCAAGCAATTCTCGATCAACGCGCAGGTGCGTGCTCTGCAACTGGGCGGAGATCGGGCGGCGCTTGGCCTGCTGGGGGAGGACGCGAAGTGAACCCAACGCTCGCACGCACGTATGCATCCAAGTCGGTACTGCTGGCGACCGCCGCTGGCGCGATATGGTACTTCGCGGTCCGTCCGATGACGGATGAACTCCGCCAGGCAAGGGCCGCGTTCGACGCATTTGCCGTGGAGATCGACGAACATTCGAGACAGTTCGGTGCGGCGTCCTTCGACGCCGAAGCGGTCGCCGCGGATCTCAAGGCGCGTCGGACCGACATCGAGACCCGCTTTGCTGACTCGGCCAATCCCGCGCACGTGTACGACGCCCTGGGAGAGTTGGCGGCACGCGCAGGCGTGCGCCTGGAGCGCGTCGAGCCCGGCAAGGGCGGACGGGGCGTGGTGAGCCAGTGCCCGGAGATCATGGTGAGCGCGGTTCACACGATCGAGGCGACCGGCACCATGTCGCAACTTGCAAACTTCTTCACCGCGATCGATACCGAACTCGGTATGAGCCATGTCGGTTCCGTGCGGTTGTCCCCGGTCCCGGGCTCGCAGGGTGAACAATTGATCGCGATGCTCGATACGACCCACCTTCGACTTTCCGAACATTCGAACAAGGCGGCGGGAAAGACCGGTGCCAAGCCCGGCCCGCGATCGGGTGACAAGGCGCATCCCTCGGCGAGCAAGGACATGCCGAATTCCAAGGAGGATGGGCGATGACACGGACGAAAGTCCTGGACACCTTGCTTGTGCTTGGGGGCATGAGTTCGCTGGGGCTAGGCGTTCTGGCAGCACGCGCCATCGCGGACGGCCAGGGTCCCTCGCGGGCCAAAGCAGCGCCGACCACGATAGATCTGGTCGAGCCGGTCTCCCCGCGCTACGAGCACGCACCCGCCCCGGGCACGGACGTACTGATGGCGGAAGTCGCCAAGCGATCCATTGCGGGTGAGTTCTCGACGATCTTCTATGCACCAAAGGCTCCGGCGCCCGCGGTCCCGAACGACCCCAAGCGCCCCGAGGTCAAGGATGCCAAACTTGCGTTGTCGTCGATCATGGCGGGGCGTGAGCCGATGGCGATCATCGACGGAAAACTGCTCCGCACGGGCGCGCGGGTGGGCGACCGCTGGACGATCAAGCAGATCAACCCCGAGGCGGGATCTGTGACTCTCGAGTCGCTCGACGGCGAAACACAGGAACTCAGGCTTCGCCGCTAGCTATTGGGTGGGACGCCCGTTGCTCAGGTTGACCTTCCCGCGGTTCGACCGCGTTTGAGCGATCGTCGCGAGGGCGGCTCACCCGGTACACTGTCTCCATGCGCCATGATGATCCCGCGTCGCTCCGGCCGGCTTCACGCCCGCGTGCTCTCGCCGTCCTCGCGTCGTTCCTGTTTGTTGCGCCGCTGTTGCTGACGGCCTGCTCGGGCTCGGGTGAGACCTCGGGCGACCCGCTGGTCGACGCACGCAACGAGAAACTGGCGAACTGGCGGCGGGTCGACGCCGTCAAGGCCGCGTGGGCTGACGCCGATCCCGCTCGCCGCGCCAGCGTCCGTGAGTCGCTCAAGGACCAGTTGTGGTCTCACCAGACGCCCGCGGAAGTGCGGGTCGCGATTATCGACACCTTTGCCGGCGACACAGATCCGGCCGGTCTGGCCGACACCAGGAACGAACTTCGCGGCATGCTCCCTGTCGAGCCCGATCGCGAGGTTGTCTCCGCTATCTGCCGCAAAGTTGTCGGCGGCCAATGGACGGAATTCGGCCCGTCCCTCGTGCGGAGTTACGCGCGAGAAGTCGAGAAGGTTCCCGACGAAAAGCGTGCCGAACGAATCGCGATCCAGTCTATCGCGCCCGGCTCCACGCCGGAGCGAGTCGCGTTCGAAGTCTTCCTGCGCCCGCCCGAGGATCCGGCCGACGCGCCGGTGAAGTTGCGCGAACGCACGCGTCAGGCCGCATGGGACCTTCTTGCACGCCTCGACCCGACCGGGCTCAAGCGTCGTGAGTGGCTCGACGGTGCCTCGCTGGATGAGCCGGTTGTTCGCGATATGCGCCGGCTCCTCTCCGATCTCCGCGTCGTCCCGATCTCCGGTGGCGAGATCACCTGGATGACGTCGCTCCTGAACCCGACCAACACCTCGGCCGCCGCGTGGCTCGCCAAGACAACCCCCGTGATTGCGTCGCTGCGCCCAGAGCAGGCCGAGGGTCTGCGCATGCGCCACCTGGAGCCGATCCGCTGGGCAGCGACCAATCGCAGCGCGTGGATGGCCGCCGAGCGTGGCGAACTGATCGCCGAACTGGAATCCCGCCTGAAGAACCGTGAGTTCCGCGATCGCGGCGAGACGTCGAGTTTCCAACGTCCGATTCCGTCACGCCTCCGAGATTGGATCAAGCATCTTTCATGGCCCGACGTACTCACGATACTCGTCGTCGATGACGCGATGCGATCTCCCCAGGCCGAGAGCGCGATCTTTCCACAGGTCGACGCCGACCAGCGCGACGACACAACCGAATACGGCGGGATCATCTCCCTTCGCGACGATCCCGCGTCGTTCGCCCGCTTCGTGATGTATATGCCGCGAGGGAGCGAGCGTGCCGGTGATCGCCGGTTCTTTGCGCCGCAGGAGTTGATCGACGCCAGCGAACTTGCGCTGGCCCAGTATCACTTCCATGTGCAGACCTGGCGCAATTCTGATTTCGCTGGTCCGAGCGTTGAAGACCTTCAGTTCGCGTCAAGATTCGGACGAACCTGCCTGGTGCTCAGCGGTGTCGCCGAGGGACGGCTGAATGTCGACTTCTACCAGCCCGACGGCGTGGTGATCGACTTGGGCATGATCGAACGCGGGAAGTAGTACACGCTACGGCAGCCGCTCCAGAAACGTGTCCGTCACTTCCTTCATTGTCCGCGCCGATCCGTCATAAAACGCTGCGTCAAACTTCCCGGGTTTGCCCGGCTTGGTTGCATGGACGCGCCCGATTCTTGCGACGTGCTCTGCTCGCCTGAAGTCCAGAACGCCTGAGGTCTGCGTCGGCGGAGGTCCTTCGTCTTGCTGTACAACCGCCGAATCGATCGCAACCGGGATCGTTCCGGGCGATTGGATCAGGCGAATCCGAGCATGCACACTCCGGCCCGCCGGCGGGTTGTCATAGTCATCAGGGTCTCCCGACAACCCGGAGTGTCCTGTCGCATTCACGGCATAGGTCCGCGTCAGCGTTCTCCCGTACCACGCCACCGTGCTCGGGCATACAAGCACCAGCCTGGTTGCGTACTGCTCGGTAGAGGTCTCGCCCGCCGCGCCGAACATCGTCTGTACCGTGACGGCCCAGTTGGGCATCGTCGTATAAGGACGGCCCAGGCCCGGCGAAACACCCTTGTACAAGTCCGCGTATCCCTCGAACGCGAGGTGAATCTGCCGCAGGTTTGACAGGCAGGCCGCCTGTCGCGCGGACTCGCGGGCGGTTGCGAGCGTGGGGAGGAGAATCGCGACGAGGATCGCGACGACCGCGATTACAACCAGCAACTCAATGAGCGAGAATGCGCGTCGCACGGGCCGAGTGTAACGAGCATTTGCGGCTTCGCCAGCGCGCCTGCCGGACCCGGTTATCGGCATTTATCAATCACCGTGACCCTGGGGAGCGCTTGACGGAGCGATCGCACGCGCCAAGACTTTCTCGTGACCACGTTCTGGCACCATCACGCGCAGCATCACCACCACGCGATCCGTGGGGACGTGCACGCGTGACCTGATCGATCTTCAGGGGTTCACCGACGCCGGCCTCACGGGAGACCGGCGTTCTTGTTTTTGTCCGTGTATGTGTTCCGATCTCGGCCAGCGGGCCGCGTTCGGACCGAAAGTCGAGCCCGCCATCACAGGGAACCGTTATGCCCGATGCATTCGACAACTCGATCAAACTCGCGCTTCCAAAGGGACGGATGGAAAAGGGTGTGCAGGCGCTGCTCGCCGACGCGGGGGTCGTCCTGCGTGCCAGCAGCCGCGGGTATCGCCCCGAAGTGCTGATCCCAGGTTCGCCTGCGCCGGTCAGCGCGAAGATCCTCAAACCGCAGAACATCATCGAAATGCTCCACGCCGGATCGCGTGACATCGGATTTGCGGGCGCGGATTGGGTCGCAGAACTCGACGCGGACCTGGTCGAACTCATGGACACGGGGCTTGACGTCGTGCGGCTCGTGGCTGCCGCCCCGCCCGAAGTGCTCGACCGCGGGCGAGTGCCGCAGCATTCGATTGTTGTCGCCTCCGAGTACGAGCGTCTCACCAAACGCTGGATCACCTCGCGGAATCTCGACGCACGCTACGTCCGCTCATTCGGCGCGACGGAAGTGTTCCCGCCGGAGGATGCGGACTGCATCGTCGACGTTGCCGCGACGGGCGCGACGCTTGTTGCCAACGGGCTCGAGGTGTTCGATCAACTTCTGACGAGTTCGACGCGGCTCTACGCGAACCCGGCCGCGCTGGGGCGCCGGGAGACGCGAGAGTTGGCCGATCGCCTTGTGCTCCTGCTTGGTTCGGTGCTCGAGGCGCGGAAGCGTGTGATGCTGGAGGTAAACGTGCCACGCGAGAAACTCGAGGCGGTGTGCCGCGTGATCCCTTGCATGCGCGAACCGACAATCTCGCCGCTCCACGCCGAGTCCGGCTACGCCGTCAAGGCCGCCGTCCCGCGCGAACAATTGCCGAAACTCATCCCGGACATTAAATCGGCCGGAGGCACTGATATCGTGGTCTCTCCAGTCGCGCAGATCGTTCCATGAAGCAGGTCCAGGCGACCAGCACGCCGCACGACCAATCGCGGCGTTGATCGGAGTGTGCATGTCAACCGACAACACCATGACCTCCCGCATGGCCTCGGGCGTCGCAATCCACTCCGCGATCGTTTCGCGCGGTGCATACAGCGTTCCTCGCGCGCCCGGCCCGATCGATCTTCACCTCGACGCCAACGAGGGGACTGTCGTGTGGGACGGCCTTGAGGACTGCATCCACGAAGCGAGCAACCTGCGTCGATATCCGAGCGCTTCGCAGATTGAAGCCGCGCTGGCCGCAAGATTCGGCGTGAGGCCGTCGCAGGTGATCGTGACCGCCGGCGGCGATGATGCGCTCGACCGCGCCTGTCGCATGACACTCTCCCCCGCGCGATCGCTCCTGCTCCCCGAGCCGAGTTTCGAGATGTTCCGACGCTATGCGGAACTCGCCAGGGCCCAGGTGGAGAGTGTGGCGTGGCACGGTGGGACCTTCCCGTGCGCGCATGTGCTCGGGGCGATCACGCCCAGCACCGGCGTAATCGCGATCGTCTCTCCCAACAACCCAACCGGAGCGGTCGCGACCAGCCAGGATGTCGACGCGGTGTGCGATGCCGTGCGCGCGGCAGCGAGTTCCTCGCTGGTGATCGTTGATGCTGCCTACGCCGAATACGCCGAAGAAGACCTGACCGCGGCGGCCCTTCGCCATCAGAACGCGATTGTGGTCCGCACGTTCTCGAAGGCATGGGCGCTGGCGGGACTTCGCGTTGGGTACGCGATCGGGGCTGAGGATCTGATCTCGTGCCTTCGGGTTGCCGGCGGGCCGTATCCCGTGTCGGGTCTTTCACTCGCGGTCGCATCGCGGGTTCTCGAACGCGGTCATGACGCCATGCTCGATCAGGTGCGGCGTGTGAAAGCCAACCGCGACGTGCTCGCACGCTCGCTGACACAGTGGGGGGCCGAAACCCAACCCTCTCAGGCGAACTTTCTGCTCCTTCGCACGCAGCGAGCAGCAGAAATTCACGCTGCGCTCGCCTCTCGCGGCATCGCGATCCGGCGCTGGACCAATCGTCCAGGCCTCGAAGACGCGCTCCGCATCACCATCCCCGCACGCGAGACCGACTTCTCGCGTCTTTCAAGTGCTCTTGAGAGTGTCATCGTGCCCACTCGCACCATCAAGCATGTCTGATTCCAACGCAAGCCGCTATGACGTCTCGCGTTCACCGCAAACCCAAGACCCGCCCTCCGGAGCCCGCCATGTCTACTCGCCAAGCCACGATCGAGCGCATGACCAAGGAAACCAGCATCAAGGTTGCTCTCCGGCTTGCGCCGGGCGAGGTGAACGTCTCGACAGGGATCGGATTCCTTGATCATCTGCTCACCGCCCTCGCCACGCACTCCCGAATCTCGCTCGACCTCATCGCCAAGGGCGATCTCCACATCGACGATCATCACACGGCCGAGGACTGTGCCATCACGCTCGGCAAAGCCCTCGATACCGCGCTCGCGGATCGTCGCGGCATCGCCCGCTTCGGCTCCGCGTACGCACCGCTCGATGAATCGCTCGCGCGCGCCGTGATCGATCTGTCCGGCCGCGCATCCGCGGTCGTGGCGCTCGATCTCCGTCGCCCCATGATCGGCACGCTCGCCTGCGAGAACATCACGCACTTCTTGCAGACTCTCGCGATCAATGCGCGGGCCGCGATCCACCTTGATGTCCTTCGCGGCGAGAACGATCATCACAAGGCCGAGGCCGCCTTCAAGGCCCTCGCCTTGGCGCTCCGTCAGGCCATCGCGATCGACGGCGATTCCATCCTCAGCACCAAGGGAGTGCTCGCGTCGTGAGCAACATCGTCGTGATCAAGACAGGCGTGGCAAACACCGCCTCCATGCTCGCACTACTGCAGCGTCTGGGCGCGTCGCCCGTGCTCTCAAGCGATCCGCGAGACATCGCCACGGCCTCACACATCGTTCTCCCTGGCGTGGGGTCGTTCGGCGCTGGCATGCACGCGCTCCACCAGCACGGTCTTGCCGAGCCGCTCGTCGCACGCATGCATGCCGGCAAGCCCACGCTGTGCGTCTGCCTCGGCCTCCAACTCCTCGCCGAATCGAGCGAGGAATCACCCGGCGTGCGCGGGCTTGGTTTCTTGGCCGGCACGGTCACTCGATTCAGGAGCATCAACGCCGATCGCCCGCTCCGCGTGCCGCAGATGGGATGGAACTTCGTCGGGCCGTGGCGAGAGCGCGCCGGGTTCTGGGCCTACTACGCAAACTCCTACTGCCTGCGGACGCCGCCGCCGAATATTGAGTGCGCGACATCCCACTATGGCACCCCGTTCGTCGCGTGCTTCCGCGATCGCGGGCTCCTGGCGTGCCAATTCCATCCCGAACTGTCAGGCCTCGCCGGTCTCGAACTGACGCGAGACTGGCTTGCTGGTGTTCCGTCATCGATCTCGACATCTCCTTCAGTGTCTCCGACGCAACGAATCGAGCCGCCGGAATGGCTGCATGCCGCGAGCCCCCGTGCTGCCCAATTACCCGAGCGAACCCGCATCATCCCATGCCTTGACGTGCGAGGTGGACGCGTCGTGAAGGGTGTGCAATTCCAGGGCCTTCGCGACGCCGGAGATCCCGCCGAACTCGCCGCGATGTATGAATCGCAGGGTGCCGACGAACTCGTCATGCTCGATGTCTCAGCGACGCCAGACGCCCGCGCTACCGCGACCGAGACTGTTCGCGCGATCCGCGCGCGTCTTTCCATTCCGCTCACTGTCGGCGGCGGCGTCCGATCCATCGACGACGCGTGGCGTCTCCTCGATGCCGGCGCGGACAAAGTCGGGATCAACACCTCCGCCGTGCGCGATCCCTCGATCATCTCCGCAATCGCGGAGCGATTCGGCGTGCAATGCACCGTCATCGCCATTGACGCGAAGCGCGATCACTCCCGCACCGATCCCGCCTGGCGAGTTGTCATCCGCTCCGGCACCGAGGCGACCGACCTTGACGCTATCGATTGGGCTGTCGCGTGCGTCGAACGCGGGGCGGGTGAGATTCTCCTTACCAGCATGGACCGCGACGGCACGCACGCGGGCTATGACCTTGATCTCCTCAGCGCGGTGTCCGACGCCGTGCATGTGCCCGTCATCGCGTCAGGCGGCGCGGGTGGCCCAGAGCACCTCGCGGATGCGATCCGCTCCGGCGCCGACGCCGTGCTCGCCGCGTCGATCTTTCACGATGCCATGTGGACCGTCGCCGGCGTGAAGCAATCGCTCGAGCGTCAGGGTATCGCGCTCCGCATGGAGACCAACGCATGATCATCCCATCGATCGATCTCATGGGCGGTTCGACCGTGCAACTCGTCGGCGGGCGCGAGAAGGCGCTCGATGCGGGCGATCCGCATCCCATCCTCGACCAGTTCTCCCTCGCTGGCGAAGTTGCCGTCATCGATCTCGACGCCGCGATTGGCTCGGGCAGCAACCGCGAGTTGATCGAGTCGCTTACACGCCGTTCGCCGTGCCGCGTCGGTGGCGGGATTCGCGACTACGACACCGCCGTCCGCTGGCTTAATGCCGGTGCCGCCAAGATCATCATCGGCACCGCGGCCAAACCCGAACTGCTCTCTCGCCTTCCGCGCGAGAGGCTCATCGCCGCCGTCGACTGTTTCAACGGCCGCGTCGTCGTGAAGGGATGGCGCGAGGGCACCGGCGAACTCGCCGCCGATGCGCTCCGCCGGATCGCGCCCTACGTCTCCGGGTTCCTTGTGACGTTCGTTGAGCGAGAAGGCCGGCTCGTGGGCCTCGACGTCGCCCAAGCCAGGGAGGTCATCGACGCCGCGAAAGGCGTTCGCGTCACGATCGCGGGCGGCGTTACCACCGCGGACGAAATCGCGACGCTCGATCGCATGGGCGCCGATGCGCAGGTCGGCATGGCGATCTATACCGGTCGCTTGTCGCTCGCCGACGCCATCGCCGCGCCGCTTGTTTCCGATCGTCCGGATGGTCTGTGGCCAACCGTCGTCGTCAACGAGCACGGCATCGCACTTGGTCTTGCCTACTCAGATCATGAATCGCTCCGCGAGGCCGTCCGTCTCCGCCGAGGCGTCTACAGGTCACGCACGCGGGGCTTGTGGATCAAAGGCGAGTCCTCCGGCGCTACGCAAGACCTCCTCCGCGTCGATCTCGACTGTGATCGTGATGCGATCCGGTTTGTCGTCCGCCAGCGTCCGCCCGGGTTCTGTCACAACAACACGCCCACGTGCTGGGGTGAACATGCGGGCATTGGCCCGGGCCTCTCCGCGCTCGAGCGAACGCTCGTTGATCGCAAGCACGCCGCGCCCGAGGGCAGCTACACGCAACGGCTTTTCAACAACCCGGATCTGCTCGCAGCAAAGATTCTCGAAGAGGCCCACGAACTCGTCGAAGCGAGTCAGCCCGATCACATCGTCGCCGAGGCCGCGGATGTGCTGTATTTCGCGCTCACGAAACTCGTCGCGACAGGGAAGTCGCTGAGTGACGTTGCGGTAGAGCTCGATCGCCGCGCGCTCAAGGTCACGCGCCGCCCCGGAAACGCCAAGCCTGCAACGAATAGCACGACACCTCCCAACGCCCCGCCGGCATCGCCTCACGCCTCGGAGTCTGAGTCATGAGCCTCATACGCCGCTACAACGCCGCCGACTTCGTGCCAAAGCGCGGCTCATCGGTCGACACCGCAACGCTCGCGCGGGCCGCGGAGATCATCGAGCGTGTGCGATCGGGTCGGGAGCCTGCGCTCGTGGAGATCGCAACATCGCTCGGTGATCTTGCGCCGGGCGGCAAAGTGCTGTACACACGCGACGATCTCGCCACCGCGGAGAAGTCGCTCTCCGCGAGCGATCGAGAGCTCCTCCGCCGCATCGCCGATCGCATACGCACATTCGCCGAGGCGCAGCGGGCATCGCTCCGCGATCTTGATGTGTCCGTTCCCGCCGGCCGCGCCGGGCACAGTGTGGCGCCGGTCGACGCCGCGGGCTGCTACGCGCCGGGCGGTCGTTTCCCGCTGCCGTCGAGCGTCCTGATGACGGCCATTACCGCGCGTGCCGCCGGCGTACAGCGCGTCATAGTCGCGTCGCCAAAGCCCACGCCCGCCACGCTCGCGGCCGCCTCGATCGCCGGCGCCGACATGCTCCTGGCCATCGGCGGTGCTCAGGCCATCGCCGCCATGGCGTTCGGCGTTCATGTCCCCGCGTGCGACGTCATCGCCGGCCCCGGCAATCGCTACGTCACCGCGGCAAAGAAACTCCTCGCGGGCGAAGTGGGCATCGACATGCTCGCCGGCCCGTCCGAACTCACAATTCTTGCCGACGACTCCGCCGAGGGAGCGATCGTTGCCGCGGATCTTCTCGCCCAGGCCGAGCACGATGATGATGCCGTACCGATCCTCGTTACAACCAGCAATTTACTCGCATCACGCGTGGAATCCGAATTGCACTCGCAGCTCATGACGCTTCCGACCGCGCCCACGGCACGCAAGGCGCTCGCAAATGGCGCCATCGTGCTTGCGTCGTCGCTCGCCGAGGCCGCCGACGTCTGCAATCGCATCGCGCCCGAGCACCTCGAAGTGATCGTCCGCAGCGAAGCCGACGTGCTCCCCCGTCTCCGCCACTACGGCGCGATCTTCCTCGGCCAATCCAGCGCCGAAGTCTTCGGAGACTACGGTGTCGGCCCCAACCACACCCTGCCCACCGGCGGCACTGCGAGATTCTCCGGCGGTCTCTCCGTCATCCATTTCCTTCGCATCCGAACTTGGATGAAACTCGACAATGCCACCGCCCTCGCAAGCGTCGTGAGCGATTCCGCACAGATTGGAAGAATCGAAGGCCTGGAAGCCCACGCACGCGCAGCCGAAAAACGTGCCGCGCGATAACAGTGTCGACCGCCGCTACTCCGGCGCCAGCGGCGACGCCGCCCAGTGCAGTTTGCTGATCAAGGTGTCCCAGTACGTCGCGCGCGGATTCAGCACAAACCACACGCCGTCCGGAGAACTCTCGATCCGCACCCGCTCATGCTCCCGCAGCGGCTCGAGAATCTGCCCATCCAGCACGAGTGTCGTGCCCTGATTCTCCGCCGTTGCTTCGTTCACCCGATGCAGTCGCAGTTCTACCGGACTGTCCGATGGCACAATCAGCGGCCTGAAACTCAGCGTGTGCGCCGCGATCGGCGTCAGCGTCAGCGCATCCACCCCCGGCGCCACAATCGGCCCCCCCGCCGAAAGGTTGTACGCCGTCGAACCCAGTGGCGTCGACACGATCAATCCATCGCCGCTGAATGTCGGCCCTGTCACTCCGTCGATCGCCACCGTCACCGTGATCACACGGAATGGCGGGCCCGCCGTCACCACCGCCTCGTTCAGGCACACCGCCTCGAATCGCGCGGTCGTCGCGTGGGCCTCGAACACCCGCACCGAGATCTTCGGCATGCGCTTCAGGCTCAGCGAGCCGTTCCCGAAGATGTGGTTCGCGTGCATGTCCAGCGATTCAAGATCGAATTCGGCCATGAACCCGAGCTTGCCGAAGTTCACGCCAAGCATCGGCACGCGTGAGCCGGCCAGTCGTCGCGCCTGACCAAGCAACGTGCCGTCGCCGCCGAGCACCACCAGAAGGTCGCACTCGGGGAACGGTTCGGGGTCGTGCGTATCGCGCTCACGCACCAGCGTGCCTCGGCGCGTGATCATCTCGCGCACCTGCCCCGCGGCATCGCGTGCTTCGGGCTTGCTCTGATTCACCACCAAGACGACCGATCGACCCATAGGCGGTCATGGTAGCAGACCCGCGCTTGCGCGGGCCCGCTCCATGTCATGCACTCCGCGGCCAGTTCCGATCGCGATGCTCTTGGTTTGCCATTTGGCCGCCTGCCATCTGGCAATTCGAGTTCCTCACTCGACATTCAACCCGCGCAAGTACTCCGCCAGATTGTTCTGCGCCGCCGTCAGCGCCTTGCGGCTCTCGTCTAGTTCGGTCGCCAGTTTGTCCATCCGCTCTTCCTGGTCCGTGAGTTTCTGCATGTACTTCCGATACAGTTGGCTCGATTGATCGACCCGCCCCATGTTCTCGCGGATGCGTGCCTGGTCCTGCGTCAGTTCGTTCCGTTCCGCGTCCAGTTTCGCGATCGTCCGCTCCACGTCATGGATCGCGCTCTGACGTTTGGCCGCCTCGCGGAATGCCTCGACCACCTTATCCGACGCCTTGCCGTTCTTCGAGTACTGCAAGAGCGTGTTGAGGTCATACGACAGCAGTTGCATGTTCTGCCCCTGCGTGATCTCGCTGGTGATCGAGAGCGGGGCGTTCCCGCCCGCCGCGATCGGCACGTCGAACCGGTACAGCGCCTCGGTTTGGTCCGCGGGCTTCTGCGGCTCAACCAGCGTCCATCCCATCATCCGCGGCTGCTCAACAACCACCGTCCGCTCACGGGCCGTGTCCTTGTTCGTGAAGGTGTACTTTACCGTCGTGCGCGTGGTGGTGGTCTGCTGCAAGAGGCCATCGACGATCTTCAGTTTCCGTACCTCGCTGTTGGACGATTCCTCAAGCGACGCGACGACATCGAGGTCAACCGCGTAGGCCAGCAAACGCCGATCGCCCGGCGCGATGTGACCGATCTGCGCATCGCCCGCGTATGCCGCCCCGTCAAACACCGAGATCGGCCCCGGCAGGAACTGCAGTTTCGTCGTGTTCTTGATCTCCACGCCGCGCATCGGGTTCGTCGGGTTGTCGTTGCGGTTGTAGATGCTGACGCGTCGCCCCTCGATGTCGCCGCTGATGATGGGGAGCATCGACGAGCGCTGGCGCTCGATCGTCACCGGCGACGTGAGTTCATACTGGAACACCTCGCCCGACTCCTGCCCCTGCGCCATCGCCGCCGCGGCGTATCCCGCCATGTCGCCGCCGGTCACCGCTCGTTCGGCCGCCAATCCGCCCGCAAAAGTTGGTGTGCCGGGTGCCGAGGACGGCGCCGGCGCTCCCGGCCGCCCCGCCGACCTCGACCTCATCACCGCCTTGTCCTTGCGATATTCTGCGTCGGTCTTGGCCATTTCCATCTGATCGTCGGCTTCGCCTTTTTCCGCGGGGTTGTCTTGGAGTACCGACTGGAACGGCGACTGCCCGCCGCCTCCCGTCCCCGTCGCATAAATCCGCGGCATCACGCCGGGAATCGTCGGCACAGGAACCTCCGGCCGCCCCATGTACAGAGGCTCGTACAAGTCCATCCTGAAACTCACCGGCCGCCCGCTCACCAGCGACAGCGTCACGTTGTTCCAATCCTCGTCGGTCGTGTTCTCAACGATCGCCCAGCCCTGCATCACCACCTTGGGCTTCTTGTCCTGACCCAGTTCCGGAAGCACGAGGCGATAGCTCGTCTTCCACACCGGCATCTCCTGCACATAGCTCACCACGACGTTCCGCTGCCCCTGCCCGCGAAGGTGAATGTCGACCGTCTTCGTCCTGTCCGCGCGATACTCGGCCAGCGTGCTGAGCGCTTTGGTCAGTTCTTCGTTCAGGTCCTTGTCGTCCAGCGTCACGTTCGTCGCCGTCTTCAGGCTCACCGAGCGGATGCCCTTGTCCGTCACCAGGTTCAGGTATGGCACCTTGATCGGTTCCTTCGACTCGCCCTGCGCCTCGGCCCGCACTTCGACGCCCAGAATCGTGCCGTTCACCGTGCCGTCGGCGGTCGTTACGCTCACCTTCGAACCGCGCAACTGCTCCAAGAGGTCCATCATGCTCGGGTTGCTCGAGATATCGATACCAAACGACGCGAGCCTTCGATCGAGCGGCTCCTTCGAGCCATAACTCACGCCCGCGATCTGCCCGCCCGAGAGATCAAGCACCACCATCGATTTCAGGATGTCGTTGATCTGGTCGGTCTTGAAGCGAAGCTGCACCTCCGCGTCGTTCTCCACGCTCCCGCGGCGCTCAAACGAGCCCACGCCCGATCGGTACATCACAATCCGCCGGATCGCCAGCGTGTCCTTGATCGCGACCGGATCGCGAAACAGCACGCCCGCCGCCGGCGCGCTGGCGGGTGCGGCGTTCTGCACTCCACTCTGCGGGCCTCCCTGCGGATCGGCCTTCGTGTCCCGATCGAACAGAGCGATGCCAAGGGCCAGCCCCGCGATCGAAACCAGGGCGAGCGGTGCAAACGGGCGACGCATGGTGCGCATGAGAGTTCTCCAGAAGGAAGCGGCACGAGCATTGTCGGCCCGTCCACCGCTCTGGCATGAATGTACTCCCGAGCGCCCCGAAAGTTCGTCACACGCCGGTAACGCCGCTCGTATAGTTTCGCCGCATGACGCCACCACCCGCCGCGGGCACGACGCCGGACGCGGTCGATCGCCTGCCCGTACTCACCGAATCCGAACGCGCCGCGATCGCGCGTGAGTTGATCAATTCAGTCCAAGGCGATGTTCGCTTCGGCGCGCACGACCGCATGCTCTACGCGACCGACGCCTCGCTCTATCAGGTCGAGCCCATCGGCGTCGTTATCCCCGCCGACACCACCGACGCCGTTCGCGCCGTCGAGTTCTGCGCCGCCCGCTCGCTCCCCATCCTCCCTCGCGGCGGGGGTACCAGCCTCGCCGGCCAATGCACCAACCGCGCCGTGGTGATCGACTTCTCTCCGAATTGCCGCGCGATTCTCAGCCTCGACCCCGCCAGCCGCCGCGTCCGCGTCGAGCCGGGCATCACCGTCGACGATCTCAACGATGCCATCGCCAAGAGCGGGCTGTTCTTCGCCGCCGACCCCGCCACCTCGCGCCACGCCAACATCGGCGGCTGCATCGGCAACAACGCCGCCGGCGCTCGCTCGATCCGCTACGGACGGACATCCGAGAGCCTGATCGCCGTCGACGTCGCGCTCGCGAATGGCTCGCGCCACCGCCTCGCCGAAGGCTCGTGCGCCGCCGATCCAACTCTCCGCGCGATCGGCACGCGTGTCTGCACGATCATCGCTCATCACGCCGCGCTGATCCGCGAGCGATTCCCAAAGACCGTCCGCCGCAACGCGGGCTACAGCCTTGATCTCATCCTTTCCCAGATGGAGCGTGCCGCGCCCGTTCACGCCGATGTCAACGCCGACGCCATGGAGGCGTGGCTCCGCGCCATCAACCTCGCTCACCTCGTCTGCGGCAGCGAGGGCACGCTCGCCGTCACGCTCGGCGCGGAACTCGCTCTCCATCCCATACCCAAGGCGCGCGGCCTGGCGGTCGTCGCGTTTTCATCGCTCGACGACGCGATGGACACCGTCAACCCCATCCTCGCCACCGGTCCCACGGCGATCGAACTCCTCGACGATACCGTCATCGACCTCGCCCGCGCGAACACCGAATACCGGCGCTACGTCGACCTCATGCCATCGCCGTGCGACGGCGCGTTGCGAGCGATCCTTTACGTCGAGTACTCCGCGATGGAGTCGCGCGATGAACTTCCCGAGAAGTTCGCTGCCTTGCAACGTGCCACGCCCGGCAAGGCCGTCGCGTGCCACACGGACGCCGCCGCGATGCTCCAGGCCTGGAAGCTCCGCAAGGCCGGCGAGCCGCTGCTTCATGGCATTCCCGGGCATCGCAAGCCGCTGACGTTTGTCGAGGACAATGCCGTCCCCGTCGAGCGCCTGCCCGAGTTCGTCAGGCGATTCCGCGCCATCGTCGAATCGCACGGCACGCGTGCCGCGTTCTATGCCCACGCCTCCGTCGGCGTGCTGCATGTCCGCCCGCTCCTTGATCTGCACGATGAAGCGGACCGCGCCCGCATGCGATCCATCGCCGTGCAGATCGCCGACCTGGCGCGGGAACTCGGCGGCGTCATGTCCGGCGAGCACGGCGACGGTCGCGTTCGCTCGCCGCTTCTCGAGCACTTCTACGGCCCGCACCTCATGAACGCCATGCGCGAAGTGAAGCTCGCCTTCGACCCGCGCAACCTGCTCAACCCCGGAAACATCGTTGCCGTCGGCGGGCCGCCCGCGCCGATCGAGAGCATGACCACGCGCCTTCGCATCATGCCGGAGCCCTCGCGCCCGCAGCTCGCGCTCCCGCATGTCGACACGTTCTACGACTATACCGAGCAGCACGGCTTTGATTCCGCGGTCGAGATGTGCAACGGCGCCGGCGTCTGCCGAAAAAAGCAAGGCGGCACGATGTGCCCGTCCTACATGGCGACCCTCGACGAGCGCCACTCCACCCGCGGACGCGGCAACGCGCTGCGCCTGGCGATTACGGGCCAACTTGATTCGAACGACGCGGTGTGGACCGATCCGGAGACGATCAACACGCTCGATCTCTGCCTCTCGTGCAAAGCCTGCAAGACCGAGTGCCCCAGCAACGTCGACATCGCGAAACTGAAGGCCGAATACACCGCGCAGCGATATCGAACGCAGCGGCCCTCGCTCGGCACGCGCATGATGGCGAGCCTTCGCACGCTGAATCGCCTTGGCTCGCTCGCGCCCGCGATGTCGAACATCATCGCCGAGATGTGGCCGTCGCGATTACTCGCCGGCGCGATCGCCGACATCGACCCGCGCCGCTCGCTCCCGAAGTTCAGCACGCCGCTGAGATCGCTCTGGGATTCGCGCGATGCGAGCGGTCCCGCCAATCCGAGCGCCAAGGCCAGAAACTCGGCCAACGCCGTCGATCCGCGCCCGCACGTCGTTCTGTTTGGCGATTGCTTCACGATGTACAACGAAAGCGGCATTGGTGTTGCCGCTAAGCGAGTGCTCGAATCGCTCGGGTACCGAGTTTCACTCGCGGAAGCCGGCTGCTGCGCCCGCGTGAAGATCTCGATGGGCCTGCTCCCCGAGGCGATCGACGAGGCCGACGCCACACTCAACAATCTCAAGCCGCATATAGACGACAAGGGCGTCCGCGCGATTCTCTTCCTCGAACCATCGTGCCTCTCGGCCGTTCGTGATGACTGGCTTTCTCTCAAACTCCATTCGCCGATCGAACTCCGTCGCACCCTGGCCAAGAAAGCGATGCTCGTTGAGCAGTTCATCGATGCCGCTTGGGACACGCATCCGAACCGCCCCGCACCGCGGCCGCTCGGCCCGCCCGTGCTCCTTCACGCGCACTGCCACCAGAAGTCGCTGTGGGGCGCCGAGTCCAGTGCGGCCGCGCTGCGCCGAGCAGTGGGGGCGCGACTGATAGTCCTCGACACCGGTTGCTGCGGCATGGCCGGCTCCTTCGGATTCACCCGCTCTCGCTACGACCTGTCGATGAAGATCGGCGAGTTGTCACTCTTCCCCGCCGTCCGCCGCGCGGAACCGGGTTCCATCATCGTCGCGCCGGGAACGTCGTGCCGCCATCAGATCCACGACGGCACAGACACGACCGCGCTTCACCCGCTGCAGTTGCTCGATCAATGTTGGTGTGCTGTGAAATCGCCTGCATCAGTGTGACCATCGCAGCGCGCGTTGCTCGGGCGTGAAACAGCATCCTTAGGGACGTGCTTCCCCGTTGCGTTCTCACGCCCCAGACGCACCGCCCGGTTCCGTCCTTGGGATCTCGCACACTCCGGCCTCTCGCCGCTCCATCGTCAGCGGGTCGTACTCATACAGCACACCCGGCGTTTCGTCCTTGCATCGCTTGTGCGCGCCGTCGCAGAGGGGAAACTTCTGTGAGACGCCGCACGCGCACAGGGAAATCGGCTTGAGATTGCCCTGCTCGTCGCGTGGAAACTGCGACGGATCGAGTCTGACCGAGGCCGCGGCATGGAAAATCACTCGTCGCGCCATTCACTCGCTCCTCACGCCCCGTCCGTCCGTACCACGGGCCGTATATGGATTGCCCCGACCGCCGTGGCGTGACACTTTCCAGACGCCCGCTGCCCCGCTCGCTCTGCTTCTGCGTGTGCCATGCGGCATTGCGCCGTTTGGCGATGCGTTCCCGCTCACGCAGGGCTTGGCACAGACCTCAGCACCGACCGCACCAGATCGACCACAGGCGTTCCTGTGCGCCCCGCCCCGCCACGTGCGATGATCCTGTGCACACACACCGGCTCAACATTCGCGATCACGTCGTCGGGCACGACATAGTCGCGCCCGGCATAGAGCGCCATGGCACGGGCCGCCTGGGCCAGCGCCAGGGCCCCGCGAGGGGAGAGCCCGAGGTGAATCGCCTCGTGCTTGCGCGTCGCGCCGGCAAACGCGACGATGTACTCGAGGATCGATGTCTCGACCTTCACCTGGTCGACGCGATCCTGTAACTCGATCACCTGTGCCCGAGTGATGACGGGTTTCAAGTCATGCAGCGTGCCGTTCGCGGGGCGAACATCCAGCACGCGCAGTTCGTCCGCCGGCGAGGGATAGCCGACGTTGATCCGCATCAGGAATCGGTCGAGTTGATTCTCGGGGAGCGGGTATGTTCCCTCGAATTCATACGGGTTCTGTGTTGCCACGACCATGAACGGGCGCTCGAGTTCGATCGACCGTCCGTCCACCGACACCGTCGCCTCGTTCATCGCCTCCAGCAGCGCCGACTGCGTCCGCGGTGGGGTGCGGTTGATCTCGTCGGCCAGCACGATGTTCGCAAAGATCGGACCTGGCTTGAACGTAAACTGCCCTGTCGAGCGATCAAATACTGACACGCCGATCACGTCCGAAGGCAGCATGTCCGGGGTCAGTTGGATGCGGGAAAATGTGCAGTCCATGCTCCGGGCCAAGGCCGTCGCAAGCACGGTCTTGCCCACGCCAGGCACGTCCTCGATCAGGACGTGACCGCGTCCCAGAACACAGCAGATCAGGTGATCGACCGCCTCGCGGCTGCCCAGGAACACCCGCTGGACGTTGTCTCGCAGGGCGCGAATTCGCTCGGTCGATTCGGTCATACGGGCGTGCGTCATCCAGCGTCCTCGGGTATTCTGTTCCTGCCTCGCGGGGAGTATACGGCCGCCCTGCAACGCGGAAGGACGTCCGAACCGTTGAACAACGACGGGTCAGCACATCCAGGGCAACTGTCCGATCAATCCTTGCGCCCGGATTCCATTGCGCGCGAATTGACCGGCGATCTCCACTGCGCCAAGTGCGGCTACAACCTCAAGGGCCTCTCCGTCCGCTCCATCTGCCCCGAATGTGGCCTGGCGATCCCCGCCACCCTCCTGGCCAAGGTCGATCCACACGCCGCGGAACTCAAACCCATCATCTGGCGAGTCCCAATCGCCCTGGGCCTGGTCGTCTGGGCTGCCGCGGGCTTGCTTGCCGCCTGTATCCTGTGGCTGCTCAGGACCGAGGACCTTGCGACCCTCTTCGGCGTTACCTCGCCGATCTCGGAGGGCGTTACCCGACGCCTTGGCGAACTCGCGGTCACTCTGGTTGCAATCTCGGGCCTCGGCGCGATCGCGTTCATCCGCCCTCACGCGGGAATCCCAGGGCGACAGATTTTCTTCGCGGCCATGGGTGTCATCGCGTACGTCCCGATGGTTCTCGCGCTGCAGCGCCTGGTGTTGGTGTTCAACATAGCGATCCCCACGCCGTATTTCGGCGCTTCGCCGGTCTCTGCGACGCGCGTGCTCCTGCGCCTGGCGATCGGCGCCTGCCTCATCGTCATCGCGCTGGGTGTCCGTCCGAACGCCCGCCTTCTCGTCGCCCGCTCCATGCTCCTCCGCTCGGGCAAGGTTGACCGACAAACGCTTTACGGCTTCGCTGGCGCGGTGGGCGTCGCCATGCTCGGCGACCTCATCCACCTTGCCAGCACCATGGGCATCGGCTCGCTGGGCTCCATCGCCCGTCTCGCCGGCACCGCCCTCATCGGCGTCGGCTCGCTCCTCACCACATTCGGCCTGCTCGGGCTTTTTATCGACGGCGTACGCATCCTCCCGGCCATCATCGCCACACCCATCTCCGAACAGGACGTGCTCGGCCCGCGTACCGCCCATGAGTTCAAACACCACGAGCCGCGCCAGCGTCACTGACAACCTCGGCAGGGCCACGTTCGCCATGACCCCACGACAGCAGCGAGAGTTTGATGACATTCTCCAGAGGGTGATCGACTCGCTCCCCGAGCACATCGCGGAATTGCTCGACGAGGTTCCCGTCATTGTCCAAGACCGCCCCTCGCCCGACCAACTCCGAGACCTCGATATCGACCCCGCCGACGAAGACGAAGTGCTCTCGCTCTGCGGCCTGCACACCGGCATTCCAAACACCGACCGCTCCGTCGACGCCGCCGACATGCCCAGCGACATCCACCTCTTCCGCGATGGAATCCTCGACCTCGTCGGCGGCTGGGATGTGCCCGATGCCCGGGAGCTGCTCGAAGAGGAAATCCGGATCACGCTCCTGCACGAAATCGGGCATCAGTTCGGCCTCGACGAGGATGACCTGGATCGCCTCGGCTACGCATGATCGGCCCTGTGCATCCCCGGCTCCCGCTCGCCGGTACCATTCTTGTTCGATTCCCGGTTGCTCCTGGAGGTATCTGATGAAGCGTCGCCTGCTGTCCGCTGCCCTGCTTTCCCTGGCCTCGATCGTGCCCATGTCGCTGGCGCAGCCCGCGGATGGCACCAAGTCGGGCCCGCGGGTCGTGACGCTCGATATTGAGGGCGCGATGCCGGAGCGCCCCGGCGCGATGGACTGGCTGATGGAGGGTGACGCGGAACCCACGCTGCGCGAGGTCATCAACGCGCTGCACGACGCCGCGACCTCGGACAAGATCGACGCGATCCTGGTCCGCCTCAAGGACCCCGAACTGAAAGTCTCGCAGATCGAAGAGTTGGGGGCTGCGATCGGGCGCGTCCGGGCCGCGGGCAAGAAAGTGATCGTTTTCGGCGAGGCGTACGGCAACACGGAATTGCTGCTCGGCTCCTACACCGACCGCGTGATCGCGCAGGCCGGTGGGCCGCTATCGATGCCCGGAATGTACATGGAAGAGATGTTCCTGGCCGACACGCTTGCCTGGGCGGGACTCAAGGCAGACATGGTGCAGATCGGCGACTACAAGGGTGCCTCGGAGCAGATGGGGCGTGCAGCCCCAAGCCCTCAGTGGGACAAGAACATCAACCAACTCCTCGACTCGCAGTACGCGAACCTACGCGAGCAGATGAAGCGCGGCCGCAAACTCACGGACCAGCAACTCGACGCCGCGATGGAAACCTCGTGGATGATCCACGCAGAGCAGGCGACGTCGCTCGGGCTGGTGGACAGCGTCGTTGATCTCCCGAATCTATCCGATGATCTTGCCAAGCACCTCGGCGGCACCGTCGCCTGGTCCGGCGGGCTCATCAAGAAGCACTCGAGTGATCTGGCAATGGACAACCCCTTCGCCATCCTTCAGAAACTCTCGCAGAAGCCCAAGACCTCGCCCGACGGCACTGCGATCGCCGTCCTTCACATCGACGGCGTCATCGTCGACGGCGACAGTTCCTCGGGCGGACTTTTTGGCGGCGAAACGAACGTCGGCAGCCGCACCATCCGCAACGCCATCGAAGACATCCTCGAAGACGACAACTTCAAGGGGTGCATCGTCCGCATCGATTCGCCCGGTGGTTCTGCGACCGCCAGCGAGGTGATGTGGCAGGGCCTGCGCCGCCTGGCCGCCAAGAAGCCCGTGTGGGTCAGCGTTGGTTCCATGGCCGCGTCCGGCGGGTACTACTGCGCGGTAGCAGCCGACAAGATCTACGTGAACCCCTCGAGCATCGTGGGCTCGATCGGCGTGGTCGGCGGGAAGATCGCGATGCAGGGCCTGTACGAGAAGGTCAAGGTTAATGTCGTGACACGCTCGCGCGGCCCGCGCGCCGCCATGTTCCGCTCCACGGCGCCTTGGTCCCCCGAAGAGATCGAACTTGTCCGCGGCAAGATGAAGGAGACGTACGACCTGTTCACCTCGCGCGTCACCGCGGGACGAAGGGGCATCGATCTCGGAATGACCGCCGAAGGACGCCTCTTCTCGGGCTCATCCGCCGTGGGTCTGAAGATGGCCGACAAGGTCGGAGGACTTTCCGACGCGATCGCGGACATGGCCGATTCGCTCTCGATCTCTGAGTACGAGGTGATGGACCTGCCCGGGCCCAAGCCTCTGGAAGAAGTGATCCGCGACGCGATGAAGGGCTTTGCATCCGCGCCGATCGGCGGGAAAGCGGCGATGGATCCGATCGCAAAGGTGGCGAGTGAGATCGTCGGCCCGCACGCGTGGCCGGCGCTCCGCGACGGGATGAACGCGATGCTGCTGCTGCGTGAGCAACCGGTCATCCTCATGACACCCAGCGTGATCGTGGCCCACTAACGCGGTATCGCTATCGATCGCCCGGCTTCCGGTCAACCTCTCGCAGATCGCCCATCCAGCGGTCTACCTCGTCGCTGATGCGTTGATCACGCTTGGTGCGCATGTCGTCGATCTCTTGCTTGGCTTCGCCGATGCGGTGCTCGAGCATCTTGAGTTCTTGCTCGCGGAGCGCGGCCCGGGCGTCGTACTGGTCCGAGACCGCATCGTTGATCGCCTCGCGCGCCTGCCGCTTTTCGTCCTCGGTCGCGTTCTTGTCGCGGAGTTTCATGCGCCAGGAACGGGCGGTTTCCTGCAGTGTCATGGTCGCGCGGACGTCCTCAACCTTGAGTTTGAAGAGTTCTGGCTGGGAGTGCTCGGTTGCCTCCAATTCACGGAACTTGGGCGCGAGCCTGTTCAGCAGGCCTTCGGCGACCTGAGGATTGTCCTTCATCGCTTCGTGGAATCGGCTGCCGATCCGCGGCATGTTCTTATCGAGGAACTTGAGCAGGCGGTCGCGGTCTTCGGGCGTGAGGGCGCGGTCGCCCTTGGGCCCGGGACCCTGTGGACCGCGAGGAGGATTACCGGGTTCGCCGCGCGGCGAATCGACGGGACGATCAAGGCCCGGGGCATCGTCACGGGCGCCCCGACGCAGGCGATCGCGGAATCGCCCGGGCATGATCTCACGCCGGATGTCGGCGGGGTCGCCGCCGTCGTTGAGTCGGGCGATGGCCTGTTCGAGGCGGGCTTGCGTCCGTTTCGTCTCTTCGAGGCGGCGCGTCAGGTCTTCCTTGAGTTTGTCGCGGTCGACCGGTGGCTGCTCGGTCGCGTCGCGATCGCCCGGAAGCGGGCGGTCTTGTAGCCCGGGTTGCACGGCTTGCTCCGGATTGCGTTCCCGATTCTGCTGACGCTCCTGGCGGCGTTCGGGCTGGGCACAGGCAGCACCCACAAGGAGCAGCGAGATCGTCGCGGCAACGAGCCTTCCATGTGACTTGTTCATTGCGGTTCCCCCAACCAAACACCCGCCCGGTTCAGGCGTTGAATCCCGGCCCCTTACAGCGATGTCTCTTCGATGACGTCCAGCCATTCCTGGCTGGCCGAAGTTTGTCCAAAGTTCAGCGTGTCGGCGTCGAGTTTGTCCAGTTCGTCGGCCACGCTCGCGTCGGCGAAGGACGCAGTGGTGATGATCGCGTCGATGTCTTCTTCGAGGGCGGCCATGGCGGGCGAGGACTGAACCGTCGGCACCGCGGGGCGCACGGCCAGCCACGCCGCCCCGCCGCAGGCCATGACCGCGATCGCCGCGGCGATACGCAAACTCCATGAGAACGACCTGACACGCGTGATGACGCGCGCGTCATCAGCAACGCCCGATTTGGCAAGCAACGCCTGCGTCGAGGCGAGCACCCGGCTTTCCAATGTCGATGGGGCGCTCAACCGATCGGCCTGTCCGATCTGGTCGAGGGCTGATTCAATCATTCGGTCGGCCGGATCTGGACCCGAATCGCCGGTGAACCGCAGTTGATTGTTCGAGTCGTTGTTCATGATTCGATCCCACCCCCCGTGGAGTCTTCCATCGATTCGTCGTGTCCGATGGGCGAGGTGATGCCCGCCGCGTCCAGGAAGTTCCGGAGTTTCTTGAGCGCCCTGTGGTGTCTTGCCAAGAGCGTTCCGAGCGGTTCGTTCAGAATCTCGGTCATCTCCTTGAAGGAGAGTCCCGCGTGGTGACGCAGTTCGATGACCTCGCGGTCGGCGTCAGACAGTTCGCCAAGGCCTTGACGGAGTTTGCCGAGTATGTCGGGGCCAAGCCCGCGGGAAGGCGTGGGGGCCGCAAGGATTGGAGCGACGTTGCTCTCCAGAGACACGCCGGCCCGTTTGGCACGCCGGGCCTCGTCTCGGACGCGGTTCATGGTGATACGGAACAGCCATGGTTCGAACTTGCCTTGTTCGCTGTAGCCGCCCGTGCCCAGCGTGCTGGCGACGGTCGCGAAGACGGATTGGGTGATTTCTTCGGCCAAGACCGCATCCCCGCAACGGCTCTTGGCCAGCGCGAACACGCGTCGCGCGTACAAGTCGATGATCGACCGCCAAGCGTCGTTGTCGCCCGCGGATGCGCACGCCAGCAGGTCGGCCAACCGTTCGCCCGCGTCAGGTTCTCGGTCGTCTCGGCTCGCCACGCGTGTCATCCATGGGTCAAACGACGATCCCGGCGTCTCATTGCTTCGTACCACGTGCCTTGCCGAGAAGTGTTAGGATTCCGCTCATGCCAGATCTCGTTTATTCCGTCTGTGCCACCCTTCCCGGGGAAGCCCTGGTTCAGGCCTACATCGCCTGGCTGACAGAGGGACACCCTAGTCATATCGAGCAGGTTGTGCAGGGCGGGGCTATCGAGGGCTCGGCGTGGCGAGAGGTGGGGGCGGCTGGGCCGCCCCGCGTCATGGCGAGATATGTCTTCCCGAGCCGGGAGGCGTATGACCGATACGTCCGGGAAGTAGCCCCATCGCTCAGGGCCGACGGTTTGGCGAAATTCGGACCTCAGGCCGGCGTTGTGATGGTGCGGAGCGTATCGGAAGTGCAAGCGTGAGCCCGAAGGCATGGCTCGTGGGCTGTTCGCGTTTGGGGTTCCCCGTGTGATGCAACTCTCCGATGAACAACTCTTCGACTATTACCGGCGGGGAGAGGACTCCGCGCTCCGGCAATTGATCGAACGCCATCAGGAAGAACTTGTGCGGTTCCTATACCGGCTCATGGGCGATCGCGCCGGGGCCCAGGACGCGTTCCAAGAAGCGTTCCTGCAGGTCCACCTCTCGGCGGACTCGTTCGACAGTTCTCGGAAGTTTCGTCCATGGTTGTTCACGATCGCGGCGAACAAAGCACGGGACATGCTGCGTAAGAGGGGACGCCGTCCCATGCTCGACCTGTCTGCTCCGGTCGCTTCACGATCGGGCGGCGGGGGTGAGGACGGCGGAGGAACGACGTACATCGATCTGTTGGAGGTGGATATCCCGGCGCCCGACGCCGCCATGGATGCCCAGGAACGGGATACCCAAGTGCAACGGGTGCTGGCTGAGATGCCGCTCCCGCTCCGAGAAATCCTGCTCCTGGCCTACTTCCAGCGACTGAGTTACGCCCAGATCGCGGACGACCTTGGGATTCCGCTCGGGACGGTGAAGTCGAGGCTCCATGCAGCGGTGGCGGCGTTTGGCAAGAAGTGGATGGCACTCGCGGCCGGCGGCTCTGGAAGAGCCAATGGCGACAGGGAGAACCGTGAGGGATGAGCGAGCGACCCAACCAACCCGAGTCAGAAACCCCGCGCGAGGGTGCTGACAGAGACGCCTGCCTGTCGCCGGCCGACGACGCCGCTTTCGAGGCACTGATCGACGCGGGCTATGTGATTGCGGGCGTGCCCGAGCAGCACCGGGCGCGAGCGGAGAAGATTGCCGCGGTCCTGGGCCTGATTGATACGCCGCTCGGATTCGAGGGACGCGACGAGTCGGATGAGATCATGGCCAAGGTGCGCGAGCACGCACGCCCGATGACAATCACACTCTCGCGTGACGACGTGGACTTCATGGAATTGAACCCGCCCGAGCGAGAGATCGTCGCGGCGGACGCTCGGGCGGCACGGCACGTCGGTCTCCGTGCCCTGGTGAATGCAAAGATCCACGCGATCGAGTTCGATCAGGATTTGTGCGATCGCACGTTCGAACTGGTCATGCTGGCCGAAGACTCACATCGTCGCCTGCGGATACCGGTTGCGTCGGGCGGCGGTTCGCGATGGTCGTGGCGCGAGATCGTGACGATCGCGGCCACACTGCTCCTTGGCACATCAGTAATTCTGCCGCTCCTGGCGGCGGGTGATCACCAGGCGCGACGCATGGCCTGCACGGGTAATCTGCGCGATGTGGCCGGAGCCTTGGGCCAATACGCGAATCAGTACCGCGACTCGATGCCCATCGCAACCGCTTCTCTCGGCGGCGGAGATCAACGCTGGTGGAATGTCGGCACGGCCGCTTCCAACTCCGCGAATCTCTACACGCTGGTACGCGGCGGCTTTTCCTCGCTCAAGGCCTTGGCCTGCCCGGGCAACCCGGTCGCGTGCACCGAGATGCAGGATCCACACGCCATCGACTGGAAGTGCCTTGACGAAGTGTCCTACAGCTATCAGATCCAAAGAGGGAGCGCGAATTCGCGGCTCAGCGAGCCCTCACGCACGGCGATCCTGGCCGATCGTTCGCCGGTGGTCCGGCGCGCCGTGACCGGCGGCGTGATCTATCCTTTCGAGAACTCCAGCAACCACGCACGCAGCGGACAAGACGTGCTCTTCGCCGATGGCTCGGTGGTGTGGCACTCGACCCCGGTTCTTTCCAACGGCGACAACATCTGGCTTCCCCGTGGAGTCGAGAACCAGATCAGGGCGGCGATGATGAACTCTGACCCGACCTTGAAGGGCGTCGAGACACCCGATTCCGCGGCCGACGCGTTCCTTGGGCCGTGACGCCATGGGCTCATATGTCATGCGATGTGTCCACCGCGTTTGGCTCTCGGTAGGTCCCCGGTGGTTTGTCTGGGACTTGCTGGGGCATTGGGAGACGTCTACTATCCCGGCCCTGCCTGAGCGCTTCGGGTGTCGAATTCGGAGGGCTTGGGGGTTGTCATGTTGTTTCGCGGCGACCATTCGCCTGCCTGAGTTGGAGTGTTGGTGAAGCCATGAAGAACAAGAGCCACAAAGGCCTCCTGAAGCGTGTTCGGATCAGCAAGTCCGGGAAGGTCCGTCATCGCTCGGCCAATCACAAGCACCTCCGCTCGGGCAAGGGCGGAAAGCGCCTGCGTCACCTGCGTCAGGACCCGTACATGGCCAACGCCGACGCCAAGCGGCTGGAAAAACTGCTGTTCCGTCGCCTGCGTGGCCGCGACCAGCCGCGTACGGCACTTCGCCGCAGTCCGTCGCCAGCGCAAAGCAAGGCGATGAAGGCCGAGAAGGCCAAGGCGTCGAAATAATCGAGTTGAGTTTTCCGTGCGCGTCGGGTTCAAGTCGTCGGGAGTTTCCCGTCGCCCCGCACGAGCCGTCTGTTTGGGAGTTTGTCCATGCCTCGCGTTCGAAAAGGCGCCGCTCGCGCCCAAGCCCGTAAGAGAATTCTTCGCACCGCTCGCGGCTACTTCGGCACCGGCAGCCGGCACAAGTACCGCGCCGAGAACGCGATCATCCGCGCCGGCGTGTACGCGTATCGCGACCGCCGCAACCGCAAGCGTGACTATCGTGCGTTGTGGATCACGCGTATCACGGCCGCGTGCCGCCTGCGCGACACACGCTACAGCCTGTTCATGGGCGGCCTGCGTCTGGCGGGTATCGTCTTGAACCGCAAGATGCTCAGCCAAGTCGCCATCGAAGACCCCAAGCTCTTCGATCGACTTGTCGAGATCGCCAAGAAGGCGAGCACCGCGACGCCGGCCAAGGCCTAAGCCTCGTTCTGCAGTTGAAACAGAAACGCCCGCGGATAGCGGGCGTTTTTCATTGGCATCGATTGGCGGCGTCACGGCGGCGTGACGGCGGGGTGACGGCGGGGTGAGGAAGGGTTTCAGGGCTACGTAGTCAGGGCAGCGGAACGGTGGGAGCGGGCTCACCGCAACTTGCGGGGATTGTCGGCGGGCTTGCCGTCGGCGTAGGCCCAGATAGTGACGAGGAGTTTCTTCTTGCCCCACTGGCGGGCCTGCTCGTGGGTGGGGAAGAGCAGGTCGAGGCGGTTGCCCTTGATCGCACTGCCGCAGTCGAGGACGGGGACGACCAGGTCGCTGTCGTAGCCGGGGATGGTGAGCATCGAGCCGTAGGGGAGCACGCGAGGGTCGGACGCAACAAGTTTGTAGCCGTTGGTTTCGACAGAGTGGAGCGTGGCGGTGATGCCGTCGGCCGATTCGCCGCAAGAGCGAGAGTCGGGCGAGTAGCCGGTGACGATCATCCACATCTGGCGCGCGGGTCTGATGGGGCGGCCGTTGAACCAGCGGGTGCGTGGGTCGAGTGTGTGCGGGTCGATGTCCGCGGCCTTGGCGATCGCGCCGCCGGGGAGTTCGCCGGCGATCGGCTCATCAGCCAACGATGGCGCAGAGGTGGCGACGGTGTCGGTGTCGTCGACGGACTCGTCGAGCGATGCCGGCGCTTCGATGACGATGGGAGGAAGATCCATGGCGCCACTGGCCGTCCCTGGGATCTCAACAACGCGGGCGAGCGGCGGGGTGCTGCGCCATTCCTTGGCAAGAACGGCCGAACCCACGACGAGCGAGAGCGTGGCGAGAGTCGCGGCGGCCTTGAGGGCGGCGTGGGCCCAGCGCGAGCGCGCTATGACATTGCTGATCTGGAATTGTGGAAGCACCCACCATCCTCCGGCAACCAGGGTCGCGAGGCCGATCGGCCCGACCCTGCCTAAGTCCCACCCAAGGCACGGGCGCGTCTCTGGTTGCGATCGAAAGTTGGAAGAGCATACAACGGAGACCCTGTGCGAGTGTGCGATCTTCAGTTTCGTGCTGAAAATCAGGGCGATTCCGTGCGGTTTATGCCGATTGTGCCGATTATTCTGACGCGAGCGAGATCGACGATCGTCGATGTCCGGGACTTGCCCGGTGCTTGGCCGGGTGGGGGATTTCCGAGGCGCAAGCCATGCCTGACAGCGGGGCTCAATTCTGGATCGTGACGGGCCTGATCGGGCTGTGTGGCGGCCTGGCCGGTGGGCTCGCGGGGATCGGCGGCTCGCTTGTGATGCTGCCGGGACTGGCGATCTTTCTGGGCTATCACGACAAGTCGCACAGCGAGCAGCACGTGTATCAGGCCGCGGCCTCGGCGGTGAATGTGCTTGTGACGATACCCTCGGTGTCGGCGCACACACGTGCTGGCGTGATCAATCTCGCATGGGTGAAGATGCTGATGCCGATCGTGGCGGCGAGCGTAATCGTGGGTGTGCTTCTCTCGAACGTGATCGAGGGAACGCACCTGAAGCAGATACTCGCTGTCGCGATCGGACTCTACTGCATATGGAACTTCGTCCGCGTGGTTCGCAACACGCCCGAACGCACGCACGCTGGCGAGGCGCGCAGGGGTGTTCTCTCGATGATCGGCGTGGGGGCGGGCATGTCAAGCGGCTTGCTCGGTATCGGCGGCGGCGTGCTGCTTGTGCCTGGCCTTGAGGTGTTTGCAAAGGTGCCGCTGCGCGTTGCGGTCGGCGTGAGCAGTTCGATCATCGTGGTGACGGCGGCGATCGCCGCGACGGTCAAAGGCACAACGCTCGGCTCGCAGGGACACACGATCATGGAGGCGGCGCGCCTGGTGCTCGGGCTCGGGCCGCTGGCGATGCTGGGCGGCTGGGTGGGCGCGAGGCTTGTTCATGTGCTGCCGCTCCGGGTGGTGCGGGTGGTGCTGACGCTGATCCTGCTCGCCGCGGCGATCAAGATGGCGATCTAGCGAAGTTTCGGGCTGGGTTCCCCTTGAATTTGGGTATCCGGGCCAGAATCCCGCGTGCGGAAGCGGAACTACCCTGTACAACGAATGGGAACCTCATCCGGCGAGTTGCCACCAATGGCGGCCGGACACTGAAAAGGAATTACGATGAAACGTCAGATCCTGTGCATCGCTGCTCTGCTCGCCATTTCGGGTTCGTGCGTGGCGCAGAACAGCGTGCCCGCGACGAAGATCGAGCCGCCAGCCAAGGCCGAAGAGACCAAGAAGATCGAGGGCGACGGCGTGGCGCTATACGACGCGGCGCGAGATGCGGCCAAGAAGGTCAAGGACCTGACGTGCAAGGTGACGGCCTCGTATGACGGTCAGAAGCCCATCGAGGGTGAGATTGTTGTGGTGTTCAAGGACGGGGCCGCGGGCCTGCCGATCGGCAACTACTCGCTCAAGGGCTCGATGGGCGACAAGAAGCTGTCGGCGGTGTTCGACGGCAAGATGATGCGTTCGATCGATCACATCGAGAAGCAACTGGTCGAGATGCCCGCGCAGAATGGTGTGGCCTTCCCGCGCGACGAGGCGGGGATGCTGATCCCGAACTGGTACATCGAGGCCCGGATGCCCGAGCAGCCCGGCGTGAGCGTGCGATCGATCTCCAAGGGTGAGCGGCAGGTTGTTGACGGCGTGAATTGCGACACGGTCGTGCGCACGCGCGTCATGGAGCAGGGCGATACCAAGTACATCCTGGCCGAGACGATCGCGTTGGGTGTGGCCGACAAACTGCCGCGGCGCGTCGAGATGATCGTGACGCAGGAAGGCGGCGAGGAGCCGGGCGAGAAGATGCGGAACGTGACGACGTTCCGTGACGTGAAGATCGACAGCACGCCGGGCGAGAGCGTGTTCGCGCTGGCCGCCCCGGAGGGCTACAAGACCAAGACCATGACCGCGGAGGAATTGGCGAACGATGAACCCAAGTTGGCGGCGAAGGCCGGCGACGCGGCCAAGGACTTTGCTCTCAAGGACGCGGACGGCAAGGAATGGAAGCTCGCCGACTACAAGGGGCGGGTGCTGCTGATGGACTTCTGGGCGACGTGGTGTGGCCCGTGCAAGGCGGCGATGCCGAAGATCCAGGCGCTGCACGAGAAGTACAAGGACAAGAAGGTCACGATCGCGGGCGTGAACACGTGGGAACGCGGCAAGGACCAGAAGGCCGTCCAGTACATGAAGGACCAGAAGTACACCTACACGTGCCTGCTCGGCGGCGATGATCTTGCGAGCTCGTACAACGTGCCGGGGATCCCGACGCTGATCCTGATCGACGGCGAGGGGAAGATCCTGTTCACGACGGTCGGCGTCAGCGACGAGGCCGAGAAGCAGATCGAGGAATTGATCGAGAAGGAACTTGCCAAGAGCAAGTGAGCCGGGATCTGGCTTGCGACATGAACTGAGCGAAATCAAAGGCGGCCGCGGCGAAAGTCGCGGTCGCTTTTTTATTGAGGTTCATTGCCTCACGCAGAACGAATTGCCGCACGCAGCCGAGCGATTCCATCCTGAGGCCAACGGTGTCTCCATTCTGTCTCAAACTCGCTCGGGCTTGTTCGCTCAGCGAGATCGTCAAATGCACGAAGAACCGATCGAACGAAACGAGCCGCTGGTACATGCACGAGACCAAGTTCGCGCTCATGCTTGCCCGGTGTCGGGAATGCGTGCGTGTGGCCGAGAATTGAGATTGACAAAAGGCCCTCGTCCGAGCCCGTCATGTTCCATTCGACGGCGCCAGGTTCAACTACCCAAAGCAGGCGACGCGGTTCGGTGAAAACTCCGTGGCATGTGGCGATCCCGGCGGAGAGCGTGAGTAGTTCGGTGAGCGAATCGCGGAGGTAACTTGCACGAAGTCCGATGTCATGGCCATCTATCGAACACGCGATGTCTGCCCACCCGGAGAGTACGGCGTGTATGTTGAGCGTGAACTTCTGCATGGCTCACACGTTGAAGTACTTGGCCTCGGGGTGGTGCACGATGATCGCGCTGGTCGATTGCTCGGGGTCGATCTGGTGATTCTCGGTGAGTTCGCAGCCGATGCGACATGGATCGAGCAGCGCGAAGAGTTTTTCCTGGTCGCTCATGTCGGGGCAGGCGGGATAGCCGAAGCTATAGCGGCTGCCGCGGTAGTGCTGCGTGAAAAGTTCTTTGATCTTGGGCGAGTCGTCGGTTGCGATGCCCAGCTCCTGGCGCATGCGCTTGTGCCAGAACTCCGCGAGGGCCTCGGCGGTCTCGACGCCCATGCCGTGCAGGTAGAGGTATTCCTGGTATTCGTGCTTGGCGTAGAGCGTCTTGGCGGCCTCGCTGGCGCGTTTGCCCATGGTCACGCAGTGCATGCCGATCACGTCGATCTCGCCGGAGTTGATCGGGCGGAAGAAGTCGGAGATGCACAGGCGGCGTTTGTCGGATTGGCGTGGGAACGTGAAGCGGAGGCGTTCGTGGAGAGACGATGAGACGGAGAGACGCGGAGACGAAGTGGGGGACTCTGACTGAGAGTCCCAGATGATGAGGTCGTCGCCGTCGGAATTGCAGGGGAAATACCCGTAGACGACGCGGGGCTGAAGGATGCGCTCGCTCTTGCAGAGCGTCTGAAGGCGATTGAAAATGGGCGCGACCTTGTCTTCGAGCATCGCGTCGTATTCGTTGTCGGACATCGAGCCCTTCTTGAATCCCCATTGCCCGCGGAAGAGCGCGACGGGGTTGATGAACGGGTAAATGTCGTCGAGGTCGAGAGATTCGACGACGCGCGTGCCCCAGAAGGGAGGAGTGGGGACGGCGACGCGCGTGCTCACGTCGGAGCGGAACTTCGACGTGGCGGTCGATGTGCCGCTGCCTTGTGCGGTTGGTTCGACCTCGCTTTGATCACGCTGTGCACTGGCGAGCTTTGCGGCCCGTGTCGCGACGATCATCTCCTCGGCCTTGGATCGCTTGCCCTGCCGCTCGTCGATCTCCGTTGCGAGTTGGCCGGTCTTGCCGGAGGTGATGAGGTCCATGATGCGCAGGCCGTCGAAGGCGTCCTTGCCGTAGTAGCACTCGCCCTTGTACTTGGGGCGGAGGTGTCCCTCGCAGTAATGACGCGTGAGCGCGGCGCCGCCGAGGATGAGGCGTGGTCTGTCAGCACCCTGGTTGAGTTCGTCGATGTTCTCTTCCATAACGTTGACGGACTTGACGAGCAGCCCGGAGAGTCCGATCGCGTCGGGCTTGTGCTCGTGGTACGCGGCCATGATCTGCGGCAGGTGCTGCTTAATGCCGATGTTGATGACCTTGTAGCCGTTGTTGGTGAGGATGATGTCAACGAGGTTCTTGCCGATGTCGTGCACATCGCCCTTGACGGTGGCGAGCACGATCGAGCCCTTGGCTGTGCCGGCTTTCTTCTCCATCAGAGGTTCGAGTTGCGAGACGGCCATCTTCATGACCTCGGCGGATTGCAGCACGAAAGGGAGTTGCATGCGCCCCGAGCCGAAGAGTTCGCCGACGGTCTTCATGCCGTCGAGCAGGTGGTCGTTGATGATGTCGAGGGGTGGGTACTTGGCGAGGGCCGTGTCGAGTGTCTCTTTCAGACCTTGCTTCTCGCCGTCGATGATATGTGCACGGAGTTTTTCCTCCACGCTGAGGTTCTTCACCTCGCGGGTCGTCGTCACGGCGGAGGCGTCCTTGAAGAGTTCGATGAATCGGGCGAGAGGATCTCCCTTCTCGCGCCGGTCGTAGATCAGATCGAGCGCGGCGGCCCACTGGTCGTCGGGGATCTTGTTCTGCGGGAGGATCTTTCCGGCGTGGACGATCGCGCCGGTGAGGCCGGCGCTGCGAAGTTCGTGCAGGAAGGCGGAGTTGAGGACGAGGCGAGCGGCGGGATTCAGGCCGAACGAGACGTTGGAGAGACCGACGACGGTCTGGCAATCGGGGAATGCGTCGGTGATGCGGCGGATGCCTTCGACGAGTTCAAGGGCACTGCGCCGATCACTCTCCATGCCCGTGGAGATCGGGAGCACGAGCGGGTCGAAAAGGATGTCGGCGGGATCGAGGCCGAAGACGTCGACGGCCCGGCGCAGGCCGCGCTCGGCGATCGAGAATTTGCGATCGGCGGTGCGTGCCATGCTGGCCTGCTTGTCCTCGTCGATCGAGCCGATCACGACGGCGGCGCCGTAGATCTTGGCGAGGCGCATGACCTCGTCAAACTTATGGTCGCCCTCTTCGAAGTTGGCGGAGTTGATGATGCACTTGCCGCCGGCGTGGCGCAGGCCGGCTTCGATCGTCTTGATCTGGGTCGAATCGAGCATGAGCGGCGCGTCGGCCTGGCGCACGACGCGCTTCACGATCTCGGCCATGTCGCGGGCATTGTCACGCCCCGCGTAATCGACGTTGAGATCGAGCACGTGCGCGCCCTCACGCAACTGCTCTTTGGCCAGCGAGACGATCGAGTCCCAGTCCTCGGCCTCGAGCAGACGCTTGAACGCTTTGCTCCCCGAGGCGTTCATCCGCTCGCCCACGATCAGGAACGAACTGTCCTGGCGATAGTCTGCGACGGAGTAGAGCGATGTGACGCCCTTGGGGAGCGAAGTCGTGCGGTAGCGATGTGTCGATGAGGCCGAGTGGCGGCGTGTGGATTCGACGCACTCGGAGAGCAGCCTGATGTGGTCGGGCGTTGTGCCGCAGCAGCCGCCGACGATGTTCACGTGATCGTGCTCGATGAAGCGCTGCATGGCTTCGACGAACGGCTGGGGCTTGAGCGGATACTCGGTTCGGCCTTCGTGGAGCACGGGCAGGCCGGCGTTGGGCATGACCGAGAGGTGGCGGGCGTTGGATCGCCAGTGCTTGCCGAGCCAGTGGACGTGCTCGGTCATCTCGGTGGGGCCGGTCGCGCAGTTGAGTCCCAGCGAGATGATCGGATAGCCGGCGAGCGCCGTGGCCGCCGCTTCGATCGCGGTGCCCAGGAGCATCGTGCCGGTGCTCTCGATGGTGACGCTGGCCATGATGGGGATGTCGAGCGGCGATTTGTTCTTGTCGCTGAGGGCAGCAAGGGCGGCGTTGATGGAGCACTTGACCTGCAGGAGGTCTTGGCATGTTTCGATGATGAGGAGGTCGACGCCGCCGTCGATCAGGCCGCGGGCGCACTCGCGATAGGCGTCGAGCATCGAGTCCCAGGTGGTGTTGCCCAGGGTGATGAGCTTGGTGCCGGGGCCCATGGAGCCGGCGACGAAACGTGGCTTGTCCTTGGTGGAGTGCTTGCGAGCCGCGGCCCGGGCCGCTTCGCCGGCGCTCTTGGCGATCTCGTAGGTCCGATCGGCGATGCCGAACTCAGCGAGCACGAGCTTTGAGCCGCCGAAGGTGTTGGTCTCAACGACGTCAGCGCCAGCCTCGAAGTAGCGCTCGTGGATGGCCTGGATGACATCGGGGCGCGTTGCGGAGAGGATGTCGGTGCAGTTTTCGCAGCCGCAGTAGTCATGCTCGAGCGAGAGGTTGACCTTGTGGATCTGCGTGCCCATGCCGCCGTCAAAGACGACGATTCCGCGGGAGAGACGCTCGAGGAATGGGCTTGGCATGGGCGGAGTATAGCGTCTATCCGTTGATCCGGATGAAGCGATGAATCTTGTTGCCGTGTTTACCGTGCGGCGATGTATCTGGGAAGATACCGGGTTCTCTCATGTTTTTAGTGGCTGGGCTTGCTATCGAGGTGAAGGCGTGATAAATAGGACGTACAGATCAGGTATTCGCACGGTGTTCGGTTTTCAAGGCTGGAGAAAGGCTCTGGTGTTCGCATGAGAGCAAGGTCAATCGCAGTCCTTGGTGCGGTGGCGGCATCGTCGATGGCGGCTCCCGCGCTGGCGCAGTTCGGGAGGCCGCTGCTGGTTCAACGCTTCGAATCGCCCACGCGTATCGCGGCCGACGAGGGCGGGCGGATGTTTGTCACGGATTACGACCGCAAGAGCGTGGTCCGAATCGATCCCACTGATCGCCGGTACCTGTCGTCGATGCGGGTTGATGGAAAGGTCACAGGCCTGGCCGCCCACGGCGGAAGGGTCTACGTCGGCAACGAGTCGCTCGACCGCATTGATATGTTCGATGTTTCGGGCACATACCTTGGACAGTTTGGTGGGATCAGCGTTAACGACCCTACTGAAATGGCCATCGATGGGGAACACGATCGGCTCATTGCGGTTGACACCGGCGCCAAGTGCATCCGCGTCTTCTCGCTCGAGGGGAGCGGGACGCTTGTCTCGACGATCTCGGGGCCGGGGCTGGCGAATCACCTGCTCCAGCACCCGACAGGTCTCGCGGTTGATGCCGCCGCTCAAGAGATTTACGTCGCGGACGGCGGGGACATCGACAACCTGATCGAACCGCGGGTGATCATCTTTGGGTACGACGGTACCTACCACGGCATGATCTCCGGGAGCGGGGGGACACAGGGGTACTTCTTCTCCAAGCCGCAGGGCTTGGCGCTCGGCGAGTCCGGGCATGTCTTCGTCGTCGATGGGTTCCTCGGACGCGTGGCCGTGATGGATCGCGCGACGGGCCAGGAAGTCACCACGATCGGCGAATTCGGGGAGAAGGTGGGGCAACTCCGCTTGCCGCTCGACGTGCTGATCTACGGCGAGAACAAAGACCTGTATATCACCAGCAACCAGACCCGGCGCGTCGAAGTGATTGCGGAAGGGGGGAAGAAGTAATGAAGAGGACTCTCCTGTCTGGCGGCATCGCGGTGCTCGCGGTCACGGGATTGGCGATCCTCGCGGGGCTCTCGCGCCCGGCCAACATGCCAGTCTCGATGCTCAACGCCAAGCACAACTGCTCAGACTGCCACCTGACCCACACGGGGAAGACGCCCGACCTGCTCATCGGAACCAACGTTGAGGTACTGTGTCTTTCGTGCCACGGCCCGGCGGGCTCATCGCCTGTGAAGGCCAAGAACCACAAGGGGCACACCTGCGTGGTGTGTCACAACCCGCACGACGGCGAGTTCAACCGCTTCGGCAATCGCAACCTGAAAATGATGCGGGCGATCGTGACTCCCAAGGACTCGACTCTCCAGCGGCCCGTCACGTTCGAGAGCCGCGGCACTGATGTGGGACAACCCGCGCTCCACTCGTTCTGCGATAAGGACGGCGATCTGGACGGCGTGTACGACAACGTGTGCGACACCTGCCACCGCAGCAGCCCGGATTGGCACCGCTACACGCAAGCAAGTTCGCACAATCACAATCCCGGGCGGACGTGCACGAATTGCCATGCGCACTCGGATGGGTTTAAGGATTGATAGAAAGTTGGCGCGACCGGAGCGGCTTGCGATTCAATGACGCTCAATGAAAAACGCCGAGGCCTGTGCCCCGGCGTTTCTCGTTGAATTCGTGATAGAAGCGAAACCGCGTCGCAGAATGTGGATCAGCGGCGGCGGCGTGAAGTGAACATGCCCAGACCGGCCAGTGCGAGCGTGGCGGGCGCGGGGATGGCGACAAAGCCCGTTCCGTTGCCCACGATGCCCGTGGTGGTCGCGAGGGTTGTGAAGGCGCCGGTTGCGGTATTGAACTTGCCGAAGCGGAGTGTGTTGCCCGGTGAATCAGGGCGGAGCGCGCCGAAGAGATCACCCTGGATGAACTCCACGCCGTTGTTGGAGAAGCCGAATCCGATGTTACCAATGCTGGTCGCGTTGTTGCCGGGCGTCCAGTTCATGAGGCGGTTGTTGGTCGCGTCGGTGAGGAGGAAGCGGTTGTTGGGTCGGTCGAACGCGAGGCCGCCGCCGCCGGAGACATTGACGCCCGTCGACCAGGTCTGCGTGGTGGAGAAGTCGGTGGAACTGAGTTTGCGAACGCGGATGGGATTCGCGGACGCGTCGACGCCGTACATACCGTCGTTCCCGAACGCCAGGGAGCCCACTCCGAAGGTGGTTTCGCCGATCTTGACGAGCGTGGCGGCGCCCGCGGGATCGTCCATGCGATAGACGGCCCACTTGCCGGCGACCGGGTCGGCTGCGCAGGCGACGATGGTGCCGCCGCCGGCACCCGGGATGGAGAACCCGCCGGGCACGAACGTGAGCGACTGAATGTGCGCGGACAAAGTGATCGGCGCATCGACGTGTCCGGTCGAATCGGCGCGGAACAGTTTGTTGCCGTCGGTCGCCATAAACTGAATGACGCTGGCCGACGCTGACGCAGCGACGAGTGCCGACGTAACCACAACTCCAACATGAATCCTGTGCATCTGTCTCTCCTCTCAAGAGAATGGGCGGAAGACCTCAATATAAAGGGGAGAAAGGACTCCGCCAAGGCAAAACCGCTCATTTTGAGTTGCTGAGGGCTATCGGCGCTCGCGGGAACCCTTGGCTTCGAGTCCGGTACACTCTGATGCAGTCGGTGTCATGGGTTTGTTCGGACGTCTCGAAAGGGGTCGCGATGAGCCAAAGTACTTCTCCGGTGCTCGACTACGACGTGGACATGCGCGAGCCGCCGGGCTGGCCGAAGGCGGTCGGAATTACGAGCATCGTGATCGGGGCGATCATGGTGGGCTGCGCCGGGTGTGGTGTGATTGCCTCTGTTTTCGGCCAAGCGATGATGCCGCCGGAGATGCAAAGCCAAATGCCGCCAAGCCAGATCACGCCCGGCATGATGATCCACCTGGCGGCGGGCGTGGTGGCGGACATCGTGCTGATCGTCGCTGGAGGAATGACGCTCGGCCGAAAGATCGCGGGTCGGCACCTGCACCTTGCCTACGCGGGGTTCGCCATCGTGCTGTTCGCCATCGGTGTATGGCTGCAACTGCAGCAGCAAGCGGTGATGCAGCATTGGGCTGCCCAGAACCCAGACAACCCAACCGCCAAGGCGATGCAAGGGCCGATGGGAAGTATCGGGCTCGTCATCGGGTTTGTGATCGGCGGGCTGTTCGGGCTTCTGTATCCCCTGTTCCTCATCATCTGGTTTGGCTTTGTGAAGCGCACCCAGGAATCGATGACGGGCGGCGTTGAGCGCCCGATGCCCGCCGCGTGACGCGATTCTGCTAGGCTGCGCGTGGCATTTCATCGTCGCGGCGATGCCCGCGAGTTTCGTACGGGTTTGGTTGGCGGAGGTGTCGGATGTCGGAACTCTCTCGTCGTTCGTTCGTGAATGTGGCAGCGGGCGCGGCGATTGCCGCCGTAGGGTCGGCTTCGGCTGCAGGTTCGGCGGCCGGATCGCTTCCCCGATTTGGCGTGGCAACTTCGCCTGTCCGGCCCAACACCGGGCCGCGCAAGATGCGCAAGGCCGTCGGCCTTGGGATGTGCGGCGATGGCGCGAACGTCATGGAGAAGTTCAAGATCATCAAGGACGCCGGATTCGACGGCGTGGAGATGGACAGTCCCACCTCCATCTCGATGAGCGACGTCGCCAAGGCGATGGAGGCAACCGGCATCAATGTGCACGGAATGGTGGACTCGGTCCACTGGCAGCACCACCTCAACAACCCCGATGCCGCGGTTCGTCAGAAGGGCCTCGAGGGAATGATCCAGTGCCTGCGCGATGCGCACGCCTGCGGCTCGACGAGCATTCTGCTCGTGCCCGCGGTGGTCAACGACAAGATGCCGTATGACAAGGCGTGGGATCTGTCGGTCGAGCAGATCAGGAAGGCCCTGCCGATCGCGGAGGAATTGAAGGTCCAGATCGCGATCGAAAACGTCTGGAACAACTTCCTCCTCAGCCCGATGGAGGCGGCCCGCTACGTCGACGAGTTCAAGTCGCCGTGGGTGAAGTGGCACTTCGACGTCGGCAACATCGCGAGGTACGGCTGGGCCGAGCAGTGGATTCACATCCTCGGCAATCGACTTGGCAAGTTGCACATCAAGGAATTCAGCCGCAAGAAGATGAACGACAACGGGACGTGGAAGGGCTTCGAGGTCGACTTGCTCGAGGGCGACAATAACTGGCCGTTGGTCATGAAGGCGCTCGACGACATCGGCTACACCGGCGGCGATGGCGGCTGGGCGACGATCGAGATGGGCGGCGGTGACGTGAAGCGCATGCAGCAACTCTCAGAAATGCTCGACAAGATCATCGCAAGTTGACGCACGTCACAGATGATTCAGGTTGCATCATGCAGCACGCTGTCGTGCCGCATGCTCCACGCCCCGACTGAAGTCGATGGTTCGAAAATTGATTTCACACGATCGGACAGGGTCGCAGCGCGATCTACCGATGGTGGTGGATGTCCCAGCCGAGATAGGTTGACAGGGCTTCGCGGATCGCCGCGGCGCACAGGCTGGGCGTGATCGCCACATGGTGCTCAAACCCGTTCTGACAGATGTAGCGGAGCAGGTCTTGGAAGCGAGGGACTTGGATCACGCCGACGCCGCCGAAGGTGTTGAGCGGGTCGCTGGTCAGTTGTCCCTCGCCGAGATACGCGCGGACGCGGCCCTGCTGGTCGTCGGTGCCGATGCGGAGGTAGGTACACGGAGCGGCGGCGACGCGCCCGACGACCGTGCCGTAGGTATTGTCCTTGCCGACGGTGCCCGCGATGATTTCCTGGTAGTCCATCGCAGGTGCGTTATTGACGAAGATGTCCTTGGGCAGGTTTGAGCAGTGGAAGACGACGCCCTTGTCGGGGTCGGTGCCGTAGTTGTTGTTCCAGTCGACCAGTGCCGCCGGCTTGCCGCTGGCGCGTGCAAGGGCGACCATGGCGACGGTGCCGACGACGTCGACCTCGCAGGCGCTGGGCGAGAGGTCGTTGGACTGCATGCTCATGAGCGTGCAGGGGACGACGCCGTAGAATTCTTCCATCGCGGTCCAGCACTGGATGGCGGTGGCGTCGAGGCGGGCCTGCTGCTTCCATTCGTCAAGGACCACGCCGAGTTTGGCCATTTTGAGGACGGGGAGTTGCGGCACGTTTCCGGTGTTGACGTAGCCATGGATTGATTTGAGTTTGGCGGCCACGCGCGGGTCAGTGTCGCCGAGTTTGTTGACGCGTCCGAAGAAGTCATAGAGGTCCATGGTCTCGACGCTGATGCCGGATTGCTCGAGGAGTTTCTCGCTGTAGCGGACGGTGTTGAAGGCGGTGGGGCGGGCGCCCAGGGCGCCGATCCGCAGGCCACGCATCGCGCGGACCACGCGGCAGGTGGCGGCGAAATCGGCCAGGTCCGCGGCGAATGTCACGGAACGCGGGTCGTCCGTGTGCAGGCGGGTGAGCGAGAAGGGGATGGCGTACTGGCGGAGGTTGTTGCAGACCGACATCTTGCCGCAGAAACTGTCGCGACGGTCCTTGATGGTCATCTTGGCTGGGTCGTCGTTGAAGGCGTGGATGAGGACGGGAACGCGAAGGCCCGACCAGCGGAGCGTGTTGGCGATCGCCTTTTCATCGCCGAAGTTGGGGAGCGTGACGATCACGCCGTCGATCTTGCCGGCGTGGGCCTTCAGTTGATCGGCGGCCTTCTGGGCGTCGTCCAGCGATTCCACCGAGCCAAAGCGGGTGTCGCCGGTCGAGAGCGTGACGACCTCGAACCCGGCCTTGGCGAGCACGTCGAGCATGTCGGCCCGCCCGGTCTCGCACAAGTGCCCTGGAAAAAAGCCGCGATTTCCGACTACGAGCGCGATGCAGATCTTCTGCATGGGGTGTTCTCCGAGAGGTGCTTGAGGGTATCGAGGGCAGGATTGTGGACAGGCAGGGAAGCTTGCGTTCGGGTGGGTTTGTGCTAACATAGTTATTGAGCTTTAGGAAGTAAAGCGACCCCCAGATGGCCTGAAGGGAAGACCATGGCGACCCCCTCATCGCTCCGGCGGATCAACCAGCGCAAGGTCGTGCGGGCGCTGCTGTCGGTGGGCACGGCGTCACGCGCGGATCTGGCGCGGCTGACGGAACTCTCGCAGCCCACGGCCGGCAAGATCGTGGACGATCTCCTCGCCGCGTCGGTGCTGGAGGATGCGTCGCTTGTGATTGATCCATCGGCACGGACGGATCGTCCGAAGATCGGTCGCCCCGGGACGATGGTGCGTTTGAATCGCTCGCGCACGCGGTTTCTGGCGATCGAGATGGGGGTGGTGCGGACGCGGGCCGCGTATCTACCCGTGGCGGCCCAGCGAGAGGATCAGTGGACGCACGAGATCCCGACGCCCAAGAGCCCGGAGGAACTGCTCGCCAAACTCGGCAAGGCCCTGCCGCGTGATCCGAACATGCCGCTCGACGCGATCCTGGTTTCGATGCCGGGTGTGGTCGACGAGGCGGGCGGGCGAAGCCTTCTGTGCCCCAACATCCGCTGGATGGAGCGGGTGAATATCTCCCGATTGCTCCGCGGGCTCTTTGACGCGCCGACGGTGGTCGTGCAGGAGAATCGCGCGATGGCGCTGGGGCAATTGGCGCTCGATCCGGACGGCGACGACTTTCTGCTGGTTGAACTGGGCGACGGCGTGGGCGGCGCGGCGGTGGTGCGTGGGAGGCTGTACAACGGGCCGCTCCCGCTCTCGGGCGAACTCGGCCACACGCCGATCATCGGGAACGTACGCAAGTGCGGGTGCGGCTCGACGGGCTGCATGGAAACACTGCTCTCTCAGTCGGGCCTGATCTCCAGTTTCGCGGAGGCCAACAAAAAAGCGCCGAAGACATGGGCCGCCGTGAAGAAGGAAGTGGAGGACAAGGGCATCCGTCCATGGCTGTCGAAGTCGCTGGAGGTGGCGGGCGCGACGATTGCCGGCGCGATGAACGTGCTGGGAGTCCGACGCGTCGTGATGAGTGGATGGATCAACGATCTTCCCGAGGTCGTGGCGCATCAACTCTCGTCGTCGATCTCGCGCGGCGCGATGTGGGGGCGGTTCGGAGAGGTTGCCGTGGATATCAGTGACAAGCACCGCATGGCCGGGTTGGTCTGGGCCGGCCTGGACCGCGTCATGTTCCCCGTAAGCGACGAGAGCATGGCACGCAGCAACGGCGGCGGGGTTGCCGAAGACGCGACGGCCCTGGCCTGACGCGTGTCGGCGGAGGCTCTTCCACCCCCTGATATCCACGGAGCGGCGATGAAACCACGGCGAGATTTGATACGGGCGATGGCGTCGGCGTGCGGCATGCGGATGGTCGCGCGAGCGTTGACCTGTGCGGTTTCGCTGCTGCTCTCCGCGTCCATCGCCGCACAGCCTGGTCTGCCGCTGATCACAAGCACCAACGGCGCCCCGGGCGTTTGCGTTCCTCGCGCAATCCCACTTGCGATGGAACCCATGCCGATCGGGAGCGTGGAACTCGGGGCGGGGCCGATCAAGGATGCGTTCGAACTCAACGTTCGGTACTTGAAATCGCTCGATCCCGACCGGTTGCTCTGGAGTTTCCGCAAGACAGCCGGCCTGGCGATACCCGCCGCGCCATACGCCGGATGGGAAGGAGCGGAGGTCGAACTTCGAGGGCACTTTGTTGGGCACTATCTGTCCGCGTGCGCGAGAGTGATTGCGCAGACGGGCGACGCGACACTCAAGGCCAACGCGGCCACAGTTGTCGCCGGGATCGCGGAGTGTCAGGAAAAACTGGGTAACGGCTATGTGTCGGCTTTCCCGAGTGAATTCTTCGATCGGGTCGAGGAAGGCAGGGCCGTGTGGGCGCCGTACTACACGCTGCACAAAGTCATCCTCGGCCTGTGGGAGATGCACGCGTACGCCCGCGACGAGAAGGCCCTGGACGTCGTGACAAGGCTCGTCGATTGGGTAGACATGCGATGCGCCAAGCTCGACGACACGCACATGCAGATGATGCTCGGCAATGAGTTCGGCGGCATGCACGAGGCGCTGCTCAACGTCTACACCGCCTCCGGCAAGCCAGGACACCTGAAACTCGCGCAACGCTTCCAGAAGCGGGCGTTCCTTGAGCCGTTGGCACGCGGTGATGATCCGCTGGCGGGGATCCACGCCAACACGCACCTCCCGCAGGTGATCGGTCAATGTCGTGAGTATGAATTGACGGGCGATGAAAGCGCCCGTCGCATCGCCGAGCACTTCTGGCGCACACTCTGGACCTCGCACAGTTACGCGACCGGCGGATCGAACAACGGCGAATACTGGGGTCCGCCCAACCAGCTCGCCAACTCGCTCACCGCGACGAATCAGGAGTTCTGCACCAGTTACAACTGGGAGAAGGTCAATCGCTCGCTGCTGACATGGACGGGCGATGCACGCTACGCCGACATGATCGAGCGCGTGTTCTACAACGGCATCTTGGTCTCGCAACACCCGCGGACAGGCATGTTCATCTATTTCATGCCGCTCAAAGTGGGGCTGAAGAAGGAGCACGGCACGCCCGAGGACACGTTCACGTGCTGCTACGGCACGGGCGTACAGGAATACTCGTCGCTGTCGCAGAATATCTACTTCCACGCGAACGACACGTTGTTCGTCAATCTGTTCCTGGATTCGAGCGTGAACTGGAGTGCGCCCAAGGGAAAGGTGAAGATCACGCAGACCAGTGCGTTCCCCTTGACCGAGAGTGTGGTGCTTGACGTGGAGCCCGATCGCGAGGCGGAGTTCGCCGTGGCGATCCGCGTGCCGTCGTGGTGCGAAGGGCGGGCTGCGTTCAGCGTAAACGACGAGCGACTGGAAGTCCCTCAAGACTCTGCGCGTGGCGGGTGGATGACGATCCGCCGCGTGTGGAAGAAGGGCGACACGATCCGGGCGGCTTTCCCGATGTCGCTGAAGGTTGTTTCGATCAACGACGATCCGAATCTCGGTGCCGTCATGTACGGGCCGATGGTGCTCGCGGGCCTTGTTGGAACGGAGCAGTTGCTTCCCGGCGTGCCCACGCCACCGATCACGGGCGACAAACTCCGGCCCGAGTCGTGGCTCGAACGGGTGCCGGGCAAACTCGAGTGGCGCACACGCGGTCTGCCCAGCGACATGACCTTCAAGCCTCTGCACACGATCGTCGACGAGCGCTACGGCGTGTATTTCCCGTTCGGCGCGCCGGGCGGCTCACGCCAGAAGGCGTATGAGCAGGCGATCACTGAAACACGCGAGCGTGACGCACGCACGCTCGATCGCGTGTTGATCGGCGATGATGCTTCGGAGAAAGCGCACGCGATGAAGGTCGATCGATCGGCCGCGGGCGTGTTCAACGATCTTCACTGGCGTCACGCGGACAAGCCCGGGTTCTTTGAGTACACGCTCAAGGTTGATGGCGAGAAGGACAATCGCCTCTCCGTGATGTACTGGGGAAGCGACGGTGGCCCGCGCGTGTTTGATATTCTGGTCGACGGCATGCGTGTCGCCAGCGAGCGGCTGAATGCCAACGCCGACGGGCGGTTCTATTTCGAGCAGTATGCCGTCCCTCGCTCGCTGACGGACGGCAAGGCGTCGGTGGTCGTGCGGTTCGAGGCGTCGCCCAACGGCGGCACCGCGGGCGGCGTGTTTGATCTTCGGGTGCTCGTGGGCAAGTGAATGGAGCGGACCATGAGAAGGTTCTCACGCGGTGTGATCGTGGCAACGCTCGGGCTCTACGGCACGATCGCTGCGATGGCTCAGGTGCTTCCCAAGCCGGTCATCTCGACACAGTGGACCGACACGGTGAGCAAGGATGCACCGTGGCCGGAGTATCCCAGGCCGCAACTCGAACGTGAGGCGTGGAGGAGCCTGAACGGTCGCTGGATGTGGACTCCAGATACCCGCGAGGGCGAGATCACGGGCGTGACGCCGCCGGCATCGGGGGAGTACAAGCGTCAGGTTCTCGTCCCATTCCCGATCGAATCGATGCTCTCCGGCGTCGGCGAGCACCACGAAAAGTTGTGGTACACGCGATCGTTCGAGGTGCCCAATGAGTGGGGCGGGCAGCGCGTGCTCCTCAACTTCGAAGCGGTCGATTGGAAGGCCGTCGTCTACGTGAATGGCCGGCGAGTCGGCGAGCACACCGGCGGCTATGACCCGTTCGGCTTCGATATCACCGACGCACTCAGGCCCGGCGAGGCCCAGGAATTGATCGTCGGGGTGTTTGATCCGACCGACGCGGGCGATCAACCGCGCGGCAAGCAGGTACGAAAGCCCGAGGGCATCTGGTACACGCCGCACACCGGCATCTGGCAGTCGGTCTGGCTTGAAGCGGCCCCCGCGACGCACGTCTCCGATTTGAAGATCGTCCCGAATGCGGAGCGCGGAGAGGTCAGGGTCAAGGTCACCACAACGGTCGCTCCGGACGCAAAACTCACGCTGGTCGCCACCGCGGGCAAGCAGCATGTGGGGGATGTCGAAGGCCAGGCCGGCGAGTGGCTTACGCTCAAGATCGACTCGCCTCGATTGTGGTCTCCGAACGATCCGTTCCTCTATGGTCTAACCGTCACTGTGAATCGGTGCGAGACGGTGCGGTCGTACTTCGGCCTCCGCGACATCAAGGTCGCCAAGGACGAGAAGGGCGTCAACCGCCTGATGCTCAACGGCAAAGAGTGCTTCATGGTCGGCCCACTCGATCAGGGGTACTGGCCCGACGGCATCGTCACAGCGCCGACCGACGAGGCGCTGCGATGGGATATCGTGCAGACCAAGGCGCTCGGATTCAATATGACGCGGAAGCATGTCAAGGTCGAACCCGCCCGCTGGTACTACTGGGCAGATCGCGAAGGACTCCTGGTGTGGCAGGACATGCCCAGCCCGCTCCCTCCCAAGGAAGCGTACACCGAGGCCGGTAAAAGGCAGTACGAAATCGAACTGCGTCGATTGATCGACAATCGATTCAACTCGCCATCGATCGTCATGTGGGTAGTGTTCAACGAGGGGTGGGGGCAGTTCGAGACGCCTCGATTCACGAGGCTCGTGAAGGAACTGGACCCCTCACGACTTGCCAACAACGCCAGTGGATGGACCGACAATAAGGTCGGCGACGTTGTGGACGTTCATACCTATCCGGATCCGAAGTGTCCGCCGAGCGATGAAGCGAGAGCGTGCGTCGTTGGCGAGTTTGGCGGGCTGGGCCTGCCGGTCCCCGACCATATGTGGAAGAAAGACCACTGGGGCTACCAGGCGATGAAGGATCAGGAGCATCTGACCCGTCGCTACGAGCAACTATTGAAGAGCAGTTACGAGCAGCGCGAGCAGGGCCTGTGCGCCGTGGTGTACACGCAGATCACCGATGTCGAGGTCGAGGCCAACGGGCTCTATACCTACGACCGCCGAGTTCTGAAGACCGATTTCAATCGAACGCAGGCCGCCAACCGCGGCGATTTCTCGCTCATGCCCCCGCCGCCGACGGTGACGGATATCGTGCCGACTTCTCAGACCAAGCACCAGGAGTGGCGCTACACCGAAGCCAAGCCGAACGACGGCTGGGAGAAGCCCGGCTTCGATGACTCCGCATGGAAGCGTGGATCGGGCGGGTTCGGGACAAAGGGCACGCCCGGTGCGGTCGTGGGAACGGAATGGAAGGGCGGCGCGATCTGGATCCGCCGCTCGTTCTCGCATAATCCGCTTGACGAGAAGCCGACACACCTCCTGCTGCACCATGACGAGGACTGCGAGGTGTATATCAACGGCGTGCTCGTCGCGAAACTGAGCGGCTGGACGCACGACTATGAGTTGGTGCCGATCCCCGACGCCGCAAAGCGGGCGTTCCGCGAAGGTAACAACATCATCGCGGCGGGTTGCAGACAGACCGGCGGCGGGCAGTTCATCGATCTTGGCTTGGTGCGCGTGGATGAGCATCCAGCGCCAAAGGCCGACGTACCTGCGGGCATCGGCGGCGGTGGTGCGGCGGTCAATCTGCTTCCCAATCCCGGCTTCGAAGATATCAAGGACGGAAAACCCTCGCCGTGGTACGAATCGCGATGGAGCGGCGACGGCGTGTTTGCGGCCAGCGACGTGGCGCATTCCGGAAAAGGCTCGGTCAAGATCACATCGGAAAAGGGCGGCGATATCTCGTGGCAGTGCAGCGTACCGGTCGAGATGATGTCGCGCTATAGGATCTCGGGCTGGATCAAAGCCGAGAACCTGAAGCCGCAGGGCGGAGCGAAGGGCGCGCTGCTCAACGTTCACAATGTCCAGCCCGTGCAGACAAAGGGTGTGACGGGCACCACCGACTGGACATATGTCGAGGTCGAATTCGACACTGGCTACGAAGATCACGCGATCATCAACTGCCTGCTCGGAGGCTGGGGCTTTGCGACCGGAACGGCGTGGTTCGACGATGTGTCGCTCACGCTCGTCAAGCGCGGCGAACTCCCCTCGCCCTCAATTGCCATCGACGCGTCCAAGATCGGCGAGCCGATCAGCCCATACATCTACGGGCAATTCATCGAGCACCTCGGACGCTGTATCTACGGCGGTATCTGGGCAGAAATGCTGGAAGACCGCAAGTTCTTCGACGCGGTCGGGCAGGGTGAATCGCCGTGGCGAGCGGTCAACGCATCGGTCGTAATGGATGAGACGGGGCCATTCGTCGGCAAGCACTCGCCGCGCGTAAAGCCGACGAGCATCGGGAAGCGAGCGGGAATCGCGCAATCAGGCCTCTTCATCAAGCCCGGTCAGCGCTACGTCGGGCGCATTTACGTCGCGGGCGACAAGGCTGCCGGGCCGATCCAGGTTGAGATCACGTCGCCGGCCTGGAATGGCACGGGCTTCAAGGTGCAACTCCCGGCGATTACGCCGGAGTTCACCATGCACGCACTCTCCTTCCCGATCCCGACCGACGCCCCGGCCGCCGGAGACGCGAGCATCTCGATCACAGGGAGCGGCAATGGTGAGTTCCGTGTCGGCACGCTGTCGCTCATGCCGGACGATAACGTGCATGGATTTCGCGCCGATACGCTGAAACTGCTCAAGGAACTTGACGCGCCCGTGTATCGCTGGCCGGGCGGCAACTTCGTATCGGGCTATGACTGGCGAGACGGTATCGGCGACCCAGACCAGCGTCCGCCACGGAAGAATCCCGCGTGGCGCGGCATCGAGCACAACGACGTTGGCATGCACGAGTTCATCTCTTTGTGCCGCCTCTTGAAGACCGAACCGTACATCGCGATCAACACAGGACTCGGGTCGGTCGAGAGCGGCGCGGCGGAGGTCGAGTATGCAAACGGTGCGGCGAGCACCGCGATGGGCTCGCTCCGCGCCAAGAACGGCAGCGACGAACCTTTTCACGTCACGTTCTGGGGTATCGGCAACGAGATGTACGGTTCGTGGCAATTGGGCAATGTGCCGCTCGCCGACTACGTCAAACGCCACAACGCGTTCGTCGACGAGATCCGCAAGGTCGATGCGAACGCAACGCTGATCGCTGTTGGTGCCGCGGGCGACTGGAGCCGAACCATGCTCGAGAGGTGCGCTGATCACATGACGCACATGTCCGAGCATGTCTATTGGCAAGAGCGGGACGGCCTGCTCGCTCACGTGAAGCAGGCTCCCGAATCGCTCCGGAGGATCGCAGAATCGCACCGCTCCTACCGCCGTAACCTGCCGAACCTCAAGAACCGTGACATCCGCATCGTGCAGGATGAGTGGAACTACTGGTACGGCCCTGAACTGTTCGGTGAGATCGGCACGCGGTATTTCATGAAGGACGCGCTGGGCTGCGCCGCCGCCCTCAACGAGTTCAGCCGCAACAGCGATCTGTTCTTCATGGCCAATTACGCCCAGACAGTCAACGTCATCGGCGCGATCAAGACAAGCAAGGGGTCGGCCGCCCTCGAAACGACAGGCCTGGTTCTGAAACTTTATCGCCATCACTTCGGGACACTGCCGGTCATGGTCACAACTGGCCCCACGATCGACGCCTCCGCGGCGTGGAGTGCCGACAAACATACCTTCACCATCGCGGTCGTCAACGCGACGAATCGCCCCGTCAAAGTTCCACTGTCCATCAATGGAGTGTCGCTCCGCGGCACAGGGACGCGGTACACCATCGCGGGTGATCCAATGACCTTCAATGACCCGTCTGATCCGTCGCGGGTGGTTATCCGCGAAGCGCCCGTCGGCCTGGTTTCGGATACGCTTGAACTCGAGGCGTGCAGCGTTACGCTGCTTTCGCTGGACGTGAACTGATCTTGCCAGGCCACCGCCTGTCGCGAAATTGAAAGGATGAACATCATGCTGTCCGATCTCCTCACTCGCCGCACTGTGCTCGCGGCCTTCTGCATGGCCGGCCTGTCCCTTGCTGCGTGCGAAAAGAAGGCGGAAGACACGCCCGCGGATCCCAAGGCTGGCGCGACGAACAAGCCAGCGCCGAGCGACAAACCCGCGGGTACACTGCGCGTCGGCTTCTCGCAGATCGGCGCAGAAAGCGATTGGCGACGGGCCAACACCGAATCGATCAAGGGCGAGGCGGAGAAACGCGGCATCGAACTCGTCTTCGCCGACGCGCAGCAGAAGCAGGAGAACCAGATCAAGGCGATCCGGAGTTTCATCCAACAGAAGGTCGACGTGATCGCGTTCTCTCCGGTGGTCGAAACGGGATGGGAGCCCGTGCTCAAGGAGGTCAAGGAATCCGGGATTCCGGTGATCTTGACCGATCGTGCTGTTGACGTTTCGGATCAGAGCCTCTTCGTGACGTTCATCGGCGCGGACTTCGTCGAAGAAGGTCGCCGTGCCGCGAATTGGGTCGTGAAGTCGACCGGCGGCAAGGCGATGGTCGCGGAACTGCAGGGCACGCCCGGCTCGGCGCCGGCGATCGATCGCAAGAAGGGCTTCGAGGAAGTCATCAAAGCACACCCCGATATCAAGATCATCAAGAGCCAGTCCGGTGAGTTCACCCGCGCCAAAGGCAAGGAAGTCATGGAGACGTTCCTCAAGAGCAGCGAGGGCTCGCAGATCAATGTGCTGTACGCTCACAACGACGACATGGCGCTGGGCGCGATCCAGGCAATCGAAGAGGCCGGCAAGAAGCCGGGCGTCGACATCACAATCGTGTCAATCGACGGCGTGAGAGCGGCGTTCGAGGCGATGGTGGCGGGGAAACTGAACTGCACGGTCGAGTGCAACCCCCTTCTTGGGCCGCAACTCTTCGACGCGGTCGAGGCGCTCTCCGCAAAGAAGTCCATCGAAAAGCGTATCGTGACCAAGGAGGGTGTGTTCGAACAAGCCCAGGCCGCGGAAGCGATCAAGACAAGGCAGTACTGAACGACGTGGCACGCGGGTATGTGATCGCTCGAGCGATCAATCAACCGAGCGTGCCCTGCCCAACGGAATGTTGTGGATGATCTCGTGAGTGATTCTCAGTCGCTGCTTCGGATCAGGTCGCTCTCGAAGCGATACGGGCGGCTTGCCGCGCTCGACGCGGTCGATCTTGATGTCGCTCGGGGTTCGATCCACGCCCTCATGGGCGAGAACGGCGCCGGCAAGAGCACGCTCATCAAGTGCCTGACCGGAGCTGTGCGCCGAGATTCCGGCGAATTCCTGCTGGACGGGCGTGTGTGCAACCCCGCTTCCCCGCGCGACGCCGAGGGCTTCGGTGTCAGTACGGTGTTTCAGGAGATCAACCTCATACCGCACATGTCGATCGCCGAGAACATCACGCTCGGGCGTGAGTCGCTCCGCGCGGGCATGATCGACCGGAAAGCCGCCAGGCGGCGAGCGACCGATGCCGTTGCTCGCCTGGGGCTGTCGATCGACGTGTCACACGAGGTCGGTTCGTGCTCGATCGCGGTGCAACAACTCGTTGCGATCGCGAGAGCGCTCGACGTGCGGGCCAAACTCTTGATCCTTGATGAGCCGACTTCGAGCCTCGATCGAGCAGAAACCTCCCAACTCTTCGATATCCTCCTCCGCCTCCGCGCCGATGGTCTTGGAATCATTTACGTCACTCATTTTCTTGATCAGGTCTACGCCGTGTCGGACCAGATCACCGTGCTCCGGGACGGCAAGCACGTGACAACGCGTGCGGCGAGTGATTTTCCTCGCCTTGAACTAGTGGCGGCTATGCTCGGACGAACCACCGGATCGACCTCGCCGTCGAAGCAGCCCGATGCCTCGCTCGCCGCGGTCCCCGGGCGTGCCGCCGCATCTGTCACGCGACCATCGCCGGATACCACTCCATCGATCGGCGCAGAGCAGCATCAGGGCGAACTTCTCCGCGTACGAGGCGTCTCTCATTCGGGCTCGATCGAACACGCGGATCTCTCGGTCGCGCCGGGAGAAGCCGTCGGACTGGCGGGCCTTCTCGGCTCGGGTCGCACGGAGGTCGCGAAGATCATGTTCGGCGTTGATCGCGTCGAGACCGGATCGATGTCGCTCTGTGGAACACTGTACTTCCCGCGATCGCCGCGCGATGCGATCGCGCGCGGCGTCGCGCTCACCCCCGAAAGCCGCAAGACCGAGGGCGTCGTGCCCAATCTCAGCGTCCGAGACAACATCGTCCTTGCACTGCAAGCCAGGCGAGGTGTCTGGCGGTCTCTTTCGTTACGGCGCCGCCAGGAGATCGCGGCCGGCCTGATCGCCTCGCTCGGAATCAAAGCGACCAGCGCCGATGTGCCGATCGCATCGCTCTCGGGAGGCAATCAACAGAAGGCTCTGCTGGCCCGCTGGATCGCCACCGGTCCAAGGCTCCTCATCCTTGACGAACCCACCCGCGGCATCGACGTCGGCGCCAAGCAGGAGATCGAGCGTCTCATCGCTTCACTGATCAAACAAGGGATGGGTGTCGTCCTCATTTCATCAGAACTCCCGGAAGTTGTGCGGAGTTGCTCTCGTGTCTTCATCCTGCGCGATCGACGCACCGTCTCGGAACTTGCGGGCGAATCGCTGACCGAAGAGCGTGTTATGGAGGCGATCGCCACTCATGGGTAGCGAAAAGCGATTCCATCCTGCGATCATGACCCTGGCCTGGCCGGTTGCCGCTCTTGCGCTGCTCGTCGTTTTCAACCTCGCCTTTACACCGGGCTTTTTCGGTATCGAACTACGCGACGGCCGATTCTTCGGCACGCCGATCGACGTGCTGAACCACGCGGCCAAGGTCGCCATCGTCGCGATAGGCATGACGCTCGTCATCGCGACGGGCGGAGTCGACCTCTCCGTGGGAGCGGTTGTTGCGATTTCTGGCGCGGTCGCCGCCATGTTCGTGACGCGATCGCAAGCATCATTCCCGCTTGTGATCCTCGCCGCGCTCGCCGCGGGCGGCGTCGCGGGCTTGTGCAACGGCTTCCTCGTCGCTCGACTCCGTCTCCAACCCATTGTCGCTACGCTCGTTCTCATGGTCGCGGGGCGCGGGGTTGCCCAACTCATCACCGACGGCCTGATCATCACGTTCGAGCATCGCGCGCTGTCTTCGCTCGCCAACACTGCGTTTGCATTTATCCCAATCCCCGCATGGATTGCGCTCGCACTCGCGACGGCCGTAGGCCTATTCACCCGACGAACCGCCGCCGGTATGTTCGTCGAGGCGGTGGGGGACAACGATCGCGCGTGCCGATATGCAGGCGTCAACGACCGCGCAATCAAACTCGGCGTGTACGCGTTCTGCGGCGTGTGTGCGGGCCTCGCCGGGCTCGTCGAGTGCTCGTACATCAAGGCCGCGGACGCCAACAACGCGGGACTGTTCCTCGAACTCGACGCGATCCTCGCCGTGGTGATCGGCGGGACCTCGCTCTCGGGCGGGAGGTTCTCGCTCACTGGCTCTCTCGTCGGCGCGATTCTGATTCAGACACTCACCAAAACCATGTACATGCACGATGTGTCGGCGGATGTCGCGCCGCTCCCCAAGGCGATCGCCGTGCTTGCGGTGTGCACGCTGCAGTCTCCCGTGGTCAAGGACCGAATCGCTGGCATGTTCAGCCGGGGGAGCGCATGACCCGAGTTGCGCGCCGACACGTGCCGATCCTCACGACGTTCACTCTGCTGATCGCCACGTTTCTGGCGGGCTCCGCCGCATACACAAACTTTGCTTCCGTCGGCGTCGTTCGCAACCTGCTGGTCGACAACGCATTCCTTGCCGTCGCGGCCGTCGGTGCGACGTTCGTTATTCTCTCGGGCGCGATCGATCTTTCGGTCGGCTCGGTGATGGCGTGTACGAGCATCGGAGTCGCTGCCCTCATCGAGCATCATGCGGTGCATCCGCTCGCCGCGATCACGATCGCCCTCGCAGCCGGCGGGCTGTTTGGCCTGGTGCAAGGGTTGATCATCGAACTGCTCCGGCTCCCACCGTTCCTCGTCACGCTCGCCGGGATGTTCTTCGCTCGCGGCGCGGCATTTCTGATCCATCCACAGTCCATCGGGATCAAACACCCGTTCGTCGCTGATGTTCTCAACGATCAACTCAGCCTCGTGCTCCCGCTCGGGGATCGCGGCATTTCCGTCCCCATCACGGTGGATGTCGCGATCTTCGCAATCGCAGTTGCTGCTGTCGTGCTTCGATCCACCCGCTTCGGACGCTCCGTGTACGCCGTCGGTGATGACGAGAACTCGGCGCTCCTCATGGGCCTCAACATTCGTGCCGCCCGTCTCGGCGTCTTCGCGATCTCGGGCTTCTACTCGGCGCTGGCCGGTGTCGTCTTCACGCTCTACCAGCAGTCCGGCGATCCCGCCGCGTGCAAAGGATTCGAGCTCGACGCCATCGCCGCGGTCGTCATCGGTGGCACGCTCCTCCGCGGGGGCGTTGGCTCCGTGCTCGGAACAGGCCTTGGCGTCCTCCTGCTCGGCCTGATCCAGACCATCATCACGTTTCAGGGCAACCTCAGTTCGTGGTGGACACGAATAGTGATCGGCCTGCTCGTTCTCGCGTTTGTGGCGCTTCAAGGTCAGATTGCCAAGCAGGACCGGTGACCCGACTGGCCCAATCCCCACGATAAACTCCTCAAGAACCTCGCCACTCAATTCCGATAGATTTGACTCGCGGGTCGTTCCCGCTAGCATCTCCGGCCCAAGTTGGGCGAACTAGCCGCATGAAGACCGACATCGCCAACCTCACGCTCCGCTCGCTCGGCATGTTCGGTGTCTCGGTCGTGGCATTCAAATCGAAACTCGAGAAAAAAGCGTCCGGCCCTGATCGGGTCCGCGTTTCGCCGTAGCCTCGAGTGACAGCCCCCGCGGGGGAACTGACCAACTCAAACGGGCTCGTCGGGACTGGATCCGACGGGCCCGTTGTCGTTTTGGCCGTGCGTCGCCGCCCGGTTCACCCATGTCTCTCACCGCTGTTTCCAGCCTCACATCCAAGGAGTACCAATGAACCCGACCCCACCCACGCCGCAGATTGCTCAGTCCATCGAGTGCACAGAATGCGCCGCGTCGATCTCGCTCCAGCGACAACCCCTGTGCGGCGAGATTGTTCGCTGTCGTGAATGTCAGGCGGAACTCGAGGTCACGTGCGTGAGTCCGCTCCGCATCGAACTCGCCCCGGAGGTTGAGGAAGACTGGGGCGAGTGAGCACCTGTTTCCGCAAGGAGAAACCATGAGAATCGCACTGCTTCATTCGCGGATCCGTGTCGAAGAGCGTCTGCTCCTCGACGAGCTCGCGGCGCTCGGCATCGATCACGAACTGATCGACGTTCGCGAGCATGTCTTTGATATCCATGACCCATCTCGCTGGACGTCGTTCGACGCTGTCATCGATCGTTGCATCGGTCAAACCCAGGCCCTCGCCGCCGTCCGCGTCTTCGAACGCTTCGGCGTGCCCAGTGTCAATCCCTCGAGCGTGATCGAAGCGTGCGGCGACAAACTCACAACCTCGCTCCTCATGGCCCGTCACGGCGTGCCGACACCCCGGACCTGCTTGGCGCTCGATGAGGCGTCGGCCCTTGCCGCCGTCGATCGCATCGGATATCCCGCCGTTCTCAAGCCGACGACCGGCTCGTGGGGGCGGTTGCTGGCACGAGTCAACGACCGCGACGCCGCCGAGGCCGTGATCGAGCACAAGAGCACGCTCGGCTCGGTGCAGCACTCGGTCTTCTATGTGCAGGAGTATGTCCAGAAGCCTGATCGCGACTTGCGGGTGTTTGTCGTCGGGGACGAGGCGATCTGCGGCATCATCCGCCATTCCGCCCACTGGATCACCAACACAGCCCGTGGTGGTGTTGCGTCCGCCCTGGAAATCACGCCTGAAATACGAAACCTCTGCATGCGCGCCGCCCACGCCGTCGCGGGACCCGGCGGAGCACTCCTGGCGATCGATCTTCTCGAAGCACCCGATCGCGGCTTGCTCGTCAGCGAGATCAACCACACCATGGAGTTCCGCAACTCAATCGCACCAACCGGCGTCAACATTCCTCGCCGAATGATCGAATGGGTTGTCGCGACGACGAGCGCCTCGGCCTTGCAGCACGCGGTATCGCCCGTTGTACCAGCATGCGTTAACCCGGCGAACGCCGCCGCCCTGTCTTCGCCATCGCCACGGAGCAGGGCATCGATCATCGAAGAACTCAAAATCGGGCACTGGGCCGCGTTCGATGCCCATTCACGCACGGAGATCGCATGACGACCTCTCCCACGTCTCGCGTGCGTGTCTCCATCGTCGGAGGCTCGGGCTACACCGGTGGCGAACTGCTCCGTCTTCTCTCGTCGCACCCGCACGCCGAGGTAGCACAGGTCAGTTCCCGCCGCAACGCGACCACGCCCGTCAGCAGCATCCATCCGCACCTCCGAGGCAGGACAACGCTTGAATTCTGCCGCCCAGAGGAGATCGCCGCGTGCGACGTGATGTGTCTCTGCATGCCGCACGGTGAGTCATCGCATCAGATCGATCGGTGGGCGGCACTGGCGCCCAGGATCGTTGATCTGTCCGCCGATTTCCGCCTGCGCGATCCCGCGGAATATCGGCAGTGGTATGGCTCGGACCATCCCGCCGTCGCATGGCTCAATCGCTTCGTGTACGGATTACCCGAAACGCGCCGTGAGCGCCTCCGCACCGCACGCCTGGCGTCCGGTGTCGGCTGCAACGCGACCGCGGTGAATCTCGCGATCCTCCCGCTTGCCCGCGAAGGACTCATCAAACTGGCGATCGCGGATCTCAAGGTCGGCTCATCCGAAGCCGGTGCCGAACCTTCCGCGACCGGGCACCATCCCGAACGCGTCGGACGTGTGCGCCCGTTTGCGACCATGCGGCACCGTCACCAGGCCGAAGTGCGCCAGGAACTTGGCGAATTCGAACTTCACACAACCATCACATCGGTCGAACTCGTCCGCGGTGTCCAGTGCACCGCGCACGTGCTCCCGACTCGAGCGGTCAGCGAAAAGGACCTGTGGAAAATCTACCGCGCCGCGTACGCGGGCGAGCCGTTCGTACGCGTCGTGAAGGCGAAGTCGGGCCTGCACCGCTATCCAGAGCCGAAATTACTCTCGGGCACGAACTTCTGTGACGTCGCGTTCGATGTCGATCCCGACGGGAGCCGCATCGTCGTTGTCAGTGCGCTCGACAACCTCGTCAAGGGCGCCGCCGGCTCCGCCGTGCAGTGCATGAACCTGATGTGCGGCTTTGACGAAACCGAGGGCCTCGGCTTTGCCGGCCTTCACCCGCTGTGATCGAAGGGAGTGACCTGTGATCGTTGTCAAGATCGGCGGTGCCGCCGGAATCAGTCACGACGCGTTGTGCGACGACGCCGCGGCACATATCGCGTGCGGCGAGCGCCTCGTCATCGTTCACGGCGGGTCTGACGCCACAACATCGCTCGCGCGTCAACTCGGTCGCGAGCCGCAGTTCATCACGTCGCCCTCGGGCCACACCAGCCGAAGAACCGACCCCCGAACGCTTGAGATCTACCAGATGGCCTGCCGAGGTGTGGTGAACCAGTCGCTCGTACTCGCGCTCGTGCGTCGCGGCGTCCGCGCCGTCGGCATCTCCGGTGTTGATGCGTCGCTCTGGCGCGGCACGCGGAAGTCGGCGATCCGCGCCGTCGAAGACGGTCGTACCCGTATCATCCGGGATGATTTCAGCGGCACCGTCGATCGCGTTGACCCGTCGTTGCTCAACACCCTCATGGATGCGGGATATACGCCGGTCATCTCGCCGCCAGGCCTGAGCGAAGCGGGCGAGCCGATCAACGTCGATGCCGATCGCGCCGCGGCACGCACCGCAGTCGCGCTCGGCGCCGACAACCTGCTTCTGCTCTCCAATGTGCCCGGCCTCCTTCGGGCATATCCCGACGCATCGTCTCTGGTTGCGGCCGTCTCGATCGAGCGGCTCGACGAGGCCGAGTCCCTGGCGAATGGTCGAATGAAGAACAAGGTACTCGCCGCGCGCGAGGCCCTGTTATCTGGTGTGCGCCGTGTGGTCATCGGCGATGCGCGGGCAGAAAGCCCGATCAGCCGCGCTCTCGATGGTGCCGGGACGGTGTTCGCATGAAGACGGCCACTTCGCAATTCATGGCAACGCCTCATGCATCGTCGGCCAGCGATGCCGACGCGGTTGATCTGCTCCGACGACTGATCGAGACCAACAGCGTCTCCGGAAGCGAGCAAGCCATCGCCGCACTGCTCACGCGTGAGATGTCCCGGCGCGGACTAATCTCCGAGATCGACGCGGCCGGAAACGCGATCGGCTGGCGCGGTCCGCGCGACGCCGAGCGGCTGATCGTGCTGCTTGGGCACATGGATACCGTGCCCGGCACGGTCCCCGTGCGCATCGAAGGCGATCTGCTCTTCGGGCGAGGGAGCGTCGACGCCAAGGGACCACTCGCATCGTTCGTCGTGGCAGCGTCGCGTGCAACGCTCCCTCCCAACAGCGCAATCGTCGTGATCGGCGCTGTGGAAGAGGAAACACCAACATCGCGCGGTGCTCGTGCCATCATTGATCGCTTTCGCCCCGCCGCGTGCGTCATTGGTGAGCCCAGCGCCTGGAACGGCGTCACGCTCGGCTATAAGGGCCGGCTCGTCCTTGAATACACGGTCTCCCGCGATCTTGCTCACACCGCTGGTCCCGCATTGAGCGCCGCTGACTCGGTGTTCGGGTTCTGGCAACGTGTGCAGGCGGAGATCGCACGCCGCAATCAAGGCCGCTCCGGCGCATTCGACATCGTTCAAGCAACACTCCGCGATCTCCGCACCTCGTCCGACGGCCTGACGGAACAGGCGTCACTAATCGCTGGCTTCCGGCTGCCACCGGGCACCGAACCGCTGGACCTGCAGCGTTCGATCGTCCCGCTGGCATCCATCGGACAACTGGACTTCCTCGGGCATGAGGCCGCGCACCTGTCGCCCCGCGACAACGCCGTCGCACGCCATCTCTGCGCCGCGATTCGCCGCGAAGGCGAACGCCCGGTGCTGCGCGTCAAAACCGGCACCTCCGACATGAACGTCGTTGCGCCGCATTGGCGGTGCCCCATTACCGCGTACGGCCCGGGCGACAGCACTCTCGACCACACTCCAAACGAGCACATCAGTCTCAGCGAGTATCTGCGCGCCACGCGGGTGCTCGTCAACGCCATCGAATCACTCGCCCTCGAACTCGCGACAGCGTGTCGCCCCACGCCTGTGGAATGAAGCCGATCCCGCTCGCAGTGCGAGCAACTCACAAGATCATACAAGGAGCCGTGAAATGCCCATCGACCAGTTCTCGATCATCGAATCCACCCTCCGCGAAGGCGAGCAGTTCGTCAACGCATTCTTCACCACCGAGCAAAAGATCCAACTCGCCCGCATGCTCGACGAGTTCGGCGTCGAATACCTCGAACTGACATCACCCATGGCCTCGCCGCGCAGCCGCGACGACTGCGCAGCGATCGCCTCGCTCGGCTTGAAGTCCAAGATCCTCACGCATACCCGTTGCCACATCGATGATGCACGCGTCGCCGTCGAAACCGGCGTGGACGGAGTGGACGTCGTCATCGGCACATCTTCGCAACTCCGTCGATTTAGCCACGGACGCACAATCGATCAGATCATCGGCATCGCCAGCGAAGTCATCCCGTTCCTCCGCGAGTCCGGTGTCGAGGTGCGGTTCAGCACCGAGGACAGCCTGCGAAGTTCATGGGAAGACCTCTTCCGCGTATACGAAGCCGTCGACGCGATGGGCGTCGACCGCGTCGGCGTGGCTGATACCGTCGGCATCGGATCCCCGCGTCAGATCTATGATCTTGTGTCTCAACTCCGAGCCCGCGTCAAGGCCGATATCGAGTTCCACGGGCACAACGACTCCGGGTGTGCCATCGCCAACGCCTTCGCGGCGCTCGAAGGTGGCGCGACGCACATCGATACCAGCGTGCTCGGCATCGGCGAGCGCAACGGCATCACATCCCTCGGCGGCCTGATTGCCCGTATGTACGTCACCAACCCTGATTCCGTGCGAAAGTATCACCTGCCACTCCTCCGCACGATCGATCAGACCGTCGCCGAGTGGGTCGACGTCGATGTGCCGTTCAATAATTACATCACAGGCTTCAGTGCATTTACCCACAAGGCGGGCATCCACGCCAAGGCCGTGATGAACGATCCAACTACATACGAGGCGCTCCGCCCCGAGGACTTTGGCCTGACTCGTTACGTTCACATCGCGCACCGTCTCACCGGCTGGAATGCGGTCAAGAGCCGCGCCGAGCAGCTCGGCCTCTCCCTCGACGACGCGCAGGTACGTGATCTCACCAAGAAGATCAAGGCGCTCGCCGATTGCCAGGCGATGACGCTCGATCATGTGGATCACCTCCTCCGCGAGGCCGCCGTGCCGCAGACATCGGCGTGAGCAGCGCCTCGTCGTCCGTGTCGGGCGCGGAGATCTCGACCGCCATATCATCGCCCGATGCACTCGACCGCGATCAAGCCAGGCTCCGATCCCGCCCGCGTGATCCCTGTGCTCCTCGAAAAGCACGGCCCGCGACTTCGCGCTCTTGCCCTCCGTCTTTGCGGCAACGCAGCCGATGCCGATGACATGGTGCAGAGCGTCTTTCTGCAGGCGTTTCGGAAGTGGTATCTTTTCCGCGGCGACGCCGATCCGGGCACGTGGCTGTACGCCATCGCCGCGCGTTCCTGCCGAGATCGCGCACGCCGGAAGGGCGGGGTGAATCGCAGCGTGCCCGCGATCTCACAACTCATGCCATGGTCCGAGACCACCGTGATGGAGATCGCGGCGACGCCCGACGACCAACAGAATCTTGCCGAAAGGAATGAAGCGATCGCGTCGGTCCAGCGCGCCATCGTGCGGTTGCCCGAACACCTGCGTTTGCCTCTCGTGCTCAAGGATGTTCTTGAGATGTCGATCGATGACGTCGCGGAGGCTCTGGGACTCGTCGGTAACACCGTGAAAACAAGGCTGCATCGCGCTCGCCTTGCGCTCCGCAAGATCATGACATCCAAAGCAGCGCATGTTCCCGCCGCCCTGCCTATCTACGAAAAGCAGGTCTGCTTCGATCTTCTGAAGGCCAAGATGGAAGCAATGGATCGCGGCGGGAGCGCCGCCGGATTCCGCGTGCCGCAGGCCGAGTTCTGTGCTCGTTGCCGCGCGGTCTTCCGCGAACTCGATGTGGTGCAGGACGCGTGCTCGGAACTCGGCAAGGGCGAACTTCCCGAATCACTCCGTGCCGCGATCAGGCGGGCCATCGAGGCCGACAGCATCGGAACGCCGCCAGCGCGTCGGGCGGCAACGCGCCGCCCACGTGCTCGCAGATGATCCGTTCAGCGGATCAATCGATGAGTAGTTCCGCCGCTCCTTGATATCTCGTGCGAACCATCGTATCGCACCGAATAAAGTGCGCCGCGAAGCGGAAGCAAAGCCATATCATCTAGATCGCCGCAGTCTTGCGGACTATGCCCGATTGTCCCGGCGACCGCCTTTCAATACGCCATCGTCAGGCCGATTGTCTCCACGATCCGCTTGGCATCGGGGAGGTAATCGAGTTCGAGTTTGTAGTACGGCATGACGGTGTCGAAGCCAGCGACGCGCTGCACGGGAGCCTTGAGGTAGAGGAAGCAGTGCTCTTGAATGATCGTCGCCAATTCGCTGGCCATGCCGAGCGTCTTGGGGGCTTCCTGCACGACGACGCAGCGCCCGGTCTTCTGCACCGACTGAATGATCGTGTCGGTGTCGATCGGGTAGATCGTGCGAAGATCGATGAGTTCGACCGAGACATCGTCGGGGAGTTTGTCGAGCGCCTCGAGGCACTGGAAGACGTTTGCGCCCCACGTTATGACCGTGATGTCGCTGCCTTCCTGAACGACCTTGGCCTGGCCGATCGGGATGGTGTAGTCGCCCTCGGGAACCTGCTCGCGATAAGAGCGATAAACGCGCTTGGGCTCGAAGAAGACGACCGGGTCGGGGTCGCGGATGGCCGAGAGGAGCAGGCCTTTGGCGTCGCTGGGCGTGCTGGGGCACACGACCTTCAGGCCGGGTGTGTGTGCGTAGATCGCCTCGGGCGAGTCGGAGTGGAGTTCGGGAGCATGGATGCCGCCGCCCCAGGGGACGCGGACGGTGAGCGGGATGGTGACCGCGCCGCGGGTGCGTGTGCGATAGCGGGCGGCGTGGTTGCAGAGTTGGTCGTAGGCCGGCCCGAGGAAGCCCTCGAACTGGATCTCGGGAATGGGTCGCATCCCGGCCATTGCCAGGCCGATCGCTGTGCCCATGATGCCGGATTCCGCGAGCGGCGTGTCGACGACGCGATCAGCGCCGAAGACTTTCTGCAGGCCCTCGGTGACGCGGAAGACGCCGCCGTTGAGCCCGACGTCTTCGCCGAGCAGGACGACGCGGGGGTCGCGCTCGAGTTCCTGATACAAAGCCTCGTTGATCGCATCGACGAGGGTGAGGCCTTTTTCGATCATCATCGGGGTACGGGGCATGTGGAGCTCCGGCTGAGTCGATCTGGATTTGGCGATATCGAGAAAATCAGGCTGTTTGCTCACGCGTTGACGGGGTTGTTCAATCCGGCTTGCTGCGGTTCCTGCGCCAGGCTCGCCGTTCGCATCGTGCGTTTCTGGGCTTCCAGCTCCGCCGGCAGGGTCGCGTATGTGAAATCAAAGATGTCGTCGGTCGAAGGCTTGGCGATGCCTTCGGCGGTCTTGATGACCTCGGCGACGATCGCGCGGGACTTCTCTTCGTGGGCTGCCTGCAGGTCGGCGTTCCACAGGCCCTTGCCCTCAAGGAATTTCCGCAGGCGGATGATCGGGTCCTTGCCCATCCACGCCTCGACCTCGTTGGGGTCACGGTAGCGACGCGCGTCGTCGGCGGTGGTGTGGTCGGCGAGGCGATAGGTGACGGCCTCGATGAACGACGGGCCGCCGCCGGCGCGGGCTCGTTCGACCGCGTCACGCGTGGCCTTGTAGACCGCGAAGAGATCGTTGCCGTCGACCTGGATCGTCGGCATGCCGTAGGCGATGGCCTTCTGGGCGACAGTCTCGGAGTTCATCTGGTTTTCGCGCGGGACGGAAATCGCCCACTGGTTGTTCTGGCAGTAGAAGACGACGGGGACCTGGAGCGTGGACGCAAAGTTCATCGCCTCGTGGAAGTCGCCCTCGCTGGTCGCGCCGTCGCCGAAATAGGTGATGGCGACGCGGGCCTCCTTGCGGAGTTTGAAGGCCCAGGCGATGCCGGTGGCGTGCAGCATCTGCGTGCCGATCGGGATCGAGAGTGGCGTCATGTTCACGCCCTCGGGGATCTGGTTGCCTCGCTCGTCGCCCATCCAGTGCAGCAGGATGTAGTGCATGGGCAGGCCGTGCAGGAACAGGGCGGCGTTCTCGCGATAGCACGGGACGAGGAAGTCAACGCCCTTCTTGGCGGCGAAGCCCGAGCCGATCGCGTTGGCTTCCTGCCCCTTGTTCTGCGGGTACGTTCCCATGCGCCCGGATCGCTGCAACTTGAACGCAACTTCATCGAGTGTCCGGCAGGTGATCATGAACTCGTAGAGGTATCGCACCTGGTCGTCGGTGAGCGTGTCTTTGGCGAGTTTCTCGTCAAGAACTCCGTTCTCATCGAGGATTTGCAGGTGGTCGATCTGGGCTGTGTACACGGTCTTGATGGGCATATCGAACTCCTGCCCGCCCCGGCGGGTGGGGATTGGAAATCATCGCTCATGGAAGGCTAGGCAGGCGCTCGCCGTGGGTCCGGGCAGGGCTGCATCGGGGCAGTTTCTGGTCCGCTCCGGGCGGTGCCCCGTTAGGGCCTTTGGTGCCGCGGCGTCATCCGATCGACGTACAGGACGCCGTCATAGGCCTTTGGCCACACGCTCTGGGACGAGACGGGCTGCTGTTGGTTGATGCGGCCCGGGCGGGCCTGATTGAGCCAGTGCGTGGGGTCGGAACGGACTGTGCGGAGATCGAGAAAAAGAGAGGGCATACCGGTCGTGTGGAGCAATTCCTCCATCGAACCGGGCTCTGCCTGCGCATAATCGATCGGCGGATTCCCCAGCCACGACCAGGTTCCAGAATGGGCCATCACGCCCAAGACGTAGGCCTTCTCACCCATTGCTTGCTTGACGCTCCTCCCCGTCGAGTCCATGACGTTGAGCACGCGCCCTCGGCTGTCGGTCTTGGCGTTGGCGGGCAGGTCGGCACCGGCGAGATTGAGCAAACCAGTCACGCCGACAAAGAGGTGCGCGTTGTGGCACCAGACAACGATCTTGCGATCCGGATATCGCTCGCGGGCGAGCCAGAGGAGCACCTCGGCATTGGCTGCTTCGCGGATGTTGTAGGCCCAGCGAAAGTCCTCGCCCGATTGGGTCTGCTGGTACTTGTCGTTGGCAGCCATCATCTCGGCGAAAGCGACGGCGTTGTCCAGGCAACGCTGGCGATAGGCGAACTCACGATCGCCGACGGCGGCAACGATCTCGGCGCGGTGCGATTGGTGCGACTCCGCGAGCGATGGCGCGAGGGTGCGCAGCGCCATATCGATCCGACGCTGCTCCGCATTCCGGTCGGCGGCTTGCGGTATCTTGCGTGCGTCATCGAGGAGAATCTCGATATACGTCTTCACCTCGTTCGTGATGACAAGCGGATCGGAGAGCCACGCCGCAAACGTCGGATACATCGACCACCCGGCCGTACCTGAGTTCTGAATGTCAAAGCCGGACATCCGCAGGCGGCGACCAGATCCCTGGGTCGTACGCGCGTACTCGAAGATCGGGAACGACTCGACACCCTGCGACCAATGCCCGAAGACCCCCATGCGTGCCACATCCGCGACCGGCTGCGCACCCGCCAGCGCTTCGTTCATCTCCTCACAGTCGAACAACCCCGACTCCCACACCAGAACATCAAAGTTCAATCGCTGATGAAGATACTTGACGAGGCGGACCTTGAGCGCGAGCGCCTCGGCATCCCCGTGCGTGAGTTCGCCCATCAGCACCATCGTTGAATCTCCGATGGCGGCCTTCAGCGGCTCCAGGTCCTTGAAATCGTCGGGATCGGCGGTGGGGGCGACCGTGATCGGTGCGGCGTGCGAGCGGAGCCACTCAACCTTGCCCGGGTCCGGCGCGACGGCGGGCGAAGGGACGGGCGTGGCTGCCGCGCCGTCCCCTTGCCTTGCAGTGCAGGGCGAAACGAATGCGAGAGGAACAACGCACGCGACGGCGAGTGCGGGCAACAGGTATCGACGTGGCATGGAGATGGCTCCGATGGTGCAACCTACGACGAGTGTAGTAGAAAAGCCCGATGGCCGCAAGTGCCACCGGGCTATGTTGGTCGGTCTGACGGTCGGCGTTACTTCTTCGTCGCGGGGAATGTGCCGTTTGGTTGGACGAAGTAGGCTTGGGTGACCTTCCCGCTCTGGTCTGACTTGAAGACGACGTCGAAGCCCGCGAGGCCCTTGAGCGAGAACGCGCCGGGGTGCTTGGGGATCAGTTCGTATTCAGGCTGGCCCGGGAGTGATGCGACGAGAGAGTTGCCACGCAGTTCAACCTTGATGATCTGGGGCCCGAGCGCATACTCACCCGCGAACGACGTGAGATATGCCGCGTCGCTCAGTTTCTTGTCTGGGAGTTTCTTGAAATACACCTCGTCGGCCGTCGGCTCGACGGTGATGCGGATCGATTCGACCCAGCCGTCGATCCCGGTGATGAACGAAAGCCTGGTCCCCTCCAGGATCGGGTCCTTCTCGTCGCGGGCGATGGAGAAGGTGTCGAAGTGGACGTGCTCAAGCGGGCCGGGGATGTCGTTGTAAGTGAGTTTCAGGACACCGGCGTTCTCGGTGATGGTGATCGTGCCGTAGCCGTCGTCGAAGTACTCGCCGGTGTACTCGCCGGCGGGATGGAGCATCGGCGCGTTGTCTCGCTTGGTGATGTTCTTGGCGGCCTTGGCCTGCTGCTCGACCTCCTTGCTGAGTGACTTCTCGCGGAGGGCTTCGCCGCTGCGGTCGCGCTGCTCGAGCCCGAGCAGCCGCTCATAGATGTTCGCCGCCGCCAGGCCGCCAAGAGGCGTGGAGTTCAGGTTGGTGAGTGCTACCACGCCAACGTTGTCTTCGGGCAGAAACGAGACCAGCGCGGAGAATCCGTCGATGTTCCCGCCGTGGTGGACGCGCCGGTGCCCGCGGAAGACATCGGTGAACCAGCCCAGGGCATACGATGCACCATGCACATCTTTATTGCCTGACTCGCCGCCGCCGGGGAGCGTGATACGGGCGGCATGGACATCAGCGAGCGTTCCCTTCTGGAGCAGCACCTTGCCATCGTGCGTGCCGTCGGAGAGTTGGAAGATCACCCACTTGGCCATGTCGTCGACGCTGGAGTTGATCGAGCCGGCGGGGCCCATCGTGGAGATGTCACGGAACGGGATCGCGACGATCTTGTCCTCGCGTTCGTCGTACGCGAGCGAATAGTCGCTGGTCTTTTGGGAGTCCTTAACCGAGAAGTTCGACCCGTTCATGCCCAGCGGCACGAAAACCCGATCGCGGACGTTGTCTTCCCACGACTTGCCCGTGATCTTCTCGGCCATCCAGCCGGCCGAGAGGAACATGAAGTTGTTGTACTGCCAGTCGGTGCGGAAATCCTTGCTGGGCTTCAGGTACGCCAGTCGTCCGACGAGTTCCTCGCGCGACGCGGGCGAGTTGTACCACGCGAGGTCGTGGCGAGGCAGTCCCGAGCGGTGCGTCACAAGATCGCGCGGCGTAATGAGTTGTGTCACGGCCTTGTCGTAGAGCCGGAACGTCGACGCATAATTGATGACAGGCTTGTCCCAGTCGAGTCTGTGCTCATCAACCAATTGCGCCAACACAAATGTTGTGAACGCCTTGGTCGAGGAGCCGATCCCAAAGAGCGTCTGCGCCGTCACGGGCTTCTTGTTCTCGACATCGCGCAGACCCGAGCAGTACGTCGCGAGCACCCTGCCGTCCTTCACGATCACGATCGAGCAGCCTGGAACCTTCCATGCCTCGCGCGTCGTGTCGAGCCATGACTGGAATCCATCGAGCGAGCCCAGGGCGGCCTTGGCGATCGCGGCCTCGCGCGTGATCGTAAAGGGGAACGATCCGCCCGCCTGCGTGAAGGTGCCCGTGATCTTCCCACCGTCCGCGGCGATCGTGCCCTTGAACGACGGATCGCCGGGAATTCCGGCGATCTTGAAGGCGACATCGTTTCCTTTCAGGGTGACATCGGCCAGCGGCAGGTCCTTGGCGCCCTGTTGCGGAATCGAGATCGTACCGCTCGGCGTGGTCGTTGTATCCTTCAGCGTGACTTCGACATTGAGGTTTGCGCCGGGCAGCTCGATCGAGCCCTTCCACGCGCCGTCCGCGTCGGCGAGAGCGGCGCATGGCGATGCGATGGCCGTGGTGACGATGATCGCGACCGGCGATCCCGAAGCGATGGATGCAAGCGATGAGGCCGTCAACAGCACGACGGCGAGCAGGGTGCGAACGTTCATTCAGTTCTCCACGAGCGCCTGAAAAGGCTGGGTCTTGAACGAAAAAACGGAGGGGACCGACGTCCCCTCCGTGATTCGGATTTCACACGATCGTTTTACCGCGAGGCCGTCGCCTCGGTTGCATGCTTGTCGCCCGGGAACTGCTTGATGCCGGCCTGGCCGGGCACCCGCCCGGTTCCCTTGGCGTTCTGCGATCGCTCGGGGATCGCAAAGAGATTGTTGGGGAGCGTGTCGCTGTGTTTGAGGGCCGCGTCGGCGGCGGCGGACATCGAATCGTCCGCGTTCTCGTAGATCGCGCGGAAGCACTCGTGGATCGACAATTCCGCGATATCAAAGAAGTGGATCGCGGCGGCCTTGTCACGCAGCCACTCGGTGTCCTTGTCGTTGCCGGCATGGGCACGAATGTCCATGTCCAGTTTGCTCAGCGTGCAGGTCCAGGCGTGCAGCCACATCGCGATGTCGGCGATGCGTGCCTGCATGCATTGGCGGTCCATGATCTTGATGTCGAGCTTCTTGCTGATCTGTTTGAACTGATAACTGTGCTCGCGGATCAGGCGGCACAGACGCTCGCCGATCGGGCGCAACTCGGGCGTGAGTTTGTTCACCTGCGGGAGTTTGCCGCGGATTCCAAGGAAGACCTCGAGCGCCAGCGGGATCGCGCGCCCGAGCAGTTTGATGTTGAATACGCCCTTGATCGAGCCGACCAGATTGGAGATCGCCGAGGCGTCTGGCTGCACTCCCATCGCATCGCGGATGCCGATCATGTACTCGGCCAACTGCTTGCCGCCGTAGGCAAAGAGCACATAGGCCTGCATGACCTCGTTGGCGCCCTCGACGATGAGGTTGATGCGCGAATCGCGGAAGATGCGCTCGACCTCGTTCTCGGTCATGTAGCTCTCGCCGCCCATGACCTGCATCGCGTCGTTGACCACGCGCCAGCCCATCTCGGAGACGAACACCTTGCACGCCGCGGTCTCGACCTGGATGTCCTTGTCGTGCCGGTCCAGCATCCCCGTGGTCATGTAGAGCACGGAATCCATCGCGTAATCGAGGGCGGCCATCCGCGCGATGCGCATCCGGACGAGCTCGAAATCAGCCAGTGGACGCGAGAACTGGAAGCGGGTCGTGGCCCACTTGGTCGCCTGGTCGCGGGCGCGCCGCGCCCCGCCCAGCATCCCCGCGCTGAGCGTGCACCGCCCGTAGTTAAGGCACGAGAGCGCGATGTTCAACCCCTTGCCCTCCTGCCCGAGCAGGTGGGACTTGGGAACGCGGCAATTGTTGAAGCGGATGCGGGCCTGCCATGTGCCGCGGATGCCGCACTTGCTCCGGTTCTTCTGGAAGATGTCGATGCCTTCCATGTCGGGCGTGCAGACCAGGGCCGTGACTCGCTCGCTGGTCTTCCCGGTCTTTGGATCGGTGATCTTCTGCTTGGCCATCACGGTGAACAGGCCTGAGATCGCGCCCGAGGTCGCCCATTTCTTCTCGCCGTTGAGGATGTAGTACTCGCCGTCGGGCGTCTTCTCGCACGTGGTCTCCTGCCCGCCCGCGTCGCAGCCGACGTTCGGCTCAGACAAGCAGAACGCGCTCAGCCAATCCTTCGCAAGGTGCGGGAGCCATTGCTTCTTTTGCTGCTCATTGCCGAACAGCATGACAGCCTTGCAGCCGATCGACTGATGGGCAGAAACGAGCACGGCCGTCGAGCCGCAGTATGACCCGAGACGCTCGAGCACTCGGTTGTACGCCGTGATGCCCATGCCCAGCCCGCCGTATTCCTTCGGGATGGTCATGCCGAGCACGCCCATGGAGAAGAGCTTGTCGATGACCCAGCGCGGGATCTCCTGATTCTGATCGATCTCAACCGCCGGGTGCTCGGTGCGAAGGTATTCATCGAGACGCGCAATCAACTGATCGCACTCGGCCTGCTCGCGGGCGTCCTGCGCCGGATACGGAAAGTAGAGTTCCTCACGCATGTTGCCCCAGAAGAGGTTCTTTACCGCGCCCATCTCGGATGGGTCGGGCCCGAGCCAAGACTCGGCCTCTTCGATCAACTTCCGGTCGGCTTCCTTCAGGCCTTTGAGATTCTTCAGATCAGGGGTCGACATCGGAAAACTCCATCAAGCCCGCGATGCCGCGGGCGGTTCAGGATGGGACTACTTCTTCACGCTCCGCGAGAAAAACGCTTCGAGGGCTGCTTTCGCCGGCGGCGTGTGACGCAGGCGAACCAGTTCACGCTGCTCCACGTCCAACGCCGTCTTCCAACCGCCGGTCAGGCCCGCGTCAACCGCGGCCGCAACGGCCGACGCTGCCTCGGTGCCCGGGAGTTCATGGCGAACCGAATCGAGCGCCTTCATGACGCCGGCCGCCACCTCGGGACGCCCGATCCATCGCCACGGCGAACCATCGCGACGCAGCATGGGCGACTTGGCCACCGCGCCGCGTAACTTCACAATCAAGTCGGCCGCAACACCACGCAGCGACGCGGCATCCGGCGCGACGGCGTCGAACAACCCCGCTGCCGCTGCCTCGTCGTAATTCAGGGGCTTGCCCTCCGCCGTCATGCGGATCGCGCGGGCTGGATCTATCCGCGCGGGGAGCAGGTTCGTCCCGCCCCAGCCAGGGCAGATCGACAGGCCCGCTTCGGGCAGACCGACCAGATACGACTTGACGGCCGGGCATGCGACCAGCCCATCGCAGTGCATCGCAAGTTCGAGCCCGCCCCCAAGCGCCGCGCCGTTGATGGCGGCGACCGTCGGGAACGGGAAGTCCGCGAGCATCTGGAAGACGCGCGAGGCAAACGCGAGGTACTTGGCGAGTTCGGCGTCGCCGGCCGCCATGATCGCGTTGAGATCAGCGCCCGCGACGAACACCCGCTCGCTCGCCGACGCGAGCACCAGCCCCGATGTTCCCGCAGGCACCGCGCGAAGCGTGGCCTCCAGACGCTGGATCAACTCCAGGTCGAGCACTACGACGGGTTTCCCGGGCTGTTCGAGCGCGATCGTGACGATGCCGGCGTGCGGGCCGGAATCAACGCGTGAGATCGGGAAGATTGCAGGCGTGCTCATCTCTTCAAAGGTTAGCCTCCCGCACGGGGCATGTCGGCGGGTGTTCGCCTTGATTGGGGCGATTTTGCGGCGAACCAAGTTTCGAATGGTTCCTAATCATCTCGCGTCCGCGGCATGCTCCGGTGTCGGCGGTCCGCCGCAAGAGACGCACTTCATTCCCGGCAGCGATCGCGCTCTGCCCGCGATATTCCGCGGCGGCTCCGAGTCGTCCCGGCTTTGATGCGTGTTTCCATACGCCTCGTGTCTTGCTCGCAGTCCGTGCCGTGCGATAGGATGCTCGGGCGAGCGGGGCGGGCTCCCGTTTGCTTTGGGTACTAGCGCGGGAGAACCGGCCTTGAGCGACAAGATATGCGTGGTGTGCAAGCAGGACGTCTCGAACAAGCCTCGCCGCAAGGACCCGGCCGGGAAGTACATCTGCGAGGATTGCGCCAAAAAGACCGCCGCGGCAAAGCCCGCCGTGCCCAAGCCCGGCTCGCCGACCCCGAAGACCAGCGCCCCCGCCAAATCGCCCGCCGGCGATGGGCTCAGCGATGATTTCTGGAACTCCAAGATGCAACCGGCGGGCGGAGCCGCCGCCTGCCCGGGCTGCGGCACCATGATGCCCGGCGGATCCAAACTCTGCACCCGCTGTGGCTTTGATCTGGTGACCGGAAAGCCCCACCGTACGCAGTTCAGTGTTGAGAAAGAAAAAAAGAACCGGAGCAGTTGAGCGTCGCGCGTGGCGATCCCCGCATTATCAGTTCATCTTGGCCCGCAGCCGCTCCTGCGCGTCGTGCGTCGAAAGCACGCTTGCCGAGAGTTGCGCGCCGCGGCGCACAATCTCTCTGTCCATCGATCCATCGATCGTGTTGAGCAGGTCCTTGGTCGCGCGAAGAGCCCGCACCCCGCCGGCCGAAAGCCGCTGCGCAAGCGATCCAGTGAACGCATCCAACTCCGCGAGCGTCGGCACGACATGATCAACGATCCCGTCGTCGTGGGCTTCTGAGCCGGACATCAGGCCGCCCTTAAGAAGCACCGCGCGGGCCCGTCCCGCGCCGATCTTTCGTACCAGCCACGGCGCGACCACCGCCGGGCATACGCCGAGATCCACCTCTGGGAATCCCATCCTGGAATCCGCGTGCGTGACGCACAGGTCGGTCACGCTCGCCAGGCCGCACCCGCCACCGATAGCAGCACCATTGACCTTCGCGACTGTGACCTGCGGGAGCGAGCGGATCGCGATGGTGATGTCGGCCAACGTGGTCAGGAGTTGCAACGCCTGTTCGTGATTGTCGAGGACCGCCCTCAGGTCCATCCCGGCGCAGAACGCCTTGCCGACGCCCGTGAGCACGACCACCGTGACGTCCGATCGACCGGCAAGTTCATCCACGCGGGCTCGAAGTTCAGTCAGCAGTGAGATCGACAGCGCGTTCCGCGCGTCGGGTCGGTTGAGCGAGAGCGTCGCGATCGGGCCGTTGATGTCGAGTGTGGCTGGTGAAATGCTCATGCGTGCTCCGATGCCGCGATCATTCCAGAACGTTGCTGTGGATGGAGGAAACGAGTCGAAGTTGCAGGTTCATTGGTGTCAGGCCTGTCTTCCCTTGCTCGATGGTTCGCTGCCTCGCTTCGCCTATGTCGAACGCCACAACTCCGCCAGCAATTCATTCTGCTCTTCGCCGCCCACGAGCGACAGCGACGTTTCGAGAGCCAACTGGATCTTGTTCCCCGCCAGAGAGCCGTCGACTTCGTTCAGCCATGACTTCGTGGCCGACAGCCCCGTCGGAGGCTTTGAGATCAACTGGCCCGCAAGTTCGTGGGCCCGCGCGATGCACGCCTCGGGCGAGTCAAGCAATTCATGCACCAGCCCGAGGTGGTGGGCGGCTCGCCCGTCGATGAAATCGGTCGAGAGCATGCGGGCCCGCGACGCGCCGTCACCCATGGCCAGTTTGAGCAGCGGTGCCGACACCGCGGGTGAGATGCCGATCTTGAGCACCGGATACCCGAACTTGGCCTCTGGCGTCGAGATCACGATGTCGCACCCGCACAAGAGCGCGCACCCACCGGCGATCGCCGCTCCCGGTGCGGCGGCGACGACGATCGCGGGGCTCGCTCGCATGGTGGCCGTCGCCCAGGCCAGTCCCGTGAGTAAACTCGGCAAAGCCTCCGCGTTTTCGCGGCACTCGGTCAGATCAAACCCCGCGCAGAACACAGGGCCGATCGGCTCGATCACGATAACCCGCGATTGCTCCGCCTTCTTGATCGCCGCGACGAGGTCATCGAGAAGCCGCGCCGTGAGCGCGTTGCGTTTCTCACTCCGGTCCAGCCGGATCGTTCGCACGGCGCCAGCGTCCTCCACGCGGATCATGGATCCAGATCTCCGTTAGAGCGAAGACGATCGGGCAGCAGACACCATCGATCGCGCTACCGCCGCCGCCGCCGCGAGCATATCAACGCTCGCGTGGGTCGAAAAGCCGCAATCGCGGATTGTGCGAATCAGGAGCGTTGTGTCGATGTTGCCCGGCGCTCGCTTCCCGGGTGTGCTGGCGTATGGGCAGCCGCCAAGCCCCGCCACCGAGCCGTCAAACGAGCGAATTCCCGCGCCCAGAGCCGCGACCACGCAATCCGCCGCCCGCCCGAATGTGTCGTGCAGGTGAAGATTGATGCCAAACGCGCCGCTCGTCCATTCGCCCGGGAGCGTTGCACGCACCGCATCCAGCATGTCGACCACTGTCCCGGGCGTGCCCGCGCCGATCGTGTCACCCAGCGATATCTCATCCACGCCAAGGTCCGCAAGTCGCCGCGCCACGTCCGCGACCTCCCGCGGCTTGATCGCCCCCTCGAAGGGGCACGCGATCGCGCACGAGACATAGCCTCGCACGAGAAGCGAACTCGCCTTCGCTCGCGCGACAACCGACCTGAACCGCTCGATCGTCTCCTCAATGCTCGCGTTCGTGTTCTTCCGCGAAAACGTCTGGCTGGCGGCCGTGAACACCGACACCTTGTCCAGCACCCGCCGTCCGGCACGCTCGTTCACCTCCACCGCCTGCTCCATGCCCTTCTCGTTCGGGATGAGCACCGAGTAGATCACGCCCGCCGGCTTGGGAGGATCGTTCGCCAACACGTCGCACAGAGCCCGAGCATCCGCCAACTGCGGCACCCACTTTGGCGACACAAACGACGTCACCTCGACCTCGTCAATGCCCGACAAGGTGAGCAGCCGGACGAGTTTGGCCTTCTCGTCGAGCGCGATGACGCCCGCCTCGTTCTGCAGGCCGTCGCGGGGCGCAACGTCGATGACGCGGACGTTCTTCACGCGTCGAGTGTAGGGTTTGGATGTCGATCATGGCGATGATCAGGCCCGGGCAAGACGCCCCGAAGGCGCCCGCGTCGCGACCATGTACCGCTGCAATCGAACGCCCGGGCACGCCGTCTGCCCCAGTTCCTGGTGCGTATACACGCGACCGATCGGCACGCGATATCGGCGCATCATCTCGGCCAGGAACGAATCCAGCGTGTTGAGCGCGTCGGACGTGGGTGCGTGCTCGTTGAAATTGCCCATGAGCATGATGCCCAGGTTGTGCTCGTTCTGGTTCTTGACGTGCGCGCCCTGCAGGTTGTACGGCCTGGCTTCCCACACACGCCCCATCGGGTCGATCGAATAGTGATAGCCGATATCGACCCAGCCGTTGCTAATGTGCGATCGACGCACCGACTCAAGCCTTCTGGCTGAATCGTTCATCGACCGAATTCCCGTCGATGGAATCGCGTCGTGATGCACCGTGATCCGCGCAACCCCGCCCATGGCGTAGGCATCCCGCGTCATGATCGGCTTGGCGTTGGTCCACTGGCTCCGCGCGATCACCCCAGGCACGGGTCCGATCGGTGTGTTCGGCGTCGGAACGGGTCCGGGCGTGTAGCCGTTCGAACTCTTCACGGGAGGAGACTTCAGTGGATCATTGAGCGGATCCTCCCAATCCCACTGCTTGCCGGGAAGCTCCGTCACGCCACCGCTGTGCGATTGACAGCCCGACAGCCATGCGGCCGTACCGAGCAAAATTCCGGTGCGCAATATGTCACGGCGATTGAGGTCTTGGCTCACGGATTATCCATCGGCCGACGGCGGGCCGGTCATGCACAAGCGGCGTCCGGTTCATCGTACCGTGCCCAACCGGCGGCTCCAAAGTGCCAGCACCAGGATCAGATAAAGCCTCTGGCTGTGCTCCCCCCGCCCTGAAACATGCTCGTCAACCAGGCGAAGGCACTCCCCAATCGAGACCTCGATGCCAAGGTCCACCCCGCCCCAAGGCGAGGCCGAGGTCAGAAGATCCCTGAGGCACGTCCGAAGACCCAGGTGATCCTGTCTCCACCACGCGGGGAGCGGAAGTGCAAAGCCGGACTTTGGCCGGCGCGTGATCGAATCCGGGAGTCGCCGGGCCGCCAGCGCCCGCAGCGGCGCCTTGGTCCTTCCCCACGCCAGGAGCGACGCCATCGGCGTCCCGAGCCCCATCCGAACAATCGCCGGCGACAGCAGCGGCGCGCGGAGTTCCATCGCCACAGCCATGGTCGCGGTGTCGGTCTTCCGCAGAAGATCGCCCGGCAGGTACTCCTGAAAATCGAGATGCGGCGCGTCCGCCACCACCCGCTCGGGCGGGAGCAGACGGACCGCCTCGGGGCTCACGGCCGCCAGCGTCGCGGTTGGAAAGATCGCAAGGATGTCGTCATAGCCACGATGGCGTGAGGCGTCGAGCATGCGGGCCACCATGCTCACGGCCGACTTTGGATGCGAGGCGCTCGTCTTCCGACGTATCGGCAGTGCCGCCAGCGTGTCCATCGCGGGCGCGAGCAGCCAGTTGGCCAGGTGCCGCCTGTACCCCGCGAAGAGTTCATCCCCCGCATCGCCCGCCAGCGCGACCGTCACATGCTCCCGCGCCGCCCGCGCCAGCCAGTAGGTCGGCAAGAGCGAACTGTCCCCCAGCGGCAGGGCGAGTTGATCGATCAAACCGGTAAGGTCATCGATCGGCGAAGTGGTGGGGCAGTCCAGCGTGGTGTGATCTGTCCCCAGCACGCACGCCGACTCCGCCGCCGCCTCAGATTCGTCATACGCCGTGTCCACCATACGCATCGTGAACGTCTGAAGACGACGCCCTCGGATTCGCAGTTGCTCCGACGCATGCCCGGCGACCAGGGCCGAGTCGATACCGCCCGAGAGGAAGCACCCCGTTGGCACGTCGGCATCAAGGCGAAGAGACACACTCCGCGCCAGCGCCGCATCGATCGCATCCAAGTCAACCGGATTGTCTCGCTCGGGCACATCCGCCGCCCAGCGCGATACCTCAACTCGGATCTCCCCCTCGATCAACCTCGCCCGCGCCACGCAACCCGCCGGCACGCTCCGGATCGGTCTCATCGGCGGCTGCTCGTCATACCCCTTCCATATCCAACGCGCCAGCACCTCCGTATCAACCCCGGGCTGCCAGCGGCCTGCATCGCTCCGCGCGAAGTCCCACAGTGCCCCGGGCGTGCTGGCGAACGCGAGCATCGCGCCGCCCGGCGCGAGCATGTAATACAGGGGCTTCTCGCCCGCAAGATCTCGCGCCATCCACAACTCACGCGACTCGGAGTCAAACATCGCCATCGCGAACATGCCGTCCAACTCGCGCAGGCAGTTCTGCCCCAAGGCCGCCCACGCGTGCAGCATCGATTCCGTGTCGCTGTGGTCCGAGCGATACTCGCCCCTGAATCTCTCCCGCAATGCACGGTGGTTGTAGATGCACCCGTTGAAAACCACGGACAGCCGGTGTGCTCCCCTCGCCGGCCAGTGCATGGGCTGTCCGCCTCCCTCGGCATCCAGAATCGTGAGCCGCCGATGCAGCAGATCCAGTTCGCAGTTGCCCGCGTCGATCACCTTGCGCGAGCGCACATCAGGCCCGCGATAGGCGATCGCCGCGTCGAGCCGATCGAGCACATCGGGCGGCGTGCTCGACGTCACTCCGGTCAGCCTCAGGATTCCCGCGATCCCACACATGCAGGGAAGGTATCGGCCGACACCCACTTCCGCGCGGTAGAATCGTTCCATGCCGATTTATGAATACGTCTGTGAAGAGCCCGGCAGGTCGCCCGTGGTGATTGAACTCCTGCGGAGCGCCGCCGACGCCGATAAGCCTGTTCCAGACCCCGAGGGCAAGGGACGCGTCTTCAAGCGCCGCCTGAGCGTCTTTGCCTCCGGGGGCAAAGAGGGACCAGACGGCCTGGCCGTCGGGCCCGGTGGACACGTCCACTCAGGCACCTGCGGGTGCGGCAAACGCCGCGGGTCCTGCGGCATGGGCTGATAGGTCTCCCAGCGTTCACCAACGGGTCCGCGCGGCAACCGCCGGCCCTCGAGTTTCCTCCTCGGCACCCCGCCGTTTCAACCCCCTACACCTTCCCCGCTTCGCCGTCATGCTCTTTCAGTAGCCCGACCGTGAGGGAGGGCGTGCTTTTCTGTCGCACACCCCGTCACGGAGCCCCTCGTGAAAATCCTCATCGCAGACAAGTTCGAGAAATCCGGCGTCGAAGGCCTCGCGGCCCTCGGCTGCACAGTCGTGTATCAGCCCGATGCCGGTGCCGCGATCGCCGATGTCATCGCACGCGAATCGCCGCAGGTCATGATCGTCCGCTCCACCAAGGTCCCCGCCGCCGCGATCGAAAAAGCCGCGAGCATCAAGGCCATCATCCGTGCCGGCGCGGGTGTCGACAACATCGACGTCGGGGCGGCCACCACCCGCGGCATCGGCGTCGCCAATTGCCCGGGTATGAACGCTGTTGCCGTCGCCGAACTTGCCTTTGGCCTTCTCCTCGCCCTCGACCGGCGCATCGTCGATCAGACACTCGAAGCTCGCGTCGGAAAGTGGAACAAAAAGGAGTTTTCCAAGACCGGCCCCGGCGGCGCACGCGGCCTGAAGGGATCGACGCTCGGCGTCGTCGGTGCGGGCGCCATCGGGCGTGCCGTCATCAAGCGGGCCGTTGCGTTCGACATGCGCGTCATCGCCTGGAGCCGCAGCATCACGCCCGACCACGCCCGTGACCTCGGCGCCGAGTGGGGGGGCACCGACACGCCAGCGCTCCTCGATATCGCCGGACGCTGCGACGCGATCAGCATGCACCTGCCAAGCGCGCCCGACACCAACAAACTGATCGGAGCTGCCTTCTTCGAACGAATGCGCCCGGGTGCATACTTCATCAACACGTCCCGCGGCTCGGTGGTCGACGAGGCCGCGCTGCGTGCCGCCGTGCAATCCAAGGGACTCCGCGCCGCGCTCGACGTCTTCGACAATTCTCCAAACGCCGCTCAGGCCGACTGGGTGAGCGAGACGGCCAGACTCGCGGGCGTCTACAGCACGCACCACAGCGGCGCTTCCACCGACCAGGCCCAGCAGGCCGTTGCGGATGAAACGGTTCGATTGGTGCGGGTGTTCAAGGAAACCGGACGCCTCGATAACTGTGTCAACCCAGGGGCGATCCGCTGACTTGGGTGCCACAACCGCCCCCGCCGGTGCACGATCGATCCTTCGGCATCGCTGCGGTCTCTCCCGTTCACTCGGCCCCGGTCTTTCGCCTCTCTGCCACATCTTCTCTGACTGGCCTAGCATTTCCTGACATTCCAGGAGATTGCCGATGTCGATCGCCACCCCCGCCGCCAAGGCCTCCGCCGTCACCCACACCGCCAGCGGTCGAATCTTCAACTTCTCCGCCGGCCCCGGCTGCCTCGCCGACGAGGTCGTCAGGCAGATCCAGGAAGACGTCCTCAACATCGGTGCCTCGGGCATCGGCATCCTCGAGCACAGCCATCGCGGCAAGGTCTTCGACAAGGTCCTCGCCGATGCCTTCGAGAACTTCCGCAAGATCAGCAATCTCCCAAAGAACTACCAGATGCTCTTCCTGACCGGCGGCGCGACCACCCAGAACTTCATGGTCCCCGCCAACCTGAAGCCGCAGGATCAGGCGGCCGACTACATCACCACCGGCTACTGGGCCGAGAAGAGCATCGAGCACGCCCGGGTCTACGGCACAGTCCACGAGGCCGCCACCAGCAAGGACAAGAACCACAGCTACATCCCCGCCGACTCCGACTTCAAGTTCTCCGCCAATCCCGCCTACATCCACTACTGCTCCAACAACACGATCTACGGCACGGAGTGGCACCGCATCCCCAAGACCCCTGACGGCGTGCCCCTCGTCTGCGATATGTCCAGCGATATCTACTCGCGCCCGATGGACTTCACGAAGTTCGGCCTGGTCTACGCCGGTGCACAGAAGAACCTCGGCGCCGCGGGCACGACCGTCGTCGTCATCCGCGATGACCTGCTCGCCCGCTCGCCGCGCGACCTCCCGCTGATGCTGAAGTACAGCACCCACGCCAAGGACGAGAGCCGCTACAACACCCCGCCGGTCTTCGCCATCTACATCTGCGGCCTGGTCTTCAAGTGGATTCTCAAGGAGGGTGGCCTCGAGGTCATGGGCAAGCGCAACAGCGAGAAGGCCAAACTGATCTACGACGTGCTCGACGCCTCGAGGTTCTACAAGGCGCACGCTCGCCCCGACAGCCGCAGCCTCATGAACATCACCTTCAAGTGCCCCAACGAACAACTCGACGACATGTTCATCAAGGAAGCCGGCAAGATCGGCATCGACGGCCTCAAGGGTCATCGCGCCACCGGTGGCATGCGCGCCAGCACCTACAACGCCATGCCCCGCGAAGGCTGCGTCGCGCTCTCTCAGTTCATGCTTGACTTCGAGAAGAAGAACGGCTGACCAGGCCGCGGACGCTACTTCTTCCGCTTCTTGAAGCGATCTCTGATCGACGACGTGTGCGACGAGCCCTTCAGACGCAGTTGTGACATGTCAGGCGCGGCGCCGCCCGCCGCCATGGCCTTCATCCGCCCGCTCGCCGAGAGTGCAGCCATCTGCTTGGTCATCTTGCTGGCTGCCTCGAACTGCTTGACGAGCCCGCCTACGGCGGATTGCTCTGTGCCGGAGCCGGCCGCGATGCGCCGCCGGCGCGGGTGATCGATCACGCTCGGCTTCTTCCGCTCCTTCACGGTCATCGAGTGGATCATCGCCTCGACGCGGTCGAGTTGTCCCTCGTCGATGTTGACGTCTTTCAGCGCCGAGCCAACGCCCGGGAGTAGCCCGAGAAGTTGCTTCATCGGACCCATGCGTCGGAGTGTCTTCATCTGCTTGAGGAAGTCGTCGAGGGTCAGTTCGCCCTTCTCGAGTTTGGCCTGCATCTCCTGGGCGTCACGCTCGCTGACTTCGGTCTGCGCCTTCTCGACGAGGCTGAGCACGTCGCCCATGCCGAGGATTCGGCTGGCAAAGCGATCGGCGTGGAACTCTTCGAGAGCGTCGAGTTTCTCGCCGACACCTACGAAGCGGATGGAGGCGCCGCTGACATGCTTGACCGACAGGGCCGCGCCGCCACGGGTCTCGCTGTCAAACTTCGTCATGATCACACCGTCAAACTCCAGTTTCTCATGGAATGACTTCGCGGAGTTGACGGCGTCCTGGCCCGTCATGGAGTCGACGACGAAGAAGATCTGGTGCGGGTTGAGCAGTTTGCGTACGGCCTGGAGTTCGTTCATCAGGTCGTCGTTGATATGAAGGCGACCCGCTGTGTCAAGGATCAGCGTGTCCACGCCCGCCTTGATCGCAGCCGCCAACGCTCGCTGGCAGACTCCAACCGCGACTCCCACCGCCTTGCCGTATTCCGCAACCTTCTCTGGCTCGGCGTAGCAGTGCACCATCGCGCTCCCGGGCATCTCATCCTGCACCTGGCGTGCGACCGTCTGGAGCTGCTCGACAGCGGCGGGACGCTGAAGGTCGGCGGCGGCGAGCATGACCGATCGCCCGCGCTTCTTGAGATACGCGGCGATCTTGCCGCAGGTTGTGGTTTTGCCCGAGCCCTGCAGCCCGCACATCATGACAATCGTGGGGGGCGGCGCGACCTTGGGAATCGTGCCGTCGGGCGTCAGGCCGAGCGTGGGCTCGACGCTGGCATCACCGCCAAGGACTTCGACAAGTCGCTTGTAGACAATGCCGATCATCTCCTGCCCTGGGCGCAGTGACTTCGTCACGTCCTGCCCGACCGCGTCTTTCATCACAGACGAGCAGAACTGCTCTACCACATCGCGATGAACGTCGGCGTCGAGGAGCGCCGTTCGCACGTCCTGCATCGCCTCGCGGACGTTGTCCTCGGTGATGGTGGCCTGGCCGGAAAGGCGGCGGAGGGCGTTGGAAAATCCTTCGGATAGGCGTTCAAACATGCCGGGACTTTACGCCCGATGCAGACGCAAAGGAGGCGTCCTGGCGGGTGTGTCTCTTCAACGCTTTTCACCCAGGAATTCGTGCAGCCGTTCCGCTGCCCACGCGTTGATGCAGCGATCCGTCGGGAGCCAGCCGCGCCGGCCCGTCAACACCCCGTAGCGAAGATTGTCAAAGTCCTCGCGATCGTGAACGTCGCAGTCGATCGAGAGCAGGCATCCTGCATCAACCGCGGCCCTCACATGCGCGTCGCGCAGGTCCAGCCGCATCCAGTGGGCGTTGATTTCCAGCACCGTCCGGTGCTCACGGGCGGCGGCCGTAATCTCGCCGATGTCGGGCGAGACTCCCGGGCGACGATTGACCAGCCGGCCCGTCGGGTGCCCGATGATGTGAACGAGCGGGTGCCGGATCACGCGGAGCAGGCGCTTGGTCGCGGTGGCGGCATCTTGCGAGAGACCAGCGTGGATGCTCGCCACGACGATGTCGAGTTTCTCCAGCAGATCATCGTCGTAATCAAGTTCGCCGTCCGCGAGGATGTCGACCTCCGACCCCGCGAGAATCGTGATGCCGTCGATTTGATCTCGCGCGGCGTGGACGGCCTTGATGTGCTCGCGCAGGCGTTCGGGCGACAGACCGCCGGCGACCGCGGACGACTTGGAGTGATCGGTAACGGCAATCGTGTGGAACCCGCGACGCTTGGCCTCGGTGGCGAGTTCGAGAATGGTGAGCCGGCCGTCGGATGCGGTGGTGTGCGCGTGCAGTTCGGCCCGGATTTGATCGATCGAGATGAGCGTCGGCACCTCGGCAAGATCCATCTCGCCGCGGTTCTCACGGATCTCCGCAGGGATCTCCGGGAGACCAAGCGCCGCGTAGATCACACGCTCGGACTTTGCTGCGACGGGCTTGATGCCGCGTGACTGCGGCGGGGTTGACTCGTCGTCGTTGGGGAACAGGCCGTATTCGTTGAGTGTCTGCCCGCGCGACAGGGCCCGCTGACGCATCGCGACGTTGTGGTCCTTGGAACCCGTGAAGTACATCAACGCAGCGCCGAAGCATGAATCGTCGATGACACGGAGGTCGGCCTGGATCTCCCGCGCCGGCGGGCCGCCCTGATCCTCGCCCCAGCGCGTCGAACTCGACTCGAGGCGGAGTCGCACGGAGCACTTAGTCTCTCCGTGCACCAGCACGGTCGAAACCAGCGGCATCTCCGCGAAGGCCTTGAGGATTCTCGACGCGTGGGTGTCATCACTCCCCACGATGAAGTCCAGGTCGCCGACCGTGTCGCGCCCGCGCCGGAGCGACCCCGCGTACGAAACGTGCTTCACGCCCGCAAGCGTGCGCAGGTGCTCGACGATCGCCTCGGCCAGCGGCATCGCCATGCCGAGCGGCAGGCGCGAGTTCGATGCCGACGACGCGAACGCGAGCGAGGCCTTGAGCTTCTCGACGCTCTTCTCGCCCATGCGGGGCAGGGAGAGTATCGATCCGTCCGCGATGATGCGGTCGAGCGAGGCGCGGTCAACCACGCCGCCCTGCGTCCAGAGCGTGCGAATGGTCTTGGGACCTAGCCCCGCCACGTCGAGCAGTGGAAACAGCCCGGGCGGGACCTTGGCGATCAGTTCGTCGTGCTCCTCGATGCGTCCTGTGCGATGGAACTCGCTGATCTTCTCGGCGATCTTCGGGCCGATCCCCTGGATGACGCGGAGTTTGCCCTGATCGTGCGCGATCGGCTCGAGGTCGGTGGCCAGGTCGGCGATGGTGCGGGAGGCTCGGGAGTTGGCGGCGGAGCGGAACGAGTCTTCGCCGAGCAGTTCGAGCATCACCGCGATGCGTTCGAGGCGTAGCGCAACCTCGGAGTTGAATGACATGGGCGGATCGTATGGCGGGAATGGCGTCGCGCCGAGACAAGTCGGGCCAGCGATCAGTGGTCGTGCTTGTGCGGGCGAGCGGGGAGATCGCTCTCGCCGAAGAGCCTGAACTCCTTGCGACGCAGAATCTGGCCGGCGAGCGTCGGATCGTCGATCGCCAGCGCGATCGTCGGCGTGCCATTTGGGCGGAGCATCAGCGGGTACGCAAACTGGATCGACAACTCCGCGCCCAGAAGACAAAGACAAAGGCTCGAGAGTGTGTGCCCGGCGGAGAGTTCAACGACCAGCAGGTCCTTTTCCGCAAAGGGCATGTTGTCGCTCTTGAGTTTGGCCCGGGCCTGAGCCGCGTTGTTCGAGATGATGCGCACGACCGCATGGTCGCTCGCCTCATGTACCGACAACGCGCAGATCTGACACGCCGCGTCGTCGAATGAATGGACAAGATCGAAGAGGCGTCCCACCTTGTTGGGCAGAAAGACGCTGAACTGCGTCACCACAGGCGGTGCATAGCCAAGACCGGTGTCCAGTGGCATGGCGGATTGGCTCATGAGTCCTTCCCGAGCCGCAGCTCTCCGATTCGCGATCGCCGCCGCGATCGAGCCATGCCGCGCTGGCGGGCTTCGTGCCCGCGCTCGTGCGCCTCATGCGCTCAGGATCACCCGCAACCATCGCACCGGCACGCCCGACCGTCCCCACGAACAGACGCACCGCCAACTGGAACGATCCCCACGATCGCTCCCATACCCCAGATTATCGCCCTTTGCAAAACTCCGCAAGTCCAATATCCATCGGGAGTTTCGCCGGTTTCTCGGATCTGCATTTCCGTTCAGGAGCACAAACCCAACAAAAAACCACCCGTTTGGGTGGTTTCAGAATTTACAATGGGCACAGAGCGTCAGACGGAGAAACTGGAGCCGCATCCGCACGACGAGGTGGCATTGGGGTTGTGGAACACGAACCCACGACCCATGATCTCATCCTTGAAATCGATTGTCACGCCGCTCAGGTAAAGCATGCTCTTGGGATCGCAAATGATCTTGATCCCGTGCTGCTCGAAAATCTCGTCGGAGTCCTTCTGCGTCTCCGTCAGATCGAGGAGGTAACTGAAACCGGAGCACCCGCCCCCCTTCACACCCACACGCAGACGCACTTTCTCGGCGTCCAACTCCTGCTGCTGGATGATGTTCTTGATCTCGCGGGCGGCGATCTCGGAGAGAACAATGCCGCCGTGCGATGTTTCTGCCTGATGAACGGTGGTTGTCTCGGCCATGAGATACCTCCTTGCGAGGGTGAACCCGTCGCGATCGCCGCCGACGCAGGCGGCCTTGGTTGAGGCAAGTATAGCAAGGGCCGGGGTTTTGGGGAGCCGATCCATCCGTGTGGGGCACGACTTTGGTTGCCCTATCAGAGCCGATTTTCTGGTGAAAATGCTCTGCGCAAGATTGACACAGGATGAACCTGTCGGTACGCTGCAATCTCAGGGTAAGGGGAGGGTAACTCCGAGCCCAAATATCGCTGTCTCCTCGGTCGGCTGCGCAGTTTCCGGGCGCATCCATGGAACCGAGTGTTTGTAGTCTTGTTTGATTGTTTGGGAGGGTTGACATGAAGATTCTCGCTGCTTTGGCCCTGGCCACTATGGCCGGCACCGCTTCCGCTGCGGTGTACACCATGACCTTTGACACCGACGCCGCCGGCAACGCGATCGCCGAGGGCGCCATGCTCTCGACGCAGTACTCCGCTTGGGGCGTGTCGGCCTCCAACGTCGGCGCTCCGCCCTTCGGCTCCGGCTGGGCGAGCAACTCCAGCCTGCAGATCACCGCGACCGACATCGGTGGCGGCGTGACCGCTCCGATCTCCGGCAAGTTGCTCCACTCCTTCGGCGGCTGGCTCAGCGAAGACAACGCTCCGTTCATCCGTATGGCCTTCTCGACCGGCATCGACTCGATCGCGGCCGACTTCGGCGGGATGGGCGGCGCTGGCGTGGCCGGCATCTATGCCTACAACGGCGCGACGCTGGTTGGCTCGGTGCTGAACACCACCTCCGGTACGCAGCACGTCGCCCTGTCGGGCGTTGGCACCATCACCAACATCATCGTTGTCCCGGGCACGTACGGTGACTGGGTCGGCGTTGACAACATCTCCTTCAACACCGTCCCCACCCCGGGCGCCGCGGCGCTCCTAGGTCTCGGCGGTCTGATCGTCGGCCGTCGCCGCCGCTGATCACGCTCGATTCATAACTTGCAATTACCCAACGGGCGGGTCTTCGGACTCGCTCGTTCTTTTTTCTCGATCCCCACGATCGAGAATCGCAGCCCTCCCGTGCAGACGACCTCAAACGCACAAGAGCCCACGAACTGGAATCGTGGGCTCCTGGTGGCGATGAACTCTTCGCGTGTGTTGAGTGTCGGGGATCAGTGGCTCTTGGCGGTGTCCGCGTCGGCGGGCAGGCCGTTCTTGGCCTTGTAGTCGGCGATGGCGGCGCGGATCGCGTCCTCGGCCAGCACGGAGCAGTGAATCTTGACCGGCGGGAGGCTGAGTTCCTCGACGATCTGGGTGTTCTTGATCGCCAGGCCCTCGTCGAGGGTTTTGCCCTTGAGCCATTCGGTGGCCAGGGAACTCGATGCGATGGCCGAGCCGCAGCCGAAGCACTTGAACTTGGCGTCTTCGATCTTGCCGGTGGCCTGATCGACCTTGATCTGGAGTTGCATGACGTCGCCGCATTCCGGCGCGCCGACAAGGCCGACGCCGACGTCCTTGCGGGTCTTCACGTCGGCCTGGGTGCCAAAGTTCCCGACGTTCCGGGGGTTCTCGTAGTGGTCGATGATTTTCGGTCCATAGGACATTGGCTTGCTCCTTCGGGTCGAGGCACTAGGCACTTGGCACTAGGCACTCGGGAAGACCAGATTCTCCGATTCGCCTCTTTCCGCTCCGGCCCTAGTGCCCAATGCCTAGTGCCAAGTGCATCTCTCAGTGTCCCGCCCACTCCACCTTCGAAAGATCGATCCCTTCCTTGTGCATGTCATACAGCGGCGAGAGTGAACGCAGTTTCTTGACCGCAGCGACGATCTTCTCGATCGAGTAGTCGATCTGCTCGTCGGTGGTCCAGCGGCCGAGCGACAGGCGGAGCGAACTATGGGCCAGTTCATCGCCGACACCCAGGCCCTTGAGGACGTAACTCGGCTCGAGGCTCGCGCTGGTGCAGGCCGAGCCCGACGAGCAGGCGATTTCCTTGCAGGCCATCATCAGGCTCTCGCCCTCGACGAAGCCGAAGGAGATATTGGCGATGTGCGGCAGGCGCTTCTCGCGGTGCCCATTGACTTGGGTCGAATCGAGTTGAGCGGTGATGGACTCTTCGAGTCGCTTGCGCATCTTGGACAGGCGGGCGGTGTCGCGGTCCATTTCGTGGAGGGCGATCTCGCAGGCCTTGCCCATGCCAACGATCCCGGTGACGTTGAGCGTGCCGGAGCGGAAGCCGCGCTCCTGGCCGCCGCCGTCAACGAGCGATGTGAGGCGGACGCGCGGGCGGCGTCGGCGGACGTAGAGCGCACCGACGCCCTTGGGGCCGTAGATCTTGTGGCTGGACATGCTGAGCAGGTCGACGCCGTCCTTGTCTACGTTCGTGGGCATCTTGCCGGCCCATTGGGTGGCGTCGGTGTGGAAGATGATCTCACGCCCGGAGGCCTTGAGCATCGCGCCGATCGCGGGGATCTCGTTGATGGTGCCGATCTCGTTGTTGGCCCACATGAGCGAGACGAGGATGGTGTCGTCGCGCAGGGCGGCCTTGACCATGTCGGCGGTGATGATGCCGTCGGCGGGCGGATCGAGGAACGTGACCTCGAAGCCCTCCTTCTGCAATCGCTTGCAGGGATCGAGCACGGCCTTGTGCTCGATGGCGCTGGTGATGATGTGCCCCCGGCACGTGCCGGAACCGGCGGGATTCTTCTCGTACATCAAGGCAGCGCCGCGGAGGGCAAGGTTGTTCGATTCGGTGGCGCCGGAGGTGAAGATGATCTCCTTGTCGGTCGCGCCGAGGATCGCGGCGACCTGCTCGCGGGCGGCGTCGACGGCCGATTCAGCGTCCCATCCGAAACTGTGGTTCCGGCTCCCGGGGTTGCCGAATTTTTCTGTGAAGTAGGGGAGCATTGCCTCGACGACCCGCGGGTCGCAGGGGGTGGTGGCGGCATGATCGAGATAGATCGGGAATGTGATGGCCATGACAGACTCCAGCGGTGGCACGCGTGGGCCGTGCTCGGTGTTCCATTCTACGGCAGTTGAGATTCAGTTTCAGCGGCGAAGTCCAATTTGTTCGCATGATATTCGGATCCGAAGGTCGGAAGACAGAAAAGCGGGGGCGTAGGGATTCGGCAGCGGAGCACGCATCGCACGACATCCGTGATCACGAGTTCGTCCGCCAACCGGGCCCGGTGAATCGGGCGTTGGAATTACGCCTTCGGCGCGGGCTTCTTGTAGGTCATCTCGATGCGGTTGCCGCTGCTGCTGAAGGCGACGCTGGACATGTAGGCGCGGATGAGCATGATGCCACGCCCGCTGGGCTGCTCGATGTTCTCGTCCATGGTGGGGTCGGGAACGTCGGCGGGGACAAAGCCGGGGCCCTGGTCCTCGACGGCGATGCGGACCTGATCAGGAGCGAGCGAGTACTCCAGTCGGACCGGAACGCCAGGAGGCAGGTGCTTGTGCCCGTGGTTGAACGCGTTGGCGACGGCCTCTTCGATCGAGAGTTTGACCGCGAACCGAGAGGCCTTGGTGTAGGCGAACTTCTCCAACTGCGCCATGATGTCCTGCTCGATCCGGTCGATCTGCGCACGGTCGCCTGTGAGCATGACCGAAACGTCGTAGCGGGGGTGGTGGCTGGCGTGGCTCATCGTGACCGGGACGTGGGCGAGCGGCGGAGTGAGCAGGCTCATTCGAAGCTCTTGAGAGCGTCGTCCGTGGTCTCGTGGATGCTGAACATCTTGTGCAGCCGGGTGATGACGAAAACTTCGTAGATCTGCGGGTCGATGTTCGCCAGGCGGAGCTGACCGCCGCGATCTCGCACCTTATTGCGGATCGTGATCAGCGTGCCAAGCGCCGCAGACGACAGGTGGTCGACGTTCGAGAAACTGATGAGCAGTTTCGGCGCGGTCTGGGCCTCGATCAGTTGAGTAATCTCCTCGCCGATCGACTGGATGTTCGCCTCATCGAGAATGTTGCGGTCGATGAACTCGACGAGGGTGATGTTGTCCTGTCGGCGGACGCGAAGCCTGGAATCGGCCTGGGCCATCGTGCGGACTCCTTGGGGCGTCGTGGGCAACGCCGGACGCTTCGATCATAGAGCGCTCGCGCTCGCCGGCGGGCGGCCGGAAGACACCGGCGCGAAAAAAAGGCCGGGCAAAGGCCCGGCCTTGTGCGAACTCGCGATGTCATCACCCGCCGTAAGGCGCCCTGAGCGTGTCGAGCAGGCCGGGGAAGTTCTGCTCCTCCTGCTCGTTCTGGATCAGGATCGTGGGCTTGATGAGGATGAGCAGGGTCTGCTCGTCCTTGGCCTTGATCCGGTTGCTGAACAGCCGGTTCAGGATCGGAATCTTCGAGAGCACAGGCACGCCCGCTTCGACCTCGAATTCGTTGGTCAGACGCTGCCCGCCCATCAGGATCGTGCCCTGGTCCGGCACGGTCACGGTCGACGACACGCTCGTCACCGTCACTGTCGGCAACTGGATGAACGACGATGTGTCCGCGGAGTTGACCAACTGCCCGCCGGCCACGGCGGTGACGGCCCGCTCCTGGAACCCGTCGATCTTCGATACCGATGTCTGCACGTTCATCGTCACGTACCGGCGGTCCGCCGAAACAGTGCCCTCGACCAGCAGCGTCACGCCCTCGGAAATCGTCGCGATCGTGGGATCGAAGCCGACCGCCGATTCGCTCACCACAGGCTCGAGTTCCGACACGAACGCCACCTGCGTCGCCACGTAAATGTTCGACGTCTGACCGTTGGTGAAGGTCAGACGCGGTGCATTGAGTCGCACCGAGCGGCGATCGGCCTGCGTGGCCTGAATGAGGAAGTCGACCTGGATGTCATCGAGGAACTGCCCGGCGATGCCCAGGGCCGGGGCGCGGCCGAGCGCGGCGCCGGCGACCGAACTCTCCTCCACCAGACCGGTCAGCAGGCCCGAGGCGAGGCTGTTCGAACTCTGGGTGATCCCGATTGGCGACCACGAGCGAGGATTCACGATGTCCTGGGCGTTGGTTCCGCTCGGGGATGCAACGCGTCGGTTGAGATTGCCGGTGGTGGAGGAGAAGAAATCCGAACCTTGAATCGCCGGGGTGGTGTTCCGGGCGGTGCGGACCTGGTTGTTGTTGGCGTTGAGGTACACATCGATGTCGAAGCCGATCTGCTCGAAGAATTCCTGGTTCACCAGGAGCAGGCGTGCCTCGACATTGATCTGCATGGCGCGGACTTCGCGGAGTTGGCGGAGCAGGCCGTTGACCGCCTGATGGTTCTTCGCCGTGTTCACGATGATGAGCGAGCCGTCGAGACGCTGGATCGAGCCGGTCGTGCCGCCCATGTCCTTCCAGCCTTCGGTGTCGACGTTCTCCTGGATCAGTTGGATGATCTGGTCGATCCGGCTGTCGCGGTTGCGACCAAAGTCATTCTGCTGATTCTGGGTGTTGTTCTGGAACGGGCTCTGCCCGCCGCCGCCGCCCTGACCGCTGTTGGAGAGCACCGACGACAGGTCGAACTGCGGCACGTTGGCGTACTGCGGGACCTCGATGAGCAGGTCGCGGATGTCGTAGATGACCAACTGCGTGTTCTTGCGGAGGGCTTCCTCGGCGGCGATCGTGAGCACGCCGTCGTTGACCGCCCAGCCGATACGCTGCGAGATGTCCGTGCCGGGGCTGATCTTCTCGCACACCTTGTCGAGCACCGTGCGGATCGGGACGTTGGTGAGGTTGAGCGTGATCGGCTTGTCACGCTGAACGCTCATGGCATCGAGCGAAGCCCAGTCAACGTCGATGTTCAGCAGCGTGACCGTCTGCAGGAATCCCACCACGTTCTCGAACGGGCTCTCGTTGAACTTCACCGGCGTCCGCTTGCTGGCGATGAGCGAATTGATCCGCTGGTTCTCCGCCGACTCGGCGAACGCCAGCGGCTCGCCGCGACGATTGCTGATCGCCGGCCAGTCGGCTGGATACTCGATGATGTCCAGCGGCGGGATTGTGGCGATCGAGTTCTGCACCGAGTGCCGCGCCACATTGCCCCACGTCCTGTCCATGATCTCGTTGGATTGACGAGCCAGCATCTGGTCCGTCAGGACGTCCTTCAGGATCAGGCCCGCCGGATTGATCGGATCCAGATAGAGCAACTGGTCGACCACCTGCAACGCCTCGGAATACTTCAGGTCCATCTGCAACGCGCGGATACGCGTCAGCGATTCGCGGACCTTCCGCTCCTTCTCGCTGAGACGCTGTGCCTCGCTCTTGGCCGCCTCATCGGCGAGGGCCTTGGCCTGCGCCGACGCACGCTGGTTTGCCAGCGTGTCCTCGGTCCCCGCGATCTTGGAGAGCAGATCAGCAACCTGTTTGTTGTATCCCTCGACCTCCGACTCCGCGAATGCGTTCTTGTTGCTGTTGATGGTCAGACGCGCCGCCGCCGCCAGGTTGCGGGCCCGCTCGGTGTCGCCCGTGTCCAGAGCCTTCCCCGCCTGACCTAACTGGTTGTTGAACTCGGCGAGGGCGGCTTCCTTCTGCACCTGCGTCCGCTTCATCTGCGCGCTCAGCGGATCAAGCCCGGCGCCGTTGGCGTTCAGGCGGACCTGCGCCTCGGAAATACGCGCGTTCACGCGGGCGAGTTCGTCGACAGTCAGATACTGCCCGAACGCGCCCGCCAATTGCTGATACTTCCCGAGCGCGTCGTTGTACATCCCCTTGTCGAACGCCTGATCGGCTTGGGCAAGTAGTTCCTGCGCCTGCCACTTCCGACCTTGCTCGATCGCATCCTGCCCCTGCGGAGGCTGCCACCCGCTCGGAGGTTCCGTCCCTGGCGTTGCCGCGGGCTGCTCGGCCGGAGGTTGCGCCGGCGGCTCGGCCGGAGGCTGAGCGGGCTGCGCCGGCTGCTCTGCGGCGGGCTGAGTCGCCGGGGCTTCGGCCGGTGGTTGCGCCGCCGGTTCGGCCGGAGGCTGAGCCGCCGGCTCGCTCGGCTTCTCCACGGGCTTGGCGTCATCGCTCTCTCGGTACGGATCGATCGGACGCTTCTTCACCACGCCCGGCTGAGACTCCAGCATGCCCAGCGCTGCCTTGTCGGCGTTGTTCGCATCAATCTGATCGATCTGGTCGTTCAACGTATTGAACGCCGCGAGTTGCTCGCCCTCGAGCACGAGCCCCGAGCGACCGATGCTCGAAATGTCGCTCTTGGCCTCGGCCAGACGCCCGTCACGGAGATGCGACTCGGCCGCCGTCAGCAAACCATCGACCTTCGGCGCCATCGTCGACTTCGTGCTCTTGCAGATCGAGCGAACGGCGTCGATCCGCCCGCTTTGCTCGCTCGTCGCCTTGTTCGAACGGACCACCGACTGCAGGTGTGCCTCGGCCGACCGGATGTTCCCCTGATCGGCGTCGTTCTCGGCCCGCTGAAGGCTGAGCTCGACCGGGTCCATTGAACTCGTCTGACGCGAGATCGAGGACACCAGACTGTTCAGACGCTGACGCTCGCGGTTGGTCAGCAACTGCCCGCTCGTATCGTCGTTGAGAAGTGACGCCAACGCCGTCCGGGCCCGGACCACCTGGCCCTGCTCCAGAAGTTTGGACGCCTTATCCATGGCTGCGTGAGCGCCCGATGCGGGCTGTGTGGAATCCGACGAAGTACGCGGCGCGGCAACCTGAGCCCAGGCCGACGTTGCTCCAAGAAGCGTGGCGCCGCTGAAGGCGGCCGCGGCGAGCAACATACGGGCCGGGGAGTTCTGACGAGTCTGCATTGGCGTCTCCAAAACCGCGGGTCGAACACGGTCGGCGCTCGGCGCCGAAAAAAAAGGCACGCTCCCGACGCGTCCTGGCGTCGGAACAACAGGTCCATCGGCTCGGCGGGCCGCTCCCCTCAATGGTCGCGCTCGCCGGCCGGGTGCTTCGGGCGCGAGCCGACCACCGGCCCGACCCGGACCCCGCACGTAGGGCGGAAAGATAACCACCTTGGCCCGGCGATGCAAACCCGTTCGCGACGGGGAGCGGGGTGGAGGGGCGGCCGCGTGACTGGTCCGGGTCGGAGCGTCCGACCACACCCATGAACCAGAAGCGCGAACCGTCCCTTCGGGTGGTTCGTCGCGCGTGATCCTCCACGCGCGTCCCGTGCGGCCCCGACCTTGCGGTCGGGAACGCCTCGTGGGGGGAGGTGACGATAGGTATCCGGATCGCGCCGGGCCCAATTCAAGTCACCCTTTCCGGCCCCTTGTCCGACGCTTTTCTCTTGCCCGGAGTTCCCGAGCAATCTCCAATCGCCAAACCTGGGGGCCGGTCTATTCGAGCCATCGGCTCGAAATGATGCGGGAAGGCTCCGGTTCGCCGCTTTCACCCTTCGGAATCTGAAGTTCTCCCACCCGGTCCGGCGCCACTCGGTCGATCGCGACCAGAATCAGGTCCGCGTCGTCAGGAGGCGGCGCCTTGGGAAGGGCCTCCGCCGCATCCATCGCCATCCGCTCGGCCTCTTCCAGCGACTCGGCCGACAGGATCACTTCGGCGTACCGTCGCCGTCCCTCGTCACCCATGAACCGGGCGACGCAGTGCCAGATCGTGGTGCCCAGGTCTTTGCCGTCCTCATCGACATTGTTTGTTGGGTCGATGTTCAGGAGGAGGCGCCATTCGTCGCGCAGGTCCTCGACGATCTGGTCGAAGGTCAGCAGGCTCTCATCGGTGCTGGTCAGTACGCCGCGGTGCTCGTGGGCCGTGGCATCGGCCCCGGCGGGGTCCTCACGCAATTCGAGGTCAAAGGCCCTGAGGAGCGACTCCAGCCGTTCCTTCATGTGCGGCTCGGCCCGGATGGTGACGATCTTGTGCTCGTCCACAAAGGCATAAAAAAACGGCTCCTCGGTCATCACCCCAAACCCGCACAGACCGTCTTCGTAGAAAAAATCCCGATAGCGCCGCAAGCACTCGAGAAAACGGTCCATCCCGATCAGGTCGTAGGCGATGTACGGGTCGATCTCGCGAAAATCGTCGCGACCCAGGACATCGAGGATCGGGAAGACTCGACCTTTGAACAGCGAGAAAAGTTGGCGGCAGAAGGGTTCGAGCCGCTGATGCGACATCACGATGTCGAAGACATAGCGATCGGGCCACTCCTCGAAGTCACCGTCTGCGTCGCCGTCCGCGGGCTCAAAGACCATGGTGTACCCCGGCTTGGGCTCCATCTCCTCGACGGGATAGACACCCAACGGGAACTGGAAGTCGCCTACGACCATGCGTTTGAGCGTGTTGTCGACTGCACAGCGGGACATGGGGGATTCTACGAGTGACGCGGGGCATGGCGGGGACGCCTGTTCAGCAATTCAAAGAGCCAGCAATCCACCGAACACATCTGGAGTTCGCGCTCGATGGGCCACGCCCAGGCGGTCGAATTCCGGTCGGTGGTCGACGCCGGCCAGTGGCGCGTGGGTTGGCGTCTACCCTAGATCATGGTTCAATCGGCACAGGCGGGAAGTGGCGGGGCCGGCGAGGACAGGCCGGGTGGTGTCGCGATCATCGCCGTCAGCGTGGGTAATTCGCGCATCAAGTTCGCGTCGTTCAACGACCTGGAGATGCTGGACGACGGCGCGTCGCCCAACACGGACATCGAACAGGCCGCGGGCTTGATCGCCGGGATGTTCGCCCGGAGCGCCGGGGCTGAAATCGTGATGGCGTCGGTGAACCCGGCGATCGCGGACACGCTCGAATCGATTCTGGTGGGGCGGACGGGCGGCTCGATCTATCGCCTCGGACGCGATCTTGGCTTCCCCATCAAGCACGCGATCGACGATGATTCCACGCTCGGGCAGGACCGCCTGCTCAACGCCATCGCCGCGTTCGAGATGACGCGACAGGCGTGCATCGTGATCGACTGCGGCACCGCGATGACGGTCGATTTCGTCGACGGCGAGGGCACCTTTCAGGGCGGCGCGATCGTGCCCGGCACACGCATGATGCTGCGCTCGCTGCACGAGCAGACCGCCGCGTTGCCCTTGCTGGAACTGAATATGCCCGCGAGCGAACGGGGCGCGTTCGGCAAGGACACGACCCACGCGATGATGCTCGGCGTGATCGCGGCGGCCCGGGGCGCCGCGTACCACCTTGTGAATACATACGCCGAGGCCTATGGCGGATATCCACGTGTGATCGCGACGGGCGGCGACGCCCGCTTCCTGTTCGAGGGCGACGAGATCGTCGAGCACGTCGTCCCCGACCTGCAACTCCGCGGTATCGCGGTGTGCGCCAAGGCGGCGCTGGCGGAAGATGCGGGGGAATGACGCCGCGAGTTCAACGCCAAGATCGCGGAATACACGCACCGGAGCGGAGTGAGTAGTGGCGCAGCACGCGGCCCAGGATGGTGTCGAGGGCGGCTCCGTGACGTGGCGGCTTGCATCGCCCGTGGGCGGACAGGCTGCGATCGCGGTGATCGAACTGCTTGGAAGCGACGGGGCATCGCTCGATGCGGCGCTGCGATCGATAGGGTTGGTCGAGGTTGGCGTCGGAGCGGTGCGACGTGCGGATTTCTTCAGCGTTGATCGCGGTGTCGTGGCCCGATGGAGCGCCACGCTCGCCCATCTCATGCCCCACGCCGGGCCCGCGGTCGTGATGAATATCGCGCAGCGGCTTGACGAACTGGGAATCTTGGAGCGCCGTGAGATCGACGCTCGCGTGGTCTATCCCGAGGCGAGGGATGAGGTCGAGGCCCGCATGCTGGCCGCGCTGGCGAGGGCGCAGAGCCCTCGCGCGGTGGAGTTGCTGCTCGATCAGCCGCGGCGATGGCGAGAACGCCATGCTGGACGCGGGCCCAAGGGCGAGGCCGACGCCAACGTGCTGAATCGGCTGATCGAGCCCGCGCTGGTGGTCGCGGTTGGGCCGAGCAATGTGGGCAAATCGATGCTGCTCAACTCTCTCGCCGGGCGATCTGTCTCGATCGTCGCCGACGAACCGGGCACCACCCGCGATCACGTCGGCATGCTGCTGGACCTGGGCGGCGTTGTGGTGCGGTATGTCGACACGCCGGGCATGAGGCTGGGCGCCCCGATCGTCGAGCGTCAGGCGCTGGCGACGGCCATGGAACTGGCGAACCGGGCGGACCTCGTGCTCGCGTGCGGCGATGGCCAATCTCCCGCGCCGATGATGAGCGCAAAGGCCGTCATCCGCGTCGGCCTCCGCGCTGACCTTCGCCCCATCTCATGGTCGGCGGATGTGAAGGTGTGCGCGCCGCGCGCCGAGGGGCTCGACTCGCTGGTGAAACTCGCGAGGGAGATCCTGGTGCCCGAAGATGCGATGCGAGATGAGAGGCCGTGGCGGTTTTGGCGTTGCGAGAGCACGGAGAGATACGAGCCCGCGGCGTCGTGAGCCCTCAGGAATCCCCCCGTCCAGAGCGCTAAACTTCTCGTTCGAATCCCGGACCGATTTCCCGCGGGCGGCCATCGCCCCCAGCAAAGGCACCGCATGGCTCTTGACCAACGACAGACGCAGATTCGCGAAGGCGCCGGGCTCGAAGAGTCACGCCTGAATCGCGAGTTCATCGACCTCCTGCAGAAGATCAGCATGCCGGTGCTGGTGATCGTGGCCATCCTCGCGGTTGGCTACGCGTTCAAACAGCGCTACGACCGCGCCCAGAAGGAGAAGCTCGACCTGGCATTCGGCGAGATCGAGGCCGCGTCCAATAGCGCACACCCCAGCCCTGACACGCTCCGTTCGATCGCCGACGAGTATCAGTCGATCGCCGGCGTGTACCTCAAGGGCAGCCTTCGCGCGGGCGACGCCTATCTCGATACGTTCCGCTCGGGCATCAAACCGGGCGCGGAACTGAAGCCTGACGGCTCGCTCGCCAAGCCCGAAGACACCCTCACCGACGCCGACAAGACCTACCACCTCGCGCAGGCCCAGTCCATGTACGACCGCGTCTATACAGAGACAGCGGGCAAGACCGAGTTCACGCTGATGCGCCTGGAATCAATGTACGGCCTGGCCGCGGTCGCCGAGTGCCGGGGCGAGTACGACGCGGCAAAGAAGCACTACGAGGACATCATCGCGTTGACCGACAAGGGTCCTTGGGCGCTACACACCACGCTCGCCCGAACCAGGATCGAGACCCTCGCAGGCCTGAAGGACCTGCCACGCTTGTACAAAACCTCCGAACTGCCAAAGCCACCCGAACCGCCGAAAGCCGAAACGCCCGCGGCGACAGGCGAAACGCCCGCAGCCTCTCCCGCGTCGAGCGGTGACACCCCCGCGTCCGGCTCGCCTTCCGAGGCTCCAAAGCAGGATGCACCCAAGCCCGCGGAGTCTCCAGCGACACCGCCCGCGAATCCCCCGGCCGATCCCACACCGCCCGAGCCTGCGCCGAAATGACGTCGGATCCGCGAGAGAATCAACAGAACACGAGGGAGAACGACGGCGACGAGGTCGTACTTTCCGACGCGGCAATGTCGCTCATCAACGCGGGGGGCAAGGTCGACGCCGGTGCGTTGCGCGCCGCGATGGACGCCGTCGGAGATGATTCTGACGATGCCGAACTTCGACGCGTCACCTTTCACATCAAGAGCGACCTGAATAAGCGCCTCGATCGCTACCTCACCGATCGCATCGGCTTCATGAGCCGAACGCAGTTGCAGAAGGTGGTCCGTGAGGGCGGCGTGCTGGTGAACGATCGCCTGCCCAAGGCGTCGACGCTGGTGAAGCGCGGCGACGTCATCGAGGTTGTGGTGCCGCCGCCGCCATCCTCGACGATCCAGCCCGAGGACATCCCGCTCAACGTGCTGTATGAGGATGAGCACCTGATCGTGCTCAACAAGCAGCCCGACATCATCGTGCACCCGGCCCGGAGCCACCTCAAGGGCACGATGCTCAGCGCCCTGGCGTTTCACTTCCGCCATCGATCGCACTCGGGAGGCGCTCTCTCTGGTGTGGGCAAGGATTTCGCTCGCCCGGGCGTGGTGCATCGCCTCGACCGGCACACCAGCGGCTGCATCGTCTTCGCCAAACAGGACGAGGCGCACTGGAAACTCGGGCATCAATTCGAGCACCGCACCGTCGACAAGCGATACCTCGCCGTGGTTCACGGACGGATCGAGCCCGAGACCGATGTCATCGAACTCCCGATCGGCTCGCACCCGTCAAAGGAGAAAGGGTATCGAGAGAAGTACGTCGTGAGGCACGACGAACTGGGCAAGCACGCGGTGACCATCTACCGCGTACGCGAGTGGTACCGTTTGCCGCCGGCGCCGGGGCTCGATCCCAAACGCGATCTTGATTACACGCTGGTTGAACTGGAACTCAAGACGGGGCGCACACACCAGATCCGCGTGCATTTGTCCTATCTGGGGTTCCCGATCGTCGGCGACGACATGTACGGCGGGCGCCCTTACAGCGATGCGTCGGGAACGACGCTCATTGCACGCCAGGCCCTGCACGCGTGCATCCTCGGGTTTACGCATCCAATCACGGAGCAGCGGATTGTGATGACCGCGCCTGTGCGGGGCGATATGGCTGCCCTTGTCGTCGATCTACGCAAGCGGGCCGTGGTGACTTCGCCCGGGCTCATACCTGGTGCAACAGTCGAACTGGCGAAGGCCATGCCTAACAGCCGCTGACCGGCGTGTTCAACAGACATCAAAAAGATGTGAAACGAGGCAGGTCGGGCTTCAATCTAGTGAAATTCCACTTGACTTTGGGTGGCTGGTGACTTCAAATGAATATCAGTGGACTCCCTCATTCCGCGAGGGGGTCACCAGTTCGGTGTGAGAGCCGTGCTGGTGTGGGGGAGAGACGAGGCCCCACAAATTTGGCAGGATTGCCCGTTGGTGCGCGGTGTTTGCCGTTCACTGACGCGCGGATTGTTCCGTTTCGACCAAGGAATTGGCGTCGAAGCGGTGAGTGGGTGTGTTTTGTTGTACGAGACGCTTTTAGGAGAGATCAGATGAAGAAGATTGCCTTTGTTCTTGCGATGGCAGGTCTTGCGGCCGCATCGAACGCCCAGACGTTCACGCGGATTTACAACAATGCGTTCAGCGGCGCCAATTATGTCGTCGCCGGCACGTCGAGCCGCAGCAATCCGACCGGCCAGGTTGACAACTTCGGCCTGACGCTCCCGGCCTTCAGCGGCGCCGCCAAGCGCGCCATCATCAGTTGGAACTGGCAGAGCAACATCGGCGACTCGTCCCCCGAGAACTCGATCACCGTGAACGGCACGCCCATCCGCGGCATCCTCGCCGGCATCACCAGCCCTGACCTCTGCTGGGGCCATCCCTACCTCACCAGTTACTACGCCGACGTGACCGACCTGGTCAATAACTTCGGCGGTGGCGGCACCTACACGATCGGCGGCGCTGTCGACAACGCCTTCGGCTCGATGGGCGAGGGCGTCACCCTCGCCGCCGTCTACGACGACGGTTCGAATGAGAACCGCGAAGTCAGCCTCTTCGCCGGTAACGTGAACACCCAGTCCTCGATCGGCGGCTTCGCCACCCTCCCCTTCGCTAATCCCTACCTCGGCGGCACCGCCAAGTTCTTCACCAACGCCCTCGACGGCCAGTTCGCCGGCGATCAGTTCTACATCAACGGCAACAACGTCGGCGGCATCCTCCCCGGCACCTACTCGGGTTCTGACGCATGGGTCGGCCAGAGCGGCCCCAGCAGCATCGGCAACAACTTCTTCGACGTTGCCGAGGGCGACGTGTCGGCCTGGATGACCACCGGCGACATGGACATGGTCATGGGCACCGCCTTGATCGGCGACTGCATCGGCCACACCCTGGCCGGTATCGTCGTCAACGCCGTTCCCGCCCCGGGTTCGGTGGCTCTCCTCGGCTTGGCTGGCCTTGTCGCCGGCCGTCGCCGTCGCTAAACTCTTCCTTGAGAGAAACGAGACGGGGCCCTGTGGTGTGGGACTCGTAGCGTGACTTCTGAACGCCGGGCGGAGCAATCCGCCCGGTGTTGTTTTTGGTGAGCAGAATTCCGTCGCGATTTCACGCACAATCGTGCGCGCTCAATCCGCTTTCACACGCGAGTGGTGATATCCACGGGCACCGACCCGCGGCTACGGAGAGCGGCTCCTCCTGAGGCACGGCACTCCGGAGGGGACCACCAGGCCACCCAAAGGCTCGCGGCTCACCCGATCTTCGTCTTCCCGCCCATGTACGCCCGCAACGGCTCGGGGATCGTCACGCTCCCGTCCGCGTTCTGGTGATTCTCCAAGAGCGGAATCAGGAAACGCGGCGAGGCGAGCACGGTGTTGTTCAGCGAATGGCAGAAGACCGTCTCGCCCTTGCCCACCGCGCCGCCGGCGCGATATCGCATGTTCAGGCGGCGGCACTGGTAGTCGTACAGCCGGCTGGCGGAGTGGGTCTCGCCGTACGCGCCGGAAGGAACACCGTCCTTCCCGACCTCGCCTCGCCCGGGCATCCAAGACTCGATGTCGACCATGTCCGCGTTCTTGGGGCCAAGGTCGCCCGTGCAGCACTGCAGGAGGCGGTGGGGGATCGAGAGCGAGCGGAGAAGTTCCTGTACGTAGCCCATCATCTTCTTGTGCCACGCGCGGCTTTCCGCCTCGTCGGCCTTGCAGATCACCACCTGCTCGACCTTGTCGAACTGGTGGATGCGGTACAGGCCCGCGGTGTCCTTGCCCGCGGCGCCGGCCTCACGCCGGAAGCACGTCGATACGGTCACGTAGCGCAGCGGGAGAACCGATTCATCGAGAATCTCGCCCATGTGCACGCCCATGAGCCCGACCTCGCCCGTGCCGGTCAGATACAGGTCATAGCCCTCGGGGTCGCCGGCACGGTGTGTTTCGTCGATCAGATACGCCTGCTCGCGTCCCGCGGGGAAGAACCCCGTACCGACCATCGCCTCTTCCTTCACGAGCACCGGAACACTCGTCGGGGAGAAGCCCTGCTTGTACACCATGAAGTCGACCGCATAGCGCAGCACCGCCAGGTGAAGCGCCATGCCGTCGCCGGTGAGGATGTACGAGCGTGAGCCCGCGAGCTTCACGCCGCGCTCAAAGTCGGCGAGTTTGAGATCGCGGACGATTTCAAGATGGGTCTTGGGCTTGAAGCCCCGCTGCGATTCGAACGACTTGGACGTGTCGAATCCATCGGGGTTCCAACGCGAGATCTCGACATTGTCATCGGCCGACGTGCCGACCGGGACATCCGCGTCGGGCGGGAGCGGCACCGAGAGCAGGAGTTGCTGGAGTTCAGGATCAATCGTCGCGATCCGCTTGCTGATTTCCTGCTCGGCGCTCTTGAGCGCCAGAGGTTTGGCCGAGAGTTCGTCGAGCTGCTTCTGCACCGCCTCGGCCTCGACGCCCTTCAAACCCTTCAGTTGGCCCTTCAGTTTGCCGATCTGCGGCCCGGATTCCTTGGCGAACCGCCCCTGCTCGGCGCGCAGTTTGTCGCCCTCGCCCTGGAGTTGGCGACGTTCCGCGTCGAGCTTCAGGATGCGATCGATGTCAACGTGGATGTTCTTGGCCTTGGCGCCAAGGGCAAAGCGGGCAGGGTTTTCACGAAGGAGTTTGATGTCGATCATGGGCCCAGAGTGTAGGGCCCACCCCGCCCATTTCGGATAAACTTCGTCCATGCCGGACCAGCGTGCCGGCCAAAGGAATACCCGCGGCGATGTCTAGCCTCCAACTCAAGCCCATCCGCGGTGAAGCCGAGCAGGTCACACTCGGCTCTGAGTCGATCACCATCGGGCGTCACCCCGACAACACCATCTGCATCCGCGATGAACGCGCCAGCCGCTTTCACTGCGTGATCGAGCGCGATCCAGCGGGGGGCTACTACGTCGTCCGCGATCTTGGATCCCGCAACGGCACCAAGGTCAACGAGATCAAGATCACCAGCGCTCCTCTCTCCCCTGGCGACGTGCTCCGCGTGGGGGGGCACGAGTTCCTGCTCGAACCATCGGGCGCCACCAGATCCTCCTTCTCCGAATCCGTCTCGGACGATGCCGCCCCGGACCACGAGGATTCCTCCCCCTCGGCCAGCACCGCCTGGGTCGCCGAGATCCTCGGCATGATCGACGCCTTGCCGCCCAAGCAGGCTCCAGAGTCCATCCAGGTCATCGATGCAGGAGGACAGCACTCCCAGGCGCTCGCGGGTAACAGCGACGGCCCGAACGCCGTACGACTCCTCCTGCAACTCGCCTCAAAGGCACGCGCCACGGATATTCACGTCGAACCCAAGGGCGAACGACACCACGTCAGACTCCGCGTCGACGGACAGATGGTCGCCATCATCGACCTGCCCGTCCGCGTCGGCGAACTGATCTACGGCCTCATCAAAACCGCCTGCCACATCAAGATCCAGGCACGCGATTCCGTACAGGAAGGGCACTTCTCCGCCATCCTCGCCAATCGTCGCGTTGACTTCCGCATCAGTTTTACCCCCAGCGTCTACGGTCAGAAACTCGTCGTCCGAATCCTCGATACCCGCGCCGTGCCTCAGAGCATGAGTGATCTCGGACTCGTCGGCTACATGATGGACCGTATCAAACGCGTCTGCTCGCAGGACCACGGGCTCCTGCTCGTGTGCGGCCCGACGGGAAGCGGCAAAACCACGACGCTCTACAACGCCGTACGAGAGATCGATCGCCTCGGGCGGAACGTCGTTACGATCGAAGACCCCGTCGAGTACCAACTCGAAGGCGTCACCCAGATCCCCGTCGACGACCACAAGGGAAACTCCTTCGGCGGGCTTTTGCGCAGCGTCCTGCGTCAGGACCCCGACGTGATCCTGGTCGGTGAGATCCGCGACGAGGAGACGGCGCGCACGGCGATGCAGGCCGCCATGACCGGGCACCTGGTCTTCTCAACGGTCCACGCCAAGGACACGATCGCCGCCGTGTTCCGACTGCTCGACCTGAAGGTCGAGCCGTACCTGGTGGCGAACTCGCTCGACCTCGTGCTGGCGCAGCGGCTCGTGCGTCACCTGTGCGACCATTGCAAGCAGCCGATCCGCGTCACCCCCGGACAGGCGACACGCCTGGGCAAGCACCTGCAGGGCAAGACCTCCATCTACAGCGCGACCGGATGCACCCGATGCCTCAAGACGGGCTTCCGCGGGCGACGTGCAATCTTTGAATTGCTCGACTTCACCGATGAACTCCGCGATGTCATCCTCACCGAGCCGACCATCGCCGCGATGAAGAAAGTCATCGAGGGCGGCCTGTTCACCACCCTCGCCCAGTTCGGCTGGCGACTCGTCTCTGAGGGAATCACGACCCTCGACGAGGTCGATCAGGTCGCGGGCCAGGGTTAGGCACACGCCGGCGTCCAAGTGCGGATTCGCACGCGAGAGGCACCGATCGAATCACCCAAGCAACAGCCGGCGATCCCGCACCGCAGGAAACTTCTCGCGCCAGTGACGTACCTCATCGATATCAATATCGACCGACAGCACGCCCTCCTGATCCCCGAGTTCACCGACTACGTCGCCACGCGGCCCGATCGCGATCGTCCCGCCAAGGTACGTCGCGTTCGGGTCGCTCCCCACGCGGTTAATCGCCAGCACGTACGCCTGGTTCTCGATCGCCCTCGCCAACGCGAGTATCCGCCAGTGCGCGTGCCGCGTCGAGAGCCAGTTGGCATGAACCGTGAACACCTGCGCACCACGCGAGAGCCCGATCCGGAACAACTCGGGGAAGCGAAGGTCGTAGCAGATCACCGGGCAGATCGAGACCGGCGGGTCCGCCGTCGTAAACGTCACGACGCGCGACCCGCCCTCGAATGCCTCGTGCTCGTGCCCGGCCGTGAAGGGGTGGATCTTCTGATACTCGTCGATCAGCACGCCTTCGGGCGAAACGATCGAGATCGTGTTCGATGCCTTCGCGGAATGGCTCGCACGAACGACCCGCGGCCCGAGCACGTACGACCTGAAGTCCTTGGCCAGCGAGGTCAGGAACGACAGTGTTTCACCGTCCTTGTCGGCGGTTTCCTGCGTGTCCATCGAGAAGCCCTTGTCAAACATCTCGGGGAGCAGGATGAGGTCGCCACCCGCGACGTTGACAGGGCTGAGCAGAGCCCGAACCCGGTCAAAGTTCTTCTGACGATCGTGCCAACAAATGTCTGTCTGGAGCAGGTGCGAACGCATGGAACGACGGTAGGGGGCTTGCGGAGGGAACGGTCTCTATGGGCTATGACCCGTGAGTGGGCCGACTTTGCGCTCCGCAACACCTCGGCGTGCTTCCCGATGGACAAAGTTGGAAGCACCAGCGTATTCGGGGGTTGGGTTCCGGCTAAAAAGAGGTAGACTGTGGTCGTGCGTGAGAACCAATTCCAGACCGGGAATGATGGCATCGGTGATGTCTTTTTGGCCAGCAGGTCGCCCCGTCGGCGTCAACTCCTGCACGAGGCCGGCCTGTCGCACCGCTTCGGGCATCCCGGAATCGAAGATTCCGAGTTGGAACCCGGACGCGTGTCACCCGCGCAGTGGGTCGCGGCATTGGCCTACCTCAAGGCACGCGCAGGCATGGAATCGATCCAGAACAACGCCGACGTCGTGATTGGCGCGGACACCGCGTGCGTGAAGGACGGCGAGTTGATCGGAACCCCAGCAGACGCCGCCGAGGCCGAGAAGATTGTGCGACGCCTCTCACGCGGGCGGCACGAGGTCGTCACGGGCGTCGCCATACTCGAGCCCCGAACCGGACGCCGCAATCTCTTCGTCGATCGCGCGAGCGTCAATGTCGGCGATCTGTCCGACGATATGGTCCGCGACTATATCGCGAGCGGGCAATGGGCCGGCAAAGCGGGCGCATACAACCTCACAGAGCGTATCGCGGGCGGTTGGCCGATCGAATACGTCGGGCGGGCCGACACCATCATGGGCCTGCCCGTCGCCCCGCTCAAACAACGCCTTGCACGCATCGCCGCCGCGGAGACCGCGGCATGATGACGCTCGCCACCGGGCCCATCCTGAATGCGTGGATCGGCGTGCCGCTGGGCGTGGTCACGCTCCTGCTCGTGGCGGCCCACGTCGCGCTCCTCTCGCGGGTCGAGATGCCCGAAAGCCGCCGACGCATCCTGCGTGTGAACGGCTGGATCATGCTGGCGACCATCCCCGTCGCGGTGTACGCCTTCTGCATCGCCTCCCCGGACTCACCCCGCGCGTTCGCCCTCTCGTGGATGGCGGTGCTGGGATTGGTGGCGATCGTGCTGATGCTCGCCTGCATGGATATTCTCAATACGCTCCGCCTGCACCGGGCCGAGCAGCGCGAGATCCGGCGCGGGTTCTATGAGAGCCTGTCGCGGCGTGCGGTCCGCGCCGGGGCGACGATCGACTCGCCCGCAGCCGGTGCTGGGGACCCGGGCGATCGCACCTGACACGTCGGCAGCCTCGATCAATCTCTCCCAAGACGCCCCGCCGCCTGGCGTGCTGGGGCGTGGCGTGCTCACGCCCTTCGGCTCACTCGCGTCGGCAATCTATGCCAGGATCATCGCCGCCCGAAACGCCAACTTCGACGCGGGGCGCGGTGTGGTTCACATGGACCGCCCCGTCATCAGCGTCGGAAACCTCTCCGTCGGCGGCACGGGCAAGACGCCGATGGTCGTGCATGTTCTTGGCGTCCTCCGCGACGCGGGTAACAAGCCCTGCGTCGCGATGCGCGGCTATCGCGCGGGGCCTGATGGCTCAGACGAGGCGGCGCTGTATCGGCGCGCTCGCGCGGCCGTGCCGATCGTGGCACGCCCCGATCGCGTCGAGGGCTTGATCGATCTCTTCGCGACCAGCGAGGGTGAGGATGTCGACACGATCGTGCTCGACGATGGATTCCAGCACCGCAGGCTCGCCCGCCAACTCGACATCGTCCTCCTCGACGCGACACGCTCGGTGTTCCTCGATCGACTGCTCCCCTCGGGCTGGCTGCGTGAGCCGGTTTCCTCGCTCGCGCGGGCCCATGCGGTGGTGGTGACACACGCCGAGCGAGTGGCGTCGCGTGTTGTGGATGAGATGCTCCGGCGCGTGCGGGATATGACTCCCAACGCCCTACTCGCCAGCGCCCGCCACGAGTGGCTGGACCTGCGCGTGCACTACGGGCACGACGTTCAGGTTCGCCCGATCGACTGGCTCCGATCCAAACGTGTCGTCGCCGCGTGCGCCATCGGAAATCCCGATGCCTTTCTCGCGCAGGCACGCGATGCCGCGGGGATCGATCTCGCCGCCAGGTTTGTGCTCCGCGATCACGACCCTTTCAATACAGCCACGATCGCACGCATCGCCAAGGCCGCGTCGAACGCCGACGCGATCGTGGTGACCGAAAAGGACTGGAGCAAACTCTCAAAGGTCGCGACCGACACGTGGCCCTGCGCAGTCGCCGTCCCCCGCCTAGGCATGCAATTCGAACGCGGTGGGGGCGAACTGGCAGCCGCGATCATCAAGGCGGCCCGCCCGCTGACGCACGACCAACCGGCATATTGAGCACGCGGCACGCCCGCCACACCCGCCGGACGTGGCGATTCTCGCCACGCTAAAATGACCCCGGATTCACGCCGAACGGAGATTCACCCCGCATGGACTCGCTCCTCGAGCACGTCGCCCACTGGAAGCCATTCACGGCCTTGGTCGTCGGCGATTTCATGCTCGATCAACTCGTCTATGGCGACGCCGAACGCCTCAGCGCCGACGCCCCGGTTCCGATCCTCCACGTCTCGTCGCGCGAAGACCGCCCCGGCGGCTCGGCCAACGTCTGCCTCGATCTGACCGCGCTCAAAGGCAACGTCATCGCCTTGGGAGTCACCGGAAACGACGACGCGGCCCGCGCCCTCCGCGATTCGCTCTCCTCGCAGGGCGTTGACGTTTCCGGGCTCGTGGTCGATCCGTCTCGCCCAACGACCGTGAAACAAAACCTGATCGGCAAGGCGCAGGCACGCCACCCGCAGAAGATGTTCCGCGTCGACTACGAATCGCGCGCGCCGTTATCGCCGAAGGTCGTCGCGGACCTGCTCGCGAAATTCGAGCACGCCCTCCCAGCCGTCGATGTCGTTTGCATCGAGGACTACGACAAGGGCGTCTGCACGCCCGAACTCTGCCAGGGCGTTATCAACGCGGCACGACGCGCCGGCAAGCCCGTGTTCGTCGATCCCGCGCGATTGAGTGATTACTCGAAATACCGCGGCGCGGCGGCGATTACTCCCAACCGCACCGAGGCCGAGACCGCGACCGAACTCCGCACGCACGGCGAAGCAAGCCCGGAACACAACCGCGCCCTTGCCGAGAAATTGCTCCGCGATTGCTCGCTCGACGCGGTCGTGCTCACCCTCGACCGCCACGGCGCGCTGCTCCAGGAAAAGTGCGCTGAACCAATCTCCGTGCCGACGATCGCAAGGCAGGTCTACGACGTCACCGGCGCCGGTGACATGTTCCTCGCGGGCCTCGCCGCGGCCCGGGCCAACGCGATCGGCTGGGCCGACGCCGTTCGCTTCGCAAACGCCGCCGCGGGCCTCGAGGTCGAGGTCTTCGGCGTGCAGCCGATCCCGCTAGAGAAAGTCCACCTGTCGCTCCTTTCGATCGCGCGCACCGGCGGCGGAAAACTCCGCACCATGCGCGAACTCCTCGTCGAAGTCGCCGACGTCAAACGTCGCGGCGGAAAGGTTGTGTTCACCAACGGCTGCTTCGACGTTCTCCACGCCGGGCACGTCTGGCTCCTCGATCAGGCCAAGAAAGAAGGCGATTATCTCATCGTTGCGACCAACACCGACGAGAAAATCAGGCAGTTCAAGGGCGAGAATCGCCCCGTCAACTGCGCCGCGGATCGCGTGACCGTTCTGTCCGGGCTGGCGAGCGTTGACGCCGTCATCGTGTTCGACGAAGACACCCCGACCGAGAGCATCACCACCATCAAGCCCGACGTGCTCGTGAAAGGCGGCGAATACTCGCCAGATCAGGTCGTCGGAGCCAAATTCGTGCAGAGTTATGGCGGACGCATCGTCCGCGTCCCCATGCTCGACGGCCAGAGTTCCACGCAAGTACTCACACGCTTGGGAGACCCGCGCGCCAATGTTGTCTCCCCAGGCGATCGCGATCGCTTCGTCGCGGATCGCTCATAAGGGCAATAACAATCCGATGACTCGCGTGGAGCGGCCCCGGCGTGTGAACGCACCCGAAGCAGTCCCCCATTCGTGTGGATTCGTTCACGACAATTCGCAATCACGCGGACAGATACGCCCGACACTCCGATACTTGATGCGTGCGCCATGTCGCCATCATCCACCCCATGTACCTCCACCTCATCCTCGCGGGGCGCAAACGGATCGAGGTCCGTCTATCGCAGAACCGCGTCGCTCCCTTCGGACTCGTGTCGCCCGGCGATACGATCTACTTCAAGGCACGCTCGGGAGGCTTCGGCGCTCGCGCCGCCGTTGCGAGCGTCGATGAAATCCAGAACCTGACGCCGCCGCTGGTCGCGATGCTCTTCCGCCGCTACAACGCCTTTGCCTGCGGCAGTGCGGCCTTCTGGCGTGCAAAGCAGATCGCTAGATTCGCCACACTCATCCATCTCGCCGACGTGCGCCCTATCAGTCATGGCCCGGCATATCGAGATTCGCCAGGCTACTCACCGCGCAGCTCGTGGATCGTGCTCCGCCGTCCGTCGGCACGTCGCGCGTCATAGCAATGCTCGCCGATCAGCCTTCAACTCCACCTGATCACGATCTTGCCGAACTGTTCCGCCGCCTCCAGCCTCGCATAGGCATCGCGGCATTGCTCGGGTACGAAGACCTGATCAACCACCGGCGCGAGTTTCCCGGCGCGGAACAACGCCGCCACCTCGCGAAACTCGTCGTTCGATCCCATCGTCGATCCCAGCACTCGCAACTGATTCCAGAAGATACGGGCGAGATCGGTCGTCGCGTCGGGCCCGCTGGTGCAGCCCGGCGTGACATAGGCCCCGCCGCGTGCGAGTGACTTGACGCACGATAGGTGCGTTGCCTTGCCCGAAGAATCGATCGCCATGTCCACGCCGCGTTTGTTGGTCCAGGCGCGAACCTGCGACGACCAGTCGCTCCCGTTGTCGAGGATGAGGCAGTCGGCGCCGAGTTGTTTGGCGCGATCGAGTTTCCACTGGTGGCGGCTCGTGACCACGACCCGGCAGGCGTAGTGCTTGGCAATCGCCAACGCCGCTGTCGCCACACCGCCGCCGATGCCCGTGATCAGCACCGACTGCCCCGGACGGAGCTGCCCCTTGGTGACGATCATCGAATACGCGGTCAGCGCGCACAAGCCAAATGCGGCGGCCGGCACGGGGTCCTGCGTCGATTCAACCGCCGCGAGATTCGCCGCCGGCGCGAGGAACTTCTCGGCGTGCATGCCGAGGTGGTGCTCTCCGATGAGCTCATAGTTCGGCGTGAGCGTGGAGTTTGGCGGGTCGCTGGGGTGCTGGCGTTCGGGCACGCGCATCGCCGCGTTGACGATGACGCGCGTGCCGATCCACGAGGAATCGACGCCCGGGCCGACCGCCTCGACCACGCCGCACGCATCGCAGCCGGACACACGCGGGTAGCCGAGCTTCAGTCCCGGCACGCCGCGCCCGACCCACAGATCCATCTGGTTGAAGGCCGAGGCGAGCGTTCGCACGAGGCACTCGCCCACCGCGGGCGGCGCGGGCTCGGGCCAATCGTGGACCAGCGAAACGTTCGGTGCAACGGGCGAGGCCTGCTTTGAAACGACAATGGCGCGCATGGTCACAGGATAGCGAAACAGCGAAACATCGATACAGGGAATAGCCGCATGAACAACCGAGCCAACGAGACTGGACCGGATGTCAGGGTTGGGAAGCGCGTCTGCGCGAGCGGAGCGGGTCGGCGCCAATCGTCAACAAAAAAAGCCCGGCGCGTGCCGGGCTTGGTCGTTCGATTGACTCTGATTGAGGCGGGTCACGTCGTCACGGTTATGACGCCCGCAGAATCGCTCACACCATCTTCGTCTTGCCGGGGATCGCGACCGCCGGCGTCTCCATCGGGCCGAATTCGAGTTTGGCCGGCACGAGTTCTTCCTTGGAGTTGATCGCTTCGTCCCACGTGATGGTCTTGCCGGTGTAGGCCGCCATCCGCGCCGCGATCGCCAGCATGCAACTGTTGGCGCTGCGCTGCGCGTCATTGATCGGCTTGCCCGCGCGAATCGACGCCCACAGTTCGTCGTGCTCGTTCTGGTACATCGCGCCGACGTCCGCTCCCGAGCCCTTCACGTTCCACAGTTCCTTGCCGCTGTAGTCGCTGGCCTTCAGCGTCGGGCCCCAGCCCTCCACGATGGCCTGGCCCTTGGTGCCATAGATGTAATCGGTGTTGTCATTGCTGCAGCCCTCGATCTGGCGGCAGCCGTGATAGGCGCGCCGTCCGTCGGCGTATTCATAGATCGCCGCGAAGTGGTCGAAGACGTTCCCGTGCTCCGGGCCATTGCGCGCCGCGCGCCCGCCCAGGCATGAGATCTTCTTGGGCATCTCATCGCCCATCGCCCAGGCCAGGCGATCGATGCTGTGCACCGCCTGCTCGACGATGTGGTCGCCCGAGATCCAGGTGAAGTGCCACCAGTTCCGCATCTGGAATTCGACGTCGGTCCATTCGGGCTGGCGAGGACGCTTGCCAAGCGTGCCGGTGAGATACGTCGTATAGGCGCTGTTCACAGGGCCGATCGAACCCGACAGGATCTTGTCAAACGCCTGCTTCATGCCCGGGTGATGGCGCCAGCAGAAGCCGATCAGCACGCCCAGGTTCTTGGCCTTGGCCTCCTCGCCCGCAGCGCAGAACGCGCGGTAGCCCGGCGCATCCACCGCGATCGGCTTCTCGGCGAACACGTGCTTCCCGGCCTTGATCGCCGCTCGTAGATGTTCCGGGCGGAAGCACGGATAACTCGTCAGCAACACCGCGTCCACGCCGCTGTCGATCACCCTTTGGTACGAGTCAAACCCCGTGAACTTGCGATCCTCGGAAACGTTGAGCTGTTCCTTGGTGATCGTGCGGTCCTTCGGGTGGTCATCGCCGTTGCCCAGCCAATCGCCGATGTTCTTGTACGCCGAATCAAGGCGGTCCTTGAACACGTCGCCCATCGACCACAGCACCAGCCCCTTGTCGGCAGCCAGCGCCTGCGTCGCCGCCCCCGTGCCGCGACCACCGCAGCCGATCAGCCCGATCTTCATTGTGTCCGACCCGGCGGCATGAACCAGCGGCGAAGCCAGGCCGTTCGACAACACCGGAACCGCGGCGGCAACAGCGGACACGCGGACAAAGTCCCGGCGCGACAGGCCGGACGTTTCGGGGTGATTCTGCTCGTTCATGAAAGAAGCCTCCACGCCCCAGCGGCACGCTCGGGCGATGCGACAGCGTACAGCGCCAAACGCTCGCTGCCAACCCTCGCAGATCTCATCAATGTCACGGTGACCAACACGGATCGGGGGCTACTTCCCGCCCGCCTTCGCGTCCGCGCCGGGTTCACAAACAACCCGGAACCCCACAAACCCGCCCTCGGTGAGCCACCACTTGCTCTTGGGAATATTCGGGTCGCTGGCATTGAGCGCGCCGGTGTTCACCAGGCGCGCCTCGGGACGCATCGCGCTGGCGTCTGCCACGAACGACCCGCCCTTGATCACCCACTTGCCATCAAGCCCCTTGGCCCATTCGCCCGCGTTGCCCATCATGTCATACAGGCCCCAGGCGTTCGCTTCCTTGGTGCCCAGCAGGTGTGTCTTGGCCTCCGCATTGTCCGCAAACCACGCGACGGCATCCAGCGACGCCACGTCATCGCCCGACGGATACTTCGTGTTCGCCCCAGCCCGGCAGGCGTATTCCCACTCCGCCTCCGTCGGCACGCGATACTTCTTCCCCGTCTTGGCCGCCAGCCACGCCGCGAAATTCTCCGCGCCGCGATACGAAATCGAGATCACCGGATAGCCCGTCGTTCCAAAGCCCCGATCGGCCGACACGTACGGCTTCGTCGGCTTGGTCACCGCGTCGGCCGCGGTCGTGCCCACCGCGCCCTCCGGCTTGTCGAGCCCGAACAGGAACGCGTTGTAGTGGTCCCAACTGATCTCCACCGTGCTGAAATACAACGCACCGATCTCCTTGGTCACCGCTTTGGACGGATCGGCGGGGTCCGCCATCGTGATCGATCCCGGCGGGATCGGCACCATATCAACCGTCAACACCGTGCCCGAGATCGTTTCCGTGTACGGCTCCAACTTCGGCGCGTCCTTTTTCACCACGACGCTCGAAGCCTTCTCGCTGGGAGCCGTCGGCATCAGATCGGGCGGGATCACCGGAGGCTCGGCCCGTGCGGCTCCAACCGTTACACTCATCCCGATCACGGACAGGACCGCGGAGATGTTCATGATTCGGCGCTGGCTCGTGTTCATGTTGAGGCTCGTCTCCCGATTCGCGATCGTGCGAGTTCGGCACCTTTCCCGCTGCTCCCGACCGCCCGGAGGTACGTCTTCTTACGCCTCCAGCGGTCGAAAAGTTCCACGCCGGTGGCTTGCGCTGCCCGTCGCGGCCCTGACCCTGATTCACGGCTGTTCGCCGCAGACCAAGGTCCTGACGCGACACGAATTCTCCCACCTTGCCATGGGCGTGCGCGTCAACGCCGTAGTGTACGCGAGCGACCAGCGATCAGCCCGCGAGTCCGTTGCTGCGGCGTTTGGTGAAATCTCACGCCTCGACCAACTCCTCAGCGATTATCGCCCCGACAGCCAACTCTCCCTCGCCAATGCCCGCGCCGGACAGGGCTTCGGGCTCGGCATCACCGAGATCGACCCCGCCTTCGCCGATGCCCTGCGCGATTCGCTCTCCGTCGCCCAGCGAACCGACGGAGCATTCGATCCCAGCGTCGGCCCGATCGTGCAACTCTGGCGGGCGGCAAGGAAATCGCAGCGCCTGCCCGACCCCGCCGCGGTTTCCGCGGCTGTCGCATGCGTGGGCTGGCGCGATATCGAATTCGCCGGCATCGCAAATCACCCGACGCTCACGCTCCGCAAGCCCGGCATGAAACTCGACCCCGGCGCGTTCGTCAAGGGCTACGCCGCCCAGCGTGCCGTCGAACTCCTCCGCTCCCGCGGCATCGACCACGCCATGATCGCCATCGCCGGCGATATCTCCTGCTCACTCCCGCCGCCGCATCAACAAGGTTGGCGCATCGCCGTCTCCCACGGCGGTTCAGCACCCCAACGCGCCTTCTCGCTCCTGCTCAGCAACCAATCCGTGTCCACCGCCGGCGATACCGAGCAGTTCGTTGAGATCGACGGCAAACGCTACTCGCATATTGTCGATCCGCGCACCGGCCTCGGTCTCACCAACCGCGCCGCCGCGACTGTCGTTTCACACTCCGCCACCACCGCCGACGCGCTCGACACCGCACTGTGCGTCGCCGGCCTCGATCAGTTCGAGGTCATCATGGCCCGCTTCCCCGGCTGCGAGGCCCGCCTCGAAGCATCAACCTCCGACGGCGCGTTCTCTTCGAGAGAAACTCCCGGATTTCGCTCGCTCGTCGTCCCCGACCCGGAGCGACAACCACTGAATATCCACTCGCCGACGTTCACTCACTGACACACGGCAATCAGCCGCGATCTTCATCCCTCATTGCCCCGCCGCCGACGGCGCTCCTCCCGAGTTCTTCTCGCGGATCGTTCTCAGCCACGACTCGGCCATCCACTTGGTTTCGTCGCTCCGCGGCGAGATCACCATCGTGTCGATCGTCTCCACAGCCCCGGTGCTCCCCATATCCGCCAGCGCGTCGCCCGCCGCTCGCACCACCCGCAACTCGTAATCGCCGAGATACCCGATCAGCGCCTTCTCGGCTTCCTCCCTGTTGTGCTTGGCCAATCGCCCGATCACACTCACGGCATTGGCCCGCGTCCGCGTGAGCGTCCCAGGCTTGGCCAGCGCCATCGCCGCGCTCATGCCTTCCGGCAAATCCGCCGCCGCCATCGCGTCCAGAGCCGCCTGACGAAGTTCATCGTCCTGCGACTCGATCCGGGTCGACGCCAGCATGACATCCAGGCCCGCCGCGGCCTTCAGGTCCCCCAAACTCCGCAGCGCCGCCGCCCGCACACGCGTGCTCTTGTCGCCCGCCGCTGCCTCACGCAGCATGTTGATCACCCGACCACGCGTGCGGCCAGCGCCCTCCTCCGGCGTCATCCCGACCACCCGCGCAAGGCCGAGATACACCGTTTCACGCAGCCCAGGCTTGCTCAGCCTCGCCAACGCCAGCGTTTCCACCCGGTTCAGATCACCCTTGCTCGCCAGCGCGTTGGCGGCCTCATTCCGCAGGCTCTCCGTCTCCTTGGTGTCCATCGCGATCTTCATCAACGCGTCCGACGCGCCCGGTCGTTCGGGCTTGCCCAGCGCGCGGATCGCCTGGATCTTCGCCGCGTGCGTCGGCCCGCGCCGCACCTGCTCCATCCAGCGATCGGGAGACTGCTCCATGTCAAAGCCCATGAGGCACGTCAGTTCAGGATCAACCGCGATGATGGTGGGCTCGGAGTCGAGCGTCGTCGTGGCGCTGGCCGTCTTGCCGTCCATCTCGATCATGATCCATCGCCCGTTGGGCTCGCTGGTCGTCGAGATCCACACCGGGATCGACAGCGCAAACGCGGGGTTGTCGCCGTTGATCGCCTGCTTCTGCTCCGCGCTCAGCAACAGGACTCGCGTGCGAGGATCAAAGTCCTGCGTGATGACGACGTTGGGCACGCCCGGACGCTCGCACCACTGCCAGAAGAATCGCTCCAGGCTCTCGCCCGAAACCTCCTCGAGGCAGCGCCGGAAATCGGCCGTCTCGACCGTCTTGAACTTGAATCGCTCGACATACAGACGAACGCCCCCGAAGAACGCCTCATCGCCCAGCTTGCGCCGGAGCATGTGGAGCACGCTCGCGCCCTTCCCGTAGGGGTTGGCGCCGCGCCGGAAGACTTCCCACGGGTGCGTGTACACCTTGCTGACCATGCCCGGCGTGTCCGGTGCGCTCCCGGTGTCGCCGCCGATCACCCCGTCGAAGTACGCGCGGATTGTCGTGTCGTACACGTCCCGCCCGCCGAGCGGCGCCGCCGTCCGCTCCTGCCACAGCGGCGTCATGTACGTCGCCCACCCCTCGTTGAGCCAGATATGCTCCCACGAGTTGCACGTCATGAGATCGCCGAACCACTGGTGCGCCAATTCGTGCGAGATCAGCCCGTTGAGATCGCGGTCCTTGGCGGATTCCTCGGAGAGAATCGCGGTGTCATACAGTGTCGTCGCGCTGGTGTTCTCCATCCCGCCGTTGTTGAAGCCCCACACCAGCACCTGCGCGTACCGATCCCACGGATAGGGCTGCCCGAGCACCTGCCCGAAGATCTCGATCATCTCCGGCGTCTTGCCGAACGTCCTCGCCACGTCCCCGCCTCGCCCCGGCGGCACATACACCGGCATCGGGAGCGACTTGGTGCCCAGGTCGACCATGTCAAACTTGCCCACCACCAGCGACACGAGGTAACTGGCGTGCGGCTTGTCCTGCATCCAGTGGAATGTCTCGTACGGTGCGAGGCGATTCGTCCCGGGGCCCTGCCTGGCCTCACGCTTCACGCCAAGGAGTGTGCCATTGCTGCTGACCACGAACCCGGCCGGCACGGTGACCTCGAGTTCGGTCGTCAGTTTGTCGTTCGGAAAATCATGGCACGGGAACCAGTAACTGTTCGTCTCGGGCTGGCCCTGCGTGTGCAACTGAGCCGCACGCCCCGGATACTCCCTCGACTCGATGTTCCACACCAGGCCCTGCGGCGGGTTCTTGGCCGCGTAGTCGATTACCACCGTCGCTTCCTGGCCCAGCGGAACAGGCGGCTCAAACGTGACGGCCAGTTCTCGCCCGTCGTGCGTGAACGTCGTCGTGTGCCCCTCGCACGACACCCCTTCGATCGTCAACGCCTTGGCGTCAAGATCGAGCGTCTCAAGATCCCACCCCAGCGGCGTGAGCCTGATCGTCTGGCGACCTCGGAACTCGCGCGTGTTCATGTCTTCGATCGTGATCCCGAGTTTCATGTGGAGCATGTCCGCCGCGCGATGTGGCGGGTATGCACGCGCCCACACGCCGGTCGCCTCGTCATAGGCGGGCTGGGCGACGATCGATGACCACCACTGGCGGCAATGCGCGCACTCTTCGCCGGGACGTGCCCCGGCCGCGGAGGCCAGCAGCGTCGTTGATGCGATCAGAGTCAGAGAGATCGGGAAGCAACGGACGGGATGAGTCTTCAACATGCGGTATCTCGCGGGCAAATCGCTCAATCGTTGGATCAACTGGAACCGAGGGCCGGACCTTCAGGGCGGACTACTTGCCGACCACCATCGCTCGGTCGACGACCGAGGCGGCGACGCGCCGTGCCTCATTCACCGTCAGCGCCGCCAGCGAAGCCTCGCGCACCACCGGATCGAGTGACTCGTCCGATGCGGCGCCGGCCAAGAGCGAGCGAACCTCGTCATTGGGGTAGGGCGCCAGGGCCTCGGCCGCCGCGACCTGCGCGAACAGCGACGGGCCATCACGAAGTTCGTTCATCCACATCGCCAGTGGCTTGGTGATCTTGTTGGCGCAGAAGATGGTGAGGGTCGGATCGACCGTCACCTGCGAGGGCTTGGCGGGGAGTTTGAAGTTCCCGCTTGCCTCACGTCCCTTCACGTCGATGTACACGTACTGGAAGGTCCCGTCCTCGAACTTGCACAGCAGAGGGAGGCTGAACTGATACGCCGGGTTCAACTTGTCGATCCGCTGCGTCTGCTTGAGACCGACCGTCAGCGTTGAGGACGCGTCGTCGAACGACAGTTCAACGTCCACACGCGGTAGGCCCGGCCTCATCATCCACTGGTCAAAGAACCGCTCGAGCGAACGTCCAGATACCTCTTCCATCGCCCGCCGGAACTGGTCGGTCTCGACGTGCGTGAATTTGTTCTGGTCGATGTAGAGTCGGACACCCTTCCAGAAGACGTCGTCGCCCAGCCCCGCGCGGAGCATGTGGAGGACGATCGCGCCCTTGGAATAGACGTCGTCGGATTTGGAAAAATTGTCGTCGGGGTTCCGGTAGCGATTGCTGACGATCGAGGGATACACCGGGGCGTAGGCGTTGTTCCCGCCGCGCTGGCGACGGACAAACCCCAGCACCGTGCGCTGATACGCCTTACGCCCGGCCTCGCTCGCCGGCGCGATGTCGCTCGTCTTGAGAGGATCGAGCCCCGCGGCCTCGGCGTTGGCGAATTGCTCGTTCCACATGGCTTCGCAGTAACTCGCCCAGCCCTCGTTCAGCCACAGGTGCTTCCAGCCGCGGCAGGTCATGAGATCGCCGAACCACTGGTGACCCAGTTCGTGAACGATCAGGCCGTCCTCATCACCGCGATCCGTTGCGTTGGCGGCGGCCCGGTACAGCGTGGTGGCGCTGGTGTTCTCCATGCCACCCCAGTTGAAGTCACGCACGATCGATTGGTCGTACTTGGCCCATGGGTAGGGCTCGTCGAGTTTCTTTTCGAGGAAGGCGACCATCGCGGGCGTCGACGAGAAGACTGTCTTGACGCGGTCCTCGGTCCCGATCGGCGTCCAGACGTGCATCGGCAGGCCCGGGCGAGCGGTGTCGTCGCCCCCGATGTCGACGATCGAGATCTTCGCGATGACGAGCGTCACGAGGTAGGAGGGGTGGGGCAGGTCCTGGTCCCAGTGGACGATGGAGCGCCCGTCGGGCGTCGATTCCTTCCTCACCAGTTTGCCGTTGGAAAGGACCTCGAAGCCCTCCGGAACGTTGACGATGAGTTCGGTCGTCAATTTCTCGTTGGGAAAGTCGTGGCAGGGGAACCAGAGGTGGTTGACCTCGGCCTCACCCTGGGCGTGGATCTGAACGGCCTGGTCGGTGGGGCTGCCGTCCTCGCGGGGCTTGGAGTAGGTCAGCCCCAGGCCGCGGTTGGCGGAGAAGTCGCAGGTGTAGTTGATGACGATGTCGAAGGCCTGCCCGACGCCGGCGGGCTTGGAGAGTCGGACCTCGAGCATCTCCTTGGACTTGGTGAACTCGCAGGACTGACCGGCGAGGGTGACGGACTGGACCTCGATACCAGGACCGGCACGCAGCGAGATCAGGTCCCGGGGCTTGCCTCGCGCGGCGAGGGTGAAGGTCTGCGTGGCGTTGAAGGTGGCCTGCGACATGTCCGGGAAGGTCATGTCGAGTTTCATGTGGATGTGGTCGAAGGTCGGGGAGAGGGGCCAATTGGCCTGATCGCGCCCGGTGGCGGGGTCGATGCGCGGGTCGTTCTCCTGGGCGGAGGCGAGGCCGGCGAAGGCCAGCAGGGTTGAGATCGCCAGGGTGGCGGTGGATCGCAAGGCTCGCAAGGTCATGCACGGGCTCCGGTCCGACCCATGATCGGACATGGCAAGGAGCGGATCCGGACGCCCGGACCGGCTCGGCGCTTGGCGTAGAGTATCGAACTCCGCGTTGATTCGTTCCGAGTTTTGCGCGCACCACCGCGAGATTGCGCACAAACGCGGTGATCGTGATACGATGGGGCATGCCCCCGTCGCCCAGCCAGCCGACACCCAACGAGCCCGAACAATTTGGAATCACCCGCCCGGCCTCAACGGGCAACTCCGAGGGGGGAATCTCCGGACGCCCGGGCGCGTTCGTCGCCGCCGCGGAAACCGGCGGGGATTCGGAGTATTACTCCCCGATCCCAGAGGGATATCAGCGTGGGCACCACAAGTACGTGATCGTGCTGGGCACGGTCATGTCGGGATTGGGCAAGGGGATCTTCGCCTCAAGCCTCGCCAAGATGCTCAAGGAAAAGGGGCTGGTCGTCGCCCCGATCAAACTCGAAGGCTACCTGAACATCGATTCGGGCACCCTCAACCCCTATCGGCACGGCGAGGTGTTCGTCCTGGAGGACGGGACCGAGTGCGACATGGACCTGGGCACCTACGAGCGGCTGCTCGACCAGCACCTGTCACGACGGAACTTCGCCACGTCGGGGCAGATCTTCAGCGCGATCCTCGAGCGCGAGCGCCAGGGGGCGTACCTGGGCCGCGACGTGCAGTGGATCCCGCACGTGACCGGCGAGGTGAAGAAAAAACTCCGCGAGTTGGCGGTGCGGGGTGACGGGCAGCGTCGGGCGGACGTCGTCTTTGTCGAGGTCGGCGGGACGGTCGGCGACTACGAGAACGGCTTCTATATCGAGGCCATGCGCGAACTGGCCTTTGAGGAAGGTCCGGGCTCGGTGTGCTTTGTGGCGCTGACCTATGTGATCGAGCCGCCGGCCCTGGGCGAGCAGAAGAGCAAGGCGGCGCAGTTGGGCATCAAGCGGCTGATGGAGGCGGGGGTTCAACCCCACATCATCGCGTGCCGGGCAAGCCACCCGTGCCAATCGAAGGTGATGCAGAAGATCGCGATGTTCAGCAACGTGCCGCTGCGCCGCATTTTCTCGATGCACGACCGCGAGAGCATCTACACGATCCCGGAGGAGATGCGGCAGGAGGGGCTCGATCGCGAGATCATGTCGATCCTGAACCTGCACGACCGCGTCGACGTGTCGCACGAGGACCGCGCAAGAGAGCGATGGACCGGGTTTGTGAAGAAATTGACCGCTCCCAAGTCGCGGACCGTCACGATCGGCGTGACCGGCAAGTACGCACACCTGCGCGACGCCTACGCGTCGATCGACAAGGCGATCGAGCATTGCTCTGCCCACGCGGGCGTCCGCGTCGAACTGAAATGGATCGAGACCACCGAGATCACGCAGGCCAACGTGGCGGGGCAACTCGCGGGCCTGGACGCGGTGATCGTGCCTGGCGGGTTCGGAGCACGCGGCGTGGAGGGCAAGATCGCGTGCGTGCGCTATTGCCGCGAGACCGGCCTGCCGTACCTTGGAATCTGCCTCGGGTTCCAGGTCGCGGTGATCGAGTTTGCCCGCAACGTGCTGGGCTTGCGCGACGCATCGAGCACCGAATTCGTGGCGGATTGCAAGGACCCGGTCATCAGCGAACTCCCCGAACAGAAGAAGATCGAAGGCCTGGGCGGCACGATGCGCCTGGGCGGGCAGGATGTACTGCTCACGCCGAATTCGCTGGCATCCAAGTTGTGGGGCGGGGCGACGACGATCCGCGAGCGGTTCCGCCATCGTTACGAGGTCGAGCCGGCGTATATCGAGCGTCTGGAAACCGCGGGGCTGGTCTTCAGCGGCAAGCACCCCAAGCGTCAGATCATGCAGGTGCTGGAACTTCGCCAGCCGGGCGCGACGATGCCGGACGGCTCGCCCCCGAAGATGACGCATCCGTTCTTCATCGGCGCGCAGTATCACCCCGAATTGACGAGCAGGCCGCTCCATCCGCAGCCGCTGTTCTTTGGCCTGGTGAACGCGGCGATCCAGCGGAAGTTTGAGAAGAGTGACGCCAAGACGCCGGCGCTCCAGGCGAATTGACGACAGAGTCAACACGAGTGGGCCGGCATACGACATTCGTGATTCGGCGTTCGCGAAGTGGCCGACATCCTCCGCATCGAGCCCGGGGAGATGATGCGTCGGCGGCGAATCGCCGGCGTGGGGATGCGAGAGATTCCGCGTACCTGAAGACAAATCCGTGGTCCGCGGCGCGATGTCACGCGGTCCAGCGATCGAGCGTGCGTGCGGCGTCGAGCAGAATGATCTGAGAGAGTCGGTCTGCTTCGCCGGTGGCCGCATGGGCGGCGTGGAGCATGCCCGCGGCGTCGTGCTCGGCGTTGGTATGCCCGAGCAGGCCGTGGATGATCACCGCGTGAATGCCCCACGGGCGGTTGGTCGCGTTGTCGGTCTGAACGTTGTCCATGAGCCAGGCGGCGGCATCGAGGACACGCTCGAAGAGCGCGGAGTCGTGCGAAATCACGGCGCGGTTGATGGCGGCGTGCATGACGCGCATCTCACGCTCGGTCCAGGACTCGATCGGCTCGCGGCCGAAGCCTGGCGTGAGCGCGCCTCCCGCCGGGCGCAGCGCTCGGGGTGGGAACGAATCGCGCGAGGACAGGCACCACCACAGACGCTCGTCGATCGGCATCTCGCCCGCGGGCGGGCGCACCGCCCGCGAGAGCACGCAACGGAGCAGCGGCTCGTCGATCGGGCGCCGATGCCCGAATTCGTCACGAAAAGTGGCGATGAACCGGTCGCGGGCGTCGTCGGTGAGCAGCGAGTTGAGTTCGTTCGTGACGACGCGCGAGGCGAAGCGAAGTCGCTCACCCCAGCGCCGGATCAACGGCACGAGTTCGTGTTGCGCGGGGAACGTCACCATGCATCACACGGTAGTCCGCGACGCAGGGGGTGTGGGCGTTGCCAGCACATTCTCGCACCTGCATCCACCGCCCGCATACTCGCGAACCGTCGGCGTCGGCTGATCCAGAGGTGAATACAGCCCCAGTCGGCAGAACATCGGGCCGGGCTCGTTGAAACGAGCGACTCCGGGCGCATCGGCCCATTTCCCCGGGGCGCGGGTGGGGTGGAACTGGTGATAGACGATGATGTCGCGGACACCCACATGCGGACGAGCACCGGCGTCGTACGCTCGATGAGAGAAATCATCGTCCTCCGCGCCCCATTCGACGAACGCCTCGTCAAAGCCGTTGACCGCCCGGGCCAGCGAGAGTCGCGCCGCGAAGTTGGCTCCCAGGATCTTGGGCTTGTGTCCCTTCGAAAAACTGAGGCGTCTCCAGAAGGCCTGGGCTCTCGAGCGTGCGTGACGCTTGTCGAGCGCGGCGAGTTGATCGCGCGTAATCGCGACGGGAGGGCGGTGATCCCGCACGACGCTTTCGTCGAAGGCTTCGGTCTGCTCGGGCGTAAGTTCGATTCGATGGGCGCAGACGAGCGAGATTGAATCGGGCAAGGCGGCGATCTTGGCGGCGTGGTCGGACGCGGGCGAGCAGTCGCCGTCGATGAAGGCGATGAGGTCGGATGGCTCGGCTCCGAGTTGCATCGCGGCACGCAGGCCGTTGTTGCGGACCTGGGAGAGGCGGCATTGGTTCTGGTGGGGGCGATCGACCAACGTAATGTCGAGCGAGAACTCGCCCGTACATGACGCGACGAGCGAGCGGATCGACTCGTCCTGCACATCGCACGACACGATCACGCGACGCGGGCGTGGTGATTCACTGGCGACGCCCAGGAGCGAGCGGCGGAGATGCCGCGTCGTGTGCGTTGTGATGATGAGCCATGGGGGTATCACGGGCGAGTGTACGCGGGCGTTTTCGGACGATTCGGGATGGTGGTGTGCATGATCGGACGTGGCGAGGCGTGCGAACGGGCCGCGTGGGCGTGACGTTCGGCACGGCGAGCGGCGGAGTCGCGGACCAGGGTTTGTTCGGGGAGAGCGGAGTCGGGGGTTGTCCGATCGTGACGAGGAGCACAGGAGGCGGCATGGGCGAATCATCCGATTGGGGAATTGAATCCACCACGACCGCGGCGCCGCCCGCTCCGCCCAAGGGCGCAACGGCAACTCACGCCGACGTGCCCGGGATGCCCGCGGCTCCCGTGAGCGCCGGACGGACCAGGCTCCACCCGTTCAACGCCGAACTGGACGCAGCCGAACTCGACGAGCGGTGGAGGCCCGGCGCGACGTGGACAGCCAAGGCTCGCGGTCTCGGACGCTCGCACCTGGTGATGCAGTCACGCCGGATGACCTATGTCGGGCGCGTCATCGTGGCCGCGGTCCACTTGATCGATGCCGAGCCGGTGCCGCTGATGGGGCGTGTATCGGTGTGCGAGTATGAGCAGGAAGGTCTCTACCGCATCGAATTGGAACTGCTCCCGATCCCCGAGCAGGGCCCGATCCGCGAGTGGGTAGCTTCGAAGGGGAAGTAGGACACGTCATCGGGCTCCAGGCATCGGTCATGGCGGGACCGGGCCGACGCTGGTGCGCGTGGTCCGCGGACTTGACTGTCGCGGCGTTGGGGCCGACCCTTGCGCCGATGCGCGTCGTGACGGCACAGCAAGAGTTGGGCGAACGGAACGGGCGGGTCTTCGTGCCGACCATGGGCGCGCTCCATGCCGGGCACGCGTCCCTGATCCGTCAGGCGGCGGAGATCGCAAAGACGCGCGGCGGCGAAGTCGCGGTCAGCATCTTCGTCAATCCGACGCAGTTCAACGAGGCGGCGGACTACACGCGATATCCGCGGACGCTGGACGACGACACCGACCTGTGCCGATCGGCGGGAGCGGATGTCCTGTTCGCGCCCGGGGCGGGCGAGGTGTATCCGCCGGGCCGCGTGATTCGCGTGCCCGACTTGCCCCGGGTTGCGACGAGTCCCGGGCTGGAGGATGCGAAGCGACCGGGACACTTCGCGGGCGTGTGCCAAGTGGTGCTGCGCCTGTTCGAGTTGGTCAGGCCGAGCATCGCGGTGTTTGGTGAGAAAGACTGGCAACAACTGCAGGTCGTGCGCGCGATGACGGAGCAGGAGCGGCTCGGCATCGAGATCGTTCCCGGCGCGACGGTGCGCGAGGCGGACGGCCTGGCGATGAGCAGCCGAAACAGGTTCCTGAGCGAGGACGATCGAAGGCGGGCGCTGGTGATCTCACGAGTGCTGCGCGAAAGCGGACGGTTCAGGCATCGGCGCGAATTCGAGGCGTGGATGACCAGCGAAATGCGGCGCGAAGGGCTGCTGGTCGAGTACGCCGTCGTGCGCGATGCCGCGACGCTGGAGATGCCCGGCGAGGGGTCGATCCGGGCGCTGATCGCGGCGCGGGTGGGGAGTGTGCGGCTGATCGATAATGCTCCGGCGGCGTTCGGCGACACGGCGCGGCCTGACGCGGACGAATAGCCGACGCGGACGAATCACGCCCGGGCTTGCAGATCGAGGTTGAGGGCGCTAGCCTCAACTACTTTTCGGGACATTTTTGGGAGACCACCCATGCAGCGCACGCCACTTCACAAGTTCCACGCCGACAACGCCGGCAGCATGGTCGATTTCGTTGGCTGGGAGATGCCCATCCGGTATTCCTCGATCCACGAGGAGCACAAGCAGGTCCGCACCAGCGGCGGCATCTTCGACGTGTCACACATGGGGCGCGTGCGGTTCAGCGGGCGTCACGCTCGCCGCCTGCTCGAACGCCTCTGCTCCCGCAAGATCTACGACATGCAGAACGGGCAGTGCCGCTACTCGCTGGTGTGCAACGAGAAGGGCGGCGTGCGCGACGACGTGATCGTCTATCGCGTAGACGAGGACGAGTTCCTGGTCGTTGTCAACGCGTCGAACCGAGAGAAGTTGCTGGGGCACTTTGAGCAGGTGCGCACCGCGGGCGACCTCTCGGTCAAGATCAAGGACGAGACGCTCGACACCGCGATGGTGGCGTTGCAGGGACCCAAGATCATCGAGATGGTGGGGCAGGTGAGCCGCGAGGTGCCGACGCTGAAGCGGTATCGCTTCACCATCAAGAACCTGCTGGTGATGAAACTGATCGTCAGCCGGACGGGCTATACGGGCGAGGACGGCGTGGAGGTGATCCTCCCGGCGAGCGCCGTGGACATGGGCCTGAAGATGCTCTTCCGCGACATCAATCTCAAGGCGCCCGACGCGATCGTGAAGCCGATCGGACTTGGCGCTCGCGACACGCTGCGGATGGAGGCCGCCATGCCTCTGTACGGGCATGAACTGGGCGAGGAGATCAACGCGCTCTCGTGCGGCGTGGACTTTGCCATCGCGATGGACAAGGACCAGGGCCAACTCGGCGAGAAATTCATCGGCATGGACGCTCTGCGGAAGACGATCGAAGGCGGCGGGCCGGCGCGGAAACTGGTCGGGCTGGAGATCGAGGGCAAGCGCACGGCGCGCCAGGGCAACGTGATCAAAGTCGGCGACAAGGAAGTCGGCGTGGTGACCAGCGGGTGCCTGAGCCCGACGCTGGAAAAGGTGATCGCGATGGCGTTTGTCGACAAGGACAAGACGGCCGTCGGGACCTCGCTGCAGGTGGATATCGGCCGCGGTGTCCTGGAAGCCAAGATCGTGCCGATGCCGTTCTACAAGGCGGCGAAGTAGGAAAGACACTGGAATGAGGCACATGGCTCGAGGGACGCGAAGCAGAGCGAGTTCGACAGACGTGGCCGCGTGTGCGGCGAATTGATCGCGGACGAGGCTCTGTGTCTTCGCGTGAGATGAGCGATGATCTACCTCGACAACGCCTCGACGAGCTTTCCCAAGCCGCCAGAGGTCGTGGAGGCGGTGGCACGCTGTCTGTCAGATGTTTCCGGGTCGGCGGGACGCGGGGCCCACGCCGGGGCGCGGCGGGCGGCGAAGATCATCGATTCGTGCCGGGATGCGGTCGCGGAGTTGATCGAAGCCGATCGCCCTGAATCGATCGTCTTTACGCACAACGCGACGGATGCGCTGAATATGGCGATCCGCGGCGTGGCCGAGCCGCTGCTGCGACGCGGTGAGCGGGTGCATGTTGTTGCGTCGGCGCTGGACCACAATTCGGTGCTGAGGCCGCTTGAGTTTGTGCGCTCGATCGGCGCGAGCGTGACGATCGTGGATGCGGGCCCGGGTGGCGTGGTTCCGCCGTCGTCGATCTGCCATGCGCTGCGCGATGACACGCGGCTGGTCGTCTTGAATCACGCCAGCAACGTGACGGGGATCGTGCAGAGGGCAGCGGAGATCGCGGCGGACTGCCGCGCACGCGGCGTGCCTGTGTTGCTCGATGCGACGCAGACGCTGGGACACGTGGGCGTGAGCGTGCGGGAACTGGGCGTCGACCTGCTGGCGTTCTCGGGGCACAAGGGGCTGCTTGGGCCGACGGGAACGGGCGGGCTTTATGTTCGCCCCGGGTTTGAGGATCACGTTGAGCCGCTGCGCCGGGGCGGCACGGGGACGGAGTCTGAATCGCCTCTGCAGCCGCGTTCGATGCCGGAGCGGTTCGAATCCGGCACGATGAACGTCGCGGGGCTGGCGGGGCTCGACGCGGGCGTGCGATGGGTGCTGCGTGAGTGTGTACGCGACGAGTATTCGCGCGAGCGTCTCCCGATTGGTGTGTTCATGGGAGTGCTCAACGAACTCGGCATGGACCCGGCGGGGCGCGGGCAAGATGGTTCGCCAGCGCGCGGACTGTCAGTTGTGGGTGGACTGGCGCCGAGTGGCGCACGCGTCGGCGTGTTCGCGTTTGTTCATGACTCGGTCGACGTGCATCAGGCGGCGGCGATGCTGGAGAGCGAGCGCGGCGTGGTCACGCGGGCCGGGTTGCACTGTGCGCCGCTGGCCGCGGGCGGGAGGGCAACGCTGCGGGCGAGCTTTGGGCCGATGGTGGGGGTGGATGACGCGGTGATCGCGGCGGGCGCGATTGTCGAGGTGTTCAGGAGCCTGGCGGGGTAGACGTAGAACACGAACGACGATTGTTGGAATGAAGTGAACAGCGGCGCCCGCGCTCCGCGGTCGGTGGCAGTCAATACGTGTCACGGGCGCTCACGACCGCGGGAGTTCGATCCACTTTGCTTCGGTGTGACGCACGATCGCGCCGGTCATCGAGTAGATAATCTGCTCGGCCATGTTGGTGCAGTGATCGGCTACAACCTCGCACACGGTCGCAACCTCGTGCAGGCGGAACGCGAAATCGACGCTCATCTGCCCCTTGGCGATGCGTTCCTCGGCGTCTCGAAGGAGGGCGTCCTTGAACGCCGTCACCGCGTGCTGGCTCTGGAGCACGACCTTCGCGAGCGCCGCGTCTTTCTTCTGGATGCTCACGCAGGTGTCGCGCAGGATCCCCACCGAACTATTGGCCATGACGCGGAAGGTGTCGGGGAGCGGCGAGGAGAGCGATCGCATGTGGGCGGCGAGTTCGGCGATCTCGACGGCGCAGTCCGCGACACGCTCGAGTTCGTTGTTGCATTTGACGATGGTGAGGACCATGCGGAGCGAATCCTGATCCAGCGTGGCGCCTTCCTTCACCGCATCGCCGAGCAGCGCGACCGCCGCCCGCTCCATCTCGACATCCACCTTGTCGACCTCGTCGTCGGCCGCGACGCAGCGCTTGGCCTGCTCGAGGTCGCGGTTGAACAGGCCGTTGAAGGCCATCTCGAGGAGAGATTGCACGCGACGACCCTGCTCAAAGAGCTGGGAGCGGAGCGATTCGATACGCTCGGAGAAACCAGCGGGTGTGTCGGGCATGCGTTCCTCGGGCCAAGGGCGGCCAGTGTGACGGCGATTTTAGCCTGCCTTGGGCCGAAGCACAAAGGGAAGCGACATCGCTGTGCCGTGTGCCCTTCGAGCCGACCATCGGGGGGGCGTTCGCACGGGGTTCGCTAAAACTCGTTTGACGCAACGGCTTTCCATGGTCGTACACGATCGGCGGGGTCGGCGCTACGCTTGACTTTCGCGGCGTCTTGGCCGCCCTAAGGAGCACCACATGTCGTTCGAGATCGTCTCCATTTCGGCTCGTCAGGTTCTTGATTCCCGCGGCAATCCGACGCTGGAGGCGGATGTTCGCCTTGAGAATGGGGCGCTGGGGCGTGCGGCGGTTCCGTCGGGCGCGTCGACGGGCGAGAACGAGGCGGTGGAACTCCGCGACGGCGACGCCAAGTCCTACCTGGGCAAGGGCGTCCTGAAGGCCGTCGAAAATGTCAACCTGAAGATCGCGCCGGAACTCGTGGGCTATGACGCACGCGAGCAGGAATTGATCGACGCGCGGATGCTCGAACTCGATATGTCGCCGAACAAGGCCAACCTCGGCGCCAATGCAATACTTGGTGTCTCGATGGCGGCGGCGCGGGCCGCGGCCGATGCGTCGGGACTGCCGCTCTATCGCTACCTCGGCGGCACGGGCGCGAAGGTGCTCCCGGTGCCGATGATGAACATCCTCAACGGCGGCAAGCACGCCGACAACACCGTCGACTTCCAGGAGTTCATGATCCAGCCATGGGGCTTTGACAATTTCGCGGACGCGCTCCGCGCGGGCGTGGAGATCTATCACACGCTGAAGAAGGTGCTGCACTCGCGCGGCATGTCGACGGCCGTGGGAGACGAGGGCGGCTTTGCGCCCAACCTCAAGACCAACGAGGACGCGCTGAAACTGATCGAGGAGGCGACGGGCAAGGCGGGGTACAAGTGGGGCGAGCAGATCTTCGTCGCGCTCGACCCGGCGACCAGCGAGTGCTGGAACGAGGCGGACAAGGTCGGCAAGCGCGGATACATGATGTTCAAGTCCTCCAAGGAAGTCGTCTCGAGCGACGACATGATCTCGATGTGGGCCGACTGGGCCGCCAAGTACCCGATCCGCTCGCTCGAGGACGGACTGGCCGAAAACGACTGGACCGGATGGGCCAAACTGACCGCCAAACTCGGCGCAAAGATCCAACTTGTCGGCGATGACCTCTTCGTCACCAACAAGAAGTTCCTGACGCGCGGCCTGAACGAGAAGTGCGCCAACGCGATCCTCGTCAAGGTGAACCAGATCGGCTCGCTCAGCGAGACATTCGACGCGGTCAATCTGGCGATGCGGAACGGCTACGCGGCCGTCATGTCGCACCGCTCGGGTGAGACCGAGGACGCGACGATCGCCGACCTTGCGGTTGCGACGAACTGCGGGCAGATCAAGACGGGCGCGCCGTGCCGCAGTGATCGCAACGCCAAGTACAACCAACTCATCCGCATCGCGGAGGAATTGGGTGACCAGGCGGTGTTCGGCGGGGTGACGTGGCGGAGGTGAGTCCGCCCCACGGATTCAGCGACGATCGGCGGGTGCTTTGACGACAGATATCGGCGTTGCTGCATCGTGGTCGCGGCGTGCGCCGCAGAGACGCCGCACGATCACGATGAGCAGCGACGAGCGCGAAGTGCCATGCGGCACTTTCGCCGTTGGAGTGAATCCGCGCTGTCACGGGACGTCGTCGGGAATCGGTTTCGGTACGTCCACGGACTTGAGCACTGGTCCGTGCCACGTCACTTGGCCGGGCGGATCTCGAGGCGCCAATCGACGGCCGACTGCTCGCGGGCAAAGCCGCTGAGGAATCGCTGGTTCCGCGACGGGAGTTTCAAATAGCGCCAGTCGGGGTTCTCGTTCAGAGGCACGCCGTTCTGATCAAAGAATGAGAAGCGGTACTGAATGTTCACGTCCTGATTGTCGGTGAGGGCGCGGACGGGAACAGTGACCTCCATCGGCTTGGTGGCGCTGACCTTCGGCGCGTCGTAGGCGATGAAGCCGCTGAGCCCTTCGGCGGCAACGATCTGAGGGTACGCGGCCGAGGGGAGCGGATCGGGCTTGGCCGCGCCGGGCGCCTTGACGGTGTCGCACGCGACGAGCGGCATGGCCAGCGGCGCGAGAACGAGAAGGACGCGAGAGATCGAGCGGATCGAACAACGGCTCATTGATTCTTCTCCTTGGGAGTGATCGTGCTTGGCGGAGCGGTGGTTGCGGCCGCGGCCTTCGTCGCCGCTTGGGCGGCGTAGAACGCGGCGAGTTCCTTCACGCGTGCGGACTTGGGTCGATAGAACTCATGCTCCTGACCAACGAGCCTGGCAAAGCCGGCCGACCCGGCGATCGGCGCGACGAGCGATGGCCCGCCTTCGAGGATGTGGCGCTTCGGGCCGTCGATTTCATCGCCGGCTCGCCATGTGATCCCCTCGTCGGTATAGAGATTCTGCAGGTCCATGAGCGAGAGGTTGGTCAGGTTGCCCGAGGCCTGGTAGAGGCGGAGCGTATCGGCGGTTGGTGTGCGGCAGCATCGCCCGCCCAGGATGTAGGGAAGGTCGTCGCCCGGTACGCGCACGGGGAGTGAATCCGTCGCATACACCACACGCCCGGACGAAGTCCACGCGGGCGCCGGCTGCGATGGCACGCGTACATATACGACACGGACCGGCTCGCCCGCGCTCGGCCCACGCACGCCCGGGAGGACCATGTCGAGGCCCGGGGCGTGGATGCTGAGCGTGGCGGCATCGGTGATGGTGGTCGCGCCGACGAGGATGGACGCGGGCATCACTTCGCAGTGGCGGATGTCGGCCTGGGCGGTCGCCTTGACTGCCAGCCCGGCGAGCACCATGCCAAGGCCCGCGGCGAGCTGCGCGTTGCGGCGGCCTTCGCTGCTGCGGTTGTCGCTGGTTGCCGCGACGATCACGCCGCCGGCGATCAGGCCCGTGCCGAGCAGGCTCTTGAACTTCCGCACGTCTTCGAGATTGTTCCAGCGGTGGTCGCTGGCCATGGTCTGAACGTCGCAGGCCAGCGCGGCGTCTGCTGGCGGGTCGTTGTTGACGATGAGGGAGACCGAGCCTGTCGCGCCGCCGCCGCCGGCGAAACGAGTGAGCACGCCGTCGTCGCCGTAGCGCTGCTTGGAAGGGCCGATGCCGGTGTCGACGAAGACGACGGTGTTGGCCCGCCCGGCGACGATCGCCTCGGCGACGGGGCGGAGAGCGGGGCGGAGCGTGAAGGCTTCGCGGAAAAAATCGCGGGCTTCGTTGGCGCGATCGGGGTCACTCCGCCCCAGCGCGAAGTTCGCCAGGCCCGCGACGAAATAGCCGAGCGCGAAGTCGGTCTTGACGTTGGCGTAACCCTTGTCGAGCCACGCCTCGTCCAGCGTCGCGGCCCGCTGGGCGAGGTCGGTCTTGGTCAGCGATTGATCGCCCTGCGCGTAACTCCGCAGTTGGAACAGCGAAGCGTTGGCGGCCGCACGGGCGTTGTCCCACTGGTTCAGCATCGCGTAGCAGAGCGCGGTGTAGTGGAGCGTCAGGGCCTGCTCGAAGGGTTCGCCCTTCCAGAAGAGCTGGCCCGACTCGCCCAGCACGGCGGCGCCGACCTGGCGATTCTCGTTCAGGCCCTGGCGGCGGAGCGTGGCGAACGACTCGGCCAGCCAGGGCTCGGCGGCGTCGGGGCGCCCGTCGGCGAGCGTGACGATGCCGAGACGCGACCGATCGAGAAGATATTCGAGGGGACGATTGTCGTTGTCGCCGACGTATTCGCGGAGTTTGGATTCGGCCCGGGCATAGTTGCCGCGCGCCACATCCGCGCGGATGTCAAAGTCGGGTGTGCCGTTGGTGCATCCGGTAGACGCGGCGGCCAGCGCGACGCACACGATCGCACCCGCCTCGCCCCATCGAGTTGACGCGTGCCAGATCATGACTAATCGATCATTCGCCCGAGGGCGGAACGCTTGAACTCAAAGCCGTCGCTCCAGGCCACTTCGCCCGAGCGGATGTTGGTGATCCGATATTGGCAGTAATACGCGTCGGTCCGGGCCTTCCCGGCCTGATAAGTCACGGAGCGGAAGGTCGCGTCCATCACGTGCGTCGGTTCTCGCTGCTCGCCCAGCGGCGGGAGGTCGGGGTCGCCCGCGGCGATGCGGAGGTCCTCCAGTCGCTCACGCGGAATCACCACCTTGATGTTCTTGCTGGTGCGCAATTCGCGCAGCGGCAATGAATCGAGCACGCGGTACATGAGGTACCAACGCTCGGAGTCTCGGATCACGTCCGACGTGTAGTTGACGACCTTGCTGAGCGTGATGGTGACCGGCGGCGAGGCGGCGGTGCGGTCCTTGAGGAAATCGCTGGCCGCGAGTTTCTCGGCCATTTCCCTGGCGGTGTCCGTGATGTCCTCGAAGGCGAGGGTGGAGGACTCGCCCTGCAAGTGGGCCGGGCCCGATGCGCATGCGGGGAGCGAGAGCACGATCAGAAGCGCCGCCGCCGCTGACGCGAGCGAGCGAATGACGCGACGCGTGACGGACGACAAGCTCGCTCGTGCGACCTGCTCGTCACGTCGCCCCATCGAATTGGCCGCGGGCTGCATCACCGGTACGTTACCTCGTACTTGTGGCTCCAGACGATCTCGCTGTCGCTGGCACGCATGAGTTGGAAGTTGAAGTAATAGCCGCGGGTGCTCCCGCGATCGAGTTGGAAGGTGTTGCCGTTGAGGTAGTAGGTGAAGGCGGGGTTGAGCACGCGGTTGGACGTGATGGCCGTATTGCGCTGGAGCGGGTCGGAGGTGCCTTCCTCGCGGATGCGCACCTGCTCATAGCGGTCGCGGCTCTCGACAACACGGAAACTCTTGCGGAACTCGCGGCTGGAGAGCATCATGTCGCGCATGCGCTCGCGGACGTACTCAAAGTCGGTGGTCGGCATGGCGCGGGACTTGTTGGCGATGTCGCCGTAGACCAGGGTGCACTCGTAGTCGCCGCCCTGGCGCAGTTCGTTCTGCTGCAGCTCGGTGAGGTCCTTGATGAGCGAGTCGACCATGCGGTCGCTGGCCTCGCGCATGTCGGCGAGATAGATCTGGCCCGAGTCTTCCTCGGCACGGGTCACCGCGCCGGAGTCGACGCGCCCGTGCCCGGGGGCCTGCGGAGCGTTGCAGCCGGTCGAAACGAGGACCGCGCCGGCGCCGAACGTGAGCGCGAGGGACTTGGTGATCTTCCAACCGGAATCGATTGAGGGAAACATGGAACTCCTCTCCATGAAATGCGGTTCGTGCGGGTGATCGCCCTCGCGGGCGGGCCGCTGAAATCGTGCTGGCTCACCGTCGTCGCGTTACTGGTTCTTCAGTCTGATGGTAACCCGGTCGCGGCTCCCGGCGTTCATGTCGAACACAAACCCGGGCTCGTTGATCGAGCGGATCGCCTCAAGCAGTTTATCGCCGTCGCCGGAGTACATGACATCGAAACGGGCGATGGCGTTGTCCTTGGCCCGATCGAGTTCGTAGAACTTCGTGCCCGTCACGCCGTTCAGTTTCTCGATCGAACCGCGGAGCCTGGTGAGTTCCTCGGGGGTGCGCACGTCGGTGACGAGAACCGACATGCGGCGCGACGACGTCCACGACGAGATCAGACCGTCAACGATCTGGGAGGCCAGTTCGTCGGCCATCGCGGGCGCGGAGGCCTCGACCGCGTTGGGCGAGGAATCCAGCAAGCGCGTCGCGGGGTCGGTGGCGGCCAGCACGCGCCCGTCAGACGTGCTCTTGGCGCGGAAGGTGTATGACACGGAGCGCTGGGCCGGCGTACCGAAGACGCTCCCGTCGCCGGTGAGCAGGATCTGCACGCCGAGTTCACGCTCGACCAACTTGGCGAGGTCCTCGTCGGACGAGATCTGCGACAGGCGATCCTTGTCGCGAAGGATCGCGGCACGGAGTTGCTCCTCGTCGACGCACGCGATGCCCAGGTCGGACAATCGCTTCAGCACCGAGTTCTGGATCGTCGCGGCACCGTATTCACGCAGCGACGTCGTGTCGTCGGTGAAGGTGATCTTGGTCTGATCGCTGTTCCAGTTCTCACGCACCCAGCGCCACCAGACCCAAGACGTGTTGTCGCCCGACATCCGGCTCACCAGCACGCCGACCTTGGGCTCGCCCGCGGATCGATACGCATCGACGAGCGCCTGGCGAGCCTGGGCGTTGTTGGCCGTCGCGCGATGAAGCCACGGGCTTTCCGACGCGGGGAGCGTGCCCAGGGCGATCTCGGCCTTGCCGTCGCGGAAACTGGGGAGCGAGGCCCACTTGCCGAGTTCCGTCCACGCGCCGCTCTGCAGCGAGTAGGCGAGGTCCGTGCCGCGCCCCGTGTACCACAGTTGGTACTCCGCGCGGTAGTTGTCGCGCGAGAGCGACAGGGCTCGCCGCAGTTGAACGTCCTGCACGCCCGGGATGCGCTGGAGCAATCCGGTGATCGACTGCGTGTCGGCGAAACTGATCTCGCCCGAAAAGTCCATCTCGTAGCGGATGCCGGCGATTGCGGAATCGGGCGAGGCGTAGAACTCGATGAACTTGCCCTTGATATCGTCGGCGATCGCGTCGGCGTAGAAACTCATGTCCGTCGCGTCGAGCACCGAACGCCCTCCGCGAGGGTACATCTCGAACGGCCACTCCGCGACGATCTGGTCGCGCCGCACGTCGATGACGGAGTAGTGCGCCATGTACTTCACCCCGTCGTTGCGACCTTCCTGCGGCACGAGCGTGAGCGTGACGACGATGTCGGCCTTGGACTCGTCCGCGATGACGCGGGCGGCCTGACGCGGGTCGGTCGCGGCGACCTCCGCGATGTCGTTGCGCTTGGCGACGCGGGCGGTCGCGCTCTCGGGCAGAAGCGTCACCTGGCTCGAGCGGAAGTGCTCGCGGGTGCGCCCGCCCAGCATGCTGATCTCGGCGGTTTCTACGTCGCGCGAGCCGTCACGCGACGGGCGGATGTACTCGACGATCGCGAGCGTGGGACGACCGGCCTGGCGATACGCGGCAAGGAACTCCGCCCCCGGCCCGCCGGGGCGCGCGACGACCTCGGTGGGCGGCGGGGGCTTCCGCGAGCCGGAATCCTGCGCCTGCAGCGAGGGCGCGAGCGCCACGGCGCCGAACCCTGCGATGAGCCATGCCGCCGAACGAGCCGATGATTTGGAACGGGTCACGAGAGAACTCCTCGTGGGTGCGTGCCGCCCGTCGCGATCGCTCGATGATCGAGCGCCGTCGGCGCGGTCGGAATGTATGTCGTGCATCGGACAGGAATGTTGCGAGAGCGTCGCTTTCTGTGCGCATTTTCACGAACGTACCCGTACTGTTAGGGAACGCTAACCGAAAGTCAAGCGTGCGTCAGTGCGGCGTGAGTGGGGGCGTTCGGCGACACCGAACGCAGCCAATCCCACATCCGTTTGTGCTCGGTTGTGCCCGGCCGCGTCATAGTTTAATCGGAAGCCCCTCGTCCTTGTACTTCTGAATCAGCAACTTCAACTCGACGAGTGTCTGGTCCAGTCTTAGCACGGTCTCGTTGAGCGAGCGATAGAGGTCAGGGTTCTTCACGAGCATCCCCGCCGTGCCCTCGCCCTTGTTGATGCTGGCGGCGACGGCGCCGATCTCGGCCGCCGCGTCGCTCGTCTTCTCCAACGCACGCGACGCATCCGCCAGCGTCTGCTTCCCTTGGGCCGAGATGTCGGCGATCTTCGTGTCGGCCGAGTCGGCGGCCTTCTTGATCGATTCGGCCGTCGCCTTCGCCTCGTCGAGGAACGACTTGGCGCGCGCCACGACCTCGCGGATATCGCCGCGGATCGTGTCATCAGCCAGCCACTTGTCGGCGTTGACGATCGCGCGATCGACTCGGGCGATCGTGCTCCGGATGTTCGGCGCGGCGCCACCATCGACCTGCTCGGGCGTGCGCGGCTCGATCATGTCGTTGAACTTGTCTCCCACCGACGAAAAGGTCTTCGTGAGCGTGTCAATACCATCGGCCGCCTTGCCGAGCCTTGCCAGAGGCTGCTCCACCATTTCCTGGAGCGTCGTGAAGAGATCGCCCGCCTCGCGATCGAACTCCGCGTTGGCGACGACCCTGTCCTTCGACGGCGCCGGCCGCCCATCCTGCCCGCGGGGGACGCCCAGGCGGAGCGAGGTCTGACCGACGAACGAACGGTCGAAGTAGACGGTGAAGTTGGTGGGGACGGAGACGTCCTCCCGGATGCCGAGCGTGAGTTTCACGCCGCGCGCGGGATCAAATACCACCTCCTCGACGTTGCCGACACGCACGCCGTTGAGCGTGACGGGGGACGCGTCCGAAACGCCCCCGGCCTCGGGCACATAGACGACAAAGTTGTACGTGCGAAAGAGTGATTTATTCAGTTCGCCAAACCGCCACAGCATGAAGATCAGCCCGAGCAGGCCCGCGAGTGCCGTCAGGCCGGTCAGAAAGTCACGGAAGAAGGTCGAGGGCACGTTGCCCAACTTTTTCTCGCTCACGGCATGGCCTCCGGGGCGGGCGAATCGTTGCGTTGCGGGATCGCCGGCATGACATCCTCGTCGGCCTTGTCGTAATGGCCCCTCACGAAGTGCTGCACGTGCGGGTCGGGGTGATTCTCGATCTGGTCGTACGTCCCCATGGCGGCGATCTTGCCGCCAAGGAGCATCACGACATGGTCCGCGACCTTCCGGGCCGACACCAGGTCGTGCGTCACGACGATGCTCGTGACATTCATGGTGCGCCTGAGTTTGATGATCAGTTCGTTGATGCCGTCGGAGCGGACGGGATCCAGCCCGGTGGTCGGCTCGTCATACAGAACGACGCGCGGGCGGAGCACGATCGCGCGGGCCAGCCCGACACGCTTGCGCTGCCCCCCAGAGAGTTGGGCCGGGAGTTTCTGCTCGACGCCAGCCAGGTCGACCATCTCGAGGGCCTCGCACACGCGGTCGCGACGCTCCGCCGCTGTCAGGCTCGTGTGCTCAACCAGCGGGAACTCGATGTTCTGGAGCACGTTCATCGAGTCGAAAAGGGCCGCCATCTGGAACAGCAGACCGATCTGCAGGCGGATCCGACGAAACTCGCGCTCCTTGAGGCGGTCGATCCGCTCGCCGTCGAAATACACCTCGCCGGCGTCGGGACGGAGCAGGCCGACGATGTGCTTGAGCATCACCGACTTGCCGCACCCCGAGGGGCCCATCACCACCGTGGTCAGTCCGGTCGGGATGTCGAGCGTCAGGTCTTCGAGCACACGCTGCTGTCCAAATCGCTTGTGCACGCCGACGAATCGAATAATCGCCCGCGCGGCGTCGCTCCCCGCGAAGGCTCCGTTCCGATCTGGTGAGAGTTTGGGCGTCCTCATCGTGTCGCGCATCCCCGCACTATCGTCATCGGCATGGAGATGGCCGCCAACTGTAACGCCGATGGTCGCCGGGTTCTTTTCAAGGGCGCGAAGTTCGACTTTGTTGAACTCTCGATCCCAGGGGCGGGCGGCTCGACGCTCAAACGCCAGTACGTCCATCACCCCGGCGCGGTCATCATCCTGCCCATCCTCGACGCCCCCGATCCCGCGGTCGTCCTGATCCGCAATCGACGCCACGCCATCCCCGCCGACCTCTTCGAACTCCCCGCGGGAACTCTGGAACGGGGCGAGGAACCCCTGACGTGTGCCGCCCGTGAACTTCGTGAAGAAACCGGGTTCGCTGCCGCAACAATTTCACCCCTTGGCTGGTTCTACACATCGCCGGGCCTCTCTGACGAAAAGATGTGGGCGTTCGTCGCCCGCGGATTGACTCAGGTGGGCCAGGCACTGGAGCCGGACGAGCATCTGACGGTCCACCCGACCCCTTCGAAGCGGGCTTTGGCGTTGATCCAGTCGGGCGAATTGGTCGATGCCAAGAGCATGCTCACGCTGATGTGGGCCGCCAGACTGGGGTTGATCCCGGCCTGAACGCAGGTTGCGATACAGAAGCCGGAGCGACACGGAATATCGAATGGTCCGACCCACGCACGACCCCGACCCGCCGACCACGCCCAGGAGCGATGAGACTTGGCGAGGTCACTGGCGAGAGGATCCGATGCAGTGGGTGCTCCCCCTCTTCACAGCGGGGAGGCTCTCGGTTCGGATTCATGTCGTGATGGTGCTCTATGTCGCGTTCGAACTGGTGCTCTCCGTGTCCGGCGCCAGGCTTGGAATCCTGCATATCGGCGCGGCGCTCGGGGCGCTGGCCCTGAACGTGATCTTCCGAGAAGTCTGCCGGGCCTTGGCGGCTCAGTCGCTGGGCGCCGAGCCTCTGCCGCTCGTGCTTTGGCCACTGGGCTCGCTGTCGAGCCACGAAGTTCCCGGGCCAAAGTTGGCAAGGATGGTGGTGGCACTGGGCGGAACCGCGACCGGCGCTGCACTGGCCGTCACGCTCGCGGGCGTCCTTCTGCTGGCGGGCGTGAAGCAGGACCTGATTTTCTTTCACCTGCTCGATCCCGGCGCGACCGCCGCACGCATCGGATCCACCGGTGTCCTTGTCCTTTGGTGGGCATACGCCGTGACTGTGCTGGTCACCCTGCTCAATCTGATCCCGATCTTCCCGCTCGACGCGGGACGGGCGATCGAAGCGGCGGCGGGAGATCGCTCGATCCGCCGGGCCGGGATCCTGCTCGCTACCCGCGTCGGAATGATCGTGTCGCTCGTTGTCTTCGTCGCGGCGATGACTGCGTCCATGGAACGCCTGATGGGCTTGGCGGTCTTCGCCGGCATGGTCTGCTGGTTCGAGCGACGCCGGGCCGAGTTCATCGCCGAGCCCGGCCTGCCGGCATGGCGTGCCGTGGACAGTCACAGGCGACGCGCACGAGACTTGGACCCGCTGGAGCGGCTCGAGGCCGACCTCGACAATCTGGAGTCGTTGGACTTGGATCTCGACCCCCGGGCCTCGTCCCTGCCCAAGCCGCAGTCGCCGGACCCCATCCCGGACGATCAGGGAGAGGCCGAGGTCGACGCGATTCTTGCGAAAATCTCTCGGTCGGGGATGAACAGCCTGACGCCCGAGGAACGGGCGGCCCTGGATTCTGCCCGAGAGCGGAAACTCCGGGCTGAAAGGCGCAACCGCGATACTCCCAACAACCCACCGAAACACTGATGACGCAGTGGTCCGGGAGCCGAACTACCATCGCACAAACATCGCCCACGGAAGGGCGTCGCACACACGCCGCTCGCCGATGCGTCGCCCGGCGTGTGCCACGGAGGATCTGCCCGGGATGGGACTTTCCGATCGCCAGTATGCACGACAGCGCGAACCAGGCGGGTTCGGCGCGTTTTCGTCGCGATATTCCGTCAACACGTGGCTCATCATCATCAACATCGCGATCTTCCTCATCCAGGGATTCGGAGGGCCCACGGTCCATAACTGGATCGAAGAGCACGGGTACTTCTCAACCTACCAACTCGTGCCACGCCTTCAGTTCTGGCGGCTCATCACCTTCCAGTTCCTGCACGCCTCCTTCATGCACGTCGCCATGAACATGCTCGGCCTCTGGGTCTTCGGCGGCATGGTCGAACGCCATCTGGGCCCGCGAAAGTACGCCGCCTTCTACCTCGTCTGCGGCATCTTCGGTGGCGTCATGTACGTCGTGCTCAACGGGCTTGGATATGCCGCGTACAAACTCTGGAATCTCCAGAGCGCGCCGCTCCTGCTCAACAACAACCCCGACATGCACCTGGTCGGCGCATCCGCGGGCGTCTTCGGCGTCATCATGGCCTGTGCGTTCGTCGCGCCCAACGCCATGATCCAGATGATCTTCCCGCCCATCTCCCTCCGCATGAAGGTCATGGCCTATTGCTACGTCGGCATCGCCGCCTTCAACTTGATCATCGGCGGACAGAACGCCGGCGGTGATGCGGCCCACATCGGCGGCGCCATCGCCGGCTACTTCTTCATCCGCCGCTCGCACCTCCTCCATGACTTCTTTGACGTGCTCAACGACTCACGCAAGGCCGGGCACGCCAAACGCAAACCCAGGGGCGGCGACGGGCCGGATCAGGCGGAACTCGATCGAATCCTCGCCAAAATCAGGGCCGAGGGCATGGGCGCCCTCACCGAAAAGGAAAAGGCGACGCTCCGCTCGGCGACGGACGCGCGAAGAAGCGCGTAGCACGCGTCGGTCGCAAGGTCTTCGTGGCGCCACCCCCGTGCCCTCGTGCCTGCGTTCCTATCCTCTCCCCTCGTGAACACCGGCCCCGCACTGGACTTTGAGATCCTGCACCGCTCGTGCCTGAGCAAGGCCCGTGTCGCCCGCGTCACCACGCCGCACGGCTCGTTCGATACCCCCGCGTTCATGCCCGTCGGCACACGCGCCAGCGTCAAGGGCCTCCTCCCCGGCATGGTCGAGGACACAGGCGCACAAATACTCCTCAACAACACCTACCACCTCATGCTCCGACCCGGATCGGAACTCGTCCAACGCATGGGCGGCGTCCACGCCTTCATGCAATGGAACCGCCCCATCCTCACCGACTCCGGCGGCTATCAGGCCTACTCGCTCTCGGAAACCAACCTCGTCGACGACGACGGCGTGACCTTCAAGTCCATCATCGATGGCTCGGAAGTCCGCCTCACCCCCGAACGAGCCACCGTCGTCCAGAACCAACTCGGCGCCGACATCATCATGGCCTTCGATGACTGCCCGCCATCCGAGGAAGCAAGGGGACGAGCAAGGCAGCGAGGCGGTGAGACAGCGATTCAGGGGGATCAGGAAGAGGTCGAGGGACAGCGTGCCGATCCTCGCTTGACGAACGCGATCCGACGCGACACGAAGAAGAAGGGCTATGACCACGCCGCGCGGCTCGCCGTTGCGAACGAGCGGACGGTCCGTTGGCTCGAACGATGCAAATCCGCCCACACGCGACCTCACGACCAATCACTCTTTGGCATCGTCCAGGGCGGCACAGATCTCGATCGTCGGGCGTGGTGCGCCGAGCGAATCGCTGCCATCGACCTGCCCGGGTATGCGATCGGCGGCGTGGCGGTGGGAGAGCCGTTCGAAGAGATCGCCCGCGTCGTTCGACACACCGCGCCCCTCCTGCCCGAGGCCAAGCCCCGCTACCTCATGGGCGTGGGGTATGAACGCGATCTGGTCGCTGCGGTGCGGGCGGGGGTCGACATGTTCGACTGCGTTCTCCCGACCCGCAACGGGCGGAACGCCAATGCGTTCACCAGGACAGGCCAGATCAGGCTCCGGAACGCGAAGTTTGCCGAAGACCAGGGCCCGATCGAGCAGGGGTGCGACTGCTTGGCCTGCGACCCCGCACGACACGGTGCGAGCGTCGGCCCGGGGCCTTTCAGCAGGGGATACCTCCGCCATCTCTTCATGGTGGGGGAAATGTTGGGGCCTATTCTGGTCAGTTTGCACAATGTGCGGCACTTCCAGCGGCTGATGTTGGACATCCGCCGGGCGATTCAGAATGATGACTGGTCGGGGCTGGTTCGGAATTGGCCGGTCTGCACCGACGGAGTCGGGTAACACAGCGTGCGGGCGCGAGAGACGCACCGCCGATCGGAAGCACTCAGCATGAACCAGATCGACAACCTCGTGTGGTCCGCCTGGACTGCGGTCGGTGAATTTCAGAACGCCCAGCCCCAGTCCGTCGCCGCCCCCGGGCTCCCTGAGGCCGGCGCGGCTCCGGGTATCACCCAGCAGTCCGGCGACCCGAGCAAGGCCGGCGCGAACCCCGCGGGCGGACAACCTGCCAGCCCGTTCGGCGGCTCGAGTATGTTGCTCATCTTCGCCGTCTTCCTGGGTTTCATGATCCTGACTCAGGTCCTCTCGGCCCGCAAGGAAAAGAAGCGCCGCGACACCCTCATGACCGGGCTGTCCAAAGGCGATCGCGTGGTAACGATGGGCGGTATCATCGGCGACGTCGCCGAAATCAGCGAGGACTCTATCGTCATCCGCCTGGAAGACGGTCGGATGCGAGTCTCCAAGGCCGCGGTCCAGTCCGTTGTTCCATCACGCGAGCATGTCAAGGGCAATGCGGGCGAACTTGAGGTGAAGACGGCCTCTCGCGAGAAGACCACGGCCTGATCGAACCATCCGGAGTTTGCTTCCCCTATGCGACCGATCCTGCGGACCGCGATCATCACTCTCATCTTCCTTGGCGTCGCCATATGGGCGATCATTCCGCCCAAGGAAAAACTGCGCCTCGGCAAGGACCTCCGCGGCGGCGCCAGCCTTGTCTATTCCGTCCAGATCAAGGGCGGTGAGGACGCCAAGGCCGTGCTCGCCGAAACCATCGACGTCCTGCGCAAACGCGTCGATCCCGACGGACTGCTCGAGATCGCAATGGTGCCCCAGGGGCGCGATCGCATCGAGATCACGATGCCGCTCCCCAACGACGAGGTGAAGGCCCTCAAGAAGGCCTTCGAGGACGAACTTGCCAAACTCGGGCGCGGCGTCATTCGCGGTGACCGCCTCGATCAGTTGCTGCAGATGGCGGGTGACCAGCGCGAGGCCGAGATCCAGAAGATCTCCGGAGGTGTCGCAAAGAGCGTCGACCTGCTGCGAGCGGCGGCGATCGCGTGGGACGCCTCCAAGGCCCGGCGTGCCGAACTCGAGGCCGCCAAGGCCGCTGGAAAATCGTCCGATGAACTCGACCCGCTGGTCGATGCAACCGCCCTCGCCGAGAAGGCGGCGGACGACGCCGTTGCTGCCGTCATCCGCGCCGCCGTGTCTCCCGAGGAAGTTCGGCGTGCCCTGCTCCTGTCCAGCCGCGAACGAACGCTCCGCGACGAGAAGACCGGCGAGAAAGTCTCCCTCGGCAGCGCCCGCGATCGCGCCATCAAAAAGATCCGCGAGTCACACCCCGAGTCCTCCGCCGAACTCGACGCCGCCATCAAGGCGTACGACACCTACACCGCCCAGCGACGTTCGCTCGACGACCCCCAGGACCTGGTCCGCATGCTGCGCGGTGCCGGCGTCCTCTCCTTCCGTATCACCATCCAGCCCGGATGGAACGTGCAGGAAGAGTCCCGCCTCCGCCAGGAACTCGTCGATCGCGGCCCGCGCAACGTCCGCTCCAGCGAGGCCCGCTGGTACAAGATCAATGACATCTCCACCTGGTACAACTCCACCGACGAACTCAGGCACCTCGACCAGGACCCCGCCGGCTTCTTCCGCGGACGCGGGTACGTCGGTGCTGAATACAACGGCGAGTACTTCCTCCTCTGCTGGGATACCCGCAAAACGCGTCTGACCACCGCCGAGGGCGTCTGGAAGGTCGCCCGCTCCTACGAAAGCCGCGACGAACTCGGGCGACCCTGCATCTCGTTCGAGATGGACCCGCGCGGAGGCGTGCTCCTGGGCGAACTCACCAAGGACCACGTCAAGCAGCAGATGGCCGTCCTCCTCGACGACCAGATCTACACCGCCCCGACGCTGCAGTCCGCAATCTCCAAGAGCGGGCAGATCACGGGCGACTTCGACCAGCGCGAACGTCAGTACGTCATCCGCACCTTGGCCGCAGGCTCCCTCCAGGCCAAACTCTCGCCCGAGCCGCTCAGTGTCAGCGTGCTGGGGCCCGATATGGGCTTCGATAACCTGCGCCTGGGCCTGAAGGCCGGCCTGTACTCCTTCGTTGTATGCGCCGGCTTCCTCATCATCTACTACTTCACCTGCGGCGGGATCGCGTTCCTTGGCCTGCTGGTCAACTGCCTCCTGCTCTTGGGCGCGATGGCGCTCAATCGGGCCGCGTTCACGCTCCCCGGCATCGCAGGCGTCATCCTCACCTTCGCCATGGCGGTCGACTCCAACGTCCTCGTCTTCGAGCGCATGCGCGAAGAAATCACCGGGCGTGGCGCCGATCTCCGTACCGCCGTCCGCCTTGGCTACTCCAAGGCCATGTCCGCCATCGTCGACGGCAACCTCACCAACCTCATCGTCTGCCTCGTCCTGGGCTTCGTCGGCACCCCCGAGATCAAGGGATTTGCCATCACGATGGGCATCGGCGTGCTCACCACGCTCTTCGCCCAACTCACTTTCACCCGGCTCATCTTCGACGTTTTGATCGAGAAAATCGGCTGGCGCAAGACATCCATGCTCCCCATGGCTGTTCCCGCCGTCCAGCGAGCCTTCACGCTCAATGTCGATTGGATGAAATACCGCGGCTTCTTCTACGCCGTGTTCCTCGCGCTGATCGGCCTGGCCGTCACCATGATCGTCACACGCGGCAGCAAGATGCTCGATACCGAGTTCGTGGGCGGTACCGCGGTCACTCTCCGCACCGGCGCCGATCAGAGCGGAAAGCCCAAGACCCTCAAGCGGCAGGACGTTGCCGATCGACTCTCCAAGGCCGCCGAGGCCCACCCCGATCTGGCCGCCCTGCGCAACGCCGACGTTCAGGTCGTCAACCCCGAGCCCGACGGCGTCACCTCCCACACCTTCACGATCAAGACCTCGCTCACGGACTCCAAGTCCATCTCTGGCGCCCTTTCCGAAGTCTTCGCCGATGTCGTCGACGCACGCCAGCGTCTGCGCTTCGACCACTCAGACGCCGCGTCCACCCGCGAAGCGCCGGCCTACCCAATTCTCTCTCCTGTCCTTGGGCAGAGCATCGACCGTCCCGCCATCCGCCTCCAGGTCCAGGACTTCATCGGCGGGCTCGCCATCCTCGTCGAGGACATCGACCCGCCGCAACCCCTGGGGGCCCTGCGCGAACGACTCGATCAGACCCGCGCCGAACCTGAGTTTGCTTCCACACTCGGGCGCGCTCACGAAATACAGGTGATTGACGGGTCGGAAGATCTCGTGAGGTCTGCCGTCATCCTCGTCCGTGACGAGAACATCAACTACTTCAGCGGCGAGGGCATCTGGGCCAGCGATCTCCGCGACACGGAGTGGGCCGCCGTTGTTCAGGCCGCGCAGGAATCCACCACGTTCCTCAATGTCCAGACCATCGGGCCCGCCGTTGCCGATCAGTTCACTGCCCAGGCGATCGTGGCGCTTGCGCTCTCAACCCTGCTGGTCGTGATCTATGTCTGGGTGCGATTCAACTCCGTCCGTTACTCCATCGCTTCGATCGTGCCGACGCTCATCGACTGCCTCTCCGCGACCGGCCTGATCGCCCTGGCCGAGATCATCTACGACGCCAGCCCGGGCTTGGCGCAATCGCTCGGTCTGCTCCCCTTCAAGATCGACCTTACGGTCATCGCCTCGATCCTGACGATCCTGGGCTACTCGATCAACGACAAGATCGTCGTGCTCGACCGCATCCGCGAAAACCGCGGCAAACTCCCCTTCGCCAGCCGCAAGGTCATCAACGATTCCATCAATCAGACCATGAGCCGCACGCTTATGACCGGCTCGACAACAATCCTTTCGACCTTCATCCTGTATCTGGTCGGTGGCGAGGCGGTTCGATCCTTCGCCTATTCGCTCGGTCTGGGCGTCATCATTGGTACGATCTCGTCGATCGCGCTGGGCGCGCCGCTGGTGTGGGCCAAGAAGTATGACAGGGAAGCCGCCAAGGTCTGATCGGAGCTTTGAAAGGGGCGGTGTATGGGCGCGGGAATGGAATCCCGCGGGAGGAACGCCGTGGTGCAGAGGCCCGAAAAGGTCGCCGCGGGTTTGTTGTTCCTGGTCGGGCTGTGGATCGCCGTCTATTGGCTGTGGGAGCCGCATCGCCCAGAGATCTCGTTCGGCAACGACCCGAGCGAGGTGACAGGCGCGGACGGAGCATCGATCGCCCCGCCCACGACGCCGAACCCTCAGCCGCCGCGGTTGGATCAGGGTGTTGGTTCTCCGCCACCGTCACACGACACGGGGCCGCTGAACCCGATCAAGATCGACCGAACCGCTGACCCAATCCCCAAGGACATGGCGGGCAATCAGACACCGACGCCCTCCGTCATCGCACCGGAGTTTGAGGACTACGTCGTACAGAAGGGCGACACGTTCGCTTCGATCTCGACCCGATTCTTTGGCACGCCCGTCCACGCCCAGGCGATCGTCCGTGCCAACCCGCTGATGGATCCCCGCCGCCTCATGCCCGGGCGAACCGTCCGCGTCCCCAAGGACCCGGGCAACATCCAGGGCAAGCCCGTGGCGCCGCCCGTCAAAGGTGAGGAGGGCCAGGCCTCGGTCTACGTCGTCCAGTCCGGCGATACGCTCTCAGGGATTAGCCAGAAGGTCTTCGGCACGATGAAACACGCCGACCTCATCTTCCAGGCCAATCGCGATCGCCTCACTTCTCCCGAATCGCTCCGCATCGGGCAGACGCTCAACATCCCTCCTAAGCCGAAGTCCGATTGAATCTCTCGCCACCCCCACGCGGATGATACTTCCAGCCCCCATCCCCGATCGTGTCGACGTCGTCATCTTCGGCGGCGGCGTGGCCGGCCTGTGGACCCGCTGGCGCCTCGAGCATGCCGGATACTCCACGCTCCTCCTCGAGTCGTCCTCCCTCGGGCACGGCCAGACCATCGCCTCGCAAGGAATCCTGCACCGCGGCACAAAGTATGCATTCGGCAAGGATGTCTCGCAGGCCTCGATGGAACTCCTCATGGCCCAGGAAGTCTGGAGCCGAGCAATCAAGGGTGTAGACGGCCCGGACCTGCGCCGTGTTACCGTTCTCTCGCCGACCACCGTGATGTGGACCAGCGAGAGTTTTCTCTCTCGCTTCACGGGCGCGGTCGCCGCCGGTGTTCTGAAGTCCGACGTGAAGAAACTCGAGGGCGACGCTCGCCCCGCGGCGTTCAAGTCCGCACCCAAGGCTGTCAATGTCTGGGAGATCGACGAGAAAGTCGTCGATTCGTCGACGCTGGTGCGTGAACTGGCCCGGGTCGTCCGAGGACCGATGGCGAGCCTCGCACCCGACGCTCATACACACTGGGACTTGCCTGGCATGCTCTCGTGGACCGATGCTGCGGGGCGATCGCACGCGACGCACGCCTCCGCCGCCGTGCTGTGCGCGGGCGTCGGAAACGAATCGCTGATCACATCGCTGGCGGGAACGACCTCCGTGCCCGGCGCTGCGGCCTCGCACGTTTCGCAGCGCCGCCCGCTCCACATGGTCATGATGCGAGGCGCGCCCTGCGACCTCTTCGGGCACTGCATCCGCGAACTCTCCGATAAACCGCGACTGACTGTCACTTCCGCACGCGACGCCGACTCCTTTGTCTGGTATCTCGGCGGCTCGCTGGCCGAGGACGGCGTGTCCCGCGACGAATCCACCCAGATCGATGCGGCCAAACTCGCCGTGCACGAGTGCCTCCCGTGGGTTGATGTTTCTCGCGCATCGTGGGCGACGCTGCGCGTCGATCGGGCGGAGGGACGCACCGCGACCGGCAAGCGCCCCGACACGCCGATCGTGTCTCACATCGCGGCCGCAGGTCACACGCTCGCGGTGTGGCCAACGAAACTCGCGCTCGCGCCCGCGGCGGCCGGTCGCGTCTTTGATCTTCTGGAAACCGCCGGCATACGCCCGACGGGCGTGATCGACGCGGGCGAGCCGGCGCTTTCCCCCGCGCCGCTTCCGTGGAACGAGGGAGGCGTGCGATGGAGATGAGGCCGCTGGGCTCAACGGGCCTGGTTGTCAGCGTCATCGGCCTTGGCACGGTGAAACTCGGGCGCGATCAGGGTGTCAAGTACCCCGGCGGCACGCGCATCCCGACCGACGACGAAGCGAGATCGCTCATCAAGTCAGCCGCGGATCTTGGGATCACGCTCATCGACACCGCGCCGGCCTACGGCACGAGCGAGGCCCGCCTTGGTGCGATGCTCGCGGGCCAGCGCGAGCGATGGACCATCGTCACCAAGGTCGGCGAGGAGTTTGAGGGGGGCGTGTCGCGCTTCGATTTCTCCGCGGCCGCGGTGCGGGCCAGCGTCGAACGCAGCCTCGCTCGCCTCCGAACTGATCGCGTCGAGTGCGTGCTCATCCACTCCGACGGCGTGATCGAGAACTCGCCCGGATTCGATGAGACGATCGACGAACTCGAGAAACTCAAAGCCCGAGGTCTTATCCGTTCCTTCGGCGCGTCCACCAAGAGCGTTTCCGGTGGATTGCGGTCGCTCGATCGCTGCGATGTCGTGATGGTGACGCTGAACCTCGCCGCGAAGGATGACCTGCAGGTCATTGCCGAGGCGAAGAAGCGGAACAAGGGCGTCCTCATCAAAAAGGCTCTGGCCAGCGGGCACGCGGCGGTGGGGGGCGCGGGTGCCGGAGCGGCCGGGTTCGGCCCCGACCCCGTAGTCGCCTCGTTGCGTTTTGCGATCGGCACCCCCGGCGTGTCGAGCGTAATCGTGGGAACCACGAGCCCGGTGCACCTGGCCGAAAACTGCCGGGACATTGGCGGCGAATAGGCCGCCTGTGATGAACAAGAGGTTGCCATCTTCGCGACGGTGTGCCTTCTGCGGCTATGACACGACCGGGATAGCGGTAGTGGGCTGCTTCAAATGCGCAGAGTGCGGCAAGGTGTTGGACGTTAGTGCGGGGCCGTATCTCAAGGGCGGACCGATTTCGACGCGAAGCATCAGTGTCACCGTCTTGCCGTCAGTTGCTGCAGGCGTGCTGCTTGCCCTTGAGTTTATCGCGACCCTTCAGAGTGTTTCGTCCAGTGCAGGTCAATGGCCGGGCGCCCGCGCGATGCTGATCGTTGCAGCGTATCTCGTGATCGCCGGGATCGCGACAGTCGCGTTGGGGCTTCTTTTCACAGTGCGAGCAGTCAATGGACTCTTGCACCAGTACGTGCTGCGGCACGACAGTCGCCTTTGGTCTCTGTGCAAGATGCTTTCCGTGCTGCTGTACTGGCCACTGGTTGGTGCGAGTTTCGTTGTCGCACTCATCGGGTTCAAGCAGATGTTCTTCTAAACGGGGCTGGCTTCGCCCGCTATCCTTGCTCCTCACCCGGAGTCTCTGAATGTCCACCTCCCTCAAGGTCAAGCGGATTCTCGTCACCGGCGGCGCCGGCTTCTTGGGCTCGCACCTCTGCGACCGCCTCGTCTCGCTCGGGCACGACGTGATCTGCCTCGACAACTTCTTCACAAGCCAGAAGAGCAACGTCGTTCACCTCCTTGGTAAGCCCAATTTCGAGTTGATCCGCCACGACATCACCCACGACATCTGGCTCGAGGTCGACGAGATCTACAACCTTGCCTGCCCGGCCGCGCCCGGGCACTACCAGTACAACCCGATCAAGACGATGAAGACCTCGGTGCTCGGCGCGATCAACGTGCTGGGCATGGCCAAGCGCTGCCGAGCCAAGGTCTTCCAGGCCTCGACCAGCGAGGTCTACGGCGACCCGACCGAGCATCCGCAGCGCGAGACCTACCGCGGCAACGTCAACCCAATCGGGCCGCGTGCCTGCTACGACGAGGGCAAGCGCGCCGCCGAGACGCTCTTCTTCGATTACCACCGCATGAACCGCGTGAACATCCGCGTCGTGCGCATCTTCAACACCTTCGGCCCGCGCATGCATCCGTTCGACGGGCGCGTTGTTTCAAACTTCATCCGCCAGGCCCTCCGCAGCGAGGACATCACGCTCTTCGGCGACGGTAACCAGAGCCGCTCGTTCTGCTTTGTCGACGATCTCATCGACGGCTTCATCCGCATGATGAACGCACCCGACGACCTCATCGGCCCGGTCAACCTCGGTAATCCAGGCGAGGTGTCGATGAAGCAACTCGCGGAGATGGTGATCGAACTCACCGGCTCCAAGTCGCGCGTGGTTCATAAGCCGCTCCCCGCCGACGATCCGTCGCGTCGCTGCCCCGACATCACGATCGCCCGCACGCGCCTGAACTGGGAGCCGCGCGTCGCGCTCCGCGACGGCCTGAAGAAGACCATCGAGTATTTCCGCACGCTGAACTTCGACGATTTCCGTCCGCCCACGCCGAACTTCTGAACGGGTGATCGGGAGCGATGGCATGAGCGTGCTCCGCCTCTTCATCGCCGCCTATCCGCCGCGGGATGTCGCGGACGTGCTGATCGCTTCCGCCCGGTCGCTCGGGCTCCCGTTGCTGAAGACATCGCCTGCGGACCAGGTCCACATCACGCTGCTGTTCATCGGGGACACGGACGAGCGCCAACTCGGTGATGTATCGGAGTCGATGAGCCGTGCGGCGTCGGGCGTGAGCGTGATTCGGCTGTCGATCGAGCGGTTGATCGGGCTACCCGAGCGGGGTGAATGTCGCCTGATCGCCGCGGAGGCGAGCGCCCCGCCCACGCTGCTGGAGTTGCAGAAGCGACTGGCGCAGCGTCTTGTACGGACCAAGCCCGAGCGGGAGCGGGGTTTTCTGCCGCACCTGACACTCGGGCGGTTCCCGGGCTCCGGCGCTCGCCCGCGCGATCGCGTGTGGCCCGCGCCGAGCGTTGAGTTCCTGGTCACGGACATCCGACTGATGGCCAGCGTGCTCAAGCCCACGGGGGCCGAGCATCGAGAGCAGGCCCGGGCGTGTTTGGCTTCTCCGGAGTGAATTTGGCGAGCAGCATCCCCCAGACTCCTGAATCCTGGCCGGGTGGTTTCTGGTATATACCGGGCATGATTGAACGACTCTTGCGGAGTTCATCTTTCGGCGTTCCCCGCAGCGCCGCGCGTGTCATCGGGGCAGTGCTCGTGCTCGGGGTTGCGGGAGTCTGCGCGCCGTCGTTTGCCTTGGCCGACCCTCCGACAGACAAGAAGGAAGAGTCGCATCTGGTCACGACCGAGCACGAGGTGACGATCAACGGGCAGGTGGTGAAGTACAAGGCGACCGCCGGCGATGTGCCGCTCTTGTCGGACACGCTCAAGCCGCGTGCCCGCATTTTCTACACCTGCTACGAGATCCCCGGGCAGGACCCCTCGAAGCGCCCGATCACGTTCGCGTTCAACGGCGGGCCGGGCTCGTCGTCGGTGTGGCTGCACCTGGGGGCGATCGGTCCCAAGCGCGTGCCGCTCGGTCCTGAGGGCATGGACACCCCACCCAACGCCACGGTGATCGAGAATTCTGAATCTTGGCTCGACCTGACCGACATCGTGTTCATCGATCCGGTGAGCACGGGGTATAGCCGTCCCGTCGAGGGGCAGGACGCCAACCAGTTCCACGGGTTGTACGAGGATATTTCGTCTGTCGGCGACTTCATCCGCCAGTACATCACCACGCACAAGAGGTGGGCTTCGCCCAAGTTCCTGGCGGGCGAGAGTTATGGCACCACGCGGGCGGCGGGCTTGTCGGGCTATCTGCAAGACTCGCTTGGGATCAGCCTCGACGGCATTGTGTTCATCTCGCCGGTGTTCAACTTTCTGACAACGGATTTTTCGGACGGCAACGACACCGCGTACTGGCTGTACCTTCCCAGTTACACCGCGACCGCGTGGTATCACAAGAAACTCGATGCGTCTGTGGGGGACCTGAACGCCGCGATCGCCGAAGCCCGCACGTTCGCCGGCGGCGAGTACCTGCTCGCACTCTCCAAGGGCGACACGCTTTCGCCCAAAGAGCGAGACGACATCGCGGGCAAGTACGCGCGGCTGACCGGCGTTTCAAAGCAATTCGTGCTCAACAACAATCTGCGCCTGCCGCTCCATCGATTCACGAAGGAACTGCTCCGCGATCAGGCCCGGTCGGTCGGGCGGCTCGATGCTCGCTACAAGGGCATCGACCGGATCGCCGCGGGTGATGGGCCCGACGAGGACCCGTCGTACACGGCGATTCTCTCGCCGTATACCTCTGCCCTGAACCGTTATGTCCGCGAGGAACTCGGCTTTGAGAGCGACCTTCAGTACGAGATCCTGACTGGGCGAGTGCACCCGTGGAACTTCGGCGCCGGAGGAGATGGGTATACGAATGTTGCCGGAACGCTGCGACAGTCGATGACGCGGAACCCTCGCCTTCAGGTGCTCTTCTGCAGCGGCTATTACGACCTGGCGACGCCCACCTTTGCGATGGACTACACCATCGACCACCTTGGGCTGGACCCATCGCTCCGCGGTAACATCCGGAGAGCGTACTTCGAGTCCGGGCACATGATGTACGTCCGAACGGCTGACCTGCAGAAACTGAAGCGTGAGGTGACGCCGCTCTACCGGCCGCGGTAGGGCGCTGCCCAGATGGAACGGGCGTCCGAGATCGGGTGAATGCCGGCTCCGGACGTCCTACACGCCGCCCTTGAACGCGGTATCATCACGCGCATGCGACACCAACTGCCCGGCGATCCCGCGCACGCCATGGTCGTCAGTGACGGCGGCCTGGTGTCGCTCATCGCCTGTGTTGCCGCCAAGGAGCGTGTGCTGGCGTCGACTCCTGACGCTTCTCACCTCCTGCCTGTGATGTGGGCGAGCATCACGCCCGGCCCGACCTCAAGGGCTCGTGCCCACGCCATCGAAACGCAGGCAACGGCCTTGGGGCTTGAGGTTGTCGTTCCCTCGGGCGATGCAGCCAACACGACCAATTCATCGGGTGAGCGTGCGACGCGCGATTTGGTCGACGCCGCCTTCACCGCGATTTCGCGCGGGTGCGGGAGCCTTGTGCTGTCGGATCGGCACGCCGACGGCGACATGGTCGACCTTACGAGTGTCGCGGCGACGATCGATCGTGCGATGCTGGTTTCGCGGCTGGTGTCGCTGGACATGGCTTCGGACTCCGGGTCGTTCGAGATCGAATCGCCGTATGTGGACCTTTCCGATCGGCAGGTGGCGGAATTGGCTATCGACCTGGGGGCACCGATCCAGTTGTGCTGGTGGTGGCACTCGGAGCTGCGCGACGGGAAACCTGACGCCGCCAGCGCGATCTTCAAGCGAGAGCATGAGCGCTGGACCTCGATGCTGGGGCAGTGCGGCTGGCGTCGCGAGGCGGTGGCGTAGCCCTTTCCGACCGACGTATTCACTTGTCAAAGACGCCGGGGTTGCGCCTCGGGCGAACGCGCCCTTGGCTTGGCCCAGGTGAGAGCACGGGGTACGCACGCGCTCTCCACACGAGGGGGCGTGCGGACACTTTGGTGCGCACAGGCGCGGTGATAAGGAGGCACTAACCACTGGGCACTTTGCGCGAGGAAGTGCGGGAAGATCAGGCAGCAGAGGCGGTTGCGCGAGGGATGAGGTTGCACGAAGATTTTTTCGGAAATCTGGAAAGTGGGCAAGGAGGCGGACGCTTTGGTGCGCACAAACGCGGTGATGCGCGGGTTGGTCCGGAGGAAGCGACATAGTTCCGGAGCGGCGAGGCCAGGATGGACCGAAGTGAAGGCAGACATCGAGGCAGGCGGCACGACTGGGTGAGTTGGGCGATACACTTGGCGCATGCCGCGGCACGCCGCCGCGCGAGGAGTTACGCCGTGTCCACCCTCACGAAAATCGCCCTGCTGGCCGTCGTTTGCTTGTCGCTGGTTCTGACGGCCCAAGTCTCGGCCGCGGAGCCGATCAAGGCGCTGCTCATCACGGGGCAGCAGAACCACAACTGGCGATATACCAGCATGGTCCACAAGGACACGCTGGAGGCGACGGGGCTGTTCACGGTTGATCTGACCGATTCGCCGTCGTCGAAACTTGCAGACGCCAAGGGGCTTGCGGGATACCAGGTCTTTGTCATCGACTACAACGGAGAGCGGTGGGGCGAGCCCGCTGAGGCGAATTTTCTGAATGCGGTCAAGAACGGCGCGGGGGTCGTGATCATCCATGCGACGAACAACTCATTCGTGGGATGGACCGAGTGGGAAAAGATGATCGCGCTCCTGTGGATCAACGGCACGACGGGTCACGGGAAGTTCCACCCTTATGACGTCAACTACGTTGATCGCGAGCACCCGATCACCAAGGGGCTGCCCGACATGAAGGCGCACCCCGACGAGTTGTACCACAAACTGGTCAATACACAGAACACGAAGTTCAATCTGCTGGCATCGTCGATGTCGAGCAAGGAGTCGGGCGGCACGGGCAATGTCGAGCCGATGGCGCTGGTGCTGGATTACGGCAAGGGTCACGTCTTCCACACGCCGCTCGGGCATGTGTGGACCAACGCGTTTGATTCGAAGGTCTCGGTGGTTGACCCGCAGTTCCGCGTGCTGCTCTGCCGCGGCACGGAGTGGGCCGCCACGGGGAAGGTGATGCTGGGCGCGACGTGGGACGACGTGCGTCAGCACAACGTGCTGACGGCGACGGAGAAGGCGCAGGGCTGGAAACTGCTGTTCGACGGCACGTCGACCAGCGGCTGGCGCGGCTACAAGTCCGACAAGATGCCCGAGGGCGTGTGGGACACGACGCACGGTTCGCTGTGGCGCAAGCCCGGCAAGGAGGGCGGCGACATCGTCACGCTCGAGCAGTACGCCGACTTTGAGTTCGAGTGCGATTGGAACATCGCGGTGGGCGGCAACAGCGGGATCATCTATCGCTGCACCGAGGATCATGGCGCGAGTTACGAGACCGGGGCGGAGATGCAGGTGCTGGATGATCCGAAGTATCCGGACAGTTCACCCAAGAACCGCGCGGGCGCACTGTACGATCTTTTCCCGATGTCACAGGACGTGGCGCGTCCGGCGGGCGAATGGAATCACGCGCGCATCGTGTGCAAGGGCACGCGGATCGAGCACTGGTTGAACGGCTACAAGGTCGTGGATGTTGATACGACTAGCGAGGAATACAAGAAGGCCTTTGCGGCGAGCAAGTGGACCCAGATGCCCGACATGGGAACGCGGATGAAGGGGCACATCGCGCTGCAGGACCACGGGAGCGAGGTCATGTATCGCAACGTCAAGATCCGTGAATTGAAGAGCGGGAAGTGATCGGCGTTGCCCGATGACGGAGTCGTTATGTGCGGATGATCTCAAGCCCGGCGAGCGCCGGGCTTTTTCATTTGGACGCGCCCGTGCGGGGACGTGCGTCAGGGTCCGATCGGCGGTGCGAGATCACGACCACGCAAATCCTCAGTGTCAGCGGTCGAGTCCGATTGAACCTGACTGAAGCGGCGTTACGCCCCTCGCCGGACAACCTCGTCGGCGGTGGCGAGTTTGAGGATGTTGGTCTGGGTCATGTCGTCGCCGGTGAGTTCGCCGCTGAGACGTCCATTGCACATGACAACGATGCGGTCAGAGAGGGCGAGGAGTTCGGGCATCTCGCTGGAGACCAGCAGGACGGCAGCGCCGGCGTCGGCGGCGGCGCGGACGAGTTTATAGACCTCGCTCTTGGTGCCAACGTCGATGCCGCGGGTGGGCTCGTCGAGCAGGAGGACCTTGGTGTCCTTTCCCATCCATCGGGCGATGAGGAGTTTCTGCTGGTTGCCGCCGGAGAGTTCGCCGGGGAGGGAGGCGAGCGAGGCTGTCTTGACCTGGAAGCGGTTGACCTTGTCGGCGACGAGTTCCTTTTCTCGCGAGGCGCGTCGCAGGCCGAGCGCCCCGGCGATGCGGTTCATGAAGGGCACGAGGATGTTCTCGTCGATGCCGAGTTGGAAGAAGAGACCTTGGAGGCGGCGGTCTTCGGGGACGTAGCCGATGCTGGCGGCGATGGGGCCGCGCGGCGAGGAGAGATCGACGGGCGAGCCGTCGACGAAGACCTGTCCGCTGGCCTTGGGGTCGAGGCCGAAGATGGCGTCGAGGGTTTCGGAGCGGCCTGCGCCGACCAGGCCGCCGATGCCGAGGATTTCGCCGGCGCGAACAGTCAATGAGATATCGCGTAATTTGCCGGGCGACGAGAGGCATTTGACATCGAGCATCGGCTTGCCGGCGGCGTGGTGCTCGCCGCCGATCAGTTGGCGGAGGGCCGCGGCTTCGCCGGCGTCGTGGGTAGCGTTCGGGGCGGCGGCGGCGGCGTCCTTCGTGCGTCGTGTGGTGGCTTCGATGCGTCGGCCGATCATCTGTTCGATGAGGGCGGGTTCGTCGATGTCCTTGATGTTGCTGGTGGCGATGAACTTTCCGTCTCGGAGGACGGTGACACGGTCGCAGACCTGGAAGATCTCGCCCATGCGGTGGCTGACGTAGACGATGGTCAGGCCGTCTTTGGCGAGTTGGCGGGTGATCTCGAGCAATCGGTCGGCCTCGGCGACTGAGAGCGAGCTGGTGGGCTCGTCGAAGACGATGAGGCGGGGCGCGTGTGAGGCGCCGGCGCGGTCTTCGAGGCTCGCGGCGATCTGGCAGATCTGGCGGCGTCCGGGCGAGAGCAGGCCCAGCGGGGCCTCGACGTCGATGCCTGGATCGAGTTTGTGGACCAAACGCGCGGCGCGATCGGCCATGGCGCGACGATCTACGAGCCCGGCCCTGGTGGGGATGTCGTGGAGGCAGAGGTTTTCCGCGACGGTGAGGTTGGGGCACTGGGCCAGTTCCTGGTGGACGATGCGCACGCCGGCCTCGAAGGCGTCGTCGAGCGAACCGGGCTTGAGTTCGCGGAGTGATCCGTTTGTCTCGTGGATCGTGACCAGGCCGGCGTCCTGCCTGTGCAGGCCGGCGATGGTTTTTCCGAGGGTGCTCTTGCCGGCGCCGTTTTCGCCCATGAGGGCGTGGACCTCTCCGGTGCGGAAGGTGGCAGAGACGTTGTCCAACGCCTGGGTGATCCCGAAACGCTTGGATATCCCCTCGACACGCAGCAAGATTTGTTCAGCGGACTCGTCCATCCAGAACTCCGTGGCCAATATGCGGATGGTACCACATGGGGCGATGGGGGTGTCCCGAACGCCGCCCGATAAGTCGTGCGGATTGAATTTTGGCTGCGGTGATGGTGGTTTCAGGTAAGATTGGGTGATCGCCTCGAACGGGACACCCATGAAGATCAGGCCGAACAATCCTCTCGCAGGACTCGCTCTTTCTCTGTTGTTGCTTGTGACTTGTCGAACCGGCGAGGCGCAGGTCACGGTGGACGGCACGATCGATCGCGAAGTCGAGGTAATTCGTTGGGTCCAGACAGAGCCCACCGCGTGCGGAGACAACGCGCAGCGATGGATGCCCTCGATCGGGAATCCGCAGAGCGTGACCAATGGCGTCGAAATCAGGATACCCCTCACCGCGCTGGGCAATCCGAGCAATGCAACACCCATCCGCCTCGGCGGCGTGGTCGTATCACCCGACTATTCGCAGGTTTCGAACCAGGTCATCGGCTCGCTTCTGTGCGACGCGCTTCCGCTGGGCTTGGCGCGCTCGGTTCGTTTCGATCTGCTCGGCAATACGACCGACAACAAGCAGCACGTGACGATTCCGGGCGGGCAGAACGTATCGCCGCCGGTTGTCGATGGAACACTCGACCCGGCGTACGGCACGCCGCTGTTTCTGCAGGCCGCCAGCGCCGGAGCAGGCGATTCGATCGATGGGCAGACCGATTACGCGTCGGGCTCGGAGATCGACGCTGTGTACGCGATTCGCACGTTGACGGAGTTGTATGTGTTCATCGCCGGGAACGTTGCGACCGACGGCTCGCACCTCATGCTGTTCTTCGACGGCAATCCCGGCGCCGGGCAGAACAGGATCCGGGGTGACAACGGGTATTATGCGCTGAATGTGATGGGCGACGACGGTACGGGCGATGGACTGCGCTTTGATTTCGAGGTGACCGCCGACTATTGCCTGGACTTTTCGGGCTTTGATCCGGACGGGGTGGGCGGTCTTCCCGCGACGTTCAGCGTGACGTACGCGGAGGTGCTCACCGAAGGCGGCGGGCGGTCTTTCTATTGCGGGAGCAACGTCGGGGGCGCTGTCAAGGGCGGCGCGCTTGTCGGCGGTCAGGGCAACGCGCCGGCCATCCGCGCGACGATCAATAACGCGAACGTCATCGGGGTCGTCGCCCAACGCTGCGAATCGGTTCCCGACATCAATCAGTCCATCGGATCGGAACTTGACAGCGTCGCGGTCGGAATCGCCGATGGCAAACTGTACATCTTCGTGGGCGGAAACCTCAAGACTGACGGGAGCGTGCTGAACCTGTTCATCGACCACGGCAACAGCGACGGGCAGAACGTGCTGCGTGCCGACAATCCGGCGGGCACCAACAACATGCTCGGCAAACTGGCCGGGCTCAGGTTCGATCCCGAATTCTCCGCTGACGACTGGGTCGGTATCCGAACGATCAGAGTGGGCAACAGTTACGAACTGTGGGCGGATGCGGCGGTCCTTCGCTCGACGGGCCCGCGGAAGAATGGCGGCGGCTATCCGCTCGACTACACGGCGTATGCGGGCGGCGCAAAGATCGGAGTGACGCCTCTTGGGTTCGATGGGCCTCGTATTGATGCGCAGACAGGTTCGGTCCCGGCGCTCTTCACGCAGTTCGCGCCGTCTTCGGCCGGCGATTCCTGCCTTGTGGATCCCCTCCATCCCGTCGGAACGCCCGGGTTGCTGTCGTTGGCGCTCGACAATTCCAACGTCGAGGGTGTCCACGCGTATCCCGACCAGGACACGAGTGGTTCGCCCTATGTGACGACCGGCGTGGAACTCATGATCGATCTGGCCGAACTGGGCTGGAGTGGCTCTGGTCCTCTCCGCATGGCGGGGTTCATCGCCGACCCGACGAACACCATCATGACCAATCAAATCATGGGAACGCTCCCGGAGAGCGTTGCGACACTGGGGCCAATCCAGTCGGTCGACTTTTCGGCGATGATCGGGAGTCAATACGTATTCTCGGGGTGCCTCGCGGATTACGACAGCAACGGATTTGTGAACGCGTTGGACTATGACCTGTTCGCCGAGGCGTTCGAAACGGGGGATTTCGGCGCTGATGTCAATAACGACCACTTCGTCAACGCGCTGGACTATGACCTGTTCGCCGAGGCCTTTGAGGGCGGGTGCTGACGGAGGGGGTCGTCGGTCCTGCCTCGGGGTGGCTGCTCCGACGCCCGGAGGACGGGCGACCTGATATGCTCACGACATGCTGAGCACACTCATTGCCGTCGCGTCGGTGGCCCTCGCCGCCCCGCCGCAGGTCTCATTCCAGTCACTGCTCTCGGAGATGACCGATCGCGGTGCCATAGCGCGTTTTCCGGCGCCGGAGTATCTGTGCGCGCAGGCGTCGAGTTATGACCGCGCGTCGACATCGTCGTCGAACGCCGAGACGTGGTTCGCCAACGGCGACTACAACCAGTTCATCCGCGTTGAGGAGAACAACGGACGGAAGGAATGGGTCATGATGGATCAGGCTGGGCCGGGCGCCGTGGTGCGCATCTGGTCGGCCAACCCCAAGGGCGTGCTGCGGGTCTATGTCGACGGCGACGCGACGCCCGTGCTCGAGGGGCCGATGGCGGACATGCTGGGCGGGAAGAACGAAGTCGTCGGCACGCCGCTCTCGCAGGAGTCTGCGCGTGGTTGGAACCTCTACCTGCCGATCCCGTACGCGAAGCACTGCAAAGTGACCAGCGACAGCGACAAGTTCTACTACCAGGTCAACTACCGCACGTATGGCAAGGGATCGGAGGTAGCGTCGGCCAGCGCGGCGTTGCTCAAGGGGAACCTTGATGCGATCAAGGCAGCGAACAAGCGACTGAACGAGGACAACGGCCCGGAGGCCAAGTCGCCACCGCCGCCGAAGAAGAAGTTGGCGCCGGGGGCTGAGTACGTCAACGATCTGCCTGCCGAGCCTCACGCGGTCGACAGCGTGCGTGTGTACATCTCTGCCAAGGACATGGAGCAGGCGTGCCGCTCGGTGGTTATCGTCGGGACGTTTGACGGCGAGGAGACGATCTGGTGCCCGGTCAGCGAGTTCTTCGGGTCGGGCGTTGGGGTGAACGAGTATCGCGACTGGTATCGGAGCGTGGAGAAGCCGGGTGATTTCTCCTGCCGCTGGGTGATGCCGTACGCGAAGTCGGGTTCGATCAAGTTGGTGAATCTCGGCAAGGAGCCGGTCGGGATGATGCTGACGACCGACGTGCGTGACTGGACATGGGATGACAGTTCCATGCATTTCTTTGCGCGATGGCGATCGGACTATCCGATCCATGCGTTCGCTGGTCGTGGCACGATCGATTACAACTATGTAGAGATCAAGGGCGCCGGTGTGTATGTCGGTGACAACCTGTCGCTCATGAACCCCGTGCCCGAGTGGTGGGGCGAGGGCGATGAGAAGGTGTTTGTCGACGGCGAGGCGTTCCCGTCGCACTTCGGCACCGGCACCGAGGACTACTACGGCTATGCGTGGGGCGCATCGATCAAGTTCGAGCATCCGTTCCACGCCCAGCCGCGCGTCGACGGGCAGAAGACTGAGAACTGCTATGGGCAGACGACTGTGACGCGTGTTCGTTCGCTTGACGCGATCCCTTTCACAAAGGCGCTGAAGTTCGATATCGAGGTGTGGCACTGGAAGGAATGCGACGTTGCGTACGCCGCGACGTCGTACTTCTATGCCAAGCCCGGCGCGACGCACAACCGTCCGGCGGTTCCCGACGCTGCGAAGGCCGCGATCGTGCAGGCGCCGCCGCTCCCGCCGCCGTTTGCGATCGAGGGGGCGCTCGAGTGCGAGGAACTGAAGATCGTGAAGACCACGCAGGACATCACGGTGGGCGGTCAGGGCATGGGCTCGTTCCGTCCGCGCACGTGGAGCGGCGAGGGGCACCTGTGGGTGCAGGGCAAGCGTGTCGGCGATTTCGTCGAGTTGAAGGTGCCATGCGAGAAGGGCAAGGCCGTCAGGGTTGCGCTGCACGCCACCAGGAGTTGGGACTACGGCATCGTTCGTTTCTCGATCGATGGTACGCAAGTCGGCAAGGATACCGATCTCTTCAGCGGCGCGCAGAACAAGGTCGAGCCGACCGGCGCGATCGATCTGGGCACGATCGAGCCCAAGGGCGATTCGTTCATCCTGCGGGCCGAGGTCGTGGGGGGCAACGAGAAGTCGATGGGGAGCAAGGCGTTCTTCGGCCTTGACTGCCTGGTGCTGACGCCCGTGAAGTGATAGAGAGCAGGCTTTGCGCCGCCCGATCGCGAGGTCGGGCCGCGCTTTGATTCGTTGTTTGTCGCCGCATGACCCATGTCCGCTCCAAAGCACGAATCTCCCGCGAGGTCCTCGCGGGCTTTGTCGCGCTCGCGCTGGTGCTCATCGGCGGCGCGGCCTTCAACGCCGACGGCCTTTTTTTTCAGTCCCAGACCCACCTCGACGCGCTCGGCCAGAACGCGCCGTATGGAATACTCGCCTGCGGGTTGACGCTGGTGATCATCACCGGCGGCATCGACCTGGCCGTCGGCTCGATCGTCGCGCTGGCGGGCGTTGCGTTCGCGCTGATCGCGCTCAAGCACGGGATGGCGGCGTGGATCGCCTGGATCGCGGCGCTGGCGGTCGGCACGACGAGCGGCCTGACCGCCGGCTCGCTCATCGCCCATGCACGCCTTCAGCCCTTTGTCGCGACGCTCGCGATCATGGCGTTCGCTCGCGGCCTGGCGAAGTGGTCGACCGACGGCGTGAAGATCCAGAAATTTCCCTATCCGCCGATCCTCGAGGCGCTCAACTACCAGGTTCACGTCGGCGGCGTCGACATCCCGATCTCCATCGCGTTCTTTGTGGCGACGGCCGCCGCCACGCTCATCATTCTGCGAACGACGACGCTGGGCGTGTGGCTGTATTCGATCGGCGACAACGAGCAGGCTGCGCGGTACGCGGGCGTGCCGGTGAAGCGGGTCAAAGTCATCGCGTACACACTCTGCGGCGTGTTGGCGGGGCTTGCGGGCGTGCTGTTCTGCGCGCTGGAGCGGCAGGGCAACCCCGACGCGGGCGTGGGCTATGAACTCACCGCGATCGCGATGGTCGTGATCGGCGGCACGTCACTCTCCGGCGGGCGCGGCGGGGCGCTCCTGACGGTGCTGGGCACGCTGGTGATCGCGTACCTCCGCAAGATTCTCGATATCAACGGCGTCGGCACCGCCGAGCAGTACATGATCACCGGCGTCATCATTGTGCTGGCGGTGCTGGCGCAGGGCTTCAGGCGGCGAGGGTGATTCCGCTGCGCGGATACGTGTACAATTCCGGCAAGCACCCATTTCGAGGTCATCCCATGCTGAGCCGCCGTTCCATCCTTGCCGCCGTCGTCACCGCTCCTTTCGCTCTGTCGGCCCTCGCCGGTGAAGCAACCCTTGACTGCACGGACGTGCAGCCCGCCGCCAAGGCGATCACGATCGGCTACAGCCAGTGCAACCGCGGCGAGCCGTGGCGCGAGCAGATGGACAAGGACATCAAGGCGAACGCGGCCAAGCACAGCGAGATCAAATTGATCGCCAAGGACGCGCAGAACGAGGCGCTGCGCCAGATCGGGCACGTGCGCGAGTTTGTGTCGCAGAAGGTCGACGTGCTCATCATCTCGCCCAAGGACACGAGCCTGACGCCCGCGATCGCCGACGCGTTCAAGGCCGGGATTCCGGTCATCATCCTCGATCGAAAGGTCGAGGGCGATCAATACACGTGCTTCATCGGGGCCGACAACCGCGTGATCGGCGAGCAGGTCGGCAAGTGGATCGTGCAGACGCTGGGCGGCAAGGACAAAGCCGAGGGCGGCGTGGTCGAACTGCAAGGCCTCTCCTCAACCATCGCGGCCAAGGACCGCTCCGAGCCGTTCCGCGAGGCGATCAAGGACACGAAACTGAAGATCGTGTACGACGCCGACATGGAATGGCTGAGCGACAAGGCCCGCGAGAAGATGCAGGCCGCGCTGGCCCGCAACGCCAAGAAGGGCTCGATCAAGGTGGTGTACGGCGCGAACGACCCGGCGGCGATCGCGGCCTACAACGCCGCCAAGGACGCGGGGCGCGAGAAGGAAATGATCTTCGTGGGCGTGGATGCGCTCCCGCACGAGGGCGTGCAGGCCGTGAAGTCGGGAATGCTCGCCGCGACGTTCGAGTATCCGAACGGGGCGGCGGAGGCGATCGACGCGGCGATCAAACTCAGCAAGGGCGAGAAGGTCGAGAAGACGATAACGCTGGGGACGCGCCTGTTCACGAAGGAGAACGTGGACAAGGGCGGCGAAGCGATCCCGGCGACAAAGTGAAGCCCGAATCACGCTTCGTCGAGGACCTCGGCGCGGGTTGAGCAAGGTCGGTATCTTGTTCCCATGATCCCCCGCCTTGGCCTTGCGATCACCCGCGTCTTTCGCGCCATCGTGCCCGACCCGTTCGTGCTTGCCGTCGGGCTCACGATCCTCACCTTCATCCTCGCGATCTTCTTCGGCACATGGGAGGGCAAGCCCGTCGCCGATCGGGCGCTGGCGCTGCTCGATTCGTGGCGGAGCGGCTCTGGCATCTGGAAGCTCCTTGATTTCTCGATGAAGATGTGCCTCGTGCTCGTCACCGGGCACGCCCTGGCCGACGCCCCGGTGGTCAAGCAAGCCCTGGCCCGCATGGCGTCGCTTCCGCGCTCCGGCGCTTCGGCCGCGGCCATGGTTGGCTTCATGGCGTGCGCCACGGCCGTCGTCAATTGGGGGCTGGGCCTCATCGTCGGCGCGATCATGGCTCGCGAGGTGGGGCGAGCGTTCCGCGATCGCGGGCAACCGCTGCACTACCCACTCGTCGTCGCGGCGGGATACACGGGCCTCATGGTCTGGCACGGCGGGCTCTCCGGCTCGGCGCCGCTGTCGATGACCTCCAAGGCCGAGGCGGCCAAGGTGCTGCCCGCCAGCGCAATGTCGTCGCTGGGCGATGTTCCGGTGCCGCTGGATCAATCGATGTTCGCGCCGTTCAATCTTGTCATCACGCTCGGACTGCTGGCGCTGGTGCCGATCGTGCTGGCGTTGCTCTCGCCGCGCGAGGCGGCGTTGTGCGTCGCGCCGCCCGAAGCGATCTCACGCGATCACGGCGCAAGCGACGGCGAATCGCCTGTTGAATCAGGCGAAAGGGTGACGTTTCCCGATCGTCTCGAACGCTCCGCGATCGTGATGCTGGCGCTGGCGATCCCGCTGGCTCTCACCGTGTGGCGGTTTGTGCAGAGCAAGTCCCTGATGGAATTCGGGCTCAACGAGTTCTGCGCCCTCATGCTCGCGCTGGGTTTGCTGCTGCACGGCTCGCTGAAGTCGTATGCCGCCAGCGCCGAAGAGGCCGCCCGAGGCTGCGCCGGGATCATCCTGCAGTTCCCGCTCTATGCCGGGATCATGGCGATGATGGAGGCTTCCGGGTTGATCGCCACGATCGCCAATCTCATCGCTAGCGCCGGCGGGCAGCGCTTCACACCCGTGTTGACGTTCTATGCCGCGTGCATCATCAACCTCTTTGTTCCCTCCGGCGGCGGGCAGTGGGCGGTGCAGGGGCCGATCGCGCTGCAGACGGGTCTGTCGACCGGCGTGCCGCTGGGCAAGATGGTGATGGCGGTGGCGTATGGAGATCAACTGACGAACATGCTCCAGCCGTTCTGGGCGTTGCCGCTGCTCGCGATTACGCGAGCCAGGGCGCGGGACATGGTGGGGTACTGCGCGGTGGTGATGCTCGCGGGCGGTGTGTGGATTTCGATCTGGATGTGCGTGATGTGAGCGCGGGCGCCGGATCCGCCCAATGAAAAACCGGAGCCCAGGGGCTCCGGCTTGTGATTCACGAGTGAATCAGATCAGATTGTGCCGGCTGATTTACCAGCCGCCGCGACCGCGACCACCGCCGCCGCCGCCACCACCGAAACCGCCACGGCTCCCGCCGCCGAAACCACCACGGCTGCCGCCGCCGCCGCCTTCGCGGGGCTTGGCCTCGTTGACCGTGAGGTCGCGACCATCAACGTTCTTGCCGCCCAGGGCCGCCATGGCGGCGCGGGCGTGGTCGTCGTTGCTGAACTCGACGAAACCGAAGCCGCGCGGGCGGCCGGTCTCGCGGTCCATGACGAGCGTCGCGGATGTGACTTCGCCGTGGGCGGCGAAGAGTTCACGGAGCTGTGCTTCGGAGGTGCTGAACGAGAGATTACCAACGTAAAGCTTCATAGCTTTCGATCCTTGCCCGAGAGGACAGATTCAAATTTCCGGTGCTTGGGCTCGGGCAGAGAAAGCGTCGGGAGACCTGGAGACTCGACCGACGTGGCCGGGCCAGAACAGAAATCACGACGAAGTATAGGCGATATCGACGAGCCATACGCGACAAATCCGAGATGTTGCGCGAGATCGATGTGAATCACTTGGCTTCAACGGCGCGATCTTGCTGGCCTTGGCTGATCGAGCAGTGCGCAGTACCCCTGTTTTCGAGGAGAATTGGTACGGCCGAGGGTTCACGTCCTTCGTGTTGATTCTTGCGCGTGGCTATTCACGCCGTCGAAGTGTGGATTCCATATCTCTTGGCCTGCAAGGGAAAGTCGTCAGCGTGCGGTCACCCACGCGCTCACCCCGACACGCGCCCTCGAAGAGACTCCACACGCTGCATCCACTCCGCGTTGTTCTTCCACGATTCCGCCAGTTCCGAGTGCTTCCCCAGCACCGCATCGATCGCCTCGTGCGCCAGTGCCACGATCGAATCGTCCGGAACAAGCGGGTGCGCCCGAACCCACGTGTCCACCGCTTCGGTGTACGAGTTCTGAGCGCCGAACCGCCCGTGCAGCCGCGCGAGAACCTCGCACGCCGCCAGCGCCTGGCACGCCACGTCCGCATCGAGGTAGTCCTCGCTCTCGTCGATGGCGGCCTGCAGCGCCGAAGTCACCAGTTCAAGGTCTTCATAGTCCTCCAGAGTCGCCGCCCAATCACAAGCCGCGTCGTTATCAAAGGTGTCCGTTCCCCAAGCGCCCATACTTCCTCCGATCGCCTCGCGAGAGCACTCCGCAACTCCGCCGGTCGGCGGCCACTGTAGTCTACAAACAGGATCGTGTTGTGTGCAATTCCCTTTCGACCTATCAGATATCGTGCCGGTTCCGGGAGATCTCATGTGCACAAGTTGTCCCGCAGTATCGAAATCCTCGAACGAACCCCGGCCGTGCTTCGATCGCTCCTCTTGGGGCTGCCCGACTTCTGGGTTGGCGGCGACTATGGCCCGGGCACATGGTCCGCCCTGCAAGTGGTGGGGCACCTGATCGTCGGCGAGCGCGACGACTGGATTCCTCGCCTCCGCCGAATTCTCGAGCACGGCGAGTCGGTTCCCTTCGATCCATTTCCCCACGACGCGACCGCCGCGGCACCCGGCACGCCGCTGGCGGAATTGCTCGACGAGTTCGAACGGCTTCGTGCGGCGAACCTGCGAGAGTTGCACGCCATCAACCTCTCGCACGCCGATCTTGAGCGGACCGGCACGCATCCAGCGTTCGGCCGCGTAACCGCGTCGCAACTGCTGTCAACGTGGGTGGTGCACGATCTGCACCACCTGCGTCAGATTTCGCTGGCGATGGCGTGGCAATACCGCGACGCCGTCGGGCCGTGGTGCCAATATCTGAACACGCTCAATCGATAGCGAGTACTCAGGCGAGATGCTCACACGCCGAAAGCGATGAACGATCGTTGCGGCACGAATTCGGCTCCGCAGGCTACCGGCAATTCGCAAGGCACGTGCGACTCAAGTCTCGCGATTCGCATGTCAATGTGCCGATCGCCACTGGGCGGAGTGTGGACCAGATCCTCAATATCCGAGGCTCGGTTCGTCGATCACCGCGGCGTCGAGCCATCATTCACGGCCCGCCCGGCGTTTGATCACGGGCGCCGTTCTCTGTCACGGCGCGTCTGAGGCCGATCGCGAGGCGTGTCTCGCTCAGCACCCCGACCCCGCTCCGGCCGCGGCGGCGTACGCCGAAACTGCGACTCGTTGTTGCCGCCGCGAGGTTCGGCCCTCCGCCCTCCACGACGATCCTGGAATTGGTCCGGCCTCTCCATCGGCGCCATCGGTCCACGAGGGCCTACGCCCGGACCGCTGCCGCGACCTTGGAATCCCCGCGGCCCTTGCATGGGACCTCGAGGCTCCATCTGAGGACCAACGCGACCATCGAATGCCCGGGGCCGATCGGCGCGGTTCATCGGACTCTGCGGCCCCCTGCCCGGGTGCATGCCAAGACCCATGCCAGGACCACCGCGACGACCTCCAAACTCGCGAGAGCGATTCACTCGATCGCCCATTCCGCGATGCCCAGCGCCGGGGCCACGACGCCGGTCGCCTCGACCATCCATCTTCCCGCCGCCGCCGCCGCCGCGGAACTCCCGCTCATCGTTCGCCCGACCACGCCCCATCTGCTCGCGCCGCTGCCCATTGGCATCGGGGCCACCCCGGCGACCTCTGAACTCCGGTCCATCCTGCGGTCCCACGAACGGCTCGGGCTCACTCCCCCGCGCACGCCCTTGCAAACCACCCCTTTCTGGTCTCATCGCGCGAGGCGAGCCAGATTCGTCGGCCTGCCCGCGATCTCCCCGAACCTTCGGCGCCGGAACAGATTCCCCCGGAGGGCCTCCGCCCGGTTGGCTCTGCGCCCATGCCGAGCAAATGTGAAGCGAAAGCCCGACCGCCATGACACCAGCCATCAACCTCCACGTGTTCATCGCATTCTCCTGTGGCGGAGCCCGCATGCAGGTTCAAGCCCGCAGCCCCAGAGTCAAACGGGCTTGGCCGCGTCCTATTTCATCTTCAGTTCATCTCTCCCGGTTTATCCGGGCCTTCGACCGAGATCTCCTTATTCTCGAGCCCCTTCTCTCGGCACCAAGCAACGAGAGTCTCTGTGCAAGGACGTGTTTCAGCCGCAACACAGATGGGGCCATTCGCGACGGCTTGAGACGCACGCGCTCATCGCACGTTGTTTGTGCGGAATCCTGCAATCCCGCGCCCGTTCACGACACCCGCCCCGCGATCAGGTACGTGATGTGCGGATTGCCGCAGTGGAACGTGCCCGCCTCGATCGCCGCGATCTCCGCCGCCATCTGACGCCCGGCTTGCTCCCACAGCCCGTCAAACTCCCGTTCCTCGCCGCCACCGGCGAGAAAATACTGGCGTGTCGTCGCCTTGTCCCACACCCAGTGCCCGCGCGCGTGCCAGTCCTTCCACTGCTTGGCCTCCGCCCGTTGATGCGGTTTTTCATACGGCGGGTACATCGGTGTCGCGCGATCCGACATGTACACACGGATGTCGCGCAGCCCGAGCTCGGCCATCATCCCCGGCGCCAGGTCGCCCAGCGAGTTGAACCCGAGCCCGAGCGCGCGCTTGCCGCGTTGGAGCATCAGGTGAAAACGAAGCGTCGCCGCCACGACCTCCGTTGGGAACGAATCCGTGACGCTGCTGAAGACGCCCATGCTCGCCATGTTGCACGGCTCAATCGTCAGCACCAGTCCGCCCGGCTTGGTCACGCGCATCATCTCCCTGATCGCGCCCCTCGGGTTCTTCACATGGATCAGCACGGTCTGGCACGTCGTCAGGTCAAACGACTTGTCCGCGAATGGCAGCGACATGGCGTCGCCGAGTGCAAACTCGCAGCGATCGCCCAGCCCCGCGTCATTCATCCGCTTCGTTGCCTTGCGAACCCACTCTTCTTCGCGATCAACACCGTTGAAGCGCGTGGTGCGTGGGAGCACCCCCGCGAGCGCAAACATCCAGTGCCCCACGCCGCAGCCGACGTCGAGCACGCTCGATACCTTCTCAAAGTCGAGCCGCTCGCCCATCAAGCGCAGAAAGTCCTCGTTCCACCAGTAATCTCGCGTCTCGTTGAAGAACTCCGCGGAGTGCGGCTGCTGCGGCTGGTTCTCGCTCATGCCGCGATCCTACCACACGCGAGCGATCGGCCGGCGCGAATTCCCGAGGCCGCGCCTGCGCGAAGTGTTGAATCTCGCAGAGCGACAACACTCGCGGCGACCGTTGATCACCATCCCCGGACTATCGCACTTCGCATATGGCCAGGCGATAGCCAAGATCCATCGACTCCAACTGCAGCAAGTCGCGGTTCCGCTCCGCCCACCACCCGCTGGCAAGATCCTCGCCAAGCCTCGCCAGTCCGACGCCCGCATCGATTCTCGCAAAGCTCGACATCGCGCCACGCACCTCGGCGTCCAGATACCGCTCCGGTCGTCGCCAGTATGCACACAGAAAGCCATCGACGCAGTCGTGCGGCACGGGCGCGGGTCGAATCACCGTTGGCCCGACGACGCTTGTGAGCATGCCGGCGAGATTCTCGCTCGTCGGAAAGATCGTTCGATCGTGCGCGGCGATCTCGGGGAAGTAGTCGCGCGTCAGCCAGAACGCCGGGCTGTCCGGCACACACGTCAGCAGCACGACTCGCTTCCGCGCCACGCGTGTCATCTCGCGCAGGCCACGTTCAAAGTCCGGCCAGTGATGAACGCACAGCACCGCCATCGCCGCGTCGACGCTCTCGGCCCCGAGCGGTATCGACTCCGCCGTGGCGCGCACGCACGGCGCCGCCCCTGACGGCCGCTGACGGATCATGACCTCGGACGGCTCAACCGCGAGCACCGTTTGCTCTGGCTCGTATGAACCGCTTCCCGCGCCGACGTTGACAACGCTGGCCGCGTCGCCGAGCGCCGCGCGGATCGCCGCCGCAATCCGCGGATCGGGCCTTCGATGCGCGGCATAACCCCGCCCGATGTTGTCGTACAACGCCATGCGAAGCACCTCAGCACTCAAGCCATGTGACAGCGGAGGAACCGACAAAGTAGTCCGAACACGCCTCCGCCGTTCCCTGTCTTGCCGCAAGAGCGAGTGCACGGATCGTCCTGAGTCTGCCGACCGAGGCATCACTCTGTTCGTCTTCAGACAGACTGCGCGAGCAACTCGTCGAGTTGCTTGAATCCCTCCTCCATCCCCGGACACGCCCCGGACGCGACCGCGCAGTCTCGCACTTCCTTCGAGACATAGACCTGCGTGATGCGCATCGTTGTCACGCCGCCCTTGTCCGAAAATTCGTGTGTCTCAACCTGCGACCCGATTGGCTCACCGGTGCGCAGCAGCATGACCTCGGTGTGTGTCATCCGCTCGTGCGTGATCGCTTCGGTGAACACGCCGTGCAGCGCCATCGACTGCCCCGCCTCCGCGCCGTGCCACACCAGCCTCAGCGTCCCGGCTACGCGAGCGTCACACTCGCACACCGCAATCGTCCACCCCGGCGGCGGCAGCATCCAGCGACGCATCTTGTCCGGTGTGGTCATCGCCTCCCATACCAGCCGCCGCGGCGCGTTGAACGTTCGTGTGAGAACGATGGTGGTGTCGGTGGGGGTCGTGACTTGCAGGCCCTGAGGGTTCATGGCGTAATCCTTGTGACGGTCGGTGACATGTCCAGCGGCACTCCGCTCAGCGACACCGAGCACGAGTTCGTTCCTCGGTCTTCATCTCTTCCAGCAGCGCGTCGAGCGCTTCGAATCGCGCCTCCCAGTTCTTGCGGAACTGCTCGGTCCAGAGCGTCGCCTCCTTCAGCGGCCCGGCATGCAGGCGGCACAGATGCTCCCGCCCCGCGATGCGCCGACGCACCAACCTCGCCCGCTCCAGGACCCGCACGTGCTTGGTCGCCGCGGGGAACGTCATCTTCAGCGGCGAGGCAAGTTCGCTCAGGTTCCGCTCCCCGCCCGAGAGCTGGCGGATGATCGCACGCCGGGCCGGATGGGCCAGGGCGTGGAAGACGAGGTCAAGCCGGGAGGAGCGATCAAGTACCATATGGTTTACTATACCAAATGGGTTAACGACGTCAAGCGTGGACCGGATGTGGCGGACGGGGCCTCAGCCGCCTTTGAGCACTTGAATCTCCGAAACGGAAGTGGAGTAGGATGTGTTGAAGGACCGAGGAATCCGAGAAACTCAGGATCCGAACCACTCGCCCATCGGCGGCCCGCGTGGCTCAGCGATGCCGTGATCGTCAAGGGAGATTCAACTCATGCGAGCGACTCCAACGCAGACCCCTCAATCCGCGTCAGAGCGACGAGCCGCGGAAGCGGCGCTGCGCGTGCTCATCAGCGACGTCGCGCCCGCACACGCACGACTCATCAACTCACTGCGTCGCATGCTGCGAAAGCGCCTGCAAAGCGCGCACGAACTGGTGTATGAATACCGCGGCTGGTTCGTCATCAGTTTCTCACCGAGCGAGCACGGCTACCAGGGCGTCCTGGCCATCCGCGCCAGCCCCGACGGCGTGAAGTTCTACTTCAACCGCGGCAAGGACCTCCCCGACCCCGAGAAACTGCTGAAAGGCTCTGGCGGCCTCGTCCGCTTCATCGATATCAAGAGTGCATCCGACCTCGCCCGCCCCGCGATCGCGCGCCTGATCGACCTGGCCCTCGTGCGCAATGACGTGCCCTTCGCGCTCATGGGCCGCGGATCGGTCATCATTCGTTCGACATCAGCCAATGAATCAGCCCCCACGAAGAAGCCGTCGCGCGGGAAGACAGTGGCATTGCCCAAGAAGCCCGTGTCGGCCAAGAGTTCGGCGCTCGCCAAGAAGTCGAGAGCGCGCCAATCGCACCAGCGCCGTCGCCCCTGACGCGAGCGAAGCGTGAAAAATAATCAGGGTGACAGTACGCCAGTTGAACTTTTCCGAGCGGGCGTTAGGGCGTGGGAGACATCGGCACGAAGGGCCATCGAAGCGATTTGAGCATCGGCGTGCCGGGTCAGGCTCGGCCGCCAAGAGGCGACAACCTGCGGAACTCACGCTTGGGGTGAGCCCGCGGCGACCGCCTACGTCACCCCTTGAACCTCTCAAACGCCGTTCCGTTGAACTTGTAGACGCCGTGCTCGTGGGTGCCGAGCCACAACACGCCTTCGTTGTCCTGGTAGATGGAGTACAGCGTCACGATTACATCGCCATCCTTGATCTGATACTGGGTCGTGCGGGTCCCATCGTAACGCCAGACACCCGAGCGAAGCGTCGCCAGCCACAGGTCGCCGTTCTTGTCCTTGACCGATGACATGAAGAGTGCGGGGTGGTCCTTCGTGGGGTCCGCTGGACGGATGATGCCTGGCTCCTTCCGGGCACTCAGCGTCGTGTTGGCTTGACCGGCCGGGGCGTTTTGGACAGGCGGCTGGATATCGAAACGGTTCCGTGTGTTGCTGAACCAGAACTTGCCGTCCCTGTCCTCGGCGATTGAGCGGAGGCCGAAGCTGTCGTCTTCGTCAAAGCCGAGTTCGGTCTTGGGGGCCCATGCAAAGGTCGTTCCATCGAACCGGCATACGCCGAGCACATGCGTGCCGAACCACACACATCCTTCGCTGTCCTTGAAAATGATGTAGACGTCATACGGATTGAAGGTCATTCTCGGAAACTGGGATCGTGGGTACCGGGCAATATGGCCTTCGCCCGGCTCGGTCTTGGGGAACGTCAGGCGGTGCAGGGATGTGCCGTCGTAACGGTACACCACACCCTCATCCTGCCAGCCCGTGAACCACAGGTCATCTGGCCCCAACTTCCAGCCGCTCGCGTCGGTGTCGACCGCAGCGAGCGGGCGAAACGCGTGGCCGTCGAATCGGCTTACGCCGCCGTCGCTCTTGACGAAGATGTTTCCCGAACGATCCTCTTGGATGCTCCGAATGCGGTTGCCGCAGAGGCCGTGCGTTGTGGTGAAGTGGACAATGGTCTTGCCGTCGAACCGATAGAGACCTTGCCCGTCGCTGCCGAACCAGTAGGTCTTGTTCTTGGCCTGAAAGACAGCGAAGATGCAATTGTCGAGCGCTGCAACGGTGTCGCCGGTTGCAGTCGGGGACTCTTGGTTGAGCCGGTCACGCTGGTGACCAGTCCTGGAGGTCGTGTCGGAATTCTGCCGTGCGCAGCAAGGTAATGGCGCTCCGAGAGAGACGGCAATGAACACGAGCTTGAGTCCCGGGGCTTGTCGCAGCAGACGGAACAGCAAGGTCAGCCTCCTCACACGGTGGGCCGCTACCCAGATCAGGTAACGCGCTGGCAGCCACGAATGAGTATTGGTGCTCGCCATCGTACAGGCGAACAGCCGCGATCAGTTCTCCAGTTGTTTCAAAGCCGGCCGACCGTCCCGGGTTGCGAGGATGAGTTTGAACGACGGCGCTCAAACCGAGGGAGCAGGCACTACCGAGGAGATCAGGCGAATCGAATCAGGGTGACAGGATTTGAACCTGCGGCCTTCTGGACCCAAACCAGACGCTCTACCAAGCTGAGCTACACCCTGGACATCCAACTGTAGGAGTCCGCCCGCGCCCAAGCGCCCGCCAACTCGCGGCCACCCCGCGTACGCGCGGCTCCCGCCGCCCGCCGATGCACTCACCCCGTCCCTCGAAGGCCGCGCTTGCGCCTGCCCAATCCGCGGCACATCCTCTTCTTCCCTCGGGCTCAAAGTCCGCCGCCAACTCCCCGCCCCGCCCGCCGGTATCCTGCTCCCGCGTGAACGCCACGCGGGAGGTGCGCTGTGAGCGAAATCCTGGTCTGCGGCATCAGCGTCGTCGACGCCATCGCTCGCCCCATCGACGCCTTCCCCGCCCCTGGCGGCCTGCGCCTCTTCGATTCCCTTAACTGGTCCACCGGCGGCTGCGCCGTCAACTGCTCCATCGCCATGGCCCGCCTCGGAACCCCGCCGCGACTCGTCACACGCGTCGGTGCCGATTTCCTCGGCGATTTCGTGATCAGCGAACTCTCTCGCCATGGTGTCGACACCTCCGGCGTCGTGCGCGACGCGAGCAAACCCACCTCGTTCTCCTTCGTCGCGGTCCCGACGGGCGGCGAGCGATCGTTCATCCACACAAAGGGCGCCAGCGACACGCTCCGCGAGTCCGACGTGCCCGACTCGCTCCTCCGCGCCTCGCGATTCGTCTTCGTCACCGGGGCCATGCTCATGAACTCGCTCGACGGCGAGCCCACCGCGCGCCTCTTCGCCCGCGCCAAGGCTGCCGGCGCATTCACGCTCCTCGACACCGTCTACGTCGAAGGTCTGGATCGCGACCAGTGGCGTCGTCGCATCGAGCCCGCGCTCCGCCATGTCGATTACTTCATTCCCTCCGAGGCCGAGGCCCGCGCGATCGCGGGAACCCCCGACCCCTCCGCGGCCGCCCGCGAGTTCCGCTCCCTCGGCGCGCAAAGCGTCGTCGTCAAGCTCGGCGCACGCGGCGTGCTCTGCCTCGACTCTGCGGGAATCGAGACCATCGTTCCGGCCGTCAAGGTCGATCATGTGGTTGACGCCACGGGCGCGGGTGACTGCTGGAGCGCCGGCTTCATCGCGGGCCTGTCCCGCGGGCGATCGTTCACCGATGCGGCCCGAATCGGCAACGCCGTCGCCGCCCTGAGCGTGCAGGCAGCGGGCGCGACCGCGGGACTCGAGGACCCAGAACGGCTGTCGCGGGTATTCAGCGGCGATACCCGAGTGGATGTTCGATGAGTGAATAGGCCTCGCGGAGCACGCTCATGGAGAGGTAGCCGGCGAGGGCGACGGCGCCGATGATGATGGCCTCGGCGCGGAGGCCCGCGCCGAGGAGCCAAGCGGCACCGTAGAGCGGCATCCAAAGCGCGGAATAGCGGGGGAGTTTCTCGGCCATACGCGGACCGATGCCCAGGCCCATGGCGCGGCGAGCGACGAGGCCTGCCATCACGAGTGCCAAGGCCGCGATGACGCCGGGAGTCCATGGCTCCATCGCGCGGGGCCAGAGGGTGTGTGCCTGTCGCCAACCGAACCAAGCGAGGCCTACTGAAAGCAGGACCCATCCGACGGCGCACGAAGTAAGTGCTCGCACCGAGGCACGCGGCGGCTTGCGCGACCAGAGGTGCGCGAGGGCGGCGACGAGCGTTGTCTGCGTGAGGATGACCCAGACGGGGATTACGAAGGCGAGGCGTGACGCGGGGATGAACATGTGGACGGCAAAGATGCATCCCAAGGCGACGAAGCCGAAGGCGGGCACGAACTTCGCAGCGCCGTTAAAGATGAGGATTGCGGCGGCGAGGATGGCGTTGAGCATGACGGCGCGGTTATCGATGAGGGCGGCGCCGACGAAACTCGCCAGGAGGGTGCCGGTGGCGCTGGCAACGGCGGTTTGCTCGGTGAGCAGGCCGCGGGCCAGCGGCCGATCCGGACGGAGGAGACGGTCGCGTCGTCGATCAAGGATGTCGTTGAGGGTGGCTCCGAAGCCAAAGAGCGAGACTGCGTTCAGGCCGGCCGCGAGGAGGAGCAACCAGAGCGGGCGGGTGGCGAGATCGAGATGCATGGGTTCGTTGGGCGTGCCACGCACCCAAAGGACGACGAACCACGCGTTGGCGACGACAGCAAACGCGGACGAAACGCGTGTCAGGCGCAGGACGGGGGCGATGCGTTCGAGGAACCGCTGCACATGGGGATGGTACGGAGGGTCGGCACGGGCCGAGCGATTCGGCGTTGGTGGGGGTCTACCATCGTGACCCATGCGAAAAGCGAGAGAAAAGGCCGGAGACAGGGGTACGGCGTCCGGACCGGCCCGGGTGTTGGTGGCGACAAGCCGGTACAACGCGAGCGTGACTGACGCGATGCTGGAGGGGGCCATCGAGGCGTACACGGACCGATTCGGCGCGGGCGAGTCGCTGGAAATCGTCGGCGTGTCTGGAGCGTTCGAACTGACCGCGGCGGCGAGGGCGGCGGCGGCGAGCGGGCGATACGACGGCGTCGTGGCGCTCGGGTGCATCATCCGTGGCGAGACAGCTCATGATCAGTACATCGCGCACGCCGTGGCGCAGGGCCTGACCGGCGTGACCGTCAGTTCGGGGATGCCTGTCGCGTTCGGCGTGCTGACGGTGAACAGCGCGGTGCAGGCGAGGGCGCGTGCGGGCGGGAAGAAGGGGAACAAGGGCCGCGAGGCGATGGAAGCGCTGCTGGACACGATCGAGGTTGTGCGGGTGATCGAGACGGGCGAGGATTCCAACGAGGTTGCTGCTCGCGGGCGGGTGATTCCCGACAAAGCGGCCGGGCGCGGCAAGGGTGGCGGCGCGAAGGGGAATCGCTGATGGCCACGCCGCGTGATATCCGTAAATTGGCGTTCCAACTCCTGTTCCAACTCGACGCCGGCGCGACCGACGAAGCGATCTTGGCGACGACGGCGCCGGAACTCGAAGGACTGCCGGAGAAGGATCGGTACAAGGCGGCGGACATGGCCAAGGCGGCGTTTGACGCGCGTGCGGCGGCCGACAAGGAGATGGTGGAGTTGGCGCCGCAGTGGCCTGCGCACCGCATGGCGGCGGTAGATCGAGCGATTCTCCGTTTGGCGCACTTTGAGATCTCGTCCGGGCGCACACCGCCCAAGGTTGCGGTGAACGAGGCGGTGGAGCTGGCCAAGGAATTCAGCACGGAACGATCGCCGGCGTTCGTCAATGCGCTGCTCGACAAGGTGCTCAAGCGTGTGCTCCCGTCGCGCGTGGAAACCCCGGTGGAAGGGACCTCGCCGGAGCAGGCATAACACATGGCGTTCTTCAAGTCCATCCTCGGCAAACTGAAGCAGGGTCTCGCCAAGACCCGCGAGGTGCTGTCGGTCGGGCTCCGCTCGCTGCTCTTGGGGAGGAAACTCGACGAAGCGCTGATCAACGATCTGGAATCGAAACTGATCGCGGCGGACGTGGGGACCAAGACCACGACGAGGCTGGTGACGCAGATACGCGCGGATTTCCGGAGCGGAACGATTTCAACGGGCGACGAAGTGCTTGCGTATCTGAAGGACGAATTGAAGCGGCTGTGGCCCGAGGAAGATCGCAGGTTGCGGATTGCGGGCGCTGGCCCGACGGTCATCCTCGTCACGGGCGTGAATGGCGTGGGGAAGACCACGAGTATCGCGAAGATGTGCTCGCACCTGCGCCACGAGGGCAAGAGCGTCCTGCTCGGCGCGTGCGACACGTTCCGGGCCGGGGCGGTGCGTCAACTCGAAATCTGGTCGGAGCGATTGGGCGTCGAAGTGGTGAAGGGTCAGCAGGGCGGCGATCCTGCGGCCGTTGCGTTCGATGCGTGCGCGGCGGCGAAGTCCCGCGGCGTCGATGTGCTCATCCTCGATACGGCGGGGCGACTGCAGACGCAGGACCCGCTGATGCGGCAATTGACGAAGTTGCGATCCGTGATCGCGAAGCAGATTCCCGGCGGGCCGCACGAGACGCTGCTGGTTCTCGACGCGACTACGGGGCAGAATGCGTTGCGTCAGGCCGAGGAGTTTGATCGAGCGCTGCGTCCGGCCGACGGCGGTTCGACCGGGCTCACAGGGATCTTCCTCACGAAACTCGACGGGACGGCCAAGGGAGGGATCGTGATCGCGATCAAGGACACGACCAATGTCCCCGTGAAGTTCGTGGGAACCGGGGAAACCCCGGAGGACGTGCAGCCTTTCGATCCGAATTCGTTCGTGGAAGCGTTGTTCGCGGAGGACGTGCCGGGCGCGTGATCGCGTGTAACTGGCGTGGGACGCCCGGTCATCGCGAGTTCATTTCAATCGCTTGCTCGACTGGCCGATAAGCACCGGCGCTATCTGCGCGGGAGCATCGGCCATGAACGAGATCAAGGGCATCACGGGCGACATTCTTCTTGACGCTGGCACCAACGAACTTGAAGTGCTGGTGTTCAGTCTTTGCGGCGGATGGTTCGGTGTGAATGTGGCGAAGGTGCGCGAGGTGATCCGACCGGTATCGACCGTCGCCACGCCGCACCAGCACCCGTCCGTGGTGGGGATGTTCAACATCCGCGGGCATGTGGTTCCCGTGGTCGATCTGGCCAGGCACCTTGGGCTCACGCCGCCGGCGAACCAGAAGAAGCACGAAGGACGTGTGATCATCACGGAGTTCAACAGCCTTCGAACCGGGTTCCTGGTCGATACGGTCGAGCAGATTCACCGCATGAGTTGGTCGCGTGTGAAGCCCTCGCCCGATCTGTCGATCGGCGGAGGCGATGGAGGCACAACGATCGGCACGACGACGGGCATGATCGAGATGGGCGATCGTCTGATCCAGATGATCGACTTTGAATCCGTTGCCGACGCGATCCTGGTCGAGAAGCGGCTGCACATCGAGAAGGTCGACAACCCCGAGCACATCGATCGCGAGAGCAAGCGAGTCATCATCGCCGAGGACTCACCGTTCATGCGGCAACTCCTGCAGGACATCTTCGTCGCTTCGGGCTATTCCAGGGTGGAGGTCTATGCCGACGGCGAGCAGGCGTGGAATGCCATTCAGAAGCCAGGTCCGGCGATCGACGCGATCGTGAGCGACATTGAGATGCCTCGGATGGACGGGCTTCACCTGACCAAGCGGATCAAGGGGACGCCGGGGCTGGCGGGAACACGGATCGTTCTGTTTAGTTCGCTGATCACGCCGGACAATCTGAAAAAGGGGCGGCAGGTCGGCGCAGACGCGCAGGTGAGCAAGCCCGAACTGGCCGAGATGGTGCGCCTTGTCGACCAGGTCGTGAGCGGCAAGCCGATCGGCGGGGATCTTCAGCAAGCCGCGGCCGCGTGACCTCGGGTAATCACCCGATACGCTGTCAAGCAGTGAAAAAACAGGGACTTACAATACAGGACCATATGGTGTGTCATGCCGGTGGCGACATTTGCAGAGCCTACCCTGCACGGCTTGGGCAAGTTGAGTATACTCATGGCTGTTCTCAGAGCCCCCCGCGCGTTTGCGGCCGAGCGTTGAGATCGCGGACGGGGCTTAGCCCGAGTTCTGGTTCCAGTCCGACTGTTCTTCTCGGGCACGGTAGATTCACATGAAGCTCTATGTTGGTAACCTCCCGTTCAAGACCACGGAGAACGATCTGCGCGATCTGTTCGCCCAGCACGGCGACGTCGCCTCGGCGACCATCGTGATGGATCGTGAGACCGGCCGCCCGCGCGGCTTCGGCTTCGTTGAGTTCGCGAACGATGAACACGGGCGCGCCGCGATGGCCGCTCTGAACGGCAAGAACTACGACGGCCGCGACCTGACGGTCAACGAGGCCAAGCCGCGTGAGGGCGGCGGCGGCGGCGGCCGTGGTGGTTTCGGCGGCGGCGGCGGCGGCCGTGGTGGTTTCGGCGGCGGCGGTGGCGGCGGCGGTGGTCGCGGTCGCGGCGGCTGGTAATCAGTCGCTCGAATGAACTGTGCTTTATCAGGGCCCCGGAGTCGGGGCCTTTTTCATTGTGAACAACGCGAAGCAGCGAGCCCGGTGACGGAGCGAGACACTGCAATACATGGCGCAGTGTCGCAGCGTCTATGAATGATGTTCGGCGTCGATCGTCACAACCGCGCGATCGCGATGAGATGCGAGTGCCGCGTCGAACAGGCGGTGGCTCAAATCCGCCTCTCGTGGCGTGGCGCAGGTGAACGGCTGCTTCATGCCGGATGTGCCGCTGGCGACCTCGTCGCAGTACGCGGCCCACATCTGCTGGATCGCGTCGGTGAACCCGAACTCAAAGATGCCCCCCGTGATCGACGGATACGAGGATTGATACCCGATGTCCTCGCGGAGCCAGGCCTGGGGCTTGCCGCGCTCGTAGAAAAGAGTTTCGAGCGTGCGAGGGTTGCGGGTTGAGAAGCGGGCGGACGCGCGTGTGCCGTCGATCTCAAAGAACCATGTGTTCGTGTGTCCGGGCGCGATTCGCTTCATCTCGAGGATCATCGGGAATTCGCTGTCTGGGCCCTCGCCGCATCGGCAGGTCAGGAGTGCGTTGTCCCATGTGTCGCACGGAAGAGTTCCCCCCTTGCCGTCGGGGCGTTCCTGGACGACTTTCGTCAGCACGGCCCGAACATCGCGCGGCACGAAACCGAGTCGGAACGGCACATGCGCGGCGTGCAGGCCGAGGTCGCCCATGCACCCGTAGTTTCCGTTGAACTTGGCCATCCGCTTCCAGTTGATGGGCTTGAGGGGGTCAAGGTCGCTGGAGTGGAGCAGGCCGCAGCGGACCTCGAGGACGCGACCGATCGCTCCGGACTTGACAAGAGAGATAATCCGTTGGACGCCGGGGAAGAACGGGAACTCAGACGAGCAGCGCACGACAAGGTCGGGTCGCTTTGAAAGCTCAGCATTGATAATGGTGTTGGCGGCGCGGTCGATCCCGAAGGGCTTTTCGCCGAGGAAGTGCTTCCCGGCCTTGATGGCGGCGATGTAGATCTCCGCGTGGAGGTGGTGGGGAACCGCGATATAGAGTGCGTCGATGTCGGGGCTTGTGAGCAGGTCGCGGTAATCAGAAACGGCACGAACCCCGGAGTTGGCTTCACAGAACGCACAAAGAACCGGCTCACTCGTGTCACATGCCGCGAGGATGCGCGGGCGTGCGATGTCCGCAGTGAGGTGGTTCCATCGAGCGGCGGCGGAGGCGAATTCGCGACCCATCAGGCCGCAGCCGATGACTCCGAACGTGATCTCTCGCCGTGTCATACCGAAGCCCCCGCGACGATCTTCATGGCCTGCTGTGGCGTTGCGTTCTCGTGAACGATGGCCATGAGGGCCCGCGTCATGCCGGTGGGATTGGCGTGCTGGATGACGTTGCGCCCGTAGACGATGCCGCTGGCTCCCTGTTTCATGACGTCGGAGGTGCGTTGGAAGATGACCTCGTCGGGCGCACGCCCGCCGCCGCGGACCAGGACGGGAATCCCCGCCGCGGTCTCGACGACCTTGTGGTAGATCGACAGATCGTCGGTGGGATCGGCCTTGATAACATCGGCGCCGAGTTCCACGGCCTGTCGTACCAGAGGGATGATCTTTCTCGGGTCGCCGTCCACGCCGTAGGACTCGGTCCCCTTCATCACGAGCGGCTCGACCATGAGCGGCATGCCGGTCGCGTCGCATGCGGCTCGGAGGGCGGCGACGTTGGCGATGCAGGCTTCGTGGATCGCGGGCTGGTTCGGGAGTTGCAGCACGTTGCACACGACGCACGCGGCGTCGAGACGGACCGCAACGGCAACCGCGTCGTCAACCAGTCGCGAGAAGAGCGATGATGGGAGCGGAGTGCCGTAGACATTGGCGACATCGGTGCGGAGGACGAGCGCCGGCTTGATACCCGTGCGATCCTGCAGGTGTCTGGCCATGCCGGGGGAGAGTTGCACGGCGTCGGGCATCGCTCGGCACACGCGGTCCACGGCGACGCGCATGTCTTCGATGCCGGCGAGGAACGCGGGCTCATCGAAGAACCCGTGGTCGATGGCGACATCGAAGCACTTGCCGTCGGCGGCCAGGAGGCGATTGAGGCGTGGGAGTGAAGGCATGGGGTCCTCGATGGAGCGAAACGAAAGCAGCGAGACAGGAGGATACCGCTCTCCCTGACTGATGGAGTCAGGGCCGCGAGACGCACGGACCCGAGCACGGGTTCGTGGGACGCGGGGCGGCGGGTCGATCAATACACGCTGTCGGCGAAATAGAACTGCTTGGCGTTGTCGGGCGTGACGAGTTCGACGTCGATCATCAGGTGCTTGGGGAGGAACTTCACGATCTCGTCGCGCTTGCCGTCGCGCAGGGCGCTGGCGGCCATGTGGACGCCGGTTGCGATCATCGACGGCGGATAGGTCATGTTCGCGGGAACCATCGGGTCCTTCTCCATGACCATCTTGATCACATCCTTCATGCCAGCGCCGCCAACGATCCACATCTCCTTGGCTCGCCCGGCTTCCTTGATCGCCTGCATCGCGCCCAGCAGAATGTCATCATCCTGAGCCCACACGGCGTCGATCTTCTTGTGCTTGGCGAGCAGATTCTCCATCACCTGCAGGCCCTTTTCCCGGTTCCACATCGCGGGCTGCTGATCGAGAATCTTGATGTCGGGGTACTGCTTGAAGACCTCCATCGCGGCGTTGACACGGTCGGTGTCGACCGTGCACGGGATACCGGTCAAGATGACGAGGTTGCCCTTGCCGCCCATTTTCTTTGCGACGAACTCTGCGCTCTTGCGTCCGAAGGCCTTGTTGTCACCCTCGAGGAAGACATCGGCGATCGACGCTTCGCCCGGATTGCTGATGAAGCCGCGGTCGACGTTGACGATGAAGAGGCCCTTTTCCTTGGCGCGCCTTGCGATGGGTGTGACGGGCGCACTCTCGGTGGCGAGGATCACCAGGCCGTCGACGCCCTTGACCATCATGTCCTCGATGTCGGCGATCTGCTTTTCGGGGCCGCCGGCTGTGGCGTAGACCCAGTCGATCTCGGGGTGAAGTTCCATGGCCTTCTTGGCCCACCATCCGATACCGGCGGTCCAGCCGTGGTCGGCGGCGGGGACGGACACCCCGATCTTCATTTTCTTGGCGGGCTTGGCGGGCTGACCTGCGTCGGCGGCTGAGGTGCTTGTGCTCGTCGTGTCGGTCGGCGCCATGCCGGCCAATAGCGCGAGGCACGAAACGAGTGCAAGCGAGCCAAAGGAGCGGCGATTGAGAGCGGTATTCATGCGTTTTCTCCCTGAGCCGGTGCTGCCGGCGTGTGTGCGAGCGTTCTACTCCGTGGGCTTGCGGACCTGCAAGAGCACGGCGCCGATCACGATCAGTCCCTTGACCATGTTCTGGTAATACGTGTCGATCTGGAGCATCGTCAGCATGTTCGTGGTCACGCCGATGATGAGCACCCCGATGGCGGTGGTCCAGACACGCCCCGCGCCGCCCTGCAGGCGTGTACCGCCGATGACGACGGCCGCGATCGCGTCGAGTTCATAGAAGAGGCCTGTGGACGAACTCGCGATGGAATTCAGGCGGCTGCTGGCGAGGAGTGCCGCGAGGCCCGCGGTCAGTCCGCAGATTGCGTAGACAGCGGTCGTGACGATCCCGATATGTACGCCCGCGTATCTCGCCGCCTTGTGGTTGTCGCCGATCGAGTAGACCTTCAGGCCGAACGAGGTGAAGGACAGCACGAGTTGCCCGACAATCACGACGGCCAAGAAGGCGAGCACGGGATACGGGAGCATGAGCGGGTTGCCGACGGGGTCATCCGCGGTCTTGTTGATGTGGATGAAGGGGATTTCGAGTAGTCCGGAGCCGATCTCGGCATATGGCGAAACGCCAGCGCGGATCTCGCTGCCCTTGGCCGGGCCGAGGATGAGCGAGCGGAAGATCGCCATGGTTCCGAGGGTGGCGACGAAGGGGGCGATACGGCCCCACGAGATCGTCAGGCCGTTGACCAGGCCCAGTACCACGCCGCCAAGCAGGCAGACGCCCACGGCGGTCCAGACAGCCAGCGAGGCACTCTGCCCGGACTCCGCCACGGCGTTCATGGCGTAGATCGCTGAGCCGCCCAGGAGGGCGACCATCGATCCGACCGAGAGATCGATCCCGCCGAGGATGATGACATAGGTCATGCCGACGGCGACGATGCCCCACATCGAGTTCTGGCGCAGGATGTTGATGAAGTTCTGGGGCTTGAGAAAGGCGCGGTCCTCGACGGGGACTTTCCACGCTTCGACGATGGCGGTGCCGACGATGAGGACGATGAGCGCGAGGAGGGCACCGTAGCGCTCAAAGAACCAGCGCCAGCCGCGTGGCTGAGTTCGGAGTTTGGCGGACGGATCGGCGGGCATTGGGCGCGGTGACTCCCTTTGGGCCGGTGTATCCGGCCGGACGGGCATGGTACAAGGATCAAGGGAAAAGTGGGCGGCAGCGTATGCGCATGCGACGAAGATCCAGAAGGGGCCCGCGGGTGGACGTGGCCGAGAATCCGGGATCACGAAGCCCGGCTTCAGCCGTGAGGGGCGATCCGCGTGGTCGGCGCGTGTCTAGCCCTTCATCGGGATATCCACGCCCCGTTCCTTGGCGCATCGTTTGGCCGAGTCATAGCCCGCGTCGGCGTGGCGGAAGACTCCCATCGCGGGGTCGTTGGTGAGGACGCGCTGGATGCGGACGGCCGCGTCGCGCGTGCCATCGGCGACGACGACCTGTCCGGCGTGCTGGCTGAAGCCGATGCCCACGCCGCCGCCGTGGTGGAAGCTGACCCACGACGCGCCGCTGGCGATGTTGACGCCGAAGTTGAGCAGGGCCCAGTCGCTGATGGCGTCGCTCCCGTCGAGCATGGATTCGGTCTCGCGGTTGGGGCTGGCGACGCTTCCGCAGTCGAGGTGGTCGCGCCCGATTACGATCGGAGCGCGCACGCGGCCGGTCGCGACCAGTTCGTTGAAGAGCGATCCGGCCTTGTCGCGCTCGCCATACCCCAGCCAGCAGATGCGTGCCGGCAGGCCCTGGAAGCCAAATCGCGGCGAGCAATGCTCAAAGTCGCCCTTCAGCAATGCCTCTGGATTGGCGTGGCACGAGAGAATCCAGCGGTGCAGGCCCTCGTGCTCAGGGAAGAGTTTCAGCAACTCGTGATCGGTCACATAGATGTCGCGTGGATCGCCCGACAACGCCGCCCAGCGGAACGGCCCGCGCCCTTCGCAGAACTGCGGCCTGATGAAGGCGGGTACGAAGCCGGGGAACGCGAATGCCTCCTTGAACCCGCGGTCGAACGCGCGTTGTCGGATGTTGTTGCCGTAGTCAAAGGTGACCGCACCTCGCGATTGCAGCGTCACCATCGCTCGGACATGCCGCTCCATCGACGCGGTGCTCATGTCGACATAGTGTGAGGGGTCGGCCTTGCGAACGCGATTGGCCTCATCAAAGCAGAACTCGATCGGCACATAGCCGTTGAGCGGGTCGTGGGCGCTGGTCTGGTCGGTGAGCACATCGGGCGTGATATTCCGCTCGATCATCGTTTCCAACAGTTCGACGGCGTTGCAGTGGACACCGATGCTGACGGCTCGGCGCTTCCTGGCCGCGTCGAGCGCCCGCTCGATCGCGTCGTCGATGCTCGTCGAGATTTCATCGAGATAACGGTCCTTGTTCCGGCGATCGAGGCGTGAATAGTCGACATCGGCGATCATGCAGGTTCCGCCGCAAAGCGTGACCGCCAGGGGCTGTGCGCCGCCCATCCCGCCGCAGCCGGCGGTGACGCAGAGCTTGCCGGCCAAGGAGCCGCCAAACTTCGATCGACCGCATTCGGCGAAGGTCTCGTAGGTTCCCTGCAGGATTCCCTGCGTACCGATATAGATCCATGAGCCCGCGGTCATCTGGCCGAACATGATCAGGCCCTTGGCGGCCAGATCGTCGAAGTGCTTCTGAGTCGCCCAGTGGGGGACGAGATTTGAGTTGGCGATCAGCACACGCGGCGCCTCGGTGTGCGTGCGTACCACCCCGACCGGCTTGCCTGATTGAACCAGCAGTGTCTCGTCGGGCTCGAGGCGCTTGAGCGTTTCGATGATCGCGTCGAAGGCCTCCCAAGAGCGTGCCGCCTGCCCGCGCCCGCCATAGACGATCAGATCCTCGGGGCGTTCGGCGACCTCGGGGTCGAGGTTGTTCATGAGCATGCGCATGGCGGCCTCGGCCTGCCATGTCTTGCATACACGGGACGAGCCACGCGGCGCTCGGACGACGCGGGCGGACTGACCCGATGCTGCAGGGCGGGGCACGAGACGCTTGGGCGATTGAATGGTGGCCATATCAGACTCCCGGCGAAAAGGGAGGCGTGTGTCGTGTAGATGAGCGTATGACATCACTAGGGGCAGTACAAGCGGTGGAGTGATCCGCCACCCCGCGCCCAATAGGAACAGGATAACGCGAACTCTACGAGTTTCGACAGAGAGTCGGGATGAAGTGGATATGGAAATCCGTCCGTGGCCGAGTCGTCAGTTGAGCGGGCGGATCTTGATGTTCCTGAACTGGATCGGGTCGCCGTGATGCTGCAGAGCAACCGGCCCGGCCGCGGGAACGCCCGGGAGCCTCGCATTGTCCAGCACCTTCTGCCCATTCAACACGACCGTCAGAAATTCTCCCTTCATCGTGATGACGAATGTGTTCCACTCGCCCAGCGGCTTGTCGGCGTTGACCTTTGGCGTCACGCCCGTCTTCACATCCGCCGGCATTGCTGGGTCGGTGCGATAGCCATACACCTCGCCAGAGCCGATCGGCCAGCACCAGATGTTGACCTGGCTCTTGGAGTTTCCGCGAAGGTAAATCCCGCTGTCGCCGCATTCCTTCACACGCTGCGTCGCGGGCTTGCCGTCCGCGCCGGGCTTGTATTCGCCCGTGGGCAGGATGATCGGCAGATCAGCGTCGTGCGGCGGGCCGCTCCAACGCCAATCGACCGACATCTCAAAGTCCTTGAACGATGCGTTCGACCACAAGTCGCTCGCCTTGCCGTCGTAGTCGATCACGCCGCCGTCGAGCACCTTCCAGTGCCCGTCGTGCGCCGCCTCGAACTTCCAGCCCGCGAAGTCCTTGCCGTTGAAGAGATGCGTCCACGGGACCGATGTCTCGACCTTCACGCTCTCCGCCGGCCAGTCGTCCGTGCGGAACGGTACGGCCGGGAAATCATCCCCGTTGTACATGTTGGGCGCGCAGTAGTCGTCCCAGCCATACCGCACCGCGACCGGCTTGGGAACATCATCGCTCGACACGATCAGCGTCGAACCATCGACCTGACCCTTGGCCATGTAGAACACACGATCATCGCCCGCGATCTGCAGATCGGTCACCGCCTTGGCCGCCTTCAGTCCCTTCTCCGCGTGATCGAACGTGATCCTCGCGACTCCATTCTCGAACTTCGCGCTCTTGTAGATCGGGCCGCTATACGCCACGTCCTTTCCATAGGTCTTCGCCATCGCCCAGGCGGCCAGGCGCCGGCCCACGGTGTCCTTGTGACCCGGGTGGATGTCGCGCGAATCGCCGATGTCCATCGTCACCGCCATGCCGGTGTTGGGTGTGGAGAGCGATTTGGTCTGCGCTTCGCGCAGTTCGGCGCACGGGATGCCGTTGGGCCCGTAGTTAAACGGCGCGATCTGCACGAACAGGAACGGGAAGTCGCCGATTCCCCACGCACGGCGCCACCCCTGGATCATCGCCGGGAACAGGCGCGAGTATTGCTCGGCACGACCAACGTTCGATTCGCCCTGATACCAGATTGCGCCGCGGATCGCCATCGGCGTGATCGGCGCGATCATGCCATTGTAAAGGCTCGTTGGCCATCCCGCGTTCACGCTGACCGGCTGCTGGATCGGCGGGAGGTCTTTGAGTTCCGCGCCCTGCAGCAGTTTCCAAGCCCCCGCGAGCGTGGTCTTCTTCCCGCCGATCTCGATGAACAACTGTTCAGGCTTGCCGTTGATCCCGGCGAGTCCGGCGGTGTCGAGCACGCGGACCGCGATCACGTTCTTGCCCGCCTTGAGCACGCCCTTGGGTACATCGTACTCGCGCGCGATATTCCACTGCCCGTCGCTGTGGGTCTTGCCGACCAGCGTGCCGTTGATCCACGTCGTGTCGCGATCGTCGATCGGGCCGAGGCTGAGCGTCGCTTCCTGGCCCGCGACATCTGCGGGTAGGTCGATGACCGTCCTGAAGTAGAAGAGTCCATCGCGTGCGTCGAGCCCGTTTCCGCTCAGCGCCGCCGGGAGCGTGAAGGCGCTCCACTTGGAGTCATCGAAGTCGCTCGCGGTCCAGTTCGCGGGCATCTTGGTCACGTTGTCGAGGTTATCCCACCACCTGGCCGTGCCGTCGTCCTGCAGCACCGCGCGAGTGTTTGGATCGCGCATCGTCCGGATGGTGTTCATCGCGCCGGCGTATTCCGGAAACGCGTCGAACATCCCCACGGGTGTCCACGCTTCGGCGGGAGTGCCGCCCCAGTCCGCGCTCACCATGCCGATCGGCACATTCAGATTCCGATGCAACTCGCGTCCGAAGAAGTAGCCAACCGCGGAGAAATCGCCCGCGGACTGCGGCGAGCAAGTCTTCCATGTGCCGCTGACGTTCGCCTGCGGATACAGCGAGATCGTGTTGGCGACGGTGAACAGGCGAATCTGCGGGAAGTTGGCGGCCGCGATTTCCTCGGCCGCGGGCTTGTCACCCTCCACCGCGGGGATCGCCGCGAGCGACCACTCCATGTTCGACTGGCCCGAGCACACCCACACCTCGCCCACGAGAATGTCGCTGATCGTGAGCTGGTTCTCGCCGGCGATCGTGATCGAATATGGCCCGCCGGCGGGCGGCGTCTGCACCTTGATTTCCCAGCGTCCGCGTCCGTCGGCCTTGCCGTCGACGGGCTTGGCGTCGGGCCAGCTCGGCGTCACGCGAATCGATTCGTTCGGATTCGCCCAGCCCCACAGGCGGGCATTGGTCTGCTGCTGCAGCACCATGCCGTTCGACAGGATCGCGGGCAACTGCACGTCGGCGACGGCCGATCCGGCGAGCGTCGCCAGCGCGAGCGCGGAGAGCAGTTGCGGCAAAGGTGCGGCCTTGGTCGGTCGAGCGTTGCAACGATTGAAGTCGGTATTCACGAGTGGGCTCCCTTGAGGAACCCGAGCAGTGTACCGAATCACACGGCGAGCGTCGCGTTCCGCGAGGCGTCCGGGATGCGAACTCCGAAGCGAATTCGGGCCAGTTCCGCGATCTGCACCGCGTTCTGGGCCGCCCCCTTGCGGAGCTGGTCTCCCGCGATGAACAGACACCAGCGTGTGGTGCGGCCTGAGGGATCCAACGTGGCGGCGGGATCGGGGCGAAGCCGTCCTACTAGCACGTCGTCGCCGCCGGACGCTTCGATCGAGGTCGGGAACTTGTTGGCGGCGCGATCATCGACGATGCGGATGCCCCGCGCGTTTGTGAAGGCGTGCCTGATCTCGTCGAGATTCGCGGGCGTGGCGAGCGAGAGCGTGACGGACTCGCTGTGGGTGCGGAAGACCGGCACGCGGACGCAGGTCGGCGTGATCCGCACGCGGGAATCGCCCCAGATCTTGCGGGTCTCGTCGATCATCTTTCGCTCTTCGACGTTCACGCCGCTCTCGGGATCAACGCTCGAGTTGTGGCTGAAGACGTTGAAGGCGCAGGGTTCCTTGAAGACGCGAGGGGTGGGGGCCTTGCTCGCGAGCACGTCGGCTGCCTGGCTCCGCAGTTCCTCCAAAGCAGCGGCGCCAGCGCCCGATACGGCCTGGTACGTCGAGACCACGATGTCGCGAATGCCGAACCGCCTACGCAGCGGCTCGATCGCGACCAGCAGGATGATGGTGGAGCAGTTCGGATTAGCGATCAACCGATCGGCGGGCGTGATCGAGTCTGCGTTCACCTCAGGAACGATAAGCGGAATACGCGCATCGGAGCGGAAGGCCGAGGAGTTGTCGACGACCAGCGCGCCGGCGTCGACGGCCCGGGGCGCGTGGGTGCGCGCGACAGCGGAGGTGGCGCAGAAGATCGCGACATCGATCCCGCGAAAGTCAAAGGCGTCGAGCGATTGCACGCGGAGCGAGGCGCCCGCGTACGGGAGCGTCGTGCCGGCGGAGCGAGGCGACGCGAGGGCGGTGATGCGCGTAGCGGCGACATCCCGAGATTCGAGGATCGAGAGCGTCTCTCGCCCGACGGCGCCCGTGGCGCCGACGATGGCGATGGAGCCGAGCAATAAGGAGTCACTGTGGCTGGTCATGGTGAAGATCCGGAGCGGGTGAGACGGGAATGGTGGAGTGAAATGCGAATCTGATCAGTTCATGCTGCTTTCAGGCCAGCGATTCGATGGTCTTCGGCTCGGCGTGGACGCCGGTGACGCGTGCGATGGCGTGGGTGAGGTCGTCGACAAGGTCCTGCGGGTCCTCGAGGCCGATCGAGAGACGCACCAGATCGGGCGGGAAGCGCTTGGTGGCGCGGACGGGCTCTGGGATCGACGAGTGCGACATGCACCAGGGGAGGCTGGCGGAAGAGTTCACGCCGCCGAAGCTGACGGCGATGTTGAAGAGTTTGAGGGATTCGACGATCCAGCGCGAGACCTCGGCGGAGCCGGTTTCGAAGCTGAGCACCGCGCCCGGGCCGCTGGCCTGGCGCTCGTGGATAACGCGCTGGTCGTCGGTGGACAGCCCGGGGAAGTGCACGGCGGTGATGGAAGGATGCCGCGAGAGCGCCCGCGCGATGCGGGAGGCGCTTCGCTGCTGGTGCTCGATGCGAACGCCGAGCGTCTTGATGCCGCGGAGGAGCAGGAACGCGTCGAACGGCCCGAGCGCGACGCCCTCGGCGTTCTGCAGGAACTTGAGTTTCTCGGCGAGTTCCGCGTCGGCGATGGCGAGCACGCCGGCGGTGACATCGCTGTGCCCGCAGAGGTACTTGGTCGCGGAGTGAACAACGAGGTCGGCCCCGTGCTCGATCGGGCGGTGCAGGTAGGGCGAGAGCGAGGTCGAATCGACGCAGAGCAGCGCGCCGGCGGCGTGGGCGACCTCGGCGAGATCGCGGATGGGGCACACGCGGAGCATCGGGTTGGTGAGCGATTCGGTGTAGACGAGTTTGGTCTTGCCGCTGATCTCGGCGCGGAGCTGCGTTGGGCTGGTGAGGTCGATGTAGCGGGTCGTGACGCCGCGCTCGGCCAGCACACGGGAGAAGAGGCGGTAGGACCCACCGTAGAGATCGTCGCTGGCGATGATCTCATCGCCGGGCTTGAGGAGGCGGGTGACGGCGGTGATGGCGGCCAGGCCGCTGGCGTAGGAGAGGGCGCGCGAGGCGCCCTCGAGCGAAGCCACGAGCGATTCGAGGACATCGCGGGTCGGGTTGCCGCTGCGCGAGTAGTCGTAGCGAGAGAACTCGGAGGCGGATTCCTGGTCGAAGGTCGCGGTCTGGTAGATGGGCGTGGCGACGGGGCGGACGGGATCGCCGGGTGCGGGATCGAACGCGACGAGCCTGGTGAAGGGTCTCACGCGAGCACCTCCTCGCCCTGGCGGACACTTGTACGCGGCGAGGGTGGTGCGTGGGCGACATCGCGCGCGATCTGCAGCAAGTCGCCGAGCACGGCCTCGGACGTCGGCCAACGGCCTGCACCCTTGCCCTTGACGATGACCTCGCGCCCGGAGCGGGTACGCAGGATCGCGGCGTTTTCCTCGGCGGCGAGCGAGCCCAGCGCGGTGGCGGCGCTGACGACCACTGGCGCGACGCTGACCGCGCCGTTTCGCAGCGAGGCAACAAGGCGCAGGTGCTGGTTGGTCGCGACGGCGGAGCGAACCTGGGTGGTGATGCCGACCAGCACGCCGCGTCTCTCCGTGATGGTCGCGTCGCGACCCGTGGCGATGCGTGCGAGGATGCGGACCTTGTCGAGGCTGTCGGTGCCGTCGAGATCGCGGGAGGGGTCGGCCTCGGCGAATCCGAGGGTCTGTGCTTCGCGGACGGCTTCTTCGAATTCGATGCCGGCTTCGACGCGGCTGATGACGAAGTTGGTGGTGCCGTTCAGGACGGCGTCGATGGACTCGACGGGATCGCCCGCGAGCGTGGCGAGAGTTTCGACGATGGGGGCGGCGCCACCTATGGCCGCGCCGAAGAGGACCTTGACGCCGGATTCGCGGGCGAGGTCTTGGAATTCCGTGCCGCGTTCGGCGATGACGGCCTTGTTGGCGGTGATGACGTGGCGGCGGTTGCGGAGCGCGGAGGCGATGAGATCGCCTGCGGGCGATGTGCCGCCGATGGCTTCGATCACGACCTCGGCGGGCGTGCGGATGGCGATCTCGGTATCGCTGGTGAGGAGGTACGAGGGGATGTCCTCGTTGGCGTGACGCTTGGCGTTTCGCACGGCGATGCGCACGACCTCGAAGAGATCGGGGCGGCGGATGAGATGGCGGTAGACGCCTAGGCCGACGGTGCCGAGGCCCAGTAGCACGACGCGGAGGGGCGGCGGCGGCGGTTGATCGACGGGGCCGAAGACAGTGGGGCCGGCGCCGACGACGGTGCACTCACGGCCGTTGATCTCGGCGACTTCGAAGGAGAACTGGTGGGCCTTGGCGAAGCGAACGCCCTTGTGCTGGATGATGCGGCCATCGAGCTTGAGGGCGTCATCCCACGAAACGTGGCGGAAGCGGCGGGCGAGCGGGCCGGGGCGTGCGGGGTCGCGCTCGTAGAGGCCCTTGACGTCCTTGACGAGGCGACATCGGGCGGCGTTGAGTTGTTGCGCGAGGAAGAGGGCGGTGAAGTCGGAACCGCCGCGGCCCAGGAGCGTGGTGCGGCCTTCATCGTCGAGGCCGACGAAGCCGGGGACGACGACGGCGGCGCGATCGCGGAGGGTGCGACGGATGACGTCGGCGTTGACGGAGACGGGCTCGCTGTCGAGGACGACGCCGCGGGTGCGGAGGTTGATGCGCGGGGCGTCGAGGACTTCGGCGGGGATGCCGGCGCGGTCCAGCGCGAGGCCGAGCAGCGCGGCGCTGGTGGCTTCGCCGGTGGCGACGAGCGAAGCGAGGGCGCCGGGCTCTGGGCTACTGGCGTAGTGGTGGCCTTGGGAGAGGAGTTTGTCGGTGGTCTTGCCGAGTGCGGAGACGACGGCGACGACGCGGAAGCCCTCGCGGTTCCAGCGGTAGATCTCGTGGACGGCGTTGGCGAGGTCGTGCTCACGCGTGAGGACGGATCCGCCAAACTTCAGGACGATGATGGGGAGGTCGGGGGATGGGGTGTGGTGTGGCATGGTGGGTCCGTGGGCGATAGGCAATGGGGAATGGGCGATGGGAAAGAGAACGGGCGGCATTCGGCATTCGGGAAAGAAGTCGGAGGAGAGGGTGAACTCGAAGGGCTCGAAGAGAGGATCAAGAACACGGAGATGTGATGGGGTGAGCCGGCGGATGCCGCTAGGAATGCGCGAGCGTTTTTGCGGATGTGGCGGATCGCGTGGCAACGGCGGCGGGCGCGGCGCGGGTGAGTAGCGCGAGGGCTTGATCGAGGTCGGCGATGATGTCGGCGGGGGATTCCAGGCCGACGGAAAGGCGGATCAGGCCGTCGGTGAGGCCGATGGACTCGCGTTGCTCGCGGGGCACGTCGCTGTGGGTCATGGACGCGGGGTGGGTGATGAGGGTCTCGGCGGCGCCGAGGTTCTCGGCGAGCGAGCAGAGTTTGACGGAGTTCATGACGGCGATGCCGGATTCCACGCCGCCGCGGACTTCGAAGGAGACGATGCCGGAGTGGCGGTTTTCGGCGTGCTGGCGCTGGGCAAGGTCATGCTGGGGGTGCGAGCGGAGGCCGGGGTAGAGGACGCGCGTGACGGCGGGGTGCGAGGCGAGCCATTCGGCGATTTCGAGGGCGGAATCAGAGTGGCGACGAATGCGGAGCGGCAGGGTCTTGAGGCCCTGGAGCGTGAGCCACGCTTCGAAGGGCGACTGGATCGAGCCTACGGACTTGCGGACGAAGCGGAGGCGTTCCAAGAGCGATGCGTCGCGCGTGGTGATCGCGCCGCCGATGGTGGCGTTGTGCCCTTCGATGTACTTGGTGGTCGAGTAGAGGCTGATCGTCGCGCCCAGATCGAGCGGGCGTTGGAGCACGGGCGTGAGAAAGGTGTTGTCGACGGCGAGGGGGATGTCGGCCTCGCGCGCGATCGCGGCGACGGCGGCGATGTCGGTAAGTTTCAGCGTGGGGTTGCCGGGTGACTCGAGGAAAATGAGGCGCGTGGTGGCGCGGATGGCGCGCCGGATGTTGGCGGGATCGCCGGCGTCCACGAAGGTCGATTGAACGCCGAGATCAGCAAAGAGTTCGCGGAGGACGCGCACGGTCCCGCCGTAGACGACATCGGACACAACGATGTGATCCCCGGCACGGAGGAGGGCGAGGAAGAGTGCGGTTTCGGCGGCCAGGCCGCTGGAGAAACAGACGGAGGGAGGTGCGTCTTCGAGCGCGCCGAGACAAGTTTCGAGCGCGGAGACGGTGGGATTGGAGGCGCGGGAGTAGGTGTGCCCATGATGCACGCCGACGGCCTGCTGGACGTAGGTGGTGGACTGTGTGATGGGAGTAAGGATGGCGCCGGTGGAGGGGTCGGGGCTTCGACCGGCGCGAACGGCCTTGGTGGACAGGTCGGGGAAGGGGCGAGTGCTCATGCCGCGAACTCCGCACGGCATCAGGAGCAGTCAGCCTCGAAGCGGGTGGTGCCGAACGTCGGCACCATTTGCCTGGGCTTCGACTGGTGGCTTGAACCGGACCCTTTCGGGTGGTTTGCCTGGGCGTCGAGCCCGGCCGCATCGTTCCCCTTTCGGGGCTGGCCTCAGCACCGTGTCCCGCGCGTGATGCCGGGGTCGGTTGCTGCCCGGGCTATGAGGCAGCCCGGGACTCTTGATGATTGAGGAAGTCTAGCGTGGGTCGGCGGGCGGTCAAGAGGGGGCGCAAGAGGCCAAATCGCGAGGGGCCAAACGGCAAATGGGATGCGCGAGGCAGAAAGACCGCGAGACGCGGACGAGAAGGAGTGGACTGGTGGTCGAGTGGGGTTGAGCACCGAGAGCATGCGAGCGGCGTTGCGGTCGCGTAGCCCGTTAGCGGCATTCGCACGCGGTGCCGAATTCACGGCAGATTGGGTGGTCGTTGCATGAGACGCCCCGGGCCTTGCAGGCACGCCGGCCGTGGAAGATGAGGAGGTGCGACAGGAGGCACCAGGATTCCTGGGGGAAGAGGTCCATGAGGCGTAGTTCGATCTGCGCGACAGTTGCGTTTGCGGGCGCGAGTGCGAATCGGCGAGCGAGGCGTTGGACGTGGGTGTCGACGACGACGCCGTCGTTGATGTTGAAGCAGTTGCCGAGAACGACGTTGGCGGTCTTGCGGGCGACGCCGCGGAGAGTGAGGAGTTCGGACATGGTGCGCGGGACCCGGCCGTCGAAGCGATCGCGGATCGCGGTCATGGATTCGTGGATGGCGCGGGCCTTGTTGCGGAAGAGGCCGATGGACCTGATGGAGGGCTCGATCTCTTGTGGCGAAGCGGCGGCGAAAGCGGCGGGCGTTGGGAAGCGGGCGAAGAGCGCGGGCGTGACCTTGTTCACGCTGACATCGGTCGCTTGGGCGGAGAGGATCGTAGCGACGAGAAGTTCGTGCGGATGTGAGTACGCCAGTTCGCAGCGAGCGTCGGGATACTCTGCTCGGAGCGCGGCGAGCAGGCGAAGAGCGCGGAGTTTGTCGATGGTTGAGGTGATGGCGGGCGAGGCGGAGACTGCCGCGGATGAAGATATGCGTGAGGTAGCGCGGCGGGTGGCTTTGGAGGATTTCGAGGTGGCGCCGGATGTTGGTGCGCGGCGGGTTTTGCGGGGTGACTTGGCGGGCTTTGCGACCTTCGTTGCTCGGCGAGGGGCGCTCATCGCGCGGGCTCCGCGGGAGCGGCGGGCGACTTGGGAGCCGTGATGAGGGAAGAGAAGAGAGCAAGCAGCATGGTGAGAGCGATCGCGCTGAGCGTGCGAGAAGAGGATGGGTGGAGAGCGTCGAAGTCGGATTGGAACTTGCGGGCCTGGTCGTAGTTGGCGGCGTCGAGCGCGGTCCAGAAGCCGTCGAGAGCGCGTTCCATCGGCAGGCGGACCATCGTGACGTAGCCGAGAAACATGGTAATGCCGGCGGCGACCAGGAAGAGGCGGACGATGGCGGCCCAGCGCGGCGAGCAGTCGCGCGGGCGGATGAGGAGCAGACCGATCGCGGCGATGAGTGCCATGGAGGGCTGCACGAAGTCGGAGGCGGTGAAGACGGCCCAGCCGATCTTGCCGCCGGCGATGCGCCAGTGCTCGCCGTCGAAGGCTTCGTAGGCGGGGATGCGGACATTGAGTTTCTTCATCGCGGGGAATGCGATGGCGGCGGCAAAGCCTGAGGCGACGACGCTGGAGAGCCATATCGCGATGGCGGCGGTGATGATGGCATGGAGGCGGATGAGCTTCATGGGCGATGGTAGGAGGAGGAAACAAGTCGCCCCATGACCAAGGCGCTCAATGAAGAGCGGGTAGTGACGGCGAAAAGCGAGATATCGATCACGCGAGCGTCGCACGGCGATCGCGGCAACAATGGGTTGATGATCACGCTGCGGAAAGAGCGGATGTCGGTGGCGATGGCCGGCTTGCAGGCCTGCGCGGATGTGCGTGATTCATCGGCGCGGGGCTTGATCGAGTGGATCGCGTCGCGCGGTCTGCGATATGTCCAAGTTGACGCGACGATGGCGGGGATCCGCCCGCGGGAGATCGGGCGATCAGCGCGGCGGGACATGGCGTCGCTGATCAAACGCGTGGGGCTGTCGCTCTCGGGGATCGACCTGTGGATCCCGCCTTCGCACTTGGTTGACACGACGAACCAGCAACGGGCGATCGACGCGGTGAGTGGCGCGTGCGAACTGGCGGCGGAATTGCGCGCGATTCTCGGCGATGGCATGCCGGGCGGTGCGAGCTTTGGTGTGTCGATGACGCTGCATGAGGAGACGCCGGCGGCGGTGGTCGACGCGATCTGTGCGACGGCGACGCGGTGCGGTGTCGTGATCATCGACCATGCGTGGCCGGCGCGCGCCGTTGCGAGCGAGGGGCCGATCCGCGTGGGGATCGATCCGGCGGTGCTGATCGGCGCGGGCGTGTCGATCGGCAAGGTGGTTCTGGGCATTTCGCCGCCGCCCGCTGCCTTTCGATTGAGCGATTCCTCGGCGATCGGGCGGGTCGCGGCGGGCGAGGGCTCGCTCGACCTGACGAACTACGACATCGCGATCACGACGCTCAACTGGGCGGGGGCGGTGACGCTGGATCTGCGGGGGTTACACGGCGTGGGACGCGAGGTTGGATACGGCGGGGGGGCCGTGATCGATCGCGTGCTTCAGCGGCTGAGCGAGTCGGCCTCGTCGTCGGGGATCGTGAAGTTTGAGTAGACGTTTTGCACGTCATCGAGATCTTCGAGCGCGTCGACGAGGTCGAGCAGGTTCTTGGCGGCGTCGCCGCGGACCTCAACCTTGTTCTGCGGGATCATGGCGATGCGGGCTTCGGTGATGGTCATACCCGCGTGTTCGACTGCTTCTTTCACGCGCTGGAAGCCGTCGACGGGCGTGAGAACGACGAAGACGGCGTCGTCATCCGAAGGGTCGTCGGGCGATTCGATATCGGCGGCGCCGGCGTCGATGGCGACCGCGAAGATGCGCTCCTCGGCCAGTCCGGCAGCCTTGACGACGATCTGGCCGCGAGTGTCGAACATGTAGGCGACGCAGCCGGTGTTGCCCAGGTTGCCGTCGTGGTTTGAGAAGACCAATCGCACGTCGCCGACGGTACGTGTCCGATTGTCTGTCAGGGCGTCGACGATGATGGCGACGCCGCCCGGGCCGTAGCCCTCGTAGCGGGTCGTTTCGTAGTTTTCGCCCGCGCCTGCGCCGGTGCCTTTCTTGATGGCGCGCTCGATGGTGTCGCGCGGCATATTGGCGTAGCGGGCTTCGTCGATGGCGTAGCGGAGGGAGAGGTTGCTGGCGGGGTCTGGTCCGCCGTGCTTTGCCGCGACAATGATCGCCTTGGCGACCTTGGTCCACACCTTGCCACGCCGCTTATCGACGACTGCCTTGCGGTGCTTGATTTTGCTCCACTTGTTGTGACCTGCCACGGCGGACTCCACGGGATCGCGGCGGGAGTGCCGCGGATTGAACTTGATCGACGACTACTGATTTGCGGGCTTGATGGGCTGGGCAATGGTGGGCTCGCGGCCGGCATCGAGAGCCTGGATCTTTGCGAGGATCGAATCGAACTCCTTTTGCAATCGCTCGCGGGCGGCCACACTGGCATTCTGCGACAACTCGCGGAGGTCTGACCGCGAGAACTCGAGCGCCTGTTTCCAGACTTCTCGCGCTTCGTCCCTGTTTCCGGCACGCCAGAGTGCGTCGCCCAGGTGATCGTGGAGTGTCGGGTTTTCCTTGCCGGCCTCGAGCGAAACGGCCCGGCGCAGCAGCGTGACCGCGCCGGCGCGGACGACCTGGCCGTCCGCGGAGACTTCGTCGACGATAATGTTCTCGTGGTACCGAAGCCACGCGAGGGAGTCGACCACACTCGCCTCGTCGGGCAGGAGTTGAGCGGCGCGAGAGAGGTACCTCTCGGATTCGGCGAAGTCGCCGCCGCCGCGCTCTAGGATCGCGTAGCCGAGGTTGTTCATCGACCATGCATGATCGGGATTGAATCGGAGCGCGACGCGGTAGCAGTACCGCGACATTTCCTCTCGCCCCTGCGATGAGCAGAGATTCCCGAGGAGGTAGGCAAACTCGGCCTGGGCCTTGGCGTCTTCCGCCGGGATCTTGGGATCCTTGATCGCGGTTGTGACGATCCTGGTGACGCTCGTGCTTGTGCTGAATTGAGAGACGATCGCGTCGATGTCTCTGCCCTCGCCGTGTACGACGGTCATGCGCAGGAGTTCAAAGAGCAGATCGTCAGCAACCGCGGGATAGTCGGCGGCTGCACGCAGGAAGGGGAGCGATTCTTTGGGCGCGGTCCCCGCGACACCGATCGCGGCGCGGGCGTTGAAGACGTGAGCGCCGCTGGGGAAGTCCTTGCAGGCACGATCGACAGCGGCACGCACGCCGGCAAGGTCCACCGGGTCGGCCGACACGAGGATCTGCACGCGACGCTCGTGCAACTGCGGCGGGAGTGCGGGGCATAGCCGCACTGCTGCCTCGATCACGCGCAAGATATCCGGGTTCTTCAACTGGTCGGCCGGCTTCTCGCCCATGGCGCCCACGACGGCGCTCGACAGCGCGGACGTCGCGTTGGCATTGAGCGACAACCACGCGGGCCAGGGCGCGCTCAGCGCATCACCGGCGGCCGCCCAGTCGTCGCGGCGGAGCGACGAGATCGCCAACTCGATCGCGCCGGTGAGCGTGCCCGAACCACGGGCCAGGCGATCGCGCTCGACTACGTCGGCTTCATCGCCCTTCTTCAGGACTTCGCGGAGGATGCGCTCACGAGCGATGCTGTAATCGCGGAGCGGGCGGGCGTTCCACCGCTCGGCAAGAAAGCCCGCGGCCTCGTCCGCCTTGCCCTGTTGCACAAGGACATTCGCGAGCACGATCGCAGGCCACGGTTCCTCCGGATAGCGGGCGATAATCGCTCGCGTCCACGCCTCGTTGTCCGACATCACTTTGGCGTCCATGCCTCGTGCGCGATCCCAGATCGTGCCGAGCAGCGAGCCCACCGCCTGGTTCTCCGGGTGAACTTCCGCGATCTCCTTGAGCAAGCGGGCGGCCTCTGGCAACGCGCCGCCCTGCGTCAGTTCCTGAGCCGCGAGAAAGCGCAGCAGGGACGAACCCGGCGAGGTGGTGCGAAGAGCACGAGCCACCTCCGTGAGGTGCTCCTGGTTCGCCAGCGGGCCGCTCGAGGCATACAGGGAGATGAGACCCTCGTACGCGCGCGGCTCGCCGGGGTCCAGTTCGTACGCGCGTCGGAGGTGCTTCTCAGCGACGGACGCGTTCCCCATCGCGAGCGCAACGCTTGCGGCATCGATCAACGTCTGAGACGTTTCGCTTTCGGCGGCCGCCGTGGTGATCAGTTCGGCGGCCTCGGTTCGCCGCCCGCAGAGATCGAAGGCTCGCGCCCGAACGGAGGGGGGAGCCCCGGAGAGCGACGCGATACTGGAATCCACAAGGGAGAACTTCCCGCAGGCCATCGCCGCCTCCACGCGGGCGAGTGAGGCCGCTTGGGAAGTCTCGCCGCCGGATTTTGTGGTGGAAAGGGCGTCGATCGCGTCCGCCGGGCGATCGATGAGCAGGAAGATGCGGGCACGCAGCAGGCCCGCGGCATCGGAAGAATCGCTCGCGAGCACGCCAAGGATCGGATCGAGCGACGCCGCTCGTGATTGCAGCGAACGTGCGATCGCCCCCGCGGCGTGAGGACTCCTCGCGACACCCCTGACGAGGTCCGGCGTGGGAGATGTTGCTTGCAGCGCGGTCACGACGAAGTCGCGAGCGGCGGCGCCGTCGTAGGGGTATGCGGCGAGGTGCGTAAGCAGGATCTCGATCGCATCGCGTGTGTCCGCAACGGCCGCCTTGGCGCGAGCGATGTTTGACAGCACGGTGGGGGCCTTGGACCCCGTCGCAATCGCGCGTCGAATCAGCGTGGAAAGGCCTGATGAATCCGCGACGTACCGGAGCATCGCCAAGTCGGCGGGCTCGAGTTCGCCCCGAGAGTTCGAAACGATCACGACGGCCAGCGATGCCGCGTCGGCGTTCCGCCCGTTGCGCAACAGCGCGTAACTCTTCCGCTTCCAGAGCGAGACCGGATCGGGCGAGCCGTGTGCCGCCGATGCCTCATACGCCCGGACCGCGCGATCAAACTGCCCGAGACGACAGAGGATGTCGCCGGCCTGTCGCGACATCTCGCCGCGCCGGCGCAGAAGTTCACCGAGTTCGTTGCGCAGGCGGGTGGTCGTGCCGAACTGCGGCGGGAGCGAGACAGCCCGCACGATGGCGTCGACACCCGCCTGCAGATAGCCGCGCTTGATCAACGCATCGGAGAAATCCATGAACACGACATAGGGCATCGCGGGGTCGGTCTTCTCCGGGCGTGATTTCAGAGCGGCGGTGAAGTACGTGATGGCGTCGTCCAGCCGATTGGATTCATCTGCCTCGATGCCCAGTTGCCAGAAGATGCGAGGGTCGTTCAGGCCGAGCGCCGCCGCACGCCGGTAGGCGTCGCTGGCTGACATGCGGCGACCAGCCGCCAGTCGCGCGTCGCCCAGGGCGCGGAACGGCTCGGCAGATGCGGGGTCGAGTTTGACGGTGCTTTCGAGGTCGACAATCGCCCCCGCCGAATCGCCGGACAGCATCTTGGCACGCCCCTGCGCATACAACCGCAGCGCCTCGATCCGTGCGTCGTCGGTCACGGCGGGTGGCGCGCCTTGCTCGACGAGCGGCGCACTGGCTGACTCCATCACTTCGTCGAGCGAACGCGCTCCCTCGGCGTCCACGGGGGATGCCGAGAAGTCGTTCTCCGATAGCCCAGGTGGGAGCGGGGTGTCGGTCGGCAATGTGCCCGGCTTCGCGCCGTGAACCATCGTTTCGAGTTCACGCCGGGCGATGCGGGCGTCTTCGGAAATTCCGGGTGCTTCCGCGAGCGACGAAGGAACCTCTGGCTCCTGCGTCGTGCGGTCCGCCTGCTGTGAACCCGCGGGAGGCTGCTCGGCATCGGCACCATCACGCGTCCCGGCGCACGCCGCCAGCGAGATCGCCAGCCCGGCGGCGACGATGAGACGGATCGCGTGCGACACACCCGCACCGACCGTGGAAGACGACAGTCGCCTCGATTCGGGCAGCGGATTCACCACTTCGTGCATGAACAACGGCTCCCTGTGGTGTTCTTTTCGGCGAGGTCGAACCTGGGTGTTCGGATCAGCCCCTCCCGGCTTTCTTGCGGGGAGAGACACGCGGTTTCTCGCCAGAGTCTTTCGATTCCTTGACGGTCTTGGCGGGCTTCTTCGTGAGTTCGTCGGAGGCAACCTGGAGTGCGCCGTAGGCGGCCGCTGCCTCGCCCGCCTTCACCTGACGCTCGAGCCACGACGACACCGCATCGGGGTCCTCGGTCGCGGCAATCACGCCCTCGTCTGCCAGATAATCCCGGATTCGCTCGTCGACCGGCATCGAATGCCCGCCGCAGGAGGACAGGAAGACGCGGGCGGCGGCGAAGGACGGCACGCCGTCCAGTGTCTCGAGATATTGGCGTGCGTCACGCTTCCCCGCGGAAAGCACGACCTGCAGCGTCACCCTGTGCTCACGCTTGTACAGATCGTTGAGCGCGGCACGGATTCTCGCCGCACGCTCCGCGGCCTTGGGATAGCGATCGCCGAGCAACTGACGGATTTCCTCAGGAAAACACACGCGGAGTTCGTTGTAATCGACGACGCCGGCACGGAGGCGGGCGATCGCGTCGCGGGCCTGCGAGGTGCGTGCGTCCCAGAGAAGCATCGAGAAGATCAGTTCCTCGACGCCGGCCTCAATCCACGCGGGCGTGGACTCCGGCAGCGGCTCGGGGAGCGGCGTGACACCCTTGAGCCTCTTCAGCAGCGTCGCAAACTTCTTGGCGGCGTCGGGAGTCGTCACTCGGACGGACCTCCCTCGATCGGCTCGCCGGGCGTCCCCCCGGAGTGTGAATCCGGATTCGTTCCCGCGGCGGACTTGGCCTCGCGCTCGAGCGCGACCTGCGCCAGCGCGCGGTTCACTTCCGCCTCCCGCTTCAGTGTCTCGTCGAGTTTGAAGACGATCATGGGGATCTGGCGATGCCGGATCGTGTCCGAGAGCAGGTGGCGGATGTGCTTCGACGCGGCCTTCAAGCCGTGGTAGGTCAAATCCTGCTTCTCTTCGGGGAGCACGGAGACTTTGACATGGGCTTCCTTGGCGTCGGGCGTGACGCGGACGCCGGTGACGGTGATCAGGCCAGAGATTCTCGGGTCGTTGAGCCCGCGAAGGATGATCTCCTGGATCAACTCGCGGAGCTCGGCCGCAAACTGCTCGCTGCGGTAGTTGGTCTTCTCGCGGTCGCGGCTCATGGGCGGCCCTCCGCGGGGGGATGCTGGCGAAGGGCGGAGAGACCCAGATCGATGAGATCGCGATCGAGGGATTCGTTGGCTCCGTTGGTCGTATCACCCGAGATCTCGCCCGCACGTCCGTGCAGAAGCTCGCGGGTGGTATCGCCCAATTCGGCGTCCGGAACTGATCGCAATTTGGCGGTGATCTGGTCGAGCACTTCCCCGACATGGCGTCCGTCGGAACCGACGAGCGCCAGCCCGAGCGTGGCGACGTTGAGCGAGTCCTGGGTCGCGATCTCGGCGACGGAAACCTGATGCTCGCGGTGCAGGCGATCTTTGACGGAGCGGACCACGCGGCGTTTGTCCTTGAGAGACTCAGAGCCGTGGACCAGGAGTTCAAACTGGAGGATTCCGATGATCATGGGCGAACAGACAAAGCGGCAAGGAGACGGAGGCTCAAACGGAAGGAAGATGAGGTCGAGTGGCGAAGTGGCAGGGCGGTCAGGCTAAACGCAGGCCGGACAACCAGGGTGTGATCTCCTCTTCATTTGGCCATGTGGCAATTTGGTGATCTGGCCATTTCTGCTTCAGAGCGTCCTCTTGATTTCAACCTGCTTGTAGCACTCGAGGATGTCGCCTTCCTTGATGTCGTCGTAGCCGTCGATCTTCATGCCGCATTCCATGCCGGCCCGGACATCCTTGGCATCGTCCTTGAAGCGCTTGAGCTGGGCGAGGCGACGGTTGTTCTCGATGACGATGCCGTTGCGGGTGACGCGGATGAGCTCGTCACGCTGCACGGTGCCATCGGTGACGTAGCAGCCGGCGATCGCACCAACCTTGCTGATCTTGAAGACCTGACGCACTTCGGCGTGGCCCAGGACTTCCTGACGCAATTCGGGGGCGAGCAGGCCCTCGGCGGCCTTCTTGAGGTCGTCGGTGATGTGGTAGATGACCTCGTAGGTACGGATCTCGACGCCCTTCTGCTCGGCAAGCGAGCGGGCCTTGCCCGACGGGATGACGTTGAAGCCGATGATGATCGCCTTGGACGCATCGGCCAGGAGCACGTCGCTCTCGGTGATCCCGCCCACGGCCGCGTGGAGCACACGCACCTTGACCTCGCTGGTTCCGACCTTCTGGCACTCGTGGCGGAGCACGTCCACTGTTCCCTGCTCGGCGGCCTTGAGAACAACAAGGATTTCCTTGACGTCCGTTTCAGACATCTGCGAGAAGAGGTTGTCGAGCGTGACCTTGGGCTGGGCGAGTTGGGCCTCGCGCTCGCGGTGCCGGCGCTGCTCGGCGGCTTCCTGCGCCTTCTTCAGCGAATCGACAACATAGAAGCGATCGCCCGCATCGGAGACCTCGTCAAGACCGGAAATCTGGACCGGCGCCGGCGGCTGGGCCTCGCGCACGCGCTGCCCACGATCGTCGGTGATGTCGCGGACACGCCCGAACGCACGCCCGGCAACGACAAAGTCGCCGACCTTCAGTGTGCCCTGCTGGATGAGCAGGTTGGCGACCGAGCCGCGACCTTCCTCGGTCTTGGCCTCGATGACCGTGCCGCGTGCATCGCCGCCAAAGTCACCCTTGAGTTCGAGGAGTTGGGCCTGGTAGTCGAGGGCTTCGAGCAGTTCCGTAATGCCCTGCCCGGTGGTGGCACTGACGCGCACGATTTCCGTGTCGCCGCCCCATTCGGTGGGGGAGAGCCCGGCGTCGGCGAGTTGACGCAGCGTCTTTTGTATCTGCGGCTCGGTCGCGTCGGGGCGATCGATCTTATTGAGCGCCACGACGATGGGCACGCTCGCGGCCTTGGCGTGGTTGATCGACTCGATGGTCTGGGGCATCACGCCCTCGGGCGCGGACACGACCAGCACGACGACGTCGGTCATCTTGGCGCCACGCGAACGCATGGACGTGAAAGCCTCGTGACCCGGCGTATCGAGGAAGACGACTTCCTTCTTCTGGCCCTCGACTTCGATGGAAACGCGGAAGGCGCTGGTACGCTGCGTGATGCCGCCCGCCTCGCCCGCGGCCACGTTGGCGTTGCGGATCTTGTCGAGTAGCGATGTCTTGCCGTGGTCGACATGCCCGAGGATGGTGACGACCGGCCCGCGGGCTCGCTCGTCGATCTTCTCTCGGCCTTCGAAGGCCTGGCTGACGACTTCTTCGGCCGTCTTGCGCTCGGTCACGACAAGATCGATATCGAAATCGATCATGATCTCCTGGGCTTTGGCGGGATCGATACCGGAGTTGATCGTGGCGGGGATGCCCATCAGGAACAACTTCTTGACGATCTCGGCGCCCTTGACGCCGGTCACTTCGGAGAGGTCCTTGATCGTGAAGGGAGCCGCGATGGCGACGCGGCCCTCGGCGGCCTCGTCGTCGCCCGAGCCGGAGCCGGCTTGTTTCTTCATGTCCTGACGGCGCTTCTTGAGGTAGCCGCCGGAACGGAGAAGTCGCGCCTCACGCTCGATGAGATCCTGCTCGCTGAAAATGCCCGCTGTCTTGCCGACCCATTCGTCGCCGCTGGAAGCCCGACGACGATCGGGCACGCCCGTCCCGGTTGATCGCTTGTTGTTGCTGGCCGGGCCGCCGGTCTTGCGACGCGGGGAGCGACCGCGGTCATCGTCTTCGGCGCCGCCGGGTCCTCGTGCCGCGCCGCCACCAACACGCCCGCCGGGACGCCCGATGGTGGTGGGGCCGCCCGGAGGCCCGCCCGGTCCGGGGGCTCGCCTCGGGCGCGGTGCTTCGATGACTTCAGGGGCTTCGACACGCACGACCTTCGGCCCGCTGAGTTTGACCTGCGTTGGCACCGAAAGGCGCGGTCCGGCCGGTGCAATGACCGTCGGACGAGTTGGGACGTTCATCGGGGCCGGGGTCACGCTGCGCGGCGGGACCGGCGGGCGCGCATACGCGGCCGGCTTGGCCTCTGCCGGAACGCTCCCGTCGCCCTGACTGGTTGATGGTTGGGTCGTGAGTGGTGCTGGCGATGCCGCGATGGGAGCGACAGATCGCGATTCGGCCTTTGTCTCCGCGGTCGCTTCGATGCGTGGCTCCGGCTTGGGCTCAGACTTGGGAACCGCGGGCGGAACGATCTTGGCCGCCGGGGGCGGAGCGCTGTGCGAGGCCGCGGGCGCGACGGGAGCCTGGATCGGGGGCATCACACTCGGAGTCTGTGCCGGAGCAACAGGAGCGGTGTGCGTGACCGTGATCTTCGCCTCAATGGGCGCGTGGGGAGTGGCCGCGGGCGTCACCGCCGCGGGACGCAGACGCACCGGATCGACTTTGATCGGCTCTGGCCTGGATGGATGCGGCGCTGGATGGGCGGGAGCCGCGACCGTGGTTACGGCGGCGTGTGCGTCGTCGCCTTCCTTGTGACCGTCGGCGGTCTTCTTGCGCGCCTTGGCCTTGACCGCGGTCGGATCGACCTTCGCGGCAGTCTCGGTGGCGGCGGTGGCATGGGCTCCGCCGTCGTTGGAGAACCACTCCCGGATGGTCTGCTCAAGACCCGCCGTGATGGTCGACATGTGGTTCTTCACCACGGACTCGGGGATCCCCTCCGCCTGGCACTTGGCCACGATGGCTTTGGATTCGATCCCGAGGTCTTTGGCGATTTCGAAAATGCGTCTGGCCAATGTCCGCTCCAACTCGTCGGACGGCAAAGCGCCGCCTCGACCCTGATCCACCGATCCGCTCTCTCACTCCCCGCACGACCCGCGGCCTCGAGCACCGCGGGGTTCACATCAACCCGTCACGCGACGTTCCGCTTCATCCCTGTCCCAGAATGTCCGCTGCCCGCGCGTCGTCCGACGCGCCCGCCTCCGGCGCGCCCAGGATCGCGTCGGCCGCCTGATCGCCCGGCGTCGCGCCGCCCAGAAGCCTCGCGGCCGCGTCGGCCTGCTCCTTGGCCAGGCGGGCTTTTTCTTCCTTGTCCTTCTGCTGCTGCTCGGCGACCTCCTTGGCCTTGACCGAGGCACGCTCGACGGCGGCCTTGGCTGCGTCTTCGGTCAACTCCAGTTCGGTCATCAGCACGTCCACGCCGACTTCCTCGACGTCGAACACGCTGACCATACCGAGCGCGACAAGTTTGTCGACGTGCTTCTCGGTGATGCCCTCGATCTCCTGGAGGGTGGTCGACAGGGTGTCCAGCCCCTTCCCGTATTCCTCGGGCGTCAGGATGTCGATGTCCCAGCCGGTAAGACGGGCCGCGAGGCGAACGTTCTGCCCGCGCTTCCCGATCGCCAGAGAGAGTTGATCGTCGCGCACCACAACGGTGGCACGCCCGAGCTCGAAGCACAGCGAGATCTCCGCGACCTCCGCCGGCTTGAGCGAATTCTGGATCAGGATCTGGCTGGACTCGTTCCACCGGACGATGTCGATCTTCTCACCGTTGAGTTCGTCGACGATGTTCTTGATTCGGCTGCCCCGAACGCCCACACACGCGCCAACGGCGTCGACCTTGGAGTCGACGCTGGAGACCGCGATCTTCGTGCGATAGCCCGCCTCACGCGCCATCGCCTTGATCTCGATGATCTTCTCCGAAACCTCGGGAACTTCTACCTCAAAGAGTCGCTTGATAAAGTCCGGATGCCCGCGCGAAAGAACAATCTTGACCTGATTCCCCGCGTCACGAACGTCCAGGATCATGCAACGCACGCGATCCCCGGGCTGGAATTGCTCGCCCGGGATCTGCTCGCTGGGAGGCATGAATGCCTCGCTGCGATCGACAGTCACGATCAGCGAACGGGCCTCGTAACGCTGCGCGGTCCCCGTGACGATCTCGCCGACTCGCTTGCTGAATTCCTCGAATACGCTCGCCCGCTCGTCGTCCCGGAATTTCTGGATCATGACCTGCTTGAACGTCTGCGCGGCGATCCGCCCCAGCGCGGCCGGAGCCATCTCCAGCGGTGCACCGTGGCGGAAGAGCGTCAACTGCCCGGTGCTGGCATCAAGCGTGCAGGTGAATTCTTCGGTATCCAGCGTCTGGTAGTGCTTGCGAGCGGCGGAGACCATCGCCTGCTCGAGGTCGCGGACGAGGATCTGCTTGTCGATGTTCCGATCCCGCGCGATGGAGTCGAGGATTCTCAGCATTTCGGTGGGGTTCATCATGTCGCATACTCCAGATTGTCGGTTTGTCGAGATGTCGGTCAGAAACACTGCGTGAAGTTGATCAATGCACGGGACTGCTCGGATCGCCCCCAAAAACACCGAAGCCACCGGCGGCTTCCGCACGCCCGTGGCCCCGAATCCTGCTCCGCCCGATCGCGACGCCTCAAATGGGCGCGAACGGGTCGAACTCTTTGGGTTCAGCGCATCGGAGCCACCTCCGAGCAAGGACCCAAAGGCCCGAGCGGTCCATCGGCCGCGATGCGACCGATCCACGTGGTGGACCGCTTACCGAGCATGGTTCGTGACTGCGTTCATGGGTTCCGCCTGTCAAACAACCACCCCGGGCTACCACGCCCAGGGACACCCAACATTATTCAGACAAACCACGCTGGGTCAATCGTCCGGGCCGGGTGAATCACGATCACCACCCACGATTTCGCCCGGGTGAGTAACCGGCGAAAGATGCGCAAAGTTCGTGTTCACGCCCGGAAACGGGGGTCTACACGCGGTCATCAGGACCGACCGCCCGAACGATCCGCAGGGCCCGATTTCCGCGGTATTGCCCCACGTTCGCCAAGAATTTCTTCTCCCCCTCGACCGCCAGCACGATCGGCGTGGTGGACAACTTCTCCGTCGTGATCACGTCGCCGGGGGTCATCGACATCAGGTCCGACAGGGTGATCGTCGTCTCCGCCAGAACACCCGTGACCTCGAGCGGAGCGCGGGTCAATGTCCCGGTGATCTGAGCGGCGGCGGCGTCGCTCTTCTGATTCTGTGCTGCCGCGAACCAGTTCTGAGAACTCAGATCCTCGACCACCGGCTCGATGACGTTGTACGGAATGCACAGGTTCATCGTGCCCGCGCGGTTGTTCATCTTCACTTCAAAGCCAACGACGACCACCACCTCGTTGGGAGGCACGATCTGCACCAACTGCGGGTTGCTCTCGGTCGCCGAGATCGTAAACGTCAGGTGCTTGACGCCCGCCCACGCCTCGGAGAGGGCGGCAAGCCCCCGGTTGGTCACGTTGCTGATGAGGCGTGTCTCGATCAACGTCATGGGCCGCTGCGGGATGAAAAGGTCTTGGCTGTTGCCGCCCAGCAGGCGGTCAATGATCGGGTAGATGATGAGCGGGCTGATCTCCATGCACATCTGCCCCTCGAGCGCGTCGGTCTTGAGCAGATTGAAACTGGTCGGGTTGGGCAGGCCCGAGATGAACTCCGAATAGGTCATCTGCTCGCAGGTCGCGACGCGGACCTCCACGATCGTGCGCAGGAAGCCCGAGAGCGACGCACCAAAGTTCCGCGCGAACGCCTCGTGCAGCGTCTGGAGCGAACGCATCTGGTCCTTGCTGACTCGCTCGGGCCGCTTGAAGTCGTAGTTCTTGATCTCGAGCGTGGAGGGATCGATGTTGCGGCGGGTGAAGATCGTCGCCTGCGGCTTCTCGACCGTCTGCGGCGTCTCCGCGACCGCCGATAGCAGTGCGTCTACTTCACTTTGATCTAGCACGTCCGCCATGCGCGCCTGGCTCCCGTCCAAAGTCCATGTCGGTTATCGACCGACGACCACTCATGCCTTGAACCAAACAAAGTCCAACCCGCCTCTTGCCGCATCTCGGTCTGCGAACCTATCCGCGGGCGGGGCCATACGGTTATGCATGACGACCGTCGCTTTGCCCACGGCCAGGAACGCTCCATTGACGTGGATGCTCTCGCTGATGATGCCGCTGATGGCGGTGTTGGCGGTCGTGTGGATACCGACCAGGGCGGCCGCCCAGCCCCAGGTCGTGGATGTCTCGGTGACGCCCATGCGGAGCGAGGTCACTCCAGGCGACCAACTCGCGATCGCGGTCGTGCTCGATCACAAAAATGGCTGGCACACCAATCCCGACAAGCCGGTGGTGCCCAAGTCATGGCAGGGGTTATTCGATCCCATCCCAACCGCGATCACGTTCAAGGCGCCCGGCGGGGTGACCGTTCGAGAAACCCAATTTCCGCCGACGCACACGATCAGCGTCGATCTGGTGGGGAGCGGCAAGCCCGAGCCGTACGCAGTGTTCGAGGGCAATGCCGTCGTGTATGTGCCCATCGAAATCGCCAAGGACGCCAGCGGCGAACTTGTCATCCCCATCACGGTTGATTTTCAGGCGTGCGACGACAAGGTGTGCATGCCGCCGGAGACGCTCGAATTGTCGGTGACGCTCAGAGTCGATCCCGCGGCTGGCAAGGATGTCGCCGACGCATCGCTGTTCGCGGCGTTTGACGCGAAGGTGTTTGAGAAACCGGCAGATCCAAGCCCGCCCGCGACCGATCAGACTCCGAGGTCGGGCGATTCCCTATCCACCGATGCCGTCTTTGATCTCTTCGGTCTGCGTTTCAGCTCGGGCAACACGCTCGTCGTCCTGCTCTTTTCTGCCCTGGGCGGTTTCATTCTCAACCTGATGCCGTGCGTGCTCCCGCTCATCCCCATCAAGATCTTCGCGATCCAACAGGCGGCCGGCGAGCACGCCGGTCGGCGCGTGCAACTGGGCCTCGCCATGTTCCTTGGCGTCGTGTCGTTCTGGGCTGCGCTGGCGGTGCTGATCGTCTCGCTCAAGTTCTTCTCCGCGACCAACGAACTCTTCGGCAACGCGACCTTCCAACTCTGTGTCGGCCTGTTCATCATCGCGATGGCGGTGGGGATGATGGGCGTTTTCACGCTCAACCTTCCGCAGGGCTTGTACGCGATCCAGCCGCGCCACGACACCCTCCACGGGTCGTTCCTCTTCGGCGTGATGACGGCGCTGCTCGGCACGCCATGCTTTGGGCCCTTCGCGGCGTCGGGAGTGTCGTGGGCGACGCAGCAGTCGTCGGTGCTGGCGTTCTCGGTGTTCTTTGCCGTGGGCGTGGGGATGGCCCTGCCATATCTGGTGCTCACGATCTGGCCGAAACTGATCTCGTTCATCCCGCGCACCGGGCCGGCGAGCGACCTCATCAAGCAGGTGCTCTCGCTCATCATGGCGGCGTTCGGCGTGTACTTCACGGGTGTCGCTGTCAAGACGTTCATCGCCGAATCGCCCTACCTCGGCAAGACCATCGAGTGGTGGTTCGTTTTCGCGATCGCGCTGGGGACCGCGTTGTGGCTGGTCTTCCGCGCGTTCAAGATCACCAAGAGCGCGGGCGCGAGACTGGCGGCGCTCTTCATCGCCGTCGGCATCGCTGGAAGCAGTTTCTGGTGGGCCGACCGATTGACCAGCATCGCGCGTGCGCAGTCAGAAGACGGCCTGTGGCGCGACTACGAGCCCGAGGCGTATCAGAAAGCCCTCGCCGAGGGCAAGGTCGTCATCGCCGACTTTACCGCGACATGGTGCCTCAACTGCCAGACACTCAAGGCGACAGTCCTCGGGACCCAGCAGGTGCGCGAGGCGATCAAGCAGCCCGGCGTGGTCGCTTTCGAGGTCGATCTCTCGAGCAAGAAGGCCCCCGGCTGGGCCCTGCTCAAGGAACTCAACGAGCCGGGTATCCCGCTCCTGGCCATCCGCGGCCCGGGGTACGCATCCCCTTGGAAAAGCAACGCGTATAACCCCTCACAGGTCGTGGATGCGATCGCGGCCGCCCGGGGCCAAACCTCACAGTCGGCAAGCTCGGCACAGGCGGGTCGTTGACTCCCGCCGAGTGCCTTCCTAGGTTCATGTCCCCGGTTGGGACGCCGATTCAGACGGTCCCAACCGGTTTGACATCCCGCGGGCGTAGCTCAGTGGTAGAGCGCTACCTTGCCAAGGTAGAAGTCGAGGGTTCAAGTCCCTTCGCCCGCTTTCGCGGCCCGGCCAGTCCGGGCCGTGTTTGTTTTTGGGTTGTTCTTCTGGCGCGAGCCGCGACGACCACCGCGCCAGCCCGTTCGGGCGACGAGCGTTCTCTCGACCTGAAATTCACGTGAGGGGAAGCATCCCCGACAGGAGTCGAACCTGTAACCTCTGCCTTCGGAGGGCAGCGCTCTATCCAGTTGAGCTACGGGGACGTGGATTTTCAGCCGCGACGTGTGCCGCTGCCGCGCATCCTACGATCGCTCCGCCCAGCGGGCAATACGCCCCGCCAATCACACCTCAAACCCGCCGCCCACGACGCCACACGCCGTGACCCACGCCACCAACCCAGCCCCGGCAGGTAGCCAGATCGGCCGCCCGGCCTCCGCCGCCGCACCACTGAACGCGGTCCTGGCCATCACGTTCATCAGCAGCATTGGCACCGGCGTCGTCACCAACGGCGTCTTCTTCCTCACCAAGTCGGGCTTCGGCTTCTCCGACATCGACAACTATTGGCTGGCGTTGGCTCTGGGTGTCACGTACATCCTCGCGGCCAGGTTCTCGCACGCCGCGGTCGAGTTCCTCAATCGGCGCGGACTCTCCACCCGCGGCGTGATGGTGTGGACACTCTCGCTCATGGGCGCGCTCAGCGTGCTCCCGCACATCGCGACGCGAATCGGCCCCTCGGCCTCGTGGCTGGTGTGGGCAATGGTCGTGCTCTACAGCCCGCTGACTGGCGTGCTGTGGCCCGTGGTCGAGAGTTTCTTGTCTGGGGCGCGGCAGGGCGAAGAACTGCGCAAGGCCGCGGGAATCTGGAACGCGACATGGTCGGGCGCGATCATCGTCTCCTACTTCGGCATGTCGGGGTTGGTCGAGAAATGGCCGTCGATCGTGGTGCTGGTGCTGGGTGTAATGCACGTGATAACGCTGTTCTGGGTGATGAAACTCCAGCACGAACCCGGGGCCCACGCGCCGGAGCACCACGAGCCGCACCCGCCGATCTACACGACGCTGCTCACCACGTTTCGCACGCTCCTTCCCACGGGCTACATCATGCTGAGCGCGATGTCGCCCTACTTGCCCGGCGCGATGCAGCGCATGGGCGTGGGCGCGACCGCCGCCGTGCAGCTCGCGGCGTCGTGGCTGGTGGCGCGAGCGATCACGTTCTGGCTGATGGGGCGTGCGCAGTCGTGGCACGGCCAGTGGTGGCCGGCGGTGGTGGGGGCGACGCTCGTGTTCGCCGGCTTTGGTGTCACGGTGGTAACGCCCGGGTTCCTCGCCGGAAACGCAGGCGTTACGCTGCAGGTCGCCGGACTTGTCGTGTTCGGCGTCGGCATGGCGATCGTGTATTCCGGCGCGGTGTACTACGCGCTCGAAGTTGGGCGTGCGGAGGTCGAGGCCGGCGGCACGCACGAATCGCTGGTCGGTGTCGGCTACACCATCGGCCCGCTTTGCCCGCTCCTGGCCGAACTCGCCAAGCAGCGCGGCATGCTCGCGCCCGAGCGATTCGAGGTCGCGGTCTTTGGCGCGGCTGGTGCCGTGTCTCTCACCATGGCGGCGGTTGTGGCAGGCCAGATCATGCGCCACAGGCGACAGCCATAATCAAGATGACTTGGTCCGCTGATCGTTGCTCCGAGTTTTCGGAGTCTGGAACCGGATTCCACGCGAACCCAAAGAGGTCGGCGGGCGTCCGATATGATGGTGTTCGCTACGCCGGGCGCAAGTTTGACTTGCACGGCGGCATTCGGTTGAGTGCCGAACGCTATTGGTCCGATGCTGGGACGAGATTTCGCACGGCACGCGGTTTCCGGGCACGCGTCAGGACGACGCCGCGAGGTCGATGGAGGTGAGCGTGAAGAGGTCGAGCAGCATGAATCGGGTTGGTGCTGGCCGTGGCTGGGCACATCGGGTTCTGGCCGCGATGGTCATGGCCGTCGGAACGGTCGGGGCTGCGCTGCCCGCAGGTGCGCAGGTCACGACGCCGGTCGCGGCCGCGTCGCAGTCCGATTGGGCCCGCGACCTTTGGACCACCGCGTCACGCGGCGACTCGCGCGCGTTCTTCGACGCGATCGGTCGCGCACCGAACTTCTCCGACGAGCACCTCAATACGTCGCTGGCTCGCCTCCGTGACGGCCTGAGCAAGAAGGAAACCGACCGCCAGACCAAACTTGATCAACTCGCCGCCGACCTCGACAAGGCGCTGACCGATCAGCAGTCCGACATCGCGATCTCGAAGGCTCTGGTGACCGCGCTCGAGAAGCAACTTGTCTCCAAGGACAAGCAGGGCGTGTTGAACGACCCGCGAGTGCAGGAGTTGGTGAATCGCGCCGACGCCGCCGCCCGGGCCGCCGAAGCTCGTGCCGACTGGCTCATCGCCAGCGAATTGTTCTACCGCCTCAACGCACTGTTCGAGCAGTCGGGCAAGTACAAGGAAGACATCGACCGTCAGAATCACCGCATGTCGATGCTGCGGATGTATGTGCCGCAACGCTTGTGGGAACTCCGCAACGCGCGGCAACTGGCGGAAAAGACCGAGCCCCTCCCGCCCTACAACCCCGTAGGCGACGATTTCCGCGAGAAATTGAAGTTCATCGATCGCTCGATGATCGTGCGCGCCGTCGCCGCTTCGGGCTCCGAGCACGTGTCGAAGGTCCCGCTCCACAAGATCCTGCACGGCGGGATCGAGGCGGTTCGCGTGCTCGTGCAGACCGAGGACCTGAAGGGCGCCTTCAGCGGGCTGGCGGACGCCGCCAAGCGTGAGCAGTTCGTGTCGCGCCTGCAGTACTGGCACGACAAGATCGACAAGGAAGCCGAGCGTGTCGACTACTCGACCGCCGACATGATGCTCAATTCGCTCCTGGACGAAAATCGCAAGACCGTCGGTGTGATGGACCAGGCGATCCTGCACGAGTTCGGCAACGGCGCGATGGAGCAACTCGATCCATTCTCGGCCATCATCTGGCCCGACGAACTGGCCCGCTTCCAGCGCAGCACGCAGGGACGACTGATCGGCATCGGCGTCGAGATTCAGTACGATGAACTCTCCAACATCAAGATCGTCTCGCCGATCGAGGGCGCGCCAGCCCAGCGCAAAGGTCTCCGAACCGGCGACCTTATCAAGAAGGTCAACGGCAAGCCGACCTACGGCTTCACCCTCGATCAGGCCGTCGACAACATCACCGGCCCGGCCGGGACCGAGGTGTCGCTGACGATCGAGCGTCGACCCAATCCCCTCGTCCCCGCCAACGACACCGACAACAAGGCCGGCGAGTTCGACGTCAAGATCACCCGGGCCGAGATCCCGCTCCGCTCCGTGAAGGGCTGGGCCCGCACCGGCGTCCGCGAGGACGACTGGAACTGGTACATCGACAAGGACTCTCGCATCGGATACGTCCGCCTCACGGGCTTCACCGAGAGCACCACGACCGACCTCGATCAGGCGATCAACAAGATGCTCGACGGCGGGCTCAATGGCCTGATCCTCGATCTGCGGTTCAACCCGGGCGGCCTGCTCGATCAGGCCGTCGAGGTCGCCAGCCGATTCGTCCCCTCGGGCGTCATCGTCTCGACCGAGGACGGCAACAAGCGGATCGTGCGACAGGAGCGAGCGACCGGCGATTCGAAATTGGCGAGTACACCGTGCGTCGTGCTCGTGAACCAGGATTCTGCCAGCGCCAGCGAGATCGTCTCGGGCGCGCTGCAGGACTTCGCGCACCAGGGACGCATCAAGTGCGTGCTGGTGGGCCAGCGTTCCTATGGCAAGGGCTCGGTGCAGGACGTGCGGATGCTTCTGGGCAACCGTGCCGCGATGAAACTCACGACACAGCACTACCTGCTCCCGTCTGGCAAGATCATCCACCGCCACCCGGGCGACAAGATCTGGGGCGTGAACCCCGACATCGAGGTCGAGATGCTCCCGCAGCAGATCGTTGACGCGGTGCTCTTGCGCCGCGACGCCGACGTCATGCCGCTGGACGAGAACGGCCAGCCCCTCAAGAGCGACAAGCCGCTCCCGAACCCCGAGGACCTCTTGACCAAGGGGATGGACACGCAACTCCAGACGGCGCTCCTGCTCCTGCAGACCCAGGCGCCGCTGGCGACCGCCCAGGCCGCCGAGAAAGAGGAGCGTGTGGTGCGGTAAGAGTGTTTGCGAAATCGGACAGGGCGATGGCCCCGACCTATGATCTGAACGCGTCCGAAAGGGCGCGTTTTTTCTTGGATCTGCCCCATGTGAGCCCGAACCGGGCCCGATCTGTTGGCCCGAATCCACGTCGCTGCCGACGCGGAAGGAAATGAGATGACCCAGGCCCACGCCCCGACACCGGCACCATCACCCGCCAAGCCCGATTCGCCCCGCGCCGCTTCACGCCGCCGGATGGCCGAACAGTTGCCCGACGCGACACTCATCAAGTGGCTGCGCGACATGTTCCTGATCCGCGAGTTCGAGAACCGCACGGCCCAGGCGTATCAGCAGGCCAGGATCGGCGGGTTCTGCCACCTCTACACGGGGCAGGAGGCCGTTGCGGTCGGCACGATCAACGCACTGCAGCCCGACGACCCGATCGTCCACGCGTACCGCGACCACGGTCACGCGCTGGCACGCGGCATGGACCCCCGGGCCTGCATGGCCGAAATGTTCGGACGCGCCAGCGGCTGCGCCAAGGGCAAGGGCGGCTCGATGCACATGTTCGACAAGCCCCACTGGTTCTTCGGCGGGCACGGCATCGTGGGGGCCCAAACGCCGCTCGGCACGGGCCTGGCCTTTGCCGCCAAGTACGAGTGCGAGGTGCTGGGCAAGTCGCTGCCGAACCCCGGCGTGCTCGATGGGCAGCCGCCCAAGAAGAAGGTGGCGCTCGCGTTCCTGGGCGACGGCGCGCTCAATCAGGGCGCCCTCCACGAGGCGATGAACCTCGCCGGCCTTTACAGCATCCCCGTCATCTACATCGTCGAGAACAACGGCTACTCGATGGGCACCGCCATCCACCGCGGCACGACGATGGCCCACGACCTCATGGCCAAGGCGCGGGCCTACGGCATCGAGGGACGCGTCATCGACGGCTTTGACGTCATGGAACTTTACGACCATTTCAAGCCGCTCGTCGATGCCTGCCGCGAGGAGCAGCGCCCCGCGTTTGTCGATCTCAAGACCTATCGCTACCTCGGTCACTCGATGTCCGACCCGCAGAAGTACCGCACCAAGGACGAGGTCGATCAGTTCAAGGCCAAGGACTCGATCGACTGCATGGCGGCGTATCTCATGGGCGAGCGCGTCGACGCCGCGGGCAAGCCCTCGCTCTCGCAGGACCAGTTCCAGGAGATGCAGGAGGAAGTGCGGGCGCTGGTGCGCGACTCGGTGGAATTCGCCGAGAACTCGCCCGTGCCCGATCCGGCCGAACTCTACAGCGACGTCTTCGTCAACCCGCAGCCCAATCTCAGCCCGACGGCCGAGTATGTGAAGGGCGCGAGGAATCCGCTCTTGTAGAAGTGCGGGAAGCGGAGCGGCGCAGAGACGTTGTGAGAAGAAGTATGCTTCGACGTCATGCGCGATCTCCGGGCAATTGACTTGTTCGCGCCGCTGCCCCACAACACACGCCCGAGCACCCGTGTCCCCGGCGTTCGTGATGTGACTTCTCTTCGTCTCTGCGTTTCTCTGTCGCTTCGTTTCTTCTTACTTCAGCACTCCGTCCCTCTTCGCTATGTTCTTCGCCACGCGAATGCCCGAGTCCAGCGCGCCCTCCATGTAGCCCACGAACTTGTAGCACGTGTGCTCGCCGGCAATGTGCAGTCGCCCGTCCATGTGGGACTGCGCCAAGAGCGGCCCGACGCTCGTCACCTGCCCCGGCGCAGGGAACGAATAGCTCGCGCCCGTCCACGGCTCCTTGGGCCAGTCCATGAATCGCGTCTGAACGAGATTGTCCTTGAAGCCCGGGTAGAACTGCTCGTAGATCTCGGCAAACTCCTTGTCGCGGGCCGTCTTGTCCATCGAAATCGCCCTCGCCACCTCCGGCCCGCCGCTGAACGCGGTGAGGCACGCCCCGGCGTTGGTCTCGTCGACCGGGCCCTGTGCGTCTGTGGCGTCCCACGTCTGCGAAAGCACGCCGTCCGACAAAGCGTATTGGCTGCGCTTGGGCTCGCCGGTCTCCCAAAATCGCGACTTCACGTGCGCGAGGTACTTGGAGTTCATGCCCATCTGCGGCGACATCGCGCCGGGCAGGCCGGGATTGATCGCGATCTTGCCCCACGTGGGCGGCGGTGCCGTAAGCACCACGTCGTCGCATTCGAGCGTGCGCCCATCGCTGGCCTCGACGACAACCGCGTTGTTCTTGAGCGTAATGGATCGCGCGTGGAGTTTCAGCACGATGCGATCGGCGCCGATTCCCTCGGCGAGCTTGCGGGCGAGTTGGTCGTTGCCGCCCTTGCAGCGGTAGACCTCGCTGTCGGCCCAGAACTTTTCGAGCCCGCCGCCCTTGACGGCCGCGAGCTGCCCGAGCAGCGACTGCCGATTCGGGTCCTGGCCGTTGTCGGACATCTGGTTGATCCACATGCCCTTCTTGGCGAGCGGCGAGATCTCGAGCGATTCGATCCACGTGCCGATCGAAAGACCATCGAGCTTCCTGGCGTCGGGTGTCTTCCAGGGCTCGTCGGCGATGACCGGCTCGGCCATTGAGTTCATGTGCGCCAGCCCCGCCTCCATCTCCTCCCAGAGCGTGCCGGCCTCGTTAAAATCGAGCAACTTTCCGCCGAGAATCACCGGCGAAACGACCTCGCCCTCGTCGTCGGTCACGTCGAGGAACTCAAGCCCGAACCGGCTCGCGTAGTTCACCCACGCCGGATGGTTCGAGCCGATCAGTTCCGCGCCGCCCTCGATGTTCCGCCCCTTGATGTACTCATTTCCATTCGCCGCGTTGAACGACAGCACCCGCCCGCCTACGCGGCTCCGCGGCTCCAGCAGCGTCACGTCATAGCCCGCGGCCTTGAGTTCATACGCGCACGCCAGCCCCGAGAATCCCGCGCCGATCACGACCACCCGCTTGCCGGACGTGCGACCGAGTGTCGCCAGCGCCGAGTTCGACGACATCAACAAGCCCGCAGAAGTTGCGAGTGTCAACTTGAGAAACTCGCGTCGCTCGCCGGCGGAAACGCGAGGGCCGTAGCGGTGCGCAAGGGTCGCGATCAGCGATCGTGCCATGATTCGTCTCCGTGTATGGCGACTGCAAGATATGCGAAAGTACCGCGCAGAATGCCGGCCCATTGTTCCCGGCTCGCGTCGTGATGAACTCGGAAATGCATGCCGATCCCTTTCGAGATCGGCATGTGAATGTGTAGATTACTCGTCGTTGGTGGGCCCGACCGCCAGCATCCACATCTTGAAGAAGTTCATGACCTGCTGCTTGGACAACTTATTGGCGTTGAGGTGGTACTCGACCTTGCTCGCGGTCACCGACTCGCCCGACATCGTGTCCTGGTAGACGATCTTGCCCGTGAGGCAGGGCACCGAGTCATCGACGGCGAAAAACGCGTCTTCCTCGCTCATCTTGTCGAACGCGGCGGCCTCGCTCCCGGCCTTCTTGTTCTTCTCTTCGTTGAAGCGGAGATTGAACTCGTAGTGCCCCTTCCCGTTGGACTTGCGGTCCGGATCCTCGACCCACTTGATCGAGCCGGTCACGATGTCCTCGGACTCCTTGCCGTCAAGCATGTAGCGGAACCGGATCCCGTCGGTGAACCAGTTGCCGGTCTCGTAGTCATAGTCGAGACGCCCCGAGACGCTGGTGCGCGGATAGTTCTCGCTCGGCCCCTTGGCGAGACTCACCGAATCGAATCGGATCGGGTCGCTCTTCTTGACTTCGACCTTCACTTCCTTGTTGCCGACGACACGCTTGAACGTGTACGACGCCAGTGATTCCTTGTTCTCGGCCTTCCCCACGAGTTTGCCGCCGAAGTTCTCGGTGAACGCGCTGGCCTTGCCGACGGCGTCAACCGCGATGCGCAATGCGCTTTCCTTCGCCGATCCGCCCGACAGATCGAACGCGCCGCTGGCGGTGTCGACCGGAACCGTGCCAACCCACGAACCAACCGTCTTCTTCTGCTTCAGGTCCTTGGGGTTCAGCACGGCCATGTTGATCTTGTAGAACAGTTGGGCTTCCTGCTTCTTGCGATTGATGAGTTTGGTGTAGAGGTTCGGCTGACGCTGGATCTCGCCCGCAAACTCCGTCGTCTCCGCGACGCGGAGTGTGAACGTGTACTTGTCCTTGGCGCCAATCGCCGACGAGCCCTCCTTCAGATCGCCCGACGTGTCCTTGGTCGTCCGCGTGCCAAAGTCGATGTTCATCGTGCCGGCGATCACGTCGTCCTTGGTGATGAGGTCCTGCGCCAGCGCCGGCGCCGCAAGCGTGCTCGCCGCGAAGATCGCTCCCGCCAGCGTGCGGCTCGAGACTCGTTTGTTCAGCATGAGCATGAGATTTCTCCCCGTGATAGCCCGGCCGGCACGCCCCCACGGGCGCAGACCGCCACCGCGCTCATTCACGTAGCGATTTTATCGGCATCCGAGGTCAGAAATGTCGAGTTGTTCGGAGATTGAAAGGGATCTTTCAGAACTTTTCCCGTCACTCCCACTCGATCGTCGCCGGCGGCTTGCTGGAGATGTCGTACACCACACGGTTTACGCCACGGACCTCGTTGATGATGCGGCTCGATATCCTCCCAAGGACGTCGTGCGGCAAGCGAGCCCAGTCCGCCGACATGAAGTCCTGCGTCTCGACCGCGCGGATCGCGACCACCGAGTCATACGTCCGCCCGTCGCCCATCACGCCCACCGAGCGAACCGGGAGCAGCACCGCGAACACCTGGCTCGTCGAGCGATACAGGTTCGCCGCCACGATCTCCTCGAGCAGAATCTCGTCGCAGTCGCGGATGACGTCGAGCGCCGGCTTGGTCACCTCGCCCAGCACACGCACCGCAAGCCCAGGCCCCGGGAACGGATGGCGCCAGATCAATTGCTCGGGCAGGCCCAGCACCTCGCCCAGTTTGCGCACCTCGTCCTTGAAGAGATCTCGCAGCGGCTCGACGAGCGTGAAGCCAAGGTCCTCGGGCAGGCCGCCGACATTGTGGTGGAGTTTGATGTTGGCCGACTGCCCCGCGTGCCCTTGCCCGGACTCGATCACATCGGGATAGAGCGTGCCCTGCGCCAGGAACGTCGCGTCCTTGATGTCCTTGGCCGCGTGCTTGAAAACGTCGATGAACCGGTGCCCGATGCGCTTGCGCTTTTCCTGCGGATCGGTGATGCCCGCGAGGTCCGACAGGAAGTCCTTTTCGGCGTCGATCACGCGAAGATCGATGTGGAAATGATCGCGGAAGGTCGTCTCGACCAGCGTCCTCTCCGCCTTGCGGAGCAGGCCCGTATCGACAAACACGCACGTGAGTTGCTTGCCGATCGCCGAGTGAATCAGCGCCGCGGTGACCGCGGAATCCACCCCGCCAGACAATCCACAGATCACGTGCGACCCGCCCACCTTCTCCCGAATTCTCTGGCGCTCGACCTCGGCGAAGTTGGCCATCCGCCAGTCGCCCCTGCAGCGGCAGATCTCGTGCAGGAAGTTGCGGAGCAGGTCGCTCCCGTGCGGCGTGTGCGTCACCTCGGGATGGAACTGCACGCCGTAGAAACGCCGGGTCCCCGAAACGTGCCGCACCGCCGCGTTGGGGCAGGTGGGCGTCGACGCCAGGCACTCGAATCGCGTCGCGCCAAGGTTGGTCACCTGATCGCCGTGCGACATCCACACCGTCGTGCGATCAGGGATGGCGGCAAAGAGGTCGCGCGTGTCATTGATCGCCAGGGCCGCCCGTCCAAACTCGCGGTGGGCCGAGTGGCTGACGTCACCGCCCATGAGTTTGGCGGCCAGTTGCAGTCCGTAGCAGATGCCAAGAACCGGCACTCCCAGGTCGAAGATCGCGGGGTCGCAGGTCGGGGCTCCGGGTTCATACACGCTGCTCGGCCCGCCCGACAGGATGATGCCCTTGGGCTTCATCGCCGCCAGGTCCTTGGCGGAAATGCCCGGCGAGACCAGCAGCGAAAACACCCCGGCGTCTCGGACACGCCGGCAGATGAGTTGGGCCGTCTGGCCGCCGAAATCGAGAACGGGAACTACCTCGTCGTGCGGGAGTCGCATGGAAAGCCGCTCCGGGATGTGGGAAACGGAGAGGTTAGGGGGCGTCACATCGCGGGTCGAGGGATGGGCGAGGGCCCGCCTGTGCGGTACACTCTGATCGTGACATTGACGCGGATGTGTCTCATGGCGGCGTGCGTTGGGCTCCTCGGGGCCGGGTGCTCGAGCCCCGCGCGCGGTTTCGCCTCGGCCGATCCCGGTGCCCGCCTCGATGCAGCCGTCGACGCCGCTGCCCGCCATGACGCGTCCTCGATCCCCGAACTCATCAAACTCCTCGACAGCGACGACCCCGCGGCACGCATGGTCGCGATCAACACACTCCAGCGCCTGACGGGCACCACCAACGGGTATGACCACGCCGCTCCCGAACCCCAGCGACACGCTGCCGTGGACCGCTGGGTCGCGTGGCACGCCGAGCACATGCAGGCAGGGGTATCGCGTGAGTGAACGCCCGCACATCCGTATCGAGATGCAGAGCAATCCGCTCTATCTGGCCGGCGCTCGCGAAATGATCTCGGGCGTCTGCCGCCGCCTCGGGTTCACCGAGATGTGCACCTCTCAGATCGCGCTGGCCGTCGACGAAGCCCTCTGCAACGTGATGCGTCACGGCTATGAAAAGCAAACCGATCGCCCGATCTGGGTCACCCTCTGGCCTGGGCCCCAGGGCGCAAGGCCGGAGATCAAGATCGTCATCGAGGACGAGGCAAAGCAGATCGAGCCAGACGAGATCAAGGGGCGAGACCTCGAAGACGTACGGCCCGGCGGCCTGGGTGTCCACATCATCCGCGAGGTCATGGACGTCGCGGAATATGAAAAACGCCAAGGCTCCGGCATGAAACTGACAATGGTGAAGAAGCAGCCCGACCACGACAAGCCGGGCGGCGAGTGCTCGTGTTCCTGAATTCCGGTTTTTCTCGTTGGGGGCGCCATGGCTGGGCAACCACTGCAAGTCAACTTCGAAGACCGCGGCACGATGATTGTCGTCACGCCTATGGGTGAAATCTCGTACAGCGAGGCGACCTCATTCCGCGCCGTGCTCAAACGCGCTGCCGACCTCGCCCGTCCCCGCATCATCATCGACCTGTCGCGCGTCGACTACATGAACTCCCCCGGCGTCGCCACCCTGGTCGAAGCGCTCCAGAACGCGCGCCGGAACCGCGTCCGCCTTATCCTCGCGGGCATCTCGCCGCGCGTGCTCGCAATCTTCCAGATCGCTCGCCTCCACACGGTCTTCGAGATTCGCGATACGCTGGAGGCCGCGACGGGCGATTGAGCGCGTCGCCGGAGTATCCCGCGTGAGTCAGGCCTCAAGGCACAGCCCCGACCCGTCCGCACCGCGATCCCTGGCCGGTCGCACGCTCCAGGGCATCGGTACGCCCGTCCTCGAACTGCTCACCCACATCGGCGACATGGTCGGACTGCTCCTCGACACGCTCGGTGTCGTGCTCAAAGCCGTCGGCAAGGAACGTGTTCGCCTCGGCTGGTCGGCCGCCGTCTCCCAGATCATCCGCGTGGGCCTCCGCTCGATCGGCATTGTCTCCCTTGTCTCCGGCTGCATCGGGTTCATCCTCGCGTTCCAACTCTCACCACCCCTCGATGAGTTCGGCCAGAAGGAACTCGTCGCCAACATCGTCAGCGTCGCGGTGCTCCGTGAACTCGGCCCGCTCATCGCCGCCATCGTCCTGACCGGCTTCGCGGGCGCTTCGATCGCGGCCGAGATCGGCACCATGGTCGTCTCCGAGGAGGTCGAAGCGCTCGAGGCGATGGCCCTCAGCCCCGTTCGCTTCCTCGTCGTGCCGCGCGTGATCGCCAGTGTCCTCGCCATGCTCGTCCTCGCGGTGCTGGCCGACATCGTTGCCATCGGCATGTCGGCGACCGTCGCGATCACCATCCTCGATATCCCCTGGGCTACCTACAAGCAGAACACGCTCGATCAGGCCAAACTCGTCGACTTCCTCACCGGCGTCGGAAAGGGCGGCGTCTTCGGGCTGCTCATCGGCCTCATCGCCTGCGGCAACGGGCTCAAGGTGCTCGGCGGCGCCGCCGGCGTCGGCAAAGCGACCACCGGCACCGTCGTCCAGAGCGTTGTCGCCGTCATCCTCGCCGACCTGGTCTTCACAGCAATCTTCTACGCCCTCAAACTGGTGTAAGCCTTCAGGCCGGCACGGCGCGGGTCTCCTCCGGTTCGTACCCGCGTATCACCGCGTTTGTGCGCACCAATGTGTCCGCTCGCCCCCTCTGTGGAGAGCGCGTGCGTGCCCCGCGCCCTCACTTGGGCCAGGCCTCGAGCAAGTTCGCCCGTGGCGTAACCCCGGCGTCTTTGACAAGTGAAACACCGGCCAAGCGTGCCACGGCCTGCATGAGACCCATGCGCTTGCACTCGTGGCGTGGTCAACCGCGTTGACCTACGAGCCTGCCTACGGATCCCTGTTCACTTTTTTCATGCCACCGACTGCGCCTTGGCGGTCGGTGCTCCGCCGTTCGATCACGACGCCGCCACCGCCCGCGACGCGAGTTGATCGAGTAGTTCCAACGGGTCGGCGTGGAACGCGATGCCGCTCCGATGCTTGAGCCGCAGGAACGACTCGCGATCGGCGTGATCGAGGAAGGTGATGAGCGAGTCGTAGTAACCGCTCGTGTTGAGCAGCCCGACCGGCTTGGAATGGATGCCCAATTGCGCCCACGCCATGATCTCGAAGAACTCATCGAACGTGCCGTAGCCGCCGGGGAGTGCGACAAAGGCATCGGCAAGCGTGGCCATCATCGCCTTGCGTTCGTGCATGGTCTCGGTGACGCGGAGCTCGGTGATCCCTTCGTGAGCGAGTTCGCGCCCCTTGAGGAACCTGGTGATGATGCCGATGACCTTGCCGCCCTTGGCCAGCGCGCCGTTGGCGACGGCGCCCATCAGGCCTGCGTTGCCGCCGCCATACACCAGCGTGATGCCGCGATCGGCGAGGATGCCGCCGAGCTGGCGGGCGGCGGATTCGTATTCGGGGCGAGCGCCGAGGCTGGCGCCGCAGAAGACACACAGGCGGTGTGGTTGTGACATGAAGCCCTCCGTGTTGGGGGAGAGCATAGGAGAGCGCGAAATGAAGGGGAGTTGAGGAAGGGAAGTCAGGAAGTGGGGGCGGCGCCAATGAAAAGAGCCCTCGCTTTCGCGCCGGGCTCTTCAAGGAAATCACTCGGTTGTCAGGCTCAGATATCGGCGGGGCCGCCGGAGATGGCCCGGCCCCGCGGGAAAGGCCCATTCAACGGAGTTTACTTGATGCCGTCCTTGTTGGCGATGTAGCGCATCATGTCGACGCAGCGGGCCGCGTAACCGGCCTCGTTGTCGTACCAGCTCACGATCTTGAAGAACCGCTTGTTGAGCTCGATGCCGGCCTTGGCGTCGAAGATCGAACTGCGCCGGTCGCCGATGAAGTCGCTCGACACGACCTCCTCGTCCGTGTAGCCCAGCACGCCCTTCATCGTCCCTTCGCTGGCGGCCTTCATCGCGGCGTTGATCTCTGCCAGCGACGTGTCCTTCGAGGTCTTGAACGTCAGGTCCACCGCCGAAACGTCGGCCGTCGGCACGCGGAACGCCATGCCCGTCAGCTTGCCCTTCACCGCGGGGATCGCCAGCGCCACCGCCTTGGCCGCGCCGGTGCTCGCCGGGATGATGTTCTGGTAGGCGTTGCGCCCGCCGCGCCAATCCTTCTTCGACGGGCCGTCCTGCGTCGGCTGGGTCGCGGTGGCGGCGTGGATGGTCGTCATCAGGCCTTCCTCGAACCCGAAGTTGTCGACGATGACCTTCGTCACGGGCGCGAGGCAGTTGGTCGTGCACGACGCGTTGCTCAGGATCGCGTGCTTCGACGCGTCGAACAGTTCGTGGTTCACGCCCATGACCAGCGTCGGCACCTGGGCCGGTTCGGCCTTGGTCGGGGCGCTGATGATCACGCGCTTGGCGCCGGCCTGGAGGTGCAGGCCCGCCTTCTCGAAGTCCGTGAAGAGGCCGGTCGACTCGAGCACGTAGTGAACTCCCAGGTCCTTCCACGGGAGTTTCGACGGGTCCTTCTCGGCCATCGTCTTGGTCGTCTTGCCGTTGGCCGTGAACGAGTTCTCGGTGGCCGAAACGGAGACGGGCTTGCCGCCGAGGTTGAAGCGCCCGTGCATGGTGTCGTACTTGAGGAGATACGCGAGGTTGTCGGCGGGGACCAGGTCGTTCACCGCGACAATCTCGAGCGAGGGATCTTCCGCGGCCATGCGATAGACGAGGCGGCCGATGCGACCGAAACCGTTGATTCCGATGCGAATGGTCATGGCTTCACTTCCGTGAGATTGGTGCGAATCGCGGGCGGATGCGGTGCATCGCCCGA
>JADLFE010000047.1 GCA_020845755.1 Phycisphaerales bacterium
CGGCGACAGTGGCGGCGTAGGTCTCCTCCAATCGCTTACACTCCCCGTTCAAGAACTGGGAGTGCCCGATGCCCGAAGGATACGACTCGCACGCCGACTACATGGGATGGGTGAAGACCGACGCCGAGGCGCGGGCGGTCGAGATGCGGGCGACGCTGATCCGGGCGTTCGCCGGGTTTGTCGAAGTCCGCGAGATCGAGGTCATCAACTTCTCGACCATGACCGCCCTGGACCTGGCCGCCGCGATTCAGGCCGAACCGAGCATCCTCAAGCCGCTCATGGCGTGCTGCAACGTCGCGGACCGCGCGGTCGAGCGCGACTTGGACATTCGGGGTTTGGACACGTACGTGCCCCGCTTGAGTGACGCGCACGCGGCGGCCCTTACCCCGTACCGACGCGCGGCGCGTAGTCCTTGGCGCGCGGATCGGCCAGTGCCGGCGACGACTCGTCCCAGACCCACCGTGACGTGACCGGCTCCAGCTTCGGCGCGGCGTATACAAACCGCAGGTCGTATGCCCTGTACAGCTTCGCGAAGAACCCCGAGAGAGAAAGCGGCGACGATACGGGCGGGAAGTTCGCCAGCGGTGCGCCGCGTCCCGGTTCATCGGGCTTCACGAGCACCAGCGATACGGCCTCATACTTTGTTGTCTCGTCGCGGAGATCCAGCCGCCCCTCAAGACGACCCAGCACGTCGTGATAGCGCAGGATCGCCTCGCCGATCGAGCCGTTCGGGAGCACGCAGGCGTCATTCGGCTCGACTCCCGGCCCGGCCCGAGTGGCACGCAAGACCTGGAAGAAGCCGTAGACCAGCGCCGGGTAAGAAATGTGCAGGTTCGTGCAATCCCCGATGGCCTCTTCCATGCGATTGGTCAGGTTGCGGAAGGCCCCGAGAGTTCCTTTCATCGACACGGCAATAACCGGCCCGATCGTGGGCTTCGTCACGACGACATCGACCGCCTTGGTCTTGAGCCCGCCCAGCACCGTCCGCTCCCCGGAGCCCGCGGATTCGGGATGGTACTCAAGGATCTTCCGTCCGCTTCGTTCGATGATCCGAAAGGGCGGGTGCGGCGTGATCTCACTCGGAGGGAACCCACCCTCGACGACCAGCCGGGAAGCCACGTAATAGTGCAGCGGACGGATGTGCCCCTGTCCCTGATGGCCCGAGGCGTTGAGGACGAACGCCTCAAGCGCCTGCTGAAGCGTCAGCCATTCGCACTTGCCCGGATCGCTGGCTCCGTCACTCGGCGCTTTAGACATAGTGTCTCCAGCGCTTCAATGTCGCGATGGCGCCTTCGATCGTCTCACGATCCTTGTCGGTGCGGATGGCCGTGTCCGACAGCATCACGCGGGCCGCCTCGCGCGGCTCGACCTTGAGCATCCCGCCGCCGAGCGGGTGCCCCTCGATCTCGCACGAAAGGGCCGTGAGCGGCTCGGCCCACAGTTTCGTCAGCCGGCCCATGCTCATCTCGCGGGTGAGGTGGACGACGTGGACGGAGTTCGTTCCAACGCACTTGGCGGTGTTGCTCACCAACTTCGGGCCGTCGCCGCTCATGTATGACAGGAAGCCGTCGGGAACCGTCACATCCGGAACCGCGTACCACGGATCGCGGTTGCGGCACTTGTACGTTTCGCGGGCGTCGCGCCCGGCGGGCGAATCCAGGTACCGGCGAACTTCCGTCGGAACCTCGGCCTCCGGCGAGAGACGCAGCAGCATGACCGGCTCATCGTCCGCGATCCACGAGTTGACGCGAGCCCGATCGACGCACCCATTCGCGAGGCTCTTCCCGTTGCGCACCGCCGGATGAAGCAGGCGTCGCGGGACGCCCAGACGTTTGGCGGCGGAAGGGCGAAGATGAAAGAACTCGTTGGCCCCGGTGACGTATCCGATGCCGACGCGGGCGACATCGCCGAGCCGCCGCGTTCGGCGCGAGTCGGCTGCAATGGCGTACAACTCCCGGGCTTCCGCCGAGAGGAGGAACGGACGTAAGCGGCCGTTCCATTGCTTCCACTCTTCAACGGATACCGCCAGGCTGCCGCGAGGCGGACGGGCACTGTACGAGAAACGTTCGAGCGGCGTGAACCAAATTTCGGATGTGCAGCCTCCGAACCCCTCGGCGTAGAGCAGCCAGCAATCCTCCGACAACTCGGGGAAGAGCTTGTCGCGTACGGGGATCACCTGCACGCGATCGAACCGCTTGGTCACGTACTCAAGAACGGGCGCGGCGTACGGCGCATGCCCGATCTCCGCGGGGACGACAAACGCCATGCACCCGCCGGACTTGAGAAGCGACGCCGTCGCGACGAGAAATGGCGCCCACGATGATGAAAGAGATGAGAAGACGGCTCCGTACTTCTCGCACAACCGTTGTGCGGCCTCCCGTACTTCGCCCGTGAACCGCTGGTAGCGGATGAAGGGCGGGTTGCCTGCCGCGCACTCGAATCGCTCGCGCGTCACGGCGGCCCATGAAAAGAAGTCACCCTGATGGATCAGGCTACCCGGCGAACGCTCGTGCACGACACTGCAGGATTCCGGATCCTGCTCCACGCCCACGCTGTTGGGATGGACCATGAGAAACCGGCCATCGCCGCAGGCCGGGTCGAGCATCCGATCCGTTTCGCGCCGGACAGCCCACGCCACCAGCGAGCGGACGACGAGATCCGGCGTGTAGTACGCGCCGGTTGCCTTTTGTCGGCTGGCACCCGACGCCGGAGTCGTTTCTGGCGTGAAGAGTGGAGCCAAGTTGTCCATCGTGTTGGACTTCATCGCAAGAGGATATCAGCGCGGCCTCTTCCGTGTAGGGACGATCGTGCCGGCTTCACCACCGCCGGGCACCAGCACGCGATAGCAGTGCTCCCAGACTTCATCAAGAGCGTCATGGAACGCCTCGTAGTCGTCCATCTCGCCGAGTTGACCGGGGTGCTTGTTGTACTCCTTGAGGTTGAAGTACGGCGGAGACGTGACCACGAGATGTACGGATTCGTCGGGAATCCAGCCGAGGGCGCGCGCGTCACCGAGATTCAGGATGTGCTCCGTGGCCGGGCCGCTGTATTCCCTCGCGACCGGGATACGGGTCGCCTCAGCCCGGGTTCGGTGAACTCCATTGGTCGCGGCGATGGTCATGGGTGGCTCGAGTCCTTTCAAGGACGGTATCGTATTCGGGGTCGGCTCGATCTGCGCGGCGGTGCGGGGAGAACGACAAGGCCGGCGGAAAGTCTCCTTCCGGGCAGGGAGAGGTGCGGAGAGGGCGGCACGCCCTCTCTGCATCAGCGGATCAACAGTCCGACGCGCCGGGAAACGCGCCCGTGGGCGGCGGGGGCCGGTCGCCCTGATCCTCCTCCGCCTCTGCCGGGGCGGGCCGAGGCGTTTCACGTCTTCCACG
>JADLFE010000048.1 GCA_020845755.1 Phycisphaerales bacterium
CCATGCGCAGGGCGTCCTGCTCCATCGCCGCCTGCTGGGCGATCCTCGCCATCGCAAGCTGCTGGTCGGCCCGGTAGGCGTTCATGCCGCTCCCGATGCCGTGCTGGATGAGTTGCCCAAAGCCGAGCCCGAGCTGTGTCATAGAGCCTCCGCAGGACCGTACCCGCTACTTTGGCACGACGATGAGCGTCACGACAACATCATCATCGCCCTCGTTCAGAATGGCGAGCGCGTCCGCAACCCCCAGCACCTTGCTCCCGTCGCTCCACACCGTCGGGAGTCCCGTGGTCTGACCAACCGCGTTCGCGGCCGTCGCATGGATGTACGCCCGCTCCGTGTCCCACTCCGCGACGCCCACGCACGACAGGCTTCTGTCCTTCCAGTGGTTGATCGAGCCCGTCGGTGTCAGGTCCGTGCTCGACGTGGGCGAGTTGTACCGCATCGCCACCTGCACAAACCCCTCCCCACCCTTGACCATGACCGCCAGGTGGGTGAACCCGTCGGTGTCGTCCCATTCCCAGGGGACCACGCTCTCGCCGGCGGGGACGGTGACGTTCCGCACGATCGCGCCAGTTCCGCCGTCGATCGACGCCGCCCCGCCCTTGATCGTGGACACCAGGCTCCCGAAGTTGGGGAATGGCTCGCCGTCGATGGTGAGCTGGACGCAGTGGTACACGCTGATTTCAGCAGCCATCGGTCACCTCCTAGTTGGGCATGCCGCCGTACATCGCCGCCCACTGGCGCATCTGGTCGAGGCTCGGCTGCCCGACGCTTCCGTTCGTCAGCCCGCCAAGGCCGTACCCGAACAACTGCGATCCCGCGCCCGCAAGCCCGCCGCCCAGCACGCCAAGGTATTGCCCCGACGGCGACGCGCTCGAGAAGAACGTCGGCGCCATGCTCCCGAGCTGCCTGCTCGGGTCCGAACCAGCCAGCGCCGCCTGCTCGACGTTGAGGGCGCCAAGCCGGAGGCTCCTGGATGCGTCCTGGCCACCGAGCATCATCGCGTTCCGGCCGCTGTCTCGGGACTGGAGTAGGCTCATCCGGTTGCCTTGGAGGCCCGTGCGCAGCCTGATCTGCTGGTCTTCGAGCCCGCCAAGCGTGTCCGCCAGTGCCCGCTGGTTCTGCTCCGCGTTCCCGCGGAGTGCCCCGGTCAGGGCCGTTGACGCCCCGAGGCCGCGGCCCATCAGGCTCGACGTCGCCAGCGCGTTGGAGTTGGCCAGAGAGTCCTTCGCGTCGCGCCGGGCCCGCTCGGTCTGCTGCCGACCGAACTGGCTGGCGCTGCGCTCGATGTCGCTGGCCATACGCCCGAGCTCGTACGTCCCGGCGTCGTACCGCGACAGGTTCCGAGCGCCCTGCGCGTCGGCATCGGCCGCCTCCTGGCGGTACTTGCCCACAAGCCCAGGCCCGAGCGCCTTGAGGGCCTCCAAGTCGATGCCGGACTTCCCCACCCGGCCACCCGCCGCCGACCACAACGCCGCCTTCTCCGCCTCGAGCGCGTCCCGCTGCTGGGGGGTGATGGACCTGCCGCCGTTGCCGAGAAGCCTTGACGCGATGGCCGCGGGCCCCTGCCCCGTCGCCGTGGCAAGGACCGGCTTCTGCAACTCCCGCTCGATCTCCTCGTACCTGGCCTGCTGCTGGGCGTTGAACGTCGGGTTCTGCGCTTCCTGCCGGACCAACTGCTGCACCAGGGCCGGGTCGGTCTGCGCGAGCCACCGCTGGATTCCTTCCGGCCCCAGCATCGCGGCAAGCTGCCCGAGCCCGCCAAGGCCCATCTGCTTCTCGGCATACGCCCGGGTGTCCGCCGCGGCCTGTCGCTCCGCCTTCGCCTGCTTGCTCGCTGACGATCCACCCAAGAGGCCGCCGAGGATCGACATGCCACCACCGATAAGCGCCGGAATCACCGTCATGTCACACTTCCTTTCAATCCCACGCGCCGACGTAGTTCTCGCTGCTGTCCCCGATCCGCTTGATGACGAGGTACGACCCCGCCTTCATCACCGCCGCGATGGCCGTCGCCAGCGTCACCGACGGGATCAGCGTCCCGCCAGCGCTCACCCTGAACACGCCGCGCACCGTCGCCACCATGCCCGTGCCAGTGTTCGTGCCGATGACGGGGTTGACGCTGCTGGTCACGCTCGACGTGCCGACCCGGTTGCCCGAGCCCAAGGGACTGTTGTTGTCCAGCCCGTACGACTGGTGCGCCCATCGGTCGGTGGTGGCCGTCCCCGCACCAACCGGGTCCCACGCAAGATTGCCGGAGCTTCCGGACATTCCGGTGAGGTACAGGAACGCCTCGTACTCGTACACGCCAGTCGGAAGCGTCAGCCGTCCGTTCGCCGTGGTGTCGAACGCCTTTTGGGCGCTCCCCGTGTTCGTCAGCGTGTAGTCGGCCGTCAGCATCATCCAGACGGTCGATGGGATCACCGCTGGACACGCGCCCGAGTTGATCGCGGTCCGAATCTCCCCGTCGTCGTCCACGCTCGCCGCAGACGCCTGGAGCGTCTTCCCGCCCGTCCCGTCGAAGCGCGGCAGCCCGTTGTCCGTGGATGACCCCGGACCGCTCGCGTCCCCGGCGCCGAGCGTCGCCCGCTGGGCCGCCGCATTGGCATCGTCGAGGATGGCGCGGCCCGCCGCGGTGAGGTCGCAGGTCGAGAAGGCGTCCGCCCCGGTCGCGTAGATGAGCTTGTCCGCGGCCACGGTCACGCCAGCCAGCGCCGTCAGGGTGGCGTCGAGCGGCTGAGCATCCGTGATCCCGTACCCGTCCAGCGTCGTCGGCGCATCGGTCACGTCGCTCCACGGAAGCGGGTCGCCCGTCACCATCACCGTTCCGCTCGCGTCGGGGAACGTGACGATCTGGTTCGACGTCGCCGCCGAGTGGATCATGGTGTCCGCCGGCGTCGTGCTCTTGACGAGCAGCGTGCCGTGCTGGAACGACTTGAGCCCCGTGACGGTCTGCGTAGCCGACAGCAGCATCGTTCCGGACGGCAGGTCAGATGGGTCGATCGACAGCGCCGACTCGAGCGCGGTGCCCTTGCGGATGGTGGTCATGTCAGCACCACCTCCTTCGCGTCGTAGACCCCAAGTACGGCGGTGTGAACCACGCAGGCGCCGGCACCGGGGGTCAGGTCGATCTCAGCCGCGCCGGCCGAGTCTGTCACGACATCCGCCTGGGCAAGCACTGCCCCGCCAGCCGTCGCCGCCGCAAAGACGTGCAGCCGGTAGAACCCCGAGCACGCTTCCCCGACGCACGACCGCACCTGCGCCGCGACCCGCACCTCACCGCCACCGAGAGCCGTCAGGGTCACGCTGGCGCGGAGTGCGGGCTGCCCGAGCTGCTTGGCCACCTGCGCCGCAAAGAACGGGCTGGCGGAGTTCGGAAGCGGCTGGGGGATGAACGGGGCGGCCACGGACATCGGCTACTGCTCCAGTTCCACCACGAGGTCGTGGGTGAGGCTTGCGCTGCTGGGGGTGATCCACAGGTCAACCGACTCGCCGCCGTTGAGCAGGAGGGGTTGGGACACCCAAGTCTCCTTCTCCTTCACCACGCCGCGGGTCATCACCGTCCCGTCGTTGTTTGGCGGCGCGGAGTATGTGTACGAGTTGCCCTGGAATGTCTCGCCGTCGGTGCCGTTGAGGTTGTACATCGTGGCGCCGCTGGTAGTGCCGCCGGTGGTGCCTCGGCGTGCCTCCAAGAGCGAAAAGCCGCTAGCCACGGCCCCCTTGTCGATCAGGCGGAAGCGCACCCACACCTTCTGGTTGGCCGGGGCGGAGTATCGGAACTTCGACACCGCGCTGGCGCTGCCGAACGTGAGGGCAAGAGGGCATACTGCCTTGAGGTTTGACATGACGTGCTCCTAAAACTCAAACTCGCTTCCGTCCCCGGTGTGGGGCGGAGTGACCTTCGGGTCTGATGGTGGTTCTGTGGGTCGATCAATGCCCGCGGGCACAAGCCTCGCGTTCGAGTTTGGATCGACGAACGGGATGGGGTCTGGAACCCAGTCGAAGCCCTCCGGCCCGTAGCCCGCGTCGAAGACGTTGAGGACGTACTGGTCCTCGCCCTCGAAGGCGCCGGCGGAAGTCCACTGGCCAGCGTCCTCCTGACCAACCGGGTACGACGTTGGGAGCGGCGGCGGCGGTGGCGGGGGTGGTGGTGGAGGCGGAGAACTCCCGCCACCCGGACCGCCGCTGCCCGTGCCACCGCCAGATGGTCCACTCCCGGGCGTGGTGCTCGACGGTGGAGTGCAGTAGGCCGCCGGCGAGGTGCGTTCGCTCCACCCGGACGCGACCGAGCGGGCCGCGGTGCCAGCCGTGATCTCCACGCGCTCGAGGACGAGCCTGGCGTTGAGCGATTCCGTGCCCAGCGTCATGGTGATGAACGGGGCACGCGCCACCGCCGACGACGGGAACTGGCGGGCGGCCACCGTTTCGCGCCAGAGCTGGCGACGGACATCGGCGTCGAAAGCGTCCTCGGCCGTCGAGCCCCCGTACATGGTCATGGTGGCCGCGGATGAGTTGGCCCCGAGTTGGATGTGGGGACGGCGGACGACGATGTCGTTCGCCATGTCGGGGACGTCGAGCAGTTGCAGCGTGACCAGCGACTCGATGGGCTGTCCAATGTCGTTCGTGGCCGCGTCGTCGAACCGCACAAGCCGCCCGTCGGATGTGCCGATGATGGGGACGCCGCGGATCAGGCCCGCGGCCGACACCCGCACGGGCAGCGTCACCGGGAAGTACGCCGCGGCGCCGCGCCGGTACTTTCCCGTGGCCTCGTGGTAGATCAGGTGGACGCTGTCCTCGACGGTCCCGGAGTCGATGAAGATGTGCAGCCACTGCCTTGCTGGGTCGCGCAGGAGGATGACGTTGTAGTCCGCCTTGTCCTGGCTCGGGAACGTCACCAGGTCCTCCAGCACGTTCTCGTTCAGCCGGATCGGTGCCGAGAACGGACTGACGGCGTGTGCCCCGTGCGGGGAGTGCATCACCAGCGACTCGCCTCCGTTTGGGCTGGTGATCCGCAGCATCGAGGAGGCGCCAGACGGCCCAACCGTTCGGTCCTTGGTGTCGATGGCCGCCGTGCCGCGGTATGGGTCGCCGGAGAGGAAGTTGACCGAGTTGGAGCACCCGATGAACAGCGTGCCCTGAGGGCCCTTCTCGAGCGCCACAATCGGGTCTCCGACCGTGACGTTGTTCCCGACGCCGTAGATGTACGGGGACCCGAACACCGTGACCGCCGCCGTGTCCAGGTCGTACGGGTCGTTCAGGCGGGTGCCATAGATCGACACCGTCTCCTCGGGCATCCCCGCGAACACCAGCCCGCCCATGTGCTCGATGATGAGCGTCGCCGTCGTTGTGCCCGGCGTGGTCTGCCCGGGGAGCGTTCCGGCGGTCGGGACGTAGTTGGACACAGTGTTGGCGACCGGCTCGTATTCCTTGGCGATGCCGCCGCCGATCAGATACATCTTCCCGAGCAGGGACGCCATGCGGACGGTCGAGAACCGACCAAAGACACCATCGGCCACGAGCTCGTACTGCCCCGGCCGTAGCGAGCGGTAGATCGCCCCGCCGATCACCACCACTCCTACCTCGTCGAGCGTCAGTACCCGGTCCTGAACCTCGCCCATCTGCCAGTAGGAGACCACCGCGCCGCTCTCGTCGCTTACGACTCCAACACGGGTCGAGTATCCGAGATAGCGGTCGCTGGTGTGCGATACCGAGACCTCAGAGGCGTCCGTCTGCCCGGCATAGGCCGTGATCGTGTTCCCGTCGACGCGGACGCGGATTCTGAGCGTCTGCCCCGACGTGATCCCATGGGCTGCGGTCGCCTGGGTGGCCACGAGCGAACCGAACGCCCACTCCTCGATGACGAGCTGGGTACCCTCGATGCCAGCCCGGAATCCCGTGCGGCCGTCGGCAGACGGTCGCACGCCGATCTTGACGTTGCCGGCGGTGCTGGTGAGTCCGGCGATGAACTCGGGACGCAGCGGCGCATCATCAGCGATCTCCCAGAACTCCATGCTGGTGCCGGAGTGTGTCAGTGCCCCTGTGGTTGTGTCCCGCGTCCATGCCATCTAGTTCCTGTCTGCCCTGTCTGTGGCGCTGGACCGCGCGCCTCCCTCGATCTGACGCCAGATCCACGCGCCGGCACTGGTAACAAGCGCCCCGATGAACGCGACGATGAGTCCGGCCGCCGTGCGGCTGAGCTTTTCGTGCTTCTTGTCGATGGACCTGACCTTGGACTCGATGTCGCGCATCCTGATTGGCAAGGTCTCCTCGGGACACGTTGGGTTGACAAGGTGGTGCTCAAGAACGCTGAGACGCTCCCCGGCTTCCGTGAGCTTCCGCGTCGTCTCCTCGTGGTTTCCCTGGATCATGCGCGCCAGATCGCCGTTGGATGGCTCCTCACGCTGCGGTTGGTGTGGTGGCATGGTTGTCTCCGGAATGGGACCGATCCTGGTCATGTAGACAATCCGAACGCTGCCCGTTCGGCCAGCTTCTTCTTGATTGGGTTGCGCACGATGCGCACGAACGCCTTGGTCGCTTCCGTCTGAATCTGCTCTGCGGCACGCTCGATAGCCGCCTTGTCGGCGGGGTCAACCTTCTTGAACGCCTCGGCAGTGAGAACAAGCTCCTTGCCTGTCTTCCACTGACGCCACAGGGCGTACACGGTCACGGCAGCCATCACGACGAGAAGGCCAAGCGCCAGCCACTTCGCCCATTCCAGCAGGTACGTCGCCCCGATGCACGCCGCCACCACACCCCCGCATGTGATCGCCAGAGGCATGTTCTTGAGCCACAGCACGGCAGCGACGGCACCGACCAGTGCGAGCGCCGCCATGATGCCGAATATCCAACGCATCAACCCGGTTCTCTCACGCTCGGCATTCTCCACCGCCTCCTTCAACTTGCGGTCCAGCTCGGCGTTTGCCTTTCTCAGTGCCGTCGTGTTTCTCACCGCGATGTCGAGATCGGCCCGGTACTGCCTGAGCCTGTCCGTCTCCACGCCGATGCGGTCACTTTCCGGCTGCACCTCTGGCGCCTTCGCAGTCGCCTCGTGCCGCGCCACGTCGATCTTGGAGGCGGAATCCTCGATGCCGGACGACGCCGCGCTGATGGTCGCGGCCGGATCGGGCCCGTCCTTCCCGACGATGCCCTTGGCGCAGCCGGGGATGAACGCGACGAACAGGACGATGATCGAAAGTGCGGACGCGGCGCGCATGGCGCCTCCTTTCAGGTGTCGTACCGGCACGGGTTCAAAGACAGCACGATCTCGCCGCCGCTGGTGACGTCCACCGCGTACACGCCGATGTCTGTCGTTGACGCCGTGATGAGTCCGTTGAAGTTGATCGAGTCCGTCAGGTCAAAGGCCCGCAGCACAAGCCCGGTCGCGCCGTCCACGGTCAGCGCCTCGGCCTTCGCCGACGACAGTGTTCCGTCCGGCATCTCCCATCCGGCGGTCCTGGCCATGCCCAGGATGACGTTCCCGGTCGTCGGGTCCACGGCAAGCGCGTTCTGCTCGATGATGCCCTTGGTGTCCAGCACCCACAGCAGGTCGCCGTTGTCGGCGTCGAAGCAGTACAGGTTGGCGCCTGACCCCGAGAGCGACGGCCTGCGGCCGGCGAAGAACACCCGCCGGTTCGCTGAGTCCACCGCCACCGCCCACACGCTCGGCTCGTTGTCGGCCGAGTGCGGGTTCCTGGTGCCGCCGCTCAGCGCCGGGATGTCGTTCTGGTACGTCGCTGCGTTGTGGGTGAACGCCCGGCGCAGGGACTGCCCGCTGTCGCGCTCCCACCCACCCACCGCCGACGAGAACCCGTACCTGACGGGGTTCTCCACGTCCATCGTGACCGGGGCCCCCACCTCGAACGCCCGCGTGAGGACCGCGCGGCAGCAGGTGATGTACGGCGCCAGCCCGTCCGGCTTCTGGTCCGCCTGGTTTCCGTCGTACCCGAACCCCTGGTTGGTCCGCGCCGCGTACACCGCGATCGTGCCGTCCGAGAGCACTTCCGCCGCCATCGAGTACGCCAGGCACCCGCGCGGCCTCTGGATCGACCACTCCGAGAACCGGAAGGTGACGTGGTTCTCGTAGCCGTCGTCGCCACTGGCGAGCCCCTGGGGCATGTAGAGGTGCGTCAGGACGCCCGTTGTGACCGGGGTATGGTCGGCCAAGCTGGTGTAGTTGATCCTCGCTTTGAGGATGTTGCACCGGGAGAACTCGCCAAACCGCTCGGTGACCCCGCCGCCAGAGTCGGCGACGACTGGTCCGGTCTCGGTGAAGTTGCCTGTGGAGAGCACCAGCAGGAAGTCCTCGCCGTTTGGCGCCGTGATCGGGACGACGTCCTGCACTTCTTCCGCCCACGGCACGGACCAGCGCTCGATGTACGCCAGTGTGTCCTTGCGGAAGCAGTAGACGTACTTGTTGACCGCGACGAACAGGTAGGCGCCATAGGCCCTAATCCGGTTGGGGAATAGGTCTCGCTGTCCTGTCCCTGGCATGGCCGGGTAGGAGCCAGCGGCGTACGCCGTGTCGGTGTCGAGGGCGTAGGTCTGATGGGTCGCGGCGTTCGTCGTGAGGCTGTACCTGGTGATCCCGATGACCACGATGTCCTGATTGCTGGCCGCGGTGTCCCTAGCGATCGTCGCGGAGAACACCACCGAGGCGTCGTCGGGGTCCACGGCGTTGTAGAAGCCGCCCCAGCCGCCGAAGCCGGACGGTGGCGCCGCGACCGCGAAGCCGGTGCCCCTGGTGTCGTTGATCACGTTTCGGACGCTGCCGTCGGTGGCGAGCACCACGGCCTGCCCGCGGAACGATCCAGCCGGGCGCGACTCTCCTTCGGTGTCGGTCGAGACGTTGACGACGTTGGTTCCAGAGATTCCCGACGCCCGCGCGATTGACCCGATCGCCTGGACCGGACCGAGCCCCAACGCCCCCGAGAACTCAGACGCCAACCCCGCCCGCGTTGCCAGCCGGGCGATCCCCGAACCGGCGTCTTCAGGGACGACGTTGCGCAGCCCGTCCGGGACTGTGACCAGTCCGGGCTGCTCGATCCTCGGCGTTCCGTCGGAGACGCCGAGAACGGGAATCTTGATCGGGGTGGCAGGAGGCACGGTTCATGGATCCAGACTCTGAGGTGCGGATTACGCGCCGCGGAGCGCCTTGGCCCGAAGCCAGGAGGCGGTGGGCGTCAGGTGGCCGGAGTAGTGCAGGCTCACGCTCGTTACCTCGATGTACAGGTCAGTGCCGACGGCCTCGTTGGGCGCGATCGAGATGGTGATGGACGCCCCGGGCCGCAGCGCCTGGAGCTGCGCGGTGCTCATTCCACCGGAGATGTCCGCGATCATCGTGCGGAACTTCTCCTCAGCGGTCGACGCCGCCTTGGCCGGAAGCGTGGCCGTGCCAGCCAGATCGGTGAAGGTAACAGTGCTGGTCAGCGTGTTCAGGGCTGCGTCGCCGTCGGACTCCACGCCGGCGTCGGTGATGGAGGGGTTCTGCCACGAGGCGGTGACGTTGAGCTTGAGGTCGGCGTTGTCCGTGGCCGAGCCCGTGCCGTCGAGCTTGCGCACACGGATGGCCAGCAGCAGGGCTGACCGCTCGCCCGTGACCCCGGTATCGACACGGAAGTCGTTGGGGATCGGGATGTTGATGACCGCCTTCTGCGTCTCGTCGGCGGTGTCGTCCCACTGGAGGCAGAGAAGGCCCGAGGAGGCGTACGCGAACCCGACCTTGCCGCCGGCGACCGCGGTGAGCTGCTTGAGCGTCCCATTGTCGTCGTGGATGAACTGGCCACAGGCCAGAGGCAGGGTGCGAAGGTACCCCTTCTCCCCGCGGTACTGGTTGCGTGCCCAGGCATCAAACTGATTGCGTTCGGACATGGCTTGCTCCTCACCCGAAGGTGGTCACGGACAGGATGGTTTCGTTCGTGGTCAGGTCGATGAGCTCG
>JADLFE010000049.1 GCA_020845755.1 Phycisphaerales bacterium
ACGCGCTGGGCGCGCTGGCAGTCAAGGGTGTCTTCGACTTCGCCAAGGCGACGGGCGGCGGGACGGCGATCACCGCCGGGGCCAACGTCTATTGGGATGACACGAACAACGTGGCCACGACCACGGCCGCGGGTAACAAGCTGATCGGCAAGTGCGTCAAGGCCGCGGCGGACGCGGATGCAACCGTCCGCGTGCGGATGTTGCAGTGAGGAAGGCAGCGGCGGGATGACGGACGTGCTCGACAAAGGCTCGGCGTGGCTGGAGGACCAGCGGAATCGCCACATGACGCGGATGGTGACCTACCAGCGCGACGGTGATTCGGTGGAACTGGCGGCCACGATCGGCAGAACCGAGTTCGAGCAGGCCGACGAGTTCGGCGTGATCCACAAGATCGAGTCGCGGGACTACCTGGTTCTGTCGACGGACCTGGTGCTGGGCGGTGTGCAGACGCTGCCGAAGGCGGGCGACCGCATCCGCGAAGCCGACGGCGCGAAGACCTTTGTGTACGAAGTCATGGCCCCGGGCAGTGAGCCGCCTTACCGCTACAGCGACCCCTATCGCCGGACGTTGCGGATTCACACGAAGCACGTCGGGACAGAGGGATGAGATGAGATGGCCACGGACATCTTCGACACACCGGGCACGACGCCGTGGGTATCGCCAATCACCGGGACGGTGCGCATCCGGTGCTGGGGGGCCGGCGCTGGCGGCGGCGTGCATTCCTCCGGCGAGGGGGGCGGCGGAGGCGGTTCCTACGCGGAGGGCGATCTTCCGGTCGTTGAAAAACAGCCCTATGACGTCGTCGTCGGCGCGGGCGGCGGGCCAGGCATCGCCGGTGATGACACCTACGTCGACGACGGATCGATCATCTATGCGCCGGGCGGCCAGCACGGTCAGACCGGCGGCAGCGCGGGCGGTTTTGGCGGGCCCGAGGGATTGGGCGAGGTGGTCTTCAACGGGGGCTACGGCGGGAACGGCGCCTCAGGATTTGGATTTCGCGCGGGCGGCGGCGGCGGGGCCGGGGCTGGTCCCACGGGAAGCGGATCGAACGGCGGCAACGCGGCCTTTGATGCCCCCGGCGCGGGCGGAATCGGCCCCGGAGGCAATGGCGGCAATGGAGGCGGGGCCGCCAACAACGGGCAGAGCGGGACAGCACCCGGCGGCGGTGGTGGAGGCGGCGGGAACTCTGGCGGCAACGCGGGCTCGGGAGCGGCTGGACGTGTCGAAATCGAGTATTCGCTCAGCGCCATCCGCGCGGGTACGCGCAGCGCGCTGACACGGGCAGGAGCGTAAATGATGTGGCGTCGACCGGCTAATACGCGGCGCTGGCAGGCGGTAATCGGCCCGATCACCGACGGCAATCCGGTCTCGCTGGCGCCGAAGGACAGCGAGGGGTATGCGTTTAGCCCGGCCGATCGGACTTTCGAGATTACGTCGCTCGTGATTCAGAACGGGAATCAAGACACGAATGTCGAGGTCGACATCCTCTCCCGCGGCGCGGCCGACACCGTGATCGGGAGATGTTACGCACAGTCCGGGGGAAGCGGGGTCGCCCCGCAAATCGAACCCGGCCTCTGCACGCGGATCGGAGAGCTGCCGGGTCTCGTCGTGGTCGGAGGGAGTGCAAGCGTGGTTGGCATTGCGACAGGGTTTACATGGTGACCAACGAAAACGACAACGGATGGCCGGAGTACAAAAAGGCCGTGCTCTGGCGACTGGACGACATGGAGAAGCGCATCGGCGCCATCGACCGCAAGCTCTGGGGCGTCATGGCCGGCGTGGTCTTTGTGGGGCTGAAGGCGATTTTTGATCTCATCGTGAAGTAGCCATGAGCACGATTCTCGACATCGCCGACGCCGTGACGGCCAGCCTGAATGGCGGGCCGTTCAACCCGGCGCTGGGCGCAGAGCGACGCTATCAGCCGACCTTCGAACTGCCGGACCTGGCGGACCTGAAGGTCAGCGTCGTGCCCAAGTCGGTGGAGGTCACGAATGCGACGCGGGAGAGCGGCTATTTCGACTGCGCCGTGGACGTCGGCGTGCAGAAGAAGATCGCCGACGACGCGGAGATCGACGGGCTGGTGAACCTGGTCGAGCAGATCGCCGACCACGTGCGCCAGAAGCGATTGGACAGCTTCCCCGACGCGGCGTTCGTCTCGATTGCGAATGAGCCAGTGTTTGCGCCGGAGCACCTGGACACACAGCGCGTGTTTACCAGCGTCCTGACGGTGACGTACCGCGTGCGGAGATGAACGGAGACGGCTTCGATCAGGCGATTCAAGGGCTTTGAAGTGAAGGAGTGGTAAGCGATGGCATTCAAGCTCGGCATGGAGGCCCGGCTCAACTACAAGGTCGACGGCCAAGGCGGCGCCGGGGCCTGGTTGGCGCTGAACAACACCAAGGATGTGACCCTCTCGCTGGAAACCGGCGAGGCGGACGTCACCACCCGGGCCAACAACGGCTGGCGAGCCACGGTCGCCACGCTGAAGGAAGCGACGGTCGAGTTCGAGATGGTCTGGGATACCGCCGACGCCGGCTTCGGGGCGATCAAGGACGCCTTCCTGGGCAATGACATCATCGGCTTGCAGGTGCTGGATGCCCCGTCGGGCGAGGGGCTCCAGGCCGACTTCATGATCACCGGCTTTTCACGGAACGAGGCGCTGGAAGAGGCGATCACGGTGAGCGTGACCGCCAAGGTGACCTACTCGGCCACGCCGCCGAGCTGGGTGCCGGCATCGTGATGAGGGAGGATCAGAGTCGTGAAGTGCTTTGTCGATAACGCGGGTCGTTCGTGGACCCTCGCCATCAACGTGGATGCCATCAAGCGGGTGCGTGGTCTGCTCAACGTCGACCTGCTGGAGATCGTCGAGGGGAAGTTGATCGACCGGCTGATCCGCGACCCGGTGCTGCTGTGCGACGTGGTCTATGCCGTCTGCAAGCCAGAGGCGGATGTCCAGGGCGTGAGTGACGAGGACTTCGGCCGCTCGATGGCTGGCGACGCCATCGAACATGCAACCAAGGCCCTGCTGGAGGACCTCGTGGGTTTTTCCCCCAGCCCGAGGGATCGGGTCAACCTCGGGCGCGTGCTGGAAAAGACCTGGGCGGTGATGGACCGAGCAAGGGACGTGATCGAGGCCCGGATCAAGGGAGGCGAGATCGAAAAGGCGGTCGAGCAAGCGCTGGCGAGTGTTGGGACCTCGTCTGGCGCTGCGCCGGCATCGTCGGCGTCGAGCCCGGACGGCTGACGCTCCGCGAACTCTTGGCGATGGCCGAGGCGCGGATGCGCGATCAATGGGGGCGGACGTCGTCGCTCTTGGCCCTGATCGCCAACGCCCATCGCGACCCGAAGAAGACGCGAGCCTATCGACCCAGCGATTTTGATCCAATCAGCAAGCCAACCAAGCCCATCAAGGTCGGTGTGGAAGTTCTGAAGGATGTCTTTCTGCACGGCAAGGTGCCGGCGCAGATGTAAACGCATGGAGGTGTTGCAATGTTGTCACGGAAGACCATCGTTTGTCACAGTCTGCTCGCCATGCTCGGGGCGTGCGTCACCGGCTGCGCGGGCCTGAACGCCAAGCCGCCCATCGAGGAGTTCGCTAACAAGCTGGCCGACCAGGCGATCATCCCGGCGGTCAAGCAGGGCCTGTCGCAGGGCGTGGAGCAACTCACCATCCAGGCCGGCGCGCAGGGGATTAACCCGACGTATGTTGTGAACTTCGCCGGCA
>JADLFE010000050.1 GCA_020845755.1 Phycisphaerales bacterium
CCCCCGAGGCCATCGTCGCGGCGTCCGGTGCAGAGCCGGGCTCCGCGGCGCTCCGCCCGGCTCTGCACCGGGGCGGGAGCATCCCTAAACTAACTCTCTCGGTGGTATGAACCGTGGGGGCAGATCATGGGCGCGAATGGTTTCGTGACCAGAGAGCGCGGTGGCGAGGCGGCGGGACGGAGGTTCGAGACTGCGTTGATTTCGCAGGGCGAGCCGCGGACGCGGGTCGTTGCAGTCCGAAGCCCTATCGGATTGGAAGAGATCGCGGCCTACTCCTTCTCAAAACCCGACTTGTCAGGCTCCGTCTCGGCCTTAGCAGCATCGAGCTTCGCCTTCCACTCGGTGGCCTTGGCGTCGTAGCCCTGGCCGGGCTCGGCGATGTCCCATTTCTCGTACAAGATCCCTTTCGCGCGAATCACCGCCAACCTCCGATCCTTCGGCGCTTCCGCGCCGACATCCAAGATCGCGAGTTCCTCCGCCAGCACGCTTTCGCACTCCCCGAACCGCTTTGCGTTCAGGAGCGCGCCCGCGAGTGCCGTCCGCGCGGCAATCGTGTGCTGGTGGAACTCGCCGTACACGATGCGGAACCCCGCCGCGGCCCGTCGATAGAGCGAGATCGCCTCGTCCTGCTCGCCGAGTGACTCGAGCACCTTGCCCAGGTTAAAGCAAGACCGCAGCGTTGCTGGGTGTCCTTTGCCGAGCACTCGCCTCCGCCCGTCGAGCGCTGCACGAGCGTGCTCTGCCGCACCATTGGGGTCCTTCTGCGCGAAGCGCACTCCTCCGATGTTGTCGACGATCATCAGGGTCACGTAGTGATCCTCTCCGAGCGCCGTCCGGGCCGCCGCGAACGCCTCCTCGAACACCCGCTGCGCCGAGGCGTAGTCCTCCTTGGCTCGGTAAAAGCCGGCGAGGTTATTCATCGCCTGGATCGTTCTCTGGTTGCCCATTCCGAACGCCGAGCGAAACCCCTCCACCGCCTCGCGGAAGAGCGGCCCCGCCTCGTCGAATCGCTTTAGATTTCCGAGCGCCGATGCCAGCGACGCCATGCAGCCAAGGGTGTCGGCGTCCAGCGGCCCTTCGTGCGCTCTGTACCACGGCAGCGCCCGCTGATACAACTCCGTCGCTTCCTGGAACTGCGTCCGGGCCGTCAGCGCCGTCGCCAGGTTTGCCCGCAGGTCTACCGTGATCTTGGCGTCCTCTCCGTGCTCCTTCTGCGCCAGCGAAAGGCACTCCCGCAGTTCCGCCTCGGCCTCGGTGAGTTTCCCTCTGTCTTTCGCGAGCATCGCGCGGCGCATCCGGGCGTCGAGCGTCTTGGCGCCGCCCGCGCCCTCCACCCCCGCGTGCCCCTCGATCGCCTCGCGCCCCGGCTGATCCGCCAGTTCGAAAAGGCCAAGCCGCCGCGCGCTCTCGCTCACGGTCGACAGCAGGTCCGCACGCACCGAAGGCTGATCCGCGAACTGCACTCGGATCGCGTCGATCGACGGCCGCAGCACCCCGTTTTCCAACGCAGACCGCGCCACGTCGGTCAGGTCCACGCCCGCCAGTGCCGAGTCGACCGCGCCCACGTTGGCGTCGACGCTCGCCGCGGGCGCGTGAGTCGTTTCGCCCGCCCGACGGATCCCGGCCAATAGATCGCGGCGGAACCGGATCCCCATCTGCATCACATCCACGCCGGAAAGCTGCGCCGATTGGAACGACACGACTCGCTCCAGGTCGCGCGACCGCTTCTGCGCTTCGCCCTTCGCCTCGATCGCGTCGCTCGCGGCCTTGTCCGCTCGGTCCCGCTCCCGCACCGCCCACGCGAGCCCCACCGACGTGCCGACCAGCCCCAGCAGCACCGCCGCCGAAACCGCCAGCCCCAGCGCGACTCCCGCGCGATGACGCCGAGCGAATTTCCTGATCCGGTACGAAGCGCTGGGCGGCGCCGCGGTAATCGCTTCTCCCCCGAGGTGACGCTGCACGTCCATGGCCAGCGCGTTGGCTGTCGCGTAACGCCGTTGTCGATCCTTCTCGAGCGCCTTCATCACGATCCAGTCGAGGTCGCCCCGCATGAGCTTGCCCAGCCGCGCCGGCTCGGTCCGCCGCTTCGCCGCGACGCTCGCGATGGTCTCGGTGTTGTTGCTCAGGCGTGTGCTGGGCTTGGCCGGTTCGACCTCGCGGATGATCCGCTGCATCTCCGCGTACGCCGCCGAGCGCAGCCCCGTCGCGTCAAACGGCGTCGAGCCCGTGAGGAGCTCGTACAGCAGCACGCCGAGCGAGTACACGTCCGTGCGAGCATCGATGTCCAGCGATCCCTCCGCCTGCTCCGGGCTCATGTACTCGGGCGTGCCGATCAGCGCCTTGTGCTCCGTAAACAGTGTCTTCTCCGTCAGTCGGCTGGCCGTGGCCTTCGCGATCCCGAAGTCGATCACCTTCGCGTGCGGACGCCCGTCGTGCGTGCTCACCAGCACGTTGCTCGGCTTGATGTCCCGATGGATCAGCCCCTTGGTGTGCGCGTGCTGCACCGCCTGGCACACCTGCGCGAAGAGATCCAGTCGCTCGCGCACACTCAGGTTGTTCGCATCGCAATACGCGACGATCGACTCGCCCTTGCACAACTCCATCACGAAGTACGGGCGCCCGGAGTCCGTCGCGCCCGCATCAAGCACCTTCGCGATGTTCGGATGGTCCATGAGCGCCAGCGCCTGCCGCTCCTGCTCGAAGCGGGCGACGACCTGCCGAGTGTCCATCCCCCACTTGATGATCTTCAGGGCCACCCGCCGCGAGATCGGCTTCTCCTGCTCGGCCATGAAGACCGAGCCGAATCCCCCCTCGCCGATCTGTTGCAGAATCTTGTACGGACCGATCCGCGAGCCGACGGCCTCACGCAGCGGCGCGGCGTCCAATTTCTCGGCGGAGATGTCCAGCGTCGGCGCGACATCGGACGTCGCTTGCGTCGGATCGTTAAGGAATTGATCATCTTCCGCCGCGGCGATCATCGCCTCGATCCGACTTCTCAACCCGGCGTCATCTCCGCACTCACGCTCGAGCAGCCGTGCACGATCTGCCGGCGGAGCGGTGACCGCCAGATCGAACAACCGCCGCACGAGTTCGTGATTGTGTTCTGCCATCACCGCCATCCTCGCTTTGTATCAAACCCGTCCGGACTCGATCGCTTCCTTCAGCCACCCCCGGGCAAAGGTCCATGACCTCTTCACCGTCGGCGCCGAGACTCCGAGCGCCGCCGCGGTCTGCTCGATGCTCAGGCCCGCAAAGTACCGCAGCCGAACCACGGCCGCGGATTGCTCATCCAACGCCTCTAAGCGAGAGATCGCCTCGTCAAGGATCAGGAATCCCGCCGATTCCGCCGGAGACGATGGATCTGGCAGCGATGACAGGCTCACCGCCGCCCGGCGAGCGGCCGGCCGACCATCGCCCCCGCCGCCGCGAATAAACGCCGCTTTCGCCCGAGCATGATCGATGAGGATGCGCCGTATCGACTCGGCCGCCGCGGCGTAGAAGTGACCCAGGCCGGACCACGGAACTTCCCGCGGCCCCGCGAGCCTGCAGTACGCCTCATGCACAAGCGCCGTGGCCGAGAGCGTATGCCCCGCCGACTCATTCTTGAGATGCCGCTGCGCCGCGGCACGAAGCTGGTCATACACCAGAGGGAGCAAGCGGTCGGCGGCCTGCTTATCCCCGCTAGCGGCGGCGTTCATCAGGATCGTGGCGTCGGTTGCCCGCGGTGGTTCGGTCGGCACGCGCACGAGAATACAGATGCTTTAGACCATTTGCAGGATGCCGAAGGTGTCATGGTCTCCGATTCCTTGACACGGCGACAGCGTCGTTCATTGGGGGCATACAGGACAAGCGAGTGCGGACTCATGCTCCCGCAGGCCCGATGGTGCGCCCTGCAGTTAATCCAGCCTCAGTTGTAGCGCGCCACAGCGAGACACCAATCGCACGGTCAATGTCCATGCCTGAACGGTCGACTGCACAACCTGTCGGGCGATGGAACTCGCTGATATCGGAAGACATCGGCCGCGGGCCTCTGGTCGAGTTCGGCCCGAAGGCCGTTTTCGACGAGTTCCCTGCCTGAGAGTTCAGTCTGACCGCGGCGATCGAGCCGCGTGATGCGGTAGGTGCTCTTGGAATCAAGACCACGAAGCCTGATCCTCGCAGACTTGAAGATGCTCTGGGGTACCGTCCGCCGGCGCCGCAAACGATCCCGATGCCGGCCTTCGAACGCGACGCGTGGAGGCCTGCTCCGCTGCGATCCGCAGCCCTCCACGGCCCGCACTCACGAGTGAATCTGGGACAGAGACTGTGGTACGAACCGTGGGGCATGTTACCTTTCGACTCTCGCATGCCTGGTTGAAATCCCACGTTGCCGATCGAATGGTCGTTCTCGCAGGTCGTAGCCACTTGGTCTGGCTTGCGAATTTGTGGACACGCCCGTACATTGCACTACTCGCGAAGCCGCGAGAGGAAAGATATGCGGCGCATGAAATACGGCTTTCTGATAGACCACGATCGATGCATCGGGTGCCATGCGTGCACGGTGGCGTGTAAGGCCGAGAATGCTGTTCCTGTCGGGAACTTCCGCACGTGGGTGAAGTACGTTGAGAAGGGCGCGTTCCCGGAGGTTCGGCGGCATTTCGCGGTGCTTCGTTGCAACCACTGCAATAACGCGCCGTGCGTGAAGATCTGCCCGGTGAACGCGCTCGAAAAGCGTGCGGACGGGATCGTGGACATCGACCGGGATGCGTGCATCGGCTGCCGTGCTTGCATGCAGGCGTGCCCCTACGACGCGATCTATCTGAACGAGGACTCTGGTGCCATCGAGAAGTGCCATTTCTGTGCGCACCGCGTGGAGAAGGGGCTGGAGCCGGCGTGCGTAATCGTGTGTCCTGAGCAGGCGATCATCGCGGGCGATCTCCAGGACCCCAAGGCGAGAATCTCGCAGATGCTGGCGCAGAACGAGACGATCGTGCGCCGGCCAGAGCAGCGGACCGGACCCAACGTGTACTACAAGGGCGTGGAGCCCGCGAATCTCGATCCGGGCGGACCCGAACGGCCATCGAGCTACCTGTGGAGTCAGCGTCCTGCGCACAAGCCCGAGGCGTGGCCGATTTCGTTGCCTGTGTTGCCCAACACGCGCGTGGTGCTCGATGCGGGGCACAAGGTGGAATGGGGTTGGCAGGTGGCTCTCTACCTGGTCACCAAGGGGATCGGCGGAGGGGCCGGGTTCCTCGCACCATTCGTCAAGTGGTCCGGGCTGACGGGGTGGAGCGCGGCGTACCTGCCCGAGGTCGTCGCGCTCGTGTTCACGCTGATCACGGTCGGTCTGCTGGTCGAAGATCTCAAGAAGCCGTGGGCGTTTTACAGATTGTTCACGCGACCGAACTGGAATAGCTGGCTGGTCAAGGGCGGGGTGATTCTCGGCGCATTCGGAGCGGTGTCGGCGGCGACTGTTGGCCTTCGGATGCTGGGGCTGGGTGGCGCGGCGGATGGGCTTCGCTGGGCGGAGATGGTGCTGGGCGCCGGTTCGGCGTGCTACACGGCGTTCCTCTTCGCACAGTGCGAGGGGCGCGACCTGTGGCAGAACCCGCGGCTGCTGGAGCATCTGGCTGCCCAGTCGATGTTGTGCGGCTCCGTGGCGCTGGCCGCGGGCGGAGCGGCGAGCACCGCCGCGAAGGCGTTGATCGCGGTGTCGGCGTACTCGACGATCGGGGCCTCACTGAAGGAGGTGTTCAGCAATCACCAGACTACGAACGCAAAGCAGGGCGCGGCGTTCTTGACGCGGCTCCGGCTCGGGCCGTTCAACGCGTTCCGGGATGGGCTGATCCTGGTGGGGATTGCGGGCGTGGTCGGGGCGTTCTTCCCCGGGTGGGCGTTCGTGCCGGCGCTGGTCGGCGTGTACCTGTATGAATGGGCGTACGTGCGGGCGGGTCAGCTGCCTCCGCTGTCGTGATGATTTCGAGCGAGTGACTTACCATGATCGATCCACCCGGCATGCGCGTAACGCCGCTCGAATCGTTTCCTCCACTCGATCAGTGGGACGACTGGGCGGAGTATGAGTCGACGGCCTGGCCGCGCAAGGTCGAGAAGAAGTACATGCTCGTGCCGACGACATGCTTCAACTGCGAGGCGGCGTGCGGGCTGGTGGCATACATCGACAAGGAAACCAAGCAGATCCGCAAGCTAGAGGGGAATCCGTATCACCCGGGTTCGCGCGGGCGGAACTGCGCCAAGGGGCCTGCGACGCTCAATCAGATCGATGACCCCGAGCGAATTCTGTATCCGCTCAAGCGGGTCGGGAAGCGTGGGAGCGGGAAGTTCGAGCGAACGACGTGGGACGAGGCGCTCAACGCGATCGCGGCTCCCATCCGGAAGGCGCTGATCGAGAACCGGCGCACCGAAGTGATGTATCACGTGGGGCGGCCGGGGCACGACGGTTACATGGATCGAGTGCTGCAGGCCTGGGGCGTCGACGGGCACAACTCGCATACGAACGTGTGCTCGGCGGCGGCGCGCGTCGGGTACGCGACGTGGATGGGCGCGGATCGCCCGTCACCCGATCACGCCAACGCGAAGTTCATTCTGCTGCTCTCGTCGCACCTGGAGACGGGGCACTACTTCAACCCGCACGCACAACGGATCATCGACGCCAAGGCCGCGGGCGCCAAGATTTGCGCGGTTGACGTGCGGCTCTCAAACACCGCATCGATGGCGGACTACTGGCTGGCGCCCTGGCCGGGCACCGAGGCGATGCTGCTGCTTGCGATCGCCAACGTGATCCTCTCCGAAGGACTCTTTGATCGGACGTTTGTCGAGACGTGGGTCAACTGGCGCGACTATCTGAAGGTCAAGGTCGGCGGGGCGGGAACGTTCGACGATTTCATCCGCTCGTTGAAAGAGCACTACGCGTTCGCGACACCCGAGACGGCGGCGAAGGAATGCGACGTTTCCGCGGAAACGATCGTGAAGGTCGCGCGAGAGATCGGCGCGGCCGGCTCGCGTTTCGCGGCACACGTGTGGCGCAACGCGGCGGCGGGAAACCTCGGCGGGTGGCAGGTCGCGCGCAGCCTCATGCTCATTTCGGCGCTCGTGGGCGCGGTGGGCACACCCGGCGGCACGAACCCGAACACGCGCGACAAGTTCGTTCCGCCTCCGTTCCTCAAGCCGCCGGCGCAGAGCGTGTGGAACGAGCTGTTGTACCCGCGCGAGTACCCGCTGTCGTATCACGAACTGTCGTATCTCCTGCCTCACATGATGCTGGAAGGGCGGGGCAAACTGGCGGCGTATTTCACGCGGGTGTACAACCCGGTGTGGACGAATCCTGACGGGATGGTGTGGGAGCGTGTGCTTCGCGATGAGAATCTGATCGGGCTGCACGCGGCGATCACGCCCGTCTGGAGCGAGACGGCCCAGTACGCGGACTATGTCCTGCCGACGGGCGTCGGGGCCGAGCGGCACGACCTGATGAGCCAGGAGACGCACGCGGCCCAGTGGATCAGTTTCCGCCAGCCGGTGCTGCGCGTGATGCGAGAGCGGATGGGTGAGACGTTTGAGTGGACCTATCAGGCCAATCCGGGCGAGGTGTGGGAAGAGGATGAGTTCTGGATCGCGCTTTCATGGCGGATCGATCCGGACGGATCGCTCGGTGTGCGCCGGTACTTTGAATCGCCGTACCGGAAGGAAGGCGGCGGGCAGCGGATCACCGTCGAGGAGTATTACCGCTGGATCTTCGAGAACTCCGTCCCCGGCCTGCGCGCCGAGGCGGAGAAGCGTGGGCTTTCGCCGCTGCAATACATGCGCCGGTTCGGCGCGTTCCTGGTGAACGAGGACACCTACCACGGGCACATGGAATCGCTCCCGGCAAAGGAGATGGAGGGCGCGGAACTGGATCACGCGTCGGGCGACGTGATGAAGGGCGGCAAGTCAATCGGCGTGATCGCGGACGGCAAGGCGTGCACCGGGTTCAAGACGCCGAGCAAGCGGCTCGAGCTCTTCAGCGCGACGCTGGCGGATTGGGGATGGCCCGAATACGCGCTCCCGGCCTACATCACCAGCCACATTCATCGCGGGGCGATGAACCGGGACAAGGGTGAGTATTGCCTGGTTCCCACCTTTCGCCTGCCGACACTGATCCACACGCGATCGGGAAACTCCAAGTGGCTCTATGAACTCTCCAACTGCAATCCGCTTTGGGTCCATCCGAGCGACGCCGAACGCATCGGCGTGGGGCTCGGGGATTTGGTCCGCGTCTCGACGGAAATCGGGCACTTTGTGAATCGCGTGTGGGTCACCGAGGGGATGCGCCCCGGCGTGGTCGCGTGCTCGCACCACCTTGGCCGCTGGCGGTTGTTCGAGGATGTCGGCACCGATCGCTGGGCCAGCGCGCTGGTGTCGCGAGAGGAAGTCTCGCCGGGTCAGTTCCGCTTCCGGAGGCTTGCGGACGTCGGGCCCTTTGTGAGCAGCGACCCGGATTCCAAGCGGGTCTGGTGGACCGACGGCGGGGTCCATCAAAATCTGACGTTTCCCGTCCATCCCGATCCGGTTTCGGGCATGCACTGCTGGCACCAGGCCGTTCGGGTGGAGCGTGCCCGGTCGGACGACCGCTACGCCGACGTTTTCGTCGACACCAACAAGTCGATGGAGGTCTACAAGCGCTGGCTGGCGATGACACGGCCCGCGCCGGGACCGGGCGGCCTGCGTCGGCCATTGTGGCTGGCGCGGGCGGTGCGGCCGAGTGACGACGCGTACCGGATCGGTTGATCGAAGACGCGCCGGGGCGCTGGTGCTACGTCAAGGTGCGTGGGTGCGATGTCATGCCGCCAGAGCGACGTAATGCACGGCGTGGCCCTTGGTGCTATCGTTGGCCCTTGCATTTCCCGGGAGTTTCGGTTGACCATCGACCAGGCATCGATCGTCGCGCTCATCGGACTTGTCGCGGGCACGTTGGGTGGCATCGCCGGCGTGGGCGGCTCCGTGCTCATTCTGCCGGCGCTCCACATCGTCTTTTCGCCGATTCTGTTCGGCGAGTCGGCCGATCCGCAGGTTCACCACTCGTATATGGCCGCGGGGATGACGGTGAACGTTGCGGTGTCGATCCCTGCGGCATGGCGACACCATCGTGAGGGCGCGGTGAATACGGGCATCCTCTCGCGTCTGATCCTCAGCCACCTGCTGGCGATCATCTCGGGTGTACAGATATCCAATATGCTCTCGGGAGGCGTGCTGCAGGTGTGCCTGGCCGTTGCGCTCATGCTGTACTGCTTCTGGAACCTGCGTATGCTGGCCCGCCCGCGCCGGCGCACGTTTGACGGCAAGGGGCGCGTTGAGCGATCGACGACGCCTCGGCTGGTGTTCTGCGGCTTTAGCACCGGGCTGCTTGGTGGCTTGCTCGGGCTGGGCGGCGGATTCCTGCTCGTGCCGCTCCTGCAACTCATCTGCAACCTGCGCCTCAAGAACGCCATCGCGACGAGTTCGGCGGTGCTGTGCATCACGGCGGGTGTCGGCGCGATTCTCAAACTCGCTACGCTCTACCAGCACGGACAGTCGGTCGGATATGCGCTCTCCCTGGCGGCGTGCATGGCGCCGACGGGAATCCTCGGCGGATGGCTGGGAGCCAAGTGGGTTCATCACATGCCCGTAAGCGCCGTGCGCCTGGTGATGACCGGGCTCATTATGCTCGCGGCGACGAAGATCCTCTAGGCCGGAGTGCGTTCGCGTCCTCAATACGGCGCGGCCTGAGATTCTCCGGGCGAGTGAGCCTGAGCGTCAGCGGCTTCGCGCTTTGGCACGGGCAGGAACCATGACCATGTCAATCGCGCTACGCCCGCAAACACGGACAGCCCGCCCAGCAAAAACGCGTACGGGAACCAGCCCGGCCAGAGGCTCCGGCTGGGCAGAATGCCAGCCTGCCACCGGTCGAGGGAGTCTGAGATGCCGACCGTCATGAACGAGGACCAGATGATCATCGCTCCAATGTTGAAGAGCGCAATCCCAAAGCGTGAGAGCGTCACGCGCCCTGCGTGGTCTTGGAGATGTATCCATCCCAGCACGGCGAGCAGGCCCATCGTGTCGATTCCCACCATGCTGCTCATCGCGTGGCCCGCGACCACCAGCGTGCCATGGACGAGCGCGTTGACCGGCGGAACCGATATAACGATGGAGAGCGTGAGTCCGACAAACGTCCAAGTAGTGGTCGCGGCCAGCAGCCAGGTCACGCCATCCCAAGGCTTGCCGTCTCGCAGGCGACGTGCAATCCCGAGAACGTCATAGGCGACCTTGGCAAGAATCGCGATCTCTGACATGCTGATGACGAAACTCGTCCACTTGACGATCAGGGATTGTGGAAGATGAAACGTGTGGTGCCCGTAGTTGGTGAAACTGTTGAGCACGCCGACGATGAAGAGAGCGAAGGCCATACGTGAGCGCGAGTAGTCGCGTGCCGGGTTCAGGCGATGGCCGAGGTAGGCCAGCGCGCCATAGACCAGGAGATTGAATGAACCGACAAGCGTGCCGTAGGACTTCCACTCCACCGCCATGTCACGGATCGGGTGGGCTTTGAAATAGGGAAGCAGGAAGACATGCGTTTCGACGAACGCGTACGTGAAGAGGCCCAAGCTCGTGAACCACATCCAGAGGTAGGCCGGCTTCGGCCCCGGCACCTCGGGACAATCGCGCGTGAATCCAATCGCAAGCACTCCCCAGCCAACCCAGAAGAGCACCGACGCCGGTTCGGACGCAAAGAAATACTCGCGACCGCCGTAGATCTTGAGCAAGAGTGTCACAACGACAACCAGCGCGCCAAGCACCCAAGTCCAGATGAAGAACTTGAGCGCCCCGGCCGCACGCGACGACTCGCGCCGCGTATCGCTGGACCAGAAGTAGGTGACAACCGCGAGGCCACCGAGGTACATCCACGCGGTTCCAGCGAGCAGGTGGAGCGGGCGGATGGTCTGGAACGAGATGCCCAAAATATCAAGGAAGTTGTACGCTTTGGTGTAGAAGAGCGCGCCGACCAGGCCCACGCCCAGGGCGATCCACAGGCACAGCAACCCGAATCGCGTCAGGAAACGTCGCCCACGATCCAGATCGGAATTACCTGGCGTCATGAGCACCTCCCGCGGGCTGGCCCGGCTCGCTGGTGCGCGATCGCGATTGATAATTCCACCAGGGGAGCGGGCCGCGTGATTCACGCTGGCGAGAGAGCAGTTCCGCTCGGTGCTCGTTCAGGGCTCTGAGCAGTTCAGCCACCTTGGTCGCATCGCCGCTGTTCATCGCAAACGTTGGCATGCTCCCTCGCCCGGCGCGGAGCAGCACGCGCAGCCCCACGAGGCTGTTGCGTTCCCACGCGCGGGTGAGATCGGGCGAGCCGAACTGCCCGACGCGCAGCGGCTGATGACAGCGGGCACATTCGAACTTGGTGAAGATTTCGATCCCCGGCGCGGTGGACTCCGATCGCACAACCTCAAAGGTGTCGCTCCACGAGAGCGGTGTTGCCGACGGCGCCGGATGTCCCTGCCCCGAGCGGTCCATCTCCCTCAGAAACGTGTAGAGTTCCTTGCCCGCGGCGTCTTCCATCCTGACGCCTGGCATCGGCCCGGTGCCCTTCTTCAAGATGTCGAGGAACGTGGGCTCATCGACGCGCTGCGCGACGTGCGTGAGGTCGGGGCCGAGGTAGCCCCCGAAGCCATAGATCTGGTGGCACACGACGCAGTTCTGGGCACGCCAGTGCATGAACCCGTTGCGGCCGGAGGGCGAGAGTGTGGTGAACGCGCTGGCATCCCCCTCCGGATCATCGCGGTACACGACGATTCCGAGCGCAAAGAAGCACGCCGCCGTGAGGGCGAACACAAGGGCACGCGCCGAGAATCTCGATCGTTGAGTACTCATCACGAGGCACAGGTCAGGAGGCCGAACGTCCGCGAACCCGATGCGAACGAGCCCCGAGAACGCACCTTCATCGGAGGAGCGTGGTGGCAGAATATCCCACGGACCTAGAGAGCGTCAATTGTGGCGATTCCCCATTCTACCAGGCCGCAGAAACGATTCAGCCGGAATGCCGGGCATGAGGGAGTGCGTTGCGGCGGTGCTTGGCATGATGAGCCCGTTATTTGGCATTGCTCAGGTTGACCTGTGCGGTGATGCGCATTCAAGTCGCGAGACAGTGTGCGACGCCGCTCATCAACGCACTCCGACTTTCCCATTCAATCGTTCGTGGATGCAATCTGCGCCAGAACGCAGGAGAGGATTGCGGCGTCCCAAACAGCGGTACGGTGGCTATCCGTCGTGATCCTGTCCATTGTGCGCCGAGTTCAAGACCCCTGCCCGAGCGGACGGGGGCTTGTTCGTTTACGGAGCGGGGCCCCGCTTCGCCCCTGGAACGGGGTTGGGCGCGATGGGTTTCGTGACGAGAGAGCGGTGTGGAGAGGCGGACGGGGTGAAACGGGGCTGATGGGCCTCGTTGCTCTCACGCTCCGATTGAACAGGACGTATGGGTCGGGGTGGCGAGCGGGACGAAGGATCGAGACTGGCGCATCTTCCCGCGCAGCACTGATCTACGGCCTGCCGTTCACATCGTGTTCAAGTCGATCGATTCGTCGGGTGTCAACCCGCTCGTGACCGGATCGTATTTGCATGCCGCTCAGATCGCTTTACGGCATAACCATGATGCCGCGGCTGCACGCCGGTCCGCGGTTTGCCGACCAACAAAGCACCCCTGGCAGCAAACCGATGGCGAGAGGTTCAGCCTCGCCATCAGCACGGATGAAGTGACACGGACTCGATCGTGCCACGCCTCAAGAGAACGTCAATCCATCGTCGCCTGGGTCGCCATACTTGTTGGGTGTACGCACGCAATTCACACCGGCGCATGCGGGATTCAGCCCACCAAGCCAGTTTCAAAGGCGAGCGCAGTCAGGCGAGTGCGATCATCGATTCGCAGCGCGTGCATGAGTCGCGACACATGGCGCTCGACCGTGCGGATGCTCAAATGCATGTGCGACGCCATGGCCGCGTTGTCTTGTCCGCGCCCGATGTAGCGAAGCACCTCAATCTCACGCGGAGTCAGAGACGCCAGCCGCGTGACCATGTCGCCGGAACGCTTCAACGATGCGGCACGCTGTTGGTCGATTCTGGCGAGCACAGATGCGGAATACACCGACTCGCCACGGAGCACACGGGTGAGAGCATCGACGATGCGCGAGGGTGGTTCTGATTTGACGAGATAGCCCGCCACCCCGGCGCGGAGCGAGAGATCGATCATGGCGTCCTTGCAGAAGGCACTCAGGATGACGACACGGGTGTCGGGGGAGACTGCACGGACGTCGATCACAGCGCCGAGAGCGTCGCGTCCGGGCATCTCAATGTCGAGAAGCAGAATGTCGGGTTTGACATTCGAGCAGGCGTTGATGGCCGCTTGCGCATCTCCAACGCATTCGGCGACATAAAGTCCGGGCGCCTTGGCGATGCTCTGCGCGATCGCATCACGAAGGATTTGGTGATCATCGGCGATCACGATGGTGCCGCGTCGCCTTGTCACAGTGCCTCCGATACGTTCGGCAAGCGGATAACGAAACACGCGCCGTGGGGCTCGGCGACCACGTGCTCGATGGTTCCGCCGAGCTCGCCGATGATACGTGCTGCGATGGACAGCCCGAGGCCACGCCCGGGTTTGTCGCGATGGGTACTGAACAGGGGCTCGAAAATGCGGTTCACGAATTGCGCCGGAACGCCCGGTCCATCGTCGCGCACTCGCACGACGCAGGCGCTGCGATCCGTGCCGGACATGACACCGGCGTGCGCATCGATGACGATGGTGCCTTGGCCTTGAGTCGCCTCGACTGAGTTGCTGACGAGAAGCCGAAGAACCTGCCCGAGCAATGCCGGTGTTGCGTGGCATTTGAGTGAGTGGTCGACCTCTCCGGCGCGAAGGATGACGCCGTCGGGCCACAGGGCTTTCAAATCGGCGATCGCGCGACGAACAACCGAGTCGATCGAAATCGTCTCGAGCACATCGACGGGACCAGGCGACATGGCGTCCATCAATGACGACGAAAGGTTCTGGGCGTGCTGCAGAATATCGAGAGCCCGGGAAATCGGAGTCATGTTCGCGGCATCACCATCGATTCCGTACAGCACGGAAGCGGCCGCGAGAACCAGTCCATTGAACTCATGCGCGAAAGCGCACGACAGTTCTGCCGCCGCCGCCCGACGACGATTTGTCGCCTCCTGTTCAAACGCAATTCGCTGCTCGGTGATGTCGTGAATGATCCCGAGCATTTGCACGGGGATTCCATCATCGGCGAACTCGTATCGTCCCACAACGCGAACCCATCGCGTCTCACCCGAATCCCCCATGACACGGAGTTCATGCCGCATGGTCGTCGCGCCGGTCTTCGCGATTGCGAGTGCGTTCTCAAGGCCGGATCGATCCTCCGGGTGCATGCGTCCGACGAATGACGAATACGTACCTTCGGATGCATCGCGGCCGGAGCCCGCGCCGGACACCTGCGGCGCACTCCAATGAATGCGTCCCGTGCACAGATTCCAGTGCCAAGCGACCATCTCTCCCGCGCCGAGGGCCAGGTCGAGCCAATCGGTGCTCTGCGCGAGCGAGCGGGTCAGAGTCTTGTTCCGGGTTATGTCCGCATGCTTGATGAGAAGCCCAGTCATCGATTCGACGACCAGCGGTCGGATCTCCGCCGAGTACCAATTGCCGGATTCACCCGGCCGAGAGCATTCATACTCCTGCGAATAGATCGCTCGCTCTCCGCGCGCGACTCGGAGGCAGCCGTCAAGGAAAGCCCTTGCATCCGAGCATCCCCGGCGGACAGCGAGTGCGCACTCCTCAAAATAATTGGCCCCAATACCGCATCGCTTTATGTCGCCACCGTCCGTTTCGATGCGCTCACGCCAGGCTCGATTCATCAGCGTGATAACGCCGCTGTGATCGACGAGTACAGTTGGTGAGGGCAGAGCGTCAAGGATCGCCGCGGCCAATTGGCGCGACGTCGCGAGACCGGCATGCTCAAGTCCAAAGCCTGACACTGTTGACTGTATGCCCGAGGATGATCCATGCCGCAACTTCGTTCGTCGTGCGATGCGGCCGACTCCGGCAACAAGGTCCTGAACGTCCCTTGCTCACGACGCCCTTACGGACTGACGGATCGAGACCGACGCAATCGCCGCCCGCGATGCCGGTCGGGAATTGGCCATCGCCGTGTCCGAGTTCAGGGCCATGTCCGAGCGGATGGGGCATTTTCGGTACGAGGTGAAAAAGACGGCATCGACGGAGTGCCTCGTCGAATCAATGCCGCTTCGACACTTGGCACCGTCTCGAAGCCCCCGTCGCGCGGCGATGGCCTTCTTTATGCCGCGTTGATGCGGTGAGGCATCTCGTTTATGCCCGGCTGAGCGACAAGACCTCCGTGGATGGCGATGCTCATGCCATGATCGCACTGTGTCGCCGATCACTCTCCCGTCCGCGGGCCACTCCATGAACGACCTCATCCCCATCGCGTTCTTCGTCGCCTGCCTGCTCGCAACGTTCGGCTTGGTGCGTGCGTGCGAGTGGCTGCGGCCTCTGGGCCAGCCGCAGCGCCCCGAACTGCCCGTCGCTCGCGACGTAGTTGCTCGGCACAGGGAGAACGGCCCATGACACCTCAAACGATCATCTATGCGCTCGCTGCGATTATCGCCGCCGCACTGCTCGTCTATCTCTTGGTTGCGCTGCTCAAGCCGGAGTGGTTTCAGTGAACACCCTTGCATCTGCCCCGGTCCCCGCGCCGACGCTCGCAGCGATCACAGGCGCGGGTGTGCTGCAACTGTTGATCTACCTTGCGGTGCTGCTCGCGCTCGTCAAGCCTCTGGGTTGGTTCATGGCCCGCGTGCTGGAAGGGAAGGCGGGTGAAGCGCCGTTGGGGTTGGGACGCGCGCTCGGTTTGTTGGAGCGTGGCATCTACGCCATCTGCGGTGTTCGTACCAACGCGGAGAACCGGCCCGTCGAGACAGGCTGGAAGCCATACGCCGCGGGCATCCTCGTCTTCAATGCCCTTGGCTTCATCGCCGTCTTTGCGTTGCAGCGATTGCAGCACATGCTCCCCGCGAACCCGGCGGGGCTCGGCTCGGTCGAGGCCTCGTCCGCGTTCAACACCGCGATCTCCTTCGCCACCAACACCAACTGGCAGGGCTACGGCGGCGAGTCGACGATGTCGTATCTCACGCAGATGCTCGGGCTGGGCGTGCAGAACGTCCTGAGCGCCGCGACCGGCATCGCCGTGCTGGCTGCGCTCATTCGCGGTCTTGCTCGCAGGTCGTCTGCCACGATCGGCAACTGCTGGGCGGACCTCACACGCGTGACGCTCTACATCCTGCTGCCGCTGAGCGCGGTGCTTGCGCTCGCGCTTGTAAGCCAGGGTGTCGTGCAGACGTTCCGCGGGCCGCAAGAGGTCGCGCTCATAGTGCCGCTCTCCCCCGCAACCTCCGATGGCGTCGCGGTGACAACGCAGACCATCCCGCTCGGTCCGGCCGCTTCGCAGATCGCGATCAAGCAACTCGGCACCAACGGCGGCGGGTTCTTCAATGTCAACTCCGCGCACCCGCTGGAGAACCCGACGGCACTCTCGAATTTCTTGCAAGCGCTGGCGATCCTTCTGATTCCCGCCGCGCTCTGCTGGACATTCGGCGAGATGGTCCGCGACCGGCGACAGGGCTGGGCCGTGCTCGCGGCGATGCTGGTGATCTTCGTGCCACTTCTCACCGCTGCGTACGCGCTCGAGGCCCGGGGCAACCCGGCTATCGCAGCCTTCGGCGTCGATACCACGGCAAGCCTGGGTGAACTCGGCGGCAATATGGAGGGCAAGGAAGCACGGTTCGGCGTCGTCAACTCCGCGCTCTGGGCCGCCGCGACCACCGCCGCGAGCAACGGCAGCGTCAACTCCATGCACGACTCATTCACGCCGCTGGGCGGGCTCATCCCCATGTGGCTCATGCAACTCGGCGAGGTCGTCTTCGGCGGCGCGGGGTCGGGCCTCTACGGGATGCTCATGTTCGTCATCGTCGCCGTCTTCGTGGCGGGGCTGATGGTCGGCCGCGCGCCGGAGTATCTGGGCAAGAAAATCGAGCCCTTCGAGATGAAGATGGCGATGGTCTGCGTGCTGGTGCCGTGCGCGATCGTGCTCGTCGGCACCGCGGTTGCCGTGCTCATTCCCGAAGGCAACACCACGAGCAACCCGGGCCCGCACGGCTTCAGCCAGATCCTCTACGCCTTCAGCAGCGCGGGCAACAACAACGGCTCGGCCTTCGCTGGGCTGGCGGCGAACACGCCCTTCTACAACATCGCGCTGGGGCTGGCGATGTGGTTCAGCCGGTTCTGGATCATCGTGCCGGTGCTCGCCGTCGCGGGGTCGCTCGCCGCGAAGCGGGTCAGCCCGATGACGAGCGGCACGTTGCCTACGCACACGCCGGTGTTCGTGCTCATGCTCGTCGCGGTGGTCGTGATCGTCGGAGCACTCACCTTCGTGCCCGCGCTCGCCCTCGGACCCGTGGTGGAGCATCTGCAACTTGTCTCCAAGTAACCCCGACGTCCTTTGGAACCCGCCATGCCTCATCCGACCACTCACGCGTCCTCATCGATCTTCAACCCCGCCATCGTGCGCCCTGCCATCGGTTCGGCGCTGGCCAAACTCGACCCGCGCGTCCAGATCCGTAACCCCGTCATGTTCGTCGTGTGGGTGGTCAGCGTGCTCACAACGCTCCTTGCGGTCGCAGGGTTCGTCGGCAAGGGTGAAGCGGGCGGATACTCGCCGACGCTCGTGCTCGTGATCGCGCTATGGCTGTGGTTCACCGTGCTGTTTGCGAACTTCGCCGAGGCGATGGCCCAGGGGCGGGGCAAGGCCCAGGCCGCGAGCCTGCGGAAAAGCAAGCGTGACGTGACGGCGAGGAAAGTACGCACTGGGCTCTGGGCACGAGGTACTGGTGAGAAGCAGAGGGCCACGGATATCGGCACGCTGAAGACCGAGAGTGTCTCCGGCGCAACACTCCGCAAGGACGACATCGTGCTTGTGCAAGCGGGGGACATCATCCCGGGCGATGGCGAGGTGATCGAGGGCGTCGCGAGCGTGAACGAGTCCGCTGTCACCGGAGAATCCGCGCCGGTCATCCGCGAGGCGGGCGGCGATCGCTCCAGCGTCGTTGGCGGCACGCAGGTCCTGAGCGATTGGCTCATCGTGCGGATCGCGGCGGACCCGGGCTCGTCGTTCCTCGACCGCATGATCGCGATGGTCGAAGGGGCCAAGCGTCAGAAGACGCCCAACGAGATCGCGCTCGACATCCTGCTCGCCGCGCTGACGATCACGTTTCTGCTCGCCTGCGCCACGCTGCTGCCGTACTCGATCTATGCGGTGACGCAGGCAAAGGCCGCAGACGCCGGAACCACCGCGTCGCCCATCACCGTAACCGTGCTCGTCGCGCTCTTGGTGTGCTTGATCCCCACGACCATCGGCGGTTTGCTCTCGGCGATCCGCATCGCGGGCATGGACCGCCTTGTGCAGGCCAACGTCATCGCCACCAGCGGGCGAGCGGTCGAGGCCGCGGGCGATGTTGATGTGCTGCTGTTGGACAAGACCGGCACGATCACCTTCGGCAACCGCATGGCGTCGGCGTTCTATTCCGTTGACGGGACCACCGCCGAGCAACTCGCCGACGCGGCCCAGATCTCTTCGCTCGCGGACGAGACGCCCGAAGGCCGTTCCATCGTCGTGCTCGCCAAGCAGAAGTACAACATTCGCGAGCGCGACATGCACGCGCTCGGCTTCGATGACAAGCCCGCGTCATTTGTCCCGTTCACCGCCAACACCCGCATGAGCGGCGTCGATCTGCCAGTCTCCACGCGGTACCCCCAGGGTCGCCAGATCCGAAAGGGCTCCGCCGACGCGATCGAGGCGTACGTCTCGCGCATGGGCGGCACGCCGAGCGTGCAGGCCCGCGAGATCGTGAACGAGGTCTCCAAGCGCGGCAGCACGCCGCTGGTCGTCGCTGACGGCAGCGGCAGGACATTGGGCGTGATCGAACTCAAGGACATTGTCAAGGGAGGAATCGCCGAGCGCTTCGCGGAACTCCGCCGCATGGGTATCAAGACCGTGATGATCACCGGAGATAACCCCGTGACCGCCGCCGCGATCGCCGCCGAGGCGGGAGTTGACGACTTTCTCGCGCAGGCCACGCCCGAAGCCAAGTTGAAACTCATCCGCGAGTATCAGCAGGGCGGGAGACTCGTCGCCATGACCGGCGACGGCACCAACGACGCCCCCGCGCTCGCGCAGGCCGATGTCGCCGTCGCGATGAACAGCGGCACGCAGGCGGCGAAGGAAGCGGGCAACATGGTCGACCTGGACTCCAACCCAACCAAACTCATCGAGATCGTCCGCATCGGCAAGCAACTCCTCATGACCCGCGGCTCGCTCACCACTTTCAGCATCGCCAACGACGTCGCCAAGTACTTCGCCATCATCCCCGCCGCGTTCATGAGCACCTACCCCGCGCTGGGCACGCTCAACATCATGCGGCTGAACCCCGAGACGGCGATCCTGTCAAGCGTCGTCTTCAACGCTCTGATCATCGTGATGCTTATCCCGCTTGCCCTCCGCGGTGTGAAGTACCGCCCCGTCGAGGCCAGCCGCCTGCTCGGGCACAACCTGCTCGTCTACGGCGTGGGCGGGCTCATCGTGCCGTTCGTCGGGATCAAGGTCATCGATGTCCTCGTGAACCTGCTTGCGTTCTGGAACTGAACCATGCTCACCCACCTTCGCCCCGCGCTCGTTCTCTTCGTGCTCCTCTCGCTCATCACGGGCGTGGTCTATCCGATCGTCATCACCGCTGTCGCGCAGGTCGCATACGCCGACAAGGCCAATGGTTCGATCATCGTTGATGCCGATGGCAAGCCCATCGGCTCCTCGCTCATCGGCCAGGAGTTTGGTACGAGTGACCCCGCGTCGGCACTTCGGCTGGCCACGTGGTTCTGGGGCCGACCCAGCGCCACCGCCCCCGTGCCGTACACCGCGCTCAACCTAGACAAGGGCACGGGATCGAGCGGCAGCAACCTCGCCCCGACCAACCCGGCGCTCCTCGACAACATCAAGGCCCGCATCGCCGCCCTCGATGCGGCGGACGCAAGCGTCGGCATCGTGCGCGTCGCTTCCGGCTCACCATCCCGCACGTCCGCCGTCCCGGTCGACCTGGTCACCGCCTCCGCCAGCGGCCTGGACCCGCACATCTCTCCCGCAGCGGCCGAGTACCAGGTACCTCGCGTTGCCAAGGCCCGCGGCTTGACCGAGGATGCCGTCCGTGCGCTCGTCCGTGAGCACACCCAAGGCCGTGCCCTCGGCGTGCTCGGTGAGCCTGTGGTGAACGTGTTCGCCCTGAATCAGTCCCTCGCAACATTTCGCGGTGATGATGACGACGGCTCAATACGATGACGCATCAGATGGCTCCCGAGGAGACCAACCCGAGCCCGCAACCGACCGACGAGGTCTTGGACCGCTTCAAGCGTGAGCAGCGGGGCACTGTCGATGGCGAACAGGTCGCGGGATCGGCGCAGCCCCGCGGGCGGCTGAAGATCTTCTTTGGCATGTCGCCGGGCGTCGGCAAGACCTACGCCATGCTCGCGGCGGCGCAGCGGATGGCTGGCCAGGGCGTGGATGTTGCCGTCGGCGTGGTCGAGACGCACGCCCGTGCCGAGACCGAGCGGATGCTGCTGGGGCTGGACATCATCCCGCGGATCAAGATCGAGTATCAAGCGGCGGGGATGTACGAGTTCGACGTGGACGCGGCGATCCGCCGTCGGCCGGACATCCTGCTCCTCGACGAACTGGCGCACAGCAACGCGCCGGGATCACCATCAGGCCGGGCCAAGCGCTGGCAGGATGCTGAGGCATGCCTGGCGGCGGGCGTGAACGTGTACACCACGCTGAACGTGCAGCACCTGGAGTCGATCAACGACGTCGTCGCGCAGATCACGGGTGTGCGTGTGAGCGAGACCGTGCCAGACCGCGTCTTCGACGAGGCCGACGAGATCGAACTGGTTGACCTCCCGCCCGACGCGCTGCACGAGCGCCTTAAGGCCGGAAAGGTCTATATCGGAGAGCACGCGGCGCGGGCCGTCGATCCGAGCGACGGCTTCTTCCGCAAGGGCAACTTGACCGCGCTGCGCGAACTGGCCCTCCGCCGAACGGCCGCGTGGGTCGATTCGGAGATGCGGCGCTACAAGCAGGACCGGGGCATCCGCGCCGTCTGGCCCGCGGGTGAACGGATCGTGGTCGCCGTCAGCCCGAGCCCCATGTCGGGCAAACTGGTGCGGGCCGCCAAACGCATGGCGGCCGGGTTGCACGCGGACCTCATCGCGGTGTACGTCGAGACTCCTCGCACGGCAAACCTCTCGACCGCGAATCGGGAACGGCTGGACGCGAACCTGCGGCTGGCCGAGTCGCTCGGGGGTACGACGCACACCGTCGCGGGCGATAACGCGGCTCGCGAATTGATCGCCTTCGCACGGTCACGCAACGTCGGCAGGATCGTTGTCGGAAAGACCGAGCGGCCTCGCTGGAAGGAAGTTCTTCTTGGCTCCTTCATCGACACCCTGATCCGCCAGAGCGGCGACATCGACATCTACGTCGTTCGAGGCGACGAGCAGGCCTCTGGGGTGCCAGACCCGGTGCGATACTCCGGTCGTGGGAGCACTCCTGCCCCAAAGCCTCCCGCCCGTGTCGCAGGCGAACTCGCGGTATCCGCGGGCTTGGTCGCCGCGTGCGCCCTGCTCGGGCTTGCGTTCTATCGGCCCCCGGATCTGTCCGAGGAGTCACTGATCCTCCTCGCGGGTGTGGTTGTGAGCGCGCTGTGGTTCGGTCGCCTTGCGGCCATGTTCGCCAGCATTGTGGCGGTGCTGGCCTTCAACTACTTCTTCACCGAGCCACGATTCACGCTGATTATTAACGACTCCGGCTACCTGATCACCTTCGTCGTGATGCTCGCCGTGGGTGCCGTTGTCGGCACGCTTGCGGCCCGCGCACGAGAGCAGCGGATCCGCGCCTGGTCACGCGAGCGGGCGACGGCCGCACAGCACGCGCTCTCGCGCGAGCTCGCAGCCGCACGCGATGCCCGCAGCGTCGCCGCGATCGTTGCACGGCATACGCACGACCTGCTCCATGCCGATGCGGTCGTCTGTACTCCCACGCCGGGGGCGGGAGCCGCTTCCTCATCCAGGCCGAATGGGCTTGATGTTGCTGCCGCAGCAGGCTCGGGCGCTCCGGATTGGTACTCCGGCGAAGGTGAGAAGCCTGCGCGCGAGCGAGGTGTGGCTCAGTGGGCCTTCGACCACGGCACCCCCGCTGGTCGCGGCACATCGACGCTCCCCTCGGCCCAGGCTCGTTACCAGCCCCTGGTTGGGAGCCAAGGCCGGGTTGGAGTTCTCGGTGTCCGGGCCCAGGTGACGAATGACGTCGATCCCTTCGACGCGGCCCAACTCGCCACGCTCGATTCGATCGCGTCGCAAGCCGCTTCGGCGCTCGAACGCGTCACGCTTGCCGAATCCGAGCAGTCTGCCCGCATCAACGCCGAGCGTGAACGGCTCCGCAGCGCGCTGCTCAGTTCCGTGTCCCACGACCTCCGTACGCCACTCGCCAGCATCACCGGCGCCGCGAGCACGCTCCAGCAGGCGGACGCCTCCCACAAGTTGGAAGGAACCGATCGCGGTGGGGGTGGCATCGACGAGCCGACACGCGCAGCCCTCCTCCGAACGATCGTTGACGAATCGTCCCGACTCAATGACATCATCGCCAACCTTGTCTTTGCCACTCGGCTGGAGTCCGGCTCTGTTGACCTGCGGCGGGAGTGGACGACGGTCGAGGAAATCGTGGGGGCTGGGCTCTCACGCCACCGCAACGCCCTCGCCTCGCGCCCATTCCGCGTCCATGTTCCCACCGACTTGCCCATGATCCGCGTCGACAACGCCATGCTCCCGCAGGTCGTCCATAACCTCGTCGAAAACGCACTCCGCTACACCGCGCAGGGTACCGCGCTGGGGATATCAGCATGGACAAGCGAGACGAATGTCGTCGTCAAGGTCTGGGACGAGGGCGCCGGGCTCGCTGACGATGAGTCATCCAAGGTGTTCGAACGCTTCTATAGAGGCCGCGCCAGTAAAGCCGGCGGCCCGAGTTCCGCTCGTGCGACATCGACAGGCATGGGCCTCGGACTGACGATCTGCGATGGGATCATCAGTGTGCATGGTGGACGTATCTGGGCGGAGCCCAATACCCCAAACGGCGTCGCGTTCCTCTTCTCGCTCCCGATCGATCACCCGCAGCCGGCACTTCCAGCCAAGGAGGACCCGGCAGAGAATCGGGGTATTGCCACCCTGCCGGCAACGACCGACGGCGGGCAAATCGGGAGGAGTGCGTCATGAGCGACTCAACTCCAAGTCCGGCACGTGCGCTGCCGCTCCAGGCCACGCCGCCCGCGCACATGCCCCTCGTCCTCATCATCGAGGACGAGGAGCCTATCCGGCGCTTCCTCCGCGCCACGCTCCAAGCCAACCACTACCGCGTGAAAGAAGCGGGCACCGCCCGCGACGGTGCCTTGCTGGCCGTGACCACCTATCCGGATGTCATTCTGCTGGATCTCGGCCTTCCCGACGGCGACGGCCTGAACGTCACCCGCGCGATCCGCAAAGAGTCGCGCACGCCGATTGTCGTTCTCTCCGCACGCGGGCAGGAGAGCGACAAGGTGGCCGCGCTCGATGCCGGAGCCGACGACTACCTCACCAAGCCCTTCGGCGTCGGTGAACTGCTCGCACGTCTCCGAGTGGCCATGCGCCATGCCAATGCGTCGAATGATCGTGGCGCTGTCGGGAGCGTGGACGTGCCGCCATACGAGTGCACCGCCGATGGCCGCACGTTGCGCATCGACATCGCCGCGAGACTTGTCTTTGTGACCGACCTGACCACCGGCCCCGAAAGCCCCGGACGCCGCGAGATCCGCCTCACGCCTATGGAGTTCAAACTCCTGGCGTTCATGGTCAAACACGCAGGAAAGGTGCTCACCCATCAGATGATCCTCAAGGAGGTCTGGGGCCCGCAGCACGCCAGCGACGTGCAGTACCTCCGCGTGTACGCGGGCGAACTGCGGAAGAAGTTGGAGGCCGATCCCGCCCAACCTCGGTTCATCGTCACCGAGCCGGGCGTGGGCTATCGACTGGCTGAAGGCACACCGGGATCGGGCGTTGCGTCACCCGGAACTTGACCGCATCGGATCACAATTTGCTGCACATGATGGCACCGACGCGGTGGTGCAGCAGAAGCCGCCGGATCCAAGGGGAGGATCCAGGCGCACCATCTGATCGAGAAGAGGTACATCAAGAGCGGTCGAGCGTTGGATGGCTGGAATCCCAACGACTTCCCGGCGGTCATCCTGACTCGGAAACAGCACCAGATGAACAGCGCAAAGCCGCGGAACGAGTTCTATGCGCAAAGGAAGAAATACAAGGGTCACTTCAGGCGGGATTACGTGAACGAACTCAGGGCCATGGACGAGCGTATCTACGCCGGTCTGCCGGATGGCTCGACAGCGTCATCAAGTTCTTGGAGTAGCACCCGGCCATGATGCACACGATCCAATTCACCTATGTGCATCAGTCCATGCGACGCATGAAGATGGAGTCCATCATGAAGTAAGCCGGAATCCCGATCAACCAGGCTGAGTACACCGGGATGATGCTGCGACTCGAGATCACGCTACCCGCAATGATCAGGGAGTCTGATTCGTGCTTCTCTATCCTCCGAACCCAGTATGCAGGACACCACCGGCATCGTCACAGTCTCGCAGGAAACCGCTTCCCGGGTCGATTGGCGTCAGTTCCCGGATGGAGTTCGCAGACCAGTGATTTCAACGCTCGAACAGGAGCCTAAGTCCTAGACCGCGTCGTATTCGACGATCGCCACCTCGGGCGTCGCGCACTCATGACTCGATGCCCTCGGCCGCTGGCGGCGTTCACGGTGAAGAACTCGGCGAGGTCGGCGACCCTTGTTCGAGGCGCTGAACGGGCAGCCGGTGTTGACGATCTCGTCATCCAACTAGTTCAACACCGCGATCCCGCTCACCGTGAAGGTTGAGCCGCGATCCAACATTCCCCGCCCGGGTCAATACTCCCTGTCCGTGACGATTCCAGGCTGGGGCACGGGGTAGCGCCCCGTGGCATCGGGCATCACAGGCGCTTCCGAGTCCTTCGTGAGTTGAGCCACGCCCGGCGCAAACTCGTGCTTACATTCCAACATCTCCTTGAACGTGATCTCGCGCCCCGTGTGCGCCGCCATGCGCCCCATGTTGCACACAAGGCTGGCTTCGATCCCGCGCCGAGCCTCGTTGTACGCCACGTTGTCCCGGATCGCGTTGATGAAATCGTGCCACTCGTTCCGATACGGGTTTTCTTGGCCCGGCGGAACCTCGGACTGCCATACGAGGCTGTCCCTGCTGAAGTCGCGTCGGGTGTGGATGCGACTCGGTGTTCCGCAGTCGCCGTTGGCGGAGACAATCGCCGAGGCCTTCGTGCCGTGCATGTAACTCATAAACCGGTCCTGGCAGCCGTCTATGTTCCGCCCGTCGAACATCATCTTCGTACCGTCTGGGTAGGTGTACTCGACCGCGTACGAGTCGAAGTTCTGGTCGATGTAGGGCACGCCGTCCGCGCGCGAGCGGTAGTGGCGTCCGCCCAGCGCCTGCGCCTTCTCCGGCCACGCGCCCTTCATCCAGCACAGTTGGTCGATGATGTGGATGAAGAAGTCGTTGAACGCGCCGCCGCTGGCCCACAGGAAACTGTGGAACCGCCGGATCTGGTAATCGAGTTCGCTGATCCCCTCCGGCTTGGGCAGGGATCGGAAGTTCACGATGGGACCCTGCATGCGGTACCCGTGCTGTGAGATGATCTCGCCTAGTTCACCGGCCTGCACACGCCTGGCGAGTTCCTGGAGCGGCCGGCTGTGCCGCGACATCAGGCCCACCGCGACCTTCAGGTTCTTCTGACCCGCGCGCTCGGCCAGTTCGAGCATCCGCCTGCTGCTCGGCCCGTCCACGCTGATCGGCTTCTCCATGAAGACGTTCAGCCCCTTCTCGATCGCATACGCGAAATGGACCCAGCGGAAGGCCGGCGGCGTCGCGAGGATGACCACATCCCCGGGGCGCAGGCAATCCATGGCGTGCCGGTAGCCATCGAAGCCCACGAAGCGGCGTTCCGGCGCCACATCGAGCCCGCTTTGTATCTCTTCAGCGAGCGCCGTGTGGCTCGCCGTCAGCCGGTCCTCGAAGACGTCGGTCATCGCGACCAGCCGTATCGGCCCGCGCCCCACCGAGAGCACGTCGGCCGCCGCGCCGCTACCACGTCCGCCGCAACCCACGAGCGCTACCTGAATGGTGTCCCCACCGCCCGCGTGCACGGCCCCGATCGCGTGCGTGCCGACCATCGCCGCTGCTGTGATGCCCGCTGCGTCACCCAGGAACTCCCGCCGTGTCTTCGGTGTGTGCATGGCTTCTCCGTCCTGTGTTCATGTCCCGCCGCGTCTCAACGGCTCGTGCTGCATCGTCCTGCCGATCAGCCGACTACCGCCCACACGTCGGAGCGTACCGGAGATCCTGCGACGCTGCCGCGCGTCGCGATGGCGATTCCCGGTCCCGTCCCGGAACCGACCCCTGCAAACCCACCTGTTGAGCGGGGCAGGTCCAGCGTCAGCCCGGGCGATAGGGCAACGAAACACAGGAATCCCCGTGCAACCGCCAAGACTAATCGTGTGCGTACGAATAACCGGGGTCCTTCAAACGATCCGGACGCTTCGGGTCCTGATCCGGAGATTCCGGCGTGAACCGTTACCCCCCCGGGAGAGTGCGGCCCGGGTGTTCAACCAGTCGCTGGTGAGCAGGGGTGGGCGGAGTGGGGGGGTGAGTGTCCGCGGCTTTGAGCGCAGAGCCCGTCAGGCCGTGGACGTCCACTTTGAGAATGGGTATCTCAAGAGAGATCGTGAGATAACTTCGTGTCGGAACTTCATGTCGGGCGGGGTTTACTCGGGATGTCGATCCAGAATGAGCAGAACTCAGTAACCTCGACAGAGTCAAGGGTATTCACCGATCAAGGTCACGCCGCGATTGACCGAAGTCAATGCAATGAAGTCCGGTACGGACCCGGTAATCACTCCACAGGATGGCCGCGGCCTTTCACCGCCCGAGATGCAGCACGGCTCGGTAACCAATCGGCGCGTGTGGATCGTGGTGGCGGCGATGGCGATCATGATCGCGACGTTTCCGGTGGTTGTGCTGCGGATGGTCGACCGCATCCGCATCGATGGTCCGATGTATAACTCGATCATCCGCCAGAAGGACCTCCTGGCCGACGTGCTCCCGCCCCCGATGTATCTGGTCGAGAGCGATCTGGTGTGCCATCGGATCGTCGCCGCGACAGATGACGCGGAGCGCGAGCGGCTGTTCCAGAAGTTGTTTGGGCTGCGGCGAGAGTTCGACGCACGGATCGAAGCGTGGCGCCCAATCTTGACGGGCGGCGACTACGACGCGGTGTACGCCGCCGCGGTCCCGCCGGCGCAGGAGTTCTTCACCTTGGCGCAGGGGGCGTTCGTCGAGGCAGTACGATCCGGTGACGTGCCGGGTGCGCAGGCCTTGCTGAACGGGCCCATGAACGACGCGTACGAGCGGCACCGGGCGGGCGTCGACGCGATCGTCGATCGCACGCGCCGCTCGGCCTCGGCGATCGAGGCGTCTTCTCAGGCGGAACTCCAGGGCTCGCACATCCCACGCACGCTCGCGCTCGGCGTCATCATGTTCGGCACGCTGATCGTGTTCGTGGTGTTGACGCTCCGGAGCACCTCCCGCCGCGCCGATGCGATGGCCAGGTCGATGACGTCGCACCTGGTGTCCGCGTGGGATTCCGTCAGCCTCCACCTCAGGGAATTGCAGGCGCTGCGCTCGGCGATCTATCAGCACGCCATCGTGTCCGAGACGGATCCTTCCGGAAAGATTATCGCCGTCAACCAGAAGTTCTGCGATGTGTCGGGCTATTCCGAGCATGAGTTGGTGGGCAATAACCATCGCCTCGTGAACAGCGGACACCACCCAAAGTCGCTCTGGGTGGAGATGTGGCGCACCATCGCCTCGGGCAATGTGTGGCGAGGCGAGGTGTGCAATCGCGCCCGCGACGGGACCATCTACTGGGTGGACGCCATCATCGCGCCGTTCCTCGGCCCGGACCGCCGGGTCGAACGCTACATCTCCATACGCTTCGACATCACCGCGCGCAAACTCGCGGAACAGCGCATGGCGGAGAGCGAGGCCCGCTTCCGGCTGATGGCCGATGCCGCGCCGATGCTCATCTGGACCCGCGGGACGGACGCTCGTTGCGACTATTTCAACAAGGCGTGGCTCGATTTCACGGGACGATCGCTCGAGCACGAACTGGGTGACGGGTGGGTCGCCGGGCTCCATCCGAACGACATCGATCGCTGCCTCTCCACATGCAATGCGGCCATCGATCGACGCGAGCCGTTCGAGATGGAGTACCGCCTCCGGCGTCACGACGGCGCCTACCGCATCATCCTTGAGCGAGGTGCGGCACGCGTCGGAAGCGACGGCGCCTTTGCCGGCTACATCGGCGCCTGCACCGACATTACAGACATGCGCGAGGCCAGCGAGCGCGCCAACGCCGCCAACCGGGCCAAGAGCGATTTCCTCGCCAACATGAGCCACGAGATCCGCACCCCCATGACCGCGATCCTCGGGTACGCGGATCTTCTAACCGAAGACGGCGATCCAGCGAAGGCCCCCCCCTCCCGCCTGGATTACATCGACTCGATCAAACGCAACGGCGCCCACCTCCTGTCGATCATCAACGACATCCTCGACGTCTCCAAGATCGAGGCGGGGAAAATGGCGATCGAGCGCCTCATGGTCGATCCCCAGCACCTGCTCCTCGACGTCGAATCGCTGATGAGCGTCAAGGCCCGAGCCAAGAACATCGAATTCCGGGTCATGCAGGACACGCCGCTCCCGGCCTCGATCGTCAGCGATCCGATCCGCTTGCGCCAGATCCTCGTCAATCTGCTCGGCAACGCGATCAAGTTCACCGAACGCGGGTCCGTCACCATCCGCGCCGCGTTCGAATCTCGGCCCACGCCTCGATTGATCATCCGCGTGATCGATACCGGCATCGGGATCAGTCCCGAGCAGGCGTCTCGGCTCTTCAACGCCTTCGAACAGGCCGACGCATCCACCACCCGGAAGTTCGGCGGGACGGGCCTTGGCCTTCGCATCAGCCGCGACCTCGCGAGGCTCCTCGGCGGCGAGATCGGCGTTGAGAGCACGCCCGGCGTCGGCAGTTGCTTCACCCTGACGTTGTATGCCGTCTCGCCGGACCTGTCCGAGATGCGTCCTCCCGAGTCGCTCCGTCACCGCATCGCAACGCTCCCTCAGCGCGATCCGGCGCCGGGAGACAGACCGCTCGATGGCTCGCACATCCTCCTGGCAGAGGACGGCCCGGACAATCAGCGCCTGATCGCGTTCCACCTCCGGCAGGCCGGAGCCAAGGTCCGGGTCGCGGACAACGGGCGGCTTGCGCTTGAGGCACTGACGGTGGACGGCCGCATCGACTCGCCGTTGCAGACCCCGCCCGTGTATGACCTGGTCATCACCGACATGCAGATGCCGGAGATGGACGGGTACACATTGGCCCGGGTGCTCCGGAGCAGAAAGTGGCCACGTCAAATCCTCGCGTTGACCGCGCACGCGATGGACGGCGACGCGGAGCGGTGTCTCGCGGCGGGGTGCGACGCCTACGCCAGCAAGCCGATCGACAAGGCCGCGCTCATCCGGGCGTGTCACAAGGCGATCACCGATCCGCTGGATCGCGCCGCCGCATGAGGTCCCGCGCGGACGTTGTTCGATTACACACGCCGCGCGTCATGCCGGGCGATCAACATGCGTGCGCTCCGGATCGTTCGCCTCGGCGGGCTGCACCCCGTGGCCAGGGACGTTTCTGTAGAGCATCCAATAGACGAGCGGTATGACGAAGAGCGTGAAGATCGTCGACGCGATCAGGCCGAAGATCAACGCCCACGCCAGACCGGAGAAGATCGGATCGATGGTGATGGGAACCGCCGACAGCATCGCGGCGGCGACGACGAGAAGGATCGGGCGAAGGCGCACGGCCCCGGCCTCGATCACTGCGTCCATGAACGCCCTGCCGCGCTTGATCGAGAGGTGAATGAAGTCCACCAGGATGATCGACTGGCGTGTCACGATCCCCGAGAGCGCGATCATGCCGATCATCGCGGTCGCGGTGAAGAACACGGGGTCGGCATACCCGCCGACGGCCTTGCCCGAGAACAGGCCAAGAAGCCAGAACCCCGGCATGATGCCCACCATCGTGAGCGGGATCGAGAGCATCACCACCACGGGGATCATGAACGAGCCTGTCTGGGCGACGAGGATGACATAGATCATCACGAGCGCCGCCCCGAAGGCGAGGCCCAGGTCGCGGAAGACATCGAGCGTGATCTTCCACTCGCCCTCGCCTGACCAGACGACGCGCGTGCCGTCACGGACCGCCCAGGGAATGCCGCCGCCTCGGAACAGGTGCGAGCGCCCGGACATGGCACGCGGAGTCGAAGCATCAATCCAGCCGCCCGGTCCTCTCGTCGCGCCTGCCTCCCTGGCGGCCACGTCGACCTGGTCGTGCATGACGTCAACAAGCACGTCCGCTGGCGGACGCCCCGCCGTTTCCGCGAAGACATACGCGACACGCTGCAGGTTCTTGTGATAGATCGTCTGCTCCGCGGGGCGCTCTTCCCACCGACCGATTTCGCCCAGCGAGACGAGCGGTTCGCTCGCGCCGCCCGATTGCCCACGCACCTGAATCAACGAAAGATCCGCGGGACTCGAACGGTCGGCCATCGGGAGGCGGGCGAGGATCACGAGCGGCTGCCGCTCGTTGGGCGCGTGGACGACGCCGATCTCCGCGCCTGAAATGGCCGCTCGGACCGTGGCCGCGATCTCCGACACGCTCACGCCGCTCAACGCTGCCTTCTCCTGATCGGGGATGAAGACGAGTTCGTTGTGGGCTGTCTCGACCGTGTCGTCCGGCTCAACCACGCCCGGTTCGGCGGCGAGGCGCGCCTTGACGACCTCCGCGGCGTCGCACAGCGCCGAGTAGGGAAGATCGTCGTTGCCATAGACCTCAGCCGCGATCGTGTCGATCACCGGCGGGCCGGGAGGGAGTTCGACGATCTTCAGCCGTGCGCCGCCCTTGGCGGCGATCGCGGTGAGTCTGTCACGCTCGCGCAGTCCCAGCGTGTGGCTGGCGTCCCCGCGTGACTTCTTGCCGACAAGGTTCAGGCGGATCTCGCCCTGATGGGACCCGGAGCGCAGGTAGTAGTGCCGGACGAGCCCGTTGAAGTCGATCGGCGAATTCACGCCGACATACGACGTGTAATCCGTCACCTCGGGGATGGCCGCGACGGCGCTCTCCAGTTCACGCACGATTGCGTCCGACCGTTCCAACGCCGTTCCCTCGTCCGTGTCGATGAGCAGGAGGATCTCAGCCTTATTGTCGAACGGGAGCATCTTGAGCGGCACCTGCCGGAAGCCGGCGAGCATCGCCGCCGCTCCCGTCAGAACCGCGACCAGCGCGAGAAACGCGAAGGCCAGCGGGCGCGACTTCAGGAGCGGCTGGAGTATCGGGCGGAGCAGGCGATACTGCAGGCTCGATCTCGCCGCGGCGAACTCGTCGTGGTGGTCGCCCGCGTGCACACCCGCACGCCAATTCCGCTTCTTGAGCAGGTGGAACGCCAGCCACGGCGTGATCGTGAACGCCACCACCATCGACATCATCATGGTGACGGGCACATTCAGCGCCATCGGGCGCATGTACGGGCCCATCATCCCCGTGATGAAGAACAGCGGAAGGAAACTCGCGATTACCGCCAGCGTCGCCGAGATCAGTGGCGGGCGGATCTCGCTCACCGCCTCCAGCGTGATCGCTCGGCTGGCTCGCTTCCTCAGCGAGAAATGGCGCGCGATGTTCTCGACATCCACGATCGGATCGTCCACCAGCAGCCCCAGCGAGAGAATCAACGCAAACAGCGTGACGCGGTTGATCGTGTAGCCCGCGATGAGATTCACCGCGAGGGTCAGCCCAAAGACCACGGGCACCGCGACGGCCACCACCAGCGACTCGCGCCAGCCAAGGCCGAGCGTGAGCAGCGCCACGACGATCAGGATCGCGACCCACAGCCCCTCGACGAGTTCCGACACCTTCTCGTCCGCCGTCAATCCGCTGTTCCGCGTGATCACGAGATCAAGACCATCGGGCACGACCTGCGATTTCAAACGCTCCGCCTCGCGGATCACGGCCCGTGCGACATTGACAGCGTTGGTGCCCTTCTTCTTTGCCACGCCGATCGTGACCGCGGGCACCGCGTCGTCGCCGGAGTTCGAGGGACCGCCCCCGACCGCTGCCCCTCCGACCAGCGTCCCCGCGCCGTGGTGGTGGCTCTCAAAGCCGCGAGCCCGGCCCCACCCGTGGCGAACATACGTCGCCCGCTCCGACGGGCCGTCCTCGATGCGTGCCACCTCGCGCAGAAAGACCGGGTTGCCCGCCGATACCCCGACCACGAGGTTGCCAAGGTCCGTCGCGTCGCGGACCACCAAGCCCGCACGCACGGGGATGTTCTGGTCGACGCGTTGCACGTCGCCCGCGGGCGCAAGCGTGTTCGATGCGCGCACCGCCCGCTGCACGTCGAGCAGCGCCAGGCCGCGCCCCGCGATCGCGTCGCGATCCAGATACGCCGTGAAAACCCGCGGCAGTCCCCCCGTCATCGTGACGCGCGACGTGTCCTCAACCACCGCGAGGCGTGCCGCTAGTTCCTCGGAAACACGCCGGAGCGTGTGCTCGTCCGCCGTTGAGCCCGACGCTCCCCGCAGCGTGAGCGTCACGATCGGCACATCGTCGATCTCGACGGGCTTCATCACCCAGCCCGCGACGCCCGGCGGCACCAGGTCCTTGCTCTCCTCCAGTTTCTTGAAGAGTCGCACCAACGAGCGCTCGCGGTCTTGTCCCACATAGAACCGAACCGTGACGATCGCCGCGTCCTCGCTCGACATGGAGTAGACATACTCCACGCCGTCGATCTGATAGAGCACTCGCTCCAGCGGCGTGGTCACGAGCCGCTCGACCTCCTGCGACGTCAGCCCCGGCGCATTGACGTAAATATCCGCGAGCGGTACGACGATCTGCGGGTCTTCCTCGCGGGGTGTGACAAGCAGCGCCGCGGCTCCCAGAGCCACCGAGATGACAAGGAGGATCAGCGAGAGATTCGAGTGCAGAAACGTGCGAACGATGCCGTTGATCCACCCGCCGCGCGCGTGATCCGCGACTTCGTGGGTGTGATCGGTGTGTCCGCCCGCACGCTCCACCGCTCGGCTCGCCTCGCCTTTCGGAGAGAGATCGCTCATGGGCTAACGACCTCCCGCCGAGTCCACCGCGATCTTCTCGCCCGGGACCAGGCCGGACAGGACCTCACGTTCGCCGTCGATTGTCCGCCCCAGACGGACCGCGCGGCGAACGAGCAACGCTCCGCTGACGACGTCGACGCAATCCATCTGGCCGACCGTCCGCACCGCGCCCGGTGGGATCAGAATCACGCTCTCGTCGCCGACTGGGATCGACAATCTTCCGAACATGCCGGCGTAGACACCCTCCGGGCACGGGCCGGTGACCTTCACCTGAAAAGTCCGGCTTGCGCCCTCGGCTTCCGGAACGATCTCGCTGACCGTGCCAGTGCACGCATGGTCCATCACGTCGACCTTCACAGAGACCGTGCCGCCGACCGACAAACGCCGCGACAGCGATTCACGCACGCTCGCGACCATCTGCATGTGCTTGGGATCGAGTATCGTCACGACCACCTGCCCGGGAGATACCGTGTCGCCCGTGTTCACACGCTTGTCCACGACCGTCCCGTCCATCGGGCTGCGGATCGTCGCGAATTCAAGCACGGTTTCGCTCTCGGCCTGTGACTGCCTGGCCCGCGCGAGGTTTGCCTCCGCGGCCTTCAACGCGTTGACCATCCGCTCGAGTTCGATCTCCGCGACCGCCTTCCGCTCCGCGGCCGCCCGCGTCCGGGACTCCTCCGTCCGCGCCTGATCAAACGCGGCCTGGGCCTGTGAGACCGCCGATTGCGTCTGCGCGAGGCGCGCCCGCAGATCGGTGTCCTCCAGTCGCACCAGCACCTCATCCTTGACAACCTTCTGGCCGGCCGCGACGTTGACCTCCAGGGCCCGGGCGAGTATCCGCGACGCAAGTTCCACGCGGTGCACAGGCTGGATGGTTCCGACGGCAGTTTCTTCGCGCGGTATACGGCGCGCCACGACCTCGACGATCGTCGCGCCCGCCGCCTGACGCCCGACCCCCGCGCCGCCGTCAGTCGCGTCGATCTTGGGCTCAAAGGCGCCAACCAACCACATCATGAGCATGACGACCCCGGCCGCGAATCCCAGCAGCACTAAGGGGTAGACGAGCCGACGTACACCTGCAGAAGTCATGCAATTCACTCCGCGGAAATGAACGTATCAGTCCTGAGAGGCCGGCAGAGTGGGGGAGGTTCCCCTGCGGATCCCGATCGGCCCTCTTTCGCTCTCGGGAACTTCGGTCATCGGTCGGGGAGCACAGTCGATTTCCGGCCGACAAGGCCCGTCAGCCGCGGAATCGCTGATGCTGAGTTCGCTCCCGCATTGGTGCGGCCCTCACCCCGGTGCGGATTGATCACTTCATCCACCGTCCCAAGGTCCCCCTGGGCCCGCCCTTCTGGTCCCGGCACGGTACGGCGTACATCTCGACTTGGACGTTCATGCCGGCGCAGCGAACGAAGTGGTAACGAAACTCGATCGTCGTCGGCGTCGTGCCGGGGAGATAGCGGAAGACATACTCGACATGTCCCCGATGATAGTGCGATAGCGCCCTTCGCCCGCCACCCCGGGCGCGACCCGTCCGAGTCGCTTGACACGACGTACTGTCTTGGCGTGCAGACGTTGGCGGACATCAAGGCGATTCTGGCACAGCACGGGCTCGCGCCGCGAAAGGCGCTTGGCCAGAATTTTCTTCTCGACCACAACCTGATCCACAAACTGGTCGACGCGTCGTGCGTCGGTTCGGGAGACGTCGTCCTCGAAGTCGGGCCGGGCACGGGAACGCTCACAGAGGAGCTCCTCTCGCGTGGCTCCCGAGTAATCGCCTGCGAACTCGATCACGGGCTGGCGCGCATGCTCAGAGCACGCTTCGCGTCAACCACCAACGGGAGTTTCACGCTCATCGAGGGCGATTGCCTGGACGGCAAGCACGCGCTGAACGAGGAGTTGACGCGTGCGCTCCGCGATATGGCGCCCGGAGCGCCCGGCGAGCAAAGCGGGCGCGGGTTCAGGCTCGTGGCGAACCTGCCATACGGCGCGGCGTCGCCGCTCATGACGACCCTGCTGGTATCGTGGAAGAACTGCCGCTCGATGCACGTGACGATCCAACGCGAGGTGGCGGATCGGTTGCTGGCCAGGCCGGGGACGGACGAATACGGCACGCTGGGGATTATCGCACAGGCGGCGGCGGAGATTTCGCTGGTGGCCACACTCCCTCCGGAGTGCTTCTGGCCCAGACCGGATGTGACCAGCGCGATGGTGTCGATCGTCCGGCGAACGGCGCCACTGACGGATGACCTGCCGCGATTGGCCGCCTGTTGCCAGAAAGTGTTCGGACAGCGCAGGAAGCAGATCGGGAGTGTGCTCGGCCGCGCCTTTGCATTCCCACCGGGTATCGGCGCAAGCCAGCGCGCGGAACAATTGAGCGTGGAACAGTTGATCGAACTCTCACGGGTTGACGGCGCGGCGTAGACCGTTCGGAAAACGGTTCACCGCGGAGAACACGGCGGCTCAACGCGGCGAAATGAGGGAGACGTTGAACGTCGGTATTGCGAGTGGTTCTGGGCCGGGATTCTGTGGGTCGGACGTGGCGGGTGAAGAACGGAAATTCTGATCGAACCACGTGCGACGCCTGAGCCAAAGACGGTAAAGTGTGCGGGTGCAGGGGCCGATGGGACTCAATGGGCGGGCGGGCCGCCGAACGGGCAAGGTGACTGGCGTCAGGGTGTCGACAACTGGCTGAAGGAGCGGCTGGAAAGCGATGGGTGGACCAGAACACAAGCAGGCGCCGAGCCAGGACTCGCACGACCTGGCGATCATGCTCGACCCGGTCTTGCACGCCGCCTGCGACGGGCACCTCGGCGAGATCGAGTGGTTCAAGTCGGCATGGCAGCACGGCGGCGCCGCCACCGGATTCGCGGACTGGCGATTCCCCGACGGGCGGAAGACCGGTGTGCTCGTCAAGTTGCCCATCGGACCCGCGGAGTATCGCTGGACGACGCTGCTTGGACTGTGCAGCCAGGAACAGTTCTTTGCGAGCCACGATCTGCCCACGCCGCGAATGCTGGCGGGCGGAACGGAACTCGGCGGGTATGACCTGGCCTGGTTCGTGATCGAGCGATTCCCGGGCTCGCCGGTGACGCCGGAGTTTGGCAAGCCGGGCGGCGCGCGGGCTGTGGAAGAACTGATCGAAGCGGCGGTGGAGTTTCACCGGCGCGCCGGCGAGATTCGCCCGGTCGACGACCAACCCAACCCGCACGATTGGGACAAACTGCTCCACCGGGCGCGCGAGAACTCGAAGCACCACGGCCTGACGGACGAGCAGCGGTGGAACGAGGCGGTGAAGAAGGTTCAGCACCGCCTGGATTGGCTGCTGGGCAAGTGGGAATCGCGACGGATTCACACGTGGTGCCACGGCGACCTGCACCCGGGCAACGCGATGCGCCGCGCGGGTGATTCGCAGGCACGGCGCGGGTGCACGCTCCTCGACCTGGCCCTCGTGCACCCCGGGCACTGGATCGAGGATGCGCTGTACCTGGAGCGGCTCTACTGGGGCAAGGTCGATCTCCTGCACGGCGTCAAGCCTGTGTCCCACATGGCCAAACTCCGACGCGAGCGGGGCCTGCCCAGCGATGACAACTACACGGAACTGGCGATGGTGCGCCGCGTGCTGATGGCGGCGTGCGTGCCGGCGTTTGTCGAGCACGAGGGCCACCCGAAGTACACGCACGCGGCACTGGAACTTCTGGAAAAGACGCTGCCGCAGCTCGGGCATTGAGCGAAGCGATGGATTCCAGACTGGGCGGGGCTAATTTTGTACGAGCAATTGTCCGGATTGCCGTCGCGGGATTCAGGGCGGCCTGCTCACCACGCGAGATTCGGTGGATTCTCGAGCACCGCGAGCAATTCTTGCGACGCCATCTTGAACTCCGCCCAACGATCGATGTCCAGAGGTATGATGCGGCGCATGTATCCGCGGATGAGCTCCAATTCAGCGGGGCTGAATTCACGGGCGAATGGTTCGAAGTTGATCAGTTCAGCGCTGTAGTAGGTCTGTGCTTCGCAAAGGAGTTCCGCGGGCGCATCGAGGAATGGGTACGCGACCGCGAAAGCAGCATGCTCCGCCTCGCAGCAGATGCGTTTGAGCATTTTGATCATCCCCTGCCGGAATTCTGTTGGCGGCTGCTCCAACGCCTTCACCTTCCCCATGCGCAGGTCGAAGGATGCACGACCTAGTCAGAATGCGCGACCGTTGTCTGCAGTCGGAAGCCTAGGGTCTGACAAGGGTGAGGTTTCTTCCGGCGGGGTTGGGCCGAAGGACAATCACGGCCGGGCACATCCCGCGATAGGTCCCGTCGCGGCTTGGAACGAGGTTGGCGTGGCGGGCCGATGGCGGCTACGATGGGCCTACGCCGGAGAGGTGGCCGAGAGGCTGAAGGCGGCGGTTTGCTAAACCGTTATACGGATTTAGGTCTGTATCGGGGGTTCGAATCCCCCCCTCTCCGCTTGGTTTGACCCCTGTTCGCGCACCACTATCTATTCAGTGGTTCGCCGTGCCGACTCAGTGGCCGTTAGGAACTGAGACCCACATGAGACCCAAGTACCGTCCCTTCGCGAGCCTCCGGCTTCGCGGACGTTGCCTGCTTTGGTCGGTTCTTGACTGACGCCACCGCCCCCGCCGTTGGTCGCAGCCAGCGCCTGCTTGCCCCGGACCGCCATCACCTGTGTCGGCGATCTGGTTGTTGATCGATATGCTCCGCGCGATCGAAACGACGCCCCGGCCATCGATGCGGTACTCTCAGAGAATCGTTCCAAGGAACGGGCGCGCCGCCCGCGCCCCCTGTCCCCTCGGGGAGCTCTTCATGGCCGCTGATCCCTTTGTTGGCGTGGCCCTCCACTCGATCGGCGGCCTGGCCGCGGCCAGTTTTTACCTGCCTTACAAGGGCGTGAAACGCTGGTCGTGGGAATCCTACTGGCTCGTCGGCGGCGTGTTCAGTTGGATCGTCGCTCCTTGGGTATTGGCCGCCATCGTCTGCCCTCAGGTGCTCGACATCCTCCGCGAGACCGATCGCTCGACCCTACTGGCCAGTTACGGCTTCGGCATCATGTGGGGTGTCGGAGGCCTGACCTTCGGCCTCTCCATGCGATACCTCGGCCTCTCGCTCGGTTACGCAGTCGCCCTCGGACTCTGCGCCGTGTTCGGTACGCTCATCCCCCCGATCTTTCGCGGCGAGTTCGACACCATCATCTCCAGCGTCTCCGGACGCTGGGTCCTGGGAGGCGTCGCCATCTGCCTCGGCGGAATCGCGGTCAGCGGCCTGGCCGGGCTGAGCAAAGAAAAGGACCTGCCCGCACAAGAACAACGCGCCGTCATCGCCGAGTTCAGCCTCTTCAAGGGGCTCGTCGTCGCCACAATCGCGGGAGTGCTCAGCGCCGCCATGTCCTACGGCATCGCCGCGGGCAAGCCCATCAGCGAGGCCGCCCTTCGCCACGGCACCGCCGACCTCTGGAAAGTCGTCCCGGTTCTCTGCGTCGTACTCGCCGGCGGCTTCACCACCAACTTCCTCTGGTGCGTCGCTCTCAATCTCAAACGCTCCAGCGGACGCGAATACATGGCACCAAGATCGGGCGACCAGCCCGTGCCCCTCGCCACCAACTACCTCTTCTGCGCTGTCGCCGGCGTCACCTGGTATGTGCAGTTCATGTTCTACGGCATGGGCACCACCAAAATGGGCCAATACGACTTCTCCAGTTGGTCACTCCACATGGCCAGCATCATCATCTTCAGCACGCTCTGGGGTGTCGCGCTCCACGAATGGCGCGGCACGGGGCGCCGCACCCGCCTGCTTGTCGCCCTCGGACTGGCGATCCTCATCCTCTCCATGCTCGTCATCGGTTACGCCAACTACCAAGCCAGCCTGCCCGCATCCTGAGCCCCACGCCAGAGGAGGTGCATCATCGCCACACCACGTTCATCCCAGCAGCCTCTCCGCGTTGGACTCTTCGGCATCGGCCTCGACACCTACTGGGCCCAGTTCAAGGGGCTGCGCGAACGCCTCGCCGGCTATCAGAAGCGCATCGCCACGCACATCCGCAAGTCCCGCGTTGAGGTCGTCGACGCGGGGCTCGTGGACAACCCCGCCAAGGCCGCCGAGGCCGCATCGCTCTTCCGACGATCCGAGATCGACATCCTCTTTCTCTACATCTCCACCTACGCGCTCTCGTCGACCGTCCTGCCCATCGTCCAGCGCGTCGGCGTCCCCGTCGTCGTTCTCAATCTTCAACCCGTCGCCCAACTCGACTACAAGAAGTTCAATGCGCTCGCAGACCGCGGCCTGATGACCGGCGTGTGGCTGGAGCACTGCCAGGCCTGCGCCGCACCCGAAATCGCCAGCGTCTTCGCACGCGCGGGAATCCGCTACCACCTTGTCAGCGGGCACCTGGCCGACCAGGCGGCCTGGATCGAAATCTCCCAGTGGATCGACGCCGCAACGGTCGCACGAGGCTTGCGCGACAACCGCGCCGGCGTGCTCGGCCACTACTACGCCGGGATGCTCGACGTCTACAGCGACATGACCCAGCACAGCGCGGCTTTCGGCACGCACTTTGAACTCATCGAGATGTGCGAACTCGTCGCGCTGCGCGACGCCGCCACGGGCCATCGCGTGCGCACCAAAGTCAAGCAGTTCCAACGCGAGTTCGCTGTCTCGCCAGAGTGCGACGAATCGGAAATCACCCGCGCCGCACGCACCTCGTGCGCCCTTGATGCACTGGTCGAAAGCCACCGGCTCGGTTCGCTCGCGTATTACTACGAAGGGCAGGCCGGTTCCCCGCACCGCGACATCGCAACCAGCGTCATCCCCGGCAACACACTCCTCACCGGCCACCACGTCCCGGTCGCCGGCGAATGTGAAGTCAAGAACATGCAGGCCATGAAGATCTTGGACCTGCTCGGCGTCGGCGGCTCCTTTAGCGAGTTCTATCTCGCCGACTACGCCGACGACGTCGTATACCTCGGGCACGACGGCCCGGCCCACGTCGCGATCGCCGAAGGACCCGTTGGGCTTGTCCCACTCCCCGTCTACCACGGCAAGCCCGGCAAGGGCCTCTCCATCCAGATGACCGTCAAACACGGCCCCGTGACGCTCCTCTCCGTCGTCCAACGCGCCGACGGCTCGCTCTCGCTCCTCATCGCAGAAGGACATTCGGTCGAGGGCCCCGTCCTCATGATCGGCAACACCAACAGCCGCTACCGCTTCCCGCTCTCGGCCAAGGAGTTCATCAACCGTTGGTCGCAGGCCGGCCCGGCGCACCACTGCGCGATCGGTGTGGGACATGTGGCCTCAACACTCGCAAGACTGGGCGAACTACTCGGGCTGGCGACGATCCGGGTGTGCTGACACGGGGCAATATCGCCCGACGTTCGCGCCGCCGTTGATCACCCGATCCATCGAGAACTCGCGTGCATGTCCGCACCCCGCTCGCACGCCGCCGATCGTCTCTCGAATATCGATGGTTCCCAAAGGTCCGAGCGGGTGGTAATGCGCCCCCGAGCCGCGACGCCGCGGCCCCGTCACCTGGTCCGGTAACGGCCGCTCGGTTTGGCATCATCACGCTGTGGACGCGACGCGCTGACGAAATCCGCGATCGAGGGGCACGACAGCCGATACCCCTCGGTGTTCACGCCCATCGCCGCCCTGTATACAATCTTCCCGTGGCACTGATCTCCCGTGTCATCCTCGCCCTGCTTCTCGTGCTGCAGACCCTCCCTGGGATCGCGGGCGATCCATGCTCGGCGATGCGCGGGGTCGCGCTGCCAGAGCAGCCGGCGTCCAGCGACATGGTGGTGGAATCCTCCGAGGGCGTCTGCCCTTGCTGCGTCGCCAGCACCTCGGATCGTCCCGCGTGCGGTACGGGCGATGAGGTTGCGGCCTGCCGCTGCGAACTGACGCGGCCGGAGCGGACGCAAAGCCCAACGCCGAACCAGCCCGGCGTGCGGTTCCAGAGTACGCTGGCGATTCTGCCGAGCATGCTCGATCTGAAGCCGCTCAACACCGCGGCGTGGCGCTCGGATGCTCCTCGCGGTCAGTTCGCGCCCAAGCGCGTGGCGAATTCCATCCAGTCGGTCCTGTGCATGTGGACGGTGTAGCGACGCCTCCGGAGCGCCTTTGCGCGCTGTGAGTGTCGTTACCTCATCATCAGCCCGAGCCGCGTCTCCGCGGCCATCGCGGCTTCCACCTGAATTCGGGGCCAGATCCATGGATAATCCTGTTGTTGGCGTGCGCAAGAGCGCCGTGGCATTGCTCCGTCGCGACGCCGGCGCGGTGAATTCACCGCGCGGTGTGCGCGCCGGCGTCATCATCGCGGCCGTGATCGCCCTCTCCGCGACCTCGGGCTGCTCTCTCGCGCCAGAAGGCACAGACGATGAGCGCGCCAAACTCGGCGACGCCGGCAAGACCTATGAGACTCCCTATGAAGGCCGATCGCTGCCTGATCTCCCCACCTCGCCGACCTGGCGCGATGTCCTCCGCCGCGCCTTCCTGGCCAACGGCGACCTCGAGGCCGCCTACTTCCAATGGAAATCGGCGATGCAGCGCGTCGACGCGGCGTCGGCGTACCCCAACGCCAATGTCTCGCTCGGCTTCGAGTACATGTTCTCCGCCGAACGCATGAAGTCGTTCGACCGCAGCACCCTCAGCGCCGGCTTCGATCCCGCGATGAGTCTCACGCTCCCCGTGAAAACCAGGCAAGCCGCCAAGGTCGCCCTCGACGAGGCACGCGTGGCTGGCGAAAAATTCCGCGTCGCAAAGTTCGAACTGCAACGAAAAATCCTCCGCGCATGGGCGGACTACCTGCTGCAAGCCCGCACCATCACCCTCCGCCAGGAAGATCTGGCACTGCGCCGGATGATGGTCGACTCCGTGGCACGAAGCGCCCCCGCCGGCACGCCGCTCCGCGACACGCGGGCCGCCGACATCGAACTGCGCATGAGCGAGAGCGAACTGCTCGACCTGCAGAGCGAGCACAGGGCGCTGCGATCCTCCCTCAACGCCCTCATGGGGCGGGACCCCGACGCCGCGCTCGATCCCTCCGCTCCCCATGCGACCGCGCGAGCGCTCCCCGAAAGCGACGCGCCGATGCTCAAGGCCGCGGCCGATGTGTTCCCGGAGGTCGCCGAGATGGCGCGCGAGGTCGAAGGCCGCGCCGATGCGCTCGAACTGGCACGCATGCGCTGGATTCCCGATATCAGCCCGACCGCCTCGATCACCGGAACCGTCTCGCAGGCCCTGGGCGCCATGATCACGCTGCCAACCACGGCCGCGAGCATCCGCGCCGGCATCCGCGAGGCTGAAGCAGATCTGCGCTCGGCCCAGGCAATCCTCCGCCAGCGTTCGTCCGACCGCGTCGCCGAGTTCGTGTCGCTGCTGGTCATGTACCGCAACGCGCAACGCCAACTCGCCTTCCTCGAACAATCACTCCTGCCCGCGACGCTCAGGCTCTGCGATAGCGACGCACGGGCTTACGCCTCAGGCGCCGCAACGTTCGCCGAAGCACTCGAGACCCGCCGCTCGCTCCTGAAAATCCAAGAACTCACCTCCATCGCCCACGCCGAAATGGACAAGGCAATCGTGGAGATCGAGTGCTGCCTGGGCATCGACATCGAATCAATCTCCACCATCCAATCGCCCTCTCCGAGCGTCGCCGCGCACGACACGAGCACGCACGAATTCCCCTCTCCAATCGGGAGCACGCATGCCCACTGACACGACCACCCATCCCCGCGCCCGTGATTCTCGCGCCTTGTCTTGGATCATCCCGCTCGCCCTCGCCGCGGGCGGCATCTACGTGGGTATGCGCTGGCACGCATCCTTCGAGCGATGGCTCGTCCCCGCGTCCTCGAGGCTCGCCCCGACTGACCCGAACGCGCCCAGTGTCTCCCAAGGCACACCAGCCGACGCGAAGAAGGAACTCTGGACCTGCGGCATGCACCCGCAGGTCATCCAGGACCATCCCGGCGATTGCCCGATCTGCCACATGAAACTCACCCCGCTCGCACCCGCCAACGCCCCGAGCCATCAGCCCACGTCCGCCTCCGCGAGCATCGTCACCATCGACCCCGCGATCGTCCAGAACATGGGCGTGCGAACCGTCCCCGTCGCGTCGGGCGTCCTCTCACGCCACCTCCGCGCCACCGCGACCGTTGTCGAGCCCGAGTCGGCCCGCACCGATATCAACCTCCGCGTCTCGGGCTGGATCAAAACACTCCACGCCGACACCGACGGCATGACGGTCCGAAAGGGCGATCCGCTCTTTGAACTCTCCAGCCCGGACCTCAGCCTGGCGATCGAAGAGTTCATCGCCGCCCGACACACGCTCGACACGCCCGCTCCCTCAGACGCCGCCTCAGCCGCCACGTCGCTCGCCGCAGCCGCCGAATCACGCCTGAAAACACTCGGCCTCACCCCGGAGCAGATCGAGCACTTCGCCACGCTCGAGCACGCTCCTCTCACCGTCACCTTCGTCGCGCCAATCAACGCCGTTGTCATCGAGAAGGCCAGCGTCTACAACGGCTCGAGCGTGACGGCCGGCCAGTTGGTGCTCCGCCTCGCCGACCGCTCAACGATGTGGGTCGATGCACGTGTCCCACAGGGCTCGCTCCGCCACATCAAGCAAGGGCAGCACGCCGCGATCCGCGTCGACGCCCTGCGCCACGAGCCACTCGAAGGTGTCGTCGTGTTCATCCATCCCAACCTCGACGGCATGACCCGCACGGCGCTGGTGCGGGTCGCCGTCCCGAACACGGATGGTCAACTGCGCGCCGGGATGTTCGCAACTGCGGAGTTCGACGCGCCCTCGGCCGCGCCGGCTCCCATCGTGCCGCGCGAAGCGATCATCGACACCGGTGACACTCAACTCGTCTTCGTCAGCGCCGGCAAGGGACGATTCGAGCCGCGCCGCGTTACGACGGGGGATTCGGGCGACGCCGGTATGGTCCAGATTCTCTCCGGCATCACCCCCGGCGAATCGGTCGTCGCCAGCGGGCAATTCCTCATCGACTCCGAAAGCCGCCTCCGCGAGGCGATCGCCAAGTTCCTGAGCCCGGACAGCACGACTCCCTCGCCATCAAAGTCACCCGTCGTCTCCGTCTCGCCTCAACCTGCCGCGACCTCCCCCGCGGCCAAGCACGACGCCAAAGCACCGCCGGAACTCGTCGACCGCGTGCTCGCCGAGTATCTCGCGATCTCCGAGCCGTTCGGAAAAGAGGAGCCCAACACCCCCGCCGCCAGCGTTGACGCGCTCCTCGACGCAATCGACGCGCTCCGCTCAGCCGCTGCGGGCAATGACGCCGCCAGGCTCATCGCCTCCGCTCGCGACGCGACGATCGCCATGCAATCTCAGCCGATCGACAAGCAGCGCGACCTCTTCAAGCCCGTCAGCGCCGCGATCATCACGATCGTCGACGCCATGCCGCCCAGCAATCCTGCTGTGGCCGACCTCTACGTCGCCAATTGCCCGATGGCCAAAGCGGACTGGCTCCAGCGCTCCGAGTCCCTCTCCAACCCGTACTACGCCGAGGACATGAAGGAATGTGGTTCGATCGTGCGCCGCGTCGGAGACAACCGCAACCCGGGAGGCACACGATGATCGCCCGAATCATCGAACTCTCCATCCGCAACCGATTCATGGTCGTGCTGCTGACCGCCATCCTGGTCGGCTCAGGACTGTGGTCCATCTTCCATATCCGCCTCGACGCCATCCCCGACCTCTCCGACGTCCAGGTCATCGTGACCACCGAGTACCCAGGGCAGAATCCCGAGGTCGTCGACCAGCAGGTCACCTACCCGCTCGCCAGCGCCTTGCTCGCCGTGCCCGGCGCCACCGTTGTGCGCGGCTACAGCATGTTCGAACAGTCCTTTGTCTACGTCCTCTTCGAGGACGGCACCGACATCTACTGGGCCCGGAGCCGTGTGCTCGAGTATCTCAATTTCGCCCGCGACCGCCTGCCCAAGGGCGTTGAGCCCAAACTCGGCCCCGACGCGACCGGTGTCGGCTGGGTGTACCAGTACGTACTCAACCCCGGCTACTACAGCCCCGACCACCCCAAGGGCCTGTGGCGCGACGCCGAACGTGACCGCTGGTTCGCAACGATCGACGAAGCGCCCGCCGATCGCCGTGATGTGCTCGTTCGCGTCCGCGCCTTCGATAAGCCCGGCGTCGATCCGATCACCGACACGCCCCTCGTCTCCGCGAATCTCGACCTCGCACAACTCCGGACCCTGCAGGACTGGTACCTCCGCTATCCGCTCACCTCCGTCGAGGATGTCTCCGAGGTCGCCTCCATCGGCGGCTTCGTCCGCCAGTACCAGATCGTCCTCGACCCCCTCAAACTCCAGGCCTACCGCCTCGCCATCCGCGATGTCATGATGGCCGTCCAACGCTCCAACAACGATGTCGGCGGCTCCGTCGTGGAACTCTCCGAGACCGAGTACATGGTCCGCAGCCGCGGCTATCTCAATGGGCTCGACGACCTCGAGAAAGTTCCGGTCGCGCTGGGTCCCGCCGGCACCCCCGTGATGCTCGCCGACGTCGCCACCCTGCAAATCGGCGGCGAGATGCGCCGCGGCGTCGGCGAACTCGACGGCAAGGGCGAGGCCGTCGGCGCCATCGTCGTCGCTCGCTTCGGCGCCAACGCCCACAAAGTCATCGCCGATGTCAAGGCCAAACTCGCAGCGCTCGAGGATGGCCTGCCCCCCGGCGTGTCGATCAAACCGACCTACGACCGCTCAAACCTCATCAACCGCTCCTTCGCAACGCTGCGAAACACGCTCGTCGAAGAGATCGTCGTCGTCGGGCTGGTGTGCATCCTGTTCCTCCTCCACCTCCGCAGCGAACTCGTTGCCGTCTTCGTCGTCCCCTCCAGCGTGGTCGCCTCGCTTCTCGTCATGCACTTCCTGGGAATCAACGCCAACATCATGTCACTCGGCGGCATCGCCATCTCGATCGGCGTCGTCGTTGACTCCGCCGTCATCATGGTCGAGAACGGACACAAGCACCTCGACCGCGAGGAAGAGCGACTCGCCGCGGGACTCCCGCCCACGCCCCGCATCGACATCATGACCGCGGCTGCGAAGGAAGTCGGCCCCCAACTCTTCTTCTCGCTCCTCATCATCACCGTCTCCTTCCTCCCCGTGTTCGTGCTCGGCGGTGAGGCGGGCAGACTCTTCAAGCCCCTGGCGTTCACCAAGACCTTCGCCATGGCCGCCGCCGCCATCCTCTCCATCACCATCATCCCCGTCCTGATGTACTACTTCATCACCGGGCGCGTCCTCCCCAAGCGATGGGGCTTTACGGCAAACTCCGCGATCACGCTCGCGGCCATGTTCATCCCGGCCTTTGCGTTGTACCTGCTCGCGTCGGGCTTGCCCCACCTCGAGGCGTACCGCTGGTGGATCGCCGGCGGTTGGGCGGTGCTCACGGCGATGCTGCTCCTCCCACAGAAAATCATCCACGAGAATCACAGCCCGATCAGCCGCGTCCTGCAGTGGATATACGAGCCCCTGTTCCGCGCGGCGATGGCACGCCCCGTGCTCGTGCTGGTGCTCGCCGTCGCCGCCCTGGCCTCGACCTGGTACCCCTTCAGGCAGATGGGCACCGAGTTCATGCCGCCGCTCGACGAGGGCGACCTGCTCTACATGCCCACGACCGATCCCTCGATCAGCGTCACCAAGAGCAAGGAACTCCTCCAGCAGACCGACAAACTCATCAAATCGTTCCCCGAAGTCATGAGCGTGCACGGCAAGATCGGGCGCGCCGAGACCGCGACCGATCCTGCGCCCCTCTCCATGATCGAAACAGTCGTTCAACTCAACCCCGATCGCTCCCACTGGCGATCATGCCGCCCCACGCGATTCTTCGATGACTGGCCCGCGTGGCTCCGCTCGCTCATGCATGCCTCCTTCTGGCCCGCCGAACGCCCGATCACCACCGAGGAACTCAAGTTCGGATGGCAGGACCCCGACGGCACCATGCACCCGGGACTCAACTCCGTCGTCTCGTTCCCCGGCATGGCCAACGCATGGCCCTTCCCCATCGAGAACCGCATCAACATGCTCGCCACGGGAATTAAAACTCCCGTCGGCATCAAGGTCATGGGCCCCGATCTCAACACCCTCTCACATCTCGCCGAACGCGCCGCCGCAGCCGTCCGCACGGTCGACGGCACGATCTCCGCCTACGCCGAACGCACCCTCGGTGGGTATTACCTCGATATCGACATAGACCGCGATGCCGCCGCCCGCTATGGGCTCACTGTGTCCGACGTCCAGGACGTCATCCAGTCCGCGATCGGCGGGATGAATGTCACGACAACCGTCGAGGGAGTGGAGCGCTATCCGCTGAACATCCGCTACCTCCGCGACTATCGCGACGACATCCCGGCCCTCGAGCAGGTCCTCGTCACAGGCGCAATGCCCGATTCCAGCGGCGAACGCCCCCAGGTGCCCCTCGGCCAGATCGCAACCCTCACACTCTCGCCCGGCGCCCCCATGATCCGCAGCGAAAACGCCCAACGCACCGCCTGGATCTTCGTCGACATCGCGGGTCGCGACCTGGGCGGCTACATCGCCGAGGCTCGCCGCATTGTCGCTCGCGACGTGCCGCTCCCGGCCGGATACACGCTCGTCTTCTCAGGACAGTTCGAGTTCTGGGAAAAAACCCTTCCACGCCTCGTCGCCGCGGGAACCCTGGCGATTGTCGCCATCATCTTCTTGCTCTACGCCAGCAGCCGATCGTGGTTCCGCGTCGGCGTCATCATGCTCGCCGTGCCCTTCAGCCTGATCGGCGCGTTCTGGTTCATGCATGCCCTCGACTTCAACCTTTCCCTGGCCGTCGTCATCGGCATCATCGCGCTGGCCGGCCTCGACGCCGAAACCGGCATGGTCATGCTGCTCTATCTCGACAACAGTTACGACCGCTTCCGCGCGAAGGGTCGCCTGCTGAGCGCCGCCGATCTGTACGACGCCGTTCACGACGGCGCCGTGAAACGCATCCGACCAAAGGCCATGACCGTCGCCGCCGCGTTCATCGGTCTGGTCCCCCTTCTCTGGGCCGAGGGCACCGGTGCCGACACCATGCGCCGCATCGCCGCCCCGATGATCGGAGGCCTGCTGATCAGTTTCGCGATGGAGTTGATTGTGTACCCGATCGTGTTCTATCTCGCCAAGCGGTGGCAGCACCGCGCAGAGTTTCGTGCCCAATAATGGGATCAATAGGAGTATCGAACGATGAGCCACACACAGAACGTCCTTGCCGCGTGTCTCCTGGTAGCGATTACTTCTGTCTCCGCGAGCGCGCAGCCCGCCAAGCCGGATCACGCCGCCCAGCCACCCGCCAAATCGGAACCCCCACAGCGCGACGACAAGAAGGCCGAGGCCCCGCTCGCCACACGCGCCGGCGAGGCGTATCCACTTTCGACCTGCCCGATCTCTGGCGGAAAACTGGGCTCGATGGGCGATCCGATCGTAAAAATCTACGACGGCCGCGAGGTCCGCTTCTGCTGCAAGTCCTGCCCGCCGAAGTTTGAAAACGACCTTGCACAGAACATCGCGACCCTCGACAAAGCCATCATCAACGACCAGGCTCCGCTCTATCCACTCAAGACATCGGTCGTATCGGGAAAGGCACTCCCCGAGAAGCCGGTCGAATTCGTCTACGGCAACCGCCTCGTCCGCGTCGCGTCCGCCGACGAGAAGACGGCCTTCATGATCAAGCCCGACACGTTCATCGCTGAACTCGATAAGGCCGCCATCGATGCGCAGGCAAAGGATTATCCGCTGAAGAAGTGCGCGGTGAGCGGCGAAGAACTCGGCAGCATGGGCAAGCCGATCGACGTCGTGGTCGGCGGACGCCTCATCCGCCTCTGCTGCAAGTCCTGCAAGAAGGATGTGCTGAACGACCCGGCGAAGTTCATCGCCGTGCTGGATTCAGAAAGAAAGAACCGATAGCGCAGACCCTCCCGCGCCCCGCTACGCTCCCGTACGTCGCGTCGCCAACACCGGTCGTGGGGGACTGTCCCCGTCAATGGCGATCGCGCTCCGTACCGACATCGCCCTCGCGACCCCGGGGAAGCGGCCCCGGGGCCGTGCTCATTCAGCCTCGAGCCGCAGGAACTTGACCTCTCGCGCCCCGAACTCAACCTCCCCATCGATCGCCCCGATCTCCTCCCCCAGCACGCTCACTTCATGCACTCGGACCCGTCGCCCGCCGATCCTCCAATTCGAGGTCGCAAGGCGCGCGGGGCTCCCTTCGACCTCGCGCATGTGCAGGATCAAACCGGGTCCACGCACCGCCGGGCGCGCCGCAACCAGAATCAGATTCGGCGCGTCCATCGCCAGCACGCTCCGATTCTCCAACGCACGCGCCGCGCCCCGCCCGCACGAGATCCGACCCAGCAGCGGTATCCGTACGCCCCAACCAAACCGCGTCGCTTCGCCCGGCCCCCCTTCACACGCGGATGTCAACGCGTAACTCCACCTGAACTCACCCTCCTGCCCTGCACAGAAGTTCGTCGTCCAGTAGTTGTTCATCACCCATGAGAACATATGCGGCCGCTCCACCCGCGCCCGACGCTGAAACTTCCCGATGTTCATCCCCCCGAACTGATACAACGGAATCTCAGGGCTCGACACCACGATCTGGCCGCCCGCCCATCGCACGCTCGCAAACCCCTGCGCCGCCTGCCAGTCCGACGCCGTCCCGGGGATGAGATCCACGCTCGGATCCGCTACCCCGCCCAGCGTCTCGAACGCCACTTTCCCATCCGCCGCCGCGAACGGAAACGCGACGTAGATCGCTTCCGGATCAAACACCCGCTCCTTCTGCATCGTGTAGCGAAATTCCACCCGCTTGTCTGTGTGGAATACCCGCGCCTCGCAACGCACCCCGCCCGGCCCCCGGCACCCCGCCAATTCCCCGTGCCACGACACGCTCGACCAGATCGGCCCGTCGACCACGCCCTCCACGACCACCCGCTCCAGCGAACGCCGCGCATACTTCTCGAGCATGAACGCCTCGATCTGCTCCCGGTTCCCCAACGCCTCGTGCACGACCTGCCCGAGCAGCCACTCCGCGCCCGCATCGACCAGGTTTGCGCCGCTCGCCTTGTCGATCAGTTCGCTGATGCCCCCGCGCGCCGCGTCAACCTTCAGGCGATAGTGCACGCTCTCGACCTCGCGCGCGCTCCGTGTCGCCGGAATGTTCATCGCCGCGGACTCCGCGTCCACTTCCACGCGGAACTCCCGCCACCCGAACGCCGGAATGTCCCGCGCCCACACCGCCCAGTAACTCCCCTCCGCCCGGCTCCGCAGCAACTGCACCGCCAACACCGCCCCGCGATCGTCCACCAACCTGAACGCCCGATCCAACGGAAGCACCGCGTGATCCGCGTACAACTCCAGCACCCCGGAACGCACGTAGTTCAGCGTGTTGACCACCAGCAGCCGCGGCCCGTCCGCGCTCCCCACCAACGCACCCATCCGGCCCATCGCCGCCTCGTCGAGCGCCCCCTCACGCTTCACCGCGTCCCACGCGTACGCCGCCTTCTCCGCCCATTGAACCTGCGAGTTCTCGCACAGCGGCTCCCGGATGCTCTCCGCCGAACCCATCGTGTGCTCACCCCAGAAGTTCAACGCCTCACGCACGCTCCCAACGTCCGACTCCGCCCACGTCGCACGCTCAAGCCCCGCCGCCGACTGCATCGCCAGCAACCCCTCCGACGCCGTCACCCGTGATTGCGTTACCCGCGCCGCCGCCGATTCTCGCGCCGCCGATCCAAACCCGTCCGTCCACCAGTCCGGCCACGCCTGCCGGATCGTCGGCACCCCCTCGCCTCCATCCTTCTTCACGGACTCGGGGAACTCGCGTGCAACCGCACATCGCAGCCGCGGCCACTCGAACCGCTCGTTCCACCGACGCACAAGATCCGACGACGCGATCGACGGCGGTGAATTGTCCGTCGGATACCCCGAATGCTGCACGCCGATGCGATCCAGCACATAGCCCGATCGCTCCAGCCGCGATAGATACCGCAGCAGTTCGTCCTCCACCGCCTCCACCCGCCCCGTGTGCACTCCCCAGAAGTTCCCCGTCATGTAGTGGTCCGCCCGGAACGCAAGCACCCGACCCCCCGCGGGCGATTCCCACCAGAAGACCGTCGGACGCTCGAACGGAATGAGCGCCCGGTGCCCGTGCTCGCCCATGATCAGATACTCGATCCCGACCTTCGAGAAATAGTCGGCAAGACACCACGCCACGCCGTTCACGTCGTTCTGCATCGCCGTCGTCACAGCAAGACCCTGCTCACGGAACTCCCGCACCGGTTCAAGAAACGACGAATACCCGCCCTCGTCCATCACCTCCGACATGTTCAGGAACATGCCAGTCACCTCGATCCGCCCTTCCTTCACCCGCCGACGAAGCCGATCGATCTGCGCCGCCGTCCGCGTGCGGAGATACTCACGCACCGGCCACGATACCTCGCACGTCCAGCGGAACTGTGCGTCCGGCGGATACGTCTCGGTCTCGTCACAGCAGTCCAGCGCCGTGTCGATGAACCTCACCTGCTCCGCAAGGATCTCCGTCTGCGGACGCGTGTACCCCACATCGGTGTGGCTGTGCTGAACCAGGTTGATGCTCCAATGACGCACCGGCTCGACCCGAGACGAAAGCACATACGCCTCACGTCCGCCGATCATCACCCGCACGCCGATCTCCACCGGCTCTCTCACCTCCGGGTGGCGAATCTCGAATCGATTGCCCCCAAGTTCGAGCGTCCGATGCTCCTCCACGCCGAATGTTGTCGAGATCACCGCGTCCGCCGGCGCGCCCACGTGAGTCACCGACAACGTCAGGGGCTGATAGTTCCCCCTCGGATCACGAACCACCGCCGGACTCGACGAAATCTCCGCTCGCTCCGTCACCGCCGACTGAAACGTGAAATACCAGGTCCAACTCCCCGCGCTCTCGCCCGACACGCCAAGCCGCAACGCTCTCCCCGGTGTCAACGCCGAACGCGGCACGCGCATGATCGCGTACCCCATCAGATCGCCAAACCGATCGATCATCGTCGCTCGAAATCGCAGCGTCGCCCCGCCCGGACCCGCCAGCGTCCAGTCACGCACATCGCTCGTCGCCGGGTTCCGAAACTCGAACCACGCCTCCCCGTTCACCGATACCGTGAAACGGTGCGCCGCCGGTTCGACATCAAGCCCGAACATCCACACGAAACTCGCAAACTCGCCCGTGAAGTCGGGCGGCACCGCCTCGGTCTCCCACTCGATACACCGCGACGACTCCAACGATCGCACCAAGAGCCCGTGATTCACCTCGGGATCCGGCGAGTGATACTTCAGCACCTCGCCCGTCACACGCGACTTGTACCCCGCCAGTGTCACGTCGCCGAACGCCGACGCCGCCGAACAAAGAAACGACACCACCACGCACAGACACGCCCATCGAGGAGTTGTACGCATAACTGCATGATACCGTCCTGTTTTCGATCTCGATCGCACTCGTACGCGCTCCGCCGAATCACCTCCATACCGCCACCCCGCCCACCCTCCACGCCGCGCCAACGGCGCACACGCCCCGCCCGCGTCACGACCTGCCCCACGGGATTCCTCCATCACGCCGCCGAACATTCCCGCGATCTCTCGATTCACGTCGTTCACCTCACCGCCCGTGATTCCCCCCCTCGTGGCCTGTCCCTTGCCTCTCCCTCGTTCCTCCTACCCTCGCCCCATGCCCGACCCCTCCAAGGCCCTCTTCTACTTCATGCCACTTGTCTATGACGTCCTCCATGAGCCCGGCACCGCCGCCGAGGTTCGCGGCCTCTCTCGCATCGCACGCCGTTTCGTCAAGGCCAAACCACACGCCGCTCGCACATGGCTCGAGCCCGCCTGCGGCACGGGCCGATACCTCCGTGCCGCCGCCCGGCATGGCCTCCGCACCGTCGGCTTCGACCTCGCGCCCGAGATGGTCCAATACGCGCAATCCCGCGTCCCCTCCGCCACCATCTTCCACGCTCCGATGGAACGCTTCGCACGCTACGTCCCCAGGGCCTCCGTCGGCTTTGCGTTCAACATGATCAACACCATCCGACACCTCCCCAACGACCAGGCCATCCTCGCGCACTTCCGCGACATGGCCCGCGCCCTCGCCCCCGGAGGCGTCTACGTCGTCGGCCTCTCCCTCACCGCCTACGCCAACGAGATCCCCACCGAAGATGTATGGGTCGGCAAACGCGCCGGCATGACCGTCAGGCAGGTCGTGCAGTACCTCCCGCCCGAAGCACGCCGAGGACCTCGCGCACGCCACGAGGCCTGCATCTGCCACATGACCATCACCAAACGCTCGGGAAACCGCGTCGAAGAGGAAGACCTCGACTTCACCTACCACCTGCGATGCTACAGCCTCGAGCAGTGGTACAAACTCCTCGACCGCTCACCCCTCCGCGTGCTCGCCACCATCGACGAACGCGGCAAGGACCTGCCCCCGGCCGAGCCCGGTTACTCCATCTTCGTCCTCACCGCTCGATGAGCACCGATTTGTTCAACCGCGCCGTCGTGTCGGGCATCGTCGCAGATACATACACATGCTCGCCCGACAGCGTCCGAAGCCCCTTCGGATAATTGAACCGCCGCGCCACGTGCCCCCCGGGCGCCAGCGAACTGATCGTCGCCTTGATCCGCGGAACGCCCGGCGCAAACGCCGTCAACTCCACGTTGATCGGCCCGCTCGACGTGTTCTCGATATCCGCCTCCACGATCAGGTCGCCGTTCCTCAGACCGATGCTCGCCAGACGCATCTCCATCTCCGCCAACCCCACCGACATGTACCGCTGAATCCGGATCAGCCCGTAACTGTGATCCGTCGCCGGCTCCACATCGATCACAAACGGCCTCTCGCCCGCCTCTTCCGACGGCGGATACGCGATCGTCAGCGGCAACGCACCCGTCGTCCCCGGAAGCACTGTCGCTCGCGACGCCCGTGGCTTCACCACCCAACTCCGGTCCCGGTGACCGCCAGAATCGATCCCGCCCGGTGAAACCACGAAAAACTTCGCGTCCAGCGTCCCGGGCCACGGATTCTGAAACGTGATGCTCCGCTCGTGCGTTGTGTTCACCGCCGGCAAGTCCCGCGGCGTCAGTTCGATCGACGCCAGAAAACGCACCAGCCGATGGTCCACGCCCTCAACCACCACCGGCGACGCTGTGATCGGTATCCGCACCGGCTGATGTCGCACCGGCACCCGCCCCGTCGCGTCAGCCACTGGAGCGACGTAACTCCCGTCCAGCGGCGCGTCCTCCTGGTTCCCAAATACGTCCACCACCGTGATCTTCTCGTCACCGAGGTACGAGTTCAGAACCGCTACGTCCGACGATGCCGACTCGTTCCACAGCACCAACGCCCCAACTCCCTCGTCCAGACGCGTGTCTCGCGGCGCCAGCACAAAGCACCTCACGCCCGGAATCGCTCGGTACTCCCCGATCACCACACGACCCGCCAACGCCCGCGTCACCGCTCGCCACGCCGCTGACAACGCCGTCGGAACCGCCCGCGGCCTCCGCTCCTGGCTCCACTCCCAAGGCTGCTCCATCGCCAACGCCGGGGGCTCGACTCCAGACACGGACCCGAGTTCAGACCACGACAGCACCGCGCGCCGGAACATCTGATCCGCCGACTCACGCTCCGAAATGCCGTCACGCCGCGCCTCCAGCACCAGCGTCAGCGGACCACCGCTCCCGCTCTCTCGCCACCGCCGCGCGAACGACACCACCGCGTCCTCCGTCGACTCCCACGGCGCTACGGCCGTCGCCGACACCCCACGCGATGGCAACGCCTCGATCGCCCGATCTATCCGCCATGGAAGATCGATCACCGGCGCCGCCACAAACGACGAAAACTCGCTCGATAGACGCGTCACATCGTCGTTGAGCGCAGCCCTCCAGAACGCCCGATCGTCCCCCGCCCGCCCGATCTGCCAACGACGAACACTCTGACCGTGCGCGTCCAGTATCGGCGCCAGAAATGGCTTCCAGTCCGATCCCTCCGACGACAACGCCGCCCACACGTCGTCGTTCTCGACTCGAACCTGCGACGCCAACGCCGACGGTACCCGCGGCAGGCTCAGCGTCACCTGCGAGCCCGATGACAACAACGTGTCCAGCAATCCCGACATCTCACCAGCCCATGCTGATGCACCCTCCGGTGTCACCCCCGTCGACCACGCCGGCAGCGTGACCGCCCCGCTCCCGAGTTCCTGCATCACCCGCGGCAAACTCCCCGACAATTCTCGCTTCCACTCCGTTACGATCAGGCCAAACCGCCGACGATCCAACGGCCCCGCACGCGCGGTCCACGCCGCGTCCTCCGGCGGCAGCCACACCATCGCCGTCTTCACGTGCGCCACGTCGCCGCTCTTGTTCCGAACTCGCAACTCCGCGGAATACCACCCGTACTTCTCCAGCGTCGGGTCCCACTCCGCTCGAACCGCGCCCGTCCCAAGCACCCGCGAATCCTCGTACACCACCTCCCCGTCTACTCCTCGCACCACAAGCGATGACGAGAGTTCCTCCCCCGTCAGATCCCGCAGTACCAGCGACAGCCGAGGCCGCTCCGGCGCCGTCACGATGTTCGATGCTCCGCTCGCCATAAACTCGATCCGAGGCAACTGCGACACCGCCACATCATCAAACCACGCCACCCCGTCCAGGTCTTCCGCGTATACGTGGTGCACGCCCAGCCTCGCCGCCTCCACCTGCGCCGGCTGCACCACCTGCAACTCCAACTGGATGAACGCCGCTCCCTCGCGACGACCCACCAACTCGATCGCCACCGCCGTCCAACTCCCTTCCGATACCACCAACGCGCTCGATACCTCCGAGCCCGCGATTACCTTCGACTGCGCATCCAAAAACCGCGCCACCACTCGCGCCCGCGCGTGCGTCAAATGGTGCGTCTTGATCTGCGCGTTGATCACATAGTCCGCGCCCGGAAGCACCACAAGCACCCCGGGATCAAGCATCAGGCTGGCGCTCCCGCCCTTCGTCGGCATCCGCACGCACCCGCCGAACTTCCCCAGGCCCGGCCCGTACTCCAACTCCGACTGGTTCCACACCGGAAACCCCGGCCTCACACGCGGAACACTCGGATCGTCCTGGCCGCGATACCAGAAGTGGGGGATCGGATCCGGGTTGGTCTCACGCTCCTCAAAGTCGAACAACTTCAACAGCCGACGCGCGCCCTCCGGACGACGATCGTCGCGCACGCCCGGCGAGCCCGGCTGCCCAACCTCCTGCGCACGCGACAGCCCCGTCACCCCGATCAGAGCCGCCGCCAGCGCGCATCGCCACCAAAATCCCATCGGACCCATGCCCTGAATATCGACCAAACAACCGTCACGCCCCAACTCTTCCGACCGTCTTTCAACGCCGCTTCTGGTCCTTGCTTCCCCGCATGCCACGCGCGTGACTGCTCGCTACGCCGCACGCCCCGACAGCCTGTTGAACCGCGCCACGATCCCCGCCAGAACGCCCGCCGTCGCCAGCACATACCCGCCGCCCGTCACCAGCCCCGCCACCGCCACCCACACCACCACCCCAAAACTCCCGCCCGGACCCAGGTTGAAGTGATGACCCGCCGCCATCCAACTCTGCGGCGAGGAAAACCCGTCTATGTTCGTCCCCGCCATGAACGTAGGGTTGATCGCCAGCACCCCACGCATGATCGTGTCGCCAACGCCGTCCAGCCGCACGCGCTCGAACAACATCATCGACACGCCCGCCATCGCCGGCAGCGCACCCCACATTCCCATCGCCAGCACCAGATTGAACACCGCCGCCGTCGTCGGCCGCCGGAATCGCATGCTCAGCCAGATTCCCGTCGCCGACAAAAACGCCACCGACGGCATCAGGATCACCCAGTGCATCAGCACGCCAACAGGATTCAGGTCCCCCGACAGCACCGAATAGATCTGCTGCACCAGCACCACCAGCGGCACAAACAACTGCCGCTTCACGCTCCCCACGAACTTCCCCATCACGATCTGCCGCGGCGACAGCCCCGTCGTGAGAAGCACTTCCCACGTCCGCGCCTCGCGCTCGCCGTTCACGCTCCCCGCGCTCCCCGCCGTCGACAAGAGCAGCGTCAGTATCGACCCCAGAACCGTCGTCATCATCGTCGCGCTGCGGGTGTCCGACTCATTCCAGTTGGCGATCACCAGGAAACACGCCGCGATGAGCAACGCGAACACCATCCAGAACGTCCGACGGAACATCTTCTGCCGCAGCTCGCGCCACATCATCGGCTGACCGCCCACCTCGCGCGATTCCTCACGCTTCGTGCCCCCCGCCTTGGATGTCGCCTTCTCCTTGGGTGTCGTTGCCCCCTCCCCCTCACGCCGCAAGAGCGCCCTCACCCGCGCCGTCGCGAACATCAAGACGATCGCCCCCACACCCGCGTTCGTCAACGCGTTGGCGATCCAGATCGTCCGCACCGCAAATGGCACACCCGGCCCCCCGCCCACCAGGTCCACGATCAACATGAACGCCGTCGCCGGGCTCGACAACGCGAACGCCACGCTGAACGGCATCTTCATGCCCATGCTGATCAACTTCCCCATCAACAACGCCGGCGCAGCGTTCAGCGCGATCGCCGCCATCATCGCCAGCATCGACGCCGTCAGACCGCGCTTCGCACCCGTCGAAAAGAACACCGCCAGCGACGCGCCCAGAAACGCCATCGCAAACGATACCGCCAGCCCCGCGAACACAAACTCCACCGGCACCCCGCCGAATACCCGCACCGCCAGCACCAAGGGCAGTGGGATCAACGCCAGGATCGTCAACTGCGAGAACGCGCTGACCATCTTCCCCATCACGATCTGCCACGCCGTCAGCGGCGTCGTCAAGAGCGCCGACAGCGTCCCCGCCCGCTTCTCGTCGCACAACGATGGCCCAAGCAGGATCGGCCCCGCCAGCGACATGCCGATCAACTGCACCAGGAACACCGTGATGCTCACCGCAGGCGCCAGCCCCTGCAACTCCTGCAGTCGCATGGCCGCGCCGTTCGTCGAGACCGAAGTCCCGACCGTCCATCCCACCATCGCCAGGAACACCATCGCTGTGATGAACGCCAGCAGAAACGCCGTCACTCCCCGCGTCAGATACGTGAAGTACCGACGCCCCTGCACCCGCATCTCTTTCTGCACGATCGCGCCCGGCCACAGGTTCTCCGGCCGGAGCATCAGCACGATCCGCCTCAGTCGCGAGCGCGTCCCCGACAACGAGGCCACGCCCGATACCGCCGCCGCGCCACTCGCGCCCGTCCCGGAGTTGTTCGCGGGAGCGTCGCTCACTGCAATGCCCCCGTCGTCAGTTTCAGAAACGCGTCCTCGAGTTTCACACCCTCGGGCGTGAAACTCCCGATCTTCGCCCCGGCCGCCATCAGCAATTCCAGCAGGAAATGGTGCCCGTGCCTGCCCGCCTTGAGTTCCACCACAAGGCACGCTCCGCCCGCCTCGTGCTCCACACCTACCTTCGCAATCCGATCATCCCGCGACAATGCCTCGGCCACCTCCGCCGGCGTTCGCCCGCCCGCCTCCAGCATGATCGTGATCCGTTCCCCCGCGCGCACCCGCGCGTACGCGTCCTGGATTGACCCCGCGTACAGGAGTACCCCCCGCTCGATGATCCCGATGCTCGTCGACATCTCCGCAAGTTCACTCAGGATGTGCGAACTGACCATCAGCGATTTGCCCATCCGCGCCAACTCGGTGAGAAGTTCGCGCATCTCGATCCGCGCCCGCGGATCAAGGCCGCTTGCCGGTTCATCCAGCAGCAGCACCTTGGGCTCGTGGATCAGCACGCGCGCCACGCCCAGCCGCTGCTGCATGCCGCGCGACAGGCTGTCCACCATCGCGTGCCGCTTGGCGCCGAGGTCGGTCAACTCCAGCACGCTGTCGATCACGCCCTTGCGCTTCTTGCGCTCGATCTGGAACGCCGCCGCGAAGAACTGCAGATACTCGTCGACCGTCAGATCGTCGTACACACCCAGGAAATCGGGCATGTATCCGATCGCGCGCCGGATGAGATCGCCGTCGGTGCGGATGTCATAGCCCGCAACCCGCGCGGTCCCCGCGTCGGGCGCAAGCAGACACGCCAGGATCTTCATGGTCGTGCTCTTGCCCGCGCCGTTGGGCCCGATGAAGCCAAACACCTCGCCCGCGCCGATGTTCAGCGTCAGGTTTTCCAACGCCACCAGCGATCCGAACCGCTTGGTCAGTCCCCGCGCCTCAATCATCGCTCGCCTTCACTTCCCATCTGTCACGTCCCCCGCGCGTTCACTCCGGCTCTACTTCGATCTTCTCGATCGGCGCTCCCGTTGCCTTTTTCCGCTTCTCTTCTTCCTCGCGAACGTCCTTCTCGCCCTTCTCGATCGGCGCCACGTCCGCCGTCCACATCGTCGCCCGCGCCTCGCGCTTCTTGGACTCCGGCAGCTCGATCGTCGTCCGCACGATCCGCGTCATCACGCCCTTCTCTTCGATCCCCGTCCTCAGTCCAGTCGGCAGCCCCTTGACCCACAGGTGCACCCGCGCCCAGCGCCCGCTCGCCAGCCGCGCCTCCTGCGCCACTTCCGCCCGCATCGCAAGCCCGATCGACTCGCCCGCCGCCTGCCCCGCCGAGATCCCGCCGCTGGTCTGCAGCAGCCGCAGCGCCTGCCGCTCGAACGGGCCGAGCGCCGTCCCCTTCACGCCCCGCGCCGTCCACGCATCTCCCTCGCGCGAGAACGAAAGGTCATACACCTCCTCGCCCATCTCAAGCCGCCCCGTCACGATCGACGCGCCCTCGTCCATCTCAACGCTCAAACGCGGCACATCTCCCTCAAACTCCAGCACCACCCGCGGCTCGCTCGCCGCCGTCATCCCCTTCATCGCGCGGAACGTCCACTGCGGCTGATCCATCCCCGCCGGCACGCTCCCCGACCCCGGATCGCCCGGCGATTCCCGCAGTTCCAGCGCCGGGAGCAACAGCCCTCGCGAGTTCCCGCGCCCGTAAGAGCCGTTGGTCGCCGAAACCCCGCGATACCACCCGTCACGCGCCAGGCCCTCCAACGCCACGCTCGTCCGCCGCTGCATGAAACTCGCGATCACATCGCTGGCGACCGCGCTCCCCGCGCCGTCTCGCGGGCTGCGCCCGTCCACCACCTGCCAACGCGACACCGCGGAATCTCCGCCGCGAATGACCGTCGGCACGACCACCGCGACCGCGCTGGCCGCGACGATCCACCCAAGCGCCGTCGCCCACCCAAGGTGCCGCTTGCGGATCACTCCCAGCCATATGTAATCGCCGATCCCCAGCACCAGCGCCAGCAGGCCCATGCACCCCGCGATCACCACGAACGATATCGGATTGACCGTGTGCGACCGGCTCAGTTCGTCGAGCACCATCGACATCCCGATCCGCGTCGAAAGGTCGCCTCCGGACGCGTTGTACTGATAGTCGTACATCCAGTAGTTGTCTTTGGTCTTCCTGAGCGTGCTCCGCCGCCAGGTTTCCAGCACGCCAAGCATCGCATCACGCCACACGCGCCGCGTCACCCGCGGGTCCGCCACCGTGCCCACACGTTCCGGCTCCACGCCGATGATCGTCACGAACCCGAACCCCGCCGGCCCCTCGGCCAACAGTCCCTTCTCGCCGCCCACGCTCCAGCGCGTCCGCCACCCCTCTCGCTCGCCACGCGACCGCAGCGAGATCGCCCGCGCGTTCACCTGCCCGCCCGCCTCCGCGATGACCAGCGTCGGGTCCCGCTTCATCGCAAGATCGCGCATCGTCCCCAGCATCGTGCGAAGTTCCGGCGGCGTGCTCATCCGCGCCGCCTCGCCCACCTCCACGAAATCAAACTCTTCGCCCGCGGGCAGCCAACTCCGCCACGCGCTCCCACCCGTGCTCACAACCAGCACCAGCTTGCCGCCCGAAAGCGTCCAACGCCGCACCGCCTCCACGACCCGCGGGTCGACCGCCCCAAGAGTCTCCGGCGCGATCACCAGCGCTTCCAGTCCTTCGTACGCCCCGGCGTTCCGCGGCATCTCCGCCGCCTCCGTCACCGCCGCCGACACGTCCGCCCACCAATCCGTCGCATCATCCACCATCGAGCCCGGCAGCCGAGGCCTCGTCAACCCCATCGTCGTCCGCACGACCGTCGCCAGCGACTGCCGCCCAACCGACATCACATACGCATAGTCCGAGTCCACCACCCCAAACAATTTCTGCTGGTCGCCGTCGGGAAACTCCGCAAGATTCGTTTCGAGCGCCCGCCCGCCGCCACCGTCGATCAGCGTCACCTTGATCTCAGGCATCGATCGCGGCAGGCACACCACCGCATCGACCGGCGTCAGAACGCCCGGTGTCGCCGCGGCCGGCACGATCACCCGCGCCCCCTGCGAGTTGTCCTGCGCATACTCGAGCACCATGAAGCCGGAGAACCCCTTCTCGCTCTCCAGCCACACACGCATCGGAGCATATCGATCGCCCGGAGCACGAGCGCCCGACCTATCACCGTTGCCCGTCGGCCCCGCCATCCCCTCGCCGCCGTAGCCAAACTCCGCCCTCACCACCTCGACCCTGGCTCGCTTCCGCTCCGGCACGTCGCCCGCCTGCGCAAGCATCACGCCGTCCGCATCAGGCGCCACACCAAGCGATGATGACTCGCCCTGCGCATGCGACCACGCCGCGCTCGCGATCACGAGCGCCGCCGCCATCCACGCTCGCACGCTTCCGAGTCCCATGCGGTTCAATCAAGATCCCGTTCCGACCGCTCGCACCTTTCACGCAACCAAACTCGCTCGCCGCTCCGCGTACGCCAAATCCCCTCCGCATGTTTGGGATTGTCATCCGCGGCCTTGCACTCCGCCACTTCTCCTTCAATCACGACTGCCTCGTGCCTCTCCCTCCGCTTCCCACTCTGCTCCCTCTACACATGCACCTTCCGGTTGTACACAAACCACTCCAGCATCACCACCGCCAGCGCACCGAGCAGGAACCACGGCCAGAGCTTCCGCGTCCCCTTTGTCTCGAGCGCATCCTGCGCCGCCACCGGCCGTGATGCAAGCTCAAGTTTATCCGCCGACGCCGCGTCCGACTCGCGCGAGTCCAGCAGGTTCGCCGCAAAGAAACGCTCGTTCCTTCCGTCGCGCTGCGAGTCCGTCGGCCCCGAGCTTCCCGTCCACGACACGCGATAGAACCCCATCGCGCGGATCGGCCCGAACACCACGCGCCCGTCCGCCGCCGCCTCAAGCCTGCTCGACTCGCCCGCAGGAGATTCGATCGTCACGTTGCTCGCGCCCGTCGGCAACCGATCGCTCAGGATCGCGCCCGGCTGCACCATCTGCGACTGCCCGATCACGCCGCCCGACGACCCACCCACATAGCCCACCGCCTGGGCTGTGAACACGATGAACCCGACGTCAAACGGCCAGTTGCTCTCCATCAAGTCCCACGGCACGATCACCGCGCGCCAGTCCGCGCCCCTCGCCTCCACGATCGACGCACCGCTCGTCGTCGACGCGAGCACCACCGCGCTCACGTCCGCGCCAGCACCGCCCGCCTGCGCCTTGACGACCTCCACCGCCCGGTTCTTCCCGATGATGAGCGGATCAAGATTCACGCTCCGCATCACCGGGTGAGATCGATCCCAGTCCACGATCTGCGTCGGACCGCTCACGCCCTTGTCCATGACCCCCGCACCCGGTGGCACCGCGTTGAAGATCACATAGCGCCCCGGCGGCAAACTCCCATCACCATCCGGCGCGGGCACCCACCCATCCAGCACGAATACGTCGTATTCCCCGCCCCGCCCCTCCGCCAGCACCTTCTGGAACTGCTCGGGCGTCATCACGTCGTGACGCGACAACGGCAGGCCGTCCAGCGCCGCCGACAGGAACAGGTTGCCCTTGGCCGAAACGATCGCCACCGCCAGCCGCTTGGCCGGCGGCACGACGACATACGCCGCGTCGTCCGTCGGCAGCACGTCCGCCGTCGGCGTCAGCGCCCGATTCCCCGCGTTGTCATCGTCGAGCCCGCGCAGACGCACGCTTACCAGCGCGCCCTCCACTCGCTCCATCGGGAACACCACGCCTCCCGTCGAGGGCGTGAACACAGGCGTCGGCGGCTTGGAATCTCCAGCCTCTGCCCCCTTGTCTGTGTTGCTCGTCTCGGGCAACACGCTCGTCGCCGGCGGCATCGTCACCGCCTTCACGCCCGCCACCGCTCCGTCGATCGTCAACTCCACGTCGACCGCGCGGGGCGCCCGCATCGTCGACTGCAATCCCACGAAAATCGAGAGTTGGCTCGGGTTGTCGAAGGCACGCTCAGCGCGAACGTTCGCGATCGCCACGTTCCCGCTCTCGGGTTCGCCCACGCGATGGAACATGAACGTGTCGTTCGCGCCCGGCTGCGTCTCCATCGTGTCGGGCATCTTGCCGTCGCCGAATAGGTGCAGCACCGAGCCCGGCCCGCTCACCAGCCCGCGGTTCTCCACCACGACCGGCTTGCTGTGCGCCGTCGCCAGACGCATCGCCTCCGTCAGACGCGTCGGCCCGTCCGTCGCCGCGATCGATCTGATCGCGGCCTTGAGCAGCGACTTGTCGCTCGTGAACTGCTGGCGAACCTCCGCCGTCGAGTCAAACGCGATCACCATCGCCTGGTCCGCCGATTCCTTCTGGAACACGCCCGGCTCGCGCAGCGTGTCGACCAGCTCCTCGGCTTGCTTCTTGGCGATCTCCAGACGCGTCGCCGGATTCGTCTTCTTCGCCGGATCGCCGTCGATCGCGTTCATGCTCGCCGAGCGATCGATCAGGATGATGTGCCGATCGCCCTTGGTCGTGTCGCCCGAGAGTTGCGGCTGCCCGACCGCGGCGATCGCCGCCGCCAGCGCGATGATCTGCAGGATCAGCAGGATGTTGCGGCGCAGTTTCTGGAACGGCGCGTTGGCCTGGATGTCCTGGATCGCCTTCTTCCACAGCAGCGTCGTCGACACCTCCATGTCGCGACGGCGCAACTTCAGGAAATACAGGATCACCAGCGACGGCACGGCGATGGCCGCGGCGATCCCGGCGATGAGGGGCGTCAACCACGTCACGGCATGATCCTCTCAAGCCTGCCCCAACTGTTTGAGAGCAAGTAACCCACGCACGACAGTCGATCGTCCTTGTCGACCGAAAACAAGAGTCGTCGCCCCGAGTCGTATCCGAGCGCGCAGCGAATACCCCAGGTCCAGACCTCCACGACAAACGCGTTTGTAACCGCGTCATCGCAGACGACGTGCCCCCAGTCGTACTCGCCCCAGTCCGTGCCGAGATCAATGAGCTCCTTGCGAACTTCATCGCGGCTCATACCGGGATGAAAATGCTCGCGGACCTTCGCGACCAACTGCTCGTGCGTAAGCTCCGCGTTGATCTCAGAGAAGCACGCGCGGCACCCGCCCAATACCATCGCCGCGCCCAGCAACACACCGACAACCATCAGTCGTATCTGCGTCATCGCGCCACCTCCGGCCGTCTCGCGTCCCTTTCTTCCCCCTGTCTCGCTGCTTCGCTGCCTCGCTGTCTCGCTTCGTTGCTCACCTGACCACCCCCCTCTTCCTCAGGTAATCCAGCAACAGCGAATCGATCGGAGTATCGCTCTTGACCGTGATCAGCGTCATGTCGCGCCGCGAGCAGAACGCGCGGAGTTCCTCGCAATACGCCGCCAGGTTGGCCTTGTACCGCTTCAGCAGCGGCGCCGAGATCGTCACCTCCGCCAGGTCGCCGTCCTCCACGTCCTTCAGGCGCAGGTCGCCGGTGATCGGCGGCTCGACCTCCTGCGGCGAGAGCACCTGCACGCAGAACACGTCGTACCCATGCCCCACCAGCATCCGCAAGCCCGCCTCGTAGCCGTCCTTGAAGAAGAAGTCGGAGAAGACGACCATCACGCCCTTGCCGCGCCGCGTCAGCGCGATGCGTTCCGCGGCATCGCGGAACGAGATCGGCCCCGCGGGCGCCAGCGAGCAGATGAACCGCGAGAGATCGTGCGTCCGCCGCCGCCCGCGCAGGTCGCGCACCTGCCGGACCTCGCCGGGCTCGATCTCGACGTCGCCGGCGTTCTCCGCGGCCACGGTCGTGCCGCCCATCGACGTCGCCGCCACGCGGTTGAGGTTGACGAGCCCCACGTACCCCAGCGCCATCGCGGCCTTCTGCATGAACAGGAACTTGCTGGGTTCGCCGCAGTCCGACGAACTCGACGCGTCGATCACCACGTGCAGCGACAGGTCTTCCTCTTCCAAAAACAGCTTGAGAAAGAGGCGATCAAGGCGCCCGAAGATGTTCCAGTCGATGTGGCGGATATCGTCGCCGCTGACATACGGGCGGTGGTCGGCGAACTCGACCGACTGCCCGCGCTTCTTGCTGCGTCGCTCGCCCTTGAGTTTGCCGGCGAAGATCTTCTTGCTGGCGATGTCGAGCCCGCCGATCTTGGAGATCAGGTCGGACCCGAGCAGGTCCTCGAGCGCCTTGGGCCGCGTGATGGTCTGGGTTCGTTGCATGGTTATGGCGAGATGATGTCGCGCTTGGCGCGGATGCTCTCGAGGTGGTCATCTTGGTCAAACGTGAACTTCAGATAGCCGCGGTAATCAACCTGCGAGAACGGGCGGAGTGTCTTGCCCTCCATGTCGGCAAAGAGCACGCGCGAGGCGTCCTCGCCGACGATCGGCACCTCGGGATTTCGCGTGCTGAGCCCCAGGGCCCGGGCGTGCTCCTCGACGAACGCGCGATCGCTCCCGATCGGGAACTCTTCCTTGGCGATGCGGAGCATCTCGCGCTCGCTCATGTCGACGTTGAACGTCTGGCAGCCCGACATGAACGCGATCGCCGCGATCGCGGCGAGTGCGAGCGTGCGGATGAAGGAATCGAATGGCCTGTGTTTCATGAGAGTCTCACGAAGGCGAACTCAGAGGAATCAGAGGGAACCAGAGGAACTCAGAGTGGGGGGCGATGAGGAGGAAGGAGTGTGAACGCGATTGAGGACGGAGGTTGGATTGATTCTTCGATAAACCCCGTCGCGCATGTGCGGCACATTGAAGTTCAGGAGCAGACCGAGCGGCAGGTCGGCCGACCGCAGATAACTCGTCAACTGCGCAAGGGCCACGTCCGGCACCGTCTCAACGGATTTCAGTTCCACAACAACCAAGCCTCCGGCGACGAGGTCGAGTCGTTGCCCGGAGAGTTCGATCGATTTGTACTTCAGCACCACCGGCATCTGCCGCTGGAACTCAATCTGGCGATCGCGGAGCTCAAAGCACATGGCATCCTCATAGAGGCGTTCGAGCAGTCCGGGTCCGAGGACCGAGTGAACCTCCATGGCGCAACCGATCACGCTCTCGGTAAGTTTGTTCCAAGCTTCCGGGACATTCGGAGGCACGCGCCCATTCCAAGTCCTTGGATCCAAGCCTTTCATGTTCTGCCCTCGCACCGATCAAGACTGTTTCGAGATCGCACGCCGACCGTGCCTCTTCCGGTTCTTACCCGGCCGTCCGCCTCTGCGTTCCTCTGATTCCCTCTGGTTCCTCTGAGTTCTGTTTTTTCGGCGTGCATTGAAGTGTGCGGCTAGCCCTTCGCTCCCTCCGTCGGCGTCAGGTCCAGGATGCCCTTGACGAGGTGATCGGTATCGACCTTGTCGGCCTCGGCCTCGAAATTCACCAGCAGCCGGTGCCGCAGCGACAACGCCGCCATCGCGCGGACATCCGCGTAGCTTGCGTGGAAGCGTCCGTCGATCAGCGCCTTGACCTTGGCTCCCAGCAAGAGCGCCTGCGCGCCGCGCGGCGAGGCGCCGCAACGGATGTACTTGTTGGTCGGCCCGCTCGTGCCGCCCGCCGCAGTCGCCGTGCCCGGATGCGTCGCCAGCACGAGGCGCGCGACATACTCCTTCACATGCGGGGCGACGACGACATTCCGCACGAGGTCCTGCATCTTGAGGATGGTCGCGCCGTCGAGCACCTTGCTCGCCTCGGGGTTGTCGGCCCCGGTGGTGCGGTCGAGGATGGTCATGAGGTCGTCCATCTGTGAATAGCCGACGACGACCTTGAAGATGAAGCGGTCGAGCTGGGCCTCGGGGAGCGGATAGGTGCCCTCCTGCTCGATCGGGTTCTGCGTCGCCAGCACCAGGAACGGCTTCTCGAGTTTGTACGAGTTACCCGCGACCGTCACGCTCCGCTCCTGCATCGCTTCGAGCAGGGCCGACTGCGTCTTGGGCGTGGCGCGGTTGATCTCGTCGGCCAGCACGACCTGCGCGAAGATCGGCCCGCGCTGAAACTCGAACTTCCGCCGTCCCGTCGCGGGGTCTTCCATCACGACGTTGGTGCCGATCACGTCGGCCGGCATGAGGTCGGGCGTGAACTGGATGCGGCTGAAGGGGAGCGTGAGCGCCTGCGCCAGCGTGCGCACCAGCAGCGTCTTGCCCAGCCCGGGCACGCCCTCCAGCAGCACGTTGCCGCCGGCAAAGAGCGCGATGAGCACGGCCTCGATCACCTCGCTGTGGCCCACGACCACCTTGTTGATCTCGCCCTTGAGTTTCTGGAACGTGGCGCGGAAGTGATCGCACTGGGCCTTCACTTCGGCGGGGGTGGACTGCGTTGACTCAGCTGTTGCCATGACTAATCTCCCGGCCGCACTCGCGGCTTGAGTTCAATTCTCACTCTTCCTTCATGTCGTCTTGTGCACGTTTCTTTGCTTTGAGCAGGCGGGACATGCCTTCGGCGTCCTGCTTGTTCATAGGTGCGTCCTTCGAGCCCGCCGGCTTCTCGCTCTTGGTCACGATCGGCGCGGGCGCATCGCTCAAAATCGTCGAGGGCTTGGACATCTGCTCCTTGCTCGCCTCGAACTTCACGCTCTTTACCTCGTCGCCACCCGTGGCACGCTTGGCGATCTTCACCTGCGCCTGCTTGCGGGCGGCCTTGAGCGCGTCCACCTGCTCGCCAGCGACCTTCTCCGACGCGCGGAACGCCTTGCGGATGGCCGCGGCGATCAGCGCCGGGTCGATGCGCACGCGGCGCACGCCCACGTCCATCACGAACAGACCGATCGCGGTGAGCGCCAGCGCCAGCCAGATCGGGCGGAGCGCCACCGGCATCGAGAGACTCTGACGCGACCACAGGTCATCACGCACCGGGTCGTCGCCCCCGATCACCCGCCCGCCCGTCAGTGCCGCCACCTGACGCATGAGCGGCTCGTTGTCTTCCAGCGTGCGGTATTCGTCGGCGAAGGGCTTGGTGATGGCGGCCTGAATGTTCCCCTCGATCGTCTGGCCCTCCGTGGTGCCGGGCGCGCGGTAGTTGGCGCTCAGCACATAGAAGCCGGATTGATCGGAGCGGACGCGGGCCTCGTAGCGACCGGGCCCGACCTGGCGGAACTCAACGTCCTTAGCCGTGCCGTCGGGCTGTGCGAGGCGTGCCTGGAAGTTGGCGAAGTTGAGTCGTTCGTTGGCGGCGTCGGTGGCGTAGGCGGTGACGATGGTCTCGTCGCCCTCGGCCTGGGTGACGACGCGGATGTTGGCGTTGCCGCTGGGTCGCATGGCCCAGCGGATATGCTGCTCCCAGAACGCTCGGAAGCCGGACCAGGCGATCCAGTCGGGGGTCCATCGCGTGGTGGCGTCGGACATGAAGGCGATGGTGCGACCAAGGCCGTATTGCCATTGGGCAGCGACGGGGTCGTTCTCCTTGCCGCGCATGGTGACGAGGGCGAGTCCCTCTCGATCGGCGGTGACGACGTAGCCCTTGATGGGAGGAACGCCGGCGATGCCGCGCATGGTCTCGGCCACGCCGGTGATGGTGGGGGAGAAGGGCGGGCCCTCCCAGATCAGGCTGCGCTTCACGGTCTGCGCTTCCTTGATGAAGATCTGGGGGAGGGTGGCGAGCTGGTCGTGTGCGACGTTGTAGAACTTGCCGTTGGTTTTCTCGGCGATGCTCTTGAGTGTGTTCTGGTCGCTGGCGCCGTGGCATGCGACGCCGATGGTGGAGATGGCGATGCGGGCGTCGACGAACTTCTGAAGCAGCGCGTTGCTGGGGGCCTGCGGATCGCCGTCGGAGATGATGATGGCGTGGCGCTGTCCGGCGTCGACCGAGAGGAGGCCCTTGAGGGTCATTTCGAGCGACGGCGCGAAGTCGGGCATGTCGCCGAAGTTCATGTTCTGGATCGAGCGTTTGACGGCGCTGCCGTCGCCCACGACCGAGAGCGGGTGCGTCCAGGTGGGAAGGCCCGGCGATTCGAGGATGCCGATGTAGTCGAGGCGTGAGAGCGCGTTGACGGCGGCTTCGCACACCTTCTTGCCGAGGTACACGCCCTCGGGGATCTCGACCGAGTGGATGACAAGGGCCAGCGCGCCGCGCGGCATCTGTCGTTTCTGCGGCGGGTCGAGTTTGACGGGGAGGGCGTCCTCGACGGGGGAGCCGATCCAGCCGCCGGCGCCGAAGGAGTTGGGGCCGCCGACCATGACCAGGCCGCCGCCCGAGTCGTGGACGTACTGGCGCATCGCCTCCTGCTGGCCCTGCGAGTAGGCGTAGGACGCCTGGTTGAGCATGACGACGGCATCGAAACTGGCCAGTTCGCGGAGCGAGCCGGGGAACTGCTCGGGTGAGATGCGGCGCGAGGCGATCTTGGACTGGGTCAGGGCGGCAACGACCTGCTCGCTCTCGGTGGGCGAATCACTGACGATGAGCACGCGTCCCTCGCCGCTGACGAAGGTGACGGCCATCTGGCTGTTGTTCTCGGCGATGGCGTCGCCGACCATGCGACCGCCGACGACCTCAGGCTCGAAGGTGGCCTTGAACTCGTGGGCCTCGGCGTTACGAGCGGGGACGGGGACGGTGAAGACGTTCGGCACGCCCGCGCGGAGTTCGACGGGCACGCCGAGTTTTTCCGAGTCGGGGTCGAGGTCGACGGGCTCGCCGTTGAGCGTGATGTTGAGCCAGCCGCGGGCGGGCTTGGTGGCGCTCATGACAACCCTGAGCGGGATGTTCTCGCCCATGCGGGCGGTGGCGGGGGTGATGAGGCGATCGATCATCACCTCGCCCTCGATCTTGTACTTGTAGAGGAGGACGTCGATAGGGATCCCGGCGGCCTTTGCGGCCTCGGCGGCGGCGAGCACGGAGCCGACGTTTTCCTGCCCGTCGCTGGCGATGAGCAGGCGGTTGGCGGCGTCGGGAGGCGCGACGGACATGCCCAGGCGCACCCCCGCGGCGAGGTTCGTGCCGTCGAGTGCGCCGACGTGCTGACGCTCAACCTCGGCGACCAGCGGCGTCGGGAGCGATTGCACGAACGCGTCCTTGCCGACCGTCACGATACCGAGGCGGTCGTACTTGTTCTTATTGCCGGCCTTGGCTGCCTCGACGTATTGCTCGATCGTCTGCTGCGACTGGAGCGGGACGGATTGGCTGGAGTCCAAGATCACGGTGACCGAGACGTCCTTGGCCTCGTTGCGCCACTGGGGCTCGGCGGCGGCGCCGGCGAGCAGCGCGATTACGATGAAGCGCACCGCCAGCGCGATCCAGCGCGTGACATTGCCCAGCCCGGCGAGCGAGCGGCGCCCCATCCACGCGGCGGCGGCCCAGAGGATCGGGATCAGCAACAGCCAGATCGGGGAGTCGAACTGGATCGGGCCGACCTGCAGGGCGGCAAGGGTGCGCGGGATGTTCGCCAGCGTGTCGGTCACGGCGCCTCCGGCGGAACAGGGATCAACTCGATCGCCAGGCGAGTCGGAGTCCGTTCAGGCAATGCGCTCGAAAGAAGTTCAGTCAACTTCTCGCCCAGAATACGGTGATTTCCGGAGTCGAGCACGAAGAGGCGGTTGTCGAGGTATGTGACGCCCCAGGGGGAGTTGAGTTGGCCCTTGTCGCGGCCGGCGACGCCGAAGATGCCGAGCGATTCGCCGGTCTCGGGGTTGATGTGGTGAACGCGGTGGTTGCCGAACTCGGTGATCATGGCGGTGCCGTCGGGGAGGAGGCACAGGCCGTACGGGTAGCAGAATTGGTTGGGCGCGGCGCCGGTGGCTTCGGGCGAGCCGATCCAGCGGATGAGGTTGCCGTCGAGATCGAAGACACCGACGCGGTGGTTGCAGGCGTCGGTGACGATGAGGTGCTTTCGTTTGTCGTCGATCTCCATGGACTGCGGGCGTGAGAACTCGATCTTGTCCGCGGTGGCGCTTGGTCCGAAGGCGCCGAAGGCGCGGACGAAGGCGTATTGGTTGGGGGCGGTGGGCTCGTAGATGCTGATGCGGTCGTTCCCGCCATATTCGGAGACGAAGAGGCGGATGACCTTGGAGTTGTCGTCGTTCATGACGACGGCGACATCGGTGAGGAAGAGGAACTGGCCGGGCCCGGTGCCGTAGGAGCCGAACTGGCTGATGGGCTCGACGGGCAGACCGAGTGTGGTGGGTGGCTTGTAGATCATGACGCGGTAGTAGTGGGTGTCGGGGATGTAGAGAAGTTGCTCACCCCGGTCGCCGGGCGCGATGGTGATGCCGGTCGGCTTGCCGTTCTCGAACTCGGGCATTTTGAAGTGGGCGAGGACCTCGCCGGTTGTGGGGTCGAACTTCTGGACGCGTGCGGCCTTGTCGATGACCCAGAGGGCGTTGCCGTCGCTGGTGAGGCAGCGGGGGTAGGAGAACTGGCCGGGGGAGAGGCCGGGCTCGCCGATGACGCGATCGGGATTGAGAGGACGGACGGCGTCGGTGGAGCGTTTGAAGCAGCCGGGGAGAACGCCCAGTGCTGGGAGGGTAAGGAGGAGGATGGGAAGTGACGCCCGGCGCATGTCGTGCTGGTCGAAGATGTACCCCCGTGCTGAGGGCGGGGTTCGCCCTCCGGCAGGATGGTACTTGCTTTGGGCGGGGAGGGATGCGGATTCCGGGGTTGGTGTGCGAGTGTTCATCTCCCAGGGGGCGGACGGACACTTTGGTGCGCAATCGTGCGGTGGTAAGCATGTACTAGCCAGAGGGGAATGGGCCGTGGACGATGGCGGAAACCCAGGCCGGAGGGGCGGTTGCGCGGGGTTGAGATCGCGCGAAGATTTTTTTCGGAATTCTGGGAAGGGGTCAACGAGGCGGACACTCTGGTGCGCCCTGGCGCGGTGATAAGCGGGGGCTAACAAGAAGGCACGAGGCACCAGTGGAAGAGAAGAGGTGGCGGCGTGGCGGGCACGCGCACTGATCCGAGTCGTGCCGTCGTACGCGTGGCGCGTCACGGGCGGTGTCGGGTGGCGAGGGACGCGATTGCGGCCAGCGCGATGGCGGCGAGGGTGATGGCGCCGCCGGCGATGCAGAGTTCTTCGTCGCGGGCGTAGTGGAGGAGCGCCAGCACGCGGCGGGGGAGCAGGTCGCCGGGGGGCATGAGGATCACGGCGGCCTCGATCTCATGGAGGGAGAGGGCGGCGGCGAGTGCGGCGGAGGCGATGAGCCAGCCGAGTTCGGGGCGGAGGGCGGCGGCGAGCCAGCCCCGCCCGTGGTCGGCGCCGTCGAGGAGTCGCATGGCGCGTGCGTCGCGCGGCTCGGCGCGGGCGATGAGGGCGCCCAGGGCCGCGGAGAAACCGCCGAAGCGAACGAGGTGGGCGATGGCCAGGAGGGCCATGTCGGTTGTGGCGCTGGTGGAGAGTCGGCCCCAGGACTGGGCGAGGGACGAGCCGACGAGCACGCCTGGCGTGAGCGAGGCGATGAGGAGGAGGCGGGTCGAGTGTGAGGCGAGCGTGCGGGCGGCGGGGGAATCGGAGGCGATGGCGCGCCAGACGACGAGCGTGATGCACGCGGCGGCGACCGCGACGATGATCGAGAGTGCGGCGCTGGTAGCGAAGGCGTCGGAGGCGGATCGGAAGAAGGTCGCGATCGATGATGCACGCTGAATGTTGGTGATGAAGAGAACGAGCGGCGCGAGGACGGCGAGGAGGAGAAGGAGGATTGCCATGGTGCGCCCGAGCGGAGCGGGACGGGGCGTGACCTGCGGTGGCTGGGTGTCGGGCGTGAAGAGGCTGGCGGAGAGACACCAGCCGGCGAGGGTGGCGATGAGAAGCAGCGGCGCGGCGGCGCTCCAGACGCGCCAGGCCTGGTCGGGCCCGGCGAGGTCGAGGGCCTGCCAGACGTTGATGGCGTAGGTGCGGACCTGGGCGAGGTGGAGGGGGAGATTCGAGCCGAGCGTGAGCAGGGCGACGATGAGCGCCCCGAGGGCGAAGGGTCGGAGGGTGGCGCGTGCCAGGGCATGGGCGCGCGAGAGGCGCGAGGTTGATTCGAGGGTGAGGAGATCGAGGGTGGCGTCGTCGATGCGGCGGGCGGCGGGGGCGAGGATGAGGAGCGCGATTGGTGTGGACCAGAGGATGACGCCGAGGATGGCGAGTGATTGGCCGAGGATGAAGGGAAGGGAGGGCATCCCGCGTTGCACGAGATGCTCGATGAAGGAGCCGAGCGCGGTGCCGGGCGCGCGGAGGAGTCCCCAGCCGGCGTAGGCGAGGTAGGGGGGCATGGCGAGCGGGATGAGGGACCAGTGGAGGATGGGTCGGGCGCGGCAGAAGAAGGCGACGGGCCAGGCAAGGAGCGAGGAGATGAGGCCGACGAAGATCGCGATTGCGATGGTGCGTGCGAGTGTTTCGAGATCGAAGATGGTGGGGAGCGACGAGGCGTGGGGGCCGGGATCGCGCGTGAGTCCGGCCAGGCCGAGCGTGAGCGCGCGGGCGAGTGGGAAGACGACGAAGGTGAGGGTGAGGAGGAGCAGGAAGGCGGGGGCGATGTGGAAGCGGCGGGGATTCACGAGCCGCCCGCTTTGCACGCATGGTGCCAGAGGGATCGGAGGGCGTGTTCGAAGCGGCGTGCGTGGGCAGCGGTGTCGCAGAGGGGCGAGGCGAGCAGTTCATTTCGGAGCGCGGCGCGGGTGCGTGAGAGGGCGGCGCGATCGGCGATGAGGCGAGCGGCGATTTCCGCGTATTCGTCGTCGGTGCGGGCGATCCACTCTGGGTGGTTGGCGGAGGTGAGGATGCTGGCGGCGGTGCGTTCGGCGTGGCGAGTGCCAAGGAGCGTGACGACGGGGACGCCCATGACGAGCGATTCGCAGGTCGTGGTTACGCCGTTGTATGGCATGGTGTCGAGTGCGAGCCAGAGGCGCTGGTAGATGGCGAGGTGCTCGGCGATGGTGTGAGTCGGGCCAAGGAGGGTGAGTCGAGCGGGGTCGATGCCGCGGGAGTGGAATTGTCGTGTGATGTAGGTTCGGACGGATTCGTCGGCGAGGGCTTTGGCCTTGAGGACGAGCGAGGCATCTTTGATGCGGCGGAGAACGGCGGCCCAGGTGTCGAGGGTTCTGGGCGAGACCTTGGACAGCATGTTGAACGAGCCCAGGACCGGCGGGCCATCTGGGAGAGGTGAGACAACGGGGAGATCGGATGGCGGCGTGTAGGCGAGCATGCCGCCGGGCGGGGGGAGGCGTATGAGGCGCTCGGTGCAGAAGGAGTCGGCGTTCGTTGAGGGGGCGGTGGCGTCGTCGGGCGTTGGATCGGTGATGTGGTCGACGATGCGTGCGTCGATGGCGGAGAGGCCTGTGGTGTTGGGATATCCGAGGTAGGTGCATTGGACGGGCGCGGCGCGGAGGGCCATGGCGCGGAGGCGGTTTTTGTGGGTGAGTCCGGCGAGGTCGATGAGGATGTCGATGTTCCGAGTGCGGACGAGGCGGGCGAGGTCGGGATCGGAGAGTGCGGCGACGTTGTGGTGTTCGTCGCAGAGGGAGTGGAGGCGGGTGGTGGTGGAATCGGCGCTGCCGCCGGCGTCGAGGGCGATGACGCGGGCGTGGGAGCGGTCGAGGTGCTTGAGGAGGCCCTCGATGAAGAAGGCGACGGAGTGTTCGCGGAAGTCGGGGGAGAGGAAGGCGAGGTTCAGGACCTTGTCCGCGTCGCGTGCGGGCGGCGTGGGGCCGAGGGCGGCGCGGTCGGCGAGCGTCGAGGATTCGAGGGCGCGTGCGTAACGGACGTGGGCGTCGAGCGATTCGGCGCGATCGGCGTCGGCGTAGTTGAGCACGTCTGCGAGGGCGCGGTCGATCATGGCGTCGTCTGGGCATTGGGCGCGGCGGGGGCGGAGGAGCGAGATCGCATCGGCGGCGCGGGCCATGTCGCAGAGGAGGAGCGAGGCGTTGGTGAGTGCTTCGGAGAGATCGGGGCGGAGGGGGATCGCCTGTTCGAGGAGCGTGAGGGCCTGGCTCAAGGCGTGACGCTTGATGAGGGCCATCGCGAGGAGATTTCGGGCGGCGTATTCGTTTGGATTGATGCGGATGGCGTCGCGGAGCACAGGCTCGGCACGATCGGCGAGGTCGAAGTTGAGCAGAGTCTCGGCGAGGACGGTGTGATAGACCGAGCGTGAGGGGTCGAGCGTGACGGCGCGCTGGCAGAAGTGGATCGCGCGATCGGCCTGTCCGAGGTCGCGCAGCACGGCGCCCATGAGCGCGGCGAGGTCGGCGTCCTTGGGTGAGCGTTGGATCGCGCTGCGCAGCGAGACTTCGGCCTGGGCGAACTGTCCCCGCTCATAAAGGCGGAACGCGGCTTGGTAGGCGGGCGAAGTGGTTGACACGCGGAACTAGCGTACACCGACGGGCGCGACCGCGGCGCGGCGGCGGACCAGGTCGCGGGCGAGCGATTCGGCCTCGGCAAGGTCGGAAAGGTCGCGGAGCGGCCCGATCGGGAGTGTTTCCAGGGCTTCCCTCGCCAGCTCCGCGATGCAGTGGAAGGGGAGATTGCGATCCGGATCGAGGAACGCGGCGACGCCCTCTTCGTTGGCGGCGTTGAGGATCGCGCCGGAGGATTGGCCGAGACGCATGACGTGGTCGGCGAGCGAGAGCGCGGGAAACTTCGCGGGATCGGGCGTTTCGAATTCGAGGCGTGAGAGCGAGGCGAGGTCAAGGCGAGGTGCGGCGCCGGAGGAGCGGCGTGGGAAGGAGAGGGCGGCCTGGATGGGCGTGCGCATGTCGGGTGTGGCGAGTTGGGCCAGCACGCTGGCGTCGGTGAGCTCCACGATCGCGTGAACGATGGACTGCGGGTGGATGATCGCCGCGAGTTTTTCCGGGGGCAGCTCGAAGAGCCAGTGTGCTTCGATGAGTTCGAGGGCCTTGTTCATGAGGGAGGCGGAGTCGATGGTGACTTTCGCGCCCATGGACCAGGTGGGGTGGCGGAGGGCTTGCTCGCGGGTGGCGTGGCGGATCTGTTCGATGGACCAGGTGCGGAACGGGCCACCGGAGGCGGTGAGCGTGACGCGGCGGACGGAATCGGGAGCCTTGAGGGGCGGCGCGAGGGGCGCGGGATTGATGCCCATGAGCGCCTGCCACACGCCGGAGTGCTCGCTATCGACGGGGAGGAGTCGCGCCCCGGAGCGGACGGCGGCGGGGATGACCAGCGCGCCGGCGGCGACGAGAGTTTCCTTGTTGGCGAGCGCGACATCGCGACCGAGTTGGACGGCGGCGAGGGTGGCGGGCAGGCCGGCCGAGCCGACAATGGCGGCCATGACGATGTCGCAATCGACTGCATGTATGAGGTCGAGGGCGGCGGTGGGGCCCTTGAAGGTGGCGGGGGAATCGGGGCGCGAGCAGGCGGTGGTGGGGCAGTTGAAGCGGCTCGCCTGCTGGGCGAGGAGGTTGCAGTTATGCCCGGCGGCCAGGCCGACGACGTCGAAGCGATCGGGGTACTGGCCCTGCGAGTGGAGGTGGTTGAGGTGCGCGACGACATCGAGGGTGCTCGTGCCGATCGAGCCGGTGGAGCCGAGGATGATGATGCGGCGGGGAGTCATAAACAGGCACGAGGCACAGGGTACTTGGCACGAGTGGAAGAGACGGAGAGGCGGAGTGAAGAACGATCAGGGAATCTCGGGAGTACACAGTGTTCGAAGGCTGATGAATCGCGAGACCCTGGACCATTTTGCCACTCGCCCTCCAACTCATTCGGGCTTGGGGCGTTTGTTGAGTTCACTGGGGGAGAGTTTGCGTTTGAAGCCGTAGAGGCGTCGGGGCTGGGCGGCGGGCGTGGGCTGGGGCTCCGGCGCGGGCGGCGACGGCGGCTGGGCGGCGGGTGTTTCGCGCGGCTGCTGGGCGCGGGGCTCACGAGATTCACGTGGCTGGCGCTGTCCGTCACGACGTCCGTCACGATGACCATCACGGTGCCCGCCCTGGCGGCGGATGTCGGAATCGGGCTGGCTGCGTGATTGGTTGCGTTCGCCGTCGGAGACGGCGGGCTGGCCATCGGGGCGGTTTTCGCCGCCGCGCCCGCGACCGCCGCGGCGACGGCGCCGACGCCGGCGTTTGCCGCCTTCGCCCGGTTGGTCACCCGGCTGGTCGCCCTGTTGCTCGGAGGTCTGAGCATCCGGAGCCTGTGAGTCGTCGCCGGCGTCGCGTCCGTCGTCGGTGTCGGCGGGGGAATCGCCGGCGGAGTCCATGCCGGCATCGGGGCCTTCTGTGTGCTGAATGCCACGCACGGCGTCGTGTGAGTCGGGGCGTGATTCGGCGCGGTCGTCGGTGGACTCGTCGCGCTGGTCGGCGATTCCGTCGGGGTTGATGGCGCCCTGGTCGCCCTGGCGATTGCGGTTTCGTCCGCGTCCGCCGCGGCGGCGTCGACGGCGACGACGCCCGCCCTCGCCCGTCTGGCCATCGGGGCCGGGTCCGCCCTGGGCCTGGTGATCTGTCGGCGTATCGATGCTGGAATCACCGGAGGAATCGGGTGAGCCCGCGTCGATGATGGCGTGTGAGGCGGTCGATTCGTCGTCGTAATCACCGGCGGCGGGCACGGGGCGGACGCGTGTGGGCGCGACGCCCGCGATGACGCGTGGTTCCTCGTCGGGGCGGGGCAGTCGTGCGGGGCGCGGTGCGTCGATGGGACCGGCGTCGTCACCGGGCGATGCCGTGCGATCTCGTCCGTCGCGACGCTGATCGCGTTGGTCACGCTGGTCGCGTCGTGGATCGCGGCCCTGATCTCGGGGTTGTTCACTTTCGCCGGCACGTCCACGCCCACGTCCACCGCGACGGCGACGGCGTTTGCGCCCGCCGCGGTCCTGTTGGTCGTCATCGCCCGCGAGGACGGGGCGATCGTCACCCTCTTCGACGGGGACATCGGGGAGGTCCATCTCGATGGGGTGGGTGGGCTCGCCGGGTTCGACGACTTCTTCGGCGTCGGGCTCGATGCCGGTGGGGATTTCGTCGGCCCATTCGCTGCCGTCGTGCATCTGCCAGGCCTTGAGGTCCTTGGGTTTCTTGTGGTGCTGCACGGCGGCGAGATCGATGTCGGCTCCGGCGGCGTCGTAGGCATAGAACGAGACGCGATCGACGGGGACGGACTCGCTGACGCGGACGTCGACGTGCTTGCCGCTGGAGCGTTCGATGCGTCCGAGCAATTGGCGTCGTGAGGAGAGGAGTTCGCCGGCGACGCGCGGTGCGACGGCGATCTCGACCTTGGAGACGCGGTCGATGTCGAGAACGGCGGCGAGTTCGCGGAGGGCGTCGGAGGCGACGGAATCGGGTCGCTGGACCAGGCCGCGACCTCGGCAGGTGGGGCAGTCGACGAAGTGGACGGACTCGTGGCTGCCGCGCATGCGTTGGCGGGTCATTTCGAGGATGCCGAAGGGGGAGATGTTGGCGGTGGTGGTGCGGGCCTTGTCTCGTTTGAGGCGTTCCTTGAAGCGGGTTTCGATCTCACGGCGTTTGGCGAGGGAGCGCATGTCGATGAGGTCGTTGACGACGATGCCGCCCAGGTCGCGGAGGCGGAGTTGGCGGCAGATTTCGTCGACGGCCTCGAGGTTGGTGCGGTAGGCGTTTTCCTCTGCGTCGCGTGATTCGCGCGACTTGCCGGAGTTGACATCGATGGCGACGAGTGCCTCGGTCTGGTCGATGACGAGGCGTCCGCCGGAGGGGAGCGGGACCTCGCGGGCGTGGATGAGGGCGATCTGCGGCTCGACGCCGAAGGCGTGGAAGATGGGCGTCTTGCCGGGGTAGTGGAGGAGTTTGGTTGTGGAGCGTGGCGAGACGATCTTCATGAATCGGCTGGCGCGTTCGAGGGCGACCTCGTGGTCGATCACGACCTCGTTGGTCTCGCCGGTGAGGAGATCGCGGAGGGCGCGGACGAGGAGGTCGCTCTCGGAATAGAGGAGGCGTGGCTTGCTGCCCGAGTCGCGTCGGCGCTCCATGTCTTTCCACAGGCGCTGGAGGTAGGCCAGGTCGCGTTTGAGTTCGAGTTTGGTGCGGTCCATGCCCGCGGTGCGGAGGATGAAGCCGAAGCCTTCGGGGAGGTCGAGTTGATCGAGGATCTGGCGCATCTTGGCGCGCTGCTCTTCGTCCTCGACCTTTCGAGAGACGCCGACTTTGTCCATCTGGGGCATCATGACGAGGTAGCGCCCGGGGATGGAGAGGTAACTGGTGAGGGTGGGTCCCTTGGTGCCGACGCCTTCCTTGAGGACTTGGACGGTGATTTCCTGGCCGCGTTTGAGGCAGTGCTGGATGGGCGGGCGTTCGCGGCGGGGTGTCTTGTGCCCGACGCGTTCGGTGGTTTCTTCGACGTCCTCGCCGGGGAAATAGCGGGGGTGGAGGTCGGAGTAGTGGAGGAAGCCATTCTCGCCGACGCCGAAGTCGATGAAGGCGGCCTGGATGGAGGCCTCGACGTTGGTGACTTTTCCGACGTAGATGTTGCCGACGCGGGAAGCGCTGGCGAAGCGTTCTGCGTGGAGTTCTTCGAGTTTTCCGTCCTCGACGATGGCGACACGGCACTCATCGCCGGGGACGTAGTTGATGATCATCTGGTTGTTTGACATGGAGCGTTCCTCGCGGTCTTTCGTTTCCGCGCGGACGCGAACTTCTACGTGGTGAGGAGCGCCGGCGTTCAGGAGTAGACGAGCGTCGCGCCACGCGCGGGGCGCGAGTGCGGGGTCGTGGGAATCCGGATGCGTCGGGGCGTGGTCACAGGGATCACGAAGAAGAAGAGCGTCCGCGTGCGGCGGATCACGTGCGCCGAGGTTCGCTCCCGGCGCTCCCTGCAAGCCCACGCGGTTCGCGGGGCTCGGGGCGGCCAACGGGGCGGACCATTCGGCGGCGGGCGCTCAACCCGGTTCGGGTGAGGCCCGGCGATTCGCCGCGGTTCCTTCGCCAGTGCTCATTCGGCGGTACGCCCGTCGAACG
>JADLFE010000051.1 GCA_020845755.1 Phycisphaerales bacterium
CCCGGCACGGCCACCACTCCTCCACCGCCACCAGCCAGAACCGGAACCGCCTGTCCCCCTCCCTCAGCACGTGCCGGTAGTACTGCTCGGCGTCGGCAAAGCCATCCCCCTCCCGCCTGGCGTCGAAGAACGGCACCAGCACCGTCCGCCCCGCCAACGGATCAAGCTCCGCCAGTGTGGTGTAGGGGTGGTGGTACTCCATCGCCGCCAGCGACAGGCCGGAGTCGGCAAACGTCCGCACGTGATGCCCCCACTTCCCGCAGCAGTGGATGTGCAGCCCGCCGAACTCCCGCTCGAACCGCCGCAGCCCCGGCAGGCCGAACTCGCGGTACATCTCCGCCGACAACAGCGGCATCAGGTCCTCGGTGAACGACACCCCCAGCCTGTCCGGGAAATACGTGTACGGCCAGGAGTTCCCGCAGATGCGCCCCCCCACCTCGCGCTGCACGTAACGGACGGTCTGAACCAGGTGGTCCGCCAGCCTGTCCAGCAGCGCGTGGACCTTCTCCGGCTCAGCGTGCATCCCGACGAGCAGCTCCTCCTGATCCACCACCTGGCTGGCCGTGCTCAGCACCCCCTGCAGGTCCGGAAGTCGCAGCCGGAGCTGGTCCGTCTTGAGCCGATCGCTCAGCAGCCGATATAACCGAACAGCGCGCGCAGCGTCCATGTCCGGATGGTCCGCTGCCAGCGGCGTCAGCTCCAGCGCCTCATCGAGCGTCCTGGCCGCGGGCCGCTGCACGCTCTGACCCGTGGCGGGATCGACGACCTTCGTCGCCCCCCAGTAGGCCGGTGTGCCCAGCCCGCCGTGCACCGGCGTCACCGCGGGCAGGCTCACGCCCCCCGGAAGCTCTCGTGCAAGCTCCGCCTGTCGCCGCAACTGCTCGACCGCCTCCTCGATCCACAGGGCCTCGTCGCGTTGCCGCCAGTACGCCGGCTCGACCGTGTGCAGGGAGATGACATGCCTTCCGCGACCCGCCCAGAACGCCTCAACCGCCGCCTCGTGACGACGACAGCGGTCGGGGTCAAGCCATCCTCGCAGTTCGTCGTCCATACACCTCTGCCTCACCGTGAGCGTGCCGTCCAAGGCCCGATGATGCCCTACCCCACGGCCGACCGCCACTCCCGCGCAAGAAAAAAGGGCGGCGTCTTGCGACACCGCCCAGCTTGGTCTTGCGGATGCTCACCGCGTCTGCCGTCAGACGTGCGTTAGCGACGACGAATCAGGGCCATGCCGCCCAGGGCCAGCAGCGCCAGGCTCGCGGGCTCGGGAATCAGCATGTACTGCGTGTACGTCTCAACGCTGACGGCGTTGGGATTGCGGGCCCAGGCGATCATGTTCTGGTCGATGTCCGGGTAGCGCAGGTCACGCCCCACCTCGGTCGCCAGGGTGATGATCGGCCCGGCCGTCGGCGTGCCGGACAGGTTGCTCACCACCATGCCCTTGATCTCGTAGTTGCCCGCGATCTGGGCGCTGTCACGCTCGCCCCAGACGATGATCGCCGTGTTGTCGCCGTAGATCTCGATGTTCGGGTCCTCGCGCAGCCGGGCCTGATCGTTCGTCAGGTTGATCGCCACGCCGGGCAGAGCTGGGTTCGACACGTTCAGCAGCATGATGTCCGAACGGTTGCTCGTGCCCTGCGTCGCCGCCGAACGCTCGTTCCACACGATCCAGTTGCCGTCGTCGCTCATGCGGTTGCGCAGGAGGTTGCCGGCCGCCGGGTTGTTGTAGACCGCGTAGTTGGTCATCGTGTTCAGGTCATACACGTAATGGGTCTTGCCCGCCGTCGTGCTGCTCCAGGCGATCTTCCCGCTGCCGTCGTCGGCGAAGTTCGGGCAGGCGCTGTCGTTGAAGTGCGCGTTGTACACCGGCGAGAGCGGGTCGGAGCTGACCAGCACCGTCGGCGAACCGCCGGGGTTGTTGGCCAGGTCCTGGTACATCAGGGCGAAGCCCGTGCCGCCGACCGCGTCGTTCCAGCGCACCCACAGGGCGTTGCCGTTGGCGTCGATGTCGCTGAAGTGCTCGTTGGTCGACTGGCCGCCCTGACGCAGCGACCCGCCGGAGTTCAGGAACCACAGCAGGTTCGTCTGCGAGTTGCCGTTGGAGTTCGACGAGGCGCTCCCGCCCGCCGCCACCCATTGGCCGGCGATGCCGACATGGTTGTTCTGGGCGTAGCCCAGGGGACCGACCGCCCAGTTCGTCTGGGGGTTGTCCAGCAGGGTGCCCGACCCGATCGGCGTCAGGCTGTTGCTCGCCAGCGTGAACAACTGCGACTGCACACCGCCGAGGTACGAGCCCATGCCCGCCGACGAGGCGATGATGCGATAGTTGTCCACCGCAGGCCGTTGAAGCGACGTGTTGTACGTGTTGGGGATGCTCTGAATCGGTCCGGGTGCCAGCGTCACCGCCATCGCCGGCGCCGCGACCAACAACGCCAAACCAGACACAATCGTTCTCATCTCTCGGTTCCTCCAAATTGCAGGGCCTTCGTACCCACCCCCACGAGGGGTCACGGCACACGTTTCACCTGCCGGGCCACGCGGCACGGCAGGAGGTGCTTGCACGCGAAATCGCGCGCGACACAGCGGAAGCCTCCTCGGTCGGCGGTCAGCAAGATCGAAAAGATGGAACGCTTCCTGATCAAGCACTCGGCTCCCGTCACTCGAACCATCCACCTGATTGCGGATGCTCCTGCCTGCGTCGGGTCATCCGACCCACAGGCCCGCGGGGAAACCAGATCCTCAATTCACGAAGCGAAGGCGGGAATCATCTTGTTAGATTTCGATGAGATACTCAGACTATGTCCTCAAGACAGATGTTTGTCAATAGTTTTTATAATATTACCCTTCGTAAGTATTATGTTGATGCCTGTAAGGCAACCTCCCGACGCCTGATGGCCCGAACCCGACGGCGACGACAAACAAATGAACAAGGCGGCTCTTTGAGAGCCGCCTTGTCTGGTTTTGAGCTTGATCGAACCGTGTCGTCCATTCGTCTTCCGACGAACTTACCGACGGCGGATCAGAGCCAGACCACCGAGCGCCAGAAGCGCCAGGCTCGCGGGCTCAGGAATCACGGCGTACTCGATCTGACCGCCGGAGGAGGCGCCCTGGTTCAGGACGTTCTGCCAGGCGATCAGGATGTTGCCGTTGCCGTCCGTGTCCACGTCGGGCCACCGGCTGTTGCTCACGCCGGCCACGAACGTCGTCAGGTCGAAAGGCGTGCCGAGGACCGGCGTACCGGCCAGGCCCGTGACGAACGCGGCGCGGATCTTGAACTGGTTGTTGGCGCCGGTCGGGTCCTCGTCCCAGACCACGATGCCCGTGTTGGCGTCGAGAACCTCGAAACGGGGATCCTCACGGATCGCGCTGGTGTTGCCGAACAGGGGATACGACACCGGCGCACCGAGGTTGCTGATGTCGACCAGGTAGATGTCCGACCACTGGCCAGCGGCGCCACGCACGTTGGTGGTCAGCCAGTTGCCCGTGTCGTCGATGCCCGAGAAGAAGGCCTTCTGGGTCACGCCGTCGAGGGCCAGCACCTGGGCGTTGGTGTTGGTCGCCAGGTCGTACACCCACATCTGCGAGCCGTTGCCCAGGGGGCGATAGGCCAGACGACGGGCGTCGGTCGACATACGCATGCGCTCGCCCTGGCCGGCGGTGGTCAGGTTGGAGACCAGCTCGATCGGCACCGTCGCCGTCCCGCTGGACACGTCCGAGTACATGATTGCCTCGGGCGTCGTGCCGGCCCACTTGATCCAGACCACGTCGCCGGCGTTGTTGAGGCTGACCAGGTGCTCGTCGATGTCCGTGCCGGGGATGTTGATCACCGTGTTGGTGTTGCGGTTGAGCACGTTGATCCCGAAGGTCAGGCTCTGCGAGCTCGCGGCGCCGCCGAACGCGGCGTAGTTGTCCGAGATGTCAGCCTGAGGCTCGTGCCAGTAACCGGCGTTCTGAAGCTGAACCGGCGCGACGTTCCCGTACAGCGTCAGCGTGTTCACGTCATACAGAATGCCGCCGGTGTTCCCCGTGCCTTCCCGGTTCACCGCGGCGATCCAGCCGTTGTTCACCTCGGGACGCATCGGAGCAGTCGCGCCAGTGCCCAGGGGCACCACTTGGACAGGCCAGCCACCGAACGCCGGGGCAGCCATCGCCGCCATCAAAGCCAATGCAGCTAAACGTTTCATCTTTCTTTCCTCCAAAAATGGTTTCCCAAACTTTCCCCTACAAGGGGATATACACAGATTTCATCCGCTGGGACACGTCACACCTCAGCGGTCCGTCCGTCGCGCGAAACACGGCAGACAATGCGACGGACCTGACTCATATCAGGTTGCGAGATTAATGGACCCTGCCCAAGAATCAGCTTCCCTCTCCCCTTCCTTCTCCGGGTCCTGCTCCCGCCACCTCCCGACGGCGGGCAACCTTTCCTCCACGAATCACGACGCCACGGAGCAGGAATGGGTGTCCTGCGATTAGAATTCCGTGTGCACCTGTAATATGCCCCAGAGTCGGGTCATTGTCAATGTAATATTTGATTTTTTGTTTTATGGGATAGTTCTGTCTGCAATACGCCCGCCCAGGGGGAAACGCTCCAAAACCACCGTGTCACAAAACAATTAAAGAACAAGGCGGCTCTTTGAGAGCCGCCTTGTCCGGTTTTGAGCTTGATCGAACCGTGTCGTCCATTCGTCTTCCGACGAACTTACCGACGGCGGATCAGAGCCAGACCACCGAGCGCCAGAAGCGCCAGGCTCGCGGGCTCGGGCACGTAACGGTACTCGATCTTGCCGGTCGAGTCGTTCTTCCACGCCACCAGCATGCCGCTGACGTCAGCGTAGCGCTGATTGTCGGGGCCGTTGGCGATCGTGAACACCGGGCCCAGCGCGGGGGCCGCGCCACCGGGAGCCAGACCCGTGAGCATCGCGGCGACCACGTCGTTCGTGCCCGCGGCGTTCTCGTCCCAGACCACCAACGCCGTGTCCGCGTCGAGGATCGACATCGACGGGTCGTTGCGAACGCGGTCAGGGTTGTTCGTCAGGTTGTACTGAACCGGGGCGTTGGGGTTGCTCACGTCAACCAGGACCAGGTCGCCCATGTTGCCGCCCACGCCGCTGTAACGAACGTTCGAGAGAACCCAGTTGCCGTCCTCGCTCATCTCGGCCTTCATGGGCTTCTGGGTGCCCCAGACGCCGACCACGGCGGGCGTGATCACGTTGTACTGCAGCGCATCACTGGCGTCGTAGAGGTCGATCGGGGACGGAGCGCCGCTGTTGTCCATGCGGACCGCGATACGGTCGCTCTGGGTCGCCGC
>JADLFE010000052.1 GCA_020845755.1 Phycisphaerales bacterium
CGCTGGCCCCAGTCAGGGCGTTCCAGCCAATGAAGTCGCCGCATGTGTAGCGCCATCCAGCGGCAGGTCGGGCAGGCTCGCCACCGCTCCGGCCACGTCGAGGAGCTTCGGGTCGGTGTAGACGTTGCAGCCTTCGTGGGCGCTAATCCGAAGCAGTTCTGGCAGTCCGCCAACTTCCTCGACATTCAAGACGGAGGCAGCTCACAAACAGAGATGCTCCAAATGTTCTCGCAGCAACTGCAAGCCACGCTTGGCATCACGGTAGCGCAATGCGGTTCGCCGACGGGGGCCTCCACATCCGCGCGATCTGCCCGAATCTCAAGGAGACGCATCGGCCTCTCGGATACTCCGCGCTGAAGACTCTCGGCTTTGGCTCAACGATGGTGACTTTCCGCAACTGTCCGAACAACTGCCCGCTGGTCCTTTGGGCGGGAGACCCCTGGTACCCGCTGTTGCCGAGAAAGAACAACGTGAAGAAGTTCGGGGGCTTTTCTGGCGCTGATTTTTGAGTCCACATGAGCAACAAGCCTCCTGGCCATCGCGTGTATCGCCGTTCCGAGTGCGCCGTCTTCCGAAAGACGAGCGAGCGGTATGGTGGGCTGTCGAATATGGCTCCCGGTTTCCCTCTCAAAATCAAAGGCATCTCGATCCTGACCTCCGAAGCTCTGTATCAGGCATTTCGCTTCCCTCACCGGCCAGAAGTGCAGGAGCTCATCATCGCGCAGTCGAGCCCGATGACCGCGAAGATGAAGAGCAAGCCCTATCGAGCCGATTCGAGGCCCGACTGGGACCGCGTTCGGGTCGCCGTGATGCGATGGTGCCTCCGCGTGAAACTTGCTCAGCACTGGACAAAGTTCGGTGCGCGGCTCCGCGAGACGGGCGAGACCCACGACCAGTTGATAGGGAATCTCCGGTGTTCGGGTGTTGCTGGCATTGAGTGGTTGTTGACTGTCGGCACGAGGACTCCGCACGGCCGCCCACCTTCGGGTACCCTGCACGCCGATGCGAATCCGTCGCACTGGAAACCAGTAGACTCCGCGAATGGACGAATTACACGTTGATTGCGAACCGTTCCCTTCATCGGAGGAATCGGCGTTTCCGCCATCGCATTCTCGCATGTCGATCGGCGTGGTAGGAAGTGTCATTGCCCGGAAGACCGTGCGCGGAGAGCCGACGGGATTGCACCGCGGCTGTGCGCTCATCGCGGGCGCGCTGGCGATGCTCGCGACATCGTTGGCGAGTCAGGCAGCGATGGCCTGGCACACGCGCGATGCGACGACGCAAGGCGACGAGGCGGAACTGGCGGCCACAGGTCCTGCTGCCCAGGCCGACCCAAGCGCTGAAGAGATGGCGCGAGCGGCGCGATTCGCGGTGGCGAAGTTCGCGGGCATGGACCCCGAAGCGCACCGCAAACCCGGCCTGCTGGTTGCGTTGAACAATGGACCGATCGAATCGAACAGCCACCGCGGCAAGCCCCTGAAAATCGGTGACATCGAATTTGTCCGCGGGTTGGCGTGTCACGCCGACAGCAAGATCGTCGTTCGCCTGCCAGGGCCGGGGAAGAAGTTTGTCGGCCGGGTCGGTGTCGATAACAACGAGCAGACTCACAGCGGGCAAGGGAGCGTCACGTTTGTAGCCAGAGTTGGTGGTCGGCGTGTGTTTCAGTCCGGCGTCGTTCGAGTCGATACACCGGCCGGCTTGGCCGAGTTTTCATTGGATGGTGCCGAGCAATTCGTTCTGGAGGTTGGCGACGCGGGCGATGGTATCGGTTGGGATCAGGCCGACTGGGCCGATGCCCACGTCGAAATGGCCGATGGCTCGACCGTGTGGGTTGGCGACCTGCCCATCATCGATGTTCAGGACGGGCTCTTCTCGGCCGACCCGGCGTTCTCATTCACATACAACGGCACGCCCTCGTCGGAGTTCCTGGATTCATGGGCGGTCGATCGAAGCGCACGCAGACTCGACGAGCATCGCACGGCGTACACGGTTGAGTATTCGGATCCTGCGGGCGGGCTTTCCGTGCGCTGCGAGGCCGTCACATACAACGACTTTCCGACCGTCGAGTGGACGCTGCACTTCAAGAACGCCGGTTCACAGGACACACCGATCATCGAGAATGTTCGCTCGCTGGACGTGCGATGGCAGCGTCGGCGTGAGCACGAATATCTGCTGCACCACAACGTCGGTTCACCCGCCGACGGCACGGACTATTCCCCCTTGGAAACGCTGCTTGGGGGAGGAACCACAGCGACATTCGCTGCCGCGGGCGGTCGCTCGACGGCCGCCACCATGTCCTACTTCAATCTGGCGCAATCCCCGGACGAGGGACTTATCGTCGTGGTCGGTTGGCCGGGGCAATGGTCGACTGGATTCGTACGTGATCGTGATTTGGGTATCAGAATCGCGGCGGGGCAAGAGTTGACGCACTTTGTGCTCCATCCCGGGGAGGAGGTTCGCACGCCGCTCTCGGTCCTGCAATTCTGGAAGGGCGGCGACTGGATTCGGGCTCAGAACATCTGGCGGCGCTGGATGATCGCTCACAACATGCCGCGGCCCGGGGGGAACCTGCCGGCGCCCATGCTGCTGGCCTACAGCGGCGGGGCGTATGAAGAAATGTACAGAGCCACCGAAGAGACCCAACTCATGTGGTTCAACCGATATCTTGAGGAGAACATCAGGCTCGACTATTGGTGGATGGACGCGGGTTGGTATCCCTGTGACCCGGCCGGCTGGCCCAAGGTCGGAACATGGGAGGTTGACAAGCGTCGCTTTCCTCGCGGGCTGAAGGCCATCACTGACTATGTTCATTCCAAGGGTGTGAAAACGCTCCTGTGGTTCGAGCCCGAGCGAGTCGCGCCGGGCACGTATCTGGCGGAGAACAAGGCGGGCTGGATACTCGGAGGGAATCAAGGCGGGGTCTTCAACCTCGGCAATGCCGATGCCTTGGAATGGATGACGAATCGCGTCGACAGCGTGCTCAAGGACGAGGGCATCGATCTCTACCGCCAGGACTTTAACATCAACCCGCTCGGATACTGGCGTGCCGCCGACGCGCCGGACCGCCAGGGCATCACCGAAATCCGGCACGTCACGGGCCTCTTGGCCTACTGGGACGAACTGCGGCGGCGTCACCCGGACATGCTGATCGACGAGTGTGCCTCCGGTGGACGACGGAACGATCTCGAGATGATGCGTCGCGCGGTGCCCATGTGGCGCAGCGACAAGACCATGGAGCCGTGCGGTCAGCAGTCTATGACCTACGGCATTTCGATGTGGATTCCGTTCTTCGGAACGGGCACCGTCGCGTGGGGCGACGCGGCGTATTTCATCACTGGGAAATCTCCGGTGGAGTCGTACGGATTCTGGAGCACCGCGTGTCCGAGCCTCAACCTGCTCTTCGATGTGCGCGAACGCGGTCTCGACTACGCCGCCATCCGGGAATTGGTGTCGCAATGGCGCGAGGTGATGCCGTATTACTACGGGGATTTCTATCCACTGACGAAGGGCGGGCGAGAGAAAGACGACTGGATCGCGTGGCAGTTCGATCGGCCTGAGCAGGGGGACGGCGTGGTGCAGGTGTTCCGACGTTCGGAGTCCATCTACGAGGCTGCGAGGCTCAGGCTTCGCGGACTTGATCCGATGAGCACCTACCGCATCACGCGGCATGATCGCCAGGCGCAGATGGAATGTTCAGGGAGGGAACTCGTCGAAAGCGGACTTCAGGCCGTACTCGACCAGCGTCCTGCGGCCGCCGTCTTCCGATACCAGCGCGTTCACTAGCCGACGATGTGAGTCTCGGACTGTGCAGGCATGGACAGCATTGGTGAAGTCCGAGAGCGCGGCGTGGGCGTTCTGGTGGGCCAGCAACCTGGTGAGCCGTTCGAGGTCGTCCATGCCGCACTGTTGTTCTTCCTTGATCTGATGCCACGAGAGGGCGACGGCGATGGTCGTGGCGATGAGCGAGACGAGGAGTCCGAATCATGCGGACCGAGACATGAGAGGGCGGACCGGGATCTTGTTCATACGACTGCTCCGCTCGGCGAGTGGTTCGCGCAGCAATCAGCGATCGCGAGTGAAGCATTAATGAAGGCCAGATGCGAGTAGGCCTGCGCGATGTTTCCGACCGCCGACTTCGTCACGGGGTCATACTGCTCTGTGAGAAGACAGGGCCCGGTCATCAGCGTGGCGAATTGATCGAGAAGGTCTCTGGCATCATCGCAGCGCCCGATGCTTGCGAGCGACTCGATGAGCCAGCCCGTGCAGATGTGCATCCCGCCCTCGCCGCCGGGGAGGCCATCGTCTGTCTTGTATCGGCGCACTGTCGGACCATCTCGGAGTTCACGCTCCACGAACCCGACGGTCGCGATCCAGCGGGCGTCGTCTCGCGGAATGAGCCCGCACAACCCGAGGGTGAGAACCGCGGCGTCTGGATAGGGCAGTTCGTATGCGCCGACAAAGGCGCCAAGGGTCGGGTTCCAGCCCCTGCAAAGAACTTCGCCGCGGATGGTGTCTGCGAGCGTGCTCCATTCGTTGTTCCGCGTGCCGAGGATTGCTTCTTCGACCACCAGGGCGCGGTTGATGGTGTGCCAGCACATGGCCTTCGAGTGCACATAGTGGCGACGTTCGAGGCGCATTTCCCAGATGCCGTGGTCGGGCTCGCTCCATCTGGCCTCGACGGCGCGGACCATGGCACGCACGAGGCGCCAGTGGTCGGGAGCGATCGGCGCCCCGCGTTCGGCGAGCAGCGCGACGAGATGAACGATCGGCGCAAAGACGTCGAGTTGGACCTGGTTCGACGCGGCGTTTCCGATTCGGACCGGCCGGCTGTCCGCGTAGCCAGTGAGATGTCCCAGGTCCGCCTCGGGCGGGAGGTGAGAGCCCGAGATGGTGTAGATAGGCCTGAGGCGGTCGGGAGATTCGCAGCGATCGACGACTTCGAGAATCCAGTCGAGGAGTTTGAGCGCGTGCCCGGTATTACCCAGACGAACAAGCGACGCGGCCGCCATGGCCGCATCGCGGGGCCAGCAGTATCGATAGTCCCAGTTTCTCGTGCCCCCGATGAGTTCGGGGAGGCTGGTGGTCGCCGCCGCCGCGATTCCGCCGTTGGGCCCGTGGCACAGGGCCTTGATGACGAGCGCGCTGCGTTTGACAAGCGCGGGGTGCAACGGGGGGAGCGTGAGTGATCTCGACCATCCGGACCAGAAGCGGCGATTCTGTTCGCGGCGTTCCGGCTCGGGCTCCGTGGAAACGGCGAGGCTCGCGGTGCCGTATCGGAGTTCAAGGACGATCGGCCCCGTCGAGGGGTCGACCGTGGCGACGGCCGTATGGTGGACGCCGTCTGATTGGATGCTCCATGTCACGCCCGGCGCTCGCAGCGTGATGGGGTCGTTCGAGCCGTCGATCTCGATCCCGTTCTCTCGCTGCTTGAGGCGTGTGGCGATGCGGCCGAAGTCAAGGCGCGGCGCGAAACAGAGGCGGGCCGGGAGCGTGCCTTCGATGACCCGAATGAGATCGGCACGGCCTGCCTTTTGGTAGGCTCTTCCGCCCGACGCATCGAGATAATCCGAGATGCGCAGGCCGGCCCACTCTGTGACAAGAACGAAGGAGTCCCCATCAAACGCGCAACGTGGTGCGGAGGACGGCTCGAGCGGAGCGATCTCAAAGTATCCCGCGGGTGGGCCTCCCACCAATTCGGAGAAGATCGCGGAGGAATCCGTTCGCGGGAGGCAGAGCCAGGAGATTCTCGCTCCCAGCGAAACGATCGCGGTCGTGCGTTGGTCCGAGAGAAGCCCGCACTGCGCGAGGGAGACCAAGTTCCTGCCTCCAACCCAGTCGGCGCGGAGAGCGGCGAGTGATTCGAGGAGTTCAGCGACGTCGGTCACGCTCGCAACGCGATGTGAGGCGATGGTCTGTCCGTCGCCAACATTGACAGAGAGGTCGTGCGGCAAGAGCGCGCCGAACGCATCCGCGTCGGTCACATCGTCACCGATGTATATGACCCCGGTGGCGCCGCACCGATGACGTGCGAGGTGAAGCGACTCGCCCTCGCTGGCGGGCATCACCATGAATTCGACGACCATGCTCCCGTGGCGGATATGGACTTCGTGGAGGGGGGTGCACTCGGAGATCGCCGCCTCGACCGCGGCCGATCCATCGGACATGCTGGCTTCTCGGTAGTGAAGCGCAACGGACGCGGGCTTTCTCTCCACGCGAACGCCGTGCACACGGCGGGCGATGTTGTCAACGATGTGCTCAAGTCGCGCCAGCGATTCGGCTTGGCGCTCCGACAGCACGAGAGCGACGTCCGCGATTTCAGCACCGTGGGAGCCGGCGATGAAGTGCGGGCGGAGTTCTCCCAGACGCGCGTGGAGGTCTTCGAGCGATCGCCCGGAGATGATCGCGCCGTATGTCCACGGCATGGAGATGCAACGATCGAGCGCCTCCAACGCCCTTGGATTTGCCCGCGCCAACGATGGATCAGCGACACAATCCGAGAGTGTGCCGTCGTATTCACTCGCGATCATGAGAATCGGCGTGCGTGCGATGACCTTGAGTCTCTCGAAGAGTTCTGACATCATCGCATCGAGTCCCTTTCTTGCCGCGAGCGATCCCGCTCGACCGCAGGTTCGCGGCCGCGTTGTTGCGCACTCGTGCAACCAGAGATGTCCACGGGACCACGGAGCGGTGCGTGGGGATTTGATTGGCGTGCCGAGTGTGATCGCCCCTTCGAATGAACTCCCGAAGCAACTGGACAGCCCGGCCTACCTCCGGTGGCAATACAGCACATCCTCATGTGATATCCAAAGGAGTCCAAGCGGGAGTTATCGTGATTGGCCAACAGTCGGACCGGTAGGCCTGACCCTGTCACGTGCAAGCGCGAGTTGGAGGTAGTGTCTTTCATGGGAAAGTTGATTAACCACAATGTCCAGTCCACTTTCTGGGTCGTCGGCCACCACATGGATCTGACGCGGGCCGCGCGGAATCGGCCTTGCACAACCGACCGTCAGCACGCAGATCCATGCGCTCATATCCAGGTTTGTGGTTCCCCCGGAGTCTCGGAGAGGTAGAAATGTCGAGATGACCGAAGCGGGTCGGATTGTGATCCGGAACGCCGCGGAGATGGTCAGGATTTCAGCGGCGAGCCCGGGTGCGGTTCTGGGTAATTGTCAGGTCCATTCTCTCGTGCTGGACGTCGGCACTTCCGACGTTGTGCCCATGCCATCATTCGTGTGATTCTCGAGCCACTGATGATCGAGGATCCAACGATGATGGTCATTGCCGCGCGAGGCGCGTCGACGGCCTTCTCGCGGGTCGCGGCATCGTCCACGTCAATCTCGTGATAGCGGACCGTCCTCACCCCGACAGTGAATCAGCGTCCGCGATCAACCGGCCGATCCGTGCATCGTCGATGGCGATGGACGCGGCTACTTCTCTCGCCACGCAGTTGCGTCGGAGATATCGTCGGCCTCTGCGGACATAAACATCCCGAATCGAGAGGTGACGCGTTTTCGGTTGGTACTTGGATTTCTGCTGTTGGTCGGGAACGATCAGGCTTCGGATTGACGAACATGTGGAGCGGCGGCCCGTATATCCTCTCGCGATCGACCATGCACAGAACACTGATCCACCGCCTGATCGTGACCCTCTGCCTCGCGGCCTTCGGCTTGGGGCAGACGGTTTTCGCATCGATTGGCGTGTGGTGCACGGACACCACGGGGACCTCCCGGATCGAATTCGCGTGTGTCAAGTCGACGGTTGGCACCTGTATTACGCCATGTGCTGAGCCGGATTTGCACACGACCGTTGAAGACCACGAGGGCGAGCCGCTCTCGCACTCTCCATGCGAAGACAAGCCGATCAGCCCGCAGTTGTCGGCCGCGCGGCTTCTGCCTTCTGGCGTCGCGCTCGAGCCGGTGCTGGCGTTCGTGTTCGCCGCGATTCTGTGGGATTCTCGGAGCATTCAATCCGAGGAATCTCTCCGTGTCGTTCGACTTGCGTTCGAGAGAGATCGACCGCCGGATGAACTGGCACGTTTGCGTTCGGTCATCCTCGTCGTGTAGTCGTGCATTGTCGGATCACCTTTCACGCCTGATTGGCGGGGGTGATCTGGTTGTCGTTGCGCCTCGCCCAGCATGGGCGATGCCCGCGTCATGACAACTCCTGATCCGGCGCACCAAGCCACAACACGCGTCGCTCCACCCCGCGTTCGACCACGAGAGGAATCCCCGCGATTCCCACGTGGAGACGTCGCCCGTGGGTGGGCGTTCACCGGCACAAACGACCACATCTGGTCCCATGAAAGCAGAGCACATGCAGACCCACGCACCGGGTGATCACGGCGTCTCACTGATTCTGGCGACTGCCATCGCCGCAACCGCGATTGTGGGTTGCCAGCACATGCCTCGGGCCGACGTCGATGCGTCACGAGCGGCGGGCGAGGCAGCGGGGCTGGGAGCGCCCGTTGAGTTCATCGTCGTTGGCCCGGAGGGCGGACCACTCAACGAGCCAGTCGGTACGGGTGCGACGTTGCCACTGAACGATGCGCTGCGCCGGGCGGTCACGACCGACCCCGGCCTTCAGGCGGCGCTGGCTCGCGTGCGGATTGCGATGGCGGACGCCGAACAGTCTCGGCTGCTCCCGAACCCGGTGCTGAGCGTCGTGCTCCGGTGGGGCGCGGGCAAGCCGCAGATCGAGGCATCGCTGACACAGGAATTCGTGGAGGCGCTGCAGATTCCGAGACGCTCAAGCATGGCCGATAACAAGTTGCGGCAGGCGGCCGCCGAAGTCGTAACGGTGGCGATCGACGTCGCGAGTGAAGTGCGGGAGCGGTACGCCGCGGCGCAGGCTTCGGCGGAACTCGTGCCGCTGCTCCGCGACCGATTGGTAATCTTGGAGCGGCTGGTCACGATCGCCAAATCCAGGCTCGATGCGGGTGAAGGGACGCGCAGTGATCTTGCGATGCTGCTGGCGCAGGTCGTCGAGTTGCGAGTTGATATCGATCAGGGCGTGCTCGCGGAGCGCGAGGAGCGGGTGCGACTGGCGCGGTTGATCGGCGAGCCGTCGTCGGACGCATCATGGACACTCGACTCATGGACGGCGCCGTCCGCCGAACTGCAGTCTGAGGCTCGGTGGATTGAGCGGGCGCTTCAGCACCGTCCGGAGATCCAGTCGATCACGTGGCGGCTGCGTGCGCTCGGAGATGACGAGGCGCTCGCGGGGTTGACGCCATGGGAGGGCGCGAATGTGGGAGCGGATTTCGCACGGGATAACGCGTCGTTCGCCGGGCCGTCGGTCTCGACTCCGATCCCGATCTTTGACATGGGACAGGCACGGCGGGCCCGAGGCATGGCAGAGGTGGTCGAGGCACGTCACGACCTGACGCTCGCGCGTCGCAAGGTCGTAGAGGAGGTCCGCGTGGCGTACCAGACGATGGCGGCGAGCACCGCGAATCTCGCGAGGATTCGCGGCGAACTGATCCCCTTGCAGGAGAGCCGACGCCAACTCGCCGAGGCGGCGTATCGCGCCGGGCAAAGCGATGTCACCGCGCTCTTCCTGGCCGAGCAGGACCTTCGGTTGTCGCAGGCGAAGGCGATCGAGGTGGAGCGTCGGGCGGCGACGGCCCTGGTGCGACTGGAGCGGGCCGTGGGTGGTCCGGGCGTTGCATCGACGCTCATGACCTCCCCAGCGCCGGGGCCCGGGGCCCGGTCGTCAGAGCCACCTCACCAGCGAAGGGGCGCATCGGCGCCGAGCCCGGGGTTGTAACGACCGCGTGACCCTCAACCTGATTCGCACTGTTCGCACATACCACACACAGCACCAAGCCGGAGATCCACCATGAACGACCACTGTCTGAACGATCGGTCTGCAATTCGATTTCGTTGCTACGCGGCGTCGGCGGCGCTCGCCGCAACGGCTGCGATACTCACGCTTATTGGCGGATGCCAGGAGCACGCCGATGACAGCGGCCATGACCACGGCACCAAGACTCCCGCGAATTCGGATGATCACGCCCTCCGCGAGGGGGACGAGCACGGGTCTGAGGCGGGCGGCGGGCATCATGGGGAAGGCGAGCACAGCGACGAGGTCACGCTCAGCGCGGAGGTGATCAAACGCTACGGGATCACGACGGAGCCGGCGCGCCTCCGGGTCTTGAAGCCGACGATCGCTGCGCCGGCGCGGGTGGCGTTTAACACCGAAGCGATGGCGCACGTCGGTTCGCCGCTGCGTGGACGTGCCGTTGACATCAAGGCCCGCCTCGGCGACACGGTCAAGCGCGGCGATGTACTGCTGGTGGTCGAGAGCCCGGAACTCGGCGAGGCCCAGGCGGAGTACTTCCAGAAGCGAATCGCCGCCCAGACGGCGGTTCCGGGCGTGGACCTTGCAAAGGTATCGTGGGAACGAGCCAGGGGCCTGTACGAGGAATCGCAGGGCATCTCGCTGACCGAAGTGCAGAAGCGTGAAGCGGAATACAAGGCCGCCGTTGCCGCGCAGCGAGCAGCAGAGGCGGCGGTCGTCGGCGGGGAGAATCGCCTGCACCTGCTGGGCATGTCCCAGGCGGCGATCGAGGATCTGGCGAAGACCGGCGAGATCGCGCCGCGGTACGTCCTCCACGCGCCGCTCGATGGTCAGGTTGTCGAGCGCGAGGTGACTCTGGGTGAACTGGTCAGCCCCGACCGCGAGGCGCTGATGGTGCTCGCGAACACGGGCACGCTCTGGGTGCTGGCCGACATGCCCGAGGCAAGGCTGCACGAGGTCGCGGTGGGCGCGCCGACGCGTATCTTTCTTGGAGTGGCTTCAGGAGCGGGTCAGCGGAGTTTCGAGGGGCGTGTCACGTTCATCGCTCCGCTCATCGATGCAGGAACACGAACGGCACAGGTCCGCATCGAGGTGCCATCGGACGCGCTTGCGCTCAAGCCCGGCATGTTCGCGCAGGTCGAGATCACCGCGAGTGATCCTGCGACGATAGACCCCACCCCCACTATCGCCGTGCCGGACGAGGCCGTGCAGACGCTCGAAGGCAGCCCGGCGGTCTTTGTGCCGGTGCAAGGAGAGCCCGGGACATTTGCCCGACGAGCGGTCACGGTCGGGCCGGCCGTCGGCGGGTGGATTCCGGTCCTTGCCGGACTGGTTGAGGGTGAGGAGTACGTCGTCGGCGGGACGTTCATTCTGAAGGCGGAACTGGGCAAGGGCAGCGCGGCCCATGAGCACTGATCAGGCAGCGCCTAACAAGGAGACACGTCCATGCTCGAATCCATCCTCCACTTCTCGATCAAGAACCGCTGGCTGGTGCTGCTGGTCACCTTGATGATCGGGGCCCTGGGCGTCTTCTCGCTCAAGCGGCTCCCGATCGATGCGGTGCCGGACATTACCAACAACCAGGTGCAGATCAACGCAGTCGCGCCCAGTCTTTCGCCCATCGAGATCGAGAAGCAGGTGACCTTCACGATCGAGAGCGCGCTGGCGGGCATCCCGGGCCTGCGATCCACGCGTTCACTCTCGCGCAACGGCTTTGCGCAGATCACCGCGGTCTTCGAGGACGATGTCAACATCTACTTCGCGCGGCAACAGGTCGGCGAGCGTCTGGGCGAGGCGAAGGAAGTCCTGCCGCCCGGTGTCGAGCCGGTGATGGGGCCGATCGCGACCGGCCTGGGCGAAATCTACATGTACACCGTCGAATACAAATCGCCACACGGGATTGGCGCTGAGTTCACACCCGGCAAGCCCGGATGGCAGGAGGAAGGCGTGTACCTCACGCCCGAGGGTCGCTCGCTGGCGAGCGACCTCGAACTGGCCTCGTACCTGCGCGAGGTGCAGGACTGGATCATCCGCCCGCAACTCAAGGGCGTGAAGGATGTGGCGGGCATCGAGGCCATCGGGGGGCATGTCAAGCAGTACCACATCCAGCCCGACCCGATGAAACTGGTGTCGTATGGCCTGTCGTTCGCCGACGTAATCGACGCGGTCGAGAAGAACAACCTCTCCACCGGTGCCGGGTACGTTGAGCACAAGGGCGAGTCGTACCTCGTGCGGGCCACGGGACGGATCGAAGGCCCGACCCAGATCGGCGAGATCGTCGTCGCGTCACGCGGCGGGGTGCCGATCCGGGTCAAGGACATCGTACATGACGGTGACGCGGGCATCGGTATCGGGCGCGAACTGCGCACGGGCTCTGCGAGCGAGAACGGCGACGAGGTGGTCGTCGGCACGGCGATCATGCTGCTCGGGGGCAACAGCCGAACGGTCGCCGCGGCGGTGGACGCGAAGTTGATCGACATCCAGCGCTCGCTCCCGGTTGGGGTCAGGGCAAAGACGGTGCTGAACCGCACGAAACTGGTGGACGCGACGATCGCGACGGTGCGCGGGAACCTTCTCGAGGGCGCAGTGCTGGTCATCGTGGTGCTTCTGCTCCTGCTCGGGAACGTCCGCGCGGCGATAATCTGCGCCCTGGCCATCCCCCTGTCGATGCTGATGACCGCCGGCGGGATGGTGCAGAACAACGTGAGCGGGAACCTCATGTCGCTGGGCGCGATCGATTTCGGGCTCATTGTCGACGGCGCAGTCATCATCGTGGAAAACTGCCTGCGGAGGCTGGGCGAGGCCCAGCACCACAAGGGACGCCTGCTGACGTTGCATGAACGCCTGCATGAAGTCATGGTCGCAGCAAAGGAGATGATCCAGCCCTCTGTGTACGGGCAGGCGATCATCATCACGGTCTACTTCCCCATCCTCGCGCTCACCGGCGTCGAGGGCAAGATGTTCCACCCGATGGCGATGACCGTCATCTTCGCGTTGATCGCCGCCTTCGTCATTTCGCTGACTTTCGTGCCGGCGATGGTTGCGGTGCTGATCACGGGCAAGGTGAGTGAGAAGGACATGATCCTGGTTCGCTGGGCGAAGGCGGCGTACGCGCCGGTGCTCAAGAAGGCGGTGGAGTTCCGCTGGCCGGTCGCGGTCTCGGCGGTGCTGGCGTTCGCGGGGTCGGCGCTGCTGTTCATGCGGCTCGGGCAGGAGTTCGTGCCGACGCTGGACGAGACGGACGTGGCGATGCACGCCATGCGCATCCCGTCCACGAGCATCACCCAATCACAGTCGATGCAGTTCGACGTGGAGAAGGCGTTGTCTTCGATTCACGAGGTCGCGTTCTGCTATTCCAAGACCGGCACGGCGGAGATGGCGACCGACCCCATGCCGCCCAATGTCTCGGATACGTTCATCATCTTGAAAGACAAGAGCCAGTGGCGGAGCGAGAGCGAACTCGACCGGGCCATCGGCGAGAAGCAGGATGCGGTCGCCGGGCGTGCCTCGCTCACGGGCGAGCACGCACACGAGGAGAAAGGGGATATCACGATCGAGGGACATAAGGGCAGGCTGATCCGGTTGATCCAGTTGACGGTCGCGGGCGTACCCGGGAACAACTACGAGTTCACCCAGCCCATCCAGATGCGATTCAACGAACTCATCTCCGGCGTGCGGGGTGACGTCGCCGTCAAGATCTACGGCGACGATTTCGCCTCGATGGAGGAGGCGGCGCAGCGGGTGCTGGGCGTACTCCAGAGCATCCCCGGCGCGGCCGACGCCAAGGCCGAGCAGACCGAGGGGCTCCCGGTCATGACGATCGACATCGATCGTGCCGCAATCGCACGCTACGGGCTGTCGGTCCATGATGTACAGGAGGTCGTGGCGGTCGCGATGGGCGGGCGTGAGGCAGGGCAGGTCTTCGAAGGTGATCGCCGATTCGATCTGGTGGTTCGGCTGCCCGACGCGGTGCGCGGCAAGATCGAGTTGATCGAGCGGCTGCCCATTCCATTGCCGCAGAGCCGGGACGAAAGGGGTGGAATTCGGTTCGTCTCGGCGCCCGCATCTGCAACCGCTGGAAAGGCGGGTATGAGCGAGGAGATGGGCTTTGTGCCGCTGGGGAACGTGGCCCGGATCATTGTCGCCGAGGGAACAAACCAGATCAGCCGAGAGAACGGCAAGCGTCGGATCGTCGTGCAGTGCAACGTGCGAGGGCGGGATCTCGGCTCGTTCATCGAAGAGGCGCAGGATCGGATGATGGCGGTCGAGTTGCCCGCGGGACAGTGGCTGGACTGGGGCGGGCAGTTCGAGAACCTCGTCGCGGCCAAGCAGCGGCTCACCGTCGTGGTGCCACTCTGCTTCTTCCTGATCTTCCTGCTCTTGTTCTCGACGTTCAAGAGCGTCAAGTATGCCCTGCTGGTCTTCAGCGCTGTTCCACTGGGACTGACAGGCGGCATCATCGCCCTCTGGCTGCGCGACATGCCATTCTCGATCTCCGCGGCAGTCGGCTTCATTGCCCTGTCGGGCGTTGCAGTCTTGAACGGCCTGGTGATGGTTTCATTCATCAATCAGATGCGTCGCGAGGGACTCGTTCTCGACGCGGCCATCCTGCGTGGGTGCCTCACGCGACTCAGGCCCGTGCTCATGACCGCGATGGTGGCATCGCTCGGCTTTGTGCCCATGGCGCTCGCACGCGGTACGGGCGCCGAGGTGCAGAAGCCGCTGGCCACCGTCGTGATCGGCGGCTTGATCTCCAGCACACTTCTGACGCTGGTTGTGCTCCCCGCGCTCTATCGCATTTTCACAGCACGTGAGCCCGCGGGAGCACTGGCAACCGCTGGCCAGCCTTGGGAGTCGCCAGAAACCGGCCCGTTGGAAATCCGGTCAAGCGACCTCGCGACAGCCATTACCCCTTCGGAGCACGCCCGGAATCGCGAGCGGAATGACGGTGCTGCATCGAGCTAGATTCTGCAAATGAATGACTGCATGGCGGACGGCCCCTGGACATCGCCCGCCGAGCGAATTGAGTATCCTGTTGAACAGGCGGACTGACATGAACAGCAAATCACGAGTCTCAGGTACGAATCGGGACGATGTCCCAAAGTTGCCGGTGGTCATCTCGCTCTTCGTCTCAGCCTCGGCATCCTCTCTCGGCGGCTTTGGCTTGTACACGACGGCGAAGTGTGATCACGCCCAGGCAGTGGTGATCCAAAGCACGATCCCTGTCCGCCCGACGTGCTGCATGCCGCGGGTCGGCGGTCGAGTGGCGTCCGCAATGACGCCATTGCTCGTCGTCCCCGATCTTGGACGCGATGGCGGTCCGGGTGGGATGGTCTGGATCGCCGGCGGCGAGTTCAGCATGGGGAGCATCGATGCGCTCTCGCGTCCGGACGAATCACCCATCCACCGGGTGCGCGTCGACGGATTCTGGATCGACGCAACTGAGGTGACGAACGACCAGTTCGCGCGGTTTGTGAAGGAAACTGATTACAAGACAGTGGCGGAACGCCCTGTGAATTGGGATCTGCTCAAGCAGCAACTGCCGCCGGGAACACCCAAGCCGCCGGAGGAGCAACTGAGACCAGGGTCATTGGTCTTTGAATTGACGCCACACCCCGTCGATCTTCGCCAACTCGACGCGTGGTGGCACTGGACCATCGGCGCGGACTGGCAGCACCCTGAAGGGCCGAACAGTTCGATCGTGGGGCGCGAGAACCATCCCGTCGTTCATGTGGCGTTTGAGGATGCGGTTGCGTTCGCGAAATGGGCCGGCAAGAGGCTGCCGACCGAGGCCGAATGGGAATTCGCGGCCCGTGGCGGGATCGACTCCAAAGTGAATGTCTGGGGCGACGAGCCTGTCGACGCCACGCGATGCAACACATGGCAGGGTCACTTCCCCAACGAGAACACCGCCGATGATGGCTTCGTGCGTACCGCGCCTGTCAAGTCGTATCCTCCGAACGGATATGGTCTGTACGACATGGCCGGGAACGTATGGGAATGGTGCGCCGACCACTACCGATACGACGAATACACCCTGGCGGTGCGTCATGCCGGCGCGGGAGTCGTGCTCGTAAATCCGCGCGGCCCGGACACCAGCATGGACCCCAGGCAACCTGGGGTGCCGGATCTTCGGGTCCTCCGCGGGGGGTCTTTCCTCTGCAGCGACGCGTATTGCTCGAGTTATCGTCCAAGCGCCAGGATGGCGACGTCACCGGATAGCGGGCTGGCACACCTGGGGTTCCGCTGCATCATGACCCGCGAGCAATATGAAGCGAAGCTGACCAAGCCGTAGTCGATCAATAGTGTCTTTCGCGTGTAGCCTTGCCAACAACGTCACGAACATCGCTCCCAATGGGACAGCGGGAAGGCGGATCGCACCGAGTCCGAGCATGCATTCGAACTCCGTATGCGTGAGCGACCAATCCTTGCCGCACGATTGGACCACTATGGAATGTCTGGTCGAGGTCGAGCGGCGAGGACAGTCGCGCAATCCTGCGCGGCATAGTGAGACAATCACAACCGCGTTTTCACCGGCAACGGGCACAACTCCCAGCCCCGCAGGCCGGCTTCAGTGCCAGCGCCGAGGGTGTGATCGCCAGCCCGCCCTTGGACGTACATCGGAGTTCGGACGGCATGGCGAGGCCGACCGCATAAACAGCATCGATTGTCTCGTCGAGTGGGATGAGATTGGTGTAGCCACCGAGCACGAGGTCCGCGCTGACGAACGCTGCGGCCGCCGCGGCGCCGTTGCGCGTGTGGCATGGGATCTCCACCGTTCCGTGCAGGAGATCGCAGACCGTGCCCATGGTGTTCTGGAAGCCGATCGCCGCCGCGTCGCACGCCTGCCGAGCCGAGCCGCCGGCCGCATCGACAACGGCCGCCGCTGCCATCGCCCCCGACGCTCCGATTTCTACTTGGCATCCAGCGACTTCCGCGGCGAAGGTCGCGCGGACCGCCAAGATGACGCCGACCGCGCCGCCCGCGAGCAGTGCCATCGCGATCTGCTCGCGTGTCAGATTGCGCTCCTCAGCCAGTGTGAGGATTGTTCCGGGGATGACCCCAGCGGAACCGCCAGTCGGCGCCGCACAGACCACTCCCATCGCCCCGTCCACATGCATCACCGCGAGCGCTCGTGCGGCCGCACGCGTGTGCAGGCTGCGCACGGAAAGACGCCCCTCGGCCTCGGCCCGGAAGATCTCGCCCGCGCATGTGGGGAGCAACTGCATCCCTGTGAACAACGGATCCAGCCCTTGTTCGACCGATCGGACCATGATGTCATACCGGCGCAGCATCTCCCGGATCACATCGGACTCGCTGACGCCCAACAACTGTGACTCGTGCGCCAGCGCGACCCGACCGAGGGACCATCCCCGCTCCTGGGCCATATGGACCATCTCGGCCGCGCTCGTGAACAGAGGCTTGCCTCTCTGAACGAAATACACGGGCGTGGATTCCCACACCTTCGCGTCAGCCGCGAGTTCACGCAGGCGGGCGCGGAAGTCCGGAGGCAGTGCGGACGAGCGCCGGGAGGTCAAGCGCGCAAGCCCGTTCTCCCCGGACACACGGGGCTCTTCCAGAAGTGCCCCATCGACGCCGAGCAGCCCTCGCGTCGTGTGCGCGGCGCCGCTCGGGATTTCCACGAGTGATTCGTACGCGGAGCCGTTGAACAGCACCGGGCGTCCGTCGATGCGCGTGATCTCGATTTCCCCGCCCCCGATCGATCTGGCCACAAGCCTCAGGCGCGTCCCATCCGCCGAAGTCAGGTCAAGTTCGGTGGTGTTGGGATGATCCGCGTCCGCGAGCGGGCGGACCTGGAACTTCAGGTCCATGCCGGCGCCCGGCGCGTCCTGCAGCGCCGTGAAGAAGGACTCGTCGGTCAGCGGAGGTTCATCAGGCCCATCGCAAAGCCGCGGTCCGCGCCCTGGGGCTCGTATGTTGCCGCGTACGACCCCTCGGGATCAAACGCGAGCACCGCGCGGCGCGGCGTGCCACTCAGGATCGACCGCGACATGCTGCCGATGTGGAACGCGCCGGCCGTGTGCGAACTCGACGGCCCCCGCATCACCGGGCCCAGGACATGATTGAAGATGCTGATGGATTTCATGGTCCGCCTTGCTTGGACTGGCTCTGTGACGTGTGGTGAGTCGCGGGGTCGACGCCCCACAGGCTCGACAGCAGATCGACCATCCCCCGATCAACATCGATGAGTTCGTCGCGGGTAAATGGGAAGAAGTCGTTCGTGGAAAAGTACGCCTCCGTGCACTCCGCAAAGTACTCCTGCGGGTTCGTCATGGCGTATGCCCGGACGATCGCGGTGCGCCCGTCACCGATCCGTTGCTCGACGCGATCGTAGCGGCCGCTCTTATTCGCTTTTTCATAGGCCGTGACAATCGCACCGTTATGAAAGCCGTCCTTGAGCACACGGTCGTGGTAGGCGTGTGCGAGTTCGTGCAGCGCGAAGTTAGGCATCCGGCGCGTTTCGAACTCGAAGATACGTACGTTTGTGAACTCGACTCCCTTGGCCATCTCGGGGTTGCGCCCGTGCTCGATAAGCCATTCGGCAGCGGGGTGATACTCTGCCCTGGGACCGATCCCGGGATATTCTGGCGAAAACCACAGCGGCACCGCTCGCAATTCCGTAACCGCGGGAGCGGGCACGACACGGACAATGTCGTCGAGTTGCGCCTCGAGCAGCCCAAGTGCTCGCTCTGTCGCGGCCGCATCGCTCGCGAGCAGTTCCTTCCGGATGTGAACCTTCCACCCGGCGACCGCTCGAGTCTCGACCTCACCGGACGCTCCCGGAAGGTTGCCCTGCACGTCATCAACGTCCACGGCTGCGTTCCTGGGCAGGTGCTCATGCAGGAATCGTGTGAGCAGTCCGTAGAAATGCCGTGTGGTATGACGTCCCTCCGAGAGGCTGTGCGACCGGGCCGGGTATGGCATGACCGTGAAGTTCTTGCCCTGCGCGATGAGTTCATTGATCAGCATCTCGGTGCCTTGATAGTGACAATTGTCGTCCCCCGTTCCGTGTACCAGGAGGAGATTGCCCCGCAGGCGGTGCGCGTGCGTCAATGGTGAACCTTCGCGGTACCCCTCGGCGTTGTCCGCGGGCAACCCCATGTACCGCTCCTGATAAATGGTGTCATAGAGCAGTTGATTCGCGTTCGGAGCAACCGCGATCGCCGTGCGATACAGGTCTGGATAGCGGAAGATCGCGTTGAGGCTCATGCTCCCACCGCCGCTCCATCCCCAGATTCCGACCCGCGCCGGGTCAGCGAATACCCAGCGACGCATTAACTCACGCGCCGCTGCGGCCTGCTCCTCGGGCGCGAGAATGCCGATCTTTCGATGGACGGCTTTCCGCCACTCCCTGCCGCGCGGGGCCATGGCACCGCGGTTGTCCACGCTGACCACGATGTACCCCTGCTGTGCGAGCATCCGGTGCCACAGACCCTGCGCACCTTGCCACGCATCGCGCACCGTCTGTCCATACGGCTCCCCATAGACGAAGAACAGCAACGGATACTTCCTCGCGGGGTCCATGCCCGGTGGCATAAGACACCACGCATCGAGCACCCGACCCTCGCCGATGTCGACCTTCGTAAACTCGGCCGACGCCTCGGGCAACTTCGCACGGATCTCGTGATTGTCGGCCAGCACGCGCACGACCTCGTGCCCGGGCAGCCTCACCAATTCCACCACCGGGGGTGTCGTGAAAGTTGAGTATGTGTGCACGGCCCAGTTCGCGTCAGGCGAAATGTCGTAGGAATGCCACCCCGGCTGCCCCGCGGGAGAAAGACGTTCGCCGTCGCCTCCCGCGAGCGGTGCCCGATACAGGTAGCGCTGCGTCGCGTTCTCCGGTGATGCGGCGTAGTACAGCCACTTCCCTTCGTTGTCAACCGCCTCAACCGCGATGACGTCGAACTGTCCCTTCGTAACCGCAGAAAACCCACGATCGTCGACGCCCGCACGATACGCGTGACGCCAACCATCACGCTCGCTCAGCCACAACAGTTCTCGTCCCCGGCTCAGCCAGCGCACCGGATTGATGTTGTCGAGCCAGGCGGGATCGGTCTCGGTCAACACGGTTCTTACCGCGCCCGTGCCTGGGTCGGCGAGCATCACGAGATTCGTGTTCTGCAGACGATTGAGTTGCTGAACCACAAGCCCGGTGCCATCGGGCGTCCACTCCATGTGCGGCACGTAATGCTCCCGAGGATCGCCCGGCAGTTCCAACCACCGCACCGCGCCGCCGCTCGAACCGACCACCCCCACGCGCGTGGCCGAGTTCCTCTCTCCGACCTTGGGATACGCGAACGACGTGATCCGTGGATACGTGCCCTGCGTGTTGTCGACCAGATGGAACTCGTTCACGCCCGAGGTATCGAACTGCCAGAACGCGATCGACGCTCCATCCGGACTCCATCGAAATCCGTCGCGGATGTCCAGTTCTTCCTCGTTGACCCAATCACCGGTTCCATTGATGATGCTCTTCGAGCCGTTGTTCGTCAACGCCGTGACGGACATGCCGCGGAGATCCTGGACATAGATGTTGTTGTCTCGCACATAGGCGACACGCGTCCCGTCGGGCGAAAACTTCGCGAACATCAGCGTGGAAGGAGCCGCGTCTGCTCCCAATTTCCTGATCTCGCGTGCGGCCACATCCAGGACCCAGTAGTCCCCACGGGTGTTGCGCCGCCACACCCGCTTGCTCGCGGTAAACAGCAGAACCTTCGTCTCATCCTCGGTAAACCAGAAGTCCTCCACCGTCAGCGGTCGCTCTCCCCCCTCGGGGATCATCGCCTCGGAAGGCACGACGACCTCCTGTGCCCCGCTCGCCAAATCAATGCGCACAAGATCACTCCCCGTCCTTCCGCCCTTGGCCTCCGAGAACGTGAAGTACGACGGAGTCCGCCGGCTCCAGTGCAATGCCACCGGTGTGCGAACATCGAAATCACGCGATGTAAAGATGCGGTCGAGGGTAAGCGAGGTGTCGGCAGCGGCAGCGTGCCCCGGCTCGACCGGCGGCTCCGCGGCATGGCAACGGATGAGCAGGAAGACGAAGCAGAAAATGCGTGTGATCAGCGAGATGTTCATATGCGATCCTGGGAGGGCCGTGCACCCGGCGGTTGATAGATCGCAGTCTACTCGGTCCCGCGCCCGACGAATTGTCCGCCGATCGATTCCGTGCATCTCCCTCCCCCACCGCTCGCCCGCTCAAAGCCGCCCAGGCCGGCCGCTGAATCTCGTGGTGTGCCTCAAGGATGGCGCCCCGCATGGCTCCTCTGCACATTGGTCTCGGGAGCGCTCGAGACATGGCCCACTGGGTAGCCAGGGTTTCATCAGACACGCTCGATCGGGGAATCAACAGAAGCCGTACGACGCGCTGATGCGGAGCACGAAGCCGCTCGAGATCACGGCTCGACACGAGGCCGCCGCCTCGCCACGTCACACGGGTGCACCGGAGTGAGTTCGGATCAGCCCGGAGCGAGTCTCTCGACAAGCCCGGCTCACCCTGCGGCGTTAGACGCCGTGCTCGCCGCCGGGTCGATGCACAGCCTTGCTCTCTGAAATCGCGGGCCCGACACACCTTCCAGACTCGCCGTGATTTTGACGATGTCGAACGGCATCCGATCGGCACGATCGGACGAAATGCTCCGGCTCGGGCGTTGTGGCGCGAACACTGCGCACGTCCCGCGGGCAGACTCGGAAAATGCAGAGTCGGTACTCCGTTTGCATTCGGACTTTGTTTGACGCGAGGAACATGGCGTGCCGACCTTCGAGAAGACACTCCGGTGTTCCAAGGGAATTGTGAGTGGGCTTGCGCGCTGGTTTGACACGTCGGTTCCGGAGCAGGCCGAGGAGATCAACCCCCACAAGCCCGAGTGGAGCCGCCTGGCACCGTTCATCTTCATGCACCTGGCGTGCTGTGGGGTGATCTGGGTTGGTTGCAGTTGGACGGCGGTCGGGGTAGCGGCGGGGTTGTATGTCGTGCGCATGTTCGCGGTGACCGCCTTCTATCACCGCTACTTCTCGCACCGCACATTCCGTGCGTCTCGCTCCGTGCAGTTTCTCTTCGCGGTGCTCGGCAACATGGCGGTGCAGCGCGGGCCGCTCTGGTGGGCCGCCCACCACCGTCATCACCATCGCCACTCCGACACCGAGAAGGACGTGCACTCTCCCCACACGCACGGCGCTTTGTGGAGCCACATGGGCTGGTTCACCTCGCGTCAGGCGTTTGCAACCAACGCGAAGGCAGTTCCCGATCTGGCGGTGTTTCCGGAATTGCGGTTCCTGGATCGCTTCGACATTCTGGTGCCGTTCCTGCTGGCGTGGGCGCTGTTCGGCTTGGGATGGCTGCTGGAGGTTGTGGCGCCAGGGCTTGGAACGAACGCGTGGCAGCTGCTGGTGTGGGGGTTCTTCATCTCGACGATCGCCCTGTACCACGCGACGTACACCATCAACTCGCTTTCGCACATGGTGGGAAGCCGGCGCTTCAACACCAGCGACAGCAGCCGGAACAACTTCTGGCTCGCGTTGCTGACGTTGGGAGAGGGCTGGCACAACAACCACCATTTCAATCCAGGATCGGTGCGACAGGGCTTTTTTTGGTGGGAGATCGACCTCACCTACTACGTGCTGTGGGCGATGGGCAAGGTTGGGATCATCTCGGACCTGCGCCCTGTCGCGGCGCGGGTGTATGAGCATGCCGGACGTCATGCGTCGAACGATTCGTCAACCGACGGAACACGAGAAGCGGCGTAAACAGGTTCGAGGGGAGCATCGATCGGCGTGGGCATGAGCATTGCCATCGTGGGCACGGGGATCTCGGGAATGACTGCCGCGTACCTGCTGTCGCAGCGGCACAACATCCACGTGTTCGAAGCCCAGGAGCGTGTCGGCGGTCACACGAACACGATCGAGTGCGAAGAGTCTGGACGCACGATCACCGTCGATACCGGGTTCATCGTGTTCAACGAGCGCACCTACCCAAACTTCGTCAGACTCCTTGATCGCCTCGACGTGCCGTGGCGCAACACGACGATGAGTTTCAGTGTGCGCTGCGATCGAACCGGCCTTGAGTACAACGGCACGACGATCAACAGCCTGTTTGCCCAGCGGTCGAACCTGCTGCGCCCCGGGTTCTATCGGATGCTGACCGACATCCTGCGGTTCAATCGGGACGCGGTCGCCGTGGCCGAACAATCGCCCGACATCCCGCTGGGACGCTATCTCAACGATGCAGGCTACTCCCGGCGATTCGTCGACCACTACATCGTTCCCATGGCCGCTGCGATATGGTCGGCACCACAGAGCGTGATCCTCGAGTTTCCCATCCGATTCTTCGTCCGCTTTCTCAAGAACCACGGCATGCTGACGGTCAACGACCGCCCGGCCTGGCGCACCATCGTCGGCGGCTCGAGTGTGTACGCACGGAGGCTGACCGATCCATTCGCAGATCGCATCCGTATAAAGTCGCCCGTGCGCCGGGTCACCCGCGCCCACAGGCACGTCGCGGTGTCCACCGACGCCGGCACCGAGCACTTTGATCATGTGCTCATGGCCTGCCACAGCGACGAAGCGCTTTCCATTCTCGCGGATCCAACTCCCCAGGAGCAGGAGATTCTCGGCGCGATTCCCTACCAGCGCAATACCGCCGTGCTCCATACGGACACCTCGCTCCTCCCGCAGCGAAGGCTGACGTGGGCGGCATGGAATTATCACGTTCCTCCGTCACCCGATTCGCCTGTCACGGTGACGTACGACCTGACGGCGCTCCAGGGCCTGGCGACGAACACGCGATACTTGGTCACGCTCAACCGCGACGATCACATCGACCCGACCAAGGTGATCCGACACATCACGTACCACCACCCGCTCTTCAATACCTCTGGAGTCGCGGCCCAGGCACGATACAACGAGATCAGCGGGAGCGGACGGACTCACTTCGCTGGCGCCTACTGGGGCAATGGATTCCACGAAGATGGCGTGAACAGCGCGCTGGCGGCGTGCCGATCGTTCGGAGTCTCGCTGTGACCGAGGACCTGTCAACTCCGGCACCCTCAAGAAGCGACAACCTAACACCGTTCGACAGCGCGATCTACGAAGGTCATGTGCGCCACCGGCGCTTCGAGCCGCGGCGGCACGATCTGCGCATGCCGCTTTACATGATGTACCTCGACCTCTCCGAACTGACAAGCGTATTTCGCGAGCGATGGTTCTGGTCCACCCGCCGGTTCAACATCGCCTGGTTTCGTCGCGCGGACTACCTCGGGGATGCGGCCGACGATCTCGGGGCTGCGGTACGCGACTGCGTCGAGCACCACCTCGGCCGGCGCCCCTCGGGGCCGATCCGCCTGCTGACGCACCTGCGACAGTTCGGATATGCATTCAACCCAGTGAGTTTCTATTACTGCTTCGAGCCCGAGGGTCGACGGGTCGACGCCCTCGTCGCCGAAATCACGAATACCCCGTGGCAGGAGCGTCATAGGTACGTGCTGGACGCGAGATCACATGGAGGTCTCTCGGTGCGCCAGCCCTTCGAGTTCGACAAGGAGTTCCACGTTTCGCCGTTCATGCCGATGGATCAGGTCTATCGGTGGCGATTCTCCGAACCGGGTGATCGGATGCTCGTCCATATGGAGAATCTCGAGATGGGTCATGGAGAATCGACCCCGCGGAACGCGTCCGCGGTTCGACGCGTCTTTGACGCGACGCTCTCGCTGCGCCGGACCGCGATCTCGGGTGCGTCCCTCGCACGTGTGCTCGTTCAATACCCCGCGATGACGCTCGGCGTGATCGCGGGCATCTATTGGAACGCCATGATTCTGAAGTTCAAACACATTCCATTCCACTCGCATCCCCGCGCCGCCTCTCCGCGCCCGGGAGACGCGCCCCCCGGGCCGTGCTGAATCCAACCAGCACCACGGGACGAAGGCAGTCTATTCACCGAATCGGACGACGTCGCGCGGAGCGGATTCCATGACGAGTATTCAATCCGACCATCAGTTGCCGACTGATCGCGACCAGGCCACGCGAGCCCCGCGTTGGATCGATCGCATCGCACGGCGCGCGCTCCTTTCGTCCCTCGCCCGCTTCGACACCGGCACGCTCACCATCCGTGACGCCGACCGCGACAGGACCTTCGGCGATCGATCCTCGATCGGCCTTTCTGCCACGGTCTGCGTCTCGGATCCCCGCTTTTATACGGCCTGCCTGCTCGACGGCTCCCTCGGCGCCGGCGAGGCTTACATGAGCGGCTGGTGGCGTTGCGATCAACTCACGGACCTGATACGCCTGTTCGTCCTCAACCGCCACGTGATGCGCGCGATCGACTCGGGATGCAATCGCGCGCTCCTCCCCGCGCATCGCGTCCTTCACTGGCTCGAGCGTAACACACGCGCAGGCTCACGCCGCAACATCAGGGCGCACTACGACCTGGGAAACGAGTTCTTCGGCCTCTTCCTCGACCCGGCCATGATGTACTCCAGCGCCGTGTTCGAACGCCCTGGCATGACCCTCCAAGAGGCCCAGGTCGCCAAAGTCGAGCGGATATGCCGCAAGATCGGCCTGCGCTCGGGGCAGCACATCCTGGAGATCGGAACGGGTTGGGGCGGCTTTGCGATCCATGCGGCGACCAGGTATGGATGCCGAGTGACCACAACCACGATCTCGCCGGAGCAGGCCCGCGAAGCGCGACACAGGATCACGTCGCTCGGACTCGCCGATCGCATCACGGTCCTCGAACAGGACTATCGTGACCTTCAAGGCCGATTCGATCGGCTCGTCTCCATCGAGATGATCGAAGCGGTCGGACACCAATTTCTCGACACATACTTCCGCTCGTGCGCCTCGCTGCTCAAGCCCGACGGCATGATGGCGATCCAGGCGATCACCATCGGCGACATCGATTACGTCCGCGCTCTCCGAAACATCGACTTCATCCAAAGGCACATATTTCCCGGCTCGTTTATACCGTCGCTGGGAGCGATGCACTCTTCGCTCGGACGCGCCACGGACCTTCGCGTCCTCCACGCTGAAGACTTCGGGCCCCACTACGCGGCCACCCTCCGCCACTGGAGGGTTGCCTTCATGGAGAGGCTCGCGGACGTGCGTGCCATGGGATTCGACGACACGTTCTGCCGGATGTGGGAGTTCTACCTCGCATATTGCGAGGGAGCGTTCGCGGAGCGGCACATCGGCGTTTCTCAACTCGTCCTCGCAAAGCCGTTCGCTCGCCCGGAGCCGGTTCTGGGTGCGCTGCCGTGAGCGCTGCCGACCCGAACTCGAACGATGGTTGTGATGCTCCCGCAGTGCGGTCAGGTACGAGCACCGAAGCACCCGGGATCCGCGCCGATCAGAGCCTGGCCGTCCGGTGTGTCAACTTCGGCGTCTTTCAGGCCGCGTGGTTCTCGTGCGTTCTCGGTGGTGCACGGGGCTGGGTGTGGGCAGCACCAGCCGCCGCGTTCCTGGCGTCGGCGACCCACCTGTCCCTCGCCAGATCGCGCCGCGTTGAGTTCCGGATTCTGCTCAGCGTCGCGGCGATGGGGACCGTGGCGGACATGGTGCTCGTCGCTTTCGGAGTGGTGGCCATGCGCCACGCCACGTTCGGCGTGCCCGCAACGCTTGCCTGGTTCGCCTCGTTGTGGATCGCGTTCGCAACCACACTGAATTCATCGATGTCCTGGCTGACACGCCTTCAACATCGACGCGCTCTCGTTGCGTCAATCTTCGGCGCGATCGGAGGGCCGACGGCCTATCTGGCGGGCCAGAGGCTGGGCGCGATCACACTTCCCAGAGATTGGTCGCTCGCGCTGCTGGCGCTGGAGTGGGCCATCCTGACACCGCTCGCCGTGTCGCTCGCGGCGCGACCGAGTGCCGGACGGCCAGCACCGGGCACGAGATCGGTCACGTCGGCGATCAACGGGCAGGACCCTCGGGTGCGCCGATGATGATGTCACGCACACTCCTGGCACGCCACGCACGGAAGACCACGTACACGGCCGTGGCGAGGTTCCCGAGGAACACCATCGCGATCAGCCATGGCAACGCCCGCCACGCACGCCGCTCCAGCACGCAGATCCATGTCGCCGTGACGACGAACCCCGCGTACAGGTCGATCAACGTGACGATGCCCCAGCGTTCGGCGAGCATGACCTTGAAGATCTCGAGAACATGTTTCTCGACAGACGCCCACACGATCAGGGCGATCAGCACGACGGCCAGGAGAGCGAAGATCACCGCGTACAACGTGACTCCAGTCTTCATCCCCTCCACTCCTTTCATCGCTCCACACTCTCGCTCGCTGATTGAACTTGTTCTCTGCGCCGCGTTCGTCATCAGAGGAGGTCCCGGATTGACCGGCGCCAACCCGTCGAGGCCGCGCACCACACACGCGAGTGATTCGCTCGCCCCGGCGGACCGGACGCGTCCGGAGTCTGGAATCAGCCAACGAAAGATGCACCGATCATGAACTTCGAGCAGTTCTGGGTCGCGCTCGGGCTTGCGCTGACATTCTGCGTCGCGGTCATGGCCGCGCTCTGGGGATATGCAACCGCCAGGAGGGATGCGGGCATCGTCGATGTCGCATGGGCTGGGCTGCTGGGCGTACTGGCTATCGCCTATGCGTGGATGTCCGATGGGGTGTGCGAGCGCCGTGTGCTGGTTGGCGTTATGGGTGGACTCTGGGGACTTCGCCTCTCGCTGTACCTTCTGAGAGATCGCGTGCTCATGGCCACACACGAAGACGGGCGGTACCAGGAACTCCGTGCCGCGTGGGGTACGTCAGCAAACCAGAAGTTCTTCCTGTTCTTCCAGGCTCAGGGGGCGCTCGCGGCCGCGTTGTCGACCCCGTTCGCGATGGCGGCATTCAGCGACGCGCCGCTCCGGCCGATCGATTATGCAGCGAGCACACTGTGGCTGTGCTCGCTGTTCGGCGAGGCGCTGGCGGACCGACAACTTGCGGACTGGAGACGAGATCCCGACACGCGCGGCCGCACATGTCGAGCCGGACTCTGGCGATATTCGCGACACCCAAACTACTTCTGCGAGTGGTTGATATGGTGCGCGTTCGCGATGATCGCAACGCCCGCTCCGTGGGGATGGCTCGCGTGGCTGGCGCCCGCGATCATGCTCTTCCTGATTCTCAAGGTCACGGGCATCCCGCCCACCGAGGCCCGTGCCATCCGGTCACGAGGCGACGATTATCGTCGCTATCAGCAGTCCACAAGCGCGTTCGTTCCATGGCTCCCGAAGCACGAATCGCCGAGGTCCACACCATGAGTCTTCCATCGCTTGGCATGCAACTCCTGGACCACGGGCTTCTCCCGACCTTCATCACCCGCATCGGCGTCCGGCGATTGCTCGCTCAACGCCTGCGCGAAGAGTACTCCACCGCCGTGGAACCGATGCACGATCGCTTCCGCTCGCTGCTCGATCGCCTTCGCCAGAGCCCGATCGCGGCCCATACCCAGCAGGCAAACGAGCAGCACTACGAACTCCCAACCCGCTTCTTCCAGCTCTGTCTCGGCAAGCGGCTGAAGTACAGTTCGGGCTATTACGCACCGGGCGTAACGTCGCTCGACATGGCGGAAGAGGCCATGCTCTCCCTCTACGCGGAGCGCGCCGGACTCTGCGACTCGCAGCGCATCCTCGACATGGGCTGCGGCTGGGGTTCTCTGTCGCTCTGGTTGTGCGAGCGCTTCCCGCGAGCGCAGATTCTCGCCGTCTCCAACTCCGCCACGCAACGGGAGTACATCGAAGGCGTCGCACGCGATCGAGGCTTTTCGAATCTCCGCGTGGTCACCCGGGATATCGGCACGTTCGAACCGGACGGGCCCTTTGACCGCATCATCTCCGTGGAGATGCTGGAGCACTTGCGAAACTACCGGAAACTCTTCGCCCGTGTCGCTTCCTGGCTCGCGCCCAACGGGCGGTTCTTCGTTCACATCTTCACGCACCGCGAGGCGGCGTACCCCTTCGAAACTACAGGCAATGACGATTGGATGGGACGCCACTTCTTCACGGGTGGCATCATGCCCTCCGACCATCTCCTCCTGTATTTCCAGGACCACCTGCGATTGCTCGACCACTGGCGCATCGACGGTACACACTACGGACAGACATCGGAGGCCTGGCTCGCGAATCTGGATCGCAATCGCGATCGTGTGATACCGATTCTCGCCGAGTCATACGGGCCCGAGAACGCCGTTCGCTGGCTCCATCGGTGGCGAACGTTCTTCATCGCCTGTGCTGAACTGTGGAACTACGCCGACGGGCGCGAGTGGATGGTGTCTCACTACCTCTTCGAGAAGAGGAGCGCGACCATCGACCCCGGCGTCTGCGCCGACCGATCCAAGGAGGCCTGATTGTGTGGCGCGTGCGACTCGCCCGCGGCCACGCGCGCCGAACAGGAATGGGGGTTGCAGCCGCTCGTGAACTTATCCACCGCCGCGCTTCCCATGTTTCTCAGTCCACGATCGTCGCCGCTGCACCGTCGCCCGATGAGTGCAGTCCAAGGAACGGAATCTCGATCTGGGCTCGCTCGGTTCCGGGCACGGGTGCGACGGCTGATCCGCAAGATCGGGCGATTGTGATTGACTCCGCCGACCTCGAAACAGGCGATGACATCATCCACGACCTGAGTCTCGATCACGCGAGATGATCATCACCTCCGTGGTCCGACATGCACTTCTTGATGCCAACCGTGTCTCGCCGCGGAGATCGCACTGCATCGGAGATGCCTCGACATCGCGTTCAGTCCGACGAGTGCTCAAGCAGCCGCACCGGGCCGAGCAGGCCGGACGGGAGCAACGACGATTCCGCGCTGTACGGATCAGCCGTGCTGAACGTGTATCGCCCGGCCTTGATCGTCTTCCCACCAAGGAACCCCGGCGGGCACTCAACGGTGCGAGCGGTCGCATCACCAGGCTGCTTATCGCCGACCATTCGATTGGTCCATCGATTGACAACCTCGATCTCGAGTTGGTTCTCCCCCGCTTTGACGGCTCCCGTGACCTCAACCCGCCACGGCGCGCACCACACCACACCGAGGTCCTTGCCGTTCAGCCGTACCCGCGCCATGTCGTGAATCACGCCGAGGTCCAGATACATCCGGCCCTTGCCTTCTCGGTCAAGCACAAACGCCTTCCGGTAGGTGGCGATACCGGAATAGTACTTGATGCCTGATTCCTCCCGCGACGTCCAGTCCTGCAGCGTGTCAAACGTGACGCGTTCCGGACCGCCCCATTTCGGATCGAACTCAACCTGCCACGTGCCCACCAACTCCTGCGCCGCCTTCAGCGCCGGAAAGTTTCTCGCCGTGCTCGACGATGGGCCTTGCTCATTCCCTTCAAACACGACAAAGAAACTCTGATGCGCCTCGAACTCCATCGGAATTGATGTCGTTGATTCCGCCCGCTCGAACCGCCGCAGCGCTCGCGTCTCTCCCGTCACCGGATCCCACAACCGCGGCACGCCCCGCACAACCCGGAATCGGCAATCCGCCTTGATCGCACCGCCCGTCCGGTTCGCCACGAAGTAGATATCCCGATTCTCGGTGCGCCGGTGCACGTAACGCACGGGCCCGGTCGCCGCAAAGTCCTCCGACACGCCCATGCTCGCCAGCACCCGAGATGTGAGGCCATACGTCGGGTAGAGCGTGGGCATGACTTGGCTCTCTCCGCCGCGATTCCATGGTGACATGGCATACGCGCCCAAAGAAATCGCCTGCTTCCATTCCCCCGCACTCGTCGCGACTTTCTCCCAATTCGCTTCAACACTCCGCGCCGACGCCCACGTGCCGTCTGTCCTCACCACTTCGCCGCTCCCGTCCTTGTACTTCAGATCAACGACGCCGATCCACCCGGCCGGATTCGGTGCGTCGCCGATGTTTGCCACGGCCACCGCAATGACGTTCTCCCCCGCCCGCAGCAATGACGTCATCGGCGTTGTCACCGTCACATGGAAATCGCCGCCTTCACTCACCCGTGTCCCGTTCACCCAGAGCGTGAACTCGTTGTCTGCGCACACGGCAGCGACGGCCGATTCCAGCACCCTCTGCTCGTCCACGCGAACAACCCGCCGGAAATACCTCGTGCCAACCGGTGCACTGCGAGCAGGATTTCCCTCCGGGTACCAGATCCACTGACTCCCCGTTATCGAACTGCGCTGAGCGCTCGGCGCCGCCCCCGATACTTCGCCGCCCCAGTAGACAACGCCCTTGCCATACCGGCGCTTCGTCATCGTCGCCGGTGCGTCCAGACTCCCCCAAAGTTCCCTTGCAATCCCCTGAACTTCGCGGTCGCACGCGGGATACCCAGTCAGGCTCGGCGATTTCACCGGCGGCGTGCCGACCACCGTCGCTCCCTCCCTCACCAAGTCCCCGATCTTCGCGAGCAGGCCCGGCGTCATCGTCTCGACCCGCGGCAGCACCATCATCCGATACGAACTTCCACCCGGGAACATGATCAGCCCGTCATTCACCACGCCACGATCGATGAGCATTCTCGGCGAGCATCCGTCGAAGCCGTAGCCCTTCTTGTCCGCCAACGGACCGCTCCCCTCCAACGCACTGGGCGGCGGCTGAAAGACATGGGGCGCTCCCTCGGGCGTGAGATACAGCACATCGGAAACCGCCACCCCCTGCCGGAGCAGTTCAGAACAGCGCGAGACATACCGGTGATACGCCGAAACCATCGGCCACCACGTCTGATTCCGATGCCAATGGACGCCGTATGGTCCCATGGTCATGCCGGGCTTGTACGCATCGCCCAGCGCCTGGTGCGCCCAGGTGTGAAATACAAAGCGATTGATCCCCGCACAGAATGCCCAGTCGCCGCGCCCTTTGAGAGACCACGGATACGCGTCCAGCCCGCCACCCGTGAATGACTCGGCGGAAACCACCGGCCGTCCCATCACATGCGCGATCGAACTGGCCTCAAAGCAGGAATAACTCGTGTCAAACCCGCCGGCATCCCAGAACTCCGCCATCGGAACGTCCGCCACCGCGCCCAGATCAAGATCGCCCGCAGGATTCATGTCATACGGCTCGATCGAAAGCGCCAGGCCCCGTTCATGCCCGTACTTCTTCACCACCGCCGCGTGGTTCTCCAACACCAGTTCCTGGCACGTCAGACGCAGATCCCACAGGAATCGCTCCGACTGCTCAACGCTCTCGACCGCCCGCCCGCTGTACGCCAAGAGCCAACCACGCGCGTCATACCCACGCCGCTTCTTGAACTCATCCAGCAGCGTTGGCGTCCAGTTCTGTGCGCCGGACTCCCAACTGTCCATGTGCAACGTCGTCAGCCCGTGCTCCCCTGCTCGCACGCCGATCCGCTTCAGCAGCACGCCAATGAACTGGTCGAGGTGCTCACGCGTCGCCCTCGCATCCAGTTTGTCACATTCCAGCCCCGCCGCGGCCTCGGGCGCTGGCCGAGTGTTCGCCCCCGTCACCCGCTCCCCCATCCGCACAATCGTCCAATCCCCGCCCGGCACATCCCACTCGAGCGTCCCGTCGGGCCTGAGGTGATTGGTCAGATCCACGATGTCGTGCGATGCGATAACACCCGCCGAGCCCGGCTCTGTGTACCGAGCCAACGCCGGCAGATAGGCCTTCACATTGGGCGCGCTTGAGATTGGATCCCTCACATAGAGCGCCTTCTCATCGATGTCGCCAATGATCGGTGCGCGCTTTGGAAACGCCAAGGTCACGACATCGACGTAGTACGGACTCGGCATGTTGTGGTAAGGCGTCGATCGCTGCGCCGGCACCGGCAGAACCGCCGAGTACCTCTGCGGCCCTTTGACGTCAACCGTACTGGAAACCAAGTGCCGCATCGATCGCTCGGGCTTGACCCACGGCCCGCCGCTCCCGCACCAACCCGGCCCGATCCCCAGCGTGATGTCGATGCCCAGACGTTCCGCATCTCGGACGGTCTGCACAAACAACCCCTGCCACGCCTCGGTCATCCACCGCACCGGACCCTTGGGGATGCCGACATCCACCTCAAGAAACACCAGGTTTCCCAGGCCCGCAGCCTTCATCGATTCCAGATCTGCGGCCATCTCCTTGCCGTTCAGGTTCCCGTCCATGAAGTACCAGTAAACCCCGGGCCGCGCCGAGTCCGGCGGATTCACGAAGTTCGCTTCCAGGTCATCGCTCCCCGCCGGCGACGCCACTTGGGCATACGCGTGCTGCAGAATCACGCCGTGAGCCACCGCGGCAACCGCGGCAGCAAGACAAGTGGAGATGAGCGTGCTTTTCACTTCACCAACTCCTCTGGGGTTCGCACGGACACAGGTTCCACCGCCATGCAGCGATCGCCTATGCACATCGACCGCTCATGCACGCGCGTGAATTACACACCGTCCCGAACCGGGACGTGTCGCCACGCCACGAACACGAGTTTACCAACTTGAGTTACCCGAGCCCGTCGCGCATGCAGGAACGAGCCTGTGCCCTCCAACTAACCGCTCCGTCGTGTCCCATGAGACGGAATCGCTCGCTGCACCATTGGCACGCCGTCTGAAACCCTCGCAGAGATCATGCTCTCATATCAGGTGCGACATACTGCCGGGCGACCGTCGATCGCTGACGACCAGCGACCCGATGACGTTCCCCCGCCGCACTCTCTTTGCCGTTCTCACCCCGCGAGGAGATATCGAACTTCTTGATCGGCGCCACGATGACAACGCACCTGTCCACCCAAGGAGAGACGTTGGTTCGATCGCCTGAGAGATAACCCCGACGATCAGACGACACCTATCGGACCATTGGGCTCTGACCACCTCCCGGCGTGAGGTCATCCAACTCCAGCGGCTCAAGGCGGACTATAGAGGACATTTCTGTGTCTTTATATCCTGACTTATCCCCACCCATTTCGGCATGGTTTCCATTACAATGCATGCTCCTCTGATCAATTTCGGGTTCCAGTGACGCCTGTGGCTGAGCACACATGCGGAGGTTGACGCTATGCCCTGTTCTGATTTCGGTACTTCGAACATCGCTGGTTCGGCTCGCTCATGGGCTCGTCAACGCTCCGACGCGCACGCAAGGGCACTCCGGCAGCGCTCGGGACTTGCTCCCACACGCGCGTGGCCGGGCATCGAATCACTGGAATCCCGCCATCTGCTGGCGACGTTCCAGGTACTCAATGCGAACGACTCTGGTGCCGGTTCACTTCGCAATGCGATCCTGGACGCCAACACCCTGCCCGGGGCGGATGTGATTACCTTCGAGCCCGGCGCCCGCGGGACCATCTCGCTCGCAGGGTCCGAACTCATCCTGGCTGAATCAGTCACGATTACCGGCCCGGGCGCGAGCGAACTGCAAGTCAGCGGCAGCAACGCCCTCCGCGTGTTCCACGTCGCGCCGGGCGCTGTTGTCTCCATCAGCGGCCTCACCATCAGGAACGGCTACAACCTCGATACCGGAGGCGGTATCTTCAACGAAGGCACGCTCGCCATTGGCAACTGCACGATCTCCGGAAACTGGGCCCAGAACGGCGGCGGCGTCCAGAACAACGGCACGCTCTCCATCTCTAATTCCGACATCTCGGGCAACACCACCCAGTACGCCGGTGGCGGGCTGAGAAACAGCGGAACGGCCGCCATTACCGGCTCGTCCATTACGGGCAACTCGGCGCAGGACATCTCCTACAGCAGCGGCGGCGGCATCGACAACACCGGCACGCTCACGATCACCAATTCCACCATCTCCGGCAACTCTTCGATCGAGAACGGCGGCGGTATCAACGCGTCGGGCGGCTCGCTCACCATCTCCGGCTCCACCATCTCCGGCAATTCGGCGTGGTACGGCGGTGGCATCTTCTCCAGCCGCTCGCTCACCATCACCAACTCCACCATCTCCGGCAACACGTCCCAGCCAGGCGGCCAGGGCGGCGGTCTGTTCACCAACACCCTCCAGCCGGTGACCATCCGCAACAGCACCATCGCAGCCAATCTCGGGAACGGCGGCATCCACATCACCGATGGCTCCCCCGTGATGGTCAGTTGCATCGTCGCCGGGAACACCGGCGGCGACATCCTGGGGGGTCCCGTCGGAGGGGGCTCCACCAACAACCTGGTGCAGGACGCGGCGCACGCGGGCGGCCTGACCAACAGCGTCAATGCCAACCTCGTGGGCGTCGATCCGCTCCTTTCGCCCCTGTCAGACAACGGTGGGCGGACCAAAACTATGCCCCTGCAGGCCGCCAGCCCGGCCCTGGGCGCGGGGCTCAACCCCGACAGCCTGACCACGGACCAGCGCGGCGGAGTCTTCGGGCGCGGCACCAGCGTTGACATCGGCGCCTACCAGCGTCAGGCGCTGGCGCTAGTCGTGGACACGCCCTCGGACGTGGTTGACGCCGACACCTCCGCGGGGAATCTCTCCCTGCGCGAGGCAATCGACTTCTGCAACGCCAACCCGCTCGCGGACGCGATCACGTTCGCGACGGTGATGGTCTGGCAGACGATCACGCTCGGCGGAACCGAACTGCTGGTCTTCGGCGAACTAACCATCACGGGCCCGGCCTACAACGCGCTCAGCATCAGCGGAAACAACGCCACGCGCGTCTTCGAGATCGCGTCGAACGCGAACGTTTCGATCCGTGAACTGACGATCAAGGACGGCAACGCCACGAGCTACGCCGGCGGAGTGCTCGTCAACACCAACGCCACCCTCAACATCTCCGACACGGTCATTACGGGAAGTACTTCACAGGACGGCGCCGGTGGCATCCACAACGAAGGCACGCTCACGATTCTCAACTCCACCGTGTCCGGGAATACAGCACAGACCTCTCACGGCGGTGGCATCAACAACAACGGCACGCTCACCATCACCAACTCCTCCATCTCGAACAACACAGCCCAAAATTCCTACAGCGGCGGCGGCGTCAACAACTTCGGCACGCTCACCATCACCGGCTCCACCATCAGCAGCAATGCGGCGCTCTACGGCGCTGGCGTCAACAACAGCGGCGGCACGTTCACCATCACCAGCACCACCATCAATTCGAATTCGGCCGCGGGCGGTTCCGGCGGCGGAGTCCACAACTACTTCGGAAACGCCACGGGAACGATCACAAACTGCGTCATCTCGAACAACACCGCCACGAGCGGCGCTGGCGTGGCCAATAGCAGCAGCACGCTCATCATTTCGGGCTCAACGATCTCGGGAAATGCCGCGGCCGCCGAGGGCGGCGGGATCTACAACGACGCTTCGCTCACCATCACCAACACCTCGATCTCCGGGAATACGGCGATCAACTCGGGCGGCGGCGTCTACAACCCCTCCGGCACTCTGAGCGTCTCCAACTCCACCATCTCCGGGAATTTGGCGAACACCCAGGGTGCCGGGATCGGAATCCTCTCCGGATCGGCCGACATCATCAACTCGACCATCTCCGGCAACACCGCGGGTAACCAGGGCGGCGGTGTGTACGTGTCCAACGCAAGCGCGATCATTCGCAATAGCACCATCGCCGCCAACCTCGGGGCCGGCGGCATCCATATCGATCAAGCCTTCCCCTTGTTGATCAGTTGCATCATCGCCGGGAACACCGGCGGCGACATCGACAACGGCACGCTGGCCTTGGGCTCCATCAACAACCTGATTCAAGACGCCGCGCACGCCGGCGGCCTTTCCAACAACGTCGATGGAAACCTCGTCGGAGTTGACCCGCTTCTTGCGGCGCTGGCCGACTACGGCGGGTCGACCAAGACCATGGCCCTCGCCAGCGGCAGCCCCGCCCTCGCCAAAGGCCTCAACCCCGCCAACCTCACCACCGACCAGCGCGGCGGACCGTTCGCACGCGGCACGAGCGTCGACATCGGCGCGTATCAGCGCCAGTCCTTCGCGTTCGTGGTGGACACCGCCGTTGATGAGAGCGACGGCGAGTACGGCGCGGGCGACCTTTCGCTCCGCGAGGCGATCGACGCGGCCGGGCCCAACCCCGGCAACGACACGATTACCTTCGCGACGGCGCTGAACAGCCAGACCATCACGCTGGGGGGATCCGAGTTGCTGGTGAAAGGAGACGTCACGATCACCGGCCCGGGCGCGAGCCTCCTGAGCATCAGCGGGAACAACGCCTCGCGCGTCTTCCAAATCGCGGGCGGCGCGAACGTCGCGATCAGCGGCTTGACCATCACCACGGGCAAAGACGGAGTCTATGGCGGCGCCGGCATCTACAATAACGGCACACTCACCATCACCAACGCCGTCATCTCGGGGAATAACTCGTTGCACAGGAACGGCGCCGGTTTGTACAACGGCGGCGTGCTTTCGATCACGGCATCCACCATCTCGGGCAACACCTGCTCGTCCGCGGGCGCTGGTATCTTTTCCGAAGGCACGCTCACGATTGCCAACTGCACCATCTCCGATAATTACGCCGAGTTGGGCGGCGGCGGCGTGTTCACCACTGGCGGCGTGCTCACGATCACCAATTCCACCATCTCGAACAACGTCAGCAAGTTCACCGGCGCCGGCGGCGTGCACACCTTCAGCGGCACGAACACGATCGTCAACTCCACCATCTCGGGCAATACGGGAACCGGCGCCGTGACGGCCTACGGCGCATCCACCTTCGCCATTCGAAACAGTACCATCGCCGCCAATCTCGGGAACGGCGGCCTGTACATCACCAACGGTGCGGCGCCGGTACTCGTCAGTTGCATCGTCGCGGGCAACGCCGGGGGCGACATCCTGAATGGCGCGCTGGGAGCCGGCTCCACCAACAACCTGATTCAGGACGCCGCCCACGCCGGCGGCCTCAGCAACGGCGTGAACGCCAACCTTGTCGGCGTCGACCCGCTCCTCTCGCCCTTGGCCGACAACGGTGGATCGACCAAGACCATGGCCCTGGCCAGCGGCAGCCCCGCGATCGCCAAAGGGCTCAACCCCGCCAACCTCACCACCGACCAGCGACGCGGGCTGTTCGCACGCGGCACCAGCGTCGATATCGGCGCCTTCCAGCGCCAGACCTTCGCCTTGGTCGTGAACACCCTGGTCGACGAGAGCGATGGGAACTTCGGCGCCGGCGACCTCTCCCTCCGTGAAGCGATCGAGGCCGCGGGCCCCAACCCCGGCAACGACACGATCACGTTCGCGGCGGCGCTGAACGGCCAGACGATCACGCTCGCAGGGACCGAACTGCTGGTCAAGGGCGACGTGACGATCACCGGCCCGGGCGCAAGCCTCCTGAGCATCAGCGGCAACAACGCCTCGAGCGTCTTCGAGATCGCGTCGGGAGCGAACGTTACGATCAGCGCACTGACCATCAAGAACGGCTATGCCGCAGGCATCGGCGGCGGCGGGATATACAACAATGGGGGCACGCTCTCAATCTCCAACTCCTTTATCTCGGGCTCAACGGGATACTTGGGCGGCGCCCTATACAACACCGGCACGCTCACCATCTCCAACTCCACCATCTCCGGCAACTCCGCGGCATACGGCGGCGGCCTGTACGCGTACCAGGGCGCGGTGACCATCGCCAACTCCACCATCTCGGGCAATTCGGCGCTGGGGGGTGGCGGCGTCAAGAACCGCAGCACGCTCACCATTTCCAACTCCACACTCTCGGACAACTCGGCCAACGTGGGCGGCGGTCTGGACAACGAAACGACCAACCTCATCCTCGTCACGATCACCAACTGCACCATCTCGGCCAATACGGGATCGTTGAGCGGAGGAGGATTCCACGGCCTTGGCGGGGCACCCACCCTCCGCAACACCACCATCGCTGCCAATCTCGGGAAGGGCGGCATCTACATTGACGCCGGCGCACCGATACTCGTCAGTTGCATCGTCGCGGGCAACGCCAGCGGCGACATCCTGAAAGGCGCGCTCGGCGCGGGCTCCACCAACAACCTCATCCAGGACGCCGCACACGCTGGCGGCCTCACCAACAACGTCAACGGAAACCTCGTCGGCGTCGACCCGATGCTTTCGTCCCTGAGCAACTACGGCGGGCCCTCCAAGACCATGGCGCTCCAGGTTGGCAGCCCGGCGATTAACAAGGGCCTCAACCCCGCCAACCTCACAACCGATCAGCGCGGCTCCGGCTTTGCCCGACTCCTCGGCACCGCCATCGACATCGGCGCCATCGAGTTCAGCGCGATTCCCACGCTCGCCTCCCTGAGCGTGTCCGCCAACTCCGTCGTGCGCGGCCAGAACGTCACCCTCACCGCCAGCGGCGCCGCCGACCTCGACGGCACCATCTCGCGCGTTGACTTCTACCGCGACGCCAACAACAACGGCGTCGCCGATGCCTCCGAACTCATCGGCAGCGATTCCAACCCCGCCGGCGGATACACGCTTGCGTACAACACCATCGGGCTCCCGCTCGGAAGCACGATGTTCCTCGCGCGAGCCGTCGACAACGACACCCTCGTGAGCGCCCCCAAATCCTCCTCAGCCACCATCACCAACGCCGTTCCCACCATCGCCAGCCTCACGACCTCGGCGGCGGTGTTCGTGGTGGGCCAAGGCGTCACACTCACCGCCAATAGTGCGGCCGACGCCGACGGAACGATCGCGAGGGTGGACTTCTACCGCGATGCAAACGCCAACGGCGTTGCCGACTCGGGCGAGCTGGTGGGCAGCGACAGTAACCCGGCGGGCGGATACACCTACTCGCTGACGTCGACACAGTCGGGCGTCGTGCCCGTCGGAAGCGTCAAGTTCCTCGCCATCGCAACCGACAACAACGGCGCGGCCTCAGCACCCCGCCAGGGCTCGGCCACGGCGCAGTCACCCGCCGATCACTTCATCGAGGTCTACACCGCCGCGCCGAAGGCCGCCGACGGCCTGGTTGACGGCGACTGGATCGCCGACAGCCTCAAGTCAACCGTCTCCAACGTCGCAACCTCCGACGCCTACTGGGGCGCGCGAAATCACTGGTTCCAGGACAGCAAGGGCGACGTCTGGGCTCTCTGGCAGGGCGGCGACGTCCACCTGAGCAAGACCCTGGCCGGTCAGCACGAGTGGGTCCTCACTAACCTGACCGATGCGGCGGGGCTCTCGGGCTCAATGCACTTCGCCCCAGGCTCGCTCTCGGGCATCACGACCGGCTGGAACGCGTTCAACATCCAGGGAATCCAGGACGGGAAGCTCATGGCATTGTGGTGGTCGCCCGAAGGCAGTGCCGGCCAGTATTTCGATACCGACGGCTCAATCAAGCAGGGCAAGGCCTGGGGCCTTCGCGGCAACGGCTGGAGCCTCAGCAGCATCAGCGACGCGATCATGCCCATTAACGACGCGGTCGCCACGCCCCCCACATCGTTCCGCAGTTACTCCGTGAGCCAGGGAAACAGCCGCACGAGTTTCGATCCCAGGCCCGATTGGTTCACCGCCAACAGCGGCATGTCCGTCGTTCTCGTCGACACCAGCGACCGCGTCTACCTCGTCTCATTCAACGTGTGGCAGGACGCCTTCGTGGACGGCGCACGAAACGATCTCAACTACAAGTGGATCATCGAACGCCTGGACGATGTCCCCTCGTTCAAGAGATTCGGCATCGAGAGCCAGGAGCCCGCTTTCGAGCAGCAGTTCATCGCCGCGGCGAAACAGTAAGCGACAATCGCCACCCATCCATCATCGCGCGCCGTCACGGCTACACGCGCGTCGACGCGACCGCCCCCATCCCCGCCGAGGCGCGAACCCGGGTCTCGACCATGGGCCGCTCCGGACGGGCGCGGTGTGTCAGGTAGCGTCCCAACGAGCGCATCGCCTGGTCGGCCGAGCGGAACACGGGAATGCCGCTCTCCCGCAGGCGTCGCACGAAGGGCTGGTACACCGGGCCCGAATCGACCACCGCCGCGATCGGCTTATCGCTGTACGCGCCCAGCCGCGCCAGCACCTCCGCCAGCGATTCATGCCCGGCGAGTTCCTCCACCGTCGCCGTGAGCGCCGGTGTCAGCGGGACGGCCGAAACGAGGATCGCGTCGATCCCCTCGCAGTCGAGCATCGCCCGCGCCGCGCCCTCATACGCCGCCTCGCCCGCCATGGGCGTCAGGTCGAGCGGGTTCCGAACGTTCACAAGCCCGGTAAGACGACTCTTCTCCATCACCGCCACGATCTGTTCGCGGGCCGAATCGGAGAGCGCCGGGAGTTGCACTTCATACTTGGGTCCGCGGATGCGGTCAGCCATACCCACCGTCTCAAACCCCGCGTTCGAGATCGCGCCCAGGCGCGTGCCGCGCACCACCCTGGTGTGCAACGCCGCGCTCAACTCGAGCAACTGCTCGAACTCGACGAACGTTTCCGCCACCAGCGCCCCGGCGCTGGTCGCGCCCGCCTCGCAGATGTCGTAATCGCCAGCGACCGAGGCCGTGTGCCCCGCCGCCGCGTCGCGCCCCTGGTCCGTGCGCCCCGCCTTGTAGAAAACCACCGTCTTTCCCGCGTCGGTGACGACACGCACCGCCTGCAGCATGTCCAGCCCATCCAGGTCATTGAACCCCTCGACGTACACGCCCATCGTGTGAATGTCGTCGCGAGCGCCCACGGCTCGGAGCATGTCCGATACCGTCAGGTCCACCTGGTTGCCTAGCGACACCGTGAGCAGCGGGTCGAGTGTTTCGAGATTGCTCAGACGCGTGATGATGAACGCGCCGCTCTGCGACAGGAGCGCCACGCCACGCCCCGCGCCCGCACCGCGCCTCTTGTCGAGCTTGTTCTCGGGGATGAAGAACGTGTCGTAACGCCCGGGACGCGACTGCACACCGAGGCAATTGGGCCCGAGCAGCACCGGCGCGGCCCTGCCCGCCTCGCGGGCACGCTCGATCGATTCGCGCATCCGCCTCGGAATATCACGACTCTCCTGCGTCTCGCCCGCGCCGCCCGGGATCACAATCGCCGAGCGCACGCGCCCACTGGCGATGCACTCGTCCACGATGTCCGGAAGTTGCCCCGCCGCGGCCGCGATCACCAGGAGATCGGTGTCTCCCGGAAGCGCCGCGATGCTCGGCACGCACGCCACGCCGTCGATCTGGTCCGATCCATCCTTGATCACACGCAGGGCCGACGTGTCGAACCCCGACGCCGCGATGTTGTTCAGGATGATGCGCCCAAAGTTCTGTCCCTTGTTCGACACGCCCAGCACCGCGATCGAGCGAGGCTCGAGCATCGCCCCGATCTGCTCGACCGGACGTGGACGCGGACGCAGTGTCGCTGTCGCCAGCCTCCCACGTCCATCCAGCGGCGTCATGTGCTGACGCCGGAAAGCGAACGGATTGACCTCCAGTTCCGCCATGTCGGGGCCCGTCACGCCGCGGTCAACGCAGAACCGGCGCGCCAGCCCGATGAACGCGCGGAAGCACCTCAGCAGTTCGCCATCCGAAACAATCCTCCGGTGCCCACGCGCCTGCCCTGAGATCATCTCATACGCCGCCGTCTGCTTGAACAACTCGAAGAACCCCTCGGCGCTCGTCTCCGTCGCGACGGCCTTGGCCACCGCCACGCCGGGCTTCATCACCCGCGCCAGGTACTCCGTGTCCACCCCGCCCAACCCCGCGGCCACCACAGGGCCGAACTCACGCGTCGCGCGAATCCCAACGAACAACTCCTCGCCCAACCCCTGCCCGCCGCGTTCCACGAACTCGATCACGAGCACGCCCTCAACGTGCGCGCCACGCGCCCGATGGACCGCGATCAGTCGATCGATCTCGTGACGCACCGTCTCGTACCGCTTCGGACAGAAGACCACACCCTTTACGTCGGACTTGTGCACCACGTCCGGTGAAACGATCTTCAGAACGACCTGCTCGCCCGGGAACGACGCCAGCACCTCCTCCGAGATCAGGTTGTCCACGCCCAAGAACACATGCTGCGGCGGAGAGATCGCGCCGACGAACTGGATGATCTGGTACACCTCGTGCTCAAACAACTGCCGCCGCCCCGACTCGTGAACCTGCGCCAGCAGCCGCTCCACCGCGTGCGCCTCGGCGCCCGATAGGCGATCGTCGATCTCACCGGGATCAAACGCCGGCCCCTCCCCCGCCGACCACGCGAGGAGATCGTCCGCGCTCAGCGTATCAACCCAGTGCCTGACGACCCGCGACGCCCCACCGCGCTCCAGCCCGCTCATGTACGCCCTCGCCGCACCACGCCCCAGCCGCAGAGCCCGCCGACCGGATTCGATCACCTTCTCGCCCTTGCCCGCGAACATGACCCCGATCGCGCTCTCCAGATCCTCCTGGCTCAGGCTGATGAACAGCGACGCCGCGCCAAGCATCACCATGTTGTCGGCTCGCGTTGAGCCCGCGGCACGCGCCAGCCGCTGGGCGTCCACCACCACATGACGCGGCGTCGACGTGATCCGATCGATCACCTGCTCCACCGCCGGATAATTCCCGATGTTCGCGAACGCGTTCGCCGACGCCACCACCACGCCGTCCGGCGCCAGCATGTGAACGTATCGCAGCGCCTCCAGTGGCTCGACGGCAACGAGCACGCTCCCACGCCCCGCCGGAATGAGATCCGAATGGATCACCTCATCAGAAACGCGCAGGTGCGACTGCACCGCCCCGCCACGCTGGCTCATCCCGTGAACCTCCGCCTGCTTCACGTGCAGCCCACGCTCGACCGCCGCGCCCGAGATCGCCTTGGCGATCGAGAGAATGCCCTGCCCGCCGACGCCGGCGATGATGATGTTGTGCTGCATGGTCGCGCCTGTGAAACTAGGCCGGCTGCCCGGCCGGGGTTGTGCTGCTGGTGGAGTGAGACGTGGATCCGTTGCTGTTGCACGCGCACCCGCACGGACCGGCGCAGGAACGCTCCGCTGCGACCGGCGCGGCATCCTTCGACTGCCGCTTCACGTGGATGCACGCACGCCGTGGCACGATGACACTGAGCCCACGGTGATCGATCTCGCGCCGGATCAACGCGACGTTGGATTCGTGGTGCTTCGCCAACGGGTCGATCACGTGCAGGTGCTCGGGCTTCACGCCCAGTCCCCGAACGATGTCGATGAGCGCCTGCCCGCACGACATCGACTCCTGCGTCCCCGTCATCCCCACCGTCGCGTTGTCCAGGATGAACACCGTCATGTTCGCATCCGCTCGCGCGGCACCCACGAGCGGAGAAAGCCCCGAGTGCGCGAACGTCGAGTCGCCGATCGTGCAGATCACCGGGTGCGACCCCGCCTGCGCCGCACCGTGCGCCATCGAGATCGATGCCCCCATGTCCACGCACGAATGAACCGCGCGGAACGGCGGCGCTACCCCGAGCGCATAGCACCCGATGTCGCTGAACATGTACGCATTGCCCAGCGGCGCCGCCGCCTCCACGATCGCACGGAAACTGTCCGCGTGCGGACACCCCTTGCACAACTGCGGCGGACGCGCCGCCAGATCACCCAGCGGGAGCGCCGGACTGACATACGTCGCGCCCAGCGCCGCCGCCACGCTGTCGGGCGTCAATTCTCCGTCCAGCGAAAGATCTCCCGTCAGTTTGCCCCGGATCGCCTTCCCCGGTACACCCATGATCCCGTTGAGCCGACGCTCAATAAACGGATACCCGTCCTCAAACACGAAGATCTGATGGCAGTGCTCCACCAGCCGCCGGATCATCCCCGTCGGCAGCGGGTAACGACCGATCTGAAGCAGCGAATCGTCCTCGAACCCGCCCAACGCTTCTGCCACATAATTCTGCGCGATGCCCGCCGCGATGATGCCGCGCGCACCCGCCAGTCGCAGCCTGTTCTCACTCGCCTCCTCGGAGTCCCGCACCAGTTGCGACTGCAGGTCCAGCAGACGCCGGTATCGGCGCCGCGCGTTGCTCGGAACCAGCACCCAGTCATTCGGATCCGGCCTCGGATACGCTCGCGCCGACAATGCTCCGCCGACCACGCCCTCAGAATCCCTCTCCTGCCGCGGCGTCACGTTCGCTCGGCTGTGACACAGCCGCGTCACCATCCGCACCATCACCGGTAGCCCCACTCGCTCCGAATACTCGAACGCGTCCAGCACCTGGTCATACGTCTGCTGCTGCGTCGCCGGCTCAAACAGCGGCAACTGCGCAAACTCGTGGTAATACCGCGTGTCCTGCTCGTTCTGCGATGAGTGCATCCCCGGATCGTCCGCCACGATCACAACCAGCCCCGCGTTCACACCCGTGATCGCCGAACTCATGAACGGATCGGCCGCCACGTTCAGCCCGACGTGCTTCATGCTCACCAACGCACGCCGACCCGCGTACGACATCCCCAACGCTTCCTCGTACGCCACCTTCTCGTTGGCCGACCACATCGCACTGATCCGACTCCCCGGACCGACGCGTCGTACATGATCCTCGATATATTCGAATATCTCCGTGGCAGGCGTCCCGGGGTACGAAAACGCCCCGCCAATCCCGGCGTCAATCGCCGCGCGGGCCGCGGCCTGATCGCCCAAAAGCAACTCGTGGCGCATCGCGAAACCTCCCGCATCCCACCCCGAACAGTGCGAGGGGGCGAGGATTGCTTCCAACCACATCCACTATATGACCGCACCCGCGCCAAGGAAGAATTTCACCCGCTTTGCGCCCAACTCACTCGCCTTCTTCTTCCCATGCGGCCCGCCACACCCACCGCTCGCCTCTGCTTTCCTCGCCTCGGATGACGTGCCCAAGCCCGGCTTGGCGGGCACAACCACGTTCTTTCCCTCCCTCTTCATTTGCCATTTGGCCCTTTGCCAGTTGGCCCCTTCTCCCCCCTCCATTCCTCATCGCCGCGCATACCGTCCGTCGATGGAGGTTCTATGAGCCGCCCCGCCTGCGCGTGCCTCGCCGCCTGCCTCTTCCTCGCATCCCTCGCCCTCGCCCAGGACTACGACTTTCAGTGGGTCACCGTCGGCGCTCCGGGCAATCGCGCGGTCAACCTCGACGAAGTGAGCGGCGATCGATACTCCCCGGCCTACAACCGCGGCTCCGTCGCATACTCCTACCGCATCACGCGGTCCAAGCTCGACGTCAACCAATACCTGCAGTTCCTGACCGCCTACACGCCCTACTACACCGGCGATGTCGGCGACATCAAGTACGTCGGCTACTGGGGCAAGGTGCGAACCAAGGACGACGGCTCGTACGAGTTCTTCCCGCGAACCGGCGCGGGACACTATGGGGCGCGGATCACCTGGGAGATGGCCGCCCGCTACGTCAACTGGCTCCACAACGACAAGCGCTCCGACTCGGCCTTGTGCTTCGAGCAGGGCGTCTACGACACCAGCACGTTCTACCGCGACGCAAACGGCGTGTACCATCATCAGACCGACCCCAGCCCCGGCGCGAAGTTCTGGATACCGAATCTCGACGAGTGGATCAAGGCGGTGTACTACGACCCAAAGGTCGAGAAATACTGGACGCGACCAAACTCGTCGGATCGGTGGCTCATCGAAGGACTTCCGACTTCTCCAGAGCCGCTGACGGAAACGATCGGGCACACGCTTTGGGAAACGGATCAATCGCGCGGACTGGGTGGATGGAATCTCGGCCAGTATCCGGCTACGCAGTCGCCGTGGGGCTTGATCGATGTTTCTGGAACGGCGAGAGATTTCACGTCAAATCGAACCCAATACCCGGGAGAAGTCAGTTTGGGCGGATCGATGGCCGGTGATGTGCTGTACTTCTTCGACGACATGCTCAATTACCGGCGCACAGCGAGCCTCATGAACTCTCTTGAGGGGCTTCGAATCGCGGCCGTCGTGCCAAGTCCATCTACACCCCTCGCCGCTTTGACATTCTTCCTCATCGTCACCCCGCGCCGCTGCCGCTGATCGCGCGCCCGCTGCGCTCCGCGTGCCACCGTCTGCGTCTTCGCGGCGGTGCTCTTCTCTTCCCCTCTGCGCTCTCCGTGACCTGTGCGATTCTCTTCTCTGTGCTTGCGCTGTGGTGAGGCTTGCCTCCCGAATGCCGAATCCCCAATGCCGAATGCCGCGTCTCCTGGTTAGCACCCGCTGATCACCGCACCTGTGCGCACCAAAGTGTCCGTCTACTTGGCCACTTTCCAGATTCCCGAAAAAATCTTCGCGCGTTCTCTCCTCGCGAGCAACCCCCTCCCCGGCCTTGTCTTCTGGCTTTCCCTCGTGCCTAGTGCCCAGTGCCTAGTGCCTACGAATCACCGCGCCTGTGCGCACCAGAGTGTCCGTCCGCCCCCTCTGTGGAGGGACAACTCGGAGAACCCCATGCGCACCACATCACGCGAGCGTCCGTTACGCCAGCTTTTCGACCAGCGGCTCCACCAGCGTCCGCGCCGCGATCATGTCCGCGACGCGCGATTCGCCCGCCTCGCGCTCGATCATGAAGTTGCAGGGGAGCTTGTGGTCGCGCACCACCTCAAAGAAGCCGGGCCAGTCGACGTCGCCCGTGCCCACCACGACTTCGCTCCCCCAGGTGCCCGGGTTCTCGGTGAGCAGCGCGTCCTTGATGTGGACTTGCACGACATGCGGCGCCAGCGTGTCGAGGGCCGCCACGGGATCGCCCATGTCGTACAGGATCATGTTGGCGGGGTCGAAGTTGACGCCGACGTTGGGGTGCGCGAGTTCCTTGAGCACTTCAAGGAGTGTCTCGCCGGTTTCCTGCCCGGTCTCGAGCCCCAGTTTCACGCCCTGGGCCGCGAAGCGATCGGCGATCTGCGCGATGCGCCCCAGCATCTTGCGCCGCAGGCTGTCGCCCTTGCGCTCGGGCAGGAACCCGGCGTGGAAGGTGACGAGTTTCACGCCGATCTTCTTGGCGATGGCGGCCGATTCCTCCGCCATCGTCAGGTTCCACAGCCAGTGGGCGTCGCTGCGCACGCCGCCGGTCTCGCGGATGGACTGCAGCGTCGTGTAGTCCTCGCCCTTGGTGCCGATCATGCCGCTGGCGATCTTGATGTTGGCGCGCCGGAGCGAGGTGGTGGTTTCTTCGATGGGCCACGCGCCGGAGCGCAGGGGCTCGAGCGCCAGTTGCACGCACGACACGCCGACCTCGCCCAAGGCCCGGGCCAGCTCGACCGGGGATTCGCACTTGAGGGACCATGAGCAGGCGCCGAGGCGGGGATGCATGGGAGTTCCTTTCGAAGCCGCCCGAGCCCGGGCGTCGATACAGGCTAGCCTCTTTGCGGCCGCGAAGGCGAGCGGGCGGGCAGGATCGGAAAGCGAGGACCGGATGACGACGGTGGGCACGAAACTGATCGGGAAATCGGGCGGTGGCACGGGGCCCGGCGCGACGCCGACGCGGCGGGTGATGCTCGCGGTCGTGTGGTTTGTCGTGTGGGCCCTTGCGGTGCTTGCGCCCTCGGCCCGCGCCGGGAGCGAGGACAAGTTCGTCGGCCTCTGGGTCACCCGCTGGGACTACCGCACGGCCGCGGATGTGCGTGACGTGATGGAGCGGGCCGCGGCGGCGGGCTTCACCGACGTTGTCTGGCAGGTTCGCGGCCAGGCTGATGCCTATTACCAGAGCGCGATCGAGCCCTGGGGCGATGAAATCCTGAAGGGCGCGCCCGACGGCGCAATTACGCCCGGCTTCGATCCGCTCGCGGTCGCGGTCGAACTCGCCCACGCCAGCGGCCTGCGCCTGCACGCGTGGGTCAACGTCATGCCGATGTGGAAGGGCAAGACTCCGCCCGCAAACCAGAAGCACCTTATCTACACGCACCCCGAGTGGAGGCTCGTCAACCAGCGCGGCGAGGTCCAGCCGCTCAACGATCACTATGTCATTGTGAACCCGATCCTCCCCGAGGTGCATGACTATCTCGTCGGCGTCTTCAAGGACATCGTGACACGGTACGACGTTGACGGCCTGCACATGGACTATGTGCGGTTCGTCAGCGAACTCATGGGCAAGGACGATGTGTACCCGGCGGACGAGAAATCACAGTTGCTCTTCAAGCAGGCGACGGGGCGCGAGGGAATCTCAACGCCCGAGGACAAGGCCGCACTCAAGGCATACATCAGGCAGCGAATCACCGACCTGGTGGTGCGTATCAGGAAGGAAGCGGTTGGGGCGCGCGAGGGCGTGACTTTCTCGGCCGCGGTCTGGCGACGCCCAGACCTGGCGCGCGACACGTTTCTGCAGGACTCGCCCGCGTGGCTGAGCGACAAGGTGCTGGACATCGGCATGCCGATGATCTACACGGACAAGGACGAGCAGTTCACGGCTGACCTGAAGGCGTGGCTGGCGGCGACGCCTAAGGCGCGGCTCGCGCCGGGGCTGGGCGTGTATCTGATCAAGCCCGCGATGACGCCGTCGCAGATCGGCATCACGCGCGATCTGGTGGGCACGCCGCCCTCGATCGCGATCTTCGCGTATTCGTCGCTGTTCGAGAGCGCGGACCCGAACCAGAACAAGGCCTTCGACGCGATGGAAGAGCGGAAGTCGCGGCTGTTCTTCGTCAAGCGTGCGATTGCGGCGATGGACGGCAAAGGGCAGGAACCCAACGAAAACAGGCCGGAGTGAGGTATGGACTGGCTGGGCATCGACATCGGCGGTTCATCGGTGAAGGGGGCGCGGCTGCGCGACCGCGCGGTGGCCGCCACGGCGCAGAGCGGGCGGTACGAGAACCCGGAGCCGGACGCGATCCGGGCGGCGATCGCGGGCGTGGTGAGGGAGATCGGCGACGGCGTGCCGGCGGCGCTTGGTGTGTGCGCGCCGGGCATCTATGACCAGGAACACGGGCGGATCGTCAAGTCGGTGAATCTTGCAGGGCTGTGTGCGCTGGCGCTCCGCGATGAACTGGCGGCGATGACGGGTGCGAGCGCGGGTGCGATCGGCGTATTCACCGATGCGCACGCCGCGGCGTATGACTTTGCGATGTCGCGCGGACTGAGCGGGCGGCTGGTCGCGATCTCGATCGGGACGGGCGTCGGCGCGGCGGTGCTGGACGACGGCGTGCCGCTGCTGGTGTCGGGGCGTTCGCCGGGGCACCTTGGGCAGATCGATGTCGGCGAGCATCCTGGGCCGGGATTCACGGGCGTTCCGATGGGTCCCGACGGAGGTCGCGGCGGGCTGGAGGGGTACATCGGGCTGCCCGCGATCATCCGCGCGTACGGGCGGCACGTCGAGCATGTGCTGGGCACGTTCACGATCGAGCATCCGCCGGTGCGGGCGCTGGTGCGAGCGATCCGGATCGTTCACGCGATCTATCGCCCCGAGCATGTGGCGCTCTTGGGCGGGATCGGCGTGGCGCTGAAGCGGTTAGTGCCGGAGATCCGCGAGCGCGTGAACGACGAACTCACGTCGCTGGCGCGGTTGGGATGGGAACTGCACGCCGGTGATGACCTGCTGCACGCGGCGCGGGGCGCGGCGCGGTTGGCTGCAACTCGCCAGCGTTGAAACGGGCTCATGTCGAAGACGACGCGCGTGGCACGACTAACCGAGCGCACGCTACTTCACGGCGAGTTTGGTGAAGTCGCGGACATTGGCGCAGGACTCCAGCGACATGACGGCCTTGGCGAGCGCGTCGCACTTGGCGCGGCCGATGACCTCGTCGCCCAGCGCGTGGAATTTCACGCCGATCTCGTCGGCGGTCATGGGGTCGCGCGGATCGCCCTTGGGCACGTCGACGCGGGTGGCGAACGACTTGCCCGAGGTGGTCGTGATGGTGACGCGCGAGGGCTGGAACTTCGGGAAGAGCGCTTCAAACTCGTTGTTGGCGACGACCTTGACCTTGTCCATCACGGGGATGAGCGATTTGTCGAGGACGCGTGATTCCTTGAACTGCATGGGCGTGACCATGCCGTCGACGAGGCCGACGGCCATGCAGTAGGGGAGTGAGTGGTCGGCGGTTTCCTTGGAATCGGGGCGGTACTTGTGGGGATCGCCGAGGATATCGGCGGCGCGGGCGATGACCTCGACCTTGATCTCGGCGACGTCGGCGGGCTTGATGGCGTTTTCCTTGACGCACTTCATCATGGCGGTGAGAGGCGCGTGGGAGAGGGCTTCGATGGGGAAGGACTTCATGCCGCAATCCTGGATGCGGTAGTGGTCGCCGGCGGCGCGCGGGAGCTTGTCGAGGAGCATGTTGGTGTCGAACTTGGCGGGCGAGCCCTTGTATTGAACGTGGGCGAAGACGGCGTAGAGGCCTTCCTTGCCGTCGAAGATGTGCTCTGGGCCGGAGAAGCCGCGTTTGGCGAGGAGAGCAGATTCGACGCCCATGCGCGTGGCCCAGGGGTCGACGGTGTTCTTCATGTTGGTGAGTTTTCCGGCGGTGACGGCGCCGGGGGAGAAGGTGCGCGCGGCGCTGATGCCGATGGCCTGGACCATCTGGTCGACGGAGAGGTTGAGGACGCGCCCCGCGGCGATGGGGGAGGCGAAGCAGGTGAGGGTGGCGTGGTGCCAGCCGTATTCGCGCACGCCGGGGATGCCGAATTCGCAGAGGCGCTGCTCGACTTCATAGGCGATGACGCTGGCGAGGATGAGGTCCTTGCCGGAGAGGCCGAGCATTTCGCAGAGGGCGAGCGGGCCGCCGAGGATGTCGGATGGATGGCAGGGGTCGGCCTTCCAGTAGATGTCGTTGTAATCCATCGCGCGGATCATGTGGCAGTTGAGGAAGGCGGCGTCGACGGGGTTGGTCTTGAAGCCGGAGACGAAGCAGGTGCAGGGGCCATTGCCACCCGCGGCCATTTCCTTGTGGTGGGCGAGGAGGATGTGGGCGTCTTCCTGCTGCGAGCCGCCGAGGGCGCAGCCGAGGGAGTCGAACCAGAAGAGCTTGGCCTTTTCGATGGCGGCGGGAGAGAGGTGCTCGTAGCGGAGGGAGGTGGCCCACTCGGCCAGGGAGTGCGAGATGTATTTCTTGGCGGGGGCGGCGGGGCTCGACATGGATGATTCCTTGTTTGGTTCGGAGAAACAGGGTATGTCGGGGGAAGGCGGAGGAGAAAGCGCTTCACCGCTGGGAACGCGGAGATAGCGGAGGAGGAGCTGAACTCGAAGGGCTCGAAAGCTCGGAGCGGAAAGAGCTTCAACGCAGAGAACGCAAAGGTGGAGGAAGAGAAGGACGATGAGTAATAAGGAAGCGGTGTCGGGATGAGGAAGAGAAGGAAGGTGAGGGCGGTGTGATGGCGCGGGTCAGGGGGTATGGCGTCGATAGGTCTCGACGATCGGCGGCTCGGCGAGGAACGCGCGCCAGCGCGCGAGGAACTGCTTCATGGTGGGGTCGGCGGCAACGCGCACCTGATCGCGCTGGTAGTCGATTTCGGTCGCGTAGTGGACAATTTCGATGAAGCGGTGGTCGTCGGCGGAGTTTGCGAGAAGTTCGATTCGGATGCCGCCGGGGCTCTCGTAGAAGGAGATGGCCTCGCGGAGGAAGGCGAAGAAAGGCTCGCGCTGGTCGGTCGCGAGGCGGATGCGGAGGTGGAGGGAGACGGCGGGGGTTGGCATGGAGTGGCTCGCGGGTGAACGATCAGCGGGCTCTCACTGGGTAGTCGCGAAGGACCTTTTCGATCTGCTCCACGAGGATATTCACATATGTCTGGTCGATCTCGAAGCGCCATTCGTGGCGCTCTGTGGTCAGTTCCGTTGCGAGCACGATGGCGGCCTCGAGTTGCGAAGTGTCTGATGCACGGGAGATCGAAACACTGAGCATGGGCTCAATTGGGGAGATTTCCGCGAGGTTGCACTTGGCGGACAGCATTTTACGACAGGCGGCGAGCCATGCAGCCAGTTCGTCGGTCCGGAGATAGGAGCCCGCGAGCCAGGCGCGTGATCGCTGGCCGATGCACTCGGCGGTGATTGAGAGCCAATTGGAATCCCAGTGGTCATCAACGTCGGCCGGATACGCGTAGCCGTGGACCCAGACAGAGAGGCCAACGAGTTTGATATCGGGCTCTCGGTCTGGGACTCCCATGGCGACTCCACATTCTCGTACGAATACAGGCCCGAGCGTTTCACAGATCGTTGGTGGGCTGAGGTCGAATGTATCAGGCTCAGGCACCCGTCCGCGCGTAGACATCGGTGCTGACGTATTTCAGGCCGGAGTCGCACATGAGCGTGACGATGGATGCGCCGGCGTGCAGGCGTTCGGCGAGGCGGATGGAGGCGATGACATTGGCGCCGGAGGATGTACCGGCCATCAGGCCTTCATCGCGTGAGAGGCGGCGGGCCATGGCCTTGGCGTCGTCGGTATTGACGGCGATGATCTCGTCGATCAGGCTGGGGTCCCAGAGCGGCGGGATGGAGCCGATGCCGACGCCCTCGATCTTGTGCGGGCCGGGCTGGCCGCCTGAAAGCACGGGAGATTCGGCGGGTTCGACGGCGACGACTTTGATGCTGGGGTTGTGGCGTTTGAGGATGGTGGCGACGCCGCGGATGGAGGCGGCGGTGCCGACGCTGTGGACGAAGGCGTCGACGTGGCCGCCGGTCTGGGTCCAGATTTCTTCGGCGAGGGAGTAATAACCGGCGATGCTTTCGGTGTTGCGGAGTTGGTCGGTCCAGAAGGCGCCGGGCTGGAGACTGAGTTGCCTTGCGGCCTCGACCATGTCGAGGATGAGTTTCCTGGTGGTCAGGCCGCCCTCGCTTGGGACGAGGTGGAGTTCGGCGCCGAGGGCGGCCATGTGGGCGAGTTTCTCTTTGCTGAAGGCGTCGGAGGAAACGATCTTGATGGGGTAGCCCTTGGCGGCGCAGACGAAGGCGAGGGAGGCGCCGGTGCTGCCGCCGGTGTATTCGACGACGAAGCCGCCGGGGCGGAGTCGGCCATCGCGCTCGGCGGCGGCGATGACGGCGCTGGCCATGCGGTCTTTCATGCTGCCGGTTGGGTTCTCCCACTCGAGTTTGGCGAAGATGCCGGCGCGTGCGGGTGCGAGGCGCTGAAGACGGACGAGAGAGGTGTTGCCGACGGCGGAGAGGATGGTCATGAGCTACCCCGCGTACTTTGCAATCTCCTGGGCGACTTCGAGGGTGGTGTTCTTGCCGCCCATGTCGTAGGTGCGAACCTTGCCCTCTTTGATGACGCGGGCGATGGCGGATTCGAGGCGTGTGGCCATGTCCTTTTCCTTGGCGCCGCCGCCACCGTGCCCCGCGCCGAGCCAATCGAACATCATCTTGACGGTGAGGAGCATGGCGATGGGGTTGACCTTGTATTGGCCGGCGTACTTGGGGGCGCTGCCGTGGGTCGGTTCGAAGACGGCGTATGTGTCGCCCATGTTGGCGCTGGGGGCGAAGCCCAGGCCGCCGACGAGGCCCGCGCAGAGGTCGCTGACGATGTCGCCGAACATGTTCTCGGCGACGAGGACCTGGTAGTCCTGCGGGTTCTTGAACATCCACATGCAGATGGCGTCGATGTTTGCCTCGTCGGCCCAGATGCCGAACTGCTTGTATTCCTCGGCCATCTTGCGGAAGACGCGGGTCATCATGCCGCCGGTTTCGCGGAGGACGTTCGGCTTTTCGACGAGGGTGACGCGCTTGCGCCCGGTGGCCTTGGCATATTCAAAGGCCTGGCGACAGATGCTGGTGCAGCCCTGGATGCTGACGATGCGGGTGGAGAGGGCGACGTTTTCGAGGCCCTTGTCCTTCCACGGCTTCATCTTGGGGTTGAGGCAGAGGGCGTCGTAGACGGACTGGGGCACGGGGTGGAACTCGATGCCGCCGTACATGCCCTCGGTGTTCTCGCGGAAGATGACCTGATCGACGAGGACGTCCTCGGCGGAGGGGTTGGAGAGGCGTGTGCCGCGGTAGTTGAGCGGGTTGCCCGGGTAACTCTTGCACGGGCGCATGTTGGTGTGGAGGTTGAACATCTGGCGGAGTTTGACGATGGGAGAGAAGTAGACGAGCTTCTTGTCCTTGAGTTCGGGGGCGAGTTCGAGCCTGGCGTCGTCCTGGGGCTTGCTGGTGATGGCGCCGAACAGGCCGCAGGTCGTGCCCTCCAGGGCCTTGATGGTGCGATCGGGGAGGGCGTTTCCTTCCTTGCACCAGAACTCCCAGCCGATGTCGCAGTGGACGTATTCGGCGTCGAACTTCATGGCGTCGAGGACGATGCGGGAGGCCTCCATGACGTCGTTGCCGATTCCATCGCCGGGCATCCACGCGATTCGATACTTGGACATGGTGCAAGCTCCATGAAGACTGTGGTGAAAACCGCCCGACCGAGGGCGGCGGAATTGCATTGGCAAGTGTAGAAAGGCGGCGCGGGCGCGGCGATAAACTCGCGCGGGGATGGAAAGACCGGATTGCGGAAAGGGCGTGCATGACGAGGGAGATCGGGAACGGACTGGGCGGCATGGCCAGCGTTGTCGCGGGGGCCTTTGCGGGAGCGGTGGCGATCGGAATTGCCTTCGCCGGGCAGGGTGGGGAGGTGTTGAGGGCGAGCGGTGCACAGCCTGCGGCGCGAGAGACGACGCGTGCGGGCGGGTGCGATGCGATCGCGACGTTCGATCAGGGGCTGGTGGCGGCGCGGGTGGTGTATGTGTCGGAGGCGGGTGATGATCGCGTGGGAGATGGAACGCGGGAGCGGCCGCTGGCGACGATTCAGGCGGCGGCGAAGCGTGCGTCGCCCGGGACAGCGATCAGGCTTCTCGCTGGAACGTATCGCGGCGGGGCGTACCTCGAGGGGCTACGCGGGCGGCGCGATGCGCCGATCTGGATCGGAGGCGAGGCGGGCGAGCGGGCAGTGATCGAGGGCGGTGGTGAGGCGGTGCATCTTTCGCGAGCGGCGTATGTGGTGGTGCATGATCTGGAGGTGCGGGGGACGGCGAACAACGGGATCAACAGCGACGACGGCGGGCGGTATGAGGATTCGGAGGCCGCGTGTCAGCAGGTGTTTCGGGGGCTGAAGATCCACGACGTGGGGAGCGACGGGAACCAGGACGGCCTGAAGTTGTCGGGCGTGCGCGGGTTTGCGGTGATCGATTGCGAGATATCGCGATGCGGCGGGCGCGGATCGGGGTCGGGCGTGGACATGGTTGGCTGTCACGATGGCGTGATCGCACGATCGAAGTTCGTTGATCTCTCGGCGAATGGTGTGCAGGCCAAGGGCGGAACGAGCGACGTCATGGTCACGCGGTGCTGGATGGAACGTGCGGGTCAGCGTTCGATCAACATCGGCGGATCAACGGGGCTGGAGTATTTTCGCCCCGCGATTTCGCGGAACGGGCCGAACGCCGAGGCGCGGCGGATCCGCGTGGTTGCGAACGTCTTCGTGGGATCGGACGCGCCGATCGCGTTTGTGGGCGCGACGGATTGCGAAGTGACGCACAACACGATCGTTGATCCCGGACGGTGGGTGGTGCGCATCCTGCAGGAATCGGTCACGAGGGACGGGGTTGAATTCGAGGCGTGCGGGCGGAACACGTTTGCGGCGAACATCGTGAGCTTCAGGAGTGGGATGCTGCGGACGGGTGTGAACGTCGGCGCGAACGTCGACGCCGGCTCGTTCGTGTTCGAGCGGAACCTGTGGTTTGCGAGCGACAAGCCCGGATCATCGCGGCTGGAGCTGCCGGTGAGGGAACAGGGCGGGGTGGTTGGAATTGATCCACGGTTTCGCGATGTCGCGGGCGGGGACTACTCGATCTGCGCCCATAGCGGCGCGGCGGGGCGCGGTGGGAAGTCGGGCGAAGGTGCAGGGGATTTTGCGGGAGCGTGCTATCGGGGCCAGTCCGCGATCGGCGCGTTTGAAGTGGATGAGACGAGGAAGTGCGGATGCGGGGGGAAGTAAGCGAGCGGCTTGATGGCACGCTAGGTCGCGGTGGACTTGAGCCTGCTTGCAACCACGGCTTCGGCTCCGCCTGCGACGACGAGTTCCTGGGCGACGCGGGAGAGGGCGGGGAATGAGAACGATGCGCTCTTCCCCGCGAGTGAAAGCACCAACGCGCCCTTGGTGAAGTCGATCTCGATCGCGCCGGTGTCGATGGTTCGCGTGCCGGCGGGGGCGGACTTGAGCGAGCGGATGTAGGAGACGAGTTCGGGACATTCGAAGACAACGAAGCCGTTGTTGAAGGCGTTGCGCTTGTAGGTTTCGGAGAAGCTCGCGGCGATAACGCAGGGGATGCCGAAGTGTTTGAGGGCGGTGGCGGCCTGTTCGCGGCTGGAACCGGTGCCGAAGTTCAACCCGCCGATGACGACGTCGCCGGGCTTGGCCTTGGCGCGGAAGTCGGCGTCGTAGTTTTCGAAGATGACGGCGGCCATCTGCTCCTTGGTCATGGCGTCGTTGTAGGTGTGTTTGCCGGCGTAGATGCCGTCGGTGTTGAGGTTGTCCTTGTCGAAGAACCAGGCGCGGCCGCGGACGACGGCGGGGAATCCGGCGATGACCTCGAACGATCTGGTCGCGGCGGGCGTGGGCGCGGACGTGGTTGCGGAAGACCTGATGGTGCTGGCGATCTTTGTCGGCGTGAATTTGGTAGGTGAGCAGATCGAGCCGGCGACGGCGCTGGCGGCGACGACGGCGGGGGAGCCGAGATAGACCAGGCCGTTTTTGTCGCCCATGCGACCTTCGAAGTTGCGGTTGGTGGCGCTGATGCCGACCTCGCCGGCCTTGATGGTGCCGCGGCCCAGGCCGATGCACGTGCCGCAGCCGGGCGGGAGTTCGATCGCGCCGGCGTCCAGCAGGGCCTGCCAGTGGCCGAGGCGCTGGGCCTCGCGCTGGATGGCGGCGCTGGCGGCGGCGACAAAGAACTCGACACCCTCGGCGACGCGCTTCCCGCGGACGGCATCGGCGGCGATGGCGAGGTCTTCGAGCCGCCCGTTGACGCAAGACATCAGCCACGCCTTATTGATCTTGACGTGCTTTGCTTCGATCTCGGGGAGCGAGGTCATGGCTTTGACGTCGTTTGGCCCGGAGACGTGGGGGACGATCGAGGAGAGATCGATTTCGAGCTCGACGGCGTAGCGTGCGTCCGCGTCGGCGGAGAGATTAGAACGATCGTTCCACCATGCGTCGACGTCGGCGCGGGTGTAGCCGGAGCGAGAGCCACCGCGGCGGACGCCGGGGCGATTGGGCGCGGTGAAGGAATCGGCGAGATTGAGCAGGTAATCACGCAGTCGCTCGTCGAACGGGAAGACGCCGGCGAGCGCGCCCCACTCGGTCGACATGTTGGCGATGCTCATTCGCTGGTCGATGGAAAGGCTGGCGACGCCCTCGCCGGTGAACTCGACGGCGTGGTTGAGGACTTCGTCTTTGTTGAAGACGCCGCAGAGCGCGACGATGACATCCTTGCCGACGACGCCGTCGCGGAGTTTGCCCTTGAGGACGACGCGGGCGACGGGCGGGACCTGCCACCAGGTGGTGGCGGTGGCCCAGAGGCTGGCGGCGTCGGTACGGACGACGGGCGAGCCGAGGCAGGCGAGCGCGCCGTAGAGGTTGGAATGGCTGTCGCTTCCGACGACCATGGAGCCGGGGCGGACGTAGCCCTGTTCGACCATGACCTGGTGGCTGATGCCGGTGCCGGCGGGATAGAAGTCGACGTTGTGCTCGTTTGCGAAGGCCTCGATCTTGGCGTACTTACCGAGATTCTCCGGCGTGGTGTTCTGGATGTCGTGGTCGATCGCAAAGACGGGCTGGTGGGGGTCGTAGATCTTCGGAGGCAGGCCGGCGCTCTTGAAGATCTCGCGGAACTTCGGGATGACCGCGCCGGTGTTGTCGTGGGTCATCACGTGGCGCGGGCGGATGATGATGAAGTCTCCGCTGTGCGCGGAATCACCGGGGCGGAGGCCCTCGGCGTGACGCGTCGCGAGTTTTTCGACGAGCGTGAGCGGCATGGTTGTCGGTCCCCGGCCGGGAAGGCCGATTGTGTGATGCTGAACGAGGATGGATTACATCTCTTCGAACTTGGCGGTGAAGTGGCGGAGCACGTCGGGCGCTTCGACGATGCGGATGCCGCGGAGTTCGTTGCGTTTACTGAAGAGAGCGGCGGCGGCCTCGGCGACGTAGTCGATGTGGCTCTGGGTGTAGACGCGGCGGGGAATGGCGAGGCGCACGAGCTCCATGTCGGGGCGGCGGCTGGGACCGAACATCACGCTGCCGATCTCGCAGGCGCGGATGCCGCCGGCGCGGTACAAGCCGCAGACGACGGCCTGGCCGGGGAAGTGCTCGCGCGGGATGTGGGGGGCGAAGTGGCAGGCGTCGATGTAGATGGCGTGGCCGCCCGGCGGCTCGATGATCTGGATGCCGGCGCGCAGGAGTTTTTCGCCGAGGTATTCGACGCTTCGGACGCGGTAACTGAGGTAGTCGGGCTCGACAACTTCGGCGAATCCCTGGGCCATGGCGTCGAGGTCGCGTCCGGCCAAGCCGCCGTAGGTGACGTACCCCTCGGTGAGGATGAGGGAGTTGCAGGCCTTTCGGAAGAGGTCGTGATCGCGGATGAGGAGCAGGCCGCCGATGTTGACCAGGCCGTCCTTCTTGGCGGAGATGGTGGCGCCGTCGGCGAGATCGAACATCTGTCGCGCGATCTCGCGTGGGGAGTGATTTTCGAAGCCGGGCTCGCGTTGGCGGATAAACCAGGCGTTTTCGGCGAAGCGGCAGGCGTCGAGGTAGAGGGGGATCTTGAGGCGGTCGCAGATGCGGCGGACGTCGATGATGTTCTGCATCGAGACGGGCTGTCCGCCGCTGGTGTTGTTGGTGATGGTGAGCATGACGAGCGGGATGCGGTCGCGCCCGACCTTGTCGATGAGGCGCTCGAGGCCCGCGATGTCCATGTTGCCCTTGAACGGGTGGCGGCTGCGCGGATCGTGGGCCTCGGGGATGGCAAGGTCGACGGCCTCGGCGCCGGAGTGCTCGGCGTTGGCGCGGGTGGTGTCGAAGTGGGCGTTGTTGGGGATGACCTTGCCCTTACCGCCGACGAGTTCAAAGAGGATTCGCTCGCTGGCGCGTCCCTGGTGGGTGGGGAGGATCTGGCTGAAGCCGGTGAGGTCGTGGAGGACGTGCTGAAGTCGGAAGAAGGACTGGCTTCCGGCGTATGACTCATCGCCGCGCATGATGCCGGCCCACTGCTCGCTGCTCATAGCGCTAGTGCCGGAGTCGGTGAGGAGGTCGATGATGACGTCCTGAGCGTGGATGAGGAAGGTGTTGAAGTGGGCGCGGCGGAGGATCTCCTCGCGTTGCACCGCGGTGGTCATGCGGATGGGCTCGACCGACTTGACGCGAAATGGCTCGATGATCGTTTTCATTTTTAGCGTTTGAGCGAGGCTTCGAGGGATTCGGGCGATTCGTATGCGCGGCCGAAGGGCGTCTTGTTGAAGGCATCGAGCGGGCACTGTTCCTGGCGGACGAAGCCGGTCTGGGGGAGCACGCCGCGGCGGTGGAGATCGACCATGGCGCAGACACCGGCGGCGGTGGTGAGTTCGATGGCGGGCCAGGCGCGTCCGAACATGTTGACGGCGCGGATGGCGCGCTTGAAGTTGACCTGCTGGCGGTACCCGTCCTTGATGCCGATGCAGTTGATGAACACGATCACGACGTCCTGCAGGGTGCGGGCGATGGCGTGATCGAGAAGGTCCATGGCGAGTTTGCGGTCGAAGACACGGCCGTTGGCGTCGGGGCGTGCGTGCTCGATACCCAAGCGGAGGTCCTGGAGCAGGAACTTCATGAGATTGCGGTGCCCGGGGTAGCGGATGGTCTTGTAGGCGATGCGAGATTCATCGACGACCTTCTTGTCGTCCTGGAGCGTGTCGATGAGGCTGCCCACGCCGCCGGAGGTGTAGAAGGCTTCGTACTCGACACCTTCGAAACTGAAGTTCTCGAGTCCTTCGAGGGCTGGGAGGCGGGCCATCTTGCCATCGAGCATGACGTTGCAGGGCTCGCAGTATTCGTTGACGACGCCGGCGGTGGACCATGTGACGTTGTAGTGGAGGGCGTTGGTGGGGAACTGAGGGAGGGCGCCGACGCGGAGGGTGAGTTCGTGAATCTCGCTGAAATTCCGTGCGACGTCGTAGGCGGCGATGGCGATGTAGCCGGGCGCCAGGCCGCACTGCGGGACGAGCGCAACCTTGGCCCCGTCAGCGATGGCGCGGACGCGATCGGTGGTCTCGACGTCTTCGGTGACGTCGAAGTAGTGAACGCCCAGGGCGGCGGCGTCCTCGGCGATGCCGGCGACGAGGTCAAAGGGGAGCATGCAGATGAGGTAGTCCATGCCCTTGAGGAGTTCGCGGACAGCGGCGCGGTTGGTGGCGTCGACCTGCTTGGTGGCGAACTCGATCTTGTGCGAGACCATCGTCTTGAGACGTGCGAGGTTGGCCTCGGTTTCCTTCAGGTTGCCGGCGTCGCGATCGGCGATGACGATGGAATAGGCGCCTTCGCCGCAGGCGAGCAGGAGCTCCGCGACCGATTTGCCGACTTTGCCGCCGCCAAGGACCAGTACACGCTTCATGTTGACCTCCGCTCTATTTCAGGTGTTCTTGGTGTGTTCCCGTAGGTATGGGGCGGGATCGTAGCGTTCTCGCGCGTGAGCGCGGAGTGCGCGTTTCCCTCCGCTGTTTAGTTAGCCTTCTTTTCGCAAGCTCTGGGCCTTCTTGCCCAGGACCTTGGCGATGTCGAAATCGATGAAGTCGGCGTGATGGAAGATCCAACTCTCGATGGTGCGTTCGACCTTATCGCCCTCGTGGCTGTGGGTGGCGACGATGTGCATGACTTCCGCGGGGATCCCGTGCTTGTAGCAGAGCGCCACGCCGCTGAAGGGATGGCGGAGCATGTCGCCGAAGTGTCCCTTGATGACCTTTCCGGCGGCGTCCTTGTCGAACTCGAGCATCTTGCCGACGTCGGCCAGGAGCGAGCCGGCGATGAGGTAATCGAGGTTGACCGGGACGCGCGAGCCGAAGACCTCTCCCAGAACGCGAGAGATCGCGATGCACTGCTTGCAGCAGGAGTTGAGGTGCTCGACAAATCGCATGTCGATGGGGCCGGCCAGGAGGGTGAAGGGGATGGCGCGGATTTCGTCGAAGGTCCAGCCCTTGCCGCCGCAGCCTGAGGTGAGCGATTCGTTCCACACCGCGGCGACCTTGTCGCGGAGGGAGGTGTCCTTGATGTCCATGATGTTGGGGAAGAGTTCCGCGATCTCTCTGGTCGAATAGGAATGGGTGTTCATGGGAGAAGGGTACCCACGACCACGCAATGCGGACGGTTGGATGGGGAAGGACTTTGGCTCGCAGTCGCGGCGAGCGCGCGCGTTCCCAACGCCTGGACATCGACCATGATGCGGCGTCGAAACGGGCTTTCACTCGATCTCGTCGCGAATCGGTGGAGGGGGTACGCTCGCGGTTACGACCTTCTCCGCCGCCATACCAATGCCCCTACGACGCCGAGCGCTACGCTGGAAGGCGTGGGCACGGCCACGAAGCGCATTTCGAATGGCTCGCTTTCCATATAGATGCCCGACGCGTCGGTGAACTTGAACCAGATGCTGAACTCGTCGCCGACGTTGCCGTCGTAGATGTTGTAGACGGGCATGACGTGGAAGAATGGGTGGCCGAGGAAAACTTCGCCGCCGATGGGAAACGGGTCGGGCCCGCCGCCGAAGACCTGGATGCCGTCGTCCTGCGCGACGAGCACGGCGCGAAGGTCGCTGGCCTCGTCGAGCATGAACAAACCGATGGCCTGATGATCGGCCGAGAGCGATTCGAATGCGACCTCTGCGGTCGCGAAGCCGTCGATCCCGCTGAACATGGAGGGCATGACCTCGAACGGCATGGCGTCGTGCGTGTGCATGTGGAGCATGCCCGAGTCATCGCACCCAGCGGCGAGGATGCTGTGGTCATGTTGGGCCAGCACGGGAGCGGCCGCGAATGCGGCGAACAATGCGAGCCCGGCAGTGGTCAGTGCGGACGAACGGGTACCGATCGAATGATGCATGGACTGTCTCCTCTCTTCTCTGCCCGCCAATGTCGCGAAGGCAGGCGGACATTGCAAGCGATTCTGAAGAAGTCGGTGGGCAACGCCACGCTCCGCGATCTGAACTGTCTCTTATCCGACCTACCGGCCGCAATCCGCATCCGCGCATCCGTTCGTCGGTACGATTCGGCATGGCCACCCTGCAGCCCTTTGGAGAAGTCCGGGCCGGCGACCTGGAGTGGACGGCACCCTCCGGCCTGAAGCGTGCGTTCATCCTGCATCAAGAGGATCGCGTCTTTGCGACGCTGGAATGGCGAAGTTCGATCGGCACGCTCGCCGTCGCGACGACCGCCGCCGGCACCTGGTCGTTCAAACGCGTCGGGTTCTTTTCGCCGCGGGTGACGGTGCGGCGAGCGGGCGCGGTCGACGACGAGGCGGTGTTCAAGCCGACGGGCTGGTGCGGCTCGTCGGGCGAGTTGCGACTTGCCGAACGCGGCGTGTTGTTCTATCAGCGTGAGGGCTTCTGGTCGTCGACGTGGAAGTTCTGCGAGGCCTCCGGGTCGCCGCTGGTACGCATCGGGGACCGGACGGGCGTGTTCCGCTGGCGAGCGACGGTCTCGCTGGCCGACAAGGACGATCCGCGGACACCGCTGCTGTCATGTCTTCTGTGGTATCTCGCGGTGCTGGCGCACGACGAAGAATCGACGGCGGCGGTGGTTGCGGTGACGGGATAAGTGGAGCGACGGGGGATCGGGCTCACCCTGCGGGCGTTCCACTCCCCCACTACCATCCCCGCCATGAACCACACCATTCGTTCCGGCGTTGTTGTCGCGTGGGCGTGTGCGCTGAGCGCTTCGGCGGGGGCGCAGACGGTCGAGCAGATGTGGGCCGAGCGCTGCGCATCGTGCCACGGCGACAAGGCTGAGGGCAAGTCCGCGCCGACTCTGCTGACCAAGGAAAAGCGTGACTTGTCGCTCGTCCGTCCGTTCTTTGAAGCGATCCTGAACGGGCGGGAGGGCCTGAAGGACCACGCGTTCGGCCAGGGCGAGAAGGCACTCACCGACAAGCAGGCCTACGCGCTGGCCGCCCGCATCCGCGAGATGCAGGAGGCGGCCCGCTTCGATGGCGGCGAGTACCTCAAGCCCAAGGACGGCGTGTACCACTCGCAGCGTCACGACTTCAAGGTGGACAAGGTGATCAAGGACGGGTTGAACACGCCGTGGGCGATTGAGTTTCTGCCCGACGGTCGGATGCTGATCACCAACAAGACGGGCCGGCTGGTGGTCGCGCAGGGCGAGCGACTGACGAAAGTCGAGGGGACGCCGAGCGTGATCGACGACGGACAGGGCGGCCTGATGGACGCCGCGCTCCATCCTGACTATGAGAAGAACGGGTGGGTGTACCTGTCGTACCAGCACGGCGAGCCAAAGAAGCGTGGCATGACGAAGATCGTGCGCGGACGCATCAAGGCCGAGGGCGATGCGCTCACGTGGGCCGACGAACAGACGATCTATGAAGCCAGGCCCGAGCACTACCTGCCCGCGGGCGGCGTTCACTTCGGGTCGCGCATCGCGTTCCAGAAGCACGGCGACGGGAAGTGGTGCGTGTTCTTCACCCACGGCGAGCGCGGGCGCATGGAAATGGCCCAGGATGTTACGCGTCCCAACGGCAAGGTGCATCGCCTGTACGACGACGGGGGCATCCCCGCCGACAACCCGTTCATCGACAACCCCAAGGCGTATCCGTCGATCTGGAGTTTCGGTCATCGCAACCCGCAGGGATTGACCTTCGACCTCGACGGAAACCTGTGGGACACGGAGCACGGCCCGCGCGGCGGCGATGAACTCAATCGCGTCGAGAAGGGGCGGAACTATGGCTGGCCGCTCGTGTCGTTCGGCATCAACTACGACGGGACGGCGTTCCGCAATCCCTGGCCGGAGTTGAACGCACGGAACGTGTCCGACAAGAACATCGCGATGCCGACGCACATCTGGCTCCCGTCGATCGCGGCGTGCGGGCTCGATGTCTCGACGGGCGGGGAGTTCCCCGAGTGGAAGGGCGACCTGCTCGCCGGCGGGCTGGCGGGCATGACCCTGCACCGCGTGCGCATCCGCGATGGCAAGGTCATCGAGACCGAGGAAGTGCTCAAGAACATCGGGCGTGTGCGCGACGTGCGTGTCGCACCGGACGGCGCGGTCTATCTGGTCATCAATCAGCCCGACATCGTCGTGCGCCTCGTGAACACATCCTCGAAGTAGCCCGGAAGGATCCGTTCGTGAAGACGCCGGCGCCCCGCGAGATCGTCGTCGAGGACCTTCACAGAGCCTTTGGCGGGCACGCCGTCCTTGCCGGCATCGACCTGACGATCAGTCGCGGCGAACTGGTCGCGATCGTGGGCGGTTCGGGGTGCGGCAAGACGGTGCTGCTCAAGCACATGACGGCACATTTCATGCCGGATCGCGGTCGCGTGCTCGTCGCTGATCATGAAACCGCGGGCTCGCCGCTCCGCAACCTGTCGGGTCTATCAGAGGATGAACTCGACCGCATCCGCGTTCACTGGGCGGTGGTGTATCAGAAGAACGCGCTGCTCACGGGCTCGGTGTATCACAACCTGGCCATCTGGCCGCGCGAGGTGCTGAACCTCGGCGACACGGCGATCCGCCCGCGTGCGGAGCGTGCGCTGCGCGACGTGGGTCTGGAGCCTGGCGAGGTGATGAGCAGCGACCGCGATTCGCTCTCGGGCGGTATGGCCAAGCGTGTTGCGATCGCGCGGGCCCTGGTCATGGACCCGGTGCTCGTCTTCTACGACGAGCCAACCGCCGGCCTGGACCCCGAGATGTGCGTGCAGATCCATGACCTCATCGGCGAGACGCACGCGGCCCGCCCGGGCTCGCTGCGCCACGCGGGTGTCGACACCGACGTCTCGCGGACATCGGTCGTCGTGACGCACGACACCGAACTCTTGCGGCGGCTTCGCCCGCGGATCGTGATGCTCCACGCGGGGCGGGTGCGCTTCGATGGGAGTTTCGATGAGTTCGTCGAGAGCAAGGACGAGCACATCAGGCCGTATCTGGCACAGATGGCGTTCCTGCACGCCAGATTGACGGGGAATTAGGCCCTCGGAGTAGCGGGCCCCGCGCCCACGCAAGCCCTCGAACGATCTGGCCCAGCCGACCATCAAGTCGTCTTCCGCCTGAACAGGCCCCGAGCGCGGTATGCTGTGGCCGAGGCGCGAATCCGGACCTTCGCGTCGCTCGAACATATCGATAACCGTCGATATGATCGCGACGATATCCAGGCAAGACCATCCAGGCCGGACCACGGCACACAAGGACGCCCATGAACAGCATCGCCCCCGCCCAGTTGATCGAGAACCTGTCGTGGCGGTACGCCACCAAGCAGTTCGACTCCGCCCGCAAGATCCCCGCCGATCAGTGGACGACGCTCGAGCAGGCGATGACGCTCTCGCCGTCGTCGTTCGGCCTGCAGCCATGGGGCTTCGTGGTCGTCACCGATCCAAAGGTGCGTGAGAAACTCCGCTCCGTCTCGTGGAACCAGCCGCAGATCACCGATGCCTCGCACCTGGTGGTCTTCTGCGCCAAGACCAACCTCGGGCGCGCCGACGTGCAGCGCTACATCGACCGCATCGCGCAGGTCCGCGGCGTGCCGCAGGACGCGCTCGCCGGCTTCCGCGACATGATGCTCGGCAAGGTCGAGGCGCCCGGCGCCGACAACCTCCCGTGGAGTCAGCGCCAGGTGTACATCGCGCTCGGCTTCTTCCTGTCCGCCGCCGCGATGCTGGGCATCGATGCCTGCCCGATGGAAGGCTTCGACCCCGCCAAGTACAACGAGATCCTGGGGCTCACCTCGCAAGGTCTGACGGCCACCGTCATCGCGACCGCGGGCTATCGGTCCGCGAACGATTCGTACGCCGCGTTGAAGAAGGTCCGATTCGAGCCCTCCGACATCATTAAGCGGGTGTGATCGGGCGTCTGAACGCGTGAGCCGTGAGTCGTTTTGGATGCGACCGAGAACGGCGTCTGCACGTCTCTCTGGCGCTCAGTCTCGCTGCATCGCAGCATTGATCGTGACTATCCCCTCACCCCGATCATCCCGATCAGTCGCCCCGTCTTGCCCTGATCGCGCCGGTGAGAGAAATAGAGCGATACATCTTTCACCGTGCAGCCGCCGACCTGTTCGATGCACGCGGAGTCGATCCCGACGTCGCGCAGTTGCACCACGAGGGCGGCGCGCAGATCAACCTGCGCCTTTCCACCCTCTCGCCTCCACGCGACCAACGGCGTGTTGACATCCGCGCCCTCTCGCCGAACTCCGCCACCGGTGTTGATCGCATCGCCGACCCGCCAGCCGCCCGGCAAGTCCCCCACCACGCCCGGGCCGAAGGCCCGCACGAACTCGTCCAACACCTCCGGCCCGACTTCGAACGACTCAGCGCCGATGCAGGGCCCGATCGCGGCCACAATCTCGCGCGCCCCCTCCGCCCGCATCACCCGCACCGCATTCAGGAGCACGCCCGACACGACACCGCGCCAGCCGGCGTGCACCGCCCCCACTACGCGTCCATCACCCGATGAGAGCAGAATCGGCGCGCAATCCGCCACCCGCACCACCAGCACGCGCGACGGATCACCCGTCACCATTGCATCGGCCTTCGTGTCGTTGTGCGTCGGATGAGATTCCTTGCCGCTCGTCAAGACATGCACGCTCGCGCCATGCACCTGGAACACCTGCACGACTTCGCGCCCCGCGGCTCCGATTGAATGCTGCACCAATTCGAGATTGAGGTGGATGTTCGAGGGCGGGTCGCGCTGTTCGCCCTTGAACTCGGCCGGGTTGCCGAAGTTGAGCGACGCAAACACGGCGCGAGACACGCCGCCGATCCGCGTCGAAAACGCGTGCGGCACGCCGAGACGCGTGAGCAGCTCGGACCGGAGCAGTCGCGGCTCAGGGCGCGGCTCTGGGTTCATGTCACGCATCGACAACATTACGCGGGAAACTCGCACCGCCCGCCTTTCGGCGAGGATGCGATGCGATCGATTTCAGCACGAGGTGGGATTGCAGCCGCAGCCCTGGCCGCAGCCGCCCATATCGGCCGGCGCCGGAGACGCGGCCTTGGCGACAGCGCGACGGACCTTCTTCTTGGCCGCCTTCTTCGCTCCGCCCTTCTTCGCGCCACCCTTCTTCTTGGCTGGCGCCTTCTTGCTGGCCTTCTTCGATGCTTTCTTCTTGCCCTTCTTCTTTGCCATGCGTGATCTCCTGGCGCCCACCCACCCGCAGAACGCGTCGGAGGCGCTGTTGTGTTGAGCGTGAAATTACCCCAAATGGTCCGGCTCGGCAAGTCGCTCTCCACCGCCCGTCCCGATTCCATCTACAGTCCGCGGTGACTTTCCGAACCTCATCCCGTTTCGACGTGGTCGTCAGCGATATCGACGGTTGCCTCGCCCCCGAGTCCCATGCGCCCATGGACTCGACCACCCTCCTCTCCATCCGTTTGCACAACCTCGCGGCCATCCAACGCCGCGATCGCCCCGTCCTCACCCTCTGCTCAGGACGCCCGCTCCCCTTCGGCGAGGCCCTGGCCCGCATGCTCGCAAACTCCGTGATGCCAATCATTTGCGAGAACGGCGTGTGGCTCTACGACCCCCGCAGCAACACCTACCTCCGCGACCCCGCCATCACGCCCGACCACCAGCACATGGTCGTCGAGGCCTCGCGCTGGGTGGAACTTGAACTCGGCCCCAAGGGCGTCGTGATCCAGCCGGGCAAGACATCGTCGATCGCCCTCTACCACGACGACACGTCGTTCCTTCGGTCCCTCGAGGGACAGGTCCGGGCCGCCTTTGCCGCCCACGGCTGGACCTTCCGCGTCTCCATGACCTGGCTCTACATCAACTGCGACCTGGCCCATGTCAGCAAGTCGACCGGGATTGACCGCCTCGTCTCGATGATGGGCCTTGATCCTGCCCGCCTGGCGGGAATCGGCGACACCCCCGCCGACGTCACCATCGCCGAGCGTGTCGCCTATTTCTGCTGCCCCGCCAACGCGGCCCCGGGCATCAAGCCGCGGGCGAATTACATTTCACCCAACGAAGAGGCAAAGGGGGTACTGGATATTCTCGACCACCTGACCACCTGAGGGCTCGCCCACTACTGTTCATCATGCAGCCCGACGACGACGTCTGCCTGTGCTTCCACGTCTCGCTCCGCAAGATCCGGAATTACCTCGCGAGAGAGAACCCGCCGGTCGCGTCGCTGATCTCCGAGTGCCTCGGCGCGGGCACCGGCTGCATGTGGTGCGTGCCGTTCTTGAAGCACCTGCACGCCCAGCACGTGAAGGGTGAGACGCCCGACCTCTCGATCTCGCCCGAGCGCTACGCGGGCGGACGCCAGGACTACCGCGATACCAACAAGCGCGATGAAGATGTCGTTCGCGAGGCCAAGGGCGATGGGCCACCGGCATAGCACGCCGCACTACGGACGCGACTGACCGTGGAGCGCGGCGTTGAGCGGGATCGCACCCTTTGGCTCCGGAGCCGGTCGTGAAGCCCCGGGGCCGCCCCGGGCGGTGGTATCGGCGCGGCGGAGCACACTCTCGCGGATCGCACGCGCGATAGATACGGCATCGAGGCCGGCCTCGGCGATCTGCTTGGAGCGCGAGTCCTGGTGGATGAAGGAATCGGGCAGGCCCAGGCGAGTGACGCCCGCGGCGGAGAGCCCCATTTCCTGGGCCGATTCGAGCACGGCGCTTCCGAAGCCGCCGACGATCGAGTGGTCTTCGAGCGTGATGATGGGCGTGCCGCTCTCGATGAGGCGGCGGATGAGCGCAGCGTCGACGGGCTTGGCGAAGCGGGCGTCGTAGACCTCGATGCGGTACTCGCCCTTGAGTTGTTCGGCGGCGTCGAAGGCCGTGAGCGCGGGCGTGCCGAACGCGAGCACGGCGGCGTCGGGATTCGCGATCTCGGGCGTAAGCAAGCGGGCCTTGCCCAGCACAAAGGGCGGGCAGGGCTGATTCGCGAGCCTCGCGGAGACCACGTCGCGCGGGTAGCGAACGCTGGAGAGCGATTCGTCGTGCGTGCGCATGAACTCGAGGGCGGCGATGAGCGAGGGCTCGTCGATCGCGGCGGTGATGACGGCGCCCGGGAGCGTTCGGAGCAGCGCGGTATCGCAGAAGCCATGGTGGACCGCGCCGTCGCCGCCGACGAGCCCGGCGCGATCGAGGCAGAGACGGACGGCCAGCCCCTGGAGCGAGGCTTCCTGGAAGGCCTGGTCGAAAGCACGCTGGAAGAACGTGGAATAGACGGCAAAGAACGGGCGGAAGCCGGTCTTGGCAAGGCCCGCCATCATGTCGAGCGCGTGGCTCTCGCATATGCCGGTGTCCCAGACGCGATCGGGATGGGCGGCCAGGGATTTGGTAAGGCCCGTGCCGTCGGGCATGGCCGCGGTGCAGGCGACGATCTTCGGATCGCGTGCGAGCAATCCGAGTATGGCATCGGAGAAGGCGGAGGTGAAGGAGCGGCCTTCGCTCTTGAGTTCGACGCGGCAGGCGCGCTCGGCGGGCTCGCCCTCTTCGGGAGTGTCGAACTCAAAGGCGGGCGGCGAGTGAAACTTCGACGCGTCGGCCTCGCTGAAGGCAAATCCCTTGCCCTTGACGGTCTTGACGTGGAGGACCATGGGGCGCGGGAAGTCTCGTGCTTCGGAGAGGATGCCGATGAGCGTCGGGATGTCGTGCCCGTCGATCGGGCCGACGGTCTTGAGGCCGAATTGCTCGAACCAGCCCCCCTCGTCGAGCATGGCCTTGGTGGCCTCGCCGGCGCGGTGGTAGGCCTCGCGGACGAGGGAGCCGCCGGGGACGTGCTTCAGGATTTCGCCCGCGGACTTCTTGAGATCGGCATAGAGCGAGGAAAGTCGGACGCGATCGAAGTACTGGCTGACGGCGCCCTGCGGGTGCGAGATCGACATGCCGTTGTCGTTGAGGACGACGAGGAACTGGCGCGGCAGTGTGCCGGCGTTGTTCAGGCCTTCCATGGCGACGCCGTTGACGATCGAGGCATCGCCGATCATGGTGACGACGCGCCGCCCGTCGGGGCGGTGCTTGGGGTCGAAGGCTTCGCCGGTGAGGGCGTCGCCGCGAGCCATGCCGACGGCGGTGGAGATGCCGGTGCCGGCGTGCCCGACGCGGAAGAGATCGAAGGGTGACTCGCTGGGCTCGGGGAAGCCGGCCATGCCCCGGCGGGTGCGGAGATGATCGAGGAGGGGGAGGCGACCGGTCAGCAACTTGTGGGGATAGCACTGATGGCCGACGTCGAAGAGGAGGCGATCGAAGGAGAAGTCAAAGACGTAATGGAGCGCGATGGTAAGTTCGACGACGCCGAGGTTGGGGGCCAGGTGCCCGCCGGTCCGCGACACTTGATGGCAGATCGCGTCGCGGATTTCCTGGGCGAGTTGGGGCAACCGCTCAACTGTGAGCGCTTTGAGATCGGCGGGAGACTTGATCGTATCGAGCAGTCGCATCATCACCTCATCGGCCGCACGGCGTGAGTTTCATTCCGGCGGCCTGACATTCGCCGCGCCCGGCGAACTTTCATCTCTTCCTGAAAACTCTAGCGCGGCTCCGACTCCACGGCCAGCGTGATTCTCTTTACGAATTCGCCTCGGGCGGGTTCACGATTCAGCGAGTTCGCGTGGCCATCAGGTCAGCGAGTATTCGCAGCGGCTCGGCGGGAGCGCCGAGTTCCCGGACCGCCCGAGTGGCCTTGAGGTGCAGCCGCTCGATTTCGCCCTGAGAGGCCTCGATGCCCAGCACGCCGGGGTAGGTCAGTTTGCCCTTGTCGGCGTCCTTGTGGGTGCGCTTGCCGGTGTGCTCGCTGGATTGCTGGACGTCGATGAGGTCGTCGACGACCTGGAACATCAGGCCGATCGCATCGGCGTAGCGGGTGATCGCGGCGAGGCGCTTGTCGCGGGGCTTTGGTCCGATGGCGCAGAGGGCGCCCATGCGGCAGGCGGCGCGGAGGAGTGCGCCGGTCTTGTTGAGGTGGATGACCCGGAGTTTGCGGATGGTGGGCAGGTCGTCGGGAAGGCCACCGAGCGTGTCGTAGACCTGGCCGGCGATCATGGCGCTGGTGGCGCCGGCAAGTTCTTCCATGAGCAGTGTGACAAGGGCGGGCGGGAGTGTGGCGCGGGCGAGGACGACGAAGGCCTTGTTGAGCATCGCGTCGCCCGCGAGGATGGCCATGGCCTCGCCGGCGTGGATGTGAAGGGTCGGACGCCCGCGGCGGAGATCGTCGTTGTCGATCGCGGGCAGATCGTCGTGGACGAGGCTGAAGGCGTGGACGTACTCCACGGCGATAAGGGCCGGGGCGGCGTCGCGACCGGAGCCCCCGACCGCCCGGGCGCAGTGCCACGCGAGCAAGGGGCGCAGTCGCTTCCCGCCGCCGATGAGGGAATAGCGGACAGCGTCGGCGAGCGCCCCGGGCGTGCCGCGCACGCGGGTGGAGCGTTCGAGGAGTTGTTCGATCGCGGGGAGGGGCGCGAAGACGAAGGCCGAGGGATCGCGCCCGCGGCGTGCGTTCACGCGAGGCGCTCCTGTGAGCGGAGGAGATCGTGGATCTCGGCGGCGCTGGACGTGGCGTAGATGCGCTCACGGAAGTCGTTCATCATCATCAGGCGGCTGATGCGTGCGAGCGCCTGGATGTGATCGCTGGTCTTGTCGGGCGGGCTGGCGAGGAGAACGACCAGACGGACGGGCTGGCCGTCGATCGCCTCGAAGTCGAGCGGGTCGGCTGGCTTGCCGATCGCCAGAGCGAGCGAGGTCATGCCTGGGCACTTTCCGTGCGGGATCGCCAGACCGTGACCGATGCCGGTGGTGCGGGTCTGCTCACGGGTCCAGACGGCGTCTTTGAGGGGCTTGGCGTCGGTGATTCGGCCCGCCAGCGCGAGCATGTCAACCAACTCCTCGATCACGCCCTTCTTGTCGCGTGCCGCCAGCGGTGCGCGGATGCAATCAAGGCTCAGATGGTCCAACAGATTCATGTGCTGCCCTGGTCATGCCCGCGCCCGGAATCGGCACGCGGCCAATCAGTCTCCGCCGATCGCCCCCGCAAGCCGCAGGGTTGATGAGTGTACCCCCGTCAACGAGGTCCGGAAGGACGGGACAGGAGCACGGAATACGAACCATCCCTATAGCCCGAGGGCGACTCGCCGGGGAGGCCCGAGGGCATCGCCCATCGCTCACGCGACACCCGCAGGCCGAGTTGACCGGCGGCCCAGGTCGCCTGAGACTGGTTCTCGCCCTTCTCGATCGAGCACGTCGCGTAGAGGATTGCCCCGGTTGGCTTGAGAAGCGATTGCGCCTCGATCAGGATCTCTCGCTGGATCTCGATAAGGCGATTGGATTGCTCGGCGCTCGCTCGGTACTTGGCCTCCAGGCGACGAGCAAGCACGCCCGTGTTGGAGCACGGCACATCGAGCAGCACCAAATCGGCGGCGGCCTTGGCTCGCTCCATGGCTTCGGCGAATGTGCAGACAAGAACGGAATCATCGCCGAGGAATGTGGCTTCGAGCACGGCGCGCCGCGCGTCGTCTGTGTCGGTGGCGATGATGCGCGCCCCCGGGAAGGCCACTCTGAGTTGACGGGTCTTGGTGCCACGCCCGGCGCACAGATCCACGATCCTCAGACATGCGAGGTCCGCGACACTTTGGACTGCCTGGGATGACGACGGGTCCTGGACCCAGACGCCCGGCGTCGATGCGAGGAACTCTGACAGCGCCGACTCATGCCCGGTGTACACCAAGTGCCCTGGCTCGGTGTGGGGAGCCAGGGCGGGGTTCGCCGCAAGCCTTGGCTTGACACCCGCGGGCGCGTGGGTCGTGTTGATGATCGTCGGGGCTTCGGCGAGGTTGTGCAGCGCGATCGCGCGAGCCGCGTCCGGCCCGTGTGCTGTGCCCCACCCCTCGACCAGCGTTCGCGGGTGGCTGGTGGCGACCGCGGCTCGCCACGTGGAGTCGGCGGGGAGTTTCACGCCACGGAGCACGCGCGAGCGCCCGCTGGCGAGCGGGAACTCGTCGTCGCCCATGGTCCAAGCGGCGCGGGTCAGGGGGATCGATCGCGCTTGTTCGTCCGTCGCACGCGGGGCGGCGTCGCTCACCTTGCGGAGGACGGCGTTGGCAAGCCCGCCCGCGCCCTCGCGGATGCTCGCCTTGGCCCAGTTCACCGACTCATCCACGGCGGCGTGGGGTGGGACGGCATCCATCGCGACGATCTGGGCCGCCCCGACCAGCAGCACCGCCTGCATAGCGGGCTCCATATCTCGCACGGGCGTGGAGAGGAAGCGATCGAGGATGAATTCAATGGTGATCCAGTGGCGGAGCACACTGTCGTAAATGGCGTGGCAGAAGGCGGCATCACGAGGCGAAAGGCCCGAGGTCTCGGGCTCCATGGGGAGGAGGTCGGGTCGGCGTGCGGCCTGTCGAGCGACGGCCCGGATCGCCCGCGCGCGGGCGCTGCCGGCTGGCGGCGATGATGCGGGAGGTTGCGGACGCGGTTTGGCCATGGAAGGGGCGACTGTAGCGCCAGACGCCGCGGATTCGCGTGGGGGTGGTTGACATCGCGCCCGCGCGACACTTCACTCCGGGTCGTGAGTCACGCCACGGGACAAGCCGGAACGCCCGAGCCCGCACGGCGCACGCCGCGCGTGTTGTTCACGGCCTTTGAGCCGAGCGGCGACGACCACGCGCAGGCGGTGATCCGCGAGCTTCTGTTGCGTCATCCCGGGCTCAGGATCTCGGCATGGGGCGGGCCGAGGATGGCCGCCGCGGGCGCCGAGGTGATCGAGCGCACGGGCGACGACGCGGTGATGGGCTTGCCTGGGCTGAAGAAACTCCAGGAGCACCGCAGGATCAACGAGCGCATCGACCAGTGGCTTGATCAGAACAAGATCGATCTGCACGTGCCGGTTGATTCACCGGCCGCGAACTTTCCGATCTGCGCGATGGCCAAGGCGCGTGGGATCAAGGTCGTCCATCTGGTGGCGCCGCAGATCTGGGCGTGGGCCCGCTGGCGCATCCACAAACTGCGCCGCCTGACGAACCGTGTGCTGTGCGTGCTCCCGTTTGAGGAGAAGTTCTTCGTGAAGCGGGACGTGCCGGCGACGTTCATCGGGCACTTCCTGTTCGATGAGCCGGTCGATGAAGCCGCGCTGGACGTGAAGAGCGCGGAGTTGCCGAGCGGGTCGCCACGGATCGCGATCATGCCCGGTTCGCGCCCGGACGAACTCCGCCGGAACTATCCGATGATGCTGGAGGTCTTTGCGAAGGTGCGGGCCAAGCACCCGGGCGCGATCGCGGTGGTCGCCGCCACGCGCCCAGCGGTCGCCGAGCAGTTGCAGGTGGTGGCGGCGCAGTTGGCGGATCGCCTGGGCCTCGGGCATGTCGAAAACAACGGCTGGCCGGAGTCGATGCGCTGCGTGGTGGGAGCGACCGACGTCGTCATCCGCTGGTGCGAATTGGCGTTGGTGAAGAGCGGCACGGTGACGATGCAGGTCGCCAAGCAACTGCGCCCGATGGTGATCGTGTACAAGAAATCGAATCCGCTGCTGTACTACATCGTCAAGGCGATCATGGCGACCAAGTTGTTCACGCTCCCGAACGTGATCGCGCACCGGGAGATCGTGCCCGAGTTTGTGCCGCACTTCGGCGGGCCAGAGCCGATCGTTCGCGCGGTGCTCGACGTGATCGAGAAGCCCGAGGTGGCGGGCAAGCAGCGCGAGGAACTGAACGCCATCGTGTCGCTCTTTGCGGGGCGGAACGCGCGCAGGCTGGCGGCCGATGAAATCGAAAAAGCGCTGGGCTTGAAGTAACGCGGCGCTCGGCGATGGACAATCAGCCAACCGCTGCGGCAAGGTCCGCGATCACTTCGCGGGCCGAGGCGTCGGCGCCTGCGCGGCTCTTGTTCATGAACGATCGCCACATCCATGGCAACGGAATCACCGACAGCGGCAGGTACCACCACCACGTCGGGATCGTGTACCACGAGAAATACGTCTTGAGCATCGAGTCGGTGACCCACACACCGGGCCACACGGTCGCGATAAGCGTGAGCGCGTAGATCCACGGCGTGCGCTTGTTCATCGTGGCACGGAAGACCAGACGCGAGCCCTGGCCGCTCGCTTGAATCTCGCAGAACAGCGTGTGCTCGAACGGTGTGGCGAATGCTTCGGCGCAGAACTGCGTTGAAGACGCGGGCGCAAAGCCGGGCAACTTCCCGCGCTTTGACATCTGGCGTGCCCGTTCCATCACCTCGCCGGGCGGTAAGGGCGAATCGACAACCGGCAACCCGTTCGGGTTTGGTCCGGTCGTTTCTGGGCCTTGCGTCTGCATAACACCTCGAGGGGCCGCACCAGCCGATCCAACGCCATCACGCCGCGAATCTATCGGAGGAATCGCCACCCCGCCTGCAAGGGTTGGCACGCGGAATGCCCTTACCGTTGGAAGCCATGCCCCAGAGCCTCCAGAGTGGTCCGGTGTTGCGTTTGGTCAACGCGGACGCGGCGTTGGAACAGCGCCCGTCGCGCGTGGCCACCACACCCGACCTTCGGCGTGCGGCGGGCGCTGTGGCGACCGAGAATCGATCCGCGGCCGGGCTCTCGGCGCTCGATGCACGCTGGGTGTTCGCGGTGCAGGTCACGCGCACACTCGACGGCGGCAAGGCGGCGATCCTCACCCCCGAACGCCGACGCGAACTCGTCGCCGGCGCTGTCCGCATGGGCCTACGCCCGTTCGACGCCAACCTCGTGATCGCCATCGTTCAGGACGCGGCCCGGCGTGGGGAATCGCCGCTCTCGCGCGAGACCGAGTTCTGCCTCAAACTCGTCAAGGCACCCAACGACGAGGGCTCCGAGGGCTGGAACTGGATGTTCATCATCGGGATGGCGCTGCTGCTCGCGGGCGGCGCGCTGGCGGGGCTGATGATCTGGATCAGGTCGTAGCAGACGTCACCCAGTCACGGCGTGCCGCTTACATCGATTCCGCTCGCCTGGCCCACTCAAACTCGAGCGGCTCGAGTTCCTCGGCCAGTTTTCGCCGTTCGTCGCCCAGAGCCGTCGCCTTGGACTGATTGCGCCAGACATCGGGATCGCCCAACTCAACATCGATCGCCTTGATGCGCGTCTCGATCTTCTCGATCTTGGCCTCGAGTTGTTCGGTCTTGAGTTTCGCGAGCGCATTGACGCTCGGCCCGGAACTCGCCGCCTTCTTCTTGTTCTCTTCCGCCTGACGCTTGCGGCGCTCGTTCTCTTCGCGTCTGGCCTTGTCCTCGGCCGCCGCCAGGGCCGCGGCGCGCTGACGCTCCGTCGCCTTTTCGTGCCACTCGCTGTAATTGCCGAGGAAGACCTCGCAGCCGCCCTTGCCGTCGAGGACGAGCAATCGATCGCACGTGGCGTCGATCAGCGCGCGATCGTGGCTGATGAGCAGGAGCGTGCCCTCGTAGCCGAGGTCGCTCTCCTCGTCGGGCATCGCCAGTGCGTCTTCCAATCGCTCGGCGCTCGGGATATCGAGATGGTTCGTCGGTTCGTCGAGCACCAGCAGGTTCTTGGCGCTGGCCAGCAGCCCCGCGAGCACGGCACGGCTCCGCTCGCCGCCTGAGAGCATCCCCATCTCGCGATCCTGCTCGCTCCCTGAAAAGAGAAACGCGCCTGCGAGGTTGCGGGCCTGCTGCTCGCTGAGCAACTGCCCGGGGCATTCCTTCAGAATCACATCCTGCAGGTAGCGAAACACGGGCTTCTCGCGGTCGACGCCCTCGTGGAGCTGACGGTAGTAACCGACCTTCACGTTTGTGCCGATGCGCACGGTGCCGGTGTCGGCGTCGAGCTCGCTGAGAAGACACTTCACGAGCGTCGACTTGCCCGCGCCGTTGGGCCCGATGATTCCCCAACGCTCGCCGCGCGCGACCGACACGTCGAGTTCGTTGAACAGCACCTTGGGCGTGCCGTCGTCGGCCTCGTACTGCTTGGACAGACCGCGCGCCGAGATCACGATGTCGCCGGTACGCTCGGCCTTGGGAAGCTCGAGCGCGAAGACCGATACTTCCATCGGGCGCTCCAGCGTGAACTCGGCCTTGGCACGCTCGAGCTTGCTCTGACGCCCCTTGGCCTGGCGCGCCCGCTGCCCGGCCTTGTAGCGCCGGATGAACGCCTCTTCCTTCTTGAATCGGTCCTGCTGGTTCTCGAACGCGCGCAACTGCGACATGCGGCGCTCGGCACGGATCTCCCGAAAGTCCGCGTAGTTCCCCGGATACTCGATCAGGCGTCCGTGCTCGACCTCGATGATCCGCGTCACGACGTTGTCGAGCATGTAGCGGTCGTGGCTGATCATCGCCACCGCACCGCGATACTGCTCGGTGAGGAAGGCCTCGAGCCACAAACGACCATCGATGTCGAGGTGGTTGGTCGGCTCGTCCAGGAGCAGGATGTCGGGCTCTTCGAGCAACAACTTCGCCAGCGCCAGGCGCCCCTTCTGCCCGCCCGACAGCGACGAGACCGCGATCGAGAACTGCGAGTCGGTGAAGCCAAGACCGTGCAGCACGGCCTCGATCTTGTGATCGATCGCGTACCCGCCCGCCGCCTCCACGTCGCGCTCGAGTTGCACCTGCCGCTTCATCAGTTTGTCGATCGCGCCGTCGTTGCCCTCGCGCGTCGCGGACTCCATCGCGGCATAGACGCGGTCGAGCTCCATGTGCAGGCGGTGCAACTCAACGAACGCGCCCTCGGCGGATTGCCGCAGGGTTTCGGTTGGATCGAGGTTCGGGTCCTGGTGCAGGTACCCGGCGCGGCAGCCGCGTTGCAGCGATACGCCGCCCGAATCGGGCGTGATCTGCCCGGTCAGGATCTTCATCAGCGTGGTCTTGCCGCAGCCGTTGCGCCCGACGATGCCGATGCGCTCGCCTGGCTCAATGGAGAGCGACACGCCGTCGAGGATGATGCGCTGCCCGAAGGCGTGGCGGATATTGGTGCAGGAAAGGAGGGGCACGGCGGATTGTAGAAGTGGCGCGACTCGATCGCGGCGAATCACCAGCATCCGCGCGTGAATCACGCCGATATGAGGCCGAGAAGCGGGTAGTGTGGCTCTTGCGTGCCCTGACAATCGCCTAGTGCAGCCTGGGGAGCAGGAACACGTCGATCAACTTGTCTCCGATGCCCAGGAGCGCGGCGCCCGCGATCATGCCCGCGCAGATCGGCTCCAGCGAACGCACCCACAGCGTGTGCCCCGCGGTGCCATCGCGGTGCTCGTAACGCTTGTGCAGGAAGTGGAAGAGCACCGCGCCCGCCCACATGCAGAACGTCGCATCCGGCGGGAGAACCACACCAAGGCCGATGCTCACCGGCGAAATCCAGAACTTGCCCTTGGTCATGATCTTGACGGCCTCAAAGACCAGCGCGACCGACGCCGCGAGGACCAGCGACCACACGATCGACGGGCTCAGATGGCTGAACCCGCCCTCGATGATGTCCGCAACGCCCTTCCACTGCACCGCCGACGGCATGGCGAATTGATCGCTCACCATCTTGGCCTGCACGTTATCTCCCGGCTTGTAGGTGCTCAGGAACATCGCGTAGAACAGCGGCGTCGAAACCAGCGCCCCGGCGAGAATGCCGATCACGTGCCCAACCGCCTGCTGACGCGGCTTGGCGCCGAGCATGTAGCCGGGCTTGATGTCCGAAAGCAGGTTGGCGGCGTTGCCCGCGACCGACGCCGTGATCCCCGCGGTCATGAGGTTGACGGCGGGGTTCGGCATTGCGCCCGTGGCGGCGGCGTTAGCCTTGTCGATCATCCCGAACGTGAACTGAGGGATCTTCGCCAGCGCGCCCGTCGGCGTCCAACTCGTCAGCGCCATCGCGTTGGTGCAGATCAGCGAAAGCACGAAAACCAGCGGGAGCGCGACCAGCGTGGTCCAGTACGGCACGCCGTACCACGTATGGGCCATCCACGCCGTGATCGCCGCCAGGATCGGAAGCCCGATGAACGACACCTTGGTCGGGAGTTCGATGTGCCCAACAGGGTCTACGCCCGCGGCTTTCTTCTTGCCGAGCATGCCCGCGAACGCATCGATAATCACCTTTGGCTTGGCGAAGAGCGCGACCAGCGAGCCGACCACCATGATCGCAACGCCCCACCAGATCGCCCACTGGTTCACAATCTCGGCACGCCCGACGTGGAACTGCGACCACTTCGCGACGCCCTGCTCGACCAGGGCCGACATCTCGGCCCACGTCACCTTGGAGCCGGGAGTGGCTCCGGGGCGCGGGTCCGTGCCCCGGATATCGCCGCCGGTGACCATCATCGGAGCAAGGATGAAGAAATTGACGATCATGCCGATGAGCATGCTGGTGGAGGTGCGGATGCCCATGAGCCCGCCGGTGCCGATCATGGCCAGGTCGAGCGAAGGACGCAGCGCCAATTCGCGGATGTCGACGCCCGCGATCTTGGGGATCATCCAGCCGTGCTTGGCAACGCCCGCGTAATACCACGCGTCGAGACGCTCGTTGAGCACGAAAAAGGTCTTGCGCCCCAGCAGGTGGACCCACAGGAGTTTCATGTAGGCCTCGCCGGCGCAGACCTGCACGACACCCACCAGCGCCGCCGCCGCCAGGAGCGCCTTGGCCTGGATCATGCCGATCGCGCCCTTGCCCGAATAGAGCGTGTCGAGCACCACGCCGCACGCACGCCCCTCGGGGAACGGCTGCTGCTCGTCATTGATAAAGCGACGCTTCATCGGGAACGCGACCAGCACGCCCATGACCGAGGTAATGATGTTGAACGCGAGCAGTTGATACCACGGAAGGACGACGTTCGCCTTCCAGAAATACGCGGCGAAACTCGACATGAGCGGCACGGTCATGTAACCGGCGCTGGTCGCGATGGACTGCATCGCGTTGTTCTCAAGGATCGTGAAGTCCTTCGCCATGCGCATCGCGGACAAGAGTTTGAACATGCCGAAGGCGAGGATGACGCTGGTCAGGCCGACGCCCAGCGTGATGCCCGTCTTGGCCGAGACGTAGAGGTTGGTCGCCGAGAGCACACCGCCGAGCGCAAAGCCGGTGGCGGCGGAACGGATCGTGAGTTGGGGCATGTCGCCGCGAAAGACATTTTCTAGCCACCAGCGGTCCTTCTGCTCGCGCGTCCACGAGTGGATCTGTTCGTCAGTCAGTTGCTGAATAGCCATGCGCGGGATCTCCGTCGGAAAACCGTGGGGGACACGGTACGCGAACCGGGCTCAGGACGCAACGAGCAGGAAACGCTGTTCGCCCTCACGGAGACGAACCTCCGGACGGGTCCCGCGGGCGACCACCAAGGCAGCGCCAACCGCCCGGGATCAACGCCGGCGGGCTTCGGGCCCATCGTGGGTCGGCACATGCATGGCAGTCGGGAGGACCCGTCGAGGCACGCGCACTCCCGTCGCGTCGTGCGATCGGGCTTCAACGTCAATCGCAGGATCCGGCCCGACGACGCCTCGGCACCTCAAACGAATTCGGTCCGAACCTTCCAAAAACAAACCAGGCGGGTCACGAGACCCGCCTGATCATTCATGTGGGCGATACTGGGCTCGAACCAGTGACCTCATGCGTGTCATGCATGCGCGCTAGCCAACTGCGCCAATCGCCCGTTCTCAGATGTCAATCGGCGGAATCCCGCCGAAACTCCAGAGCGTCACGACTATAGCACGTGTCTTGGCCCAAAGAAAAGCCCCCGCCGGAACTCCGACGGGGGCTGGAGAAGTCACTGTATCGATCTGCGGACTCAGCAGCCGGCCTCGAACGCCTCGGCGAACTGGTCGTAGTCGAGCCCGTTCACAAACCCGTCGCCGTTGATGTCGGCGCCCAGGTCTCCGGACTCGAACAGGTCGGCGAACTCGTCGTAGTCAAGACCGTTGACGAAACTGTCGCAGTTGAAATCGCCCACGCACACGACGACCGACGCCGAGTCGCTGGTCACGTCGGCGCACCCGCCGGAGACCACGCAGTCGTAACTGCCCGCGTCGTCCACGGTTGCCGGGTTGATCGCGTATGTGCTGCCATTCGCGCCGCTGATATCAACAAGGTCCTTGCGCCACTGATACCCGCTCGCGCCCGTCGCCGTCACCGACAGGGTGATGGAGCCGCCGCGGCACACCGAACCACCCACCGGCTGCCCCGTGATGTTCGGGGTGTTTCCGACGGAGAGATCCGCGGAGTTGCTGATGGTGTCGCCGCAGTCGCTGGAGACCACACAGTCGTAACTACCCGCATCGCCGGCCGAAACCGACGCGATGGTGTAACTGCTCCCGGTGGCTCCACCGATGTTGATCAGATCCTTACGCCACTGATAGCCAGTGGCGCCCGTTGCCGTCACGCTGAACGACGCGGGCTGGCCTTCGCAGACCGACTGGTCCGCGGGCTGGCCCGAGATGTTCGCGCCCGAGTTCACCGTCAGCGAGGCGGCGTTGCTGGTCACGTTCCCGCACCCGTTGCTGACCACGCAGTCATAACTCGCGGCATCGCCGGAGACGACCGACGGGATCGTGTAGGTGCTGCTGGTCGCACCCCCGATGTTCGTCGTGTTCTTCCGCCACTGATAGCCCGTGGCCCCCGTCGCCGTCACACTGAACGACGCCGACTGACCGACACACTTTGTCTGGTTCGACGGATGCCCGGTGATGTTCGCGGTGGTGTTCACCGTGAGACTCGCGGCGTTGCTGGTCACGCTGCTGCACGCGTTGGAGACAACGCAGTCATAACTGCCGGCATCGCCCGCCGCGACCGACGGGATCGTGTAACTGCTGCTGGTCGCGCCGCCGATGTTGGTGGTGTTCTTGCGCCACTGATACCCGGTCGCGCCAGTCGCGGTGACCGTGAATGTAGCGGAGGTCCCGGTGCACCGCGTCAGATTCGAAGGCTGGCCGGTGATCGAGGGACCAGCGCAACCAGTGCCCGTGAGCGACAACTGATAGAGCTGCGTTGCGGACGTGCCCGCCGCGGCGGAAACCTTCACGTAATACGAACCCACGCCCAGGCCCAGACCCGAGATGGTCTCGACCGCGCCCGCGGCCGCGGACGACGCCGAGCCCAGCAGCGTCGTGCCGTCGCTGGCGTACACGTCGATCCTCATGTTGAGAATGGCGAGCGAGTTTGTCGTGGTGCCGCTGTTGCAGGCGCCGCTGGCAGCCTGGCTGCTGTCGTCATAACTCTTGCCGTAGGGCGTGAGCGTCGCGCCGAAGGTCAGCGACGCCGTCGTCGTGAACTTGTACCAGTCCACCTCGGCGTCGTCGTCGAGCGACGCGACCGAGACCTGGGTATCGTTGGTGCCCGTCAGGGGCGCCGGCACCGGCGTACCGACATTGATCGGTGTGCCAGAGACCAGTGTGCCCAGATCCTTGGCTGTTGCGGCGGTGCCGATCGTTCCGACGACGTCACCGTAATAGCGCTGAACGGCACGGAAATCGTCATGGCGCGGGCCATCGAACGAGGTGCTGAGGAACGGCTCCATCAACTGGTTGCTGTTGCTCGAACAGACGTGGTCGATGCCATAGGCATGCCCCAGTTCGTGCATGACCGTGTTGCGCAGGAAACGCCCTGAGTTCGTGGCACTCCCGAAGTTGTTGATGTCGTCGGCGTCCATCACCATGTTGCCGTTCGACGGGTAGTAGGTGTACGCCAGGATGTTGCTGGCGCCGTCGATGGAGTGCATGGAGATGCGGATGTCGCCGCGCGTTGCAGATCCGGCCTGGGACCACGCCGCGCCGTCGTCCCAGTCATTCCCGCCCACCGTGATGCGCGTGAAGGTCAGGCCCGACAACTGCTGCCAGCGGTCGAAGCAATTCTGGAAATAGCCGACCCACGTGGCCCGCGCGAACTTGGTGTCCATCTTGGCGAACAGATTGCTCGCCGACGTCGGCTCCCCGGCGCCGCCGGAGATCGAGAGACCATCCGGAACGAAACTCCAGGTCACGGCCCGCGGCGTGCCGGCCGTGCCCGACCAGCGCGTGCCGAGGTAATAGCGATCACCGAACTGCTCGTTGTACGCGTTCACGTACGCCGTCACTTCCGCGACGTATTTCTCGTCCGTCCCTTCAGCGAAGCACACGACCAACGGCGCTTCCTGCTGCTCTTGCACGAATACATCGGGGTTTCCCGGCAGATTCCCGCCGTCCGGTTGTGCGGCAACCTGGCCAAACGCCGGAGCGGCAACCAAGGCCGCCGCGGCTGCAAGGCCACGAATCACGTTCTTCAACATTCCTGCTCTCCTGGCCCAATTGAAAAAAGCACACCCCCGAACGGGCGATCACCTGACCATCGGCGAGCCTACACCCCACCCCGCCCGGGCGTCAATGACATTTCGCTCGCTTCTCATATGGAATTCGCCCGACCCGTGCGATCCACACACGCGTTCGGGCAAACACCTACCGCTCGGTTTTATCGGGCGACCGATGCAAGAACCACGCGGCGCTTCATGTCCGAAACCACCACACCCCCGGATCGTTCAAGCGTCACCGCAAACGCCGCCGCTTTCCCGATCGGCAACTGCGGCTCGATCGCAACCTCCATCGGCCCACGCCCGCCACACCCGAAGACCCCACCGCTCACGCGCTGCGTGATGCCCCTCTCAGCATCGATGATCCAGAGTTGGTATTGCTCGTCGGCCTTGCACGCCGGCAGGCCCGTGAACTTCATCACTCCCGCCTGCATCGAGTCTGACCACGCCACCTCGCCCGTCACGCCCGTGATCTCCGGCGCCTCGCCGGAATCCAGCGCGTTGAACGGGCCCCAACTGGCCCGCACCAGGTCTCCCTTGGCCTCCGCCGCCGCCATCCGCTCGGCGTGACCGGGCCGGCTTCCCCCCGACACTCGGAACGTCAGCCCCACCGCCACCACCAGGCACGCCGCGGCGGCCATCCATCCGGTCAGCGCGATCGCCCGCCAGCGCGAAGCCGATCCCGCCCGCGCTGCACCGTCCCGTGACTCGACGCTCGAACGCCTCACGCCGCAGCACCAGGCCCGCGCCTGGATCTCCACCTCGCGCCGCAGCGACACGGGCATGCCGCCCTCGCACGGACAGCCCGCCGCGACCTCGCCCGCCGCCATGTCGTGGGGAGAAACAGCGAGCCAGCCCACACATTCGGGGCAGTCCGAAAGAAGTTCGCACAATTCGCGTTCTTCATCACGCGACAGCCCGAAGCACGCGCGATCGGCGAGCAGTTCGTCCGCTCGTTCGGGAATGTCCCGCCCGGGGGTGCTCATGCCGCCCCCCCCTCGCTCGAGCCGCCCGTTCCATCTGCATCACGCTTGGCGGCGCTCAGGAGTTCGCGCAAGCGGATCAGCCCACGCCTCGCGTGCGTTTTCACCGTGCCCAGCGGCAGGCCCGTGGCGCCCGCGATCCGCTCGTGCGAAAGCCCCTGCACCAGGGAAAGACGCAGCACCCGCTGCTGATCGTCGCTCAATCGCGACATCGCGCTCATCGCGGCGTTCGCCACCTCACGCTCGTCGGCGCTCATCTCGCCCGCGTCGCCCGCCGGGGGCTCGGCCTCCGGGAAGCCGCCCTTGTCGAGCAGTCGCCCCGAACGCCGCCGGCGATCGATCAGACGCCGCCGCGCGATCATCGCGATAAACGCTGTCTCCGACGCCACGCTCGCGTCATAGCGATGCGCGTTCTTCCAAATCTCAACGAAGATCTCCTGCACCGCGTCCTCGGCCTCGGCGTGCGTCGGCGTCATCCGCCGCGCCAGCGACCACACCAACCCCCCGAATCGGTCCAGACACGCGCGCACCGCGTCCTGATCGCCACGCGCCACGCGTTGAAGGAGCGGCTCTTCCAAAGGTCTCGAAGCCCCCAAACCTCGGACAGTTCTCCTGGCACGAACGACCGATCGCGGAACACTCGCGCGACCCATGTTCGTCCGGGACTCATCGTAACTCCCGCCCGATTCCTTCTCCACCGGGAACACCCCGCGGGCTTCGATCACCCCCACAGGTCCCGGTGTCAACTTCGCGCACGCGCTGAACACGCATCACTCCATGTTTGTCCGAAATGCCCGGCACGCCCTTCCGAGCGCGCCGGACGAGCCTCACTTGCTTGTTGGCATGATCACCGTGTCGATCACGTGGATCACGCCGTTGCTGGCATCGAGGTCCGCCGAGGTGACCGTGGCGTTGTCGATCTTCACGCCGCCTTCGCTGGTGATCTTCACCTCGCCGCCCTGCAGGGTCTTGGCGTGCTTGGCCGCGATCGCATCGCCCGAGAACACACGCCCCGACACGACGTGGTACTTCAGGAGCGAGACCAGTTTCTCCTTGTTCTCCGCCTTGAGCAGGTCATCGAACGCGCCCTTGGGCAACTTCGCGAACGCCTCGTCCGTCGGCGCAAACACCGTGAACGGCCCGGCGCCCTTCAGCGTCTCGACCAGGCCCGCCGCCTTGAGCGCCGCCGCCAGCGTGTTGAATTTCCCGGCCTTCACCGCCGTATCGACCACATCGTCGGTGCTCGGCATGATCACCGTGTCGATCACGTGGATCACGCCATTGCTGGTCTTCACGTCGGTCGCCGTCACCGTCGCACCGTCGATCCTCACCTTGCCGCCCGAGACCTTGATGTCCACACGCTGACCGTTGACCGTCGTCGAGTTCGACAACTTCGTTACGTCCGCCGCCATCACGCTCCCCGGCACGACGTGATACGTCAGGATCGCCGTCAGCCTCGCCTTGTTTTCAGGCTTCAGCAGATCGTCGAGCGTGCCCTTGGGCAACTTCGCGAACGCCTCGTCCGTCGGCGCAAACACCGTGAACGGCCCGGCGCCCTTCAGCGTCTCGACCAGGCCCGCCGCCTTGAGCGCCGCCGCCAGCGTGTTGAATTTCCCAGCCTTCACCGCCGTATCCACGATGTCGTCGGCCATCTCGTGCGACGCCGCCGTCAGCGCCGGCCTCTGGTCAGAACACGACCCCTTGGAGAGCGGGCACTCCTGCGCGCGCGCTGCGCCCGTCATGCCCGCAGCGCCCGCCACCGCCAGAATCGCAAGTCCACTCATCGCTTTCATGTGTGTTGCTCCATGAGGCCATCGGCCTGCACGACGATCCACGTCGCGAGGAACACCCGCCGTTCAAACACCGTTGTTGTGTGCGACTTTGGGTCAGGCCGATGCAGCCTTGCCCCACGTCCTTCGCGGTCGCCGGCGGCTCGGATTCACGCACGCACACATCTGGTCACGATCGCACGCCCTCTCGCGACCACAACCGACCACGTGTGCGCGTTCCATGCATGATTCGCACCGATCCGATCGCGATGGACCTCACGCTTCCGATCCCGATTCCCCTATGCCTTCGTCCCTTCCCGCTCCTTCTTTCACAACTCACACTCTTCCCGTCCCTGCTTGGTCTCTCCGTCTCTTCGATTCTTCCTCACCCAATGAAAAACGCCGACCCTTCGGCCGGCGTTGTCATTCACTCGTTCATCATCCGTATCCACGGATGTCGATCTCTCGATCCGCCGTTTCAGTTCCCGACGTGGATCTCGACGCGACGGCTCGCCGCCTTCGTCGACTTGGGCTTGGCCGCGCCATACCCAACCGCGCTCATCGGGTTGTTCACACCCTTCGAAGCAAGGTACGCACGCACCGACTCGGCCCGCGCCTCGCTGAGCGCCTCGTTGGTCGGGAACTTGGCCTTGCTCTTGTTCGGCTGCGTGCTGTCGGTGTACCCCTCAACGCGGATCGACGCGCCCGAATACTCGCGCTTGATGCGCGCCGCGATCTGATCCAGTTCCTTCTTGGCCGTCGACTTGATCGTCGCCGAGCCCGAGTCAAAGCCGACATCACCAGCGAGCACCATGACCGTCTCGCCGCCGCCGCTCCGCGAACCACCACCGGTGCGATCGGGATAGCTCGGCGGCTGCGCGGTCTTGGCCGCCTGCAGCTCGCCGCTCAGACGCTGGTTCTCCGACTGGAGATTGGCGACCTCGCTGTCGCGCTGGCGCGACTGATTCTCCAGGGTCGACAGGCGATCGCGGAGCTCCGCGTTCTCCTGCGTCACCATCTCGTGTTCCTTCTTGTCGACGCCGCAGCCCGTCGCGACCATCGTCGCCGCCGCCAGCACCCCAAGACCGATCAGCCTCGCAAACGTGTTGATCCCAGTCATCGTGACCATCCCTGTGCTAAAGGACTCGTCGCCAAATTCCGAGCCACGATCCTCGTGACACGGCTCATTTCCCCGGTTGGCACGCGAGAAAAACTCGCAGCGCGGCCAATGGTATCGGCGTTCTTTCAGGTTTCTCGCCACTTCCGAATTTCAAGCCCGCCCAGCCAGTAAACGCTCAACCCGACCGCCGCTACTCCCCACCGTCATCACGGCAAAAACATCCCGCCCATGTTCCCCGTCAACTTGCGCAAACCCATTTCAATCAACGGCTTACACAACAGAACCAGCACCGTCGACACCGCCAGGAACGGGCCATACGGCATCACCCGCTTGAGCCGCCCGCCCAGCATCTTCCCAAGCAGCACCCACGCCAATCCCACAAACGCCGCCCCGAAGAACCCCAGCACCGAGTTGATCCACCCGATGCACGCCCCCACCGCGGCCATCATGTGCACATCGCCCAGCCCCATCGACTCCTTGCCAAACCCGAGGCTCCCAAATATCCGCACCGCCCACACCACCCCGCCCCCGATCAGGTAGCCCATCAAAACCCCGCCCAGCGCCGCCAGCCACAGCGGCGCCAGGTGCGCCGGCACCAGTTCGCCCATCACCGCATCAAACTTCCACGGCCCGGCCCACATCCGCGCCAGCCACCAGCCCATCATCGCCAGCCCAAGGCACGGCGCCAGGAACACCAGTTCCTTTACCATCTCCCGCCGCGCGTGCGGATACGCGATCCACATCTCGCCCGGATTCTCGTGCCCGCCGGCGTGCCCCGCCCCCTGCCCAGCGGCGTCCTGATCGGCCAGCGCCTGCTTCTCCCACGCCTCGTAATCCGCGAAGCTCCGCCGGATCAGCCCCGTCGCCAGGAGCACGTTGCCGACCCCCAGCCCGACCACGCCTCCGATGCTCGCGCCGATCCAGCCCCAGCCATCAGGCCCCGGCGTCGCCAGCGTCCACACCTCGCCCGGCGTCGTCACGCCAAGCCCGCCCGCCCGCTGCACGATATACGCGTGGATCGGATGCACCAGCACCGCCGCCAGCGCCGGCACCCACGTCAGAATCAGCGGGATCGTGCTCGTCTTGGCGTCCACCAGCGTCATCGCCACCAACGACGACAGCAGCGTGAGCAGCACGGCAAAGCTTGGCCACGTCTGGCTCGCGCTCGAGCCCATCCAACGCGGCTTGATCCCGCCCAGATCAAAGCCCAGCACGACCGTGCCCGTCGGCACCATGTAGTACAGCACAAAGAACAGCACGAACAGCGCCGCCACAAACGCCTCGACCAGCGGATATTCCGCCGAGATCTTCACGCGGCAGAAACGGCACCGCCCCTTGAGGAGCAGCCAGCCGAACACCGGAATGTTCTCGCCGAACGTCAGTTGCGTCCCGCACGCCGGGCACGCCGACGGCGGCGTCACGACATTCAGCCCGCGCGGCAGGCGGTACACGAGCACGTTGGTCAGCGAGCCGATGCACGCACCCAGCGCCGCGACGAACAGCACCTTGACGGCATCAAACGCCCACAACCACAGTTCGTAACTCTCAACCGCCAGCGTCATCCAGGGCCTCCCTGCCCTTAAGCGTTCGTCTTCCGAATGCCGAATCACGAATGCCGAATGCCGCGGCTAGAAGGGGGCGGCGTCTTCCTCTCCATCCGCTTCCTCTTCTTTACCCCGCTCCCCCGCCTTCGCCGACAGTTCCTCGACCTTCTGCTCCGCGCGGTCCAGCACGTCGCGGCAGCGCTTCAAGAGCGACACGCCGCGCTCGTACTCCTCCAGCGCGGATTCGAGCCCCACCTCGCCCCCTTCGATCTTCTCGACGATCGCCTCGAGCTGCGCGAGCGATTCCTCGAACGAGAGTTCCGTGCCGTCGCCGTGCTTTCCGGGTCGTTTGCTCACGCCCACAGCGTACCCACTTCCCCGCGGCCTGCCACCTCACCCAAACAACCCCGGCGCCGCCTCGTCGTCCTTCCGCCGCAGTTTCTTCTCCCGCACGCCGCCCACCACCTGCGACTCGAACTCGCCCCCCGCCGTCCGCGTCGTGACCACCTTCCCCGCCGACACCTGCTCCGGCCCGCGCACCACCGTGCCGTCCTTCAGCGTCGTCACGCTGTAGCCGCGCTCCAGCACCGAGATCGGCCCCACCGCTCGCAACTGCCGCCCCACCGCGTCGACCCGCGACGATCGCTCCGCCAGCATCCCACGTACCGCCTCCGCGATCCGGATCGCCTCCACCTTCGCCCAAGCCGCCGCGATCATCCCGCGCATCGCGCTGTGCAATCCCTTCTCCGCAGCGGCCAATCTCGCCGCCAATCTCGCCCGCAGTTCCGTGGGTCGCAGCCGCTCCAGCATCAGCCCCGCGCGATCGACGCGCTTGCGTGCTGCGCTCACCCGCCGTTCCGCGCCGTGGAGCAGCCGCTGGCCCAGGCGATCCGCGTCATCGCGCAGGTCTTCCACGCGCCGCTCGACCGCCAGCATCGCACGCCGCTCCGCCGCGTCGATCTCGCGCAGGAGCGCTCGCCGATCGGGCGTCAGTTTCGTCGCCGCCTGCGTGGGCGTGGAACAGCGTTCGTCCGCAACGAGTTCCGCGATCCTCGTGTCGGTCTCGTGCCCGATCGCGGCGACCACCGGGAGTGTCGATTCCACGATCGCCTGCGCGACGATGCGCTCGTTGAAGGCCCACAAGTCTTCCATCGAGCCGCCGCCGCGCGTCACGAGAATCGCGTCGATGCCGAGTTCGCGTCGGCGCGCGTTGAGCGTGCGGATCGCGCCGGCGACCTCCGCCGCCGCCCCGTCGCCCTGCACGCGCACATCCGCCAGCACCACCCCCACCGCCGGGCAGCGCTGCTTCATCGTGACCAGAACGTCCTGGAGCGCCGCCGCCGTCCGGCTCGTCACCACCGCGATCTTCCGCGGGAAACTCGGCACTCGTCTCTTCCGCGCCGGGTCGAACCAGCCCAACCCGCGCAACTCCTCCACCAGCGCGCGGAACGCTATCTCCAGCGCCCCCGCGCCGACCGGCTCGACCTTGTCGGCGATCAGCGAGACCTTGCCGGCCTTGGCGTAGAAATCGACACGCCCCGACACCACGACCTCGCGCCCGTTCTCGGGGATGAATCCGACCTTCTTGGCCGCGAACTGAAAAACTACGCACGAGACGACCGCATTGGCGTCCTTGAGGTCGAAGTACCAGTGTGTGCGATCGCGGAATCCGCTGACCTCGCCGATCACGCGGACGCGCGCGGGCACGCCGGACTTGAGGGCCGAATCGATCGCGCCGGCGAGTTGCGTGACCGTGAGCGTGCCGTCACCCGCCGCGGGCTTGGCCCCTTGTTGGCCGGCAGGCTTGGCCGGCGCGCCGGACATCCTGGATGGGTCAAACGGCAGTCGCTCCACACCGAGAGCATATCGAAACGGCGAGCAGCGCTCGCATGGTCATCGCCAAAAACGAAAGCCCCCGATTTGACTCGGGGGCTCCGACCTCCCCTCGCACACACAGTGGCTTTGCACCCCGGGCCCGGTCGCGGCCCGAAGACTCACTCACCTGTCCATCCACCGGCGGGGTAGTTCCCTTGTGACTTCATTTCTCCGCCGACGCCACGGCCTTGGCATCGTGCTTGCCATCGCTCTTGGCGCCGTCTTTCTTCTCCGCGATCTTCGTGTCCATCGGCTTTTCGGTGCGGGCCACGGCGTCCTTGGGCGCGCCGGTCGGCCACGAGATCTTGAGTTTCTCGCCCGCCTTCACGTCCGCGATCGCCTTCGCGTCGGCTTTCGCTTCGGGCTTGGTCGCCACGTGGATCGTCGACTTATCGTCGGACTTCACTTCCTGATGACCCTTGAAGCGCGGGATGTCGATCGGAACGGTGATGATCGCGCGGGGCACGATCTCGTGCTTCTTCGCCGCGGGCTCGGCGCTGGCGACGGCCTCGGCCCGCTTGAGCGTGTCGTTCACAAACGTGCGCACCCCTCCGACATAGCCGTTTTCCTTCAGCCACGCCTGACGCGCATACTCAAGCCGCGCGTTGCCTGGATGCTCCCAGGGCGAGAAGGCGACGACGACCTCGCCCACGCGGGCGTAAACGACGGCATCTTCAGCGCCAATCGCGCCGTACGCGGCCGGGCCCGGATCGCGCCATGCCGCGGGCCACTGCGTGCGTCCGCCGACGATGGACTCGCCGCGCCATTCCTTGCCGTTGAACCCGGGGCGGCGGACGTCGTCGGCACGCCCGTGCGGATACGCGGGGCGGGTCGCCAGCGCGTGTGAGTCGCGATCGCGGAAGTTCCGCTCGACGCGCGTCTGGGCCTGGGCCGCCACGCCGCACGAAAGAAGCATGCCCGATACGCAGGCGATCACGATCTTCATCTGTCGTTCCTCTCTCGAACCGAAATCTCTCGATGTCACGCCGCCGACGGAACGCGAACGCGAGGACGAACGCCGCGGTTGCCCGCGGCGGATCGCGCGCTGCGCTCCACACCGAGTGTGCCCGATACCTTGAGTTCCATCAATGGATTTACGCCGCCAAGCCCCAGCCCGCCCTTGCAATCCCGGCACAACCCCCCCAAGATCCGGTGCTATCGGACGCAATGCCTCAGATTCTCAGACGCGCCCCCGCGTCGATATACTTCGGTGCAGTGCCAGCACCTGCGAACCCACTCGCACGATCGCGAACGGACCACCCATGACCCGCTCATCCACACTTGCCAAGCTCGCCAACTCCCTCCGACAAGCGATCATCGCCTGCGCCCTCGGCATCGCGGTGGTGGTCTTCGTGGCATATGCCGTCGTCACCAACAAGCTCACTCCCGCCGAACCTCGGTCGGCCGCCATCGCGGCCGTGTTTCTTTTCTTTGTCCTGTGCTGCTGCATCAGCGCCCGCATCACGCTCTCAAGACTCTTGCGCAAATCTCCGCACCCAGTCGGCCAATGCCAGGACTGTGGCTATGACCTCTCGGGTCAGCGCTCGTCCGGGCGGTGCCCGGAATGCGGAAGCGAGTACGTCATCCGCCGCTCCTCGTGAAGCTCGCTTCACAGGCCAGACGGTCTCGCCAGTTCCCGCCCCGTATTCCCGAACCCGATACGCGGTACGCTGCCCGCACGCGCATGTCCCCCGACCCCACCCAACCCCCGTCCCAGACCGACGACTCAGGCGAGCCGGAGCATCACTTCGCCCCCGACATCCCGATCCCTCCTCCGCCGCCACCGGTGCCGGATCTTCTGACCAAGCCCGTCGCACACCGCACGCCCGAGCCCGTTCATGATCCCGCCGGCGTTGGCGACACCGCTCGCGCCTGGGGCACCGCCATGGACTTTGTCTTCACCGTCATCGCCGCGACCGGTCTGGGATACGCGATCGGGAAATGGCTGGGGAGCGTGCTCACCGGCCTGCTCATCGGGCTCAGCCTCGGCTTTGCCCTCGGCATGACCAAACTCTTCCGGGCCGTCGGGCGTGCGAACCGTTCGTAGCCAAACGCCGCACATATCCCGCTCGCCGCTCGCTTCCTCACGGGTGGGAACCTACTGTTGGACCCCTCGAACGCCGTCGTGGCGCTCGTGGTTGTTAGCGGGTCTTTTCAGCATGTCCAGCCCAGTTCCATCCCAGCGTTCCGCCTTCCTTGCGTCATTCGGCGCGGTGGCGTTCGGTGCGCTGCTCGGGACGCTGATGGGCGTCGGGGCGGCAATCCTGCTTTGGGGCCAATCTCCCGCGTTGTTCCCCGCCACCATGTGGGCTCTGGGATCCTGGCTCGCCGTCGGCGCGTTCGTCGCGGCGCTGCTCGTGCTCCTGACGCGCGGGCGTCCGGCCTCAGCGCCGCTCTTCATCATGGGCGCGTCCTTCGGTCGCATGATCGGCGCCCTCACCATCGCCCTCGCCGTGTACTTCATCGTGCAGCCGGAAGGCCGCCCGTTCTGGATCGTGTTCCTCCTGGCCGGCCTGGGTTCCCTGGCCGCCGAAGTTCTCTGGGCCGTCAAGTCGCTCGCGGGCGAGGGGGCTCACGCCTCGCCGACGAACGGAGTCTCGTGATGCTCGACTCGCTGATCTCCGCCCATCTCACCCTCGCCAGTTCCAACCCGGTTGACCACGTCGTCAACCAGCACTTCATGAGCGGCGACCTCTTCGGCCTCAAGGGCGTCTGGGTATGGTCCGCCCACGTCGGAAACCTTCTGCTCGCCGGCTTCCTCACCATCGCCGTCCTCTGGTGGGCCTCGTCCAAGATCGCCACCGGCCCGGCGTCGCAGGGCGCCGAGCGCTACGTCACCAAGAGCCGCTTCGCCCACATGATCGAGGTCATCTGCCTCTATCTGCGTGACCAGACCGTCCGCCCGCTGCTCGGAAGCCGCACCGACAAGTTCATGCCCTTCCTCTGGTCCATATTCTTCTTCATCCTCATCAACAACCTGCTCGGCCTGGTCCCGATCGCCGACGCCCTGCACCTGGTCGACAAACTCTCCGGCGGACATCACCTCTCGGGCTTCCTCGGCACCACCGCCACCCAGAACATCTTCGTCACCGCCGCCCTCGCCATCATCGCCGCCATCGTCATCAACCTCGCCGGCATCCGCGAACTGGGCGTCGGCGGCTACCTCTCGCACCTCACCGCGGGTACGAAACTCCCCGTCTCCCTCCTCATGATCCCGATCGAGATCGTGGGCACCGTCATCAAGCCCGTCGCGCTGGCCTTGCGTCTCTTCGCCAACATGACCGCCGGGCACATCCTCGTCGCCGTCCTCTTCATGTTCGCCGTGCAGGGCCTGGGCATGCTCGTCAAGGCCACCTTTGGCGGCGTGGTGCTCGGCGGCACGATCTCCCTCGTCTCCGTCGTCGCCGCGATCGCGATCTACTTCCTCGAACTCTTCGTCGCTCTCCTCCAGGCGTTCGTGTTCACCTTCCTCACCACCGTGTTCATCTCACAGCTCGCCCATCATGACGATCACGGGCATGATGGGGCCCATGGCCACGAGCACGCCCATGCCCACCAGCATGCGTAACCGGCGTGAATGACGGGCCGACCCCGCGGCAAAGTCCGCGGCCTTCGAGCGTGTTCTCCCCGTGATCAACCCCGTACCGATCGAAAGGTCCACAGCATGAAGTTCGCCAAACTCGCTCTCCTGGCTATGGCCGCTCTCCCCGCCATCGCCGCCGCTCAGGACGCCGCCCACGCCGGCGTCACCACCGGCCAGGGCCTCGCCGCCCTCGGCGCCGGCCTCGCCGTCATCGGCGGTGGTCTGGGCATCGGCCTCATCGGCAAGGGCGCCGTCGAGTCCATCGCCCGCCAGCCCGAGGCCAAGGGCCCCATCGGCACCAACATGATCCTCGCCGCCGCCCTCGTCGAAGGTGCCACCCTCTTCGCCGTCGTCGTCGGCCTCCTCGTCGGCTTCGTCAAGTAATCCGCACCGCGGGGAGCGCCCAACCGCGCTCCCGCGGCTTTCTCTCCTCCCGTCCCGCCCGGCACCCCCGGGCTTCTCGCCGGAGTATCTCATGCGTCTCTCTGCCTTCCGCGTCTCGGCCCTCGCCCTCGCCTTGGCTCCCTCCCTCGCGCTGGCCTCCGAAGAGGGCGAGAACAAGGCCGGCGTGCTCCCCACGATCGAGCAGGGCGTGGTCCCCATGATCGTCGCCTTCCTCGTCTTCGCCGTGGTCTTCGCCGTGCTCGCCACCAAGGTGTGGCCGACGATCACCAAGGGCCTCGACGAGCGGGCCCGAAAGATCACCGAAGAAATCGAGGCCGCCGAGAACGCCCGCAAGCAGGCCAAGGACGCGCTGGAGCAGTACCAGCAGTCGCTCAACCAGGCCCGCGCCGAAGCCCAGAAGATGATCGAGCAGGCCCGCACGCAGCAGGTCGCCCTGGCGGCCGAACTGAAGGCCAAGGCCGATGTTGAACTGGGCCAGATGCGCGAGCGCGCGATGCGCGACATCGAGGCCGCCAAACGCGCCGCGATCACTGAGATGTACACCCAGCAGTCCAACCTCGCGACCGCCGTCGCCTCCAAGATCCTGCGCCGCGAACTGAACCCCGGCGACCAGGCCGCGCTGGTGCAGGAGTCGCTCCGCGAACTGACCTCGGCCCACAACTGATCCTGTGTCCCGGTTTCATTTGGTGCTCTGGCCATTTGGCAATTTGGTGATTTGGAACCCCCCATGCCCCTGATCGACACCCAGCCCGGCGCCCTGGCCAAGACCTACGCCCGCAGCCTCATCGAATTGGCGATGGAACAGGGCGGTCGCGACAAGGTCGAGGCCGTGCTCGGCCAATTGCAGGACGTCGTCGAACTCGCCGCCTCGAACCCGAAGTTCAACGAGTTCCTCGCCTCGCGCGTCGTTGCCTCCGGCGATCGCGCCGCGTCGCTCCGCACGATGTTCGAGGGCGCGGTCGACACGCTCACGCTCAACTTCCTCCTCGTGCTTAACCGCAAGGGCCGCCTCGGCTACATCATCCCCATCGTCGCCGCCCTCGACGGCGCGGTGCAGGCCGCCTTCGGACGCGTCGAGGTCGATGTCTTCACCGCCTCGCCGCTCGACGCCACCGCCCTCGACTCCGTCCGCCAACAACTCCAGGGCAGCCTCAAACGCGATGTCGTCGTCCATCCCTATGTCGACGGCTCCATGATCGGCGGCGTGAAGTTCCGCATCGGCGATCAACTCGTCGACGCCTCCGTCGCCACCCGCCTCCGCAAACTCCGCGACCGCCTCGGTGCCGAGGGCGCCAGCGCCCTCCGCGAACGTCTCGACCGCATGTTCGAGTAACCCCTTCCGTCGGAAGGCCCCAAAGCAGGAAAGGAGTCACCGCACCCTCCGCAGCGAACACACGATTCGCGGGGGTGTGTCGCTCTTCTTTTCTCCGGACGCCTTCCGATTACACCTTTCGAGGATTCAAACCATGCCCAAGAAGACCATCCAATCCGTCGACGTCGCCTCCAAACGGGTCCTCATCCGCGTTGACTTCAACGTGCCGATCGAGGATGCCAAAATCACCGACGACCGCCGAATCCGCTCGGCGATCCCCACCATCAAGTCGGTCATCGATCGCGGCGGAAAGGCCATCCTCTGCTCGCACCTTGGCCGCCCCGAGGGAACCGGCTACCAGGCCGAGGACTCGCTCGCACCATGCGCCAAGAAACTGTCGGAACTCCTCGGCAAGCCCGTCGCGTTCCCGTCGCAGGACTGCATCGACGCAACCGCAGGCGCCGCCGTCGCAGCCATGAAGAACGGCGACGTGCTCCTGCTCGAAAACCTCCGCTTCCACAAGGCCGAAAAGAAGGGCGATCCCGCCTTCGCCGCCAAACTCGCGGCCTACGCCGATGTCTACGTCAACGACGCCTTCGGCACCTGCCACCGCCCCGACGCCTCGATGGTCGCCGTGCCCAAGGCCGTCAAAGGCCCGAAGGTCTCCGGCTTCCTCGTGGAACGCGAGATCAAGTTCCTGTCCGAAACAATCGCCAACCCCGCCAAGCCGTTCGTCGTCGTCCTCGGCGGCGCAAAGGTCTCGGACAAGATGGCCGCGATCGAGCACCTCTTGCCCAAGGCCTCGGCCATTCTGGTCGGCGGCGCGATGGCGTACACGTTCCTCTCCGCGCTCAACAAACGCGTCGGCAACAGCAAGGTCGAGGCCGACCGCCTCGGCGACGCCAAACGCGCCATCGAACTAGCCGCCAAACTCAAGGCCGATCTGCACCTGCCCAAGGACCACGTCTGCTCCTCCCAGTTCGACGAGTCCGCCGGCGAAATCCGCGTGTGCGATGATCACATCCCCGAGGGATTCATCGGCTTGGACATCGGACCCAAGACCCAGGCCGAGTTCGCCGCCATCATCGCCAAAGCCAAGACCGTCGTCTGGAACGGGCCCATGGGCGTCTTCGAGTGGGCCCCCTTCGCCGCAGGAACACGAACCATCGCCAAGGCCATGGCCGACGCCACCGCCCGCGGGTGTGTCTCCGTCGTCGGCGGCGGTGATTCCGCGGCCGCCGTCGAGAAGTTCGATGTCGCCGCCAAAGTCTCCCACGTCTCCACCGGCGGCGGCGCATCCCTCGAAATGCTCGAGGGCAAGAAGTTCGAGTCCGTCGATATCCTCGACAACGCCTGAGCCCTGTTCAGCCACACAACCCCGTCACTCACACCGACCGCCCGTGCGGCCGGTTTTCATTTCTCACCACCACGCCGCCTTCCGCCCCGTCGCTTCCCCACCTCTCCCTGCACCATCATCCGAACATTCGATCTCCCACGTTTTCTCTTCGACTCACCTTCACTGCTTCGTCTTCCCCTCGAGCAGAAGCGGTTCACGCCGAGTGTGAACCTTTCCTACTTGCCCTTCGCCGCGATGCGACGCGTCACGCTCGATTCGAATTCATTCCGCTCTCGTGCCCGATGCCCGATGACTGTACTTCCGTATCTACTCCGTAAATTTGATCGCGTCCGCGCTCGTCGCCCACTGATACACCCCCAGCACCGCCCGCACATACGCGCTCGCCGGCCGCTCCTCCCGCACATACTCCCGCGCGCTCGCGCCCAATCGCCGCGCACGCTCGCGATCCGCGAGCAGCCCCGCGATCGCATCGCCCCACGCCGCCCGGTCGCGACCATCGACGACGATCGCCGTGCGCTGATCGATCAGCGTGCTCACCAACGGGTCGCGTGCCGCAACGACCGCCATCCCCGTCCCCATCGCCTCAAGCAGCGTCGTCCGCTGCTCGCCCAACGCCTCGGGCTGCACCAGGATGTCGCCACGCAGCAGCAAGTCACGCCTTCCTTCAAGGTCCTCGATCAGCGACAATCGCCCCAGCAAGCCCAGCCTCCGCGCCACCTCCCACAACCCCGCCAACGCCGCCTCGCGCGCATCCACGAACACCAGCAGATCCGGCATCCGCGCCGCGGCTTCGGCGACCCCCTCCATCGCCGCACGCGTCGCCTCGCCGTCCCGCCCGCTCCCGACCATCATCAGCGACGGCGCACGCCCCGCCTCCAGTATCCGCGACGCCTCATCCGGTGTCAGCACGCCCCACGGCGCCAGCCGCACCGTCAATCCCTGCGACTCCTGCAGCATCGCCCGCTCGATCGCCGGGTCCGGCGCCATGAAGATCGCGTCCTCCCATTCGTTCGTCGCCGCCCGCGCCACCAGACCCGAACGCCACACCTCGAGCACCAGTTCACTCTCCAATGTCGCCGCCACCATCGCGCCCATCTTCCACGCCGAGCCGCCGAAGACATGCACGACGTCGATCTTCCCGCCGACAGCGACCTTGCTCTTGATGTGCCGCGCCCGCCACGCCGTCCCCAGCGTCCACAGACCCGCCGGGTACGTGACCGCCTCGGCAAGCCCCGCCGCCGACGCCGGCACATCCTCGGGCGTCGCCTGCACCACACGCACGCCGTCATCCGCCAGCCCGACCTCCAGGCGTGAGAGCAGCGCACGCTCGTGCGTCGCAAACAACCCGTCGGCCAGGATCAACACCCGCATCGCTCACCCCGCAACCGCTACCCACCGCCCAGGCGATACACACTCCAACCGCGCTCGCTCGCCCTCCTCGCCCGGCCACCACGCCCGCTTCCCGACCCGCGCCTCAAACTCATTCATCATCGTCCCATCGCCCATCGCATCATCGATCGTCGCCAATCTTCCCGCCTTCCGGTCAATCCGCGGCGAGCACGCCACCAGCGCCCGCGTATACGGATGAATCGCACCCGCAAAGACCTCGCCCACCGCACCCCGCTCCACCACCCGCCCGCGATACATCACGCACACCTCGTCCGCCCGCCCACGCACCAGCCCAAGATCGTGCGAGATCAGCACCATCGCCATCCCCGTCGCCCGCTTCCGCTCGTCCAGCACATCCAGCACCTGCCGCTGCGTCGTCACGTCCAGTGCCGTCGTCGGCTCGTCCGCCAGCAGCACCGCCGGGTGACACGCCATCGCCATCGCGATCATCACCCGCTGACGCATCCCGCCCGAAAATTCATGCGGATACGCCCGCAGGATCGATCCTCCCGCCCGCCTCCGGATTCCCACATCCTCCAGCGCCTTCTCCGCGATCCCCGAAGCCTCGCGCGCCCCGCACTCCTGGTGCACTCGGATCGTCTCGATCATCTGCTCGCCGATCGACATCACAGGATTCAACGACGTCATCGGCTCCTGAAAGATCATCGCGATCCGCCCGCCTCGGATCCGCGAGAGTTCTCGCGCATCAGCCCGCAGCAGTTCCGTCACCCGCCCACCCTCGGGGTCCGTAAACGTGATGTTCCCCGCGCGATACTCCGCCGGCGGCGACGCCAGCAGACGCAGCACGCTCATCGCCGTCACCGATTTCCCGCTCCCGCTCTCTCCCACGACCGCCAGAGTCTTCCCCGACTCGACAGACCAATCAACATCACGCACGACGCTCGCGCCCGCGCCGAAGCCCACCGTGAGCCCTCGCACCTCGAGCACCACGCTCATGAAGCACGCTCCCGGCTCTTGGGATCGAGCCGCGACCGCAACCACTCGCCGATCAGGCTCAGCGACAGCAGCGTCCCCGCCAACAGCAGGCATGGAAACAGCAACAGCCACCAGTGCGAGCGATACGGGTTCAATTCCGCCAGCCCGTCCGCCGCCAGATTCCCCCAACTCGGCACCGGCGCCTTCACGCCGATCCCAAGAAAACTCAGGAAACTCTCCTGCAAGATCGCCTGCGGCACCGCCAGCGTCGCATACACCACGATCGGCCCGACCAGATTCGGCAGCAGATGCCGCACGAAAATCCGCCCCCAGCCCGCGCCGATCGCGCGCGCCCCCTCGACAAACGGCTGGTTCACCAGACTCAGCACCTGCCCGCGGATGACCCGCGCCGTCGTCAGCCAACTCACCCCGCCGATCGCAACCAGCAGCGTGAGCAGCGACACCACTTGCCGCCCCGCCGGGCCGAGCCCGCCCATCCGCTGCACCACCGCGTCCGACGCCACCGCCAGAAGCACGATCAACAGCACCGACGGCAAACTGTACAGAATGTCCACGATCCGCATCATCACCGCGTCGACACGCCCGCCCGCCGACGCCGCCGCGGCTCCATACACCGTGCCGATCACCACGCTCACCAGCGCCGCCAACACCCCAACACCCAGCGATACCGCTCCGCCCAAAAGACACCGATAGAACAGGCTCCGACCCAATAAGTCCGATCCCAGCAGGAAGAACACCGGCGAACGCGACAGCGGCGAAACACCGCCCGCTTCCTTCGCAATCTCATCGCAACGCGCCTTCGTCTCGCCATCCAGCGGCGACCAGCTCGGAGGCAATCTCGCCTCGCGCGATTCACCCGCGTTGAACCGCGCTTCGCCGCCTCCCAGCAACCAAGGCACGCTCCCAAAGCACGCCGAAACCAGGAGCGCGAGCAACACCAACGCCAGCCTGACGCCGACGCCCGTCCCGCGCCCCTTCTTGATCCGCCGCGCCTCCATGCCCCGCCAGCGTACGCGATTCTCGCGAGTGTCGCCTCGTCATCCCGCCCCTGCGGCGCTCCGCATGTTGCTCTCTTCCTCGGGGCGAGTACCTCTCTGATCCACTTCGTCTCTCAGCCTCTTCGTCTCGTGGCACTTCATCTCTTGCACGGTGCCAAGTGCCTCTCCTAGGCCGTCGGCACACTCAACTCGAACGTCGCGCCACGACCTTCCCTCTCCACCAGGCGCAGATCCCCGCCCAGTTCGCGCGCCAGCCCGCGCGCCAGCGGCAACCCAAGCCCCAAGCCCTGCTTGGTCTCGGTCTCAAGATCGTGCCCGCGTTCAAACGGCTCGAAGATCCGTACGCGATCCGCCGTCGAAATCCCCGGGCCCTCGTCGCTCACCTGGATGATCGCGTGCGAACCACGCACCGTCCCGCGTAGTGTCACCACCCCCGCCGGGCTCGCGCCATACTTGCACGCGTTCTCGACCAGGTTCGTCACGATCCGCTCCAACGTGATCTGGTCACCCGCCAGCGCCGCGTCCGCCCCTTCTTCGACCTCGATCTTGAGCCCCATCCCCGCCGAAGACACCCGCGCCCGCAGCGATTCACCCATGCGAGTGAGCAGCCCGCGGAGCTCAACACGCTCCGCTCGCCTGCCGCGCCGCCTGGCCCCAAGCCGCGCAAACTCCAGCACGTTCTCCACGATCTTCGCCAGCCGCTCGCTCTCACGCCGCAGCGATCCAAGGTACTCGCGCCGCGATTCCTCGCCCACCATGCCGCCCTCGAGCATCTGCGAGTACATGCACAGCGTGGTCAGCGGCGTGCGCAGTTCGTGCGTCACCGCCGACACAAACCTCCCGCGACGGGTCGCCAATTCCGCCGCCGACCGCAGCACCAATCCCACGGCAACCACGGCCGCCAGGCTCGCCAGCCACGCCGTGATGAGCGTCGTCATCATCGGCGACCACGTGCCCGCCGCGCCGCCGATCGCCGCGCCGATGTCCAATTCAGCCGGGATCGACGCGAGCAACCGCCGCGGATCCTCGTCGCCGCCGAGCGTGATCGCGCGAAGATCCGCGCTCGGCGCCAGATCGCGCGTCTGCTCGAGCAGCCACGGACGCAACTGCTCCCAATCCATCCACACGCCCTGCGTGAATCGCTCGTCCCCGACACTCACCTCACGCACCAACGCCAACTCGCGCCGCCCGTACTCGCCGACAAGCCAACGCGCCGCGAACGGCCCGTGAACCACCGGCACCGCCGTCCCGATCGATGCGCCGTCCTTCTTGATCGAGCCGATCGGCACCGGCACGCGCGATCGCTCCTCGCGCCGCTCCTTCACCAACCGCAACCGCTCCTCCGCCGTCAGGTCCCGCCGGTCGCTGGCTCGATACTCCCCCTCGCCACCTCGCGCACCGTTCCCCGCGTCGGCGACCGCCTTGTCCTTCAGTCTCGCTTCGTCCTCCGTCGGCGCAATCTGCCTGTCCGACAGATCGCCATCCTTCTTGGCTTCCGCCACCTTCACATCCTCGCCCTGAGCGCTCCCGCTTGCCGGCTCCGCGGGCTGCCCGGCGGCCGAGTCGCTCACCACCGGCGCCTCGTTCTTCTCTGCCAATGCGATCCGCTCGACCGCTTCGGTCGTGGAACCGTCCTGGCCCGTGAGCGTCGCCTCCTTGGGAAGAATCGCGTTGTTCTCCAGCGACTGCGCCGCCTGCTCGGCCACCTGCCGCCGCGCCAGGTAATCCGCTCGACCCGGCTTCTGAACGTCCGCCTCGGGAGTCTGATCCTGCATCACCTCTGACTGCATGCTCACGTGCGCCGATGGCGAGCCGGGAACGGCCCCGCTCGCCGCGCGGCTCGATACCTCGCTTGGCTTGGAGAAGAACTGGTCGCGAAGTTCCCCGCCGCTCGCCAATTTCGGCGCGCGGTCCGCGGCCCAGATCAGCCGCAACTCACCCAACTCAGTCTCCGCGTCGCTCGCCAGCGTCTGGCCCGCAACCGACTTGGCAAGATCGCGCAAACTCCCGCTCGGCGCTTGCGGCGAAGAAAAATCGCCGCGCGGCGAGATCTGAAAATGCAACTTCACGAACTTCTCTGGCGCCTGCAGCAGCGGCGAGGGAACCAGAACCTCCCCCGGACGCACCTCCTCCAGCATCGACGTATACGCGCGGTCCGCGGCATAGAACGGCTGGTAATGGAAATACGGCCTGGCCGCCTCGCGCGCCAGGATCGGCGCCAACGCCGAATCCATCCGCCACAAGGCCTGACGCGACAATTCCTGCCTCCGTGCGTCGGCCCTCGCCTCGCGCTCACGCGATTCAAGCGACAGCGTCGCCGACGACACCCACGCCAGAACGCCCAGCAGCGCCAGCGAGCACGCGGCAAAGATCGCCCACATCCAGTGGTGGCGCTCTCTCACGCCGAGCCCTCCGTGGCCCGCGCCAGCATGTAGCCCTTGGCACGGACCGTGGTGATGACGCTGGGATTCTCCGGATCGTCGCCGAGCAATTCGCGCAGGCGCGCGATGGTCATGTCCACCGTGCGTGTCTGCACGCCGCGCGGGTCGAGACCCCACACGCGCTGGAGCAGTTCGTCGCGTGACACCGCGCGTCCCGGGTTGGCGGCCAGGAAGTGCAGCACCTCGGCCTCACGCTCCGAAAGCGCGACGACGCGTCCGCCGTCGAGCGTCGCCTCGCGACGTTCAAAGTCGATCCGCCGCCCCGCGATCTCGATCGTGCGGACAGACTTGGGTCGTTCCGCGGAGCGGCGCAGCACCGCCTCCACCCGCGCAATGAGTTCACTGATGCTGAACGGCTTGACGACGTAGTCGTCGGCGCCCAGCTTGAGCCCCTTCACGCGGTCGGTTTCCTCGCCGCGCGCGGTCAGCACGATGACGGGCGTGGACGAGCCGCTGTTGCGGAGTTCGCTGAGAACGGAAAGCCCGTCGCGCTTGGGCATGAGCAGATCGAGGAGGATGAGGTCGACGCCGCCGGCGAGGGCGGCGGAGAGCCCCGCCTCGCCGTCCGGCGCTTCGCGGGTGACGTACCCGGAGAACTTGAGGGCATCGCACAGCCCGCGCCGGATCGCCGCATCATCTTCCACGACAAGAACCGTTCCCAGTGGCACTCGTTTCCTTTCGCTTCAAAGGGCGTGGATTGCTCCACGCCCTTGGGTCGCATCATCATCGGCGATCGGGGCGGGCTTTATTCTCCCAGGTCGATGAGGGTGCGCTGGTTCTCGAGCATGAGGTAGACCTTGCCGCCGCGGGCGAGCAGTCCCTGCTTGTTCTCCTTGGCCAGGGCGGGCATGATCTTCTCAAATTCGTCGGTTCCGAACTTGATGGTGCGCTGCGGCGGCTCGTTTTCGTGCTCGATCAGCGTGCTCTCGACCCAGCGCTCGCCGCGCCGGATGAGGGTGTGCTCGTTCATGAACTGCACGCCGCCGACCTCGACGCGGTTGAGGTCCTCGTCGATGATGACCTGGCGTCCGCCGCCTTCGGCAGGGGTGAGCCTGTCCGTGAGTTCGCGGGAGTTGAGTTCCTGGTTCACGCCGCCGCCGCCGGAGCGGTCCTTGTTGCGGGTGGTGATGCGCTTGGCGGCCTCTTCGCGAGCGGCGGGCAGGCCGCCGAGATTCACCGCGCTGTCAGCCGGCAGGCCGAAGTGGTGCTTCTCGCCGGGTTCGACGGCCAGGAACGCGGTGTACTCGGTCAGCACGCCGAACTTGGTGGAGAGACGCACGATCTCGTCGACGAGTTCCTTGGTCTTGGGGTCGTTCGGATTGCCGCCGTCGGCGCCGGATTGACGCACGGCGTCGATGAGAGCGCCGATCTTGCGGGTCGCCCACAGGCGCGGGACGAACGAGTGCTTCATGCCGCCCGCGGCGGGATCGACGTTGATCGCGAACTTCTGCTCTCGTCCGAACGAGTTGCCCGCGAGTTCCAGGCGGAAGGGGCGTTCGCCGACGTAACGACCGAGGACGACGACCTGGTCGCCCTCGAAGACGTCCATGAGTTTGCCGGGCTGGAGTTCGCGGATGCGGGTTTCGGCGGTTTCGGATGCGGCGAGCGCCGGGGCTTCCATCACCGGGCCGTCGAGACGCCGGAAGACCTGCGAGACCTTCACCTCGACGTCTTCCTTGGGGAGGACGAAGGTGGGCGCGGCGCGCGAGGTGGTGGAGATGGCGGTGAGGAGCGGGCTGTTGACGTCGAGCCCGACGCCGAAGGAGAAGATGCGGCGATTAGCGGTGTTGGCTTTCTGGGCGGCGTTGCGGATGGCGACCTCGGAACGCTCGCCCACGGTGGGCAGGCCGTCGGTCAGAAAGAGGACGAGCGGGAGGGGCTGGGTTGGCCCGGGGCGGAGGGCGGTGAGGAGTGCGTCGTAGATGTTGGTCCCGCCGTTGGCTTCGAGTTTGGCGATGTAGGCCTTGGCGGCGCGGGCGGTGTCGTCGTCCTTGACGACGGGCGCGGGCTTGAAGGACTCGACGGAGTCGGAGTAATCGATGATGTTGAAGGACTCGCCGGGGCGGAGGCCTTCGATGATCTGGAGGGCGGCCTGACGGGCCTGCTCCATTTTCTCACCGCGCATCGAGCCGGAGCGATCGATGACGAGTGTCACTTCGCGGTTGACGCGTTCGCGCTTGGCGTCGAGTTCGGGGAGCTGGGCCATGAGCATGAAGTACCCGCCGCTGTCCGGGGCGGAGTAATCGGGATAGGTGAAGACGGTGAGCGAGGGTTCGTTCTTGTTTGCGCGGGTGGTGAAGGCGAGGCGGAAGGAGCCGGGCTGGGCCGCGGCGGAGGAGGTGAGGGAGACGCGGGCCTCGTTGTCGCTCTTGCGCTCGATCTGGACCTCGTGGCTGGGCGAGTAGATGGAGGCGACGGGCGATTGCGACTTGATGGAGACCTCGAGTCTCCACTCGGTATTGGAGGATTCGATGGATTCGCTGCGCGGGAGGATGTAATCGACGCGTCCGGCGTCGGCGGGCAGGACTTGTTCGTAGACGATAGTGACGTTCTGGCTCGAGTTGGCGGGGATGGGGAAGGCGCTGGTCTGGATGAGGGTGGAGGAGAGGAACTCGAGGAGCGCGGGGTCCTTGTAGCGGTTGACGATGGAGTTGTAGATGTCGCGGGCCTTGTCGCGCGGGAGGAGGGTGGCGGTGGGCTCGGGGCCGACGCCGTCGTAGGCCATGGAGCGGAGCGTGATGCCGTCGGGGACGGGAAGGGTGACGCGGGCCTCCATGGGTGAGCGGGAGGGATTGAAGAGGGTGAGGACGAGGGTGGTTGTGGCGACCTGGTCATTGATGGTGACCTTGGCGTCGGCGCGCTGGAGTTGCACGGGCCAGCGTTCGAGGTGGCGGGTTCGGATCTGAGGAATGACGTCGATGGGGTGGTGCTCGACGGGCTGGGCTGAACAGAACGAGGCCAAGGCGAGCACGAGCGCTGCGGCGGCGGATCGCATGTGAACCTCCCGGGGGTGTTGGATGAACCCCTACGCCATAGTCATACGGATGAATGGGGCCCAAGTGCCGTAACGGCTGCGTAACGGGGGTGATTTGGGGCGCATCACCGCGAAATTGATGCGATCGAGCGGTGATGCGTGTGGAGGGGTTGTGGACGGTGTGGATAAGCGGTGAGAGGCGGGAAGAGGGATTGGAGAAAGATGAGAGGAACTCGAAGGGCTCGACGTGGACGGAAAGGAAGAAGGACTCAGAGGAATCCGAGGTGAGCAGAGGGACTCAGACGCGAAGGCGAGGAGAAGAAAATTCAACACAGGTGGCGCGGAGGAATGAACGAGAGAGACGAGATCGAATGGCCAGATGGCGGAGTGAGAGAGAGGGAACAGGAGCCGCGCAGCGCGATGCGAGCGATGGCCTGATGGAACGACGCCGGAGGTTGGTGGGCGCATGAAGTGTCTCGCACGTCGGATCGCGCGGGATATCTGTTGCGTCGGGTGCGGGAGTGATCAGCCGAGCAGGGCGCGAGCGGCGAAGTGGCGAGCGGTCATGACGGCGTCGCGGACCTTGCCGGTGTCGGAGCCGCCGCCCTGGGCCTGGTCGGGCTTGCCGCCGCCTTTGCCCCCCACCACCGCGGCGGTTTCGCGGACCCAGTCGCCGGCCTTGAGGCCTCGCGCGACGAGCGACGCGGGGACCTGTGCCATGATCGCGACCTTGCCGGGCTCGTCGCCCAGTGGCTCAACGACAGAGAGGAGCATGATCGCGTTGCGTGGGCATGCGTCGGCGATGATCTTGACGGCGGCGGCGAGGGCCTGTCGATCGTCATCGGCGGCGACACTCCCGATGAAGACGTCTTCGAGGGTGGCCTTGACGGATTCGACCAGGGCGCGGGCCTCACGGACGGCCTGATCGCGTTTGGCGGCGGCGGCGGTCTTGCCCAGGGCCTTGAGTTTTTCCTGAAGACCGGAGAGTTCGGCGCGGATGGAGGCCTTGCGGGCGAGCGGCATCGTGACCTTGTCGAGTTCCGACAGGAGCACCTGCACCTCACCGGGGAGTTTGGCGTCGGGGAGTTTTGCGGCGGCGGCCACGCGCTGGGCGAACTGGTCGGCCTGATTGTGGGCGTCGACGGCGGCAGGTCCGGTGCAGCCGGTCACGCGGCGGACGCCCTTGGCGACGGCCTCCTCGCTGATGATCGCGAAGCGGCCGATTTCCTTGGTGGAGAGCACATGAGTTCCGCCGCAGAACTCGACGGAGAGTTCGCTCCATGCGGTGCTGGAGGGGGAATCGAGGAGATCGCGGACTGGCTGTCCGACGGAGACGACGCGGACGGGGTCGGGGTAGGTCTCGCCGAAGACGGCGCGGAGTCCCTGGATGTTCTTGGCGACGTAGAGGGGTGCCTTTTCGGCGAAGACGGTGAGGTTGTCATGGACCTGCTTGTTGACGATGGCTTCGACCTTTTCGATCTCGGCGGGTGCGACGGGCTGGTTGTGGGCGAAGTCAAAGCGGAGGCGATCGGGGGCGACAAGTGAGCCCTTCTGGTCGGGGCTGCCGCCGAGCACGGAGCGGAGGCCGAAGTTGAGCAGGTGCGTGGCGGTGTGGTTGCTGGCGATGGCTGATCGGCGGTTTTTGTCGATCTTGAGGAGGACGGTGTCGCCGACGCGGATTTCGCCGTGGGTGATGTGACCGACGTGGAGGACGAAGCCGCCGTAGGCCTTGGCGAAGTCGACCTTGAACTCACCGCCGTCGTGTTCATCGCGGGCAGAGTTGCGGGTTTCGTGCATGACGGAGACGCGGCCGTGGTCACACTCCTGCCCGCCCATTTCGGCGTAGAAGTTGGTGCGATCGAGGACGAGTCCGAGGCGTTTTGTCTGAACGACGCTGGCGCGGATGTGTTCGTCGAAGTTCTGCCCGTTCCAGATCGCGCGGACGCGTGCGAGGATGTCCTTGGACTCGAACTTCTGGGCGTCATCGGTGGGATCGACGTTGAGCCGTGGGAGACGAGCGACGGCATCAGCGGGGAGCGTGAGTTGGTGTTCCTCGGTCTTCGAGCCGGCGCCGGAGCGTGAGAGTTCCTCGGCCTTGGCGCGTTCGGCCTCGTAGCCGGGCATGTCGACCTTCAGGCCGCGTTCCTCGGCCATGAGGGCGGTGAGGTCGATGGGGAAGCCGTAAGTGTCGTAGAGCCTGAAGGCCTCGGCGCCCGGGATGATCTTGGGCGATAGGCCCAGGCCCGAGGGTGCGGGCTCGGATGAGATGCGCTGCGCGACTTCGGTGAAGAGTTTGATGCCGCGGTCAAGGGTGCGGCCGAAGGAATCTTCCTCGTCGCGGATGATATCGGTGACTTTGGCGACGTTGGTGAAGAGTTCCGGGAACGCCTCGCCCATGGACTCAACGACCACGGGGACGAGTTGGGCGAAGAAGCCGGGCTTGGCGCCGAGCATCTGTCGCCCGTAGCGCACGGCGCGGCGGAGGATGCGGCGGAGGACGTAGCCGCGCCCGACGTTGCTGGGGACCGCGCCGTCGGTGAGGGCGAAGGTGAGCGTGCGGATATGGTCGGCGATGACGCGATAGGCAGTGTCGACGTTGCCCTCGTCGGCGTTGCCGAGTTTTCCGGTGTAGGGTCGAGCGCCGGTGAGTCGTTCGATCGCCTCGAAATAGGGGGCGAAGACGTCGGTGTCGTAGTTGGAGCGTTTTCCCTGGAGCACGGAGACGAGGCGTTCCATGCCCATGCCGGTATCGACGTGATTGGCGGGCAGGGGCTTGAGCGAGGCATCGGGCTCGCGGTTGTACTGGATGAAGACGAGGTTCCAGATTTCGAGGACATCGGGGTCGCCGGTGTTGACGAGTTTGGCGGCGTTTCGAGCGCCGATGCGGTCGTAGTGGATTTCGGAGCAGGGGCCACACGGGCCGGTCTCGCCCATCTCCCAGAAGTTGTCCTTCATGTTGCCCGGGAGGACGTGGTTTTTGGGGAGGTATCGGAGCCAGAGATCGCGTGACTCTTCGTCGGCGGCGAGGCGGTGCTCATCGCTGCCCTCGAAGTAGGTGGCGTAGAGACGATCGGGCTGGATCTCGTAGACGCGGGTGAGCAGTTCCCAGGCCCAGTCGATCGCGTCCTTCTTGAAGTAATCTCCGAAGGACCAATTGCCGAGCATTTCGAAGAAGGTGTGGTGGTAGGTGTCCTTGCCGACGTCGTCGAGGTCGTTGTGCTTGCCGCCGGCGCGGATGCATTTCTGGCTGTTGGCGGCCCGCTTGAGTTTGCCGAGGTCCGAATTCGGATCGACATTGCCGAGGAAGATGGGCTTGAACTGGTTCATGCCCGCGTTGGTGAAGAGGAGTGTCGGGTCCTCGAGCGGGACCACGGGCGACGAGGGCACATGGCTATGTGCCTTGGACTTGCAGAAGAAGTCGACAAAGGTCGAACGGACGCGTGAACTGGTCCACTGGGCGGTCATGAAGGGCATTCTCCGGGGCTGTGGGCGGGAAGTATACGGGTCTGGAGGGGCGACACTGGACAGCAAGGGCGATAACGCCGATGTAGGATGGCGGAATCCCCTCCACCTTTGTCCAGCACGTGGCCGGCGGGGTATGGGTCTGGTTATTGTCAGGAGCATACCGGAGCGATGCGTCAATTTGACCTTTGCGTCGTAGGTTCCGGGCCCGCGGGCCAACGGGCGGCGATCCAGGCCGCCAAGTTGGGAAAGCGGGTCTGCGTGATCGAGCGCGCGGAGGTGGTGGGCGGGGCTGCGATCAACACGGGGACGATCCCGAGCAAGGCGCTGCGCGAGGCAATTCTGCGGTATCTGGGGCATCGGGCGGCGATGCCGACGGTGCGGGACTTTCAGGGGTCGAGCCTTCGGTCGTTTCACCAGTTGATGAACAGTTGCCAGGAAGTGATCAAGGCCGAGATCGACATCGTGCGCGGGCACTTTGCCAAGAACGACATCTCGCTGGTGACGGGTCACGCGCAGTTCCGGGACGCGAACACGATCGACGTGACGGGCGCCCACGCGAGCGAGACCATCAGCGCCGCGAAGATCATCATCGCGGTTGGCACGCGACCCTCGCGTCCCGGCAACATCGAGTTCGACCACGCGGAGATCATCACGTCGGATGAGTTGCTCGGCCTCAAGACGCTCCCGCACTCGATGATCGTGGTGGGCGGCGGGGTGATCGGCACCGAATACGCGTCGATGTTGACGGCGCTGGGCGTGAAGGTGACTCTGGTCGAGGGGCGTCCGAGGCTGCTGGACTTTGTGGACACGGAGTTGATCGAGGCGTTGCAGTATCACCTGCGACAATCGGGGATGACGCTACGCCTGGGCGAGAAGGTCGTGAAGATCAACAAGGTCGAAGCGCCGCCGGGTTCGCGTGCGGGCAGCGCGTTCATGGCCGAGGCGATGCTGGAGAGCGGGAAGGTCCTGCGCGCCGAATCACTGCTGTATTGCATCGGGCGGCACGGCGCGACGGAGGATCTGAATCTCTCGGCGGCGGGACTGACGGCGGACGATCGCGGGCGTGTGCGCGTGAACGAGAACTTCCAGACGTCGGCGCCGCATATCTACGCCGTGGGAGATGTGATCGGATTCCCGGCGCTGGCGTCGACGAGCATGGAGCAAGGCCGACTGGCGGCGTGCAACGCGTTCGGCGTGCGCTGCGAGAACGTAGAGAACCTGCTGCCGTATGGCATCTACTCGATCCCCGAGATTTCGATGGTCGGGTGGACGGAAGAGCGGCTGACGGCGGAGGGGATTCCGTACGAGGCGGGGATCGCGCAGTACAGGGAGATCGCGCGCGGGCAACTGCTCGGCGATGACATCGGGATGCTGAAGATGCTGATCCACCAGGAGAGCCATGCGATCCTGGGGGTGCACGCGATCGGGACGGGAGCGACGGAGTTGATACACATCGGGCAGGCCGCCATCGCGTTCAAGGCGACGGTTGAGTACTTCGTGAACACGGTGTTCAACTATCCGACGCTGGCGGAGTGCTACAAGGTGGCGGCGCTGAACGGGCTGAACAAACTGCGTGGGCTATGACGAAAGCCACCGGGCACGAGGCACGAGATCGGATACGTTCGAGTCGAGCGTCACGGGTCGCATCGCGGCAATGGGCGATGAGCAATGGGCAGCAGGCGGCCGCCACACCCGACACGAATCCGCTCTCGGGGACGGCATGAAGGCAAAGTGCATCAGGCGCCGGACGCGGCGTGCTTGCGGGGATCGGTGCGGGCGATGATGTCGCTGACGCCCTGCTGATTGAAGCCCTTGAACCCGTCGTTGCGCTCGAGATTTTCGAGATGCGAGCCCATCGCGCCGGCGGTGCGGAACTCGGCCGCCTGGGCCTGCGTGATCTGGCCCAATGACAGCACGTGTTTCAGGCGCGGCTCGGAGACGGGCCAGCGCTCACCCTCGGTGAACGCCTGTCGCAGGTACGGGAAGGTCGTGAAGGGGTCCATCATCTTGACATTGGCCTCGCGCTCGAGTTGGTCCTTGAGCCCGAACCAGTCGAACTGGCACTCGAGGTGGTGCATGCCGGCCTGGAGGAACGCCTCGCCGTGCAGGGCGCACCAGAGCCCGATGGTGCCGAGTTTGCCGCCCGGCACGTCGCTGGAGAAGCCCTTGTGGGGGAAGTCGCCGAGGAGTTCATCGGGCGACATGTCGACGTCCGCGAAGATGGTGATGCCGGCGGTGGGCTGCTCGATCACCTGCGCGCCCCAGAAGGCTTCGGCGCCGGCATAGAACTTCTCGCGGCAGGTGAAGCCCAGCCTTTCGAGGAACGCGATCAGGTGCGTGTAGCAGTGGCGGCTCGATCGGTAGGTGTGGTGGTCGTGGTTGGCCCAGCCGAGCCCGAGCGCATCCTGGCGCGACTTCTGCACGCGCCCGGCACGGCAGCGGCGCTGCCAGTAATCACGCTCGGCGTGGAACCAGAGTTCGCAGGCCCAGTCGCGTCCGAGGTCGCGGATCGCGGCGTCGGCGAGTTTGCCCGCGTGCTCGAAGCCGCGTGCGTCGGCGGCGTGGTCGTCGCCGAAGTCGCGCCGGCGCTTGCGGAAGTTCTCGAGGTGGTGGATCGCCGCGACGGAGCGGGCGGGATCGGGCTTGGCGATCTCGTAGCCACGGTAGGCATGGCGCTCGAAGACCCAGAGTTCGGAGTGATCGCCCGTAAACGCCTTGGCGCGACGGAACTGCGACCAGGGCTCGCCGTCGACCGGGTGATCGAGTTTCCAGGTGGCCAGGAAATCGGCGACGGAATCAACTTTGATGGCGACGCGGCGCATCTCGCCGGGCTCGAAGACGACGGCCGGGAACATGGCGCCGAGGTGGACGAAGTGCTCGCGTGCGCCCGGGACCGGGCGCTGGGTGAAGCCGGCCTCGATCAGGCGTTGATGGAGCACGGGCGAGCCCGGAACGAAGATAGTGTCGACCCAGTCATGGAAGCGTGTGCCGGTGTTGCTGGTCATGCGTCGTGCCAGGTCCGCGGCTCCCGGGCACTGCTGGAGGAATACGGCGAGGAGTTCGTTGATGAGGATCTGGCCCGCGGGCTGCGGCTGCCAATCGAATTGAGAGTGTGGCATCAGGGTATCGCTGGCCATGCGGACCTCCGGGAGCGCGGTGACCGAGGGAAATCGGGCCGAACGATACGCTGGATAAGCGCAAGGTCCCGAGCGATCAATGGATACGAAAGACCGTTACGATCACAAGGGATGAACCGACCGCGCGCCTCGATACCCCGCCTGAATCACGGGGAGAATCCGGAGTTATTACTTGGCTTCGGCGGCCTTTTTGGCCTCACGGAGCAGATCGGCGGGAGGGAGCGGGTTGTGCGCCGACACGGTCCGTCCGCAGTCGGGGCAGATGGTCGGGCCGGGCTTTCCGATCATCTCGTTGAGGATGACATAGGTGGGTTCGAGTTTGGCCTTGCCGTCCTTGGTCCAGTAGCACGCCTCACCCTGGATGAGCGTTTTCTCGCCGGTCTTGGGGTTGGCCCAGGGCATGGTCGAGTTTTCGGGGATGACGAAGTCGTTGAAGACTTCGCCGGTCTTGGTGTCGACGACGGTGCGGCGGCGGGAGAGATCCCCGGCGCTGGGCGGGGCCAAGAGCGTTGATCGCAGCACGACGATGGCCAGAACGAGGAGCGCGGCGGACGCACCAACGATCGAGAGGGTCTTCTTGAGTTTGCTGTCGCCGGCGTCGGGCATCGCTCTGTCTCCGTGGGTTGCGGCCGCGGGTGTGCGGCGGGGGCGGAGCGACTACGGCACCTGGTAGTTGGCGGTCTTGCAGGCGGCCTCGAAGTCCTTCTTGGTGGACTCCCAGGTATCGAGTTTGGTGCCGTTGGTATTGAGCACGGTGCCGGTGGGGAACCAGTAGTGCGGATTGGTAGCCTTGGCATCGCCCATCTGCTCGACGTGAGCGTCGAGGAAGCCGAGGTGGCCGATGGCGGTGTTGTTGGCGCCGGTGGTGGAGCCGGCGCGACGCGCGCCGTGGCGGAAGGCGAGGTAGCGTGGATCGGCGGCGCTGAGGAAGATGTCTGCGAGGGCTTCGCCCGGAGCCAGGGAGCGGCGGAGTTCCTTGTTGTCGTTGTACCAGGGCCCGGTGCCGCCGAACATCCCGCCGTAGCCGGCCTTGATGTCCTTGTCAAAATCGGGGACGGTGGGCGGATCGGCGACGTAGCGGTGCCCCTCGAAGACGATGGCCTTCATGTTGGCGGTGCCGACCTGGCTCAGGACCGGCCTGTAGGAGCGGCGCATCTTGCGGCGGACGCTGGTGCTGCCGGTGCCGCCGTCCTTGGGGTCCTTTTCGGTCGAGGTGAACTGAGTAGACATGTTGTAGGAGAGCATCTTTCCAGAGACCCATGTAGAGTCATTGGCGTTTGGATAGGCGACGGCGGTGATGTCGTTTTCGGGGCAGCTGTAGGTCTTGATCTGGGAGCGGTACCAATCGAATCGCTTGAAGCGATCGATCTCGGTCGCGTCGGTCTGGCCCTCGCCCGGACCCGTGAAGCCCAGTTCAGCGGCGAGAGGTCCGCACCAGTCCCATCCCTGCACCGCGACGCCGTTGAATTTTCCGTCGAAGAACGCGTTTTTTCCGCTGGTGACAGGGGAGCCGACGATGGCGTCGGCGTTGGAGTTGGCGTATTGGTTGATGGCGATGGCGATCTGCCGAACGTTGTTCGAGCAGAGGGTGGCGCGGGCGGCGCGGCGTGCGCCGCTGAGGGACGGCATGAGGATGCTCATCAAGATCGCGATGATCGCGATCGTGACCAGAAGCTCGATCAGAGTGAAGCCGCGTTTGAGGGACTCCGACCGTCCGAACCGCCTCCGGTCCATGCGTGCCTCCTTCAATCCACCCTCGATCATCCGCCGCGACCCGAACGGGTGCGGTCACAAACCCAGCACAAACGTCCAGCACGAGCACGAGTACAAACGAAGTTCAAACCAGACCAGCCTCCGGTATGACCCATGGATAGTACCACGCTGTATGGTGGGTAGGGGTCCAAAGCCCACGACCTTGAACCGAATCTTGACGTTGTGCACTACTTGGCGGCAGGGTCCACGTGTTTGCCCCCTTGGTTCTGGGGCGTTGTCGGAGGCGTGCCACCCTCAACCGGGCGGAAATCGACCACAACGGGATAGTGATCCGATGCGTAACCCTTGGGAGCAGGGTAGGTTCGGTAGTCGACCCCCTTGGGGCGTGCGGGAGTCCCGAACACAAACCGCGAATCCCGGATCACTTCGGGCATCATCGCCGCGTTCACCAGGATGTGATCGATCGATCGCCCCGATTCGTGGGTCGTGGTCGCGGGGTCTTCCGGACGCCGATCGGCGAACAGATCAATCAACCCCGAACTTACGAACGCACGGAAGGACGCGTCGTTCTGCACCGCGTTGAAGTCCCCCATCACGACAACGTTCCGTCCCGGATCGGCCGTCGTTGCCTGCTGGATCAACTGCACTGTTCCCGCGGCCTCGGCCTCGCGCCAGTAAGCGCTGTTTCGCCCCGACTTGGCGTGAACCGCGAACACCGTGAAGTTGTAATCCCGCGGATTGCCCCGCGCGCCGGCCGGAACGATCACGTCCACGCGGAACGGCGAGCGGTGGAACACGATCGGCGATCCCTCAGGCGCGTCATCCGCACCCTTGGGGTGTGTGCCCTTGAGGGGCATCTGCAGCCACACCGTCGGCTCAACCACAGGGAATCGGCTCAGCACACCCTGCTCGATCCCGCGCGGGTCGCCCGCGTCGAGCGAGACCGCCGTCGTGTAGCCCATGTCCGACAGATACGTGTCGCGGAACCACGTCAGGACTTCCTGCGACTCGAGTTCCTCGAGGACGAGGACGTCCGCGTCGATCGCGTGGATCGCGGATGCCACGCCTTCCAGTTCGGCTTTGGGCTTCACCGAGTTCATGTCTTCGTATTGTCCGGCGAGCGTGGGGTCGTCCTTTTCGTCGTAGAGATTGGCGACGTTGAAGGTTGCGACGCGAACGCCATCACTCTTCCGCGCGGTGGCCCGTGCTCCGAAGCGGATCGCCGCGGTGTCGATCGCGCCCGCCGCGGGCTGGGGCGCCTTGGTCTGATCGAGCGTTGTCGGCGCGGACTCGGCCGGCGGCTGGGCCTGTTCCGCCAGTTTCAGAGACTCTCGTGCCTTGGAATCCGCCTCCGCCGCGGCCTTGGCCGCCGCTTCGCGAGCCTGCACGACGGCGTCCTGGGCCATCTGCTGGCTGCGTTTGGCGAGCCACGTCGACCCCCCCACCACGCCGAGGCACACGAGCACGATCAGGACCACAACGCCCGCGCCGACCTTGCCGGAACGGGACGCGAGAGGACGATCTTGGAAGGGATAGAACGCCATCGCAGTGCCTCCAGTTCGAGCGGCGAGCGTGCGGAATGCTGGGTTCGACGCCGGGCGTCGATCGCCGTGCCCAAGGGTATCGTCCCGATGCGCCGCGTGCCTCCCCTACGATCCGGTGTGGAGCAAGTCGCCGTTGTAGCCGCCGAATCTGCCGCCCCCCGCGTCCGCGTCATCCTCGCCAACCCGCGGGGATTCTGCGCCGGCGTGCGCATGGCGATCGACGTCGTTGACCAGGTCCTTGACGTCATCGACGAGCGCCCGATCTATGTGTTCCACGAGATCGTCCACAACAAGCACGTCGTCGCCCGCCTGGCCGGGCGCGGCGCCGTCTTTGTCGACGAACTCGACCAGGTGCCTGAGGGCAGGATCGTCGTCTTCAGCGCCCACGGCGTGTCGCCCCAGGTCCGCGAGCACGCCCGCCAGCGCAACCTCACCGCCATTGACGCCACTTGCCCGCTGGTGACCAAGGTGCACTCCGAGGCCGTCCGCTATGCCAGGCAGGGCTACCAGATCCTTCTGGTCGGCCACCGCAACCACCAGGAGATCGTGGGCACGAGCGGTGAAGCGCCGGACGCGACGCAGGTCGTCGAGAGCCCGGGCGACATCGCGAGGCTCAAGATCGTCGACGACTCCAAACTCGTCTATCTGACGCAGACAACCCTCTCGACCGACGACGCGGACGTCCTCATCGACGCGCTGAAGCGTGCCTTCCCGAAGATCAAGAGCCCACCCAGCGAGGACATCTGCTACGCGACGACCAACCGACAGCACGCGGTACGAGCCATCGCGCCGCAGTGCGACGCCGTCATCGTTGTGGGGAGCAAGAACTCCAGCAATTCCGTGCGCCTCACCGAGATCGCCCTCAACGTCGGCACGCCCGCGATCCTCGTCGACGACGTTTCCGAGCTCCCCGACCCGCTTCCCTGGAAAAACAAGGGCGCCACGACCAGCATCATGCTCACCGCCGGCGCCAGCGCGCCCGAGGACCTGGTCGCGGCCATCTGCCGGCGATTCGTCGACCGCTTCGGCGCCACGCTCGAGCAGTGGGACGTCGTCGATGAAGACGTGGAGTTCAACCTGCCCGCCACACTCAAACGAATGATGACGAACAAGGGCATCGACCCCGACAGTCGGCGCATCCGCGTCATCAAGACTCCCATCTCCGCCGACACCTACGGCGCCACGGCCCTCACCATCAGCGCCGGGAAAGCACGGGCATGAAACACCCCTCGACCCACATCTTCGACATGACGCTGGAAGAACTGCAGGCATGGTGCGTCGAGCACCGCATGCAGAAGTTCCGGGCCGCCCAGATCATGGAGTGGGTCTACGAAAAGGGCGTCGCGGATCCCGGCGCGATGAGCAACCTTTCGAAACTCGACCGCGAAACCCTCGCGGCGCACATGACCTTCCTCTCCGGCACGATCGTCAGGCGTCAGTCGGCGACGGACGGCGTGGAGAAACTGCTCATCGAGTGGAACGACAGCGAGAAGAGCGGGACAGCGACGCGTCAAGACAGCGAAACAACCAGACAGCCAGACAGCGAAACATGGGGGAGTGAAGAGAAGACCGCGTTGAACGTGCTTGGTGCGGCCGCGGGCGATCCCTCGCGACAGACCGAGTGCGTCATGATCCCGGCCGAAGATCGACGCACCGCGTGCATCAGTTCGCAGATCGGCTGCCCGGTCGGCTGTCGTTTCTGCGCCTCTGGGCTGGGCGGGCTCGACGGCAATCTCTCTGCCGGGCGCATCGTCGAGCAGGTGTGGCTCCTCCAGAAACTGATGCGCGACGAAGGAGCGTCCTCCTCTCCCGCCGCGCCGGCGATACCAGCCCGAAAGCCGCCGCGGATCTCCAACATTGTCTTCATGGGGATGGGCGAACCGCTCGCGAATTTCGGCGCCGTCACCCGCGCGATCCGCATCATGAACTCGGCGTGGGGCTTCAACATCTCGGCCCGCAAGATCACGATCTCCACCGTCGGCCTGCCGCAGGCCATCGAGCGACTCGCCACCGACTTTGACCTCCCCGTCACGCTCGCGCTCTCGCTCCACGCCCCCAACGACCAGATCCGTCGCTCACTCATCCCGTGGGCCAACTACACCACGATCACCGACCTGCTGGCCTCGTGCCAGAAATGGTTCGAGAAAACCGGGCGTGAGATCACGCTGGAGTACACGCTGCTCCGCGGCGTGAACGACCGCCCCGAGCACGCCGCGGAACTGGCGGCGCTCGCCAAGAGCCTCCGCGCCAACATCAACCTCATCCGCTACAACGAGGTTGAGGGCCTTCCGTTCAAGCGGCCGCTCGACGATCAGGTGCGTGATTTCCAGGAACTCCTGCGAGCCCGCGGCATCAACAGCCACATCCGCGCAAGCCGCGGACGCGACATCAAGGCCGCGTGCGGGCAACTGCGCCATGAAGCCGCCGGCGCCGGAGAGCGGGCGTGAATCTCGCCCAGGCCGCCGCCCCTTCGTGGAGCGAGGCCTTCTCGCCTTTCGGCCTGTTTCACGCCGGCGTGCTGGTTGTCGGCGCGATCTGCATTACGGCGCCGGTCATCCTCGGCCTGCGCTGGCGCGGCCCGGGTGTGGTCGGGCGCGACAACGACGGCCACACGCCCCTGAAATCTCGTGAAGAAACGCTCCGCGCCTGTGTGGGCTGGCTCACCCTGATCACCCAGGCCCTCATGCTCATCTACTACATCCGCCCCTCGCGTTTCGTGCTCGCCGAGAGCCTGCCGCTGCATATCTGCGACCTCGCGGGCTGGATCGGCGGCGCGGCCCTCGTCACGCAACGGCGCTGGCTCCGCACGCTCGGGTTTTACTGGGGTTTCGGCCTCTGTACACAGGCTTTCTTCACGCCCATCGTCACCCAGGGTTTCGGGCACATCAAGTTCTGGCTCTACTGGATCAACCATGTGCAGATCGTCGGCTGCGCCGTCTACGACCTCGTTGTCCTGCGCTATCGCCCCGCGTGGCGCGACTGTTTCTCCGCGGCGTGGCGGACGTTCGTCTACGCGATCGTGCTGATGATGCCGTTCAACTGGTGGCTCGGAACCAACTACGCCTACTCCGGCCCCAGCCAGCCCGACTCAACGACGATCCTCGACGCGCTCGGACCATGGCCGCTGCGCGTGGTGTGGATCATCCTCCTGGCGGCGACGGTTTTTGTGCTTGTCACGGTCCCGTGGCGGCTCGTGCGGCGCCTCGGCGTTCGGGCGGGCGGTGTCGGCGGTGAGCCCCCGAGGGCTGATTGATGCGTCCGGTACACCGCACGATCGGCTCATGGACGAGTGCGGCATACGTGATCACTTAGGATCGCTGACCGCGGGCCTCCGTCGCCCCGGCGCACTGGGCGCAGGTCCCGAAGAGTGTGATCTCGTGATCACGGACCTTGAACCCCGGCGGGGCAAACGTCGCCACACTCCCCATGCACCCGGCGATATCGAATACCTTGCCGCACTCATCACAGCGGAAGTGATGATGATGACCGATGTGGGCGGCCTCAAAGCGCGGCGGCTCGCCGGGGATGTGCACGCAGACCGCATCGCCCGCGTCGGTCAGCATCTTCAGTGTGCGATAGATCGTTGCCAGGTTGATCGACCTCACGCGGGCGCGCGACAATCCCAGCAGTTCCTGTGGCGTGAGCGGCCTGCCCGCCTGGCGCAGCGTTTCTTCGATCGCGGTTCTCTGCGGGGTACGGCGCTCCATTGCTGGAAGCGTACGCGGTCGGGGGGGCGGGTAAGGGCGGTCCCGCCTCGGCGCGGAGGGCCAGGCGGCTGTCGCACCGCGTCCATCGGGCGACCGGGCGTCGCAGCCGAACTTCTCCCACGGCAGGACCACGCCGCGCGATCTTCGCACTCCTTCCGGCGGGCGTGACAACACGGTGTCGGAGTTGCAGCGAACTTGGTTTCGCCACGGCGGGGTTTCTGCTATAACATGCTTCGTGGAAGGCACCGAACTCCATGAACGTCTCCTGGCCGCCGCGGGCGATCGCTCGTTCCGGCACATCGGTGAATTGACCAACACGAACCCGGAAACGGTGCGACGCTACATGTCCGGGCAGGCGCCCAGCGCCGAGTTTCTCGCGGAGTTCTGCGTTGCGTTCGGCGTGAGCAGCGAGTGGCTGCTTCTCGGGCGAGGTCCGATGCGTGCCACGGAGGTGAAGGGGCACATGCTCCGCCACGCCGACCCATCGGAACTCCTTGCGGCGATGGCGAGCACGCTCGAAAAACTGATCGACCGCGTGGACCGACTTGATCGATTTGTGCAGACGCTCGAGACGCGTGTGCGGGCCAAGGCCCTGCCGATCTCGCCGGGCGTAAACGGAGTACGGAGCCATGAGCCAGCAGCGGCCGCCGATGATTCCGCCCAGGACCGGGCCCGACGCATCGGCATCGCTGTCACCCAGCGATCACGTCAGGATGCTGGTTGAACTGCTGCGTCCCGCGACGCCGGAACTGGCGCGGCGCTGGCTGGCGGCGTTGTTGCTCGTGCCGGAAAGCGAGCGTGCCGGGGTTGTGGCGGCCGTCGAGCGACAGATCATTGCGACCTATGAACATGCGCCCCACGGGGGTTCCAACGCTCACGAGATGGATCTCGTACATCCAGCGGTCGCGCATGGGGACTATGTTGAGCAGGTTGTGGTGACCTACGCGGCAATGCCGTCATCCTCGACGGACGCTTCCGCGTCGACTCAAAAGTCCGGCAAGCGCGCGGCTCAAAGGCGAGCCCAAACGCGCGCGTAATCCGCGTCGGACGGCGTGCCGAGGGCGGATAATCCGCACGATCCGCCCCTTCCATGCTCTCGCGAAAACTCGCCGCAACCCTCCCTAGCCTTGCCCGCCCCCAAGGCCGATACCCCTTGGGACCGCGCAAACGCCCGGGAAATAGACCGCCCAGTGTTCATCGCCCAAGCCCATTCCTTCACGCAGCAGGCACGCCTAGCGATCACCCTGGCCTGGGTCGCCGGCTACACCAACATCGTCGCGCTCATCTCCTGCGGCACGGTCACCAGCCACGTCACCGGCAACGCCAGCAACCTCGGACGCCACGTCGTTGAAGGTCACTGGTGGCCTGCGGCGTTCATGCTCTTCGTGCTCGCCATGTTCTTTGCGGGCGCGTGCGTCTCGGCGATCCTCACCGAATCGGGCTGGCGTCGAGGCTCAGAGTCCATTTACGTCCTGCCGTCCCTGGCTCAGGCGATCCTGCTCACCGCCTTTGCCGTCGGGCTTGAGTTCCGCGAGCCCAATCAGACTCCGTCGATGCTGGGTGTGTGGTGGCTCACGGGCCTGGCCTCCATGGCGATGGGCATCCAGAACGCGACGATCACGCGCATCTCCAGCGGGGTGGTGCGCACCACGCACCTCACCGGCGTGCTCACCGACCTTGGCACCGAGACCGTGCAGTTTGTCTACTGGCTGAGCGATCGCCGGCGCTCCAGCCCCCCGCTCTCGCCGCGGTCGCTCTTCCGCTCCGCGCGCACGCACCCCAGCGCGACGCGCCTGGCACTGCTGGCTTCCATCATCGGGTCGTTCATGCTCGGGGCGGGCCTGGGCACGCTCGCGATCGATCATTTCACCAAGTGGTCCATGGTCCCGCCCGTGCTCTTCCTCTTCTGGATCATCTGGCAGGACATCCACATTCCCATCTGCGAGATCGAGGCCTCGGGCGAATACGGCGGCGAGGGGGTCAAACTCCCCGCGGGCATGGCCGTGTATCACCTCCGGCGCGACAAGGAACGCACCGGAGACACGCACCGCCTTCCCAATCTCCTGCGATGGTGCGCGCGATTGCCCGCCGGCGTCCGCGTGCTCGTGCTCGACCTCAGCGAACTCACGCGGTTTGATTCCGACGCCGCATGGGAGTTGCGTGCGCTGGTCAAGCAGGCCCAGGGGCGCGGGCGGCAGGTGCTCTTTGCCGGCATGTCCGGCCCGCAATACAACGCCCTCCGCTCCGGAGGCGCGTCCGACGTCCTGGACCCCAACAACGTGTGCCCGGATATCGAATTGGCGATCGCTCGCGCGATCATGCTCCTGGATCACCCGCCGGCCCGCGCGGGCTGACGCACGCGGCGTCTACGACTTCCCGCCGTTCACGATCTCCCGCGCGCGTCCGAGCGCGTCGTCCAGGTTCTCGTGGATGTTCTCCAGCCCGATCTCGTTGTCCATCCCGGCCTTCACCATCTCGAACATCGGGTGCGCGTGTACGCCGCCCAGGAGCAGCCGCGTTCCGTGCTTCACGCACCTGCGATGGAACTCGCGCAGCGCGTTCAGTCCCGTCGCGTCGATGTGTGGCACATACCGCATCCGCAGGATCACCACGCGCGGCGGCTTCTCGATCTGGTCCAGCGCATCACGCAGGTTGTTCGCCACGCCGAAGAAGAACGGCCCGTTGATCTCGTAGACCTCCACGCCACGGGGGACACGCCTGTCGCGCACCGCGCCGGGGTCCTTGGGGTCCACCTTCTCCGTCTCCTGGCCTTCCTCGATCTCCTCGTTCAGGCCCGTCACTGTCGTCACCTGCGCCATCCGGCGCATGAACAGGATCGACGAGAGCAGGATCCCCGTGCCCACCGCGATCGTCAGGTCAAACAACACCGTCAGCCCGAACGTTGTCAGGAGCACCAGCACGTCCGGGCGCGGCGCCCGGAGCAGCGATCGGAAATGCTCGAGTTCGCTCACCTTCCACGCGACCATCACCAGGATCGCCGCCAGGGATGCGAGCGGGACGGCCTTGGCGAGCGGCGCCAGCGCCAGCATGAACAGCAGCACGAACACCGCGTGGAGCACCCCCGACACCGGAGTCTTGGCGCCGCTGCGGATGTTGGCAGCCGTCCTCGCGATCGCGCCCGTCGCGGGCAGTCCGAAGAACGTCACACTCGCGAGGTTCGCCACGCCCTGCGCGATCAATTCCTGGTCGGAGCGATGGCGATAGCCGGTCATCCCGTCGGCCACGACCGCCGACAGCAGGCTCTCGATCGCTCCAAGGAACGCGATCGCCGACGCCGACGGCATCAACTCGCGGATCATCGACATGGAGATGGGCGGGAAGTGCGGCGCGGGCAGGTTGCTGGGAATCCCGCCGAAGCGTGTGCCGACGGTCTCGACCAGAGGGCGTGCGTGCACGCCGTCGAACAGCACCGTCGTGGTTGACCAGCCCATGAACTTGACGAGCAGCGCGCTCAGCCCGACCGCGACAATCGCGCCCGGCACACGCGGCGCCACCCGGCGAAGCGCCGACAGGATCACGAGCGACCCGAGCCCGATGCCCAGCGAGTGCCAACTCACCGTGCCGTGAAACTCCCAGAACATCATCAGTTTATCGATGAAATCCGCCGGGATCGTCGCGGGTTTCCCTTCCGACGTCAGGATCGTAAGCCCGAAGAAGTCCTTGATCTGCGACGCGAGGATCACGGTGCCGATCCCCGCGGTGAAGCCCGCCGTCACGGGATACGGCACAAACTTGATCACGCCGCCGAACCGGAACACGCCCAGCAGGATCAGGATCACGCCCGCCATGCACGTCGCGATCACGAGCCCTTCATAGCCGTGCGTCGCGCAGATGCTGAATACCAGCGGCATGAACGCCGCCGTCGGCCCGCCGATCTGGAACCGCGACCCGCCCAGCCCGGAGATGATCGCCCCCGCGATCACCGCCGTGAACAGCCCCATCGCGGGCGGCGTGAGCCACGGGTGCAACGCCGCGAGCTGCTCTGCGATGCTCTGCGGGATGCTCGCGATCCCCAGCGCCATCGCCAGTGGAAGCGCGATCACCGCCACCGTGATACCCGCACCGACATCCGAAAGGAATGGTCGAAACCCATAACCGTCGCGCAGCGATGTCACGATTTGGGGCGTGAAGTGCGCTTTCCATGTTGACTTTGGCACGTGGCCTCCGTGCCCGCGCCCGGGCGGCCCATGGTACGGCCCGCCGTCGCCAACTGTCGAGTTTTTACGCTGTTTGCTCGTTCCTCCCGAGCAAGCGCCATCATCCGGCGCGCGTGCCGCCTTTGCCTCCCTTCCAAACTACGGCAAATTCGACCCATTCGCCGATCTTGATACACCCCCGCGTCGCGGCAACGCTGTCGCTCCGCGCCGGCCTCGCTCCGCGTCCCGCACCCCATGAACGTCGCCCGCTACATCCCCTCCATGTTCCACCGGCGATTGCTGCTGGTGATGGGAGTCGTCGCGTTGGGCCTGCTCGTGATGGGCGTTCGCCTGTGGCAACTCACGATCACCAAGGGCGCCGAACTCCGCGAGGCCGCCGACGCTCAACTTGTCGCGCGTCATTGGATCCCGACGACCCGCGGCAAGATCGTGGACCGCAAGGGTCGGGTGCTGGCACAGGACCGGGCCAGTTACGACGTCGCCGTGGCATATCCGATGATCGATTCCTCGTGGGCAGGCTCGCGCGCCAAGCCGCTGGCGATCAAGGCGTATCGCGCGGTCTGGAGCCAGATCAAGGACGACGACCGCGAGGCGCTCATCGCCGCGACGCAGCAGACGCTCGAGGCCCACGCGGCCCGCGCCTGGGATGAACTCTCCTCACTCCTCGATATACCGCCCAGCGAACTCGCCGAGCGCCGCGCCGCCATCGTCTCGCGTGTCGAGACCATGTACCGCGCGATCGTCGAGCAGCGCCGCGAGCAGTTGAAGCAGGAAGCCGCCGCCCGCGACGAGATCATCACGCCCGACCTCGAGCGTCGCATTGAACGCCGCGCCACCACGCCCATCGCCGAGCAGGGCATGGCCCACGTGCTCTCCCACCGCGTCAGCGACCGCAAAGCCTTCGAAGTCCAGCTTGCTCTGGGCGCGCAGATCGATCTCCCCCTCCCCGCCGCGCTCGGCATGGACGAAGCCCCGATCATCCAAGTCGATCGCATCCCCGGCCTTTCCGTGCTCGACGCCGGCGACCGCGAGTATCCCCTCGAATCCACCACCGTCTCCATCGATCGCTCCACCCTCCCCGCGCCGATCGCGTCAAAGTCCGCCGCCTCGATCACGATCGATGGCGCCGCCACGCACGTCCTGGGCTGGATGCGCAACGAGATCCAGGCCGACGACGTCAAGAACCGCAAGGCCGCCATCGCCGCCGATCCCGCCTTCGCCGCGCGCACGCTGATCGAAGATCCTTCCTCCCGCTTCGCGCGCGTCTCCGTCGATCGCGGCGAATACCGCACCGGCGATCGCATCGGGCACGTCGGGCTCGAATCGTCGTACGAAAACTCGCTCCGCGGCCTGCGCGGCGTGCAGACCCGCCGACTCGATACCGGCGACACACCCCAGTCGCTCCCGCCCGAGCCGGGGCGCGATCTCAAACTCACCCTCGACATCCAACTCCAGGCACGCGTCCAGGCACTCATGTCGCCCGCGTTCGGCCTGGCAACCGTTCAGTCCTGGCACGGCCACTTCAACGAGGCCGGCCAGCCCCTCGACCAGAACAACGCCATCATCTCCGGCGCCGCGCCGCTCGGCACGCCGCTCAACGGCAGCGCCGTCGTCCTCGACGTCGACACCGGCGACATCCTCGCCCTCGTCTCCATGCCCACCTTCTCGCGCGCCACGCTCCGCGACAATCCCGAGATCGTCTTTCAGGACGCCGTCAACACGCCGTGGATCAACCGCGCCATCACCACCGCCTATCAGCCCGGCTCGATCGTCAAGGCACTCCTCCTGACCGAGGCCGTCAAACGCGGCGTCTACTCGCTCGATCAGCGCATCGCCTGCACCGGCCACTTCCTCCCCGATCGCCCCGACATCCTCAATTGCTGGATCTTCAAACGCTTCCAAACCACCCACACCGACCAGCTCGGCCACGACCTCGACGCATCCGACGGCCTGATGTGCTCCTGCAACATCTTCTTCTTCACCATCGGCAAGCGCCTCGGCCCACAGGGCATCGTCGCCGCCTATCGCGACTACGGCGTCGGCTCAACCTGGAACCTCGGCATCGGCAACGAGTTCGCCGGCTCGCTCGGAAAGAAGGGCGATGCCTCCGACCTCGAAATCGGCGACGCCGTGCAAATGGGCATCGGCCAGGGCCCCGTCGCCTGGACGCCCCTCCACGCCGCCGACGCCTACGCCACGCTCGCACGCGCCGGCGTCAAACTCGCGCCCCGTATCGTCGACGGCGCGCCCCGCCCCGAACCGCGCGAGCTCGGCCTCGATGCCGCCGCCGTCTCCGCCGCGATGGACGGCCTGCGCCGCTCCGTCGGCGAAGAGTTCGGCACCGGCCACCACCTCACGATCCAGACCACAGCCGAAACCTCCGAACGCGAGCTCATCTTCAACGCCCCGGGCGTCCGCGTCTGGGGCAAGACCGGAACCGCCGACGCCTCGCCGCTCGTCGTTGATCCCGACGGCGAAGGCCCGCTCAAGCCCCGCGTCGTCCGCGACGGCGACCACTCCTGGTTCGTCGTCCTCGTCGGGCGCGAAGGCGATCGCCCGCGTTATGTCATCTCCGTCGTCATCGACTACGGCGGAAGCGGCGGCAAAGTCTCCGGCCCCATCGCCAACCAGATCATCCACGCCCTCATCGCGGAGGGCTACCTGTGAGCAAGCGCTCGCGTCGCATCGCCAACCTCATCGCCGAAGGCCGCGTCGCGTGGCTCGTCCCCATCGCCTCGCTCGCCCTTTCCATCATCGGCATCGTTGCCATCGACACCGCCGTCGCCGGAGACACCGGCATCTCCAGGAGCGCGCTGAAGCAGATCATGTTCCTGGTCGCCGGCCTGGTCGCCGCCGTCGCCGTCGCCGCCGTCCATTACCGCGCCGTCGGCCAGGCCTCGCGCTTCCTCTACCTCCTAGGCCTGGGCGTCCTCGCGTTCCTCATCACCCCCGGCGTCCCCGCATCCATCGTCCGCGCCCGCAACGGCGCCCGCAGCTGGATCGACCTCGGCCCCATCGATATCCAGCCCTCCGAACTCGTCAAGATCGTCTTCGTCCTGGCGCTCGCATACTCCCTCCGATTCACCAGCTCCCACCGCACGCTCCGCGGCCTCTTCATCCCCGGGCTCATCACCTTCGTCCCCGTCGCGCTCATCACGCTCCAGCCCGACCTTGGCACCGCCGCACTCTTCATCCCCGCCCTCTTCGCCGTCCTCATCGCCGCCGGCGCCAAACTCCGCCACATGGCCATCATCGTCCTGGCCGCCGCCCTCGCTGCTCCCGCGTCGTTCCCGATCCTGAAGCCGCACCAGCAGGCCCGCATCGTCGGCCTCGTCAAGCAGTTCCAGGGCGACACCAGCGCCGACCAGGACGTCAACTTTCAGGCCCGCACCGCCCAGACGCTCATCGGCGCCGGCGGCGCCACCGGCTCGGGCGCCGATCGCTCGCGCGTGCTCCTGAAGTTCAACGCCCTCCCCGAGGCCGACAACGACATGGTCTTCTCCGTCGTCATCAATCGCTGGGGCTTCTTCGGCGGGATCGCCGTGATGGGCCTCTACTTCCTCTGGATCGCCGCCGCCTTCATCACCGCCGCCGCCACGCGTGAGCCGCTCGGGCGTCTCACCATTGTCGGCCTCTCCGCCTTCGTCGCCGCCCAGGCCTTCATCAACATCGGCATGAACCTCGGCGTCGTGCCCATCATCGGCATCACGCTCCCCTTCGTCAGCGCCGGCGGCTCGTCCATGATCTCCCTCTGGATCGGCGTGGGCCTCATCGTCTCCATCGCCGTCCGCCGCCCCATCTCCCCCGCGCGCCATTCCTTCGAATACAACGAGTAGTCCTCGCTTGCTCCTGCTCAGGAGCCCGATCGTCAGGGAGGGCGTGCCTTTGTATTCCACGCCGTCTCTCCGTCCCTTCCCCCAGGGCCGAGTGCCTGCTTATCACCGCGCCAGGGCGCACCAAAGTGTCCGTCCGCCCCCTGGGTGGAGGCCGCGTGCGTTGCCAGCCTCCCAGTCCCCGCCCTCCAATGATCCACCGCACGGAGGCACCGATGGCCCGAACTCACAAACCTCACCCCGCCCCATCTCAGAGCGAGCCTGCGCACGCTCCCGCGCCCCCGCCGCGCGAGCCCGCCTGGACCGTGCCCTCGCCGCTCCCCGCGCCGCTCACGCCGCCCGATTCCTTCCTCGCGCAGGCCAAGGAACTCGGCCTGGAGTTCGACGACGGCGATCTTGCACGCCTGGGCCTCTACCTCGCCCTTCTTCTTGACGCCAACAACGCCTTCAACCTCACCGCCATCCGCGACCCCGCCGAGGCCTGGACGCGCCACATCCTCGACTCCCTCACGCTCATCCCCATCCTCGCCGAACTCCCCGAAAACTCGCGCGTGATCGACGTCGGCTCCGGCGGCGGGCTCCCCGGCATTCCGCTCGCCATCACCATGCCCTCGCTCCGCTTCACGCTCCTGGAAGCGACGGGGAAAAAGGCCGCGTTTCTCAGCGACCTCCGTGCGCCCCTCGCGCTCGCCAACGTCGAGGTCCTCAACCAGCGCGCCGAAACCGCGGCCCACATGCACAAGGCGGACGGCCACCGCGAGAAATACCGCGCCGCCGTCGCCCGCGCCGTCGGCCCACTCGCCGTCATCGCCGAACTCACCGCCGGCTTCGTCGAGGTCGGCGGCATCGTCGCGCTCATCAAGGGCGAGAAGGCCGAGCAGGAACTCGAGGAAGGCGCCAAGGCCTGCGAGATGCTCGGCGTCTCTCACGTCGCCACGATCCCAACGCCGACCGGGCGCATCGTCGTGCTGGACAAGGTCAAGCCGATCTCACGCATGTACCCGCGTCCCGACGGCGAGCCCAAGCGAGTCCCGCTGGGTGTGAAGCGTTCGTGAACACATTCACCGCGGAGAGCACGGAGAGCGCGGATAGGAAAATGCCAGCACAGAGTCCAAGTGGCAAAGAGGTGGAGTTGGAAGCGGAGGTTGGCGGCAGCGAATTGGCGCGATCGCCGCGGTTTGACTGTTTCTGTTCCTCTCCCCTCCGCGATCTCCGCGTCGCCCCGCGGTGAAATCTGATCTTGACGAGACCGCACGTACCCATGCCTGACACGCTCGAGACCATCTTTTCCCCCGGCGGCGTGCTGAGCAGCAGGCTGGGCGATCACTTCGAGCCGCGCGCCCAGCAGCGCGACATGGCGCTCGCCGTCGCCAAGGCCTTCCGCGAGCGCTCGCACCTGCTCGTCGAGGCGGGCACGGGGGTCGGCAAGTCGTTCGCCTATCTCATCCCCGCGATCAAGCGATGCCTCGAGCACAACGAGATCGTGGTGATCGCGACCAACACCATCGCGCTGCAAGAGCAGCTCATGACCAAGGACATCCCGCTCCTGGCGGGCCTGCTCGACCCCGACCTGCCCGGCGACGATGACCCCAGTGCCGAGGCGCGCCCGCGATTGCGACCCGTGCTGGTCAAGGGGCGCGGCAACTACGTGAGCGTGCGCCGCCTGAAGCTCGCGTCCGAGCGCCAGGTGAAACTGCTCGGTGATCCGGCCGCGCGCCGCTCGCTCCACGTCATCGAGGACTGGGCCTACGAGACCAAGGACGGCACGCTCTCCACGCTCCCGCCGCTGGAGCGCCCCGGCGTGTGGGACAAGGTGCAGAGCGATTCGGGCAATTGCATGGGGCGGCGCTGCCCGACATACGAAAAGTGCTTCTACCAGAACGCGCGCCGGAAGATGGAGGCCGCGAACCTCCTCGTGTGCAACCACGCGCTGTTCTTTTCCGACCTGGCGCTGCGCTCGCAGGACGTCGGTTTCCTCCCGCAGTACCACCACGTCGTGCTGGATGAGGCGCACAACGCCGAGGACGTGGCGTCGGAGCATTTCGGCATTTCGCTGGCCGAGGGGCGCGTGATGCACCTGCTCACGACGCTGTACCACCCGCGGACGGGGCGCGGCTACCTGCCGCAGTTGCAACTGATGAGCAAGGACAGCGCGTCGGTCGAGCGGGCCATCCGCCTGGTGACCGATGCCGCCGACGCGACCCGTGCGTTCTTCGAATCGCTGATCGCCGAATCACTCAAGGACGCGCCGACGAGCGATCGCTTCAGCAGCGGCCCGCGGACCACGCGCCTGCGGCGGGCCGCGATCGTCCCCAACATCCTTTCGCCCGCGATGCGAGATCTGTCGCTGCGGCTCAAGGCGCTCAAGGAGGCCGCCACCGGCGACGCGGATCGATTCGAACTGAATGCCTACGCGATCCGCGCCCAGATGATCGGCGACGAGTGCGACGCGCTGGTCGACCAGGCGGTGCCGGGCTCGGCCTACTGGATCGAGGTCGGCGGGGCCGATGACGAGGGGGCTCGCTATCAGAAGATCACGCTCGCGTGCGCGCCGATCGAGGTGGCGCCGCTGCTGAAGGAGCGTCTCTTCTCGCGCGAGCACAGCGTCGTCCTGACCAGCGCCACACTCTCGACCGCGCGGGGCGAGGGTGCGTTCGAGCACTCGATGAAGCGGCTCGGCTGCGACGGGGCCGCCACGCTCCAACTCGGCAGCCCGTTCGACTATGCGCGCCAGGCTCGGCTGATCATCGATCGATCGCTCCCCTCACCCAAGGCGAGCGGGCACACCGACGCGCTGGCCCGGTCGGTGCTCCACCACGTGTTGGAGACCAACGGCGGGGCGTTCGTGCTCTTCACGAGTTTCGCCACGCTCAACGCGCTATCTCGTCGCCTGCGCGATCGACTCTCCGCGCACGGTATCACGCTGCTGGCGCAGGGTCTCGACGGTTCGCGTCAGGCGATTCTCGAGCGATTCCGCGCCGAGCCCAACGCGGTTCTGTTCGGGGCGGCGTCGTTCTGGCAGGGCGTGGATGTTCGCGGCGATGCGCTGCGGAATGTGATCATCACCAAACTGCCGTTTGAGCCGCCCGATCGCCCGCTCACGCAAGCGCGGGTCGAGTTGATCGAATCGCGCGGGGGCGACGCGTTCCGCGAGGACTCGTTGCCGCGAGCGGTGATCCGTTTCAAGCAGGGGTTCGGGCGGTTGATCCGCTCGGCGAGCGACACGGGGAGGGTGGTGGTGCTCGACCCACGGATCGCGACCTCGGGGTACGGGCGGGCGTTCCTGGCGGCGCTGCCGAAGGACGTGCCGGTGGAGGAGTTTCCCGAGGCGGATAGTTACGACCCTCCATTTGAGTCCGAATAGGAGCCGTACATTTGCGAGTGTGGATCGGGTTCTGGCTATCATCAGGGTCGGCAGTCGATGGGTAGAGATTCGTGATTGTCGATGGGACCCGACACGGCGGAGCCGGTCGGGCGTCAGTCTGGAAACCGAGGCGGCATTGCGGGTCGTCGGAACTGTCCGATGCCCCGTTGTGCGGGCGTTGCCAAAGGGCGAAACCCGGGCCGCCGGACCAGGAAGGAGACCTTCGTGCTCGGACGCGTCTTCAAGGCTTATGACGTGCGCGGGACATATCCCGACCCGCTGAACGAAACGCTGGCGTGGCAGATCGGCTACGGCTGCTCGAAGTTCCTGCTGGCGGATGCGCACTCGGCGGGCGAGACCTCACCCATGATGAAGAACATCGTGGTGGGTCGCGACATGCGATCGTCGAGTCCGTCGCTCACCAAGGCGCTGGTCTCGGGCATGACCGATCACGGCGCGAACGTCATTGATCTTGGGATGGTCGACACCTCGATGATCTACTTCGCGGTGAATCACCTGGATTGCGCGGGCGGCGTGATGGTGACGGCGAGCCACAACCCGCCGCAGTACAACGGGTTCAAGGTCTCGAAGCGGAAGGCCAAGCCGGTCGGCGAGACGACGGGGCTGGCGGAAGTGCGCAAGCACGCGGCGATGGTCGACAAGGCGACGATGGTGCCGGCCAACGGGCGGATCGAGTCGCGTGACCTGTGGCCGGCGTATGCCAAGCACGTGCGTTCTTTCCTCGACACGACGGGGAAGGACGGGAAGTCGGCGGCGCTGAAGATCGTGATCGACGCGAGCAACGGCATGGCGGGGACGATGATCCCCAAGATCTTCGGCAAGTCGGCGGCGGGCGGGATCGGGGCGGCGCCGGGCCTGCAGATCATCGAACTGAACTTCGACAACACCAAGGGAGTGTTCGCGCACGAGCCGAACCCGCTGGTGGCGGCGAACCTGAAGCAGTTGCAGGACGCGGTGCTGCAGAACAAGGCCGACCTGGGCGTGTGCTTTGACGGCGACGCGGACCGCTGCGTGCTGGTGGACGAGAAGGGCGCGGTGGTGGGTTGCGACCACCTGACGGCGCTGCTGGCCAAGCATTTCCTGGCCAAGAAGCCGGGCGCGTCGATCGCGTATGACCTGCGGTCGACCAAGGCGGTTGAAGAAGAGATCAAGGCGGCCGGCGGCAAGCCGGTACGCTCGCGCGTCGGTCATGTCTTCATGAAGAACGCGATGGCGGAGCACCAGGGTGTGTTCGGGGGAGAACTCTCGGGGCACTTCTATTTCGCGGACAATTTCAACGCCGATTCGGGCGCGATCGCGATGGCCGTGGCGATCTCGCTTCTGGGCAAGTCGGGCAAGACGATGAGCCAGTTGATCGCTCCCCTGGCGCGGTATCCGCAGTCGGGTGAGATCAATTTCCAGATCGAGGACAAGGACGGCGCGCTCAACCAATTGCGTCAGGCTTTCGGCCCAACGTCGCCTTCACGTGGCGTGGTCGATGAGCTCGACGGCGTGACGATCGACTGCTTTGCGAGCCAGGGGTGGTGGTGCAATGTCCGCAAGAGCAACACAGAGCCGCTGCTTCGTTTGAATTGCGAGGCGCGCGACAGTCGCACGCTGGAGAAGGTGCTGGCGCAGATTTCCCCGATGCTGGGGAAGAAGGTGGATCACTAGGAGTAATCACGGAGAGAATAGAAGCACTTGGCACTTGGGAAGAAGAGGCAGGGAGAGACTGAGTGACGATGCGGCAAAGTGCGGACAGCGTTCTCGGATGACGTGTGCGGGCTGATGCCCGAACTTGGATTGTCCTATTTGGTTTTCCCAGTGCCTCGTGCCTCACCACAATGACGCTCAACGAATTCCTCAGTCACTGGTCGATCACGGAGAACCCGTTCCGGGGCGAGGAAGCCCGCAACGACGCGGTGTTCGTCCGCATGACGGGTTCGGGCGGGCTGCGCGGCACGGGCGCGAAGTTGGTCGATCTGCAGACCGACACGCTGGCGTTCCCGCCACCGACCCATCCGCTGGCATCGTTCCACTCCGACTTTGACAAGGTGCTTGGCGATCTGCACCGCCCGAGCACGTCGATCGTGTTCGGCGAGAAGGGGAGCGGGAAGACGGCGATGCGACTGCAGATCGCGTCGCGGGTCGCGCAGCACAACGCCGAGCACCCGGCGGCCCGCGTGCTGATGGTGGCGTACGACGATCTCAATCCGTTCCTTGCGCGGGTTCATGAGCGCGTGGGCGGCAAGACGCCGCTGGAGAGTTTCCAGCAGTTGCGGCTTGTAGACCACATGGACGCGATTCTGCACACGGTCGTGCCGCGGCTGGTTGATGCGATCCTCGGGTTGCGAGCGCAGGACGATCCGATCGACCTTGGCGCTGATGTGAAGCGGATCGCGCGGCGGCTGGATCGTTATGACGTACGGGACCTGCTGCTGTTGCAGGCGCTGTATGACCGGCCGGAGCAGGCCGAGCATCGCACGGCGGAGTTGCGGGCGCGGCTGGGCGCGTGGCGCTCGATGTCGATTGTGCTGGGCGACGCGATGGTGCTGGTGGGGCCGATCGTGCTCGCGGCGTTGTTTGTGTGGGGCAAGTTTTTCACCCCGTCGTGGCTGACGGGCGATTGGCCGGTGTATGCGCTGGCGGGCCTTGGGGCGATGTGGGTGCTGTTCGCCCTGAAGCACGCGGTGTGGGACCGGCTGACGCTGGCGCGGACGTGCGGCAAGATCAAGAGGCAGTTGCGTGTCTTGTCGCGCTCGCCCCGGTCATGGGCCAAGTCGCTGCGGCAGTTGCCGGCGGGCTGCCGCGATCCGGAGGTCCTGCCGATCGGTGAGACGGACGAGGTTCGGTATTCGCTGTTTTCGAGGCTCCGTCGCCTGATCGGCGCGTTCGGTTATACCGGGATGCTGGTGGTGATCGATCGCGTGGACGAGCCGACGCTGGTGTCGGGCGATGCGGACCGGATGCGGGCGATCACGTGGCCCCTGCTGAACAACAAGTTTCTGCAGCAGGAAGGGCTGGGCGTGAAGATGCTCCTGCCCGTGGAATTGCGGCACGCGCTGTTCCGCGAATCGAGCGCGTTCTTCCAGGATGCGCGGCTCGATAAGCAGAACATGATCGAACGGCTAACGTGGACCGGGCCGATGCTGTACGACCTGTGCAACACGCGGCTGCAGGCGTGCCGCCCCGCGGGTTCGGCGCAGTTGGCGTTGCTGGACCTGTTCTCTGAGGACGTGACGCGGCAGGACGTGGTGGACGCGCTGGACCAGATGCACCAGCCGCGGGATGCGTTCAAGTTCCTGTACCGGTGCATGACCGAGCACGCGAGCAACGTGACGAAGGACCAGAACGCGTGGCGGATCCCGAAACTGACGCTTGATCAGATCCGCAAGCAGGAAGCGGACCGGGTGCAGCAGTTGCATCGCGGGATTCGCCCGGCGTAGTGCACTTCACCGGGGCGATCGCGGAGAGCGCCGAGACCAGGAGCGGGGAGTGTGGTCAGCGGACGCGCTGGAGGCGGGCGTATTCGAGGACGAGTGTTTTGACACCGATCCCCTGGAAGTTGATCTTGGCGCGGGCGTTGGGGCCGCTCTCGATGGATTCGACGCGGCCGGTGCCGAATTGCGGGTGGCGGACGAGCGAGCCGACGGGAAATGGGACGGCGGTGGAGGCGAGGGCGCGCGGGCGGACGTGGACTTCGTCGCTCTCGAAGCGTGGTTCTTCGCGCGGGGCGCGACCCATTCCGAACGAGTCGTCCATGCCTGATTGATCGGAGAGGGTGACGTGATCGGTGCCGATTTCGCCGAGGAAGCGGCTGGGGATGGTGCGTTCCGGCAGGCCGCGGGTGGTGCGGTACTTGGCGCTGGTGAGGAGGAGTCGTCGCATGGCGCGGGTGATGCCGACGAAGCAGAGGCGGCGTTCCTCTTCCATTTGAGCGTCGGATTCGGCGGCGCGGAGGTGCGGGAGCATTCCCTCTTCGAGGCCGATGATGGCGACGGCGGGGAATTCGAGTCCTTTGGCGGCGTGGAGGGTCATCATCGTGACCGCGCCCTGCGTGGGGTCGACGGCGTCGGCGTCGGCGACGAGCGAGACGGATTCGAGGTAGGCGCGGAGCATGGCGAGCGTGGAGTGCGGGTCGAGCCTGGTGCCGCCGGTGGTGATAGGCGACGGATCGCCGTCGGGGTCGTATTCGAGTTCGAACTGGCGTGCGGAGGAGACGAGTTCGGCGAGGTTGTCGAGTCGTTCCTCGTCGGATTCGCTCTTGCTGGCGTGGGCCTGGGCGCTGTACATGTTCTCCAGGCCGGATTCCTTGATGACGCGTTCGACGAGGGTGGCGAGGGATTCGGCGATGCCGTGCGAGGTGCCGAGAAAGCCTTCGACGCTGGTCCACGCGTCGAACATTTCGCAGAACTTGCGGCAGGCGGTGGCGGCGCGGGCGGTGATGCCGACGGGCTCGCCGGCGGCGGCGGCGCGGATGCCGTCGAAGAGCGTGGCGCGGCGTGAGGCGGCGTAGGCATCGACCTTGTCGACGGAGGTGTCGCCCAGGCCGCGGGTCGGGACGTTGAGGATGCGTGAGAGTGAGACGGAATCGGCGGAGTTTGCCAGGACGCGGAGGTAGGCGAGTGCGTTTTTGACTTCTTCGCGTTCGTAGAAGGCGGTGCCGCGTGCGATGACGTAGGGGACTCCGGCGGCACGAAGGGCGTCTTCCATGACGCGTGAGAGTGCGTTGGTGCGGTAGAAGATTGCCATGTCGCGCCAGGCGAGGCCGGCCTGGGTGTGGGTACCGGTGCCGGTGGCCTCGTGCTTGTGGCGGAGCCAGTCGACGACGACCATGGATTCGTGCTGCTCGTCGCGGCAGAGGATGGCCTCGACGTTGTCGCCGCCGGGCTTGCTGGTGAAGAGGGGCTTGTGCTTGCGTCGCTTGTTGTGCTTGATGTGGGTGTCGGCGGCGGTAAGGACGGGGGAGGTTGAGCGGAAGTTCTCGCCCAGCGCGATGACGGCGGCGCCGGGGTAGCGTTCCTCAAAGTCGAGGATGTTGGAGATATCGGCGCCGCGCCAGCCGTAGATTGCCTGGTCGGGGTCGCCAACGACGCAGATGTTGGGACGGCGCTCGGGCGAAACATCGCCTGCGAGGAGGGACGCGATGGCGAACTGGGCGCGGTTGGTATCCTGATATTCGTCGATGAGGAGGTACTGCCAGCGCGAGCGGCATTCCTCGCGGACTATATCGCTGTCGCGGAGGGCGCGGACGGTGCGGAGGAGCAGATCGTCGAAATCGACGGCGTTTGCTTGGCGCAGGGCGGCTTCGTAGGCCTCGTAGATCTTGGCGGCGGTGCGCGTGTAGAAGTCGCCGGCGCGGGCGGCGTAGGCCGCGGCGTCGATGAGTTCGTTCTTGGCATTGCTGATGGCGGAGAGAGCGGAACGCGGCGGCCAGTTGGTGGTAGAGAGATTCAGTTCATTGATCACGCGCTTAACGAGCGTGGATTGGTCGCTGGTGTCGTAGATGCTGAAGTCGGGCTTGAGGCCGGCCTGTTCGGCGTATCGGCGGAGGAGGCGGGCGCAGAGGGAGTGGAAGGTGGTGACGGTCAGGCCGCGCGAGGAACGCTCGTTGCCGGCGATGAGTGTGGCGACGCGTTCGCGCATCTCGCCGGCGGCCTTGTTGGTGAAGGTGAGGGCCATGATCGACCAGGCGGGGATGCCCAGACGGATGAGGTAGGCGATGCGGCGGGTGATGACGCGGGTCTTGCCGGAGCCGGCGGCGGCGAGGACCAGGAGCGGGCCTTCGGTGTGAAGGACGGCGCGGCGCTGGGGCTCGGTGAGGTCGTCGAGCAGATCGGCGGCGTTGATGTCGTCGGGTGAGTTGTGGTCGGCGCGTTCCATCGCGTCTGCTCCGGGCGAAATTCAGGCGGAGGGTAGGAGGGGTGGCGGGTGCGACATGGCACATCGCCAGGTTCCACATGGCACTGCAGCACGAATCACCGAGTGTCCAAATCACCAAATCGCCAAATCAAGATCAGACGTTCAACTCGGAGGTGCACGGGGAATCACGGAGGGTACAGGGGAAGGTGACGGGAGCGGCACCGACGACGAAGACAGCATCGACGCCACGAGGACAGGAGGGCCGACCTTGAGGCGAAGTCGGTGCATAGCAGACGGGATTCGAAGAACGTGGTCAAGCCACCAAGGCGGGGCTCGTCCACGCCGCCCGGAGCAGTCCCAATCTCGCATCGTCACGATTTCTCGTGGTCGTGGTCTTTTTCGTCGGGTTCGCGGATGACTTTGACGACTTGTTCGGCGTCGTCCTGGAAGACGCGCGAGATCTCGGAGAGCGGGCCGGCGGAGCGGGTGATGAGGGAGACTTCGTCGGGGAGTTGCTTTGCGACCTCGCCGAGCACATCGCCGACGACCTTACGGCTGAAGAGCGAGCGGCGCGACTTGCCCATGATGAGCGTGTCGCAGCCGAAGGTGACGGTGTAGTCGAGGATCTCGGCGGGGACCTCGGTGCTGGTGACGTAGATGGGTATTACCGGTACGCCGGCGTCGCGTCCCATGACCATGACCGTGCCGAGCGCTTCCTGGGCATCGCGGTCATCGTCGAGTTTGGGGATGTTGCCTGGCGTGACGTCGAGGACGCGGAGGGTGCGAACGTAGATGACGAAGAGGATGGCGTTGCGTTGCTTGGCGAGTCGCACGGCGTATTCGCCCTGATCGCGGCCGCGGGCTGCGAGCATGATGCGTGGTCGTCCGGGCTCGAGTTTGATGGGCTTTTCGCGGAGTTCGGCCATCCAACCGGCGGCGGGTTCCACGACGCGCTCGGCGCGGGAGGCGGCGCGTGCCTTGATGATGATGCGGACGACGAGCACGATGCCGACCAGTCCGGATGCGAAGGCGGTGGCGTGGGGCTTGGCGACGACGATGGTCGCCTCGATCGCGGTCATGAGCGCGGCGAGAGTCCAGAGCCCCGCGCGTTCCCAAGGGCGGATGTCGAGTTTCTTGTTGGCGGCGCAACTGAAGACGCTGATGCAGATGGCACCGACAACACCGATCGCGTACAACTCGCCGAGGGACTTGGGATCGGCCTCGAACAGGAGAACTCCGGCAGGGAGGACGCAGGCGACGACCAGCGCGATCCATGGCACGCCGGAGTAGTTGAGTTTGGTGAGCGGGCGAGGGAGTTCTCCCTCGCGCGCCATGGAATACTGAACGGAGACCATGGCCATGATGGCGGTGTTGACTGCGGACATGAGGAGCAGACCGAAAACGAGGGCGGTGGAGACACCGAAGTAGAGGCCGAAGGACGCCCCGAGCATTTTTCCGCCTGCCTCGGTGGCCAGGAGTTTGACGCCGACGTCGCGGTATTGGCGGACGTGCTCGGGGACGTGCTCTGGATTGACGCCGCCGAGGATTTCGTGCTTGACGTAGTCGGGGGTTGCCTGATTGATGAGCCCGGGCAGAGCGTTCATGGCGAGGCAGAAGATCATGTTGAGGAGGAGGACCTCGACGAGCACGATCCAGATGGTGCGTCGCGCCGTCTTGGCGACGGGCTCGGACATGAGGCCTGTCATGTTGGCGACGGCCTCGATGCCGGAGAGGGCTAGGACGATGCGGACGAGGCTCTCCCAGCGCTGCCACCAGTCGTCGATACCGGACGGGTTCCAAGTGACCTTCTGCAGGCCGGGCAGGACGAAGGGGATGCAGGCAACGGCGATGAGCAGGGAGGCGACGATGGCGACAAGGGCGATGACGAGGGCGAAGCGTCCGGCGGAGCGAGCGCCGAGCCAGTTGACCAGCCCGATGACGAAAATTGAAACGATTGCGACGGGGACAAGGAACTCATGGGGCATGTCGAAGTAGTGGAGCGCTTCGACCATGCTGAGCGCGGCGGTGACGATGTAATCGCAGAGGAGGAGCGTGGCACCGATGACCGAGAGGGTCGGCGAGAGAAGTCGGGATGCGGTATAGACGCCGCCGCCTTCGGGGAAGCAGCGGCAGATGATGGTGTAGGCCCAGGCGACGGCGGCCATGATGGCGGCCATGACGGTCATGTAGAGTGGGGAGGCGTGGCCGGTGTAGTAGAAGGCGAGGCCGAGGACGTAGAGACGGCTGGTGCCCCAATCGCCGAACAGGAGCGGCCCCGCGTGGAACCACTTGAGCGATCGCGGGCGATGTTCGGCAACCAGCATGCGCGAGAGATCCTGCGCGACTCCATTCGCTTCGGCGGCGTGCACTCCCACGCCGAGATTTCAGGGCGGTGTCGCCCGGCCTGATGTGACACACGATAGCGGATTGGCGCTACTCGTAAAGGCGGCGTTTATGCGGCTGGCGTTCCCCGTGCGGGGCGCTAACGCACGCCGAGCAGCCTGGCGAGTTCGTCGACGAGGGCGCCGATGCCTGTGAAGACACCGTGCGGGCCGGATTCGCACATATAGGCGGGCGTGGAGACGATCAGGTTTTTGGCGTCGACGTGGGCCTCGGTGACACGGTGATCGACGTTGGAGGCGCCCATTTTGGACAGGGCAGCGGCGGTGCCGGGATCCGTGCCGATGGTGAGCGTGCACCCCGGGCCGCCCGAGGCGGTGCCGAGCACGCGGGCGGCGAGGACGGGTGCGATGCAGCAGAGGCCGATGGGCTTCTTGGCGGCGTGGAACTCGCGGAGTGAGCGTGCGACATCTGACTGGACGGAGCAATCGGGGCCCTTGGCGGCGAAGTCGCAGAGGTTCTTGGCGGCGCCGAAGCCGCCGGGGAAGACGAGAGCGTCGAAGTCGGCGGCATTGAGCGTGGCGAGGGGAGCGATCTTGCCGCGAGCGATGCGAGCGGATTCTTCGAGGACGTTGCGTGAGCCGACGCCGGGTTTGTGCGTGGCGTGGTTGACGACGGAGGATTGAGGGATGTCGGGCGCGAAGCAGGAGGCGGAAAGGCCGCGGCGATCGAGGTGGATGAGGACGCTGACGGCCTCGGTGATCTCGGCACCATCGAGGAAGCCGCTACCGGAGAGGACGACGGCGATGCGTTTCATGGGAACTCCCTTCGAGCAGATGGGGCTACGCGAGGACTTCCTTGACGAGTTTTCCGGCAACGTCGGTGAGGCGGAAGTCGCGTCCCTGGAAACGGTACGTCAGTCGCTCGTGGTCGATCCCGAGGAGGTGGAGCATGGTGGCGTGGAGATCGTGGACGTGGACGGGGTTTTCCTCGATGTTGTAGCCGAAGTCGTCGGTGCTGCCGAGGGTGGTGCCGGGCTTGACGCCGCCGCCGGCCATCCAGATGGAGAAGCAGCGTGGGTGGTGATCGCGGCCATAGTCGTTGGGTGTCATGCGGCCTTGGCAATAGGCGGTGCGTCCGAATTCGCCGCCCCAGACGACGAGCGTGTCGTCGAGAAGGCCGCGGCGTTTGAGATCGGTGACGAGCGCGGCGGAGGCCTGGTCGGTCTGGGCGCACTGATTAGTGATGCCGGAGGGGAGCGAGCCGTGCTGGTCCCAGCCTTGATGGAAGAGTTGCACGAATCGCACGCCACGCTCGAGCAGGCGGCGTGCGAGGATGCAGTTGGCGGCGTAGGTTCCGGGCGTGCGTGATGACGGGCCGTAGAGGTCAAAGATGTCCGCGGATTCGTCCGAGACGTCGGCGGCTTCGGGGACGCTGGTCTGCATTCGGAAGGCCATCTCGGCCTGTTCCATGCGGGCGGCGACCTCTGGGTCGAGCGTGACCTTGGCCTGATCGGCGTTGAGCTTTGCGAGCGTGTCGAGCATACCGCGGCGGGTGTGGGGTGAAACGCCTTCGGGGTTGGTGAGGTAGAGCACGGGCTCTTTGCCTGCGCGGAACTGCACGCCCTGGTGCTCGCTTGGAAGGAAGCCGGAGCCCCAGAGGCGTGCGTAGAGGGGCTGATCGCGCGGCGCGTCCTTTGAGACGAGCACGATGAATGCGGGGAGGTTGGCGTTGGCGCTGCCCAGGCCGTAGGAGAGCCACGCGCCCATCGACGGGCGGCCGGCGAGTTGGTGGCCGGTGCAGAAGAAGGTGATGGCGGGGTCGTGGTTGATCGCCTCGGTGTGCATGGAGCGGATGATGCAGAGGTCGTCTGCGATCTTGGCGGTGTGTGGGAGGAGGTCGCTGATCCAGGCGCGGGAGTTGCCGTGCTGCTGGAACTTGGTGAAGGAGCCGGCGAGGGGGAGGATGGACTGGTTGCCGCTCATGCCGGTGAGTCGCTGGCCGCGGCGCACGGAATCGGGGAGGGGCTCGCCGTGGCGTTGATTGAGCGTGGGTTTGGGGTCGAAGGTTTCGAGGTGTGACGGGCCGCCGGACTGGAAGAGGTAGACGACGCGTTTGGCCTTGGCGGGGAAGGTTGGGAACGCGGCGGGTTGGATGGCGGGAGTGGAAGCGCGGGCGTCGAGGCCGCCGGCGGCGAGCGCGATTCCGCCGAGACCCAACGCGCTCATGCCGAGGAAGTGGCGACGCGAGAGGTTCATGAGGTGGTCGCCGCAGCAGGAATGGCATGGGTTCATAGAGATTCCTATCGCATGACGACGCTGGCGTCGGAGGCCATGATGGTGGAAGCGACGACGGAGAGTGCGGCGCGTTCGGCCTGAACCTGGGGGCTGGGCTTCTCGGCGGAATCGGGCTTGAGGCCCAGGAGCGCGGCGGCGCTGGCGGTGTCGCTGGCGAAGGAGTTGGCCTGTTCGTTCAATAGATCGACGAGCGCGGCGAGTTCATCGGGTCTCGGCTCGCGGGCGGCGAAGCGATTGAAGAGCGCGGCGCACTGGGCGGCGGGAGTTGTTTCGCGCTGAGCGATCGCGGCCGCGGCGCGGGCGCACTCGAAGAAGACCGGGTCGTTCCAGATGACGAGCGGCTGGAGGGGCGTGGTGGTGGGCTGGCGGCGCGCGAGGCACTCTTCGCGGCTGCCGGCGTCGAAGACGAGCATGTTTGGCGGCGGGGCGGTGCGCTTGCGGAAGGTGTAGATGCTGCGCCGATGGGCGTTGTCGCCGGTATCGGGGACGTACGCGGATTGCACGTTGGCGCCGGAGTCTTCCCAGATGCCGGGCGGCTGCCAAGGCTTGACGGACGGGCCGCCGATTTTCTCAACGAGCAGCCCCGAGGCGAGCAGGGCCTGATCGCGGATCATCTCGGCGGAGAGGCGGACGGACGGACCGCGGGAGAGGAAGGCGTTGGCGTGATCGTCGATGCCCTCGCGATGGTCGCTCGATTGGCGGAAGGTGGAGGAAAGGACGATGCGACGCATCAGAGATTTGACATTCCATCCCGAGGCGACGAAATCAGATGCGAGTGAATCGAGGAGTTCCTGATGCACGGGTAATTCGCCCTGCTGACCGAGATTTTCGAGCGTTGGTATCAGGCCGACACCGAAGCAGAGCGACCAGAGGCGATTGACAGCGACGCGAGCGGTGAGGGGATTGGCGGGGTCGGTTGTCCACGATGCGAGGCCGAGGCGGTCGTGAGGGCGATCGCCGAACTCCATGATGCCCTTGATGGCGCGATCGGCGCGGACGGGGCGGTCGTGATCGGGCGCGTCGTACCGCCCGCGGGAGAGGACGTAGTTCTGTCGTTCGAACGGAGCGGTCTCCATCACCATGATCTCGGGGATGGATTCGAGGAGGTCCTGCTCGGCGCGGCGGGCGTCGCGGAGGGTTTCGCGGGCGGCGATGCAGGCGGCGTCGCGCTGCGCGAACCACGGACCAAGCTCTGCGGGGGGGCGATCCTCGGGCTCGCCGCGGCTGATGCGCGAGAGCCCTTCGGCCAGGCTTCGGATGCTGCCGGGCCTGAAGAGTTCGAGCGCATCGAGCGGCGAGAGTTCGCTCGTGAAGAGTTGCAGGTCGGCGAGCGATCCGTTCTTGAAGCCGACATCGCGATCACGGAATGCGACTTGCAGAGTGCGGCGGGGAGTTGGGCCGTCGAGGTGATCGCGGGTGGTTTCGGTGGCGGCGGGCTGGCCGTCGAAATAGAGGTGGAGGCCGGAGGCGCGGGAGGAGCCGTCGTACGTGGCGACGACGTGGACCCAGCGGGCGATGGGGAAAGTGCCGGAGGTTTGGATGGCGGCGGCGGAGCCGGGCCACATGTGGACGATTTCCCAGCAGAGGCGGCCGTCGCGGATGAGGAGTTGATAGCCCTGCGGGTCGGTTTCGAGCGTGAAGTAACTGGTGTGGAGGATGACGGCGCGTGACTTCTCGTCGGGGCAATTGATCCAGAGCGAGAGCGAGATGGGATCGCAGCGGCGGAATTCGGGCGAGTCGTTGAAGGTGGCGCCGACATCGCCGTCAAAGAGCGTGGCCTTGCCCGCGGGGGAGTCGGCGGTGCCTTCGAGCGGCCAGCGCTTGGCGGGCTCCGGGGGCGTGAGTTTGAGGGTGGCGGGCGTGCTTGCCGGCTGTTGCTGCTCGTCGAAGACCGCGTCGATGGCGCTACGTACGGCGCGTTTGGCTGCGTCGGTCTGGGCCGCGGTGAGGGCCACTTCGGCGTCCTTGACCTTGGCTCGGAGATCGGCGAGCGAGGCTGTTTGCTCGGGCGATGCGAGGCGCATTGCGGGGCGGGGCGTGGCGCTGGTGGCGTATGGATAGGTGCCGGCCTCGTCGATCGTGCTGAAGAACGAGCCGAGGCTGTAGTAGTCGTCCTGCGTGATGGGGTCGTACTTGTGGTCGTGGCAGCGCGAGCACTCGAGCGTCAGGCCGAGGAACGCGGTGCCGAACGTCCGGACGCGGTCAGCGACGTATTCCTGGCGGAACTCCTCGTCGATCGAGCCGCCCTCGTTGGTCTGGCGGTGCAGGCGGTTGAACGTGGTGGCGAGTTTCTGTTGCTGAGTGGCGTTCGGCAGGAGGTCTCCGGCGATTTGCTCGGTGATGAAGCGGTCGTACGGCATGTTGGAGTTGAAAGCGTTGATCAGCCAATCACGCCACGGCCAGACGCGGCACTCCCAGTCGGATTGATAGCCGAATGTGTCGGCGAAGCGGGCGGCGTCGAGCCAGTCGGCGGCGAGTCGCTCGCCGAACCGCGGCGAGGCGAGCATGGCGTCGACGCGTGTTTCGTATGCGTTGGCGCTGGTGTCCGCGATGAAGGCGCTGGTTTCGTCGGGCGCGGGAGGCAGTCCGGTGAGCACGAGCGAAGCGCGGCGGAGGAGCGCGGCCTTGTCGGCGGCGCGGCTCGGCGTCCAGCCCTTGGATTCGAGCGTGGCGAGCACGAAACGGTCGAGCGGATCACGGGGCCAGGACTGGTCTTTCACGGAAGGCGGCGCGACGGGCTTGGGCGCGACGAACGCCCAGTGCGGCTCGTACGTGGCGCCTTGCTTGATCCACTCGCGGAGAAGGTCGCGCTCGTCGGGCGAGAGCGAGAGCTTTGACTCGGGCGGCGGCATGACATCGTCTGGATCGTTTGAGTTAATGCGTGCGACGAGTTCGCTGTCGTCTGGATCGCCGGGCGTGATCGCGCCAAAGCCCGCGCCGAGGTCGGCGGTTGCGCCGTCGAAGGAGTCGAGGCGAAGATCGGCCTTGCGAGCGGCGCTGTCCGGGCCGTGGCAGCGGAAGCAGCGGTCCGAAAGGATCGGGCGGATCTGCTTGTTGAAACTGATGTGGTCGGCGGGGGATGCCGCGGGCTCGGCGGAGTCGGTTGATCGCGGAGATTCTGAGGGCGGAATCGCAGTGGAGTCTGCCTGTGGCAATCCCACGGGCGAGATGGGCGAAGTGACGGCTGTGTCGGGGCGCGGGATCAGCGAGGTCGCTGCGAAGAGAGTTGAGATTGACAAGAGCATGAACGCGATGTGCCGCATGCAGGCAGTATAAAGAGAAGTTCCGCTGACGCACAGTCGATTGGTTCGGTGTGCAGCCGGAACAACGTGAACTTCGACCCGGACGTTCGCGGAGCCCCGGGTCCGGCGTCCCGACAACGCGATCGGGCGTGCAGCGCCGCGGATTGGGTTGGGGATGCATGGTTCGGGTGCTAGTGCCCGAGGGCGCGGAGGACGACGGTCGCGTAGCAGCCCGAGGGCAGGGAGAAGCGGGCGGTGCGCGCAATGCGTCCCTTGGCGAATTCGTCGGGCACGGGCGCGGAGAGCGAGAAATCCGCCGTGCGCATGAAGAGCGGGCGATCGCCAGTATCGAAGCGCGGGCGGCGGAGAGACGGGAGGTCGAGTTGGTCCAACGAGAGCGATTCACGCGAGAGAATGACGGCGAGTGCGCGGACCCAGTCGGCGTTCATCGTGGCGTTGATCGGTGCGCCTTTGCGCGGGAGCGGCGTGACGAGTTGCGTCAGGTCCGACGGCATGGCGTCGGCGCGCGCGAAGACAAGCGGGCCGTGGTCGGTCGTGACTTCGATCGTGGCGCCGGGATCTGTGGCGAGTGACTGACGAAGCAGTTCGGCGGCGGCGTGGTTCCACAGCCAGGATTGGAACGCGTCGAGGCACATGCGCTGATCGATCATCGGGAGCGCGGCGAAGGCCTCGGCGAACGAGCCGCCGGACGCGAGCACCTCGATGGCGCGCCTGTGGGGCGAGGGCGGCGCGGCGGCGAGCAGGGATTGCCACTGGCCCCAGTGCGTGGCGGCGGCGCGCGTGAAGGCGCGGCGTGCGCCGGTGTCCTTGCGTGCGGGCGTGGCGATAAGGAGTTTGAGAGCGGATTCGAAATCGCCGCGGACGAGGTGGGCGGCGGCGAAGCCCTGGCCGTGCCGGGCCGAGCCGAAACGCTGCTCGCCGAAGTAGTTGGTGACCAGGAGCGTGGACGCGTCGGGGGTTGCGAGCGCGGCGGCGTGACGGGTCATTCGGTCGCATGCCTCGCGTGTCAGGCCGCGGACGACGATCTCGAAGTGATTGGAATCGATGATGGATGCGTCGACGGGCTCCGAACCCCACCCGATGAGTGATGCACGGATGGCGGGCGCGATGATTTCGGAGGCGAAGCGATCGGCGCTGGCGATGTCGCGGGCTTTGGCGCTGATGTGCTGGATGGTGAAGGCGTGCTTGTCCTTCAGGCCTGCGTGGGCAACGTCGCCGGGCTTGATCGCCAGCGCCTTGGCGAGGCGGGCGGTGGCTTCGGGCGTGGAGAGCGAGGTCTTCTCGAGGCGATAGATCGCGTGGAGAGTTCGCGAGTCGGCGGCGGGGCGCATCGATTCACGGAACGTAGCGTCCGCGTGCTCTTCGACGCGAAAATCGGTTGGCACGCGACGGATCGTCATTGTGAGACTGTAGCGGAGCGGCTATTTCACAACCTTGTAGCCGAGCAGGCCGCGCTCGTAGCGAGGGACGGTGTCGTCGGCGGAGAGGGACCACGCATCGATGCCGCCGGCGACGGACATGGCCTGCGGCTTGCCGAGGGCGCGGGCCATGAGTGCGGCCTTCATGGAGCGGACACCGTGGTGGCACATGAAGGCGATCGGCCCGTCGTGGTCGGCGAGTTCGTCGATGCGCTTTTCGAGTTCGTTGAGAGGAATGTGCGTGGCGGCGGGGACGCGGGCGAGTTCGAGTTCTTCACTGGTGCGGACGTCGATGAGGAGCAGGCCGCGGGCGAGCGCGGCGCGTGCGTCGGAGGCGGAGAATTCGTACTCGGGCTTGAAGGGATAACCAGGAGGGAGGCCGCGCGAGTCAAACTGAGCAGGCGCGGCCATTAGTGCGAACTCCCATCGGGCTTGGCGGGCGAGGATTCCGCCGGCGCGCTATCGGGCGGCGTGGAGGGCGGAGCAGCGCCGGTCGCGGGCTCGGTCTGCACGGGAGGGCGATTGGAGTTGTCGTCTTCGTGCGCGGGGTCGCCGGGCACGAAGAGCGATTCCTCTTCGTAGGCCGGGGTCATGCGGTGCGGGATGTTGGTGTCGTGCAGGTCTTCCATCGTCTCGGGGCGTTCCCCTCGATTGGGCGCACGGTCATAGGTGCCCATCGGGCTCCAAGCCCTGCGCCACGGCTGGTAGATCGCCATCGCAAAGGGCATGCGGACCAATTCGAGCGAGGCGTGGACGGGCTCGAGGATGCTCTCAAAGAAGCGATCTCGCGACCAGGTTGATCCGCCGTCGAGTTCAAGGGCGCTCATCGTGGTTGGATACTCACCGCGCTGGCGGCGGAGTTGTCGCGGCCCGATCGGTGCTAGGAAGCGGTACGTGGGGCGGTGGTGCGTGGCGTCAACGGGGAGCGCGTAGACCGTTGGTTCCCATGCGGAACGATCGAGCGAGGTGAGGGAGGGTGGATCATCGGCCCGCTGGGTGTCTTCGCTGCTCAACACCTGCGACGCGGGCTGAAACGCCTGGAGCGTGACATCATCGCCGATGCGATTCCGCGAATTTGATTCAGCGCAGCCCGGGAGCCCAACGCCGACACACGCGAGTAAGTGCGATCCTGCGGCGATCGCGGCGTGCAGTGAGTTCGCGGGGGCGCACGTCGATGCCTTGATCGTCTTGGGCTTGTTCGACTCTGCGTTGGTCATGGGCAATCGTCCTTGAGATGGGCCGCACGATGCGGAAGGGTATCACCCGAATCGGCGTCCGACTCCGGCGGACCAAGGGCGTCCATGGCGTGCTGGATGTCGTCTTCTTCAAACCCGCGCCGGGCGAGGGCGGCGGCGATGCGCCGGTAGAGCCTGGTATCGAGGTTCGCGCGTGGCTGAGACCTCGCCTTGGCGGATTGCGCTCCGGAGGGAGGAGGCGATCGCTTTGTTGCGGCCTTTGAAGCGGGCCTGGCCGTGAACTGCTTGAATAGGTCTCGTGCGACCAACAGGGCGTCGTCCGCGCCGCGTCGGTTACGGGTGGCGGCGTCGATGGTCCGAGCGGCCAGATTCTCATCGATCATGCGTCGTGCAAGACGATCCTCGAGGCGACGCCGGCCGACCGGGCCCTGCTCAAGTTCGCGCGCGATTGTGTGCTCTGCCAGGCGAGAGTCGTTGATCAGACGGGCGCGCTCAAACTCCGCGACGACGCGGGCGGCGATCGGCTCGGGCGTGTTGCGGGCGAGCAGGCGCTGTCGCAGTTCATCGCTGGAGCGATCACGCACGCGCAGCAGATTGACCGCGGCACGACGTGCGGCGTCGAGATCGAGCGGCGGGCGTGGCTTTGGTGTTCGAGCCATGACTGATCAGTTTTTGTCCCGTGCGTCGTACCCGACACTTGGTGTTTCCGTACCGATCAACCCAACTGATCCAGCAACTCGCGCATTTCGGACATCGCGTGAGCGTCACCGGCGGCCTTGGCGGCGTTGATCCCCCGATTGAGCGTGTCGATCGCATCGCCTTTGAGCCCCGCTTCGCTTTGCACACGCGCCTTATGAAAGTACGCGTAGCAATAGGCGGGGTCGGCGGCGATGCAGCGGTCGAAGTAGGCAAAGGCCCTGTCATTCTGGGCGATTTTGGCGTATTCCATCGCCAGCCCGTAGAGCACGAAGGCGTCGGCGGGGTCGATGGCGAGGAGTTTTTCGAGCTGGGCGATGCTCGGCATGGATCGAGTGTACGCGGCGGGAGGGCCGGGGTATGCTGTGGAAAACACCTCGCCCGTGCGCCGGCCGTCCGTCGCCCCGGGCGACTTCTCGGGAGGTCTTCCATGGGCACCACCACGATCGGCATCATCGGTTCGGGGCAGATGGGCGGCGGAATCGCGCTGGTCGCGGCCGTGGCCAAGCACAACGTCGTCGTCTACGACAAGGCCAACGAGGCGCTTACGAAGTGCAAGGCCGATCACGCCAAGCGATTGGCACGCGAGGTCGAGAAGGGGCGTATGAACCAGGGCGACGTCGACGCGGCGCTCGGGCGGCTGAAGTATGTGCATCACCTCGACGGGCTGAAGGATGCGGAGGTGGTGATCGAGGCGATCGTGGAGGACGCCAAGGTCAAGTGCGAGTTGTTCGCGATGCTCGCCAAGATGTTCCCGGGCAACCAGATCCTGGCGACGAACACGAGTTCGATCAGCATCACGGAGATCGCCGCGGCGGCGGACCACGCGCACAAGGGCGCGGGCGAACGCGTGATCGGCATGCACTTCTTCAACCCCGTTCCGGTGATGAAACTGGTGGAGGTGATCAAGGGCAACCAGACCAGCGCGACGACGACGGAGCGCGTGATCGCGCTCTCGCAGAGCATGGGCAAGACGCCGATTCCCGCCAACGACCGCGCGGGATTCGTCTCCAACCGCGTGCTGATGCCGATGATCAACGAGGCTTTCTACGCTTGGATGGAGGGCGTGGCCGAGCCGGCCCACATCGACGAGATCATGAAGCTCGGGTGCAACTTCCCGATGGGCCCCTTGCGCCTGGCGGACTTCATCGGCCTGGACACGTGCGTTCACATCATGAACGTGCTGGCCGACGGGCTGAACAACGATCGCTATCGCGCGTGCCCGCTCTTGAAGCAGCTGGTGGCGGCGGGGCGGCTGGGCGATAAGTCCGGGCGCGGCGTGTTTGATTACACGGCGGCGAAGTAGGGCCGTTGCGAGTCGCGCGGAGGATTGGACGCGGGTACTGCCGCGGGAGGAAGCACCGTGAAACGATCGGGCCGAGTGTGCAGTGCGCGAATCGCGGTGCTCGGTGCGGCGTGCCTTTCGCTCCTTGGCCTGCCGCCGACGGCGCTTGCGCAGGACGAGAAGCCCGCCGAGTTTGTGCCCGGGCCGCTGGTGGATTACGGGCAGAGGTTATACGACCTGACGATCCGCGATCAGGACCCGACGGCTCCGAACGGCTACGACGCGATGGTGCGGATTGGCGCGATCCTGGACGAACTCGATCGAGATTTCGCGGAGCGATACGGCGGCCCGGAGAAAAGGCCCGAGGATTGGCCGGAGGAGGTCGGATTTCCGATCGACTTTGACGCGCTCACTCGCTCGGACACGCCGGAGGAGTCAAAGCGGATCACGCGGGAGTACATGGCGAGGATCGAGGCGAGCGGGATTCCGGCAGAGCTGCGGGGGCTGCGAGGTTGCCGGCTGTTTGTGAGGCCGAAGGCGACTGGGGCATTGATTGATGTGATTCGAGACGAGGTTGGTCGCGGGCGGAAGCTTGTGCGATTTCTCAAGGCCCATTCAGCCGATGCTGCCGCTCGCGGAGATTGGCACGCCATCATTGAAGATGTGGTCGATGTCCGCGCAATTGCTTCTGCGCTCGGGCGAGAGCCTGTACTGATTTCGCACTTTGTTGCGATCGCGATGGACACGCTCGCCGCGCAGGTGATTCGCGACTCCATGGTCGTGAGCGAACCTGATCAGAAATCGCTCATTGAGCTTGAGGACAAAGCCGGAAGAGAGCTTCCGTACCTTTCGATCACACGTGCAATCGAGGGAGAGCATTTGTGGTATCTCGATATTTCGCAGCGTGTGCATGATGCGAATGGTCGTTTCGCGCCGGCGGAGTTGGAGCGGCTTGTAGAGACGAAGGGACAAACGCCATTCCCACAGGCTGCCTTGGCACTGATGCCGGATCGCGCCGCGTCCGACGCGATGGCCGCGCTGGTGTACGCACGCCTTCGCGAGGTCGCACAGTTGCCGCGCCGAAATCGCCCGCGGACTCCCGACGGGCGTGTAGAGCTTGGGATTCTGCGCCCACAGACGTATGTTGTTGTTGGTGCCGCCCTTGCAAACGTGGACAACGTGTGTGATGCGCCCGATCGGCACGCGGTGCAGCTGAACTCCGCATTGCTCATCATCGCCGTCGAGCGATGCCGGCTTGCGCGTGGCAGGTACCCGGAGAAGCTCGATGAACTCGTGCCGGAATTTCTGCCGGGCGTGCCGGAAGACCCCTATTTTGAGAAGGGCTTTGTCTACAAGCGCGGCGATGATCCCTCGGTCAAGGGGAGCTACACGCTGTATTCCGTCGGCGATGACGGCGAGGACAACGGCGGGCTGAGGGCCGAGCACGAGCACGACGCCCTTGTGCCCGCCGGCAAGGGGACGGACTTTGTGTTCATGCCGCCGCAGAAGATCGGGCACACGGACCGGTAACGCGAAAGTCACCGGGCGATTCAGCGCGTCGGCACAGAGGCCTTCCGCACGGATTGAACGAGCCTGCGCGGCGCCACGAGCGCCCATGCCGCCGCGATGTGACGCTCGAGCCCAGCGTCACTGATGCGTGAAAGATGGATCCCGATCCAGCCGCTCGGGCCAACATACGCCGGGTAGTAGTACCGCTTCGGATTCTCCGCGAGCAGCCGCTCCTGCTCGCCGTCAGCGAGCGGCAGCACCACCGCCAGCCGCCCGTCCTCGTGATGATCGATGCTCATCATCGCAAAGACACGCTTGCCGACGAAGAACGTCGGCTCGCCGTGCGACTTCCGCTCGCTGGCGCCCGGCATCGCCAGCGCGATCGCGCGCACGCGTCCCAGGTGCTTTTCGATCGAGGCGAGAGATGGGCGCCGCAAGCCCGAGCGTCCCGGCGCCCGCCCCCGACGTTCGGCCTCGACCTTCTTTGCCATCTCAACCTCCTCTGATCGCGTTCATGCTACCGCACGGACGCCCGCGACACAGCCCGATTCAGTTCGCGGCGCATACGCCACCGATTCTGATCTCATCCACCCGCGCACGCCGATCATTGATCCGCTCATATCGCGAGGATTGACGATGACACGCTGGATCGAGCACGCGGCGATTGTGCTGGCGGGAATCGCCTGCGCACTCCTGTTCATCTGGCTCCTCCGTTTCCGCACGCCCGCGCGCGCCGCCCTCTGCCGCGGCCCTTCCCGCCCTTGGCTCTATGCCTTCCTCCCCTGGAATTGGTTTCACAGCCACCGCTGCGACTACGACCTGTCGGGCTCGCTTCCCGACGCCGCCGGCCAGGTCACGTGCCCCGAATGCGGCACGCGCCAGGTCCGCTCAACGCGCCGCCGCCGTCCCAACCGCCGGCGCACGGATCGCATCGCGCTCGTGCTCCTGCTCATCGCCCTCCCGTGCTGGAAAGTGCGCTGGATCAGAGCAGGAAATTGGGCCCCGTACACGCCGACGCCGGTGCTGCTGGCGATCGAGCACGCCGCAAGTTCCCACACGCCTGGCTCGGTTCGAGAACAACTCCGAGCGCGAGCCGAGACCATGAGCAGCGTGTGGCGCGCCTGGCTCTGCCGCATCGCGGTCGGGGAACTCCGTGATGACAACATCTCTTCCAATGGCGATTGGGCGATGGACGTTCTGACGACTTCGTTGCCGCAATCCCTCCCGATGCTCGAACGATCGCTCGACTCCACCGACCTTCAGCAACGACAAGCGGCCGGAATGGTCCTGATGCGACTGATCGACGGCGATCCCCACCCATGGAACGACACCAGGCTCCCCAAACTCCCGCCGAATTACACACCACCGCACCGCCTGATCGAGGTCGCGGTCGAGGGCCTCGCGGCGGACCGCGTTGGCTGGGACGCCGGGTTCTTTACTACAAATTACCTGATGGCCTTCCGTTACCTCATCCATCACGCAGACAGCGCCACCGGCGAGCTCGAAATTGCCTTGGGTTCTGATGATCCGCAGCAACAACTCTTCGCCTCGGCGATCGTTGCGATCAGTCGCCATCCGGCGCTCGCGCCCCGAGGCGCGTCCAATCTCCTGGCACACATGGCCAGCGATGCGGAAGAAGCCAACGCCCTCTTCGCCTATCAGGCCTTGTTCCGCATGGGCGACGACGCAATCCCGATCCTTGAAAACGCCATCGCCGTTGAGCCCGATCAAGACGGCCAGCGTGCCCGCGCGGCCCTCTTGCTCGTCTATCGATTGCGTGGCACGCCGATCACCGACGCTGAGTCACGCCACCTGAACCGCATTTCTCAATACAACGATCCCGCACAATCGAGAGACTCCTGGATGCTCCGCATGTTGCCGCCCCTGGCAACGGCCGACGAGTAGCCCGCTCACCTCTCCGCCTTGACGTGCCTCAAAAACCACCCCGGCAGTTCCTTCTCCGCAAACGCATTCTCCCACGAGTTGTGCCCCACGCCCGGGTACAGCGTCTCCTTCAGTTCCGCGCCGTCCTTCCCGCGCCGATCTCGCAACACCTTCGTGATGTTCGTCGTCTGCGCGGGCGGCACCACCTTGTCCGCAAGCCCGTGGAACGCCCACACCGGCATCGACGCCAGTGGCCCGGCCAGCATGTCCGGATCGCCATAGCCGCAGATCGGCGCGATCGCCGCGAACCGATCCGGGTGCGTCGCTCCGATCACCCACGTGCCGTGCCCGCCCTGCGACAACCCCGTCAGATACATGCGCGTCTTGTCGATGTTCTCGCGCGAAATCGTGTCGTCCAGAATCTTCATCACCGTCGCGTCGTAGGTCTCCCACTCCTTCTTCAGCACCGGCTTCTGCGGCATGATGACCACAAACGGCCAGCGCTTGGGGTCGTCCATGATCGACTCGGCCAGGCTGCTCTTTCCCACGTGCTTCCAGCCGTCCGTCCCGCACTCGCCCGCGCCATGCAGAAACAGGATCGCCGGCATCGCCTCGTCGCCGCGACCTTCCGGCGTGTAGACCACATACGCCAGCGCCTGCTCGCCCTCGCCCATCCGACGCAGTTCAAACCCCGGCGGCGTGCGATCCGCCGCGTTCACCATGCCCGCCACACCGGCGTCCCGCGCCGGGACCGCACACGCACCAAGCACCAGCGCGACACCAACCATCCCCACCGCCGCCACGCTCATGCCGCTCATCGAAATCTCCTCTCGCATTCAATCGCCATCAGGATCAAGCCCGCCGCCCCACCGCTCGCAGTCTACCCCTACGCGCACGAGCGGGCCGCCGCTCAACCCACGTTGGCGACCAAGCCCGGCCCCGGCCTCACCAGATGCACCTTCGTATACCCAAGCTGGAATCCCATCCGCCGGACATTCCGCTCGGTCGCGATGCCGGGCTTTGATCCGATCGTCGCCAGCGTCGCGCCGCGAGTAATGCCGATATTGAGCCGCGCCGCCAGCAGCGCCTGCTGCACGCCGCGACGCCGGTAGGCTTCCAAGACACTCAGCCCGAAGAGCGCCGCGATGTCGCCGTGCACCGCCATCGTGCCGCCGCCGACGGCCACGCCGCCCAGCCGTGCCAGCACCGACACGCACCGCGGGTCGCGCACCATCCTCGCCACCACTCGAAGATCGCTCTCCGGCACGACATAGCCCGGCGGCGCAAACCCGCTCGTCGAAACGATCGCAAACTCCCGCACCGCCGCGTCACTCGCCGGATCAACCTGCTCGATCACCAACTCTCCGGGCAGCGTCACTACCGCCCGCACATCCTCTCCCGCCACGAGCTCGCGGAAGAACACGTTCTCAAAGATCCGCGGCACGAACCCACGATCCGCCAGCTCCCGCACGAAGCCTTCGTCCGCGAACGGACACAACTCGATCCGTGGCTCGATCCCCTTCGACGCGTGATATTCGATCAGCGCGTCGACCTCCTTCTTCGCCACCGCCCCGCAAACACCCATGCCCACCGCGTTGTTCGTCCACGACCCCGGCTCGCTTCGTGCGATCGTGCCGCCGCTCGCGGGCCGCACGCACTCCGGCGCGATCGCCGCCAGCCCCTCGGCCTGCCTGGTCTCTTCCCGCCGCGCCATGTCACTGAGTTCGATCATGCCGCGAGAGACTACCGTGGATCAACGCACACACCAACCACGACCGCTCCCCTCGCTTTCGCGGGCGAATCTGGCCTGCGGATATGAACTCAACGCGGCAACATCAATCGGACTCGACTGTCCTCAATTACCGGCTAGGATCAATCACGACGGCCCACGGCGGTCGTGGGCTCACCGCCCGCTGGTCTCCCCAGCCTTGTCTTGAAAGCCCATCTATGCCACATATCGATACCGGCAATACCGGCTTTATGCTCTTGTGCACGAGCCTCGTCATGCTCATGACGCCGGGCCTCGCCTTCTTCTACGGCGGGCTCGTCAGCCGAAAAAACGTCCTCACCATCATGATGCAGAGTTTCGTCTCCATGGGATGGACCACCGTCCTCTGGTTCGTCTGCGGCTTCTCCATGTGCTTCAGCGGTGATCACAAGTCCGGCACCGACTTCGCCGGCATCATCGGAAACTTCGACTGGGCCTTCCTCAACGGCATCACCCTCTCCACACCATCACCCGTCAACGACACCATCCCCATGATCGTCTGGTGCGCCTACCAGATGATGTTCGCCATCATCACGCCTGCCCTCATCACCGGAGCCTTCGCGAATCGCGTCACCTTCAAGGCCTACATGCTCTTCCTCACGGCCTGGCTCCTGCTTGTCTATTTCCCCTTCGTCCACATGGTCTGGGGCGGCGGAATCCTCGCTGAATGGGGCGTCAAGGACTTCGCCGGCAGCATCGTCGTTCACAACATCGCCGGCATCGCCGCGCTCGCCTCCGTTCTCTATGTCGGAAAACGCCGCGTCGCCGACAAGGGCCTCCACAGCATCCCGCTCGTCGCCCTCGGCACCGGCCTGCTCTGGTTCGGCTGGTACGGCTTCAACGCCGGCAGCGAGTTCCGCGTTGACTCCATCACCGCAGTCGCCTTCCTCAACACCGACGTCGCCGCGTCCTTCGCCGCCGTCGTCTGGCTCCTGCTCGACTGGGCGATGAATAAGAAGCCCAAGTTCCTCGGGCTGCTCACCGGCGCCGTCGCCGGCCTGGCCACCATCACGCCCGCGGCCGGGTTCGTATCGCCGCCCATGGCATGCCTCATCGGCATCATCGCCGGCGTCGTCTGCTTCTACGCCGTCGCGCTCAAGAACCGCCTGCAGTGGGACGACGCCCTCGACGTCTGGGGCGTCCACGGCGTGGGCGGCTTCATCGGCATCATCATGCTCGGCGTCTTCGCCTCCACCGCGTGGAATCCCGCTGAGTCCGGCGGCGTCGACGGCCTGCTCCGCGGCAACACCCACTTCTTCCTCGTCCAACTTGCCGCCGTCGCCATCTCCTCCGCATGGGCGTTCATCTTCACCATCGGAATGCTCTGGCTCATCGACCGCGTCACCCCCGTCAAGGTCCCCGAAGACACCGAGGTCGTCGGGCTCGACGAGGGCCTCCACGGCGAACAGGCATACGCCGTCAATTGATCGCTCGGCACTCTCCCTGCCCTTTGAGGGCATGCGCCTGAACTCCAACCGCCGCTCGTGAGCGCGTGCAGCACCAACAGCCTGCACACGCACAGGGGCGGCGGTTGTGTTTCGACCCGCGCGAATCCCGACAACTTCCCGCTACTTCCCGGCATTCACCCGCGGCGTGATCCCCAGGATCGCCAGGTTCCGCATGTTCGCCTTGAACGCAAGGTCGACCACATCGCCCAACCCCGGTACCACGCCCGCCAGCGCGTCGATCGCCACGTTGCCCAGCATCGCCGCCACCTGCCTGCGCGTCGCACCAAGACGCCAGCCCTCATACACGATGTACAGCGACGCGGCCGCACTGATCGCATCACCTGCCGCGGGGATCAGCCCCACCAAGGGGTCGAGCCCCACCCGCACGGACGTACCGGGAATCACGAATGCGCTATCGAGCAGAACGGCCAGGGCCGCCACACGTCGGCGCGCTCCCTCTCGCGATTCTTCGCTCTCATGCCTGCGCAGCAGCCTCTTCACGAACGAAGATACGGCGCTCCGCTTTCCCACGCGGGGCGTCGCCGCGCGCACGCCCCACTCGCCGGATTCGCTCTCGTCCTTCTCAACTCGCCGGACTGTGACAGGAATCGCGTTCATCGGTCCCCTTTCGATCGGTTGTTCGGCAGGCGACCGGGGCGGTTTCATCAATCCCGCCCTCCGATCGAGCGTCCAAGAACTCAACGATTTCCGTTACGCTCTCCGCCATGAAACACCGCCTCGTCGCTTCGATCGTCCTCGCCGCGTTGACCGGAATCGCGTCCGCCCAGTCGTCGCTCAACGAACTCCCGCCCGCCGGAGGCGATCTCCGCGACATGATCAACCTCGTGGGCGAGGACACCGCCTCGCTGGCGCGATGGCACAGCATCCGCTGGTCCGACGCTCGCTGGAACGACATGGAATCGCTGGCCAGGACGCAGATGTCGATGCTCGGTCGCGTCAACTTCGATTCACTCTCGCGCCAGGGCAAGATCGACTATGTGCTTCTTCGAAATGAACTCCGCGGGTCACTCTCCCAGGCCGCACGCCACCGGGCCCGGATTACAGAAATGAAGGACCTGCTCCCGTTTAAGGACGCGGTCATCGCCTTCGAGGGCATGCGGTGGAGGATGGAGCAGCCCGAACCGCGCACGTCCGCGGGAACGCTCGCCGGATTTGCCGCCGACATCAAGAAGGTGCGTGAGCGAATCGAGAAAGGCCGTCACGAGGAAAAGAAGGAGACCAGTCCCGCCGACGCCACCCAAGCCAACGCGGCGTCATCTCCCCCTCCCGCGCCGGACGCGCCGATCGTCTTGAACGCAGTGCAGGCCCAGCGTGCCGCGGGCGCCGTGTCCGAATTCCGGCGCGTGCTGGCCGACTGGTACGAGTACCACGCGCCCTACACACCCGAGTTCTCGTGGTGGTGCAAGAAGCCGTTCGAAGAAGCCCGCGCCGCGCTCGACGACTACGAGCGATACCTCCGTCAGGACATCGCGGGCCTGAAGGGCGCGCCTGATGATCCGCTCGTGGGCAACCCGATCGGGCGCGACTGGATCATCGATGACCTGAAACTCGAGTTCGTCGCGTACACACCCGAGCAACTGATCGCGATCGCCGACAGAGAGTTCGCCTGGTGCGAGGCACGCATGAAAGAGGCCGCACGCGACATGGGCCTGGGCGAAGACTGGAAGGCCGCGCTCGAAAAGGTCAAGAACATCACCGCGCCCGCGGGGCATCAGACCGACATGATGGCCGAACTGACACGCGAGGGCATCGAGTTCGTCAAGAAGCATGACCTTGTCACCATCCCAGAGATCGCCGACAAGTACTGGCGCCTCGAGATGATCTCCCCCGAAAACCAGCGATTCTGGCCCTTCGCGTTCTATGGCGGGCAGACCATCGGCGTCGCCGCGCCCGCCGACTCGATGTCGCACGACGCAAAACTCCAATCCATGCGCGGCAACAACCGACACTTCTCACGCATCGTCGTGCCGCACGAACTCATCCCCGGGCACCACCTCCAGGGCTTCATGGCCTCGCGCGTCCGCCCCTATCGGGGCACGTTCACCACACCCTTCTTCGTCGAGGGCTGGGCCCTCTATTGGGAGATGAAGTTCTGGGACATGAACTTCGCAGAATCGCCAGAGGACCGCGTCGGAATGCTCTTCTGGCGGATGCACCGCTGTGCCCGCATCATCATCAGCCTCAAGTATCACCTCGGCGAGATGACGCCCCAGCAGATGATCGACTTCCTCGTCGATCGCGTCGGGCACGAACGCGACAACGCCACCAGCGAAGTCCGCCGATACATCGGCCCGGACTACGCCCCGCTCTACCAGGCCGCCTACATGCTCGGCGGGCTCGCGCTCCGCTCGCTCCATGAGGAAGCCGTCACCAAGGGGGGCATGAAGGAACGCGACTTCAACGACGCCCTCCTCACCTACGGCGCCATCCCCATCGAACTCGTCCGCGCCGGCATCCTCAACACGCCGCTGGCCCGCGATAGCGAACCCGTCTGGAACTTCGCCGGCGACATCGGCGACAGAAAGTAACCTGGGCAGAATCGTCGATTTTCCCGGCACCTTCCGTGCTCGCGATACGGATGGACCCCGCTTGCTTCGTATCGATACCTTTCGATACGCTGTGGTTCACTCACCCCGCCGTCCACTCCACAGGTGTTCGGCCATTGTCCGGAATCGGCACTTTCCGCAAGAATGGACGCCGCCAGCGACATTCATGATCATGCACACTCGGGCGGGGACTCGACCTCGCTCCGGGTCACTCGTGGGGCGATCACGTCGACGGAGTTCGGCGCGCTGTTCGAGCGCGTTGCCCGCAAACTCTGGTGCGTCGCCGCCGCTGTGACCAGCGATCGTGACCGCGCATCCGATGTCGTGCAGGAGGCCGCCGTGATCGCGCTGGGCAAGTTGGACGAGTTCGATCCCGGCACCAGTTTCGACGCCTGGATGGCACAGATCGTCCGCTTCGTCGCGCTCAACGAGCGCCGACGCACCCAGCGCCGCCCGTCCCGCTCCGCCGATCCTGTCGTGCTCGATTCCTCACCCAACTCCGACCGCCCCACCCCCGATCGCTCCGGGCATCGCTCGCTCGGCGCCCTCATGGCCGATGAGCACGCCTTCGACGACGCTGTTGTGCACTCCCTCGCATCGCTGGAGGAAACCGCTCGCGCCTGCCTGCTGATGAAGACCGTCCTCGGCCTCTCCTACGCCGAGATCGCCCGCACGCTCTCCATCCCCGAGGGCACCGCGATGAGCCACGTGCACCGCGCCCGCAAAGCGATGCGCGATCAACTCAATTCGCCGGATTCCAGGGGCGTGGGAGGTGCGTCATGACCCACGCTCCCCGCGGCAACACGCCCGGCCCGATCATCGACCATATCGACGCCTATCTCGACGGCACACTTTCATCCGCCGATCGCGCCGCCTTCGAGGAACGCCTCGCCCGCGACCCGGCGCTCCGAGCCGAACTCGATCTGGCCCGCGGCATCGAAGCCTCGCTGAAACGCACCCACGTTCCCGCCGACATCACCGCCCCCACGCTCCCTCGTTCCGCGTCCTCCTCGGTCACCAAGCCGCCCGCGTCGAAACTCTCCGGGCTGCGTCTCTACTGGCCCGTCATCGCCGCCGCCGCGCTTCTCTTCCTGGCCATCACCGCGTACCAGATCTACACGCGCATCGACTGGAAATTCCATCGCTACAACGCCGCCGAGTACTACACCATGGCAGCGCGGGACTCGTTCAAACCCGACTGGGTCTGCCGCAACGACCGCGAGTTCAAGGAAGCCACAGGCTACAGCACGGGACAGCAGATGCTCGTGAAGCAGGACCTGCCCGCCAAGATCGATCTCGTCGGCTGGGTGTATTCGCAGAAGTTCGAGGGGACACCACTCCGCTCCAGCACCGTCGTGCTCTACGCCAAGGTCGATGACGTGCCGGTCGTCGTGCTCGTCGACAGCCTCGAAAATGATCGTAAGGTCCGACCCGGCGAAGACCCCGATCTGCACATCTTCAGACGCCAACTCGGCGCGTCGGTCCTCTACGAAATTACCCCGCGCCCCGCGCCCGGCGTGATCGACGCGTTCTATCTGCCGCCCAGCGAATAGCCCGTGTGAGCATCTGCTATCGCTCCGCCGCGACGCATCTGCCAATAACCCATACTGTCTTGCCCATTGCCTGCACCATGCCGCCCGCGCACCCGGCGCCGTCGCTCCACGCTGACCCGCACCCTTGGTACCATGTCGAAATCCAGGCCGCCCGCCGCCCAACAAGCACTCGCGGCCAGGCTTCGGGGAACTCACCATGCCCACGCGCTACATCGTCCACGCCACCGACCCCACCACCAACCAGCGCACCTCCAAGGTCTTCGAGGCCGAAAACGCCGGCGATGCCGAGAAAATGGGCCAGCGCCTCGGCCTCTCCGTCCTGGCCGTCGAAGTCGACCCCGCCAGCCTCGGCACCACCATCCCCACGCCCTCCATCCCGCCCGTCTCCACGCGTCAGCTCGGCCCCGAATCCCAGGTCTGGGTCGGCACGCCCAGCCAGTGGGTCAACTTCTGGTGGTACGCCGCGTGCATCCTCGTCATCCCCGCCATCGTCCTGAGCGTGCTCTTCCCGCCGTTCGGCTTCGCCTCGCTCATCCTCTTCCTGACCATCCCCATAGCGGCCTGGAAATACATCGTCGTCCGCTCCACCAAATACTCCCTCACCACCCAGCGACTCCGCCTTGAATCCGGAGTGCTCACCAAGAGCCTCGATGAGGTCGAGCTCTACCGCGTCAAGGACACGCAACTCCATCAGACCGTCGTCGATCGCGCCCTGGGCATCGGCAGCGTCCTGGTCCTCTCCAGCGACGAGACCATGCCCCACATCAACCTCGCCAAGGTCCCCGACCCCGTCAACCTCCGCGAGAAACTCCGCGCCGCCGTCGAACAGGTGCGCCTCGCCCGCGGCGTGCGTGAGATCGACATCACCGAGAACCGCATCTGAGTTCGTTGCATATCCGGCGTGTGCTCTCAATCCCTACTCGGACTTCGTCACGATCGGCGGGAGCGCGAACACCCAGAACTCACTCGGCTGGCCCCCCTTGAAATCGTTGTCGATCGTTACGACGAGGCTGTCGCTCCCATCGTCAAGTACGGGCCCGATCGCCATCCCCTCGACCTTCTCTGGAAACTCATCTCCCGCGAGGCGATACTCAGGGTCGAGCAGGTCGATGAGGAGGGTCTTGCGCGCGGCGTGAATCTCCGCGGGAAGCGTGTTCTCTGGGAGCGAGGCGATCGACGTGACGTCGGTCGCGGCGCCGATGTCCACACGATAGATGCGCTTGAATCGCGCATCGGCTCCCTTCTTACCGTCACGCTCGATGACCAGAAGCGTATCGTCGGCAACAAAGATCGCCTCGCTCAGGCCGTAGTTGGCGCTCTCAAGGTGGTACACGATCTGGCGGCCCGTTCCCCCGGCGTTCAGGGGGATTTCGAGCAGGCGGATGTTGCGTCCTGCACGCTCGCCGGCGTCGTCGAGAGCGTGGTCCTGAATCAGCGGGCTCTGAAGGACCGCGACGGCGCGTGTGCCGTCGTGTGAGAGCGCGAGTCCCTCGAAACCGCGATTGGGCTGGCGACCCGTCGTGTTCCGAGGGGGCAATTCGTTCTCAGGAATGCCGTCCGGTGCCTCGATGATGTACGACCCCGGGATCGGAAGCACGCCCACCCGCCTCCCGCTCGAATCAAAGTGGTCGACGCGGGGCCCGTATTCCTCGGCGATCAGCAGCGTGCCATCCGAGAGCACGCGGACCGACTCCGGGTCGTAGCGCCGCGATTCTGTGGGGTCCGCCAGGGAATAGGCGCCGCTGTTGCCGACGAGGCTGCTCCCGTCCTCGGCCGTCAGAAGGCGTGTCGCGACCAGTCGGGGATCGATCTTGGCAGGACGATCGCCCGGCGCGATCGAGCGCGGGATCGGAATCTGGACGACCTGCACGCGGCATCTGAACGCCGACCCGCCGTCTCCCGGGCCGCGATCAGGAATCATGATGAACGTGTCGCCTCGCCCGACGCAGTCAATACCAGACCCGAGTCCGCCGAGTCGCGCTTGTGTCATATCCCCCATCGGCTCGACGAGCCCCGAAAGATCCTCGGCTCGCGCGTCGAAAACGCCCATGGCGATCAACCGGATCGGGATCGACGGGGGCTCTGCCGCGGCCGAAGCGGCGATGACCGCGACACCGACGAGAATTGGCGTGCGTCGGATGCCACCGAAGACGGTCGGACCGGAATGTCGTCTCGCGAGAGTGAGCATGGATACGACGGCGCTGGTGCTCATGGTTGATGCGCCGAGCACGGATTCACCCGTGTCCGGCGTGATGTGGTCGAATCAGCAGCCGCCCTCGAAGTGCGACGCGAAGTCATCGTAGTCGAGCGCATTGACGAACCCGTCGCCATTGAAGTCTGCGCCGGGGTCAGCGACCTCGAAGAAGGACGCGAAGGCGTCGTAGTCGAGCGCATTGACGAACCCGTCGCCGTTGAAGTCCGCGGCACAGCGGAACGACGCGGCGACGTCGCTCGCGGTGACCGTCGTCGCGTTGGTTCCGCTCGCGCCGTCATGCGGATCGGCGTTCATCATGGCGAGGATCGCCTGCAACTGACGCCCCTCCCACTTCCAGCCGGTGTAGGAAACGTCGTCGCCGGTGTCGAGGGTGTTCTTGTCGTTGATGAGGGTGGCGGTGTCATCGAGCGACGCGCCCATGCGGCTCTGGATGAGAGCGTAATCCGCATAGTCGAATACGCCGTCGAAGTTGTAGTCCTTGGACACAAAGCGGAACTGCACGATGTCGCTCCCGCCCTGCCCGGAGGAGTTCACGTCGTTGAAGTTGCCGGGCGTAAGGTGGAAGCCGACGAGGTTGATGTCGTCGAGCAGGAATGAACCGTTAGCGTCGAGCAGGCCCTGGGCGTTGTAGCGACGCCCGTCGCGATCGGTCGGCCCCTTCACGAGCGTGGGCTCGAAATTCAGCGTGTTGTTCGCGGCCGGCTGCTCGCCATAGATGAATTCCTCGTCGGCCATGCTGGTGAAGTCCATCACTCCCTGGGAGTTCAGGCGGTGCCCACGCTGCGGGTTGGTGCCGTAGAACATCACGCGGCAGAAGGCGTCCGGGTTGAAGCCCGGCGTGTCGGAGATCTCCTGTTCGCGCGAGCGGGTGTATTCCTTGCCCCCGCCGTTCGAGCACGCCACGTCGTCAACCATTTGATACGGCTCGAGCATCTCCGGCAAAGGGACGAGGACCGTCTGATCTCCGTTCTGGTCCTCGCCGTCAACGGGCGTCTCCCCGCCGAGCGGGAGGACCCCGCCGAAGTCGATGCGGCTGTTGTAGTTGACGTCAGGATTCACGTCCTTGCGCCAGGCGTAGCCCGCGCCGTAGACGCTCTGGCCGCTCCCGTTGAGCGAATGGTTCGGGCGCCGACGAACCAGCACGTACGTCTGCGAGCCATCGTTCTTGATTCGCCCGGCCGTATCGGTGGTGGGAATATGCGTTTGCGCGAATGTCGCCCTCGAGGTCGCGGGAGGCAGAAGCGGGAGAATCCCGCTGTTGTTCGACGCGTTGTTGTACAGGACGAGGAAGCCGTTGCTCCCGAGCGACAGGCCGTCGAGCGACCACGCCTCGTCGATCTCGGCGAGTTCGTCGCCGGTGTCCCAGCCGGCGGGGAGCGGGCCCGGGATTCCATCCGCGTCAGGGTCGGCGCCGCCAAACACCGAGGCGATGGCGTAGCCGTCGAGCTTCATGCCCGGCGTGCCATAGATCTCGATGTACTCCCACTTGTTGTCGAATGAACTGGACCCGGCGGGGTTGGGGAACACCTCGTTGAGGACGACCTGGGCCGAACTGGCGGCGGTGCCCGCGAACATGACGAGCAGCGCCACGGAACGGATACGCATATGACTCTCTCCTTGGGTGAGAAGACCCGATGAGTCGGCGGCGCGCTCTCCGGCCGCGCCCGCGCGACATTACTCCTTGGTCTGTGTCCAGAACGCGCCCGACGACAGGTGCCCGCCGAAGACCTTGCCCTCGATGTCGGGATAGGGGGCCTGTCCCGCCTGTGTGTCGCTCTCGCCCCACCCGAACTCGCCGTCGCGGTTGGTGTCGCTCATGACGCCGACGTGCGCGTCCGCGAACACGAAATTGCCGTGAATCTTGTCGTGTCCCTTATCCCCGAAACTGATGAGACTCGACTTCCCGTGCGAGGGCCCGAAGTCGGCGTAGTCCTGACGACCGAAGATCGTGCCCAGCAGCACAGGCCCGTCGGTCACGCTCTTGACGGCACGGATGTTGTTTTGCCCGCTCACATTGACGGTGTCCGCGGCGTCCGATCTCGAATCGGCGAAGAAAGGTACCCGCGACGGGGCGACCATTGACAGGTACTTGTCGCTCAGGGGCCCGATCACGCCGCTCACACGCTTGGGATCGAGGTCCGTGTTGCGGTTGTTCTTCATCTCCGTGTAGGCCATGTACCACGACTGCGTGTAGTTCGAGTTGAAACCCCGCTTGAAGAGTTCGTCCAGATCGGACTGAGAGAACTTCTTGAACGCCGTCGAGTCATTCACCCGCGTGTACGACAGGTTCTGATTCGCGCGTCCGACGGCGGAGGGACACAACATGTCGCCCGGCTTTCCGGCGTTGGCCTTGATCATGTCGGCGATCCAGCCGGCCTCGTCGATCGGGCCGTATGAACTCCGCGCGCGATTGTCGAACGGACCGGAGCAGTAGTATGTGCGGTTGTCGTTGGAGTACGTGAGCGAGAAAGTGGCGAACTGTCGCAGATTGCTGGCGCACTTGGTCTGGCGCGCAGTCTCGCGTGCCGCCCCGAGCCCGGGGAGCATGATGCTGATCAGGAGCGCGATGATCGCGATGACGACCAGCAGTTCGATGAGCGTGAACGCGCGGTGAGCGCGGACAATGGCGGTTCGTTCGTCCATGGTGAGGGTCGAACAATAACGAGCGATCACAATACCACCATGTGTATCGCGCTAAGAAATGACAAATCCTTGATCCGAGATTGACGTTTCGCCCGCATGCATTGCGCAATTCACCATTCCTTCACGATTCCTGAGCACTTGGCAGCGGCGCCATTCGCTATGTTTCGCTCCGCACGCGGAAGACCCGGCCCCCGCAGCGTGTGCCTCGGCTCGCCGACGGGAGTTTCCGCCTCCCCCGGCGTGACGGCCCGTTCGTTCGCGTGCGCAGGAGGGTGAAAGATATGAAGAAGTTGATAGTGGTATCGGCGCTGCTGGCGCTGACGGGCGTTGCTTCCGCGCAGGTGCGCATTTCCGAGTGGATGTACAGCGGCAACAGCGGCGAATACATCGAGATCACCAACACCGGGAACACCGCCGTCTCCATGGCCGGCTGGAGTTTCGACGACGACAGCCGCACGCCCGGCTCGTTCGACCTGTCAACCCTGGGTACGCTCAAGGCCGGTGAATCGGCGATCATCACCGAGATCACCGCCGACGACTTCCGCGGCAACTGGAGCCTCGCCGCGTGGGTCAAGATCGCCGAACTCAACGCCAACAACCTGTCTCGCAACGACGAGATCAACATCTTCAACGGCAGCACCCTGGTCGATCGCCTGACCTACGGCGATCAGAACTTCTCGGGTACCATCCGGACCCAGAACAAGTCCGGCAACACCGGCCTGTCGGGCCTGGGCGCCAACGACTGCCACCTCTGGACTCTGGCAGCCAGCGGCGACGCCTACGGCTCGTTTGTCTCCAACGACGGCGACATCGGCAACCCCGGCGAATACGCCCCGCTACCGGCCCCGGGCACCATGACCCTCGGCGCGATGGGCATCTCACTGGCCGCACGCCGCAGGCGCGCCTAACTCCACATCTCTGCCGACAAACACACAGGGCCCGGGTTCAACGACCCGGGCCCTTGCGTCGATCGTTCATCGCCCGTCGGCGAGCGGCCGGGCGTGGCATGCGCCATCGGCCGGCGCACGACTCACGCGGTCACTTCTTCTCCACGACATCGACCAATTCGATCGTGAAGACCAGATCGGTCTTCGGCGGGATGTCCGGCGGTGCGCCCTCATCGCCATACGCCTCCTTGGCCGGGACCACCAGACGACGCACGCCGCCGACCATCATGCCCGGGATCCCCTCGCGCCAGCCGGGGATGAGTTGATTGAGCGGAAACGTGATGGGATCGCTGCCGCGCGTCGAGTCGAACACCTTGCCGTCGGGGAGCGTGCCGTGGTAGTGAACCTTGATCACGCTGTTGGGCATCGCCGTCGCGCCGCTTCCAAACACCAGGTCCGTTGCGACCACGCCCGACGGAAACTTGATCGTCGAAAGGCCGGGGAGTTTCTTGCCGCTCGGCGTTTCGTACAGTTCCACGCCGCGCTTGTTGGTTTCATCTCTCATCGCGTCTCCCTGACTGGTTGATCGTTCCGTCGCGCCGGGCGACGCCCGCGACGTGGTCCGGTCCCGACCCGTATGTTCTTCCATCGATTCGGGATGGGAGATCGCATCGCGCCGATTCTGCGACGCGTCCCCTGCGCAGCCGGCCAGCGCCATCAGCGCGACTCCAATCGCGATGGTCTCCCGCCGACGGGCCCTCTCCAGCGATTCTCGCCGCATGGTTCACGCCTCAACCAGAACCTTGAAGCCGCCCTGCGCCATCCGCTTCATATCAAAGGGCATGTCCTTCCCGCTCGGATCGCACTTCAGACGCTTGTCGCTCATCACCTTCGCGATCACACGCTTGCGGTCGCCCTTGGACTTGTACAGAATCCACGAGAACAGGATCGTCTCGCCCCGCGCGGGCTTCACGAGTTTCGGAAACGGCAGGCCGAAACTGTCCGACGACTCGTCGAGAATGCACTCCTTGTAGTCGAGGGCGCCGTGCTCCTTCCACACCTTCGCGGCGATCCTCGCGAGTTTCTTGTACGCGGCCAGTTTGCTCGACTTCACCGGCAGCACGAATCCATCGACGTAAGCCATGTTCAATCTCCTGTTGCAGCGTGCGTGCATGATATCGACCGCGGACGCCCGCGTGAGGACGCCTCGACATACGCCCCTCCCCCACTATCATGCCCGGATGTCCGTTGGTCCTGTCCATTCCGTCCACCCCGTGATCGCCATCTCCATGGGAGATCCCGCTGGCATTGGCGCGGAGGTCATTGTCAAGGCGCTGGCACTCCCAGAGGTCCGCTCGCTCGCCCGCTTCCGCATCGTCGGCAACGCCGAGTCGATCCATCGTGCCGCCAACCGCGCCGGGATACCGCCCTACTGGCGCGTCATCAATCACACCCAAGTCGGCAACCCAGACGCCACCGCGCCACAGTCATTGCCCGCCAACTCCCCGGACTCGCACGACGTCCTCGTCATCGATCGCCACGCCGCGCACGACGCCCCGATCGGAACCGTCAGCGCCGCCGCCGGCCATCTCTCGTTCCACTTTGTCGACGACGCGATCGCGATGACGCTCCGCGCCGCGTCCGACCCCTGGAACGCCGACGCCATCGTCACCGGCCCGATCTCCAAGGAAGCCTGGAAACGCGCCGGGCACGGGCGATATCCCGGGCACACCGAACTGCTCGCCGAGCGCTGCGGCGTTCCCTCGGCCGCCATGCTCTTCCACGCGCCCGCCGATCCCGCCAGCAACCGCCGCGAGCTGAACGTCGTGCTCGTCACCATCCACGTGCCCCTCATGCGCGTCGCAGGAATGCTTACCGTCGATCGCATCGCGCGCGTGATCGAACAGGGCGCCGCCGCCGTGCGAGAATTCGGGCACGAATCTCCCCGCGTCGGCGTGTGCGGGCTCAATCCCCACGCCGGCGAGCACGGCCTCATGGGCGACGAAGACGAACGCGTCATCGTCCCCGCCATCGAACTCGCCCGCTCGCGCGGCATCAACGCCGAAGGACCATTCCCCGCCGACACCATCTACAACGCCGCTCTCCGCGGACGATTCGACCTCATCGTCGCGATGTACCACGACCAGGGCCTCATCCCCGTCAAGGTCCTCGCCTGGGACTGCGCCGTCAATGTCACGCTCGGCCTTCCCATCATCCGCACCAGCCCCGACCACGGCACCGCCTTCGACATTGCGGACCAGAACGTCGCCGACGCCGGGAGCATGTCCTCCGCGATCGTACTGGCGGCACGTCTCGCCCGGCGCAAGAACGCCCGGACACCCTAGATCCGGATCGCTGCTCGACCATCGCCCATTCCCTATTGCCCATTGCCCCGGCCCGCGCTCCGACTCCGGCTATCATCCGCTCACACCAACCCAAGGCCAATCTTTCATGTCAGACACGCGCGTTCCATCCAGCGCGGGCGACACCACGCCCCAGAGCCCGCTCCGCGAACTGCTCACCATCGCCGGCCCCACCGTCGCGACGATGACCTCGTACACACTCATGACCTTCACCGACAAGTGGCTCGTCTCACGCCTCGGTCCCGAGTTCGTCGGCGCGCAAGGCAACGGCGGCGTCGCGGCATGGGTCCCGCAATCCATCGCCGTCGGAACCCTCAACGTCATCAATAGTTTCGTCGCTCAGAACATGGGCGCCGGCCGCGCCGACCGCGGGCCCGCCTACGCCTGGAACGGCCTCTGGCTCTCCATCTTCTTCTGGGCCGTCGTCCTTCTCCCTCTCGCCATCACGCTGCCAAGCATCTTTCTCGCCACCGGAATGGACCCGCAGCAGGCCGCCTGGGGCGGAACCTACGGCCAGATCCTCCTCTACGGCAGCCTCCTCAACCTCTGGACCCGCGGACTCTCGCAGTTCTTCTACGGAATGCACCGCGCCGGCGTCGTCATGACCGCCGGCATCGCCGCCAACATCGTCAACCTTTTCATCTCCGCCGTCCTCATCTTCGGCAACGGGCCCGTGCCGGCCGACCTCGGACTCTTCGGACGGCTCTGCGGCTGGACCGGCGAAACGCTCGGCCTTCCGCCCATGGGCATCGAGGGCTCCGCCTGGGGAACCGTCATCGCCTCGGGCGTCGAGTTCCTCATCCCGCTCGCCGTGTTTCTTGGGCCCAAGATGAACGCCGCCTATCACACGCGCCGCGCCTGGCGTTGGAGCCTCTCGCACGTCAAGGACATCGGGCGCATCGGCTGGCCCGCCGGACTCATGTTCGGCAACGAGATGATCTGCTGGGCCGTCTTCATGGTGTACCTCGTCAGCCACTTCGGGCGTGAGCACGCCTCCGCGGGCTGGATCGCCCACCAGTACATGTCCCTCTCCTTCATGCCCGCCGTCGGGATCTCCGTCGCATGCCAGGCCGTCGTCGGAAAGCAGATCGGCGCAGGACGCCCCGACCTTGCCGAAAGCCGCGCCTGGCTCGCGACCAAACTCGCGATCGTCTATATGGGCGTCTGCGGCGTCCTCTTTGTCGTCTTCCGCGCTCAACTCGTCCGCTTCTTCATCGAAGACGGCACGCCCCCCGAAATCTCGTCCGAACTCGTCCGCCTCGGCTCCATGATGCTCATCGCCACCGCCGCCTTCCAGCTCTTCGACGCCACCGCCATGGTCATGTCCGGCGCACTCCGCGGCGCCGGCGACACCGTCTTCGCCGGCGTCGCCACCGTCATCGCCTCCTGGGTCATCATCGTCTGCGGCGGGTTCTTCATGATCCGCGTCTTCCCCAGCCTCCAATCCCTCGGCCCTTGGATCGCCGCCGCAACCTACATCTTCGCCCTCTGCCTCCTCCTCCTTGGTCGGTTCCTGACCGGGAAGTGGAAGTCGATGAGGCTCGTCGAGCCCCCCGCAACCGCCGAGGCTTGAGAGCGGGCTCCAGGCCCCCTAACGTTTCTCCCACGACCGGGCCGCACCGACGCGGCCGGTCCCTTATAGAGGATGCATCGGATGTCGCATGATCCGCTGGACACGGTGATTGGTGTTGAAGAATCCGTCCGACGCGATACCCAGGCCGCACAGGCCCACGGCTCCGCGGCGCGCAAACTGCGCAACAGCGGCGACCACGAGACGTGCATCGCCGAACTCCGCAAGGCTGTCGCCGCCGACCCCGAAAACCCTGACAACCTCTTCATGCTCGGCTACGAACTCGATCGCGTCGGCGAGGAAGAAGAAGCCATCGCGATGTACGAGCAGGCCTGCTCGCAGGTCCCCGCCCCCATCAACGCGCTCATCAACCTCGCCATCCTCTACGAGGATCGCGCCGACTTCGTCCGCTCCGAGCGATGCCTCCGACAGGTCCTCGAAACCAACCCAAACCACCCGCGCGCCCGCCTCTACATGAAAGACGTCCAGGCCAGCCGCGAGATGATCGTCGAAGAAGACGAGAACCGCGACACCTTCAAACGCAAGGCCCTGCTCGACACCCCCGTCACCGACTTCGAACTCTCCGTCCGCGCCCGCACCTGCCTCAAGAAAATGAACATCCGCTCGCTCGGCGATCTTCTCCGAATCACCGAGGCCGAACTCCTCAGTTACAAAAACTTTGGCGAATCCAGCCTCCAGGAAATCAAGCAGATGCTCACCGCCCGCGGCCTGCGCCTCGGCCAGGGCCTCGAAGACGCCCACCGTGCCGCCCGCCGCGCGCTCCAGGAGCAGTACAAAGGCACCGGCCAGGAGCAGACCCTCGGCAAGCCAGTCTCCGACCTCAACTTCTCCGTCCGCGCCCGCAAGGCCCTCCAACTCCTCAACATCCACACCGTCGGCGATCTCGCCAGCCACACCGAGGCCGAACTCATGGGCGTCAAGAACTTCGGCGCCACCTCGCTCAAGGAAATCCGCGAGCGCCTCGTCGAGTTCAACCTCTCCCTCCGCAAACTCGATCCGTAATCCGCCGTCACGCGGCCAAATCAACCGCTCTCTCCAAGCCGGGTTCCTCGCCCGGCTTTTTCGTTGAGTGATTCACCCATCCGAAGAAGATCGTCCGTGCGCCATTCCAATGCCAACTGCGAAACCCAAGAAGGACCCGCGCGGGCTCGCGCTAGCTCGACGACCGGGTGGCATTCAGCCACGCGGCAATGCTCACCATCACAAACCAACCTACAACGCCGACAACGCACCACATGACGGTTCGGCGTACTTGATTCCACATGCCGTCGACGGCCACCGCCCGTTGAACCGACCACGGAACGTAAGGGAGCACTTGCAGAACCGCCCATTCCAGATTGATCGCCGCACGCGAGATTTCCTGCGGGTCGCGCGGCGCTCGGACTGATACCGCGTGTTTCAGGTCGTTGTACACACCAAGCCCGAAGTAGACTCTTGGAAGGGACGCGAAGAACTTCGCGTTGGTCTCGACATGCGCACTCAGGTCCTGCCTGAGATCCTTGGCGGAGACAAACGTGACCAAGAGCCACTCGAGCAATTTGCCGTAGTCTTCCACTCGGTCTGCGGCACTTCGCTGTCTCCGAATCAGATCCAAAGATTTCTTCCCCGCAGGAAGCAAAATCGGTCCATCATCTTGCGCGAATCCAATTCCCGACGACTCCAGCGATAGGCGATTGATGTCGCGGACCCTCCACACGCCGAGTGAATGCGGAAACAGCAGGAAGCCAAATACCTCAAGGAGCTGCGCTCTGCTGGCCCCTCTCGTTGGATGCGCCACCATGCGATGGATGTAGAGGTACAGAATCACGCCCACACCCGACACTCTGCGTTCGGCGTCGTGGTTTTCCATTCCGCGCCGTCGCCACTCTTCCAATGCGGCGAACGACGGCGCCTCGTCCACGACTTCTCGGACTGCCGGCCCCACATAACGGAGTGCCTCGACGATGGCTCCATCAAGGCAATTCGCCGCCCAAACGATCTGATCCAGATCGGGTACGGCGGTGTCAAGGATCGTGTGCTTGATCCGATTGCATACGTCTACCGCCTTCTGAACATCGCCAACCGAGATGAACTTGTCTGCGTGACGTTGCACATGGGTTCCGAGATAGGCCGGGGCTTCGGCTGCCTCGGGATCCCCCATGTGGCACGCCAGCAGCCACTCCAGCAGTTTGGCGTATTCCTCCACGCGGTCGGCTGGATCCGGGAGGCTACGAATCACCTTGAGCGGGCGTTTCCCGGGCGGAAGCACAATCGGCGACATTTGACGGCCCTCGTGACATCCGCACTTGAGTTCCCGCCCTTGGCTCCGACTTCACCGAGAATCTCGAAGCACGAGGCTGGATCGTGTGGAGCGGGATCAGATCGGAAGCGGCTCGGGCTCGTTGGACTCTCCGGATTTGCTCAGCAGGAAAATCGTGTGGCCCGCGATGTGCGCATCGCCTGCCCGTCCCCGACGCACCTCCTCCGGGCTCGCGAGGAGCAAGCGGCGACACCATCCGGCAGCCTGGGCGAGAGACGATCGGAGATGGCGAGATTCTTCATCATCCTCGAGTTCGAATACTTGGAACAAGCGGAACTGATAGAAATCCTGATTCGGCGGGCGACGGAACTCCGTCTGTGCGTTCCAAAGGAAGATCGGGCGCAGGCGGGCAGAAATCGCCGGAGTAGCGTCAGGCTGCTCGGCAAAGGCCTCCGCAACTTCTTCTTGTAACTCTCGGTGAATCGAGTTCGATTCTCGGTCGACACCCGTCGCAAACCACTTGATGAACGATGGAAACCGACCGCCCTGGATAAAACCACGGATGTCCCGGTCCATGTCGCTGGCATCGCCATCGAGCGTGTGCGGCTCGAATCCGATTTGTCGTAGAAACCCCTCCGCAGTCTTGGAGTGCTTGATCACACCCCCAAAGGGCGCAAATTCGTGAGGACGGTGCTTGTTCTGAACCAGAATAAACCGGTTGTCCCACTTTAGTGACAGGATGCTACTCATGGCCACACGCACCCTCGCGCGGCGAAGCAATGCACGGCACCGCAGTTCCAACCACAGCGACCGACGGTGCTCAAGAAGCCCCTTTGCCAACCGCATTGCGACAGGGATGGCAGCTTCTGCAAATACGTCCAAGGGCGGCTCCAGCAATGCAGACCGGACGGTGTAAGTGCATTCTAGAGAGCTTCCGGCTTCGCACGCAAGCCGTGCTGGAGCAAAACTGGTCAGGTAGCGCAACCCACCGATGGCGGCTCAACGCGCTGATCCGAAATCCAACACGGTCACTCTCGACTGCCCTTTTCTCTTCACGTCTCTCCGTCTCTTTCTGTCTCCTTCCCCGATACACTCTCCCCCCATGAACACACCCGGCGCCATCGCACGTGCTCGGGCCGCGCTCTGGCGCCACGCGTGGCAGTACGCCCTCCTCGCCGGCGTCCTCCTCATCCTCGCACTCTTCCTCCTCTACCCCATCTGGCTCACCGTCCGCGGCGGCTTCGCCACCGACATCACCAGCGGCACCGGCTTCACACTCGATCACGTCCTCTCCGTCTTCCGAGATCCCCGCCTCCTCGACGGCCTGTTCAACTCCGCCAAGGTCGCCCTCACCACCACCACCCTCACCATCCTCATCTCGCTCCCCCTCGCCGTCGTCGCCGCTCGCTTCAAGTTCCCGGGCAAGCCCTTCTTCAACGCCGCCATCCTCGTCCCCATGATCATCCCGCCCTTCGTCGGCGCGCTGGGCCTCCGCGCCATCCTCGGGCGCATGGGCGCGCTCAACGCCCTCCTCGGCACCGAATGGGACATCCTCGGAGAGTCCAAGTTTCTCGGCGTCGTTGTCATCCAGGCCCTCACCCTCTACCCCATCGTCTATCTCAACACCTCCGCCGCCCTCGCCAACCTCGACCCCGCCATGGACGAGGCCGCCGAAAACCTCGGCGCCGGCTGGTGGCGCCGCTTTTTCACCATCACGCTCCCACTCATCCGCCCCGGCATCTTCGCCGGCGCCACCATCGTCTTCATCTGGAGCTTCACCGAACTCGGCACACCTCTCATGCTCGATTACTACGCCGTCACGCCTGTGCAGATCTTCCAGAAGCTCAAGGAGATCGAGGGCTCCGCCACGCCCTACGCGCTCACCGTCGTCATGCTCTCCTGCTCCGTGCTCATGTACATCCTCGGCAAGACCCTCTTCGGCCGCGCCGGTTACGCCATGTACTCCAAGGCTTCACGCGCCGGCGGCGAAGTCACCCTGACAGGCCTCCCCGCCTGGCTCGCCTTCGCCGGCTTCGCCCTCATCACCATCCTCGCCGTCACGCCCCACGTCGGCGTCATCCTCACCAGCGTCTCCGCCCCCGGCGCGTGGTATCAATCCGTTCTCCCCAAGGCCCTCACCGCCTCGCACTACCAGCAGGCCATGACCGCCGCCGACAGCTTCGGCGCCATCGTCAACAGCCTCAAGCTCGCCTCCCTCGCCATGCTCGTCGATGTCGGCCTTGGCCTGGTCATCGCCTATCTGCTCGTGCGCGCCAAGATTCGCGGCCGCGCCGTCCTCGACGCCATGTGCATGCTCCCCCTCGCCGTCCCCGGCCTGGTCATGGCCTTCGGCTACGTCGCCATGACCCTCCGCTGGCCCTTCGCCAAGGGCGACATCCTCGACGGCATCGTCTCGGTCGTCAGCGCTGACCCAAACCCCGTCCCGCTCCTCATCATCGCGTACGCGATCCGACGCCTGCCATACATCGTCCGCTCCACCGTCGCCGGCCTCGAACAAACCTCCGGCGAACTCGAAGAGGCCGCCATCAACCTCGGCGCGTCCCGCCTCTACGCCTTCCGCAAGGTCATCCTGCCCCTCATCCTCGCCAACGTCATCGCCGGCGGCCTGCTCGTCTTCAGCTTCTCCATGCTCGAGGTCAGCGACTCCATCATCCTCGCCCAGCAAGCCAAGAACTACCCCGTCACCAAGGCCATCATGGCCTTCACCGAACGCCTCGGCGACGGCCCGTACATCGCCAGCGCCCTGGGCGTCTGGGGCATGGTCCTCCTCACCATCACCCTCGCCGGCTCCAGCGTCCTCATCGGAAAGAAGATGGGCTCCATTTTCCGTGTCTGATCCGTCATCACGCGCGTGCCACGGAAGTCGTCCTCGACATCGGTGCTCTTCTCTTCTTCGGGTGGCGTGGTCAAGGGCGGATCTTGCCGACCTTGACCACGTTTTCTTCACCCCGTCGATGAGCGTCGTTTCGACGCGAATCGGGGGCTCGAGGAACTCCAGCGCTCGGATTCGCTCGCGGATTCGCTCATCCGCGGCGTCTACAAACGCTCGGGACACCCCCACCATTCTCAATCCCGCTCGCGTTGCCATCTCCTCGCACCATCGGTAGCGTAATCCCATGCTGATCTCCGCCATCTCTCTCATCGCGTCGTCGCTCGTGGCCCAGCCCTCACTCGATGTCTCGCGCGATCATCCCACGCGCGTCCGCGTGCAACTCGATGGCCAGGCCATTCTCGAATCACCTTCCGAGGGGCTCTGGTCCATCGCCACAGATTGGGAGGGCGGCTGGCCCGGCGCGTGGCACCACGCCGCGCCCGACAACGTCCGAGAGGAAAACGGCTGGACCATCCTCACCGGACACCTTGATCTGGCCAACGGCCGGCTCGAACTCCGCGACGCCTACCGCGTCGATGGCCATCTCGTTCTCGCCCGCCGTCGCTTCGAGTGGAAGAGCAAAGAAACCCTCTCGCGATGCACGCTCAGCGTGCGATTCATCGCGCCGGGAGCAACCGCAGACGCCCGCCCGTTCCTCCCCGGCATTTCGTTCTACGGCAATCCCTCCGGCGCCAAGACCAGCGGTGTGTCTGCCGCCGATCCCGCCAGCCGCGCCAAGGCCGCCGTCGTCGTCAACACCGGCACACCCGGCGAACGCTCGTATCACGAAGAGCACCGCTACTCCATGCCGTTCGCGAGCGTGGAGTGGAAGGGCGCGGGCGCGGCCATGCACACCACGCCGTCGCTGGTCCCGAGCGCCAACAAGCGCGATCAATGGTGGTCGCTGGGAGTCACGCCCCTCGAAGCCGGCTACGAGTTGGCGGCCTACAGCGGCCCCTGCGCTTCGAACGGCGCGAACGCCGTCGTGAAAGCACGTCAGGGCGAGTTCATGGCGTATGACAACACGTGGATGAACCTCCGCCCCGGCGCGGTCGTCGAAAAGGACTTCGCCCTGCAGGTCTACCCCGTCGCCGAGGTCGGCAGCGGCTTCCGCACGCCCCTGCGCACCTGCATCGAACGCGCCCAGCCCTTCTCGGCCGACGGCCTGCCCACCGCCGCACGCATCATCGAGCAGAAACTCGCGTTCGCCCGCTCGCGCTGGCGCGAGCGTGAGAAGGACAGCGGCTTTGAGATGTACCCCGACTATGTGCAGGGAACGCACTACGTCATGGGCTGGTGCGGCCAGGCCGAAACCGTGCCGTATTACCTGCTGGCGATGGGCGAGCGTTCTTCGTGGCCGAGTTGGCAGCGCGACGCGTCTCGGTCGCTCGATCTGCTCGTCACCGCGCCGTTCAACGAGAATGGGTTCCTGCAGCGCTACACCGTCGAGAACTCCCAATGGAGCGAGCAGGATTTCGTCTCCCAGGGCCAGGCACTCGAGACCATCAGCCTCGCCATCGAGGCCGCGAACCGGCGCGGCATCGACACCTCGCGCTGGACCGCGTTCCTCCGTCGCGCGTGCGAACTCCATGCCGATCGCGTGCTGCGCGACGGCTGGAACCCCGCCTCCACCAACGAGGCGTTCTTTGTGTCGCCCTTGCTCCGCGCGGCTCGACTGCTGAACTCGCCCGTGTGCGAGCGCGGCGCGATGAAGATCGCAAGCACCGCCGCCGAGAGGCACATCGGCGCGGGCGAGCCCTACTGGGGCGGCACGCTCGACGCCCGCTGCGAGGACAAGGAGGGAGCGTGGGCGGCGTTCCAGGCCTTCCTCGCGTGCTTCGATCACTCGGGCGATACAACCTGGCTGCGCCGGGCCGAGCACGCGATGGACGCGACGCTGAGTTGGACATGCCTGTGGGACATCGATCTGCCCCCGGGGCGCTTGCGCGACCACGCCTTCAAGACGCGCGGCTGGACGGTTGTCTCGGCGCAGAACCAGCACCTGGACGTCTTTGGTGTGTACTTCACGCCGGAGATCTACCGCATGGGGCGGTTGCTCGGGCGGCCTGAGTTGAGCCAGATCGCCACGCTGATGTACCGCTCGTGCGGACAACTCATCGACGACACCGGGAGCCAGGGAGAGCAGATCCAGCAGACCAACTTCGCCCAGCACGGCGACATGTCCGACGTCGAAAAGATGCGCGGCGGCTACAGCGAGGGCTGGACCGTCTTCTGGATCACCACCCACTTCCTCCATGCCGCGGCACGGTTCCACGACATGGGCGTCGATCCTGACCACCCGCTCGTGGTCAACGCGAATGGCGCGGCGCCCGCCCCGCTCTACCGCGATCCGCCCTACGACGGCGCGGCCGACCCGGTGCTGGTCTTCAACCCGGCGCGCGGAACGTGGTGGATGCTCTACACGCAGCGCCGGGCCAAGCTCGACCTGCCCGATGTCGAGTGGTGCCACCAGACCAAAATCGGCGTGGCGGAGTCCGCCGACGGCGGGGCGACGTGGAACTACCTTGGAATCCTGGCCCTGCCCTCGGGCGACGAGCCGCACTCGCTGTGGGCGCCGGACGTGGTGAGGACCAGCGACGGCGTGTTCCACTGCTTTGTCACGGTGGTGCCCGGCGTTCACAGCGATTGGGGCGGGCAGCGGTTCATCGATCACTTCACCTCGCGCGACCTGTCGAGTTGGACGCGCGTGGGGCGATTGCCGCTGTCGTCGGATCGCTGCATCGATCCCAGCCTGTTCCCCAAGGCGGGCGGCGGATGGCGGCTGTGGTACAAGGACGAGGGGCACAACTCCGACACGTTGGCGGTTGACAGCGACGACCTGAACAACTGGAAACCGGCGAGCGACCCGTCGGTGTCGAAACTCTACGGCGAAGCACCCAAGATCTTCACGTTCGGCGGGTACCGCTGGATGCTCAAGGACCCCAACAGCGGGCTGGATGTATACCGCAGCAGCGATCTTGCGACGTGGGAGTATCAGGGCAAGATCCTCGACAAGGCGGGCACACGCCTGGACGACGGCACGATCGGCAAGCACGCCGACGTGGTGGTCGAGGGCGACCGAGCCCTGATCGTGTATTTCACGCACCCGTACGGGCAGGACTTCCCGATGCGCAACGGCATCCTGCCGTATCCGGCCAGGCGGAGTTCGATCCAGTCGGCGGAATTGCGCGTGGTGGACGGCAAACTGGTGTGCGATCGCGATGCACCGGTGATGTTGAGGCTGTCGTCGCCGTATCGCTGAGACGGCTGGACGAAGGACACACAGCGTGGTCGACAACCACCACGCCGCGGATGTACTCGCGTGATGGTCACTGGCGGCCTGGAAGGAAACGGCCGTCGCGCATCTAGAGCGGCGGCACGAGCGTGGAAGGGCCGAGGGTCTGGATGGTGACGCGGCCGAGCGTTCGGTCTTCGAGGTACTGGTTGACGTTGGCGAGGGTCACGGCGTCGATCTTGGCGGCCAGGTCGTCGAGTGAGCGGGCGTAGCCGAAGCGGAAGTAGTCGGATGCGATGGCGGCGGCGCGGGCGCCCGTGGACTCGCCGCTGAAGATGAGGCGGCTCTTCATGCCGATGACGGCCCGCTGGAACTCCTCGGGCGTCACCCCGCCGCCCTTGGTGGTGGCGGCGGTGATGCGGAGCAATTCGGCGGCCAGGACGTCGAGGGACTCTTGGGCTCGCTCGGGGGTGGTGCCGACGTAGGCCGTGACGCCTCCGAAGTCGCGATCACCGCGGTACCCCGCGGAGACGGAGTAGCACAGGCCGCGTTTCTCGCGGACTTCGGTGAAAAGGCGGCCGGACATGCCGCCGGAGAGGACAGAGACGACGATCTTTTCGAGCCAGGAGCGGTCATCGGTCTCTTTGGGGGCGTCGTGGACGAGGACGATCTGGACCTGATTGGTCTGGTCGGTTTCGTGGGCGTACCCGCGCGGCGCAACGGAAGACACGACAGGTTCGGAAGTTGTGCCATCCCAACCCGCGAGCAGTTCATCGAGTTGGCGAGCCATCGCATCGGGATCAATCGCACCGGCGGCGGCGAAGATTGAACGGCCCGGACGCGCCACATCGGACCATCCCGCGACCAGCGCCTCATGGGTGATCGCGGTCAATCCATCCTCGGTCCCGAGCCCGGAACGGTTCAATGGAGAAAAAAAATGTCGATCACGCGCGGAAAGTACCGCCCGCTCCTGAGGGTCATCCTGGAGCGACTCGAGCGACTGGAGGGCGAGGTCTCGCGCGGGCTCGACGGCGTCGGACGCGAGGTGCGGACGGCGGACGATATCAATGATGAGCGGGAGCGCGGCGCTGACACGTTCTCCGAGCAGCGTCGCGCCGATCTGCATGAAGTAGGCGCCGACGGAGACTCCACGCGACACGCCGAGGCGGTCCATGGAATCGGCGAATTGCCTTGAATTTAGGGCTCCGGAGCCCCTGAGCAAAAGTTCGGACCACAGCGCAGCGCGGCCCTGAAGGTGAACGGGGTCGTAGGCACATCCGCCGGGAACGAGCCAACTGATGGCGGCGGATCGCACGTCGTCGATCACTTCAACAACGAGCGGCATGCCGCAGGCAAGGGTCCGTGTGACAAGCTTCGACATGCGCTGACTCCGATCGAGGTTGATGAGTCTATGGAACGCGCGGACGTCGTGCCTCGGACGAATCGTCATCACGATTTCGTCTTTGTTGAAGACACAACCTTGAATTTTCCGATATGCTTTCCATCGGAGAGACCCATGACCGAGGTGGTCAAGGAACAGGTCTCTCGATGACAACTCTTTCAGGAGTCTGACATGGCGAAGAAGAAAGGCAAGAAGAAGGGCAAG
>JADLFE010000053.1 GCA_020845755.1 Phycisphaerales bacterium
CTCCGACATCGCCGACGGCCGCATCGATTGGGACGAGGGCGTCGACGGCCCGCTCCCCGCGATCGAGTGACGAGATCGGCATCGACGGCCTCCCCCCAACGCCCCGGCGCAGCTCGGGGCGTTTTCTTTGTGTGAACATGGTGGCATGGGCGCCGTTCGAGCCAGAATCGAGTTGGCGACACTTGGCCGAAAGGGGACGCGGGCGCTGCCAGTTCAAATCCCGGCACCCCGATTCAGGAAGCTTGATGGCCTCGGCAAGTGCCGAGGCCATCGGTGTTTATGGCGAAGTTCAACCTTGTCCTGTTGCCCTGACTAGCTCGTGCTGCGTTTGAACCGGTTCCAGACGTTGTCTATACCGAAGTCTTTGCGAAGCGTGCCTGCGCGAGGCGTACTCCACGTCACGACGGTCACGACACTGCGTAAACTCTCGCAATGGTCTATGAAAACGTAGTAAAGCTCATCCAAGGCCATTTCACTGACGGGTTGGTCGTTGTGGTCGGGTCCGGCCTGTCCGCCGCTGAAGGTGTGCCGGGAATGGGGCCGCTTGCCACCCACTTGGACAGCCGCAGCGGTGCGCTTGGGGCCAATGACGCGGCGTTATGGACGCAGATCAAGGCGCTTTTGGCCGCGAATCGTGGGCTCGAAGCCGCGCTGCTTGAGCAAGCGCCGTCCGATACGTTGGAAGAGTGGATCGTGAAGGAGACCTGCGGGTTGCTGACCGCCGCGGAACTCAAGATCATGGGCGATGTAATCGCGGGATCGCGAACGCTGCGTCTGACGACTTTGCTCGCCAAGATCCTCAAGCCCAAAAGTGGGCTACCCATCGTCACCACGAACTACGACCGCTTGGTCGAGCTTGCGTGCGAGATGGCGGGATTCCACGTCGACAGCACGGCGATCGGACATTACGCGGGAGAATTCGATCATCAACGTAGCTGCATGGGTTCGTGTAGGGGAATCACCACAAGCGCCAAGGTCACGTCTTTGGACCACTTTCCGCGTGCCATAGTGCTCAAACCGCATGGCAGCTTTGACTGGTACAAGGGTAACGGCAAGCCGCGTCGATGCACGCTCAGCCTGGATGCGGAGCGGCTCGTCATCACGCCAGGCCTCAACAAATACAAGAAAGGCTACGGCTTCCCATTCGACAAGCACCGGGAACTGGCCAACGACCACATCAACCACGCCGCACGCTTGCTGATCATTGGGTATGGCTTCAACGACGATCATCTCCAAACACACTTAGAGACACGCATCAACAGCGGCACGCCCACCCTGATATTGACACATACGCCCAGCAAGAAGGCAATGGATCTCGCATCCGCAAACGCCTCGTGCGTGTGCCTCTCCAAGCCCTCGGCCTGGGATGGCATTTCGGTTGCGTCCAAGAGCGTCGCATTCGACCACCAAGGCCACAATTTGTGGGACATCGACATTCTCGCGAAGGAGTTGCTGTGACATCCGAGACCCCTGTTCTGTCGTTTGAAGCCGCGAGCAAACTCGGCAAAGTGGCCGCCGTGGATACGAGCCGTGTGCTGATCGCTGTCGAGAATGCGGCGCTCCTGCCGCGCGCGGCGGTCGGGAGCCTAGTGGCCATCCAAGGCTCAACCGCTCAAGAGTTCCTGATCGGCATGACCGAGCGTGTTACGCGGCAACTGCGAGAGCAGACCGCCCAACCGGACCCGATGGTGCCGACCACTCTTGAAGTTGAAGTTGTTCCTGACGACGCGCTCCGCGTGACGCTGCTTGGTACTTATCGCAGCGTCGATGGGACCGTCCGTAATCGGTTCAAGCGCGGCGCCGATTCCTTCCCACAAATTGACCGGGACTGCTTCCTTATCGAAGGCGGCAACCTCCAGCGCTTCATGGGATTGCTCGGCAAGGAACTCGACGACAAGCAGCGGCTCGAACTCGGGACGTTCGTCCTCGACCAGACCGCTGCTGCCATCGCCAATGGCGACAAGTTCTTTCAGCGGCATGCGTCGATTCTGGGAAGCACTGGGTCGGGAAAGAGTTGGTGCGTCTCGCTCATTCTGGAGCGTGCGAGTGCCCGCAAGCACTCAAACATCATCGTCTTTGATATGCACGGTGAGTATGCATCTCTAGCAAAGCCACCCGCGACATCGGGAAGCGTTGCTCCTACGGCGATCGCGTCGCAGTTCAAGATCGCGGGACCGGGCGATCTCGACAAACCTCCAGCGAATGCGCTGTTTCTTCCTTACTGGCTCCTGAACCGCGAGGAGATGTTGTCCATGATCCTCGATCGAAGCGATCAGAATGCGCCCAATCAAGCGTCTCGCTTCACGTCGCACGTTCGGACACTGAAGGAAGCCGCTTTGGGCACCGCTCACGCGGACGTGAAGGCCACATTTACGGTTGATTCTCCGATTCCCTACAAGCTGGCGGACCTGCTCGCACACCTGACTACGGACAATACGACCAAGGGTGTGGGCAAGAACGGACCTGTCAAGGGAGACTGGGAAGACAAACTGACTCGCTTTATCACTCGACTCGAAGCAAAGGCTGAGGACAGGCGTTACGGGTTCATGTTCAAGCCTCCAGCCGCCGCACTGGAGTATGACTGGCTAGCGAAGCAGGTCTTGTCGCTCCTTTCGCCAGGGGCGAGCAAGCACGGCATCAAGATCGTGGACTTCTCTGAAGTGCCGTCGGACGTACTCCCCGTCGTGGCGGGCGTCTTCGCACGCCTTCTGTACGATGTGCAGTTCTGGATGGAGCCAGAAAAGCGAACGCCGTTTGTGTTCGTCTGCGACGAGGCACACCTCTACCTACCGGTCAAGGAGGACGCTGACGCCGTGGAGAAGCAAGCGCTCTACTGCTTCGAGCGAATCGCCAAGGAAGGGCGGAAGTATGGCGTGTCGCTCCTGGTCGTGAGTCAACGCCCGTCGGACGTCAGCCGAACCATCCTCAGCCAGTGCAACAACTTCCTGATTCTGCGTTTGACCAACGATCAAGACCAGAATGTCGTCCGGCGGCTAATGCCGGACTCGCTCGCTAGTGTGCTGGACGGCCTGCCGCTGCTCGATACTGGCGAGGCGCTGCTGTTGGGAGATGCGATCCTGTTGCCGGCACGAATTCGGCTGAACATGCCGAAGATTGCTCCGCTCAGCCAGACTCGCGACTTCTGGCGAGAGTGGGGCGAGCGAGAACCTGACGGCGCCGCGGTCAAGGCTGCGGTTGAAACGCTACGACGACAGTCGCGGGGGTTCATCGCAGGGGTCTAGAAGAGCAAATGGAGTATCTCCGGATTCCAAACCCTAACGCCCTCCAAGAAAAGTTCTATTGGTGTACTGTCACCCCGATTCACAGCGGAAGTTTCACGGATCGCGTTTCACGGCATGCGGCTAGCAGGGAGGTCGTCTTTGCACATTCAAGTCAATCGCGTTCAGCGGAACAAAGGTCTGGTACGAATCCTCGAACGCTTAGGCCGCACATGCCATTATCCTGAACGCCAGTACGGATGCAGAGCAACAATGCTTCTCGACCCACCGCCTGCAATTGTCTCGAACCGCGGGATCCTTGGTGTGCTGTGCGATCCAGAGATTCGCGCCGCCCAGCGCTAGGGTCCGCGCCAGCGAGTGCCGAAGGCAGTCAGGATCGACTACGGGAACTGAGAGCGGCAGGCAGCCGCTCCGAGTCATTCGAGTGTTGTTCATTGGTAACCTCCGTGCTCACTGCTGATGGAAGGACCTCTGGAGCTTCACCGGGCCTTCCGACGATGCACAATCGAAGCCGATTGGTCTTCACGGTGAAGCCGCAGTTCTTGGCAACCTGCTGCCAGAGTTTCAGAAAACCACTTCTGATCACTTCATTTGCATCCGATCCAACGGTGTAGATCGTCACCAGGCGGGACCTCGACTTCGTAGGGTCGAGCATTTCCTCAAGCGAGTACCCTACTTCGCCTTGGGCCCGGAACTTGGAGGGATCTAGAAACAAGAACGCGTGTTCACAGGTCCGTAATGCAACTGAGCGCTGAAGACCGATCTCATCCTTATACCAAAACTTCGCTACGCCGTTGTCCAAGTCGAAGGAGTAGGCACTGAGAATAGTGTGCTTAAAGCCCGTGCCACCCAGAGTCTCCGCTACGAAACTCTCTGGCACGTCACCAAGCACGCCTTCGGTGTCTTGATCCACCGGCCCTGGCAACAGATACAGGTTTCCAGCGCTTCGTGTTGCGGGGTTTTCTTTGCGAAAGCGCTGGAGCGTTGAAGCAACACGCGCGCCGGGCGTGTACCACCGTACGTTGAAGGGACCATTCCTTTCCCACTGCCGCACCATCCACTTGAGACTCTCCTCAACAACGGCGTTTGGCGTTGTCCCTAAGGTCACCATCACGAGTGCTGCGTTCTCACGAGAATCTGATGGGGAAATCGTGATGGCAGGCTTGGTCAGAAAATCATGGTTGACGAAATGGTCAGCCATTCGGCGTTTGTCTTCTAGCGCCTCACCTTCGCGGCCTTCGCTCCAGCCGAATTTTCGTCGGTTAGCGTCTGCAGGGGGCGATGGCGTGCCTTGGGACATAAGACCGTTGTTCGTCATGACGTGCTCCAGTAGTCGGTTTCAATGTTGAAGGACGGCAGCGGCTTGTCGCAAATGATGTGATTACGTAGCTCGGAAACCTCGTGATCGAAGATCGCTCCAGCTTCGCCGGCCGCGTTTGGTGAAACGTAGATCAGGTATACGCCGCCTCCCACGCGAGCGATCGCCCCACGCGCCCCCGCGGGCAGGTGCGCCGGAGTGTCCTCGTCGCTCACTCCAAGAAACTGGCGAACAAAGTGGGCTCGCAGTTCGTCATTCGCGGACTGCAGACCTTCCTTGCAGGGTGATTGCCCGGACGTGAGGTTAAAGCCGAGGATGGCGATGCTGGGATTTGAGCTCATCACCATCTCGAACATCCGCGAGATCACGCGATTGACGACTTCTTCCAGTTTGTGAAGAAGATCCTCACCGGGGAGGTAGTCACCGCTCGCCCAGTGGGAGATGGTCGAGGGGTCGCACCCCGTTTCTCTTGCGATGTCCACTGGACGGAGACCCAATCGGTACAGAAACCGGTAGGCCCGCTGAAAACGCTCTTTTCGGGAATGGGGCACCATGGTGACCTCCGTGGAAGAGGATACGACGGATTAGTCCGCTGCGGGTCCGCCGAAGTTTCGCGCCCATCAAACCGTGGGCAGCAGTGCTCCCGGAAGTTGCGACAGCCGCTTGCGATTCCCAAGGCCGGCAAACAACGCAGCTAGCGGCGACGGACTGGTGGAAACGAGGCCTTCTCCCTCTCCAAACCCCTCTCTCTACCCCAATCGAAGAGACGGTCGCGATCTGGGCCCGCCTTTCGGCTGGGATCATGGAAGCCCGGGATCGGTGGGTGCCGGATGCAGTTCCGCGATGATCGAGTTGATGAAGCGGGAGACGCGCCCTCTCTCCCGTTCCAACCTCACCCTCTATCTGTGCGAGGATAGTCATAGTGACGCGCTGCGTCGGTATCCTCCGGTGCAATGCTGCTTGAGATTCCCACCACGCATACCCCTGCTGGCGACCTGGGCTACCTGCTGCACAAGCATCCGGGCCGGGTCCAGACCTTCAAGCTGGCGTTTGGCGATGCACACGTCTTCTACCCAGATGTGACCGCCGAGCGCTGCGTCGCAGCCCTTCTCATCGATGTCGACCCGGTGGCGCTTGTTCGAGGCAAAGGCCGCGAGCGAACGCTTGACCAGTACGTCAATGATCGCCCCTACGTGGCTTCGTCAATGCTCGCAGTGGCCATCGCCCAAGTGTTCGGACCTTCCAGCAATACTGCCGGTACGCGGCCGTGTACTTTCGGACGAGTTCCAGTCGTTCGCGATGTCGGTCGAGAAGCGGCCCCACTACAGGGAGACGGGCGTGTGCCTGTACAAGTGCGCCGACGCTCCCCTGAAGGCCGGTTATGGCGGCAACGCCGACGGCGGCATACTGCTCCTTGATCAGGGCCTGAGCCTTGGCCGACCACGGCATGAGCTCGCAGTCGAGGCATATCCAGTCCGTCTGGAGCTCATCCCACAGTCCAGCCCTGGTGATCGAATCGCGGAGCCGGCGGAGCAGGGCTTGCTCGGTCGCACTGTCGTTGAAGAACGGCCGCCCCGTCCGCGTGTAGATGAGGCCGAGGGTTTCAGTGGCCGCGGCCGACCCCAGCAGCTCCGACGTAACGGAAGTTGGGGCGACGCCGAACCGCTTACGGGCTACCTCGGCGTCGCGACAGACGATCGCCACCGCTCTCGAACCCATATGCTTTTCTTCGCAGATCACACGGCCGACGCCGTTGGTTCGGAAATATTCGAACGCTTCACGAATGTGTGTTCGCGGTGCTCGCGATGGAGAGCGAACCTGTCGATCCGCGGCTGTGACGACCCTGGCCGTACTCACGGCCACCCACTGAGCAAAAACCGCGTTTCTGGCCCCCAAACGCGGATTCCCTCTACAAAAAGTTCAAACCGTGTCCTGTCACCCAGATTCACAGCGGAAGTTTCGCGGACTCCGTTTCACGGCATGCGGCTTGCCTGAGGTCGGCGCCATGCAACTACCATTCAGCCGTCCCCGACGTGCCAGCACCCGGCAGTCTGAGCGCACGGTGCCGCGTAGACGCCGAGCAAGGGAGAATCATCGGGAGTCAGGCATGGCATCGCATTTGATAAAACGACACCCGGGGGTCAAGCCCAACAACTGGGAGATGACATGGGGCGAGCGTTTCGAAGCCTTCGACCTTGCGCGTAAGGCGCAGGACGGACCGGCATTTCTTGATGCGTTGATAAAGGCGAGGTTCGATCCGGTTCCCACTTTCGACGAAGCGGGCAAGATCGACGCGTGCCGTCAGTTGGCTGCTAGGTTGTTCGAGTCGAGCACCGATCAGTGGATGCAAGATCGTTTCAAGGAGTGTGCGTCAGCGACGACATCGACCGACGCGGCGTCCGCCGTGCATGACCTGCTCCGGGGGTACTCTGAATCGGAAAGAGCCAAGTCCGTGGCGGACGCGGTGCCGCGCCGGGCTCGCCTGATTGCTCGCATCGCTCAGTCCAGACAGGACAACTCTGCTGAGGCACAGGTAATTCTGCAGCTGCCAACGCCGACACACGGGCAGAAGGAGCACAAGGGCGCGTATGATCAGAATGTCGCGAAGCTTGATGCGCTCAAGTCCAGGGTCCAACAGCAGTCCGACGAAGCAATCGCCGGGAGCGAACTCTCACATCTCACTGCGATTCGGCACATGCCCAGCTTGTCCCGTTCCCTCTGGTTTACGCCTTTCACGTACGAAGAGTGGATCGTTGATGGCTGCGACGCCGATTGGGTGACATTCCCCTTCAGGTTCCTGATCCATGCTCCTCTGCGGATGTATCGGGGCCTCCTCGACAAGTGGAAGAAGACAAAGGACGCCGACGCTGTGACGAACGAACTCGCGGCGGAGATCTTCACCGGCGCCTACGGCGACAGGCTGGTCGCCCTGTTCAAGGAGACTCCATTCGGCGCGGACGCGGATGCCGCGGACGTCATCGCTGTCCTCGCCGAGTTGCGCGATGCCTTACTGAACCGTCGGCTCCAGTCGGTGACTCTGCTCGCCGTGACCCAGGCGGAGGGGATCATCTGGCGATACGCAGCACTGCTCAATAGTTCGGGCTACGACGTGTACGAAACCAACAACGGAAAGAAGATCGCGGGAAAGTTCTGGTGGAACCCACAGACGTGCAAGTATGAGGCGCCTTCCAGCGACGATGACAAGCGCGATGCGAAGAGACCAATGAACTCCGCCCGAGACCTGCTGAGCCGCACGCGGATCGAGCAGGCGTTTCGCCCTAATGTCGCAGACCAGGTCATCGCCGAGTACGCCGACGATCGCAATAGCCTCGCCCATGGCTCGCTGATCGCTGACGAACGGTTGGCGGTTCAGGCCGCGCTACTCCTGGGCACGGTATTTCAATGCATCATCGGGTACGAGGCAGAGGGGCGGCCGGCGTGCCCCTATTGACTCGCCTGCGGTATCGCCACCTTCACCCACATTTTACGGTTTCACGGGCCAGCAAAGCCCGGAGTCCAGGCTCCCAGGACCGAATTCCATCCACGAAAAGTTCAACTTGCGTACTGTCACCCCGGCCTGTTGAAAAGACCCCGCTAATGCAGAGGCCTTTCGCTGTCCAGGCGTTGAGGAATTGAGGCCCGAAAACGGACCACGGGAAGCAAGCGGGAAATCCGATAGCGCCGGTAATTGGCTTAGGGGCGGAAGCGGCTTCCCTTTTGCCCGACGGCCAAGCTCCGTTCCATGCCGACGCCAAAGCGCCCAAGCACCTCCTTCTGCCAACACACACAGTGTCACATTCTCACCCGCGTGCGCCACCCCGATCGTGCGCCGTACGGCGCACGGTTTTCAAGTTGAAGCCACACGAGTATTGGTCAAGCAGCAGTCGCACCAAACGGGAGTGATCGTACCTCGGGTCCGCGGGCTGTTCGTCTCCTTAACGACCTTTGTCTTGCCCTTGAGAATGTCGGCGATGGTGTCGTCAAAATCCTTTCGCGAGACGGTGTACATGCCCCCACGGGCGCCGTCGTAGCGACATGCCCATGCGGCCATCGCCTGTCCCTTCATCAGGGCAGCCTGGACGGTACTGGAGGACGCCTCCGCCAGCCCCTGCGGACCTAGGCTCCATAGCGAGTCGATGATGCCGGCAGTACACCAATCTCCTGCGCCAGCGCTGTCGCGGAGCGATTCCACCTTAAAGGCTTGAAGAGTCTTCCAGGATCGATTCTTCTTGCCGCCAGACCAAGCAAAGCGAAGTCCGGATGACCCCAGCGTCTCGACTAACAACAACGGAGTCTTCGCCCTGAGAATCGCGGAGTTCCCGCTGACTCGGTCGTTTGCGACCTTGACCACGTGTGCGGCCGCGAGTGCATCAGCAAGTTGGTTGGGCTCGCTCTCGGCTGATGGCTCGAACACGACCAATGCCCCCTCCCTGCGAGCATGCTGCGCAAGCGTGACGGCCGCACGCGAAGTGCGATCGAAGTAAAACACATCAGCTTTCGGCATACGGGTCGTGAGGTCCGGAACGTTGGCCACACGGACAGCTTTGTACCAGGGAAGCCATGCACCGCAAGCAGGGCATTTGCGGGAGAACGAATGCGAGCGCTGGCCGTCGCGGGTCTGTCGAAGGTGCTGAACCACGACGGGCGTGCTCCCGCCGTCGCTCAACGAGATGAAGTCGAGCTTCACACCCCAGAACTCCAAGTCCTCGATAATCCGCTTTGACGCGGCATCGCCCCGCAGGCGTGCTACCGGATACGAGTTCCAGCCGAGATAGGCCAGCGCTGTGAGCACATTCCCGCAGGTGCCGCCGGTACAAAGCACGGGATCGGTGTCCGCGTTGTCCGCAATGACGACGTCGAGTGCGACCAATCCGGTCCCGATGACGTGCGGCTTCGCGCGGCGCTTTGTTGAACGATTGTGGGACATTATTCTTTCCTGTAGCACTCCCCCGCGAGCCAAATGCCGACAGGTTCGACGTCTAGTTGTGGATTGCGAGGAACTTCGTAGCCTTGGCACTCGACATGCGCTATCCCGACTTCAAACTGGGTCGACTTCAGTTCGTATGCGACCAAGAGGATGCCAAGAGACATGACCTTGCTGCACATCGCCGACAGCGCGACCCTGCATCCGCCGATGAGCTCTAGAACCTCGTGGTAGTGAATCGCCGCTCTCCGGGCTTGGCGGTAGATGTCGAAGGGATTGGACTCGGCCGCATAGATGATGTTGCGCGGGTCGATGCCGACCTGATCGAACAAGAGGCTCTGATGCTCCATGACGATGTCGTCGCCGCGGCGCGGATTGCGTGCGGGGGACGGCAACACCGGGCAGGTCTCTCCCGGCTTCACAAGCTCGCAGATACGATCAAACTGCGCCGTGCGTCCTTCACCAAGAACGGGAATCCAGACGGTCGGCTGCCCACCCCGGGCTTCTCTACTGAAGGGTCCCTCAAAGGGATGAAGGTATCCGGCGGCTTCGTCAACTCCCTGCTCCTTGATCTGCATGTCGAGCCGTGGGTCCTCGGAGATGACCACGTGAATATTCGGGGCCGCCTTACCGGCTCTCTCCAGGTCATCATAGAAGTAAATGAGTCGGCTGATCAGAGGGAAGTAGATGACTCGGGGCATCGCGCTGATATCTACGACAACGTCGGTGTAGGACTCCACAGCTCTGGTGTCGCCAAACAGGTCTGCCGCGCTCCAGGCGGCGATCGAAACGCCCTTGTCGTTCCGGAACTTGACCGTTCGAGTCGAGACTGTTCCGCGGCCGGCCACGCACGACTGGATCGCGGTCCAGTTCGCTGCGACCGCGTCGGCCTGGACTGAGGAGGGGCTGGACGCATCCTCTTCGTACGAGAGTCCGATGATGTCGATCGAGCAATCCGGCGCGGCGGTCGCCATTCGTGCGAGCCCCATGGCGGCTCTCGGATCGAAGCCACGTCCGAGGATGAATAGCACCCGCCGCTTCTGACCCGACGTGTGATCCTTCCAAAACGAGTCGAACGCAGTACCACGTACCTGGACGTAGTCCCGCCACCGCATTTCACCCAGCGCAAGGCCGTTGGCCGTCATAGCAACTCCTCCTCGGAGGGTTCCGCGTATGGCCGGTCCAGCCACTGAATGAGCGTTTTGAGTGGGCGTTCCTTGTACAGTCCGTAGCCTAACGGAAGATCAAAATGGACGCAGAGCAGGCGGTTCAGGTTCAGGAGCATCCACCTCTCCTGCTTGCAGTTGTAGTCGAGCTGCGCGACCAACAGGTTGTGCGACAGGGCGGATGTCAGGGTCTCGGCGAGGCGCAACATCCCCTCGTTGCCGCCGCTCTCTTTCTCGGTCTCCTCGAACAGCTGGAACCTCTCGGTCATCCTGATCGCGGTGCCGGTGACTCCCGGATCGTTCGGCGCCGTGGGGCGGTACGTGTACCAGTGCGAAAACTTACCCACCGATTCCAGGAACCTGCGGAGAATCCTGCCATGGCGAACCTTGCGGGGAATCTCGTCCCAAAGCTGGCGCGCCATCTGCTTCATGATCGCATGCTGACGCTCGCCAGGAAGCGCGAACGAAGGTCGGCGCAGCAGTTCTGCGGCGACGGACTCCTCGAATACCTCTCCGCCTAGCCCCAGGAACTGCTGGATATTCAGAGAAGCAAGCCTAGAGACGCGTTCGGACCCGAAGTAGTAGGGGAGATCGAACTCTTTGGCGAGGAACAACTCCGCGGCGTGCGCTACGGACGAGTCGTCTTTCTCCCCGAGTTCTTCCTCACCTAGAGGATGCTCCTCGAACAAGCCCTTCTGTTTCCTGTTGAGCTCCCTCTCGATGAGGATTTCCAGCTTGCGCCACTCAATGGCACGCTCGCGAGGAACTACCTGAAGAGAATCCCGCAATCGAATCCACTCCTGGAACCGAAGCTTGGTGCCGTGCCTGGCCTTCACGCGAGCGGCGACTTGGTTGGCAATCTCGGTGAACTTCAGATCCCAGCGCGGACCGCCGAGCGTTTCCTCTAGGCAACCATGGAACGACGCGATCTCCGTGTCGGACGCCTCGCCGATGCGGCGGTCGGCGACCTTTGTCGCGAGGCGCTCGAACTTGTCGTGCCGCCCCCGCCAGTAGCTTTCGATCTCGACTGTCGCCCCGTAGTCGCGCCCCTGCTCCGCGCCCGAAGAGAGCATCTCGCGCGGCGACATGGCCTCAAACCTCTCGGCGATCCAGATGCCTACCGGGCTGCGGGCGTCGATTACGGTGCTTGTGAGCAGTTCCCTCTGCTGCGACGTGAGCTTGTGAATGTCATCCATCATCAGCAGCACGCGTGAGGTGACAGGGGCGCCGTTGATCGAGAGATTGGCGGGCTCGATAAGACTCAGGCTGTAAAGGGCGTCGTCCCCCGGCAGCGTTTCCGCCTTCAATGGCCCCAAGCTGTCAAGGCTCCCGCACAGTATCGCCTCACGCTCCTCGGCCCACTGGTAGAGCTTTCGACCGGTGCATGGGAACGCCACCCCGAGCAGGGATGGGGTCTGCTTTCCCGAGGCCACCTGAATCTGGTCCAAGCCATCGGGAAAACTCAGCCCCTTGAGGCTAACCGCCCCGCGAAGAACAGCAAGCGTGATGCGGGCGTTGAGCAGGCCGAAGAACAACCGGCTCTTGCGGGCTTGATCAACGCTCAAGTCTTGGAGCATCGAATAGCCCGGTCCGCACGTGAGCAGCACTCCCAACACGGCGGGCCCTGCGTCATTGATCGCTCCGAAGTCCTTCAGTTTCTGGAAAAGCTCGCGTGTTCTGACGTCGTTCTTCCCTCGCCTGCACAAGGCCGCGAGTGAACCGGGCGTGAACATTCGGATGAGACTGGTCTTGCCACCTCCGGCCGCGCTGCGGATGATGTGAACCGAATCCCAGAGGGTCGCCTCGGGGAGCACCTCCAGAATCCCGGGCTCGAACAGCGTCAGAAAGTCATCGTCGGTGTCGATACTCTCTGCTCGCCGCAACCGGAATGGATTTCGTAGCCCTCTCATGTCATTTCCCGGTGGCGCTGCACTCGCGGGAAGAGTCCGCGCAGATCGCACCGCTCGTAGAACCAGAGGATCGCGAGAGAGTTATTCGGTGTGTTGTGATGAAGGACGACAGGGAGGCCGCAGCCGGCATAACCGTACTTCCCGTCGGGGGTCCCGCCCTTCTTGAAGTTCACGTCGAAGATCACGTTGTGCACCGCATCGTCGTAGTATTTCTCGACAAGCCGGACGAACTCCGGCTCCGTCGCGCCGCGAGCGATGCGAACCTGGGAAGGGACCAACTGGACCGTGTCGACGTGGACGGCCGTGATCCCCAGTGTGGCGCTGTCGGCAAGCGACGATCGGAGATACTGGATCGCCTGTTCGGTAGCCATGTAGATCAGGATGATGATCTCCACGCCGTTCGGAGAACAGAGCGGCCGAAGAGCGCCTTTCTCGTCGGCAAGCGCCTGCAGGAATGTCGCGATCTTTCCGCCCGGCGGCTCGTTGTCACCTTTGGCGTAATAACTGGTCCCGCTGGCGGAGAAATCGTCCAAGAGCACGATGGTGCTGAATTTCGCGCTTGCGCCGGTTCCGCCGTCAATCTCCGACAGGTGCTTGGCGAGTTTTTCGAGCAGTTTCTGCACGCGGCCCACGGAGAGTTCGTGTGTTTGCCAGATCTGTTCGTGGTTTAAGTCGGGATTCGCGCGTCGAAACGTGTCGATTCGGGCGCCGTCACTGAGTCCAAGGAATAGCGTTTGCCGCTGGAGTGAGCGGAATGCGGCGGACGAAGCAATGCGACCGACCTGGCGAACGCTGACATTGTTCTCGCGAGCCGAGCGTGCGAGAAGAATCGGACGAATGTGATCTTGGTACGCCGTGTCCACCAGGTGGTCCATTTCCCCGGCCGAGCAGAACACCAGGGAAGACTTGACGAATCGATACGCGACTTGGCGATCAGCGGGCTCGAACTGATCGAGCCACAAAGCCAGACTCTCCAGAAACCGAAGTCCCGGCGAGAACTGCTCATACTCATCGTACTTGAGCGCGGCCATTGCCTGGAGGATGGGCCTCTCCCTCGCGATGTCGTTCGGCTCCCACGCGAGGACCTTGGCCAGGAGTTGTTCGGCGAGGACATCCTTCACGGGAGCAGGCCTTTCGTGTCGAAACGTAGCGCCTTGCCGACGGGGTGCAGCCTGGTCAGGTATTCCAGACATGCAACGTCAAAGCGGGACTCGGGCTTCGCGAGGCTCCAGCATGTGGCCGGATCACCATTGACTTCGTCAACGCTCAATGACAACGGATGGCGCAGCAGGTCCGCGTCGTTGCCGGGGGGACGGCCACGGTCGCCTATGCACAGAATCGACGCGGCATCGTCGTCGAGACCGAGACTATTGATCAGGTGTCTGACGACGTTTGACTTGCTGACAGCGGCGGGGATGACATCGATCGAATGGCTCGATGTGGCGATCGACAGGTTGTAGCGGGAACCGGGAATTCGGCACACCTGCACGACCTCTGCAAGAACGGCACAGCCATTGGCGTCAGGAAGAAACTCGACGGTGATTTGACGTCCCTTCGCTTCCACTGCGGCGTGCCGTTGAAGTACGGAGCTCCCGCGCAGCGCGTTGGCCACTTCGATTAGTTCGGCTGCCAGCGGTTGATCCGCCGGCGGACAACTCGTGTCGGCGAGCGACCCAATTTCTGCCCCGTTGTGGTATCCCACGACCACGTGCGCGCGATGCTGACTGCTCGTGAGCCGCTTGCGCAGCGTTTCGCGCACCGACTTACCCCGTCCGGTCGCGACGGCAATTGTGACGCCTGCATCGAGGATCGATTTAAGCCGCCTTATGATCTGGTCTGATGGACCAAGAAGGCGACTCTGCGGCGCGCACAGCGTCCCGTCGTAGTCGATGACCACAGCCCGAATTCTCGCCTGGCCGAGGTGCCCTATAAACGTCCGGTATTGTTGAACCCAGCGATCGAGGTCACCGCGGACCGCGAGGGTCGCCACTGGGTAGCGAGACTTGCGTTCCACGGCGAGATTCACGCGCTCGTCGGCCGAAGTGGCGGCGTGGCAGAGCCTCGGCATCGCCTTGAGATGATACAGTTTGCGGCCAAACATTGGAACATGCGGACGCCCCGGGTCAATCTTCTTGACATCCCCTGCAATCTGCGCCAGAAGGATGGAGTAGCCAATGGCGGCGAGCGAGCCATTCAGTCCTGCCTCCACAGTGATTTCGCATTGCGGGATGGTGCGTGGCAGAAGCGATAGCGTCTTCTTAGCGGTTTTGTCATCCCTCACTGAGAACGCGATGACCGCGGAAGACGAGGGATGTCGCGCGAGCCAGTGATGTCTGCCGTGCGCGAAGTTTCTGTAGTCGGCGGGTTGGATACTTGCCAGTGCCGCCTCTGTGAACCGCGATTCCATGTCCATGGCTGCCGGCTTCGTCGAAAGCCCGTGCAAGACGATGAGGGTGGATCGCTCCATGGCACACCTTGCTCGCCTCCGGAACTCTTTCAAGTGTTCTTGCGGATCCGCCTCGGCATGAAGAAGTTTACCAAGGGTCTTCGGCAGGCACGTGCGCACGCCGGCCCACGTTTCGTATGCCCGTAGAAGCAGGAGCGCGGTTGCGAGCAGAGAATTTGTCGCGAGGAATCCATCCTTTGGGGTGGGAGCGGAGAATGCATGGCACTGCGGCCAGCCCGCTTCCGCAAAGATCGTTTGAAGCTTGGAGCGAGAACGCATCGTAATGGCGAGGAGTTGGAGCGGTGTTCGCTTAACGGCGACTTGGGCGCCGGCGAGAACGTCTGGGTTGTTTCCTCCCGCCGAACAAATTAGGAGGGAAGAATCCAGCAGAGATCGTGGAGAGGTCGCGAACTCGTACGGGGTCTGGACTTGAGCGACATGCCCCGTGAATTGTGTATGCAGGAGCGCGGCAAAGTGCGCCGCGGTCAACGATCCACCTGACCCTATGATCGAAAGCGCCGCGTGACCGCAACGTCCGATTGATCGGGACAAGTCGTCAATCGGTGCGCGCATGCCCCATTCGTAGGTCCTGTCCAGTTCGTCGAGTTCCTCGGCGTACGGCCTTCCCATGCCAGCCCTCGAGGTTGTGCGGCGCTACAAACACCCAGCTTCGACAACTTCGCCAAAGCTCGTCATTCGCCTGATGTTAGCCCATCAAGATACGAACTTCCCGGGAGACCGGTGAATTCTACCCTCAACGATCAGATTCTGGGGTATTTGGCACTTTCGAAACCGCGATACCACGAACAAAGGACCGCACCGGCGATCCGGTGCGGTCCTTGGGAACAGATGCGCTCTCGCTCGGCGTGAAGTCCGGCTACCGCCGCGACGAGCCGACCGCCGCCCTCGCGCCGGCGAGCAGGCGATTCGTGCGAGCATCGCACAGGACGATCCAACGCTCCCGGTCGCTGAGCGCGTTCAATTGCGCGCTCAATCGGGAGAGCACGTCGGCGGCACTCGGGTCGTGGAGATCGGCCCGCACCATGCACTCCACGGCCATGGCGTCGAACCTGGCACGCGGCGCATTCGGCCATGCGCTGGCCGTCTGCCTCAGCACCTCCAGCGCCTCCTGGCCCTTGCCAAGCCGGTACAGGGCGAGCGCGTGGAGGGCGCCCAACTCGACCTGTGTGTCCTGAGACCATCCCGGGTCACGCGCCGCAAGGATGGGCCCCAGTTCTTGGAGGGCCGCCGCGTAGCGGGCGGGAGGAAGTTGGGACTGCGAGAGCAGGTCACGCACCTCCTCCATGCACCACAACCGGCTTTGTGCCCGCAGCCGAGCAACCTCCAGTGCCTGTGCATCGACCGCCTGACCACCCGAAGTCGTGATCGCCTGAACCACTTCCGAGGGCAGCATCCCGCGGTACGACTCGACCCGTGCGAGTGCCCCATTCCACTGGTTGGGGTCGATTCTCAGCATTTCGGCGAACTGCACCGAACTTGCCTGCTCCCCGTCGGTCCTTCGCTCCCGCCAGGGACCGATTCGTTGGCCGCTGGCATCGATGTCATGCACCAACACCTGGAGTGGTGTTGCGCCCACTGCACTTCCGAGCGTGAAGATGAGCGTCGCAAAGACCCCCGGCTTGGGAGATGGTTCGACATCTCGCAGCGCCAACCCGATGATGCTGTGCTCGAATGGCTGGGCCAGGAAAAGTTCCGTCGACACGGTGTCGAGTCCCCCTCCACCGGCGATAGGGAAGAAGACCCCCTGCCGAGGGATGCGGCCCGCGTCCACCACCATCAGGACGTTGGGGTTGATCATGGGTCCCTTGTTCGCCAACTGGGCCGGCTCCCATCCACGCATCGCGGCCAGCGTTTGGGGGAGGGCGTTGGATGCGGCCACCACAAACAGACGCTGCTGGTCCAGGCGTGCGTGGTAGATGTAACCCCGATTCCAGACCTCCCGCAGGACGTGGAACTTCGAGTCGTACACCCGAAGGACCGCGGCCTCCCTGGCTTGGTGCCGTTCGAGCACGAGCAGTTCTTGACCGGCATTCTCGGCGGGCGGCAGCAGGTCGCACACCGTCGCTTCGACCAGGCGCGGCTCCGGGTCTTGGTTGAACCAGCGGCTGACCGAGGGGGGCACCGTCATGGCGGACTGCAGCCGCCTCGCTTGCCCATTTGAATCGATGAACTCAAAGACATTCCTCTCGCCGGGCACACTGGCCATCAGGGCGAAGAGGGAGGACCCGCTCCCCGCGTCGAATCGCTGGTAGATAGGCTTGGCATTCTCGTCCGCGGACAGGAAGCGCTGCACGGCGCTTGCGATCTGGTCTGGCGTGCTGCTGCGCAGCGGAGCCGGCTTGGCCATCGGGGTCATCTTCGCGATCAAGACTCCGACGCCGACGCTGATCAAGATGATCGCCGTCATCTTGACACGGGGGAGCCACCGCTCCCTCAAGGACAACCGGCCGAGACTCGCCTGTGCGATCATCGGCCGGATACCCAACTCAAGCTTGTTGCCGCCCTTCACCAGCTCCATGACCCGGTCGGTCTCGATCCGGGCCCATTCGTCGCCTCGGGGCTCGCTCAGCGGCAGAGGCTGGCCGTCCGCCAGCAGGATGGCGTCCTCGGAGGGGCCGACGCCAAGCAGAAAGACAGCGTGGGTGCCATCGCTCCGCGGCTCCAGACGGATACTGCGGCCCCGGGGGCCGTACCACTCAAACCCCGCTGGCTCTGAGTCGTCCGGGAGCGCCAGATGCACAAGCGGGATCCGCTGCTCGTCGGCCGCCTTCGGCAAGCTATGAATCGCCTGCATCCACGGCCGCCACGCGAGCACCTCCTCCACGATACGGCGGGCGGGGTCGTCCCCGAGCGTCCCGTCGAAGTACGCCATGACCTTTTCGCGCGTGACCTCCGGGTGGAGATCCTCAATCTCCGACCATGTGATGGGTCGATCCCCAAACTGTGATTGCAGGTCCCCAGCACGGTGCTGTCGCGCTTCGATATCGCCTTCCATCGGATTCTCCTTGGGCCAACCCATCAGCGTTTGAGAAGATCTGTCCACTGATCGATGGTCCTGACGCTGTCACAGACTTGAGCGGTGGCCGTTCCCACCTCGTCGAACGAGACCTCGTGGCCCCCAACGACTCTCCGAACCAGGTGCTTGAATTCCGCGATGACATCCGCGGAGCCCAAGCGCGGCGGCGATGGCCCCTCGGTCGCTCGACTCTTACCACCCGCGAAGCACTGGGCCGCCCCGCGGCCGATCGCTCGAACAAGCAGCAGCGGTCCTTTCGGAATGGCCGCCCCATCGGCATCTGCGTTGAGCCGATGCATGACGTCATCGAGCAGGTCGTCGTCGCACCGCACCTCCGGCTCAAACGACTCAAGGACCCCGACCAATCCGGCGGCGAACTGGCGCATGTACGATCTGAGATCGACTTCTGTCATCCCGCGGCGGAGCCCGGACTCAAGAGCCACCATGAAATTGGGGCCAAGAAGAGCCTTCATCGCATCCACGAAGGCGGGGATGACTCGGTTCCGCACAGAACACCAAGGACCGCTTGCGATGGCGTGCGGGCACAATCCTCCCAAGATCAACAGGAGGGCGCCCGGACCGACGCGATCGTTCGCAAACTGCCTGACGCGATGAAGCCCAAGCGGGAAGAGTGGTCGGGCGGCGTATTCGCAAACCGAGTCGATCCAGCGAGAACTCAACTTATCATCCAGCGCCGTCAACGCCGCCTGGCGATCCGGCTCAAGCCGCTCCTGGCGCTGGGCCCGCCGGATCTCGTCGATCGAACGTAGATGGGCCGCGGTGGTGAAGAAGGCAATGGCCGCATTCAGACCGAGCCGGGCGACCGGGGCCAGTCGTACGGCGAACTTCTGACTTTCCTGGGTGCGATCGATCGCGGAGTCGAAGAGGTCCTGGTCTGGGTCCCCAAGATTCCTTCGGACGGGCTTGCGAATCGATGCGGTAAGGAACGGCACGAGGCCAATCGACACAGGGTCATCAACGCCCTGAATCACGCGTTGCACAACCGTCGCGACTACAAACATCGAGAAGCCCTCGCAGTCGTCGGCGCGGGAGCCATGTCCCATGAACCCCCCGGCCGCCGCCCTGAGTCCCGAGGGGCCATCGATCACGGCGCGTCGCAGGAGTTGCTTCGATTGCCCGGCCGCAACAACCAGGATTCTGCCTGAGATGTCCTTGGCCACCGGAGAGAGCCAGAGTTGGGCGATTGTCGAGTCTATCCACTCGTCGATTGTCGGGAGCAGTTCTGCGTTGCTACTTCTGCCCTCGAGCCACGCGCTGACAGTCTTGTTCACGGCGAGCGTCCTCTCTCTGAGCCCTTGGTTTGGACCAGCTATCTGTTAACGCTCGGGCGAGCCGAGTTTTTTTTCGAATAGTGCAAAAAATCTGTGGAGTGGCAAAGGCTGTGGCCAGCTATGTGGGCCCAAGACCCAGGGCTTGCCGAAACTCCTCATGGCTGAGATCCCCGGATTGGAGGTTGTCTTTGACCGCCTTCAACGTGTCCGCGATCGTTTGAATCATGTAGCGCTGCACGGCCGGCTCGAGCTCCTCCTTGATGTTCTGCCGCACAGCCGCTGTTGCGAATTCTCTGAGCACGCCGGTGAGGTACGTCCGATCGATGCCGGAGGCGGGAACGGGCGCCGTCCGATTGGCAATCTCCTGCATTCGAAGCGGGCGGGCAAGTATGCCCTCTGCATCGGTGTACTCGTCGCCATGCGGACGCGTACACACACTCTCCAAGCTGACGTGCTCGTCAGAATCTCGTGATTCCCTGAGGGCGACCTCGGAGTCGACCGTCCAGGCGCGCGCGCGATGCAGACGAGCATGACCAAGGCACTGTATCTGGAGTCGATAGTCGACGGGAGTCCTCCCTTCTTTCTCGAGCTGCTCGATAGTCGCCCAATTCGAGGGCGAGAACAACCCGATCACCAGTTCCAGACCTTCCATCGGTCGATCTCGTTGATCGGGAGAAACCAGGGGCATGTAGCGGTAGAACAGCTGTCGGCATTCGTCGCTCGCGTCGATGATCGCGTCCAATTCGGCGTCGGCATACCTGTTGAATGCCCCGGTGAGTATCGAGTACTGCTTGGGCATCGGGAGGCCTGGGCCACTCTTGCTCGTGAGTCGCGCGATCATTGACAGAAGTGTGAACATCTGCTCCGGTTGCGGATACGCGGATCTCGACACCACCACGACCTCTTGGTCGGGCGGCCCCCGCTCTCGAGGCAGCGGCTTGCGGTAGACATGATTAGGTACGACCGGCGTGTAGCCGGGAACGGTCAGGGTGGAATGTGTCATACTCGACCAGGAGTGACACACTCTTCATAAAGGTTTCGTTCCGCGGCGCCCGCGCGCCTCGGCGCAGTTTTTTTCATGGGTAGCGCTCAAAGCCCCCTGGCACGAGCGATAGGGTGTGAAGGCTCTCGCGGCTGCCGAGTCAAGACCACTTTCCAGCATCTCGCGGCAGTTCGGCGAGCCCAGCCAAAACAGTCAGTGCAGTTCGACCGCACTCGAGGGTGCGGGCGGTCGCTGGCGCGCACGGAGGTACCCATGAGTCGCCCCAACCTCTCCTCGTCCGGTTGGCGTGCGATCGGAGCCACCCGGCGGCTGACCTCACTTTTCGTGGGCTGGGCGCTGCTCTCGGCGGCGGCGCTCTCGACGTTCACCGTCTTCTGGCTCTGCATCCGGATCGCCGGGTTCGTGTGGCGCACCTTCTTGAGGAGTCCCTGGTGATGAACGGCAAGCAACCCCAACGCGATCGCGGCCCCGCTCCGGTCCGCCGCGAGGTCAAGGCGGTGCGCAAGGGAGACCCGGCCAACGGCCAATACCTTGAACTGGGCCGCGAACAACTGGCCGTGCTCTTCCCAGGGGGAAGGGTGGATCAGTTCGACGTTGCCCCCGAGGAATTTGCCTGCGGGTGCGATCCCCACGAGCGATCCGCGGGGCTGAGGTGTGGTCGGTGTCAGCGCCCTTGCTGCGTGGAATGTCCTCGCTCGGGCTACTCGAGCGCCGACGGGCAGCCGCTCTGCGGCGAATGCAGCCGGCACCTGCTCGGTCGAGACGGCCGCCTCCGCCGCGTGAGCGTCGACCAGGCCGCCGAGTGGCGCTGGACCCGCGGTGTGCGCCGGGTCGTGCGTGCCCTCCTGTCTCCCTTCGTCCGCTTGGAAGAGGCACCATGAACTGGGATGGCATTCCAACTCTCGATCTATCCAGGGCCCGAGCCATCCGTGAGGCCAGGGAAGCAGGCGCCCTGTGCGGATCGCTGGCACGATCGAGCCTTCGCGCCCTGCTCGGCGGCTACGGCACCGACCTGGACGCACGGATCGTGTCGGGGCGCATCGCCCGGCACCAAATACGGTCGGAGCTCGGCTGGACCGAACCGTTCGGACCACCGCAATTGGCAGCCTCTGGCCTGGCGATCGGCCAGGACCGGCGCGGTCGCTGGATCTATCAGCGGTACGACCGTCTTGACGGTCACTGGGCCATCGTTGGGTCGACAGGTTCCGGGAAGAGTTCGTTGGTGGTCCCGTGGCTGACACAGCTCGTTGGGCTGGATGCTGGGCTTTGCGCCTTCGACAGCTACAAGACCGAGCTGCGCCGCATGCTCCCGCTTGCGGCGCAGTTCGATCAGGAGGTCATCATCTTGCGGGCCGGGGATGAGCGCATCAACGTCCTGGACCCCGATGGCTGCGACCCGCGCGGGTATCTCCCGCTCATCGCGCAGCTGCTCGCACGCGTGCTGGGGTTGCCGCCCGTCGCGACGATGCTGCTTCAGCGCGTGCTCTTTGCCACGTACACCCAGCGCGGAGCCTGGGGCGGACAAGGCAGCCCGTGCCTCCTGGACGCGTACGAGATCGCGCGCACCGAGATGGCCGACGCCAATCACGCGGCCCGGGAAACCCTGCTGGCCCGGTTCTCCTCGCTCCTGACTTCACTTCCGCATGGCCGCGGCATCCGCCGGGGCTGGCCGAGCCGCGAGCTTGAGAGGTTCAAGATGGTCGTCGAACTCCGCTGCGCCGCGGCGACCGCTCGTGAGCTCCGCATCCTGCACACGCTCCAGCACACCATGCACCGGCGCAACGAAGGACGCGAGGCCCCGCGGCCACTGCACCTGGTCATCGACGATGCCCAGCGATTCCTGACCGGCTCGGGCACCGGGTCGAGCGAGCTCACGCCCCTGGCCGAGAGCCTGGGGCTCGTTCGCAGTTCGGGTCTCAACATCTGGGCGCTGTTCCAGAGCCTCCATGGGGTCGACCCCGCCGTTCTGGCGAACTTGAACAACAAGGTCTTCGGACGCCTGGGTTCCGCCCACGACTGGAGCCGCGCGACGGCGGAGCTCTTCCTCAATCCCGATCAAGAGCGATGGGCCCGCCGGAACCTCGGGCCGGGGACCTTCTTGGCCCAGCTTGCGCACGGGTGGCGGTCTCCATTCGTTCTCCGCATGCCCCGCGCCACGCTGCCGCCTCCCCCGAGCGATGAGCTCGTCGTGGCAAGCCAGGCACCGCTTGCGAAGTTGGCGGTGGATGAGGCCACCGAATACCGGGACTGGTCCCCCGTGCCGTGCATCAAACTCTCGTCGGATGAGCCCGAGCGTGAGGCGGAGCCGACCGCCTCCGGCGCTCCGACGCTGGATGAGTCTTCGCTGCGATTCCTCGCCGCCATCCACGATCATGCGGGAGAGCCGAGCTCGAGCTACCCGGGCCGTGCGGGCCTGAGCCCGCGTCGTGCCCGCCCGATCCGTGATCAGCTGGTCGCTGACGGGTTGATCCGCATCTCGGAAGTGCAGACCACTCCCCGGGGACGCCCGTCGATCCTCTTGGAATTGACCGACCTGGGTGTTCGCGCGCTGACGGAGTGGCGCAGGGCTGGAGGCACGCCATGACCCGGGGGAGTTCCATCCACAACGAGATCATGGTGCGGCGGCTTCTCCGGGCCCTGACCACGACCGGCGCGCGGGTGCGCGTGGAGGCCTATCTGGGCCCGAACGTCGGCTACGCCGATCTACTGGCGGAGCTTGGCCCCCTTCGGGTCGTGATCGAGGCGGAGCGCACACACCGCCGAGTGCGTGCCGACATGGCAAAGGCACGGGCCATCGGCGCGACGCACCTGATCATCGCAACTCCCACCTCTCGGGTCGCCGCATCCGTGCTTCGTCAGCTCCAGGGTGGGAAAAAAAGTCCGGGAGATCCCCGCCTTGTTGTTCGCCCGCTGGCCCTTGCAGCACAAGCACTTACGGAGTTGTTTTCCAGAATTCCCGGCGGCGGATGTGGGGCGGAAATCAGTGCGATCAATCCGGCACCGTCGTCGTGCCCCCTCGAGCGGAGGGCACCATGAAACTCCCAACCCTGGGTTCGACCATGGCATCGCGTTACCGCATCGACGATCTCCTGGCCATGGGCGGCCAGGCCATGATCGCCAGGGCGACGGACCTGGTGACCGGTGACACGGTCGTTGCGCGACGCCAAATGTCATGCCCGGAAGACGCGAGCTATGCGGAGGACTCACGCCGCTTTGCCGAGATCGCCTCGATCCGTGTGTGGCACCCGCACGTGGTGCAGACACTGACCGCATTTCAAGACGATGGCCAGTGGGTCCACATCCTGAATTTCGTGGCCGGGCGAGAGCTGGGCTGCATCCTCGCCGAAGAAGGCCATTTGCCGGTACGGAAGGCGGTCAGGATCTTGAGCCAAGCCGCCGGAGGCGTCGAGTCACTCCACGCGCATGGCGTCATTCATCGCGACCTCAAACCCTCCAACGTTCTGGTGGATGAGCACGAGCACGCGACGGTCATCGACCTTGGGATCTGCAAGCGGCGTCACGGCACAACCTTGACCCGAACGGGAACGTACCTCGGCACGGTCGGGTACAGCGCACCGGAGCAGGTCGCTGACTCGTCGGCGTGCGATGAGCGGACCGACGTGTTTGCCCTTGGGTGCATTCTGTATGAGTGCCTCACCGGCCAGCGCCCCTTCACGGCCACGACCCCCGAGGACTACCAACGCGAGCTGAACAGCGAGGCACCACTGCCGGCTCAACTCCGAGCCCCCGGGGTGCCCGGATCACTGAGCGACCTGTGCGCGTCCGCCATGGCGGTGCGGCCGGGCGATCGGCCCGCCACGGTCGCAGAGTTTCGCAGAGGTCTCACGGGCGACTCGCCCGCGGCATGTGCAGGCCTGATCGAACGTTGCTTGGCGTGTGGTGGGCGATGTGATCACGCGATCGCCTGTTCCAGGTGCGGGCGGGAATTCTCCAGCGCCGGACTCCACGTCATCTCCGGACCGGCGCGAGATCAGACGTTCCGGTTCCCGGTCGGCACCTATGAGCTCGGGCGCGATCAACTGAACCCGGGGGATCGCACGATCTCACGCCGCCTGTGGCGCGTGCAGGCCTTCAACCGCTCCGCTCTCGTCACCCTTCTCACCGAGCCGTTCCCGACGCCCCGCTTTGTCGCGGATGGTGAGCTGATTCACGTGGGTGGCAGTATTGCGCGAATGTCTCAGTCGGGTTTCTGAACAGGAGGATCGCATGTGCCCATCCGAGATCTCGTTGGTGTCGCTCACCCGCCGTCTCACCCAGCAGGTGCACCGCACCATCGTGAACCCCTCCCCGGAGGGAAGAACGCGAGCACCGCATTCCACGGCGCTCGCCACGATTCCCCGAGCCGCAGCCCCGCGTGCTCTGGAGGCGAGTGTCTTGGCCATCGACGTCTCGGGGAGTATGGAAGAGCCGTACGCCGGGGCCTCCAACAAACTCGCCGCCGCCCAGGCCGCCGCGATCACCTACATCATCACCAAAGCCTCGTCGGCCCCCGGCGACTTGATCGGACTGCTTTCATTTGACGAGCACGCGCAGGCAATCGTCGAGTGCGGGCCGATCTCCCACAGCCGCAAGGAGCTCATCAGGGCGGTGCAATCGCTCAGCATCGGCGGGGGAACCGACATCGAGGCGCCGCTCCTGGCGGCAGGAGAGATGCTGAGCCGGACGCCTTCCTCCCACACGCCGCGGCACGTGCTCATCACCGACGGGCACGGCGGTACACCAATGGATGCGGCAACGGAACTGCAGCGGAGCGGTGTCATCATCGACGTGATCGGGATCGGAGATACCCCCGACCGCGTGAACGAGAGCCTGCTGCGGCGTGTCGCCTCGGTGGTGGACGGTCAATCGCGGTACGTCTTCATCCGCGACCTGCGCTCGCTCATCCAGCACACCAACTCGATCTCGCGCCATGTCAATCGAACGGGGGCCTCGGCATGAATTCGCATCGATCACACCGATCGCACGTGATCGCCTGCCTCATTGTCGTGGGGAGCCTCTACGTGGTAGCCCGCGTCGCGGGCTGGACGGGGCCCACCCCACACCTGGAACTCGATCGATCAGTCCTGATCCCCGGGATTGTGGTGATCACGGGGTGGGGACTCCTGCGGCTCACGAGGAGAAGCTCATGCGACTGACGTGGCTCGGGAGCGTTGTGGCGGTCTTCATTCTGGCGCTGGTGGCCTGGCGGGTCATCCGGCTCGAAGTCGGGGAGGCCAAGCTCGCCAGCGCCGCCAAGATGTTCACGGCGGTGGACGCGATGGTGGTGATCGCGATCGTGATGGTCGCGGTGCTGGCGCTGGTCGGAGGACGAGGCGAGCGGACCAGCAGCGGTCGCCTTCCTCCGTCGCGTCCGCCCGACGAAACGCGAACCTGGTGGTGAGGCGGATCTCGAGAGAACCAAAGAAGGAGGATCACATGACCACCGATGTGGCGAGGGATGTGATGGGGCCGGTCTTCACCTGCGCGCAGTTCCTGCTGCTGGCGATGATCGTGTATGAAGCCGCGTGCCTGGCCCTCGGCGCCTTGGTCCCGATGCGAAGCTTGCTCGGGCAGCTTTGGTGTCGTTCAAAGGCAGCAAAGCCCAGGGTCTCTCCCCGCCCTCGAGCGCAAAGCCCACGGTCGCGTGTTCGGTCGATCGAGAATGGCTCGAACCCTCGCCGGCTTGAGGCTCGCGGTTCGCGGTGGGCCGCCGCGGAGTGGTTTGATCTGCGGCACACGTCGATGGAGCAGAACAAGGAGCAGGGCCATGACACCCGACCGCGCTGAGTTCTGGCTGGCCTTGCTCGCCCGCGGCGTGACCGGACTTGCGGTTCTGTTCATCCTAGCGGCCATGCTTGGACTAGTTCGACAGCTGTTGGCGATGGTGAAGGACCTCCGAGGGAGGGAAGAACCGTGAAACACGAACGCCGGAATCGCGCTCGTTCGACCGTACGGAAATGCGCGCTCAGTAAGCCGATTTCAATCGTGACTCATCCAACATCGACGCACACTCCCGAAGTGGAAGCCAGCCATGCAGACGCCGGCGAACGTCCATTGCGCACATACCCAGACAGCGGCAACGAGGCAGAGCCGCTTGGGAGTCGCACCCGTGCAAGCCGCCTCGATCGACCGCGACCGGGCGATTCGGTTCGACGTGCAGGTCGCTGGCGGGGGTATGGGGCTCGAACCCGAGCCCACCTGGTCGAGACGATCCGAAGCACTGGCGGCCTGGCTCATCGAGCAGTGGGAGCGCCGCGATACCCGGGAGACCGCCCCTTGACTTGCCCGTCTGTCGAGCCCTCTCTCTTCACGTCGGGAACCACCGGAGTCCGTGAGCACGCTCGTCATGATCGCGCCCCAGCCCCAACCCGCCGTTGCCTATCTCCGCCGGTCGACCGACCGGCAGGAGCAATCGCTCGCGGACCAGCGCCAGGAAATCTCGCGCTGGGCGGGGGCGAACGGGTACCGGCTGGTCGGTGAGTACGTCGACGACGCGATCTCGGGCACTTCGGCCCGGGCCAGGCCCGGCTTCCAGCGCATGATCACCGACGCCGCGGGCGGCCAATTTGTCGCCGTCATCGTCTACGGGTCGGATCGGTTCTCAAGAGGGGATGTCACCGAGACCGAGCATTACCGCTACCTCCTCCGCAACGCCGGGGTCACGGTCCACTCCGTCACCGAGGATTTTTTGGCCCGCGACGGCATCGATGGCGACGTGCTCCGCGCCGTCAAGCAGTTCCAGAATCGGCAGTTCAGCATCTCGCTCTCCCAGGTCACCTTGCGGGGTCAACTCTCGGCGGTCTTGGGTGCTTCCGATCCCGGCCGAATGGCGCCCTACGGGTACGACCGCGAGGTGGTCGGCCCTGATGGCGCCGTGCTTTATCGCGTCCGCTTCCTGGAGGGCGGTGATCGCGAAGTGCGTGATCGCAGCGGCGGCGTGCAGGCGATGTACCGCAAGGGCCAAGCCCTGCACAAGCCGGGCAAGGACTGCACGACGCGGCTGGTGCTCAGCGATTCCGCGCGTGTCGAGATCGTTCGCGCGATCTTCCGCCTGTGCATCGAAGGAGTTGGCTTCAAAGGCATCGCTGCCGAACTCAACCGCCGGGGTGCGATCAGTCCCCGGGGTCGATTGTGGCAGTTCACCACCGTGAAGGCGCTCATCGAGAACCCGGTCTATCGCGGCGACCTGGTCTGGAACCGACGCACGGAGTCCAAGTTCTTTGAGGTGAAGCAGGGGCGAGCGGATCGGATGAAGCCGACGCTGCGCTCCGGGCGCGTCGCCAAGTCACACCCTGACGATTGGATCGTGCTCGAAGGGACCGTGCCCGCGATCGTCGATCGCGCCACGTGGGATCGCGCGCAAGTGGCCGCCGCCAATCGCACCGCGTGCGCCGGTGGACGGGGCAAGCAAGCCGGGCGGTGGCTCCTGAGCGGCGTGCTCAGGTGCGCCTGCTGCGGTCAGCCGCTCTGGGGGATCAACAAGCGCAAGGGGCGCGTCGCGGGCCGCAAGGACGTCGTGACCCCGTACTACATCTGCGCCGGTCGCGCTCGCTGCGGGAAGTCCGTCTGCCCGGTGCCGTCCCACGTGCGTGCGGACGCGCTCGAAGCCTGGGTGCTCGCCAAGCTCCAAGAGGTTCTTCACGCCGATGACGATGGCGTCACGGACGCGGTCGATCGATTTGTCCGCGGCGTACGGGAGCACCGAGGGGGCTTGGTCGATACCGGGCCCTTGCGCCGGGAACTCTCCCAGGTTGAGGCAACCGCGGACGCGCTGGTCTCCGGTCTTGACCCGGCCAACCTGGCCATGGTGAACGCCCGGCTGACCAAGCTCCGAAAGCGGAAGGAGCACCTCCAAGAGCAACTCCGCTCGGCCGAGCGTCAAGCCGAGGGCGTCGACGAAGCCTCGCTCCGGCGTTGGGCGACGGAGCGGGTGACGTTGCTGAGTGAGATTTGCCGGGGCCGTCGGGACGAACGAGCCCGCCAAGTCATCGCGTCTTACGTCGACCGGATCGTCGTGGACCCGCGGGATCGCACCGGCATCCTTGTTTTCGCCGGTCCTACCGGCGGCGGCGTTCCGGGCCAAAAACACCACGACCCGCCGAGGGGCGGGTCGCAGGTTGCGCCAATAGCGGGGGCCCGCGTTGAGCCCAACCTACGACCGCGGGGCGTCACCCGCGTTCGGTTCGAGTGGGGGTTGGGTGGAGACGGGCGCTGGCTCCGCGAGCGGAGCGCGGACCGGAAGTTGAAAAGGAAGCGCCGCGTAGGCGGACGGATCGCCCGCTAGACCTCGCCGCCGACCCCCGGCACGGTCTCCAGCGGTGTGCTCTGGCACGCGGCCTCGACGCTCCGGTGAACGCTCGTACTTCCCGGCGCCGGCCACCCCGGTCGGCCTCCCCGTCCAGGAGCTGGTTCAGGGTCTGTTCCACCGTGCTCCTGACCACCTCGTCCAGGTGGCTCCTCACCTGCTGGGTGTCCACCACGATCGCGTCCTTCAGGGCCTCCCGCGTCGCATCCCCGACCGATGCGCTTGCCGTTTCCGCCATCGTCGGTACGCTCTCCATGCGGCTCTCCTTGCTGAAAGTGGGTCTTCACAACTCCACCTTCCCGCGGGAAAGCCGCATCTGCAAATCCGCGCATCGATCAGAACGTTACCGCGCATCGGCAATCGAGCGGAGCCTTTCGCCCTGCGCGTCGGCGGCACCGGCGCAACGTGGAACCGAGAGAATTGCTCGCAAGACCAAGGCTTTGGGGTTCGAGTCTGGCGCGATTTCCGCCCGCGTGGCCGTGCCGCGGCGAATCCTGCGCACGCCTCCTGTGAACGGCATCGAGGCTATAGCGACCCCGGCTTCATCTTGTTCCTGGGGTCCATCTCCTTCGCTTCCGCACTGTCGGGATCGAGAAGTTCCACATCCCCATCGGTGGGCGGCGCGGCCGCCGGCATCGGCGCTTTGTACGTGTGGTAGCCCCCCTTCGCGTTGAACGGGGGCAGATCCCCAACGCGATGCTTGTGATTGGCGATTTCGCCTCGCTCGACCACGCGAGCCATCACCTTCTCGTCGGTGGGCTGCCCCGGCGTGAGTGTTGGGGCCAGCGTCCGCTCTATCTCGGAGCCGGTCGGCAGCACTTTCGGCGGTGATCGCAGCCTGGTCCACCGAAACTCAAGGCCCTCGAATGGGTACTTGGAGTCGTACCGGTCATCGAAGTACTTCGACGGCACGCCATGAGCATCGCGCCCACCTCGTCCGCGCTGGAAGCTTTCAATCAGTTTCCTTAGCCGGTCGGCGGCATCCTCCCCCTCCCCGATATAGAGAATGCCGGCGGAATCGACCTTGCCGTTCTTCGTGGTCACCGGCAGCACCGCTCCCGATCCGTCGGTGGTCCGGAGGAAGTACACCAGGGGCACGCCCGCCGGCAACTCCGTGGAGTCGAAGGTCGAGACCCTGACCCAGGGGGACGATGGATCGATTCCAACTCGCTTGATCGGGTCCTTCGCCATCTATTTCCCATCAGGCGGATTGCACGATGCGAGCCAAGAGCGGCAGGAGCTCCGGAGTGTGGAACTCCCCGACGAATCTGCTCTTCACGTTGTTGAACCTGACCCGGCCGCCATCCATGACTTCCTTTCCCAAGACCTTCACGTCGCTATGGAAGCTCACAAGAGCCTGACGAACGGTGCTTGACGGTAAGGGTTGTCGCCGAGCACGACGTTATTCGGGTTTCGCGGGTGTTTCTCGTAGAGCAGGACATCGTTCGCGTGCTCCCTCAGGATGTACGACGCGATGGCGTTCGGCCCGCTTGTGGTTCACGTTCCGCCCGCCGAGCTTGAGCTTAGCGCTCTCGGTCGCCGCAAAGGTTTATATACAGGGTGTACCTATTTGATTCCATGGATCCGTCAGACGGCCGACAGTGTTGGCGGTGCGTGCCGTTGACAAACGCTTTGCACGCGGGGGCGCCATCGGCTTGGGGGGCTGAATCGTTGAATCGGGCCCCGACCCGGCCTAGCCTTTTTTTATGCGTGCGTGACGTCCGGAGCCAGGAAGACTGAATGACTTTTCCCGAACCTGCTGATTCCATGTCTCTTGACCAGCTGCTGAGCACGGTTGGTACTTCGCTGGCGATGATCAGCGCTGATCCGATGGCAGTCATCGATCGCATTGTGAAGGAGACGAACTCCATGTCTGGGCCTTCAATCCTGTCGGACTTGGGAACCATTGAATCGCGGATCTTGCGCTCTTGCGACGGCCTTCCCACTTACCGCGCGGTTGGCAGCCTCCTGTTGGCGGAGGGCGAAGTACTTACTCAGGCCGAACTCGACGCCAAGTTCCAGAAAGTGGCATCATACCGCGAGCGCACGCGTTCCTATTCCATTCGGTAATCTCCGTTCGCATAAGGGCTTGCATGTATGAAACGGCCCGATCCTCCAACGCCAGCTGTGTGGAATCGCGTTGTGGATGTCCTTGAGGAGTACTGGAAAGCGAGGCGAGATTTCATCCAGGCAGAAGTCCTAACGAAGAAATACGTGCAACCGGTTGCGAATGAATTACGCAACGGCCTGGATGACGTCGCCCGGGCAATAGCTGGTCTTACTCCGCCCGGCAACGGCGACGCGATGCTGGATGACGCATTGAGGCACTTTCGCAGGGCGCGGAGCGAGGCGTATGAAGCCATCTTGCTGTTCTATTTGGCGACGATTGCTGATGTCCTGCTGTCTCTCAGGGCAGACCCACGTGCGAGGGTCATCCAAGCCAAGTACTACCAGGCGCTTGACGAGGCTCACAACCGCGGCTATGTAGCCCTAGTGAAAGCAAAGGACACAAAGACAGACCAGCCCGAGGCGGCCCGTGCAGAGTGCAAGGAGGCAATTGGCATCGTAGTAGAAGCGATGAGGGCATTTATGAAATGCGAAGGCGAATTCGTGATGGCGCACGAAATACGCACCATTTCCACGCAGGTCTCTCAGGGATCAGAATCAAGTGCACGGTGGAACCTCTGGCAGCTCGCTATCGCTTTGGGCGGATACATTTTATCGGTTCTGCTATTTATCTGGAGCAGGTCAGGATGATTCCGGCCTCTATTCGGGATGCAGACCAGGTGGCCAGGCAGGCGGAACTGTTCGCGTCCGTAACCCGAGGGAACAAACGACCGGGGCTGCTCCTGCGCGACCGGGACGGCAAGTTCGCAACCCGGTTTGACGCGTGCCTTGAGAAGGCGGGGATTAGGCCGGTGCAGCTGCCGCCGCGGAGCCCCAACCTGAACGCCTTCGCGGAGCGGTTCATCCTCACCCTCAAGAGCGAGTGTCTGGACCGCTTCGTGGTGCTGGGCACGGGCCATCTGGATCACCTGGTGGGCGAGTTTACCGATTACTACAACCGGCAGCGCCCGCACTCTCGACTCTCCTTCCGGGCGCCCATCCAAGGCAGGGACCATCGAACTCTCGACCCCCCCGCGGCAGGCGAGGTGCGGTGCCAGGAGCGGCTCGGCGGCGTCCTCAAGCACTACTTCCGGCGGGCGGGGTGAGCGGAATCTTGTCGCCGGGATCGTGCGACGAGTTCTTGACCACCACGGGGCGGGGTGAACGGAAACCTGCGACAGCGCTGGCGACGAGTTTTTGACCACCACGAAATCGGTCACTGCGATTGAACAGCTCTCGCTCGTGCTGTCCTCCAACCGTCCATGATGCTTGCGTACATACTCACAATCACTACAATCGTGTATGCCACGATCGTCTCCAGACCAATTATCGAATATGGCAGATGAAACAGAATTGATATAAACACAACAATCTGTATCGAAAGCGAAATCATGTGGAGTAGAACTCGAACCATAGTGCCGGCCGGCTTGGCGAGCATCTCCATCACGAAGGGAGTGGCGAGGATCGCGATCATTCTCCACTTGGCTAGAATAACTAATTCGATCAGGCTTTGAAACAAACTTAGATTGTATTCGGCCACAAGAAAGACAGCCGTGGCGGGCACAAACATGCAAAGAGTGGCGTTGCACAGGGCGATTATATATATGACGTTCTTTGAATAATTTTGTTTTGTCATACGACATCAAGTTGCTTCGCACGTTTCATTGCGAACACCCGCCTCCTCCCCTTCCAACACCAGGCGATCCGCACTTCTGCTTGATGAGGTCTATTGCCTGGAGGGCAAAACCTCGACCGCGAAGTACCGGCCTTGCAGCGTCGATATTGCGACCACCTTCCGGTTTGTATGAAGGATTAAGTCCGAGTCCGATCGCTGCATTGCGGAAAGCCGCGATCTCGTCGTCAACGGAAAGCCCGGCCGTGGCTGGTAAACTTGCAGCACATGCAGAGCAACGGAGAGTACTTCCGCCGAGAGATTGACAGAGTGAGTTGAAGTAGGAACGATGCCTTTTTGGATTGTTTCCGATCTGATCTGGACAAAACCCGCCGGCAGTATGTTCGGCGTGGCCGAGGCCGGGTGGATAGGAAATTATTTGCCCGCGATTGTTGAGTGAGACATGCGCGAAGGAGTCGCCAAAGGCATGGATAATAAGCCCGCGCAGCCATCGCGGAAGCGTGGAGTCGGAAACCAACTTATGCAGACACTCACGGAGGCATTCGGGCGATGTCGTGCTGCCGCGTAGCGAATGCAAGTACATTTGAACATCCATCATCCAATTGTCCTCGACGGTATTACGCTTACGGCGGTACGCAAAATCTTTATACAGTGACGCTGCGTCCAAGTCGGCCACCTCGTCTGGATATTGCGAATAGTAAGCCAGCGTCTGCGCTTCCGTTATAGATTTACCGGCGCACACTGCTGCGATGAACGTCGTGTAATAATGACCGGCTTCCGCAAACAGCCCAGTCGGATCAACAAATGCTCCGGGATTCGATCGGGTTGCCTCGAACAAATTGCTGCCATCCACATAGCCCGCGGGGTCTCTCTGGAGCCACCTCCCGAAGCTCGGGTTATACCACCTGAACCTCACGGTGTACAGCGCCTGATCCGGGTTATAGACGTAGCCGTCGTAGCCGAAGGGGTTGTTGGGGCCGCTGGGATCGGAGATCAGCCCGCTGGCCAGGGCCGACTTGGCCCCGCCCATCGAGGTGAAGAGGGACGTGTCACCCGAGTCGATCACGCCGTCGCGGTTGAGGTCCGCGGCCACGTTGTACGTCGTCTCGTCGATGGTGGTGCCCGCGCCAGAATGCGCCGCGGCCAAGCCGTCGATCACCCCGTAGTCGCTCGTCGTGCCCGAAGTGGTGACTCCACCCGTGTTGTTGACCTCGTGCGGCCAGCGGTGCGTGCCCACGCCGTACGACGTGTAGCTCACCCGCTCCTGCAGCACCGCGTTCTGATCGATCACCGCCACGCTGCTGAACTGGGCATCGCTCAGCTGCCAGAAGAGTTCCCCGGCATCTCTGCTGTCCCCGTCGAGGTTCTTGTCGTGCAGCCGCACCATCGCGTCATCAATATACCGCAGACCCCACACCTCCTGCGAGCGCGAATTCACGCCGTCCGGCGATTGCCCGTTCGTGAAGTCGTCCACGTCCTCCTGCAAGAGTTGCCAGCCCGCCGAGTAGTACATGTACGTCCGGCGATCGAGGCCGGTTGGCGTGGCCCGGTCGGAATCCCCCACCACCCGCCAGTGCAGCCCGTTGTACTGGTACTGGCCGGTGGTGGTCCAGGTGGTGCTTCCGCCGCTGACCACGCCGCTCTCGGCCTTGACCAGGCGGTTCCAGGCGTCGTGGGTGTAGCGCCGCTTGGCGTGCGGTCCGGTGATGACTTCGGTCGTGTTGCCGGCGGCGTCGTAGGCGTGGTCGTAGATCGGGACCGTGTAGGCGAGCGAGCGGCTCAGCAACTCGTTGGCCATGTTGTGGGTGCGTGTGTCGAGTTCGCTGATGTCGCTGGTGTCGCCGTCGCCGTTGGTATCGGTGCCGATGCTGTTCCAGTTGCCGAGCATGTCGAGGGACCAGGTTTGCGTGCCGGGGCGCGGCGTGGCGAAGCTGGTCGTGGAATCGCCGCGCTTGGCCTCGATCAGCCGGTGCAGGCCGTCGTAGGTGTAGCCGAAGTCGCGGTTGGACCACGCGGCGCCCTTGCGCGCGTCGGTCTTGGACTTGCGGTTGCTGGCGCGGTCGTAGGTGTGGGTTTCCTCGACGATGGGCGGGCGGGAAGAGATGGTGCTGTCGGTCGAATGCGTGGTGAGCGTGCCGTCGGCCCAGGCCTGGCGGGCCACGCGGCCGAAGCGGTCGAAGCCGGGGTAGACGCCGGCGGTCTGGGAGGTGTAGCTGCCCGTGTATCGCTTGCCGTCGTGAGAGAGCGTGCGGTCGAGCTGCACGTCGGGCATGGGGAAGTCGACCTCGGCGAACATGTCCAGGCCGATGCGCGAGTATTCCACCAGCGTGTCGATCGAGGTGGAGCCGGTCAAACCGGTGGTCGTCATCTTGAAAACCCGGCCGGCGCGATCGTCAAGGCCGTTGGCCGAGCCGTAGTTGTACGAGACCACGCGCCCGTCGGGGTAGGTGAGCGAGGCCAGGCGGCTGTAGTTGGCGTGGCTGGTGCCCGAGGACGGGGCGGCCGAGGTGGAATAGGCGTACTCGACGACCTTGGTGTCGCCGGTGGGGTTGCCCGAGCCGTCGATCCCGACCGCGCTGTTCGGGTCCTGATAGACCTTGGCGATCTGCCACAGCGGGCTGTAGGTGAACTTGACGGCGTTGGCGGTGGTGCTGCCGCTTTCGTCAGAATACGAGGTGACGGCGTCGGTGCGCCCGAAGCTGTCGTAAGCAACGCCGATACGGAGAACGGCGACGTCGATCCCTTCGGGCACGTCGTCCGCGGTATCCGACTCGACACGCCCGAGCGTGTCACGCCGATAGACGTGGCTGGTGGTGTTTTGATCGATGACGGATCGCAGCTCGCCCAGACGGTTGTAGGAGTATCGAACCTGAAGGCTGGTAGTTCCAACACCGCCCTCTTCCCCTGCATGATCACCCGACTCCTGCGGGTATCGCACACGCAGGAGGAGCGAATTGGACGCGACGAGGCTGTCGCTGGAGGTAGAGACCGCGCCGACGCTGGTGCCGTAGTCGTAGGCCGTCACCTGGGCCTTCTCGGTCGTGCCTTCGATCAGGTGCGCGACCTGCTTGATCACGTTGCCCGCGGCGTCGTGGACGAAGCTGGTGACGCGGTCGGTGTCGGGTTCGGAGGAACTCAGGCCGCCAGCTTCCCAGCGTCCGGCCGTGCCGTTCCAACTGATGGTGGCGTTGACGTAGTTCTCGACCACCGCGATGCGGCGTGAGAGGTCATCGTAGAAGTATTTGGTGATGATTCCCTCACCATCGACCGACTCATCCACCAGGCCGCGCTCGTTGAATGCGACGCTGGTGATGATGGTGTTGTCGTAGGCGCTGTTCCCACGATCCGGGGCTTCTTCCGGCGGCCAGGTGGGGGCCGATCCGCCCGCCTCGAACCGGTCGTTGGAGGTGTTGGTGCCGAAGCTCACCGTGTGCGTGCGGCGGTCCGCGGCGTCGTAGTAATACGCGACGAAGGTGTTGATGCCGTCGGAGGCGCCCATCGCGCCCGTGACCGACGAATCGTGCGGCCTCCTCCGCGTGGTGATCAGGTCCGTGCGGCCCTTGGAGTCGTAGCGGTACTCGGCCTGCTCGGCGACATGATCGCCGGTCAGCGCCGCGGCGTCGGCGTGGTTGCCCGAGGCGCCGGGCGCGGCGTCGCCAGCGCGGTCGGTCACATACGCGACCGTGGGTCGACCCAGGCCGTCATACGATGTCTTCGACGCGGGGCCGTTAGGACCCCACTCGGCGATCGTGCGTCCGTCGGCGTCGAACCAGCGGTTGGTGGCCAGGTACCCGGAGCTCAGGTTCGCGGCGTCGATCGCCGTTTCCTGGCGGTACACCATGCCGCGCTGGCTGTAGGAGGTCCGGCTGTACAGGCCGCGGCCGGAGGAGTCGATGAGGTCCTCGGGGTCGGGAACGCTGCTATAGAGCCCCCGCTTGGTCACGCGGCCGAGGTTGTCGTACTCCATGACCTCGTGGGGCGCGGCGGGGTTCTCGGTGATCATGAGGCGGTTGCGCCAGTCGTAGCGGCGTACGGTGGTGCGGCTTTCCGAACTTGAGAGAGCGCCGGTTCCGGTCTCGCCGGTGTGCTGGATCACATGGGTCAAGAGGCCGTCGCCCACGCCCTGGGCGGGCGAGCCGCCGTAGGCTGAGTCATAGAAGTACTCGGCGATGGTCTGCATGTTGCCGCTGCCGGTGCCGACCTGCACCGCCAGCACGCGGCCAAAGATGTCAAAGGACGAGTTCTTGGAGATGGTGCCGGAGGGGTCGGTCGTGGTGAGCAGTCGCCCGAGCTGGTCGTAGGTGTACGCGGTGTCGGAATGCGCGTCGCCGGCGATGTCGGAATAGGCGCGCGTGGACGTCACCAGCCCCGAGGAATCGAGCTGGACCGTGCGGAGCGAGAGCTCCGTGCCGAGGGTGTACGAGAGCGCCGTGGGATCATAATCCTCGGCGTCGAGCGCGTACTCGCTGCTCTGGATCGTCTTGCCCCCGGCGTTGCTGATCACCACAGAGGCGGGGCCGTCGAAGGGCCCGCTGGCCGACAACTGGTGCGGCAGACGGACTTCGGAATAGAAATAGATATGGCCGGTGGCGCCAGAGCCGTCGGCGTGGCCAAACGCCTCGCGCCGCTCGCGCACCGAGTACGACTTCACCCCGCCCGGCGAGGTCGACGAGGTCAACCGGCCCAGGCCGTCATAGGTGTAGGTCGACGTGAGCGAGCCGCCCGAGGCGCTCGTTCCCCAGCCCGACACCGTCAGCCCGCCGTAATCGTCGCCGTCCAGCGCCGGCACTGCGGTCCCGCTGTCACCTTCAGATGGCGCGTTGCGGGTCACCCGTACCA
>JADLFE010000054.1 GCA_020845755.1 Phycisphaerales bacterium
CTGACGCAGCTGCTCGTCAACTTCCCGGCTACGCCGGTGAGCCAGCTCGATGAGTGGCTCCCCGATGAGTGGAAACGCCGCGATACCCCGCCGCCGGCGTGAGGGGTGCGGTCAGCTGAGCGCTCACGCCCGCCGCAGCGAGCAACGTCGCCCCCGTGTGCCGGAGAACGCCGGGAGTGGCGTTGCGAATTCCCGCACGCTTGCACGCCGTGCGGAATGAGCGCCGCACTTTCTTGAGTGCGTTGCCGCCGAACTCCACGACGAACCCGGTCACGGATTCCTTCAGCGCTCTTTCCAACTCCGGCCGGAGCGTGCTGGTGATGGGGACGATCGGCTTTCGCTTGTTGCTCTGGACGCCGCCAGCTGGCAGAAAATTTATCCGGTTCCACACCAGATCCACCTGCTCGACCCGGAGATTCAGAATCGCGGAAGGTCGCTGCAGAGTGTGCAGGGCCAGCAGCACAAACCGGCGAAGGTGCGACTCATCGCACGCTGCCAGGAGACGTTGCACTTCCTCTTCCGTAAGAAACCTGTCTCGCGGCGATGGCTTCGGCAGGAGGCGGACGTACGGGAACGAAGCCAACTCGCCGCGTCGCCAAGCGTCGTAGAAGGAGGCACGCAGCACGTCCAGATTGCGATTCATTGTCCCGTTTGAGATCGGGCACCCTGTACTGCGGGAGATTCGACGCCACGCTACGAATCTTTCCTGCACAGGAATCGTCATTTCGTGGACGTACACCACGTCCTGTTCCATGCAGAACTCGGTCCACGCCTTGAGGGCGTAACGGGCGGACTCGTGCGACGGGCGCCCGGTGAGCCGCTTCACATATCCCGATAGAACATCGAGAACGGGAACTGCCGATCCCGCGGATCCGTTCATCGGGCCGACAACGGGACCTGCGGAAGTGGGGAGCGGAGAGGCTGCCGGGGGACATTGGGTCTTCGCTTGCGGCTCACCTCGACCATCAACCAACTCAATCAGGAACTGCTTGGCCTCTTCAAGGCGTTTCGTGCCCGTGCTGCGGCGGCGTACCTGTCGCGATCCCGGTCGGCACCAGTAGACATACCAGAAGGGCGTGTCTGTTCGTTGGACCAGCCAGTGTTCTCTGTACTCAAAGACTCTCCGCATTCTCCCCGATCCCCGCTTCGTGAATCCACAAACTGCCGCAGTTGGTCGATCCGCACAAGTACGCGGCGACCGATGCGCACGCAGCCAAGACGCCCGGCTCGGAGTTCGCGATCGACGGTGTTGCGATGTACGCGAAGGACGCGGGCCGCCTCAGCAATCGTGAGCAGTTGCGGCATCTCTACCAGCGCGCGCATCGGCGTCGCCGTCAAGGGATTGGTTTGGCCGTGCGAGGAATCCATGCGAACCAGTGGCGCAGAATCAGCGCGCTTAGCCTTCACGACTCCGGCAGCCCTGGGTATCTGATTGGAGGCAGCCCGGCATCACTACGGCACCGATTGGCCTCCTGGACAATCCGCCGCAGGTCGCTGGGCCGTCCGTCCAAAAGCCACTTCCCTCTGGCGGTCCGCCACGCCCGGTGTCCAACCGTCGCGAGCACTTGCTGCATAGGCGGGCTCAAGTTGTCTTGCTCGACGGCACGCCGCTCCTCGACGTCATTGGCGGCCTCCAAGTCGTCTTCACGCGTCGACCACGGAAAGACAAGCTTCTTGCGACCATCGTTTAGGACGATCACCGTTGCACACTCCGGATTGCCCGGCGAAAGAAAGTCACGAAGCTGAACGCGGCCAGCGGTTAGCTCGATGATCTTCTGTAGGGTCTCAGGGTTGGGGACTCGTTCACCATGAAGATACCGGGTGATGGCGCTCCGGCTGGCCAGTCCCAATGCCCGCCGTAGCTGCGTGGTGGTCATCCCAGTTCGAAAGAGATAGTCTGCGAGTTTCATGCGGGTTCAGATAGCGCAACAGTTCGCAAACTGCCGCATACCGGTGCCAGCCCGAGTACCAGAGCGATTGCGGACCGAGGATTTTCTGCAACTACCGGAGGAGTTCGGCGTATACTCACCAAGCCACTAGGGCCGGGTTCTCCCCGTCCCCCCGCAGCCGAGGGAACTTTCGGCAGGAGGTGCGTCCCAGGGCGGACATCGACAACTGCATAACTCACTGGTAATTGATCCTTGTCCCGTGCAGTGAGAATGCGATGTACTCAAGCTCTGCGATGCGCTCCCAATCTTTTGATGTCGCTTCGAACTCCGCCGCCAACAGCGGCGAGATGCCGATTCTGGTCGGTATCGACGAAGCGGCACGTATGCTCGGCGTTTCCAGCCGGACTGTTTGGACTCTTACCGACTCGGACAGCCTTCCGCACCTGCGGATCGGGCGCCGCGTGCTCTATCCGGTCGATGCGCTCCGCCGCTGGACGGCGGAACGCACCCGGGGAGGTGCCTCCGCTAAGTGAGGTGACAACTTGGCGTTGACCCCTCGTGTTCAACACGAGTCTGGGTCACTCTGCGCGATCATCACCATTCGCGGAGTTCGCCAATCATGGCATCATTGAGCACTGAAGCACATGGCGGTCGCCAGGTGCAGTTCGTAGATCTAAACGGCAAGCGTCGAAGCGTGCGGTTGGGCAAGATCCCGGTCAAACAGGCAGAAGCGATCCTGGTGCGGATTGAATCGTTGGTGTCGGCACGCGCTGGAAACACGGCTCCCGATCCCCAAACGGCCGCGTGGCTGAAGGACGTCGGAGACGTGCTGTATGAACGCCTCGCTCGCGTCGGACTCGTTGCTGCTCGCAATTCGACGCGAGTCACGCTCGCTCAGTACTTTGACGAGTACTTCGCGTCACTGTCCATCAAACCCTCCACAGAGCGGAACTACAAGGCTGCTCGGCGTGAGTTGGAGAAGCACTTCGGCACAGACCGTCTCGTGACGAGAATCACCGCCGCCGATGCGGAGGGGTTCAAACGCGCGATGCGGGACTCGGGATTGGCCCAGGCGACAACGGCCAAGTACATCAAGGTCGCTCGACAACTGTTCCGCCGGGCGGTGAAGCAGAAGCTGATCGATGAAAGCCCGTTCTCGGAAATCTCCGCAGGGAGTCAGACCAACTCCACTCGCCTTCGGTTCGTGCCGCGAGAGGCTATCGAACGGGTTCTCGCCGCATGCCCCGACAATGAATGGCGGCTCCTTGTAGTGCTCTCGCGATTCGGTGGTTTGCGATGCCCCAGCGAGCACCTCGCCCTCCGCTGGGAGGACATCGACTGGGCACGAGGACGGATCACCATCAACTCACCCAAGACGGAAGGGAACGAAAATCAAGAGACTCGGGTCATTCCGCTGTTCCCTGAATTGGTGCCGCATCTTCGCGAGGCCGCTCGCGAAGCTGGTGGGGGCACGGGGTATGTCATCACCGATCGATACCGCCGCAAGGACGGCTACGGCCGGGTTGGCCCCAACCTCGGAACCCAGTTCAAGCGGATCATCCGCCGGGCTGGCCTCCAGCCGTGGCCGCGAGTGTGGCACAACCTACGCGCTTCGCGTCAGACGGAACTGACCGAACGGTTCCCGCTGCACGTCGTCTGCGAGTGGCTGGGCAACACCACCACGGTCGCAACCCAGAGCTACCTCTTTGTTCGCGAGTCCGACTTCGCAGCGGCCATGCAGGAGGGCGTCAAAAAAGCGGTGCAGAATCCGGTGCAGCAACCGGCCGAAGAAGGCCGCACCGATTCGAAAGCCCCTCCCCCCGACAACGAAAAAGTGCCTGCGTTGCAGGCACTTGCGAAAAGGTGCGACGACCTTCAACCTATCGGAATGCCCCCCGAAGGACTCGAACCTTCGACCCGCTGATTAAGAGTCAGACGGACACCCTTGAAAACACGGGACTTACGGCGCAGGACCCGCACCAGAGCCCGCAGTCTGATGCAAATGCGGCCCCCATCGCCCCCACCGATCCCGAGTTGGCGGCCATCGTCGCGGCGTGGCCGACACTCCCTCCGGCAATCCGGGTGGGTGTGCTGGCTCTGGTCAAAGCGGCGATCCCCACAACGCCCCGCAAGGTACCGAGCGGGCTGGCTAGCGGGGCGAACTGCCCCACGACGTAACAGGGACACCCACGGAGAAAGCGATCATGCAGAACAAGCCCACGCCCCCCACAACGCCCGCGATCGTCCCTTCGCCCAAGCCCGAACCCGCCAAGGCCGGCGCTGTGACGGTGCGCGTCAAGGACAATCCCGACACCGACCCGGCGTCCGCCCGCGCGATCCACGGGAAAACAATGGCCGGGGTGGTGTACGCGAACGCCCTGCGGCAGCGGATCGCCGGCATGTTTCCTATCCCGCTGCACGCGAGCGCGATGCTGTACGTTGACGACTTGATCGAGCGCATGGCACCACGTGATCCGGCGGAGGAAATGCTGGTGGTTCAACTGGTGTTGACCCATGTGCGGACGCTGCACCTGACGGACCTGGCGAACCGGCAGGAACGATTGGAGTCGATCCGCACCGTTCACGAGTATGCCGATCGGGCGAGTAACACCTACCGGCGGCTGATGCTGGCACTGGCCGAATACCGACGCCCACCCCGCACCGGCGACACCTTCGCGGTGGTCAAGCAGACGAATATCGCCGGTCAACAGGTGATCCAGAACCATGAAAACCCAACCAAGAACGCGACGAACGAACAGGGAAGCAAATCCGAACCCGGCGACACCCGAAGCACCCCCGCAATCCCGCCGGCGCTACCGGCTGACACCGGCGGGATTAGCTGCCCTTCGTTCATCCGCACGGCGGGTGAAGCCCTGGACGCGATCCACCGGCCCACGGACACCCGACGGCAAGGCCCGATCGCGGATGAACGCGACGACGCACGGTGAACGATCCGCCGAAGCCGAAGCCCGACGGCGAGAACTGTGGGCGCTGTACCGGCTAGTGCGTGACGATGGCAAAGCCCTGCGGGCCTTCATGCGGGATGAACGCGAACCGATTGACGGTTCCGCGGGGTGAAGTTGCGGCTGGTGGGCCCGCGCTACGGGACGCAGCGGGTGCTCTTGTATTCGATCAAGCGGGGGCGTCAGGTGCCGGACGTGCGAAGGAACCGTGCGGCGATGCACGTAATTCGGTGGGCTTTCAGGCGGAGCCATCCGGGGAGGATGCTCCGTTTGAGCGGCCGTACACATCAAGGACTCGCGTGGTTGGGCACGTGCTGGAGCATTTCCGGCGATTAGCCCTTTGGTGCATCGGGAATGGATCGTACGGGAATCGAACCCGTCCTTTCGGTTTGTAATACCTAGTAGAGCAACCTTGACACGACCCACATCTCAGCATCGGCAGAAATGATGCCGTAGGATTCGCCCTTCACGCAGGGCGGAATGGGCGATGGTCTGCGCACGAAAAACCCCGCGAGGGGCGGTGTTACTCGTTCGTCAAACTCCGAACGCTTCTAGTTCTTTGGCGATGTCTTCCATCAACTTCCCGAACTCTTCCGGCTGGTGCGCTGCCTCAAGGCACTCATTGATCGCGTAAACCACGTTTGCATTCCAGCCCTCTTCGGGCCGCAGTAGATTGTTCTGGACCAACCAGTAGCTGACCGCACACCACGGCCATAGGGGGGCACGGTCCGAAAGGTGGCACTCCGGCGGAGGGAATCCACCAGGCCCCCTCTCGCCAGAAATGTACTGGTGAACAAGCTGGCGAGTCCGGTTGATACGACGCGCAATGTCGGACTGGGTGACGAGGTTACACTCATCGACCCGCAGAACTTTCGCCGATGTGCCCGATTTTTGAACGTCTCGAATCGCGCTGAGAATTGCGTCCTTCAGAGACATTGCGGACCGACTGAACTCCATGTAGAGCAGCCCGTACTGAATGCTCAACGTGGCATCGTCACAACCAGCCGCATACATGGCGTCCATCAAGGCAGGCGTCAGTTCGGATACGCCACCAACAATCAGTGCGAAATCGAACTCTCGCGGGCATCCCGAGTTGAATTTTGAGTCCATGCGCTCACTCCCTTACGTCCCCCGACTTGGTCTCTCCACCATCGGCACGATGCGCGCATCCGTCTACCCGGTTTCTGATATGGCGAGCGTGATTACCGGCGTTCTTTGGCGTAGACCAAACACCGACGATGCACCCCTCTCGGGTCGCCAGCGGGCACAGCAGGTGCCCCCAGGCGTGGCCGTTGGACATCTCGATTCGCCACCCGAGTTGTTCGGCGTACTGCACGGCCTTCTCGATCTCGGACTTCGGGTGTCTAGGTCTATTCGACATATAGTACCCCTCCTGTTGACGTTTGTCAACCAAAACGTCACCGATTGCGGTTTTGGGACCACTCGCAAAAACCGAACTGTTTCTAATCAGAGTCAGTCATGTCCGGATGGGTTCTGGTCGCTGGTCGTCTTGGCAGAACGCTTGATCTTGCGGAGGAGGATCGGCCAGTACTCCTCAAGGTCCTTCAGGTCGTCAGGTCCCATTCCTTCCGGCCACCGGATCACGTGGCGACCGACCGCCACCGCAAATACGTCCTCACTCACTCCGGCCTGTACCGGCGCGATAGGTGCGGACGTGGGGGCGAAATTGGTTGGGAGTACTGCGCTAGAAGCCATCGGATTCACCTTCGGCGGCGGACCGCTTCGCTCAATCGTGAGTTCCCCGACTGGGATGCCGGTGAAACTTCCCTCCACAAAGGCCCAGGACCCGTCTTCCGAAATCCGGCGATTAGCCCTTTGGTGCATCGGGACTAGCCAACCAAGAGAAGCACTGCCTGAATTAGAATCCCGATAGATGCTAGTACGGCCCCCACCGCGAAAATCACGGGCTCGGTCTTGAAGGGCCAGACCGAAACCACGAACGCTCCTGCTCCGGTTGAGAAAGCCCCCAGCGCCCCGATCCACCTGAGGAACCAGCGGCGCATGCACAATCCGCGTAGCTCTACTTCGATTTTCCTAAGCCTATCCAGTTCGGTTCTGTGCGTCTCATCTCGATCGCACATCCCATCAAACATGACTTGGTGTTCGTGAATCTTTTGCGCATGCTCGATCGCTTGCCTTTTCTTTGCACTAAAGCCCGCAATCTCTTTCTGTGTAAAGCGATCGGGCTCCTGAGCAGCAGGCTCGGTAGCGCGCATCTGTTGAACTGAATCGCTGATGCTGCTAGCCATTGGAGATTTTGGAGACTTGCTCGCGGAAGTACGCTTTCATCGCATCTTTTGGAATGGTAATCCCATGCGGTATTGCGCCGCCAAACCGATCGTAGATTTGCTTCCACGGAGTGCCATCGGCGTGGGTCATATTCGACAACTGAATGCCTGTGTAGCCTCCATAAATCACCCACGCGCGATCAAGCAGCGCCTGCGCATACGGCAGATTCTGATCAGGGCAGTCGGCTATCGATGGGATAAACGGCTCGATTCCTTTGCCCGGAACAAAGCGAACGTCTTTCGCTCGAACAGTAATCGGTTCAGCGCCGAAGTTCTTGAACTCACTGCGCAGCGAACGAAGAACCGGCCCCCAGCGCCACGCCTCAAAGTCCTCGTCAAATAGCGGCCGATCTCCTAGGGCTAGGTGCCAACCCTGGGAGAAATAGAGGAGCTTCTGGAGCTTCATCTGGTCAAGCGGCTTCCCGGCTGCCTCTGCGCGTTCCAGAAAGAAGTTGGCGATGGCGTCCACCCGCACGGGCATGAAGGATCATACGCATCGGAACCCTATCGCGTTGCCCCATCCGTAAGCGATGAATAGGTCATGGAAGCCTCCGGGCCGAAGTCTACAGCATTTTCGCCAGCCGCTCCTCCAACCCCTTCGCCTCCGCGTCGGTGAGTCCCGCGAGGGCGTAGATGATCCGGTCGATGAGGGCTTGGAGCGGCTGGGCGTCGGCGGCGAGCTTGGAGCGTTCCACGCGGGCGATCGAGCCTCGCGCCTTTTCGGCGCGGATGATTCGCTTCACCAAATCGACCAACACCTCTTGAACCGCCTTCGGGAACGGCGGACTCGCAAGAGCGGGCTTCAGCGCGGCGAACGCGCCTTCGAGGTCGCCCGCCTTGATCAAGCCGAGCGCGGCGTCGCGGAGTTTCGTGTCAGAGACATCGCCATCGTCCGCAAAGATCGGGCATGGCAGTATGTTGAACTGGTACTCGCCCACCATCGCATTCGTACTGCCAAGTCGAAAGTACCACTCGCACAATTGACTGTTCAGCATCGCGGTGACGATTTCAAGTGGCACTTTGCAAAGGGGCTCGGGAACATAGCTGACGGATTCAAGCAGGAATGTGCCCGCTGGGACGGGGCACGCAACGAGCCGTCGAAAATTGTTCTGCGGCGATTTTCGTTGAAAGCCAACGCGGGGCGAGTGATGATGATGCGCCTTGGAATCGGGGGACTTCCCTCTTAGGAATTGGGTGGTGCGGACGTAGAGGGGAGTACCCTGCGACGCCTCCCGGATGCAGTACAGACAAAGGTGCGCGCCGCGAATGATCTCTGGGCCATCGTTCGGATCGTAAGAGATTGTTCCCTTCTTTATGTCATTGCTTTCGTTCGCCTCCCCCTGGAACGACGTGGCCCATGTGCCGAGGCGCGAGAGGCGACCTGATTGCATTAGCTGTACGGCGAGATCCCAGTCGGCCTGCGAGCAAGTCACGATCGCACCGTTGTCTGGGTCGTAGAGCGGGATGTCCGCCGTTCGGAGTGTTAGTGAGGGCGCATGAGCTTCTACTTTGTTCGCCGGATGTTGGCGCGCCTGAAACGGCGCGCTCTTCAACGCGGGCTTGTCAGTCTTCACCATCGTAAAGATCGTGGTCGAGAGCTTGGCTTCGGGGAAAACTCGGCGCGTCGGGTCGTCCTTCTGCGGGAATGCCTCGATCGCGGTGAACGCTCCGGCCTTCAAGATCGCCTTGCGGATGTCGGCGGCTTGGTCGTCCCCGAGCAGTGGCATCGGCACGATGAATCCGAAGCGTCCGCCGTCGGCGAGAAGATCGAGGGCACGACAGATGAAGAGCTTGTAGAGGTTGTTCTTACCGCGGCGTGACGGGTCGTAAATCGGCGCGGCTTCAATGAAGCCCTTGAACGCGGTGAGGTCGCGCCCGAGTTCCTTCTCGGCGAGAACGTCGTAGGGCGGATTGCCGATGATCGCATCGAAGCCGACTCGCCCTCGCGCCTTGCGGCCGGGTGAGAGGAATACCTCGGGGAACTCGAACTCCCAGTGGAATGCGTCGATCCCGGGCGCGGTGGCACGGGCGACGGCGGGCGCGAACCATGCGGCCTTCTCGATCGCGCGGAACTTGGTGGGGCTGAGCGCGTTGAGCGCTTCCTGATATTGCGCGGGCGTGAGTTCGTCCTGGCCTTCGGGGGTGAAGAAAACCGAGGTCCAGAGGTCGGCGAGCCGGGCGAAGGGGCGGCGGACGGCCTCGAATGAATCGCGGTAGAGGTGTTCTTTCTCTTTGACCTGGGGGACGGTCGCGGAGGGCGTGCGCCGAATGTCTTCGAGGGGCTTCAAAAGCGAAGGGAGCGCGCCTTCGAGAGTGCCCGGCGCGAGCGCCGTCGCCCCGAGTCTTTGATCGTGAAGCGTGCCGAGTTGCTCGATCCTCGCGCCGATGAGGCTATCCCCGTGCCGGAGGTGGTGATCGAGGAATGAGAGGGGCTGAACGGCGGAGACGGTTTCAAGCCACAGCGCGAGCTTGGCGAGTTCGACGGCGATCGGGTTCTTGTCCACGCCGTAGATGCAGCGCTCGATGACGCGGCGCTTCCAGAAGAGGAGCGTGGGCGCATCGCCCTTGCCCTCCTCGGGTTCGTCGGGATCGGCGGTGTTCGGATTGGTGGCGATCTCTGCCGCGAGGTACTGGCACGCGCTCAAGAGAAAGTGACCCGAGCCCATCGCGGGATCGAGAACCGCGAGGCGGAGAACGCGATCGTCATACTCGGCGCGGAGCCGGGTAAGGTCTTTGTCGATCGCCTCCCGATTGCCGTTGCGGGCAGACTTGCGGGCGGATTCGAGCGCGGTGATTTCGGCTGTGAGAGTGTCTCCGATTTCCCTGCAGAGAGGGCCGAGAGTGTTCTCCACGATGTACGAAACGATGTGGTCGGGCGTGTAGTAGGAGCCCGAGGCGCGGCGCTCGCCCTTGTCGGTTTCGAGGTAGACTTCGCCGGGAGCGTGGGTCTTCGTCGTCTGCTGGTAGCCCGCTTCGAGGGGAGCACTGACGGCGACAGTCTTCTCGATCGTCTTGCCGCCGTCACGCTTGGTGATAATGACCATCGGCTCGCTCGCGTGACGAGGTCGAAGTTCGAGGAGCCCTTCGTAGATGTTGCCGAGATGCTGAATCGCAAGGTCGCGGTAGTCCACACTCACGCGATCGCCCGGCGCCCCATCGGGATCGGTGGCTCGCCGGAGTGAATCAAGAACACGGGCGGCGTACTGGTCGGGGAGCGCGTTGTTGCTGAGGAACGGGTGCGCTGCGCTGTCGAAGAGTCCGCCGTTGTAGGACGTGACGCCGTAGCTCGCGTGCCCCCGGTCGATGAGGTCGAAGAGGTCGGACCAGTAGCGCCATGCGCCTGTGCCGCCGGACGGGAGCATCCCGCCGTCAAGTTGTGGGAGTAGATCGTTGTGCTGGGCGGTGAGGCTGCGGTTTTTCGTGTACGTCGGATGAGTCTTGTAAGGGAGAAGCTGACGATCCTCGGCGAAGAGGATGAAGAGGAGCCGGAAGAGAAGCGTAAACGAGTTGGCGCGGCACGCTTCGAGGTCGCGTCCGGGGTCCAGCGCGTTGGGCTTGTGCGCGAGGAAGCCCTCGATACAAAGCCTGAGCGCCTCGAAGACTTGATCGCGTAGTTCGTCTCCCACGCGGAGCCGGTATTCGGTGCTGCCCTTGAGGGCACGCTCGATGAGCGGGATGCGCTGCTGGAGTGACTGGAACGCGGGCGGCGTGACGAGCAGATACCAGCGGAGAAACTCATTCAGGATGTCTTCGTGCCCGGCGGAGCGGTTGCCGGAGCCCTGGCGTCCCAGCCAGCGCGAGAGGAGAAGCGGGAGGTTTAGTTCGAGGAACGTCTCGAATCGAGGCTGACTCCGTTTGAGTTGGCGTGGGATGAGCCGCCAGCGCTGTCCGTTGGTGAGGAGCCCCCATTCGAGCCCGGTCTGATTCATGTACCACTCGATCTGTTCGGGCGGGTACTCGCGCGGGCCGGACTTGGCGCGGTGATCGAGGCTGACATCCCATGCCTTTGCGTCGGCGACGATCGTCGGGTGCTTCCAGAAATGCGGGTCTGTCTTTCCGGCGTTCACGGCGGAGCGCTTCGCGGCTTTGTCAAGGAAGAGGGCGTAGTCGGGCTTGCGCCCTTTGATGAAGGTCTGGTAGTAGAGAGGCCAGCCGAGGGCTTCGAGTACGGGCTGAATCCACGCCTCTTCGAGCGTCTGCTCTCCGCCGTACTTTGGGGCCAAGTCCTCTTGATCTCGCCAAACGTCGGCGATTCGATCGAGGCACGCACGGGCTTCGGCGCGGCGCTCGGTCCACTCGGGTTCAAGCGGGAGTCTGCGCTCGAGCCAGTGATTGGCGAAGAGTTCGGAGTTCCGAACCGGGCCGAAGAGGAGGGGGCGGGTGTGGTTGGGCGGCATTCCCGAGCGGTTCCCTTGACCAAGCGTGGCACGGTGTGTCACGCCTGACTGTGCGCATCCGTGCACTGACAGTATCCAAGGAGCGGCCTCTCTCCGCAACCCCGGGGGGGGGGGCGTCGTGGGAAGGATGGCTGTTAGGACGAGCATCGATACACGATCTGCTTCCCCGTACTTTCTTGGTGCGGGCCTCAAAGTGGCTTGCCGGGAACACCCGGCGCACTGGCGAACGACGGCCTTTGCCGGGACGGATGTCTCGCCGCTCGCGGAGTGGATTCGGACAGGCAACAATTGAGATAACACGGGTAGCGGGCTGGTGTTGCAACACCACCCGCGAACGCGAGGGCGTCGGCGTCGGAACCATCCCCGAAGCCACGCCCGAGCGGCCCCGCAAGGATGGTGAAGCATGCCAAGGACGCCCCGTGGGGATGACAAACTCGCGCGCCTACAAGCGGTACAGACCCGCGTGCGCGAACTGGCGCGGAAGCACGATTGGTTCGCGGAAGCGATCCGGCGCGCGTTCAATGATTACCTGGCCCTGGGCGCTCGGTTCCTGGCCGAGGAATCAGCCATGCACAGCCGCGAGCGCGGGTTGGCCCGCGATCTGCTGGCCGCCGGCCACCTGTTCGATCCGAAGTGCAAAGACAATCGGCCTTGCCTGTTGGTGAAGGTCGAAGGGCTGTGCCCCGTCGCATTGGCCGATCAACTGGCGAAGCACTCGCGCGGCGATTTGATGCCCACGAAACTGGAGCGTGCGGGCGCGGCGGCGGCGCTTGCGGCGCTGGACCGCGACGCGATCTATCAGGACCGCGACCTATCCGAGAAGAAACGCGATGCGATGACGGTCGAATATCGGGCGGCGAAGGCTGCGAAGACGCACGTTTCGTTCACTTGGCAGATTTTGATCGCGCGGCCTGACGATTGGCGGGCACCCGCCGACCCGCACAGTCTCGACCGAGCTGACTTGGAACGATTCACGGAACTCGATTTCCGAACGATCGTCCTCTACAGGCTGGGAGGGCTTGCCGACACAGGCGCGCTGCGGCCCATCGTTTCCAAGCCGACCAGCACCGGCGACCGGGTGAAGGACATGGCGGCGTATGCGGCTTGGCGGTTTCGCTACCCGATCAACGACAATGACCGCGACCAGAATCAACCGGCCCTGAGTGCCGAAGCACTCGCGCCGGAAGTCGCGGAACAGATGATCGCGGATGCAGAACGGTGGTTCAGCAAACACGAGTCGTCCGCGCCACTGCCGCCATCCGTGCTGCGGATCGCGTTTTACGCGGTCGCCGGATACTTCGATGCGATCCGGCGGGAGTGGATCGCAGGGGATCAGAAGCAACTACGAATCCTTGCGTCGGGGTGCGGATCGGAAACGAGCGGGTACGCCGCGCTCATGCAGCAAGCGCGAGCGGAAGTCTCTTGGCGTTGGGGCAAGCTTCAGGCGGACCCCGACCTGCTCCCGTGTGTGCTGCCATACTGCGATCCCAGCCTGCGCGACAGCATTCAACGCATGATCCGCCTGACCGACATGGATTCGACCCAGCCCGATGGGGAGGGCGAATCGTCCGAGCGCTGGCGTCAAACTTGGAGTGCGATGGACTTGGACGGCGAGATGGACGAATTGATACCGAAGTTGCGCGCCGCTGGGGATGCCGCGTTGCTCCCCAAAGCGCCGGCGATTGACCCCGCAGTAGTGACGGAGATACAAGCAAGTCGCGCCGCGATCGAGCGCGTCGCGGAAGAATTCAAGTCTTGGGACGCGCGGGATGACGGAGGCCGCCACGCAAAGCTTCCGGCCCTTTCCGGTGGTGTCGCTCTCACCTCTGACCACGAGTCCATCCTGGCAGTCCTGGGCAAGACTCCGACAAAGCGCAAGACCGTGATCGACGTGGCCAGTGCCGGAACGATTCGGAACCGCGAGACGGTGGGTCGGCTGCTGTCCGAGTTGGAGGAAGCCGGATTGGTCGATCGGCTCTACGGGAAACGCAAGGGGTATGCGCTCACGGACGCAGGGCGCAAGCGGTTGCCCGGCGCATCGCTGACATAACTCCGGCGCAAATGCCGACATAACTCCGGCGCATACGAGGAGCGTGCCAGCGATCGTTTTGGCATGTTGAACACACCAAGCGAGCGCCCGCTGAAACTCGCCGAAATGGCCCGGCTGCTGGGCGTTTCCGTGACGTGGCTACGGGCCGAAGCCGAGCGGGGTGCGCTCCCGCATGTCAAGACCGATCGGGGGATGCTCTTCGATCGTGCAACGGTCGAGCGGCTTCTGATCAAACGCGCCAAGAGTGAGGGGGTGTCGCGTGGCTGACCTTCCAAACGTCCCAACCCCGCTCATGGTTCGCGGCATTCGCGCCGGATGCAAGCTGACGGGCTTGGGCGAGCGCACGGTGTGGATGTATGTCAACAAAAACGCGATCCCTCACCGGCGCGTCGGGCGTGCGATCATGTTCGTGCCGGATGAGGTGGCGGCATGGATCGCCGCTGGCTGTCCTTGCGAAACCGGCGCGGCCGATCGCATTCGGAAGGCGGCCCGCCCATGAGCGATCGTGTCGCGGAGAGTCCGATCGTCGCGGCCGCGATCGACTACGCGCGGCGCGCCTGGTCGGTGATTCCGCTCAAAGGGAAGCTGCCCGCCATGCGGACGTGGAAGGTCTGCCAGTCCGTGCCCGTGACCGATCAGGCGAATCTCATGCGTCTGTTCGGCGCGCCCGGCGTGTCCGGCGTGGGAGTGATCCTCGGGCGCGTTTCCGGCCACCTCTACGTCCGCGATTTTGACGATGCCGACGCCTACAGCGGATGGGCCGAATCGCATCCCAAACTCGCACGAACTTTGCCGACGGTGCGGACGGTGCGGGGCGCGCACGTTTACGGGCGCTGGAAGGGCGTCAAGCCCTCTACATACGCCGACGGCGAGCTTCGCGCAGAAGGGCAGTACGTCGTCGCCCCGCCGAGCGCGCATCCGTCTGGGGCGGTCTACGCCAACTTGGTGCCATTCCCGGACTGCGACGTGCCGGAAGTCGATCCCGCCGACGCCGGACTTATGGCGCAGCCGGTACCCGAGTTGATGAAGCGCGCAGCAGAGAGTGCAGAGAGGACAGAGAGTGCGGAGAGGGCAGAGTGTTCCGAGCCTGTCGAAGAGTCTGACCATTGCATCAAAGTCTCAGATTCTCAAAGCTCTCTGTCTCTCTGCTGCGCGCCGGATGATCTGGATGGGCTGATCGACGCGGCTATCCGCGCGACCATCCCAACCCAGAACGGTCAGAGGCACCGGCGGCTATTCCTGTTCGCACGGCGCTTGAAGGGCATTCCGGCCCTGACCGAACAGCCCGCGAAGGCGCTCAAGCCCTATGTGCGCCGATGGTTTGACGCGGCGGTGCCGTATATCACGACCCGCGACTTCGACGTGACGTGGGGCGAGTTTGCAACGGCTTGGCAGCGCGTCCGCTGGGGCATCGGTGACGGCCCGCTGATGAAGGCCGCCTCGCAAGCGGCGATCCTGGGGCCCCCGGCGTGCGCCAGCGACTACGGGCCCGCGCTGGCAAGATTGGCGGCGATTCTTCGAGAGCTTCAGCGGGCGGCTGGCGAAAGCTTGATCTTCCTGTCAGGCGACAAGGCGGGCGAACTCGTGGGGGTCGATCGGGGCACGGGCACAAGGTACCTTCAGGCGCTGGTCGCGGACGGCGTGTTAGAGGTGGCCCAGCGACCCCCACGCGGGGCAAGGGTGGCGATTCGGTACTGGTATCGCGGAGATATGTAGTTGCTCACCGACAACCATTGTGGTACACTATGGGCATGGCAAGACTTGTGGATGCGATCCGGCGGGCGGTTGAGGCGAGCGGCAAAACCCGCTATCGCATCGCCAAGGAATCGGGCGTCTCGGCGGGACAGTTGTCGCGTCTGGTGAACGGTGAACGCGGGATGACGGTGGACACGATCGAACGGCTGGCGGACTACCTGGGGCTGAAAATCACGATCGAGCCCAAGGGCAAGTCTCGGAAGGTGCGGTGATTCATGGCGAGCGTTTTCAAGCGGCAGGGCGACAAGCGGTGGACCATCGCGTACTTCGACCATGAAGGCAATCGACGCGAGAAGGCCAGCGGCACGACCGACAAGCGCCTGGCGCTACGGCTCGCGGCGGACATGAGCGACCGCGAATTGGAGCGCGTGCGCGGCCTGGTCGATCCGGCTACCGAGCGCATGGCGACGGAACGCGCGCGACCGCTGTCGGAACACTTTGACGACTACGGGACGCACCTTGAATCGCTCCAGCGTGACACCCGCCACGTTGAAAGCACGTTGCGGTATCTGCGGAAATTGGCCGACGCGATGGGATGGAACACGCTGGCGAGCATCGACGCCCACGCCCTGACGGCGCACCTGTCCGAACAGGCCGACGCACGCGGCACGGGCGCGCGGACCTTCAACGCGGCGGCGACGGCGTGGCGCGCCTTCGGGCGCTGGTGCGTCCGCTCGAATCGTCTGGCGTCGAATCCGCTGGCGGGCATCGGGACGCGGAACACCGACGGCGATCGGCGGCGCGTGCGGCGTGACGTGTCCATCGACGAACTGGCCCGGATTATCGACGCTGCGGAGCGTTCACCCGTCGTGGTGGTGGAAAAGCCAAGGCGGAATGCCAAGGGCGAACTCACCACGGGCTCGGCGCGCATGGACTTCCCCGACCGGGCATGGGCCTATCGCATCGCGGCGGGCACGGGATTCCGCGCCGGGGAGGTGGCGAGCCTGACGCCCGCGAGTTTCGACCTGGACGGCGACACGCCGAGCGTTGTTGTTGAGGCCGCATACTCCAAGCGCCGGCGGCGCGACGTGCAACAAATCCGCCAAGACCTCGCAAGCCTGCTGCGGCCTTGGCTGGCGTCCAAGGCACCGGGCGAGCCGGTGTGCCCGCTTCCCGACGGCAAGGCGGGGCTGCTGCTGGGTGCCGACATGGACGCGGCACGGGCAACGTGGATCAACGAAGCCCGCACCCCGGCGGAGCGTGCCGAGCGCGAAGCGTCGGACTTCCTGCGGCAAACGGATTCGGCGGGTCGCGTCGTGGACTTCCACGGCCTGCGCGTCCACTACATCTCGCGGGTGGTCGAGGCCGGGGCAAACGTCAAAGAGGCGATGGAACTGGCGCGGCACTCGGACCCCAAGTTGACGCTCAAGACCTACGCCCGCGTCGGGATTCACGACCTCTCGCGCGTGCTGGACGGGATGCCCAAGGCCGACGCCCGCCCTGCCCCGCACGCCGAGCCCATGCGGGCCACGGGCACCGACGGGAGCGCGGATCGTTGCCAGACAGCAACTACGCAAAAAAGCCCGCACTCTGCGGACGGAACGGGGCGGGACGGCGCGGCACCATGCGGGAGGGACGCGGGCGCGAGCGACAACCCGAACGATCGGAACACCTTGAAACTTGCGGGGTTGCGCGAGCCCGCACGGCGTGGCGCGGGATCAAGCGGAAGTGCCCCCCGAAGGACTCGAACCTTCGACCCGCTGATTAAGAGTCAGCTGCTCTACCAACTGAGCTAGGAGGGCGCGTGCGGCCCATGCCGCGGGCACAAGTGTATGCCGCCCACGCCACGCGGCAAACAATCCGGCACACCACGACCTGCGTCGATCGGCGAAGCCCGCGACCCAAAGCAGCAATCACTCACTGACGGCGACCATCGGCCCTCGCCGCTTTCCAGGCTCCGCGCTCCAACTTACTACCGCGCCGCCTCATCTGTCGGTTGTCTTGGCATTCCGAGTGCCGAATCCCGACTGTCTAATCCTACATGCCATGCCCCTTCGTACTTCCGACCCCACGTCATCACTCCCGAATCCCCATTCCGGATCCCCCAATCCAAACATCCGTTCGGGTCGCTGTCCCGCTTCCGCGGTCGCTCCTCCTCCGCCTTCATCCGTTTGACCGAATCTTCACCCCGGTCTACCGTCTAGGCCCTGGAATCACGGTTCCGGGACGCGGTCGCTCGGTGTCGAGCGCGCGACAGGACACATTCGACGGCGTTCATTCCGCACCAGGCGGGGGACGCCCGACGATCGCGGAGCTATTTCATGCTTCCTCCACAGAGAGTCAGCCACGGTCGCACCCGTCGGCGCCGCTCGCACCAGGCCATCGAGGCCATCCAGATGGGCGTCTGCCCCCTGTCGGGCATGCCCAAGCTGCACCATCGCGTCTGCAAGGAATCCGGGTACGTTCGCCCCGGCCTGAAGATCAAGGTTCCCAAGCTCGGCATCGGTACCTCTGATCAGTAACGCTCGATCAGCACTCGCCCGCGCGCCAAAGACCATGCCCCCGCGATCTCTTCGCCGGATGGTCACGCACGCGCCGGCTCTCGGGGTCGATCCACATGCGAATCGCGGTTGATGTCATGGGCGGCGACCACGCGCCCGACGCCATCCTCAAGGGCTGCTTCGACGCCCTCGAACACCTGGGCCGCCACGACGAACTCGTCCTGGTCGGACCTGAGAAAGTCATCCGCGAAGCGATGCACGAACGCGGCGTGTCCGACCCGCGACTGGTCATCGAACGGGCCGAAGACGTCATCGCCATGGACGAGTCGCCAGCCAAGGCGGTGCGCTCCAAGCCCGATTCGTCGATCGTGAAAATGGCCCTGGTCGGCTCGGAAAAGTCCGACCGTCGCTGCGACGTGGTGCTCTCGGCGGGCAACACCGGAGCGTGCGTCGCCGCGGCGATCATGCACATGCGCCGCCTGCGCTACGTCCATCGCCCCGGCATCGCGGTCACCTTTCCGGCGTTTCATGGGCCGATGGTCCTCACCGACGCCGGCGCCAACCCCGAGCCCAAGGCCAGCCACCTGTGGCAATACGGCGTGATGGCCGAGGTGTACGCCCAGCGGACGCTGGGGATCGCCAAGCCGCGCGTCGCGCTCATGAACATCGGCTCGGAAGAGGCCAAGGGCACGGGCATCATCAAGCAGACCCGCGACCTCCTGAAGGCGACGCCGGGCCTCAACTACATCGGGTATGTCGAGGGTCGCGACCTCTTCGAGGGGGCGGCCGACGTGATCATCACCGACGGGCTGGTGGGGAACACCGTGCTCAAGTCGGCAGAAGGCATGGCGCGGAGCCTGTTCAAGGCGATCGCGCACGAGATCCTGGCGCAGAAGCCCGAACTGATGCTCGACTTTGAGCCGATCGTCAAGAGCATCTACGCCAAGAACGACTATCACGAGCACGGCGGGGCGCCGCTGCTCGGTGTCAACGGCTCGTGCTTCATCGCGCACGGCTCGAGCGAGGCGCGGACGATCAAGGCCGCGGTACGCAATTGCCGCAACTACGTGGCGTCGGGCGTGAACGAGGCGATCGTGCAGCGACTGGCCGAACTCGAGCCCATGATGAACGAGATGGCGGCGGTCGAGCGCGAGTGATCGCGGCGGCTTCGCCCCGACGCTCGGCGCGTCCGTCCCGGTGGGGTACCAACCCGGACCGGGATGACCATTTGTTTTTTTGGCGCTTTGGTCATTTGGATTCCGTCCTACACTGGGCGTCATGAGTGGTCCTCACCATCCCGGCGGAGCCCAGCGTATCGGCGTGCGCATTGCCGGAACCGGATCGTGTCTTCCCTCTCGCCGGCTCACCAACGCCGATCTCGTCAAATTGATGGAGACGTCGGACGAGTGGATCGTCCAACGCACGGGCATCCGCGAGCGGCGCATCGCCGACCACACAGGCCCCGAGTCCACGGACAAACTCGCGGCCGAATCGCTCCGCCGTGCCCTGGCGGCCGCCCACATGGACGCCAAGGACCTTGACCTCATCATCGCCGCGACCATGACCCCCGAGATGGCCTGCCCCCCCACCGCATGCCAGGTGGCGGCCCAGATCGGCGCGGGCGATTGCGGCGCGTTCGATCTCAACGGCGCGTGCTGCGGCTTCGTCTTCGGGCTCAACGTCGCCTACGGCCTCATCGCCAGCGGCGCGTACCGCAATGTCGCCCTGATCGGCGCCGATACCCTCACACGCTACATGGACTACACCGACGCGGGGCGGTCGACCGCGATCATCTTCGGCGACGGCGCCGGCTGCGCCATCCTCCGCGCCACCGACGACACCACAAAGGGAATCATCGCCCAGTCCATGCACTCCGACGGCGAGGGATGGAAAGAGATCTATGTCCCCACGCATCCCTACCACTTCCCCCCGGGTGTGCCGGTCGATACGTGCAAATATGGTCGAGTTCAGATGAACGGTTCGGCGGTGTTCAAGTTCGCCGTCGGCACGTTCTCAAACCTCATCGACGAGACGCTGCAGAAAGCAAACCTCAAGCCCAACGACATCGACCTTTATATCTGCCACCAGTCGAACCAGCGCATTCTGCACGCGGCCCGCGATCGCTTCGGCCTTCCAGAGGACAAACTCTACATCAACATCGACCACGTCGGAAACACCGTCGCCGCGTCCGTCCCCCTCTGCCTCGACGAGGTCGTGCGTGCCCGCGGACTGCCCGAGGACGCCAAGGTACTCTTCGTCGCCTTCGGCGGCGGGCTGACCTGGGGCTCGAGCCTCTGGCAACTCTGATCACCCCGGACGCTTCTCTCCCACACCCATCACCTACTTTTCGCCTCGCGTCTCCTTGCGTTCCGATACTTGTCCTATGGCCGGCGGCATGAACATTCTGGCGGCGGTCGCGATCCTGGGCACGGTGCCCGCGGCCGTATCGCTCATCTGGTCGTGGCAACAAAAGCACTTCCGCGCCGGCGGACTCTGCCGCCGGTGTGATTACCCGCTCAAGGACCTCGAGCCGCGTGCCGACGGGCGGTTCCTCTGCCCCGAATGCGGCCTGGTCCAGACCGGGCGGGCCCACGCCTCGCACCGCGTCGGGCATCTGCTTGATTTCTCGCCCGCAATCTCCGCGCTGGTCGTGCTCGGATTGCCTCTGGTGGTCTGCGGCGTGCTCGCGCTCGCGATCAAGCCCGACGCGGCGATCTCCGCGGGCGTTGGATTTGCACTGGTCATCGCGGGCATGCTTACGGGGATCGAAGGTGTCGGCCTGCGTGCCATGACGCTCCAGGCGCTTGGGGCCCACGCCGCGGCGCTGGCGTTTGTCACCATCGCCCCGGCGGAGGTTTCGCCCCTCCTGGTGCTCGGCGGCTCGGGCTGGGGAAGCGGGCTGGCGACGCTGTGGCTGATGCGCTCGCGACGAGCCAAGCGGTCCCCGGGGCTTGAAACCCGAACACCGTAACAACACTGCAACGCCCGGTAGCCCGACGAAATCGGCCCTATCATGGGCGGATGACGAATCCCTTGGTCATTCTCTGTCCCGGTCAGGGGGCGCAGGTCGTCGGCATGGGCAAGGCCTGGCACGACGCGTCGCCCGAGGCCCGCGCGGTCTTCCAGGCCGCGGATCGCCAACTCGGCTCGCGCCTCGGCTCGCCGCTCTCTGAGTTGTGCTTCGCCGGCCCGCCGGATCGACTGAACAAGACCGACGTGAGCCAGCCGGCCATCTTCGTCGCGTCGATCGCGTGCTGGAAGGGTCTGCTCGCAACGTGGCAGTTCGGCACCGGCGAGATCCCGATCGCGGCGACGGCGGGGCTCAGCCTGGGCGAGTACAGCGCCTTGGTCGTCGCGGACGCCATGACGTTCGAAGAAGGCCTCGAACTCGTCACGCTACGCGGGCGCGCGATGCAGGACGCGGCGGAATCTTCCCCTGGCGGGATGGTGGCGTTGATCGGCGCCGACGAGACGCAGGCTCTGGCGGTGTGCGACAAGGCTCGCCAGGGCGACGTCCTGGTGTGCGCGAACTTCAACGCGCCGGGGCAGATCGTGCTGAGCGGGCACAAGGTCGCGTGCGATCGCGCGGCGACGGTGGCGGGCGAGATGGGCTTCAGGGCCACCCCGCTGGTGGTCGCGGGCGCGTTCCACTCGCCTTTGATGCAGCCCGCGGCGGATCGGTTGTCGCAGGCGCTGGCCAAGGCCGCGATCCGCATGCCGCGTGCGCCGGTGATCTCGAACGTGACGGCCCAGGCGCACGAGAGCGAATCGAGCATCCGCACGAGGCTGGTTGATCAGCTCACCTCGCCGGTACGCTGGTCACAATCGTGCCAGTGGCTTGGTTCGACGATGGTGGGCACGAACGTGAAGGCGGAGTTCCACGAATTGGCGCCGGGCAAGACGCTGGCGGGGTTGATGCGACGGATCGACAAGAACGTGAAGGTGATCACTCATGACGAACCCGATCAGGCGTGAGTTCTGGGCGCGTGTTGGCACGGGCGTGGCGACGGTGACGCTCTCGGCGCTCATCGGAGCGACGTTCCTGGGCGCGACGATGACGACCGCGGGCTGTGAGAAGAAGAAGGCGCCCCCGCCGCCCCCGCCACCTCCCCCGCCGCCCCCGCCGAAGGAACCCGAACCGGTGAACGGCGGGGCGCTGCTCCAGGTCCTGAAGGCGGACGCTCGCGTGCAATGGGCGTCCAACAACCGCATCACCGACGAGAAGGTGGTTCGCGCGATCATCGGATTTGCAGACGCCCTGTGCAAGGGCGACGCGGACAAGGTGCGCGGCATGCTCGACGAGAAATCGCGCACGTCGCTCGAGGCCCTTCTCGGCACGGGCGAGTGGGATGAGTCGGTAAAGAAGATCGAGGCGGTGCGGATCACCCGCGGCATCGGCGACGGCGAAACGGGCGCGGGATTCACACTCGCGATCCAGGAGCCGACCGGCGCGTACGCCCTCAATTGGGACGCCAACCCCAAGGGAGACGCGGTCGTCGTGCGGGCGCTCCCGAGCAGCGGCAAAGTGCTGAAGCGTGCGTCGGAATGGGACAATCAGAGCCCGGCGTGGAGCGCCGCCGCATCAAAGCCCACCGAAGCCGCCGTGGACGATGGCGACTCCAAGCCCAAGGAAGAAGAAGCCGACGAGCCGACGCCGGAGGAGAAGAAGGACAGCGACGAGATCATCAAGCGCACCCCGGCGGGACCTGTCAAGATCCCCGTGAAGCGCCCCGACGGCGGCTGATATCCGCGTCATTCGCTTCACCGCGGAATTCGCATGGCCGCGGAGGTTTGAACTCGAAGGACGCGATGATCGCGAAGGAGATCGACTTCAACTCGTGCGAGTGATCGTTCGTCCAAGTCATCACGCTCGATTGCCGCGGCGTTTCACTTTGCCACTTCGCCTCGTTCGTGTCACCTGACCCCCCGACCACTTCCCGGAGATCCCCGTGACCGATCCCGCCCCTCAACGTGTCGCTCTCGTCACCGGCGCCTCGCGCGGCATCGGCAAGGCCATCGCGATGCGTCTGGCCCGTCCCAACACCGTCGGCGGCGGACGACACGTCGTGCTCGTCAGCCGCTCCGCCGGGCCGCTGGCCGACCTGCAGCACCAGATCGAGAGCCTCGGCGGCAGCGCATCCCACGTCGCGGTCGACGTCGCGGATTCGGCCGCCTTCGCCGCCGCCATCGAGAAGGTCGCCGAGGAGCGCGGTCGCCTGGACATCCTCGTCAACAACGCGGGCATCACCAAGGACGGCCTGGCGCTCCGTATGTCCGACGACGATTGGAATTCCGTCATCCAGACCAACCTCACCTCCGCGTTCGTCGCCATCCGGGCCGCCGCACGCTCCATGATGCGGAACAAGTTCGGTCGCATCGTGAACATCAGCTCGACCAGCGGTGTGGTGGGCAACGCGGGCCAGGCCAACTACGCCGCCGCCAAGGCCGGCCTTGCGGGATTGTCCAAGACCATCGCGCGCGAGCTGGGCGGCAAGGGGATCACCTGCAATGTGATCGCGCCGGGCTTCATCGAGACGGACATGACGGCCAACCTGCCGCAGCAGGTGCGCGATCATGTGCTGTCGCTCATGGCGGTCAAACGCCTGGGCGTCGGCGACGACATCGCGCACGCGGTCGCGTTCGTCACCAGCGACGAGGCGGGCTTCATCACCGGGCAGACGCTGTGCGTCGACGGCGGGATGACGATGTGCTGAGCCTCAACGATCCGGATTGATGTCGTCGGTTTCCGGCGTCTCTTCCGCCTTCGCCGGCTCACCCGGTGCCGCGTCATTCAACGGCTTTTTCTCGCCGCTTGTCGGATCACCCGGCGGCGGAGATTTCCGCGGCTGATCATCGCTCTTGTTCGGAGCTTCGCCGGGCTTGCGTTCTCGCGTCACGGTGCGCACGCCATCGCCCTCGGTCGGCGGCACGTCCTTCGCCGGCGCTTTGGCCTTGGGTGTGAACGACTCGCGCACGCGGCGCAGTGCCTCCGCCGCCGCCCTGCGTTCCGCGGCCGCCTGGGCCACCCGCTGCGCCGGGTTCTGGTTCGCGCGGGCCGAGCCCACGGCCGCTGAGCGATCAATTCTCACCGTTCCCGCGGGCGTTGCTCGCACGCCCGACCGCGTTACACCGGGCTTGACATTCGGGTTCATCGCGGGCGTTGCGCCCGAGGCAGCCACGTTCGTAGCGCCGGCTTTGCCCGAGACGCTCGTTTGGCGTGTTGCCCTGCTCCCCAACACCGCACGCCCGCCCGACGCGCGTTCCGCGCCCGAGGGACCGCCCAGCAGCGATGCCTGCGATTCGGCCAGCATTTCGTTGTCGGGAACCCACAGATCTTCAGGGAGCGTCACCTGCCATGATTCGGCCGCGTTGAACAGCGCCGAACTGCTCAGGTCGATCGCCTCGGGAAACGCGGGCACGTATCCCATCGCCGCGATCGATGCCATGTCCTGCAGTATCTTCTCCGTCGACGGGTGTTCGCCATAGAACTGGCGATAGTCGACATAGCGCATCCCGCCCCAGGTCTCGTGCCCGGGCAGCAGGAAATCCGCAAGAAAATGGGGCGTGGTGATCGGGTACACGTCCTCGGCCCGCTGCGGCGGCTGCGTGTACGCCCAGTGCTGAAGAAACGTCGGCGCGAGCGTGTGGACCACGTCACACGCGATCGGCTCGGTGATGAATGTCACCTTCGGGAATCGCTCCTGCATGTCGCGCAGCCAGTAATAATGCTCCCACGCCGGCGTCGCGTAGTCGTGGAATGTGTCGAGACCGATCATCGTCGCGCCAGCCCGAACCGCCAGGTCCAATTCCCTGAACGCCGATTTCACGTGCGCCTGCTTCTGACGCGAGAAGAGCGCCAGCGCATCCCGCCCCGCGCTGTAGCGCTGCGACTCGGTCCACCACAGACCAAGCTCACGCCCCATCGCGGGGATCGTCGGGAATCCGACCGCAGGATCGAGCGCCTCGGCGAGCCTCGGGTTCGTCAGCCAGCGTGACGTGAAGTGCCACTCGTCGTCGCGTGAGTACTGGTACGTCCCCGAGCACATCCACACCATCACCCGCGGCCAGTTCCTGGGCCGCCGGATCTCGTCAACCACCACGCGCCAGCCGCCCACGTCCGGGCGATACTGCCTCATCTGTCCGAAGCCGAGCGGATTGTCGGCGGTCACATGATCGCTCGACGCGAGCACGACGCAGTTCACCGGACGCGGATCGCGCTGGTAGTGAACCCCGCCATACGTCGAGCGGAAGAACCCGCGATACGGCAGAAGGGTGCGCTGCCACGCGTCGTCGGCATCTGTGACGCGGACGGAAACGACGTACGTGCGGGTCTCCCCGGGGCGGATCGAGGCGGCGCGATCGATCCGACCGAGGCCGACCTCGTCGCCAAAGTTGTTGAGGCGATACTCGACCGCCCACCCGCGTCCCGCCGGCCCGTTCATCGTGCTCCCGCCCGGGCTGTACATCATGGGGCGGACCTGATGCTTGTACTCGAGGAGGGGGTACTGGATCGAAACGCCGACCGTGTACTTGCTGTTGCCCATCACAACCACGGGCGAATAAATCCAGGCCGGGTAGAGCGGCGCGGGGGCGACATACGAGTAATCAGTGGTGCGTTCGGCACCCGACTTGGTGAAGTCGCGGAATCGGATGTTCTCGCCGAGGTTCACCACGCCGATCTGCAACTTGCCCAGTGAACGAGCCGTGCCGCTCGTGTTTGTAAAGTTGTAGATCAGGTCAAAGCCCGTGGGCTGCTCCTGCAGTTCGATCGTGGGTATCACGCCTGCGGAGGTGGGAGTGGGCACGTGCAGCGCCATGCTCTGGGGCGAAACGACGATCGTGCCGTCGCGCGTATCGATCATCTCGACCATGTTGTTGACCAGACGCGACCGCATCGTCTGTGTTCCGCTCTCGGGCGGCGGCACGGTGTTGTCCGCGAGGGCACGCACACCGCATACGAGCGTGATGATGATCGTGATCGTGCGCACGATCGCTTTCGGAAGGCACCAGCGGCGTGCCGCGGCGTGCCCGACGCAGGCGTGCGCCGAGCGTTGTGATTCATCCACGGGCTGGATCACGACACCATCCATGAAAGACGCCCCGGGGCTTCGATACCCCGGGGCGCGGTTGCTGAATCACACCGCCCTGCTCCTACTGCGGATCAGGCTGTGCCGGTGTATTGGCCAACTGATCCTGGGGCTGGGCGGGCTTCTGGCCCGAAGAACCCGCGGCCGACTTGTTCTGGTTCCTCTTGGCGTACATCTCGCGCGCACGCTTCAGAGCAGCGCTCACCTCGGCGGTGGTCAAACCCGCCGCGCGGGCCGTCGTGCCGCCCGTCAGACTGCGGACCCCGGCGCCACCCGCCGTGGCCCCGGAGCCCTTCACGGCCGCCCCGTTCGCCCCCACCACCGTGAGTTGACGTGTGGGCCCGGTCCCGGCGACCGCGGAGTCGCCCCCGCCGCCGTTCAGGTTGCTATGCCCGCCGTCCTTGCCCGGGGAAAGGTACGATCCGCCCAACACCCCGCCCGACGTCGCCAGCGAATTGGCCTTCCACTGATCGCGCGGGATGCGCAGCGGCTGGGGTACCGTGTGATCCCACGACTCGTTCGCGTTGAACTGCGACAGCGAGGACGGATTCTCCGTCGTCAGCATGACCGGAACAAATCCCATCCCGGACAGCAACTCCATGTCGTTCTCAACTTCCTGCTTCGTGGGCAAGCGCCCGTAGAAGTTCTTGAACTCGAGGTAGCGGTACCCGCCCCAGATCTCGTGCCCGGGCAGCAGGAAGTCCGCGAGGTAGTGCGAGCCGTGGATCGGATGGAGGTCGGCCTCGGACTGCGCCGGGTTGCGACGCGACCAGCACTGGAGGAAAGTCGGGGCACGAGAGTGGACAAGGTCCGAGGTCATGGGCTCGGTCACGAACGTCACCTTCGGATACCGGGCCTGCATCATCTCGAGCCAGCGAAGGTGCATCCAGGTCGGCACCGTGCGGTGATAGAACGTATCGAGCCCGATGCTCGTCGCACCCGCAGCGATCGCGCGATCGAGTTCCGCCATCGCAGTCTCCACCATCGTCTCGTTGTTGATGTTCAGCCCCACCAGGTCGTCGCGAGACTTGTTGTAGAGCAGCGACTGGCTCCACCACAGGCCCAGTTTGCAGTTCTTGGCCAGCGACGGATACCCGTCCGAGTCCAACGCCTTGTGCATGTTCGCGTTGGCAAGCCACGGCGTCGTGAAATACCACTCGCTGTCCCGCGAATACTGGTACGCGGCACCCGGCATCCACACCATCATCCGCTCCCAGCCGGTCTGCTGGCCGAGCGTCTTCATCACCTTGCCCCAGCCCACCAGGTCAGGGCGCTCCGTGGGGTGGTAGTCGAAGCCGAACGGGTTACTCTCGGTCACGGTCGTCATCGTCGCGATCTGCTCGGCCGCCACAGGACGAGGATCGCGGTCGTAATGCACGCCATGATAGATCGAACGGAAGTAATTTCGATACGGCGTCAGCGTGCTCTGCCAGCCCTCGGCCTTGTCAATCACACGCACAGAGATCACGTAGTCCCGCTTGGACTTGGGCGGAAGTTTGCCCGGGAACGCCAACTTGCCGAAGCCCACCTCGTCGCCCCACTCGCTCAGACGGAACTCGTACAGCCAGCCACGACCGCCTTCGCCCTTGGCGGCATCACCGCCCGGCGACACGATCATCTGCCGCACGTCGTGCTTGTAGTCGAGATACGGGAAATTGAAACTGATCCCGATCCAGTACTTCTCGTTCCCCAGAACCGCCACCGGCGAGTAGATACCGCCCGGATAGCAGTAGGCAGGCGCAACCCACGTCGAATAGTCCGGATGGATCAGGTCGCCCGTCCAGCGGAAGTCATAGAAGTCGATGGCCTGACCGATCGTAAAGACGCCAAGGCGCATGCGCCCGAGTTCCTGCTCTAGTTGCGACTGGTTGTCGAACGTATACGTCAGGTCGAACCCGTTGGGCTGCTCCTGCAACGCGACCATCGGTGTCGCCGAGTTCGAGTTGGGCTTCGGCTGATGGAGCGGCACGCCCTTGGGGAGCATGATCGGCGTGTCGTCACGAGCGTCACGCATCTCAACTTGGCCGTTCACCATCCGAACGTTCATCGTCTTCTCGCCGGATTCCGGCGGCGGGAGTTGCTGCGCCAAGGCCGCGCACCCCCCTAGGAACGCGATCGTGAAACCTCCGACATACCTGAGTGCGGGCTTGGCCATGTCCCCTCCCTTGCGCCACCAGCGCATGAGCCAACCAAAGGCTCGCCTCATGTATCTGATTTCAAGCATGCGAACTTTGCCTCTTCCGCACGCGCACAATCCGCGCGGCCAAACCAGCGCCCATCTATCCGGCACGCCCGGCAACATCCCTTTCTTTTACGGTCCGTAAATCAGCGTGGTTCTCGGGCGGCACGCGATCTGCTCACGCGTTGGCCCCACTCACGCGACGCGTTCATCGTCGCCATAGGCGTCCTGATATCCGTCGACATACGCCGCCGCTTCGTTGGCATAGGCGACGTCGACATCGGCCTGCTCGGCCTCAAACGCCTGCTGCGCGCCGGTGCCCCAGCCAAGCGCGCGGCCAGCCGCCGCCACCACACGCATCATGATCCACGAGATCGCAATCGCCGCGCACGCATGGAACAAGAACGTCGCCGTCTCGCCGCGCGCCAATCCCAGGATCTGACCGATCGCCGCCCCCACCGGGAGCACCACGAACGGATTGTTCGGATGCACCACGATCATCTCGTCCATTAGCCGCAGAAACAACGCCAGGAACACCGCGTAGAGCGGGAGCGCGATCCACGGATTGTCGTTGGCGCAGTGCCCCAGAATCCCAGGGCCGATGTTGTAGCCCTCGGGCACGCCCTGCACATTCACTTCCTTCACGACCGTTCGGGCGATGCCGTCGGGCTTGTCGTCCCAGAACTGACGCGGCACAGGGAACGACACGAACAGCTTCACCTGGTGCAGCGTGTCATAATCCCGATCGACCGGGCGGGTATTGATGAAGTACATGACGTAATTGGCGCAGCGCTGACCCGAGAAGAGATCCAGGATCGCCTGCCCGATGTCCGCAGCCGCCGCCTCGCTGAAGAGCTGCCCGAACGATCGGTCGGTCTTGTTGATGTGCCGCACCGCCGTAAAGCCCGCCAAGAGGAACATCGCCGGCACGCTCACGACCGCGATAAACGTCAGCACGCGACGCGGCCCCATGTGCTTGTACCAGCCGTGGTACGCGCCCCACGCCACCCCGGCCAGGACGCCTAAAACGTCGCGCCGACCGAACGATCCCATCAGCGTGCCCGCCACGCCCGCCACGATCACCAGCAGCGCGATCGTCGCAAAGAACGGATTGAACAACCGCGGGAACCACGCCCAAGACACCGCGCCCGCCGCCATCGCCATCAAGCCCGCGCCGAACATCCCCGACAACGCGCCGAAGATCGGAATGCCCGTCAGCAGGAATCGGAACACCAGCCCAAGGCCCACCAGCGGGATCCCCAGCATCAGCAGCACGATCGGCGCGGGCGCGTTCTGCGGCGTGACGCTGTGCGCCAGCCGCCTCACGCCCCACCCACGCTTGTACGCGAACAGGAAGATCGCCAGGAACAGGACCACGAACCAGCAGAAGAGGAACGCCGGCCGCGTCACGTCGCTGATCGCAAACTCATCCGTCAGCGGAAACCACACCGCCAGCACGCCGCTGGTCAGGTGAAAGATCAGAAAGCCCACGAAGAAGAAGTTGCGGGTCGACAAAAGGTCGACCTCGCCCCGAAGGCTCTGGGCCAGAATCTTGCGGATCAGCCAGATGGCGATCGCGATCAGGATGATGCTGACGGTGATTTCCATGCGACTCGATCAAAGCCCCCGGGCACGCGAACTGGTACGAATCCTATCGGTCCTTTGTGCGCCAAGGCTCGGCACAAGTTCGTATCTTTTGCGGCATGGGTGACTGAAAACCGAACGAGGTGCTCGGCAGCGCCGCGGACGATCTTCGCCGCCACCTACGCCCGTCTCGGTCCCAGCCCAACCCGCCGCGCGATCGGCCAGATGAACCGCGCCCGCTCCGACGCCGTCAGCACCACCGCCGACGCGATCAGCGCGTACACGCCCGCAAACACCCCCAGCGACGCCCCGATCATCCACACGTTCCAGTGCGGATACGCCCGCCAGCCCAGCCACACCAGCGGCCCGGTCACCGCAGAGGTCGCCAGCGTCGCCAAGAGCGGCCTCGTCAGCGGCGCGAACACCTCCGCGTAGCGCACCTTCAAGCATCGCGCCACCACCACCGGCAGGATCACAAAGTGAACCGTCGTGTACACCGCGCTGAACACGATCGGATTGGTATAGAAACCAACGTTCTGCCCGATCTGCCCCTGCGGGATCGACCACAGCACGCCCAGCGTGATCGCGGGGTTGAACATCGCGCCCACCAGCACCAGCGGCGCATACACGCGCAGGAACCCCGCCCCATAGAGAATCATCGTCCAGCCGTCGCTGATCGCCCGCGCCGTCAGCGCGACGCTCATCATCTGGACCGTGAGCGCCGTTCGATCGACGATCTCCGGAGTGATCTCGGGCTTGTTTCCCACCCAAAGGTGGATCAGCGGGTGCGCCAGTGCCGCCATCACCAGCCCCGCGGGGAACGCGACCAGCCCGTGCAGGCGCGTCGAGTGCGTGAGCAGAACCGACAGCGACTTGTTCTTGTCCGTGCTGAAGCGGGCCGAGACGGCGTCAAGCCCGAATGTCACGCCCTGCGTCGCCTGACGCACGTAACTGGTGAACTGCAGCGCCAGCCCGAACACGATGTTGCCCAGGAGCGCGAAGTACGCGTTCATGATGAGCGCGCCGACCCGCTCGTGCAGGCTGCTGGCCAGTTCCACCGCGAAGTACCAGCCCAGTGTCCGCGAGAGCTCACGGATCTCCTGCCCGCCCACCTTTGAAGGACGCGGGCGCAGGCGCGCGTCGCTCAGCATCAACCAGCCGACCGGCACCACGAAAACCGCGGCCTGCAGACCCGCCACCAGGTAGCCATACGCCTGCACACCCGCCGGCGGCGCGGTGATGCTCGTCACGTGCTGCAGCCACAGCGCCGCCGTGAGCTGGCACGAACGCTCCGCCAGCGTCCACAGGTTGTACGCGACGAAGCGCTCGGTCACGCTGAACATGTTGAAGACCGGCGAAAACGCCGTCGCCAGGACGATGTACAGCCCCTGCCCGATCACCAGCGCCGGCGCCGCCGGGCGGAGCGAATCCGGCATCTTCATCTGCGGCAGATACAGGAACAAGCCCGCGAAAACGACACCCGCCAGCACCGCCGCCACGCCGCTCACCACCAGCGCCGAATTGAACACGCGAAGAAAACGCTCGCGATCGCCCGAATGATGCGCCGCCCCGAGTTCACGCACCGCCGCACGGTTCGAGAGCTCACGGAACATCATGCCAAAGCCCGCGCCGGCGACGATGAGGAGGATGAGCGCCATCGCGTCGGCGCCGATCCATCCGATCAGCACACGCACCAGCGTGATGCCCAGCGCGAGGTTGAGGCCCAGGCGCAGGTAATTCGTCGCCATCCGCACGATCGCGCGCGATGCCTCGGACCTGCTCATGCGCCGTGCTTCCCGGGACTCCCCGCCGCCGTGCCCACACCCGTGGCCGAACGCTCATACATCCGCATGAATTTCGCCAGCGTCGGCGCGGCATCGAGATTCGCCAGGGCCCACTCGCGCCCGCGCCGACCGCTCTCGCGCAAGGCTACGCGGTCCCTCACAAGACGATCCACCGTGCTCGCCCACTCCGCCGGATCGCGCCCGATGATCGTCGCGCCCCCCGAGGCCTCGAGCTCCGGCCAGGTGTCCACGCCCTTGGTCGTCACCAGCGGCGTGCCCGCCGCCAGGCTCTCCACGAACACGAACCCGAAGTTCTCCTGGCTCGTCGGGATCAGCAGCACGTCCGCCGCCTGATACAGCGATACCTTTTCATCACCCGTCACCAGGCCCAGGAACTTGGCTCGATCGCCCTGCAGGCCGAGCGACGTCGCCAGCGACTTCATCTCCTGCTCATACGGCGCGTCGCCCGTGCCCGCGATCGCGAGGCGGAAGTTCACGCCGCGTTTCACCAGTTCCGCCGCCGCGCGAAGCAGCACGTCCACGCCCTTCTTGACATGGATCCGGCTCAAGAACAGCAGCGTCGGCACCCCGTCGTCGGGCAGGTTGAACTTCGCCCGCGCGATCGCCGCCCCGGGCGCGTTTCGGAAGCCCGATAGATCGAAGACCAGCGGGATCACCTCGCCGCGCACACGCGACGAGTCGAAGTGCTTCTTGGCCTGCGCCAGCTCAAATTCCGCGGTGCAGTGGATGCACGCCGCGTTGTTCAGCATCGACCGCGCCAGGAGCGCCATGTACACGGCCTTCTTGAGCCTCTTCTGCTCCATGCACCAGTCGTCGAGCATGCCGTGCACGCTCAACACATACGGCACGCCGATGCGCCGCGCCGCCCTGGCGATCTGCGGGTTGGACGTCGTCCACATCGCGTGCAGATGCAGCACCGACGCGCCGCGCAGGTGCCCCTCGATCTCACGCATCTGGGCGCCGTTGAAGAACCCTCCCGGAAGCGAGGGGCGCGCGACCTTGATGACCTTGGGCGCGCCCGGCCCGCCCGATTTCCACGACGCCGGCGCGTCCGTGTCGTCGCAGGTGATGAGGGTGACATCGCGCCCATCAGCCGCCAGCCCGCCGCACAGGTCCATCACCGCGCGCACCACCCCGCCGTCGGCGAGGCGGAGCGTTGGCATGGTGTGAACGATGCGCATGGGGGGACAGATGGTATCGGCCGCTGGCTCGCCCGCCTCTGAAGCGATCTGCAGGTTCCACGCCGATCGCCCCGGCACCCTCCGTGCGTCGCCCGCGGGCCGAGAGTTTGTCCCGGCCGCGACGAGATCGGCGTCTCGTCGGATTGCCTTCCCCCCCATGCCCTTCGCGTCAAAAACACAACACCCCGCCTGAGGGCGAGGTGTTGTCGCGATCCGATCGCATTTCTGGCACGGGACGCTCGAGGCCCTTTCAGGCCCCCACGAGCATTCCCTTGAAAAGACCCGAGCAATCCTGTCTCGAGTCGTTGAGTACAACCACGGCCGGGGCTATTTACCCGTCTCTTCTCCCGGGTTGTGGTCCCCGGCCGAGGGGAGGGTCAAATCTCACATTTCGAGTTCTTGGTTCCCGCGAGAGCCAAAGCTCAGGAAGAACGCCAGGACCGACCACCACATTCCTTCCGAACGAAGCATGGCACACCCTTTCTGAACGTGGCCCGAAGGCCCCTCCAGCCATCCCGTCGGCCCTGAGCAGGAGGGCCGACCCACGCCCGCATGAGGAAGCCTCCTGAGCAACCTCCTGCTAGACCCTCCAAATGTGCCACAACTTCCAGGCGTTGCCACCCATTTACCCGATTTTTCCGGCGCAGGACGCAAATCCCGTACAAACAGACCCTTGCGGAGTTTGCCCGCTCTCAACAGCCGCCCATGTTGTTCGAGTGGAAGCCAGTGAAACCGCTAACTTCCCGGCAGGCCACGCTCGATCCGCATGAGTTCTCGGACCTTCACGCAAATCTGGTACTCGTAGATCGCCTGCAGGACGCAGTACGTCAGGCCCGCCCGCCCGTCCAGAATGCCCAGCCTGGCGAAGTACATGTACAGGAACTTCAGGACCGGACGGAGCGGCATGCGGAACGACAGGTTCTTTAACTCCAGCCGCCGGGTCATTGCGTCGCCACTGAACAGATTCCCAACCCGCACCGGCTGGCCCTTCAGGGCCTTGACCGTTTCCTTCGCCTCATAGGTCGAGTACCGATTGTGGCGTTCGAACCACTCGTGCAGGCCCTTGCTGAAGTTGTAGTGCAGAAAGTGCTCACGCAGGTACCCGTGCTCGCCGTCGATGATCGGCACGGGATTCGCCAGTCGCTCGAACCTGATCTTCGGCGGCCTGAAGAACCGCATGATGTGGCTGGGCGGCATGGCGTGCCTGATCCACTTGCCCATGAAGAAGTTCCGCCGCCCGCAATAGAACGCCACACGCTTCTCGTCGGGATTCGCGGCGATCGCCTCGATCTCGCGCTGAAGTTCCGGCGTCATGTGCTCGTCCGCGTCGAGATAGAAGACCCACGGGTGCTTCCAGTCGATGTTCTCCATCGCCCAGTTCTGGTGCGGCCCGCGCCCGTCGAACTTCCGCTGAAAGAACCTCGCCCCACGCTCGCGGCAGATCCGCTCGGTCCCGTCGCACGAGATCGAGTCCAGCACCACCACGTCATCGCACCACGACACGCTGTCGAGACACGACGGCAGGTTCTGCTCTTCGTTCAGCGTCTGGATGAAAATCGAGACCGGCATCGGGCTCCAAGAATACGCGGCGGACGATCGAGCATTCGACCCCCGAATCATCGACCGACCGGGGCGGACGCCTTCGCCAATCATGCCGCGGAATCCGCGGCTACTTCCGCAGTTTGCTGAGTAGCCTCAGGAACTCGATGTACAGCCACACCAAGGTCACGAGCAGCGCGTACGAGCAATACCACTCCATGGCCTTGGGGGCCCCCCGCGCCGCCCCCTCCTCGATGTTCTGGAAATCCAGGAGCAGGTTGGCGGCGGCGATAATCACGACAACCACGCTGAAGGCGATCCCGGCGGGCCCGGAGGAGTGGATGAACCCGATCCCGTTCATCCCCGGGATGAGGCGCAGAACCATGTTGATCAGGTACGCGAACGACACGCCGATGGTGGCGATGATGATGACGTTTCGGACCATCGCATTGGGACGGAGGAAGCCCGCCGCATAACCCGTCAGCATCGCCGCCATCGTCCCGAAGGTCATGGCGACAGCGTTGAACACGCCCGCCTCACCGATCGCACGCCCCGCGCGCAACCCGCTATTGGCGGCGTAATAGGTAATGATGCCCAGGAAGAGCCCCTCCAGCACCGCGTACGGGAGCGCGAGGAATCTCGCCGATGTCGGCTTGAACGCCATCACGATGGCCAATACCAGCCCCAGCAACGCGCCGCCCAGGCCGACCAATGTCGCCGTCCGGCTCGTCGCAGGATCTCGCATGAGCGCGTACGAAACACCGGTTGCCACGACGCAGAACACGAGCGTGACGGCCGTCTTTGCCGCCGTGCCCCGGATCGTCATCGTCGAGGACCTGGCCTGCTCGGGAGCAAGGTCGCGCATCGCACCCTCGAAGATGCCGGGACGAAACGCGGGATTCGCCGTTCTCATGCAACGCTCCTCTTCAAGTTTCGGCGCCCGTGCGCCGCGGCCAGCAACATCGTATCGGATGGCCGCGCCGTGTGAATGCCACTGGTCGATCCGTCACGTCCCCCGACCGCCGGCATCAGGCTCGCCTATCCTCGCCGCATGACGCTGAACTTCATCCGTGTTGGCGTGACGGCCTTCGCGCTGGCGATGTCCGTTGTTCCCGCCTGCAGCAAGGAATCGCCCGCGACCGCCGCGAGCAACGTCCCGGTCGAAACCTATTCATCACGCGGCAAGGTCGTGGCGCTCCCCGACCCCAAGGGCGCCCTGCTTCAGATCCATCACGAGGAGATCCCGACATTCAAGGCCAAGGACGGGCGGGTCATCGGGATGAAGCAGATGATCATGCCGTTTCCGCTGACGTCGGGAGTGTCGTTGGGCGAACTGAAGCCCGGCGATGCCGTCGAATTCACGTTCACCGTCGACTGGTCGCGCACGCCCCCTCAGGAAATCACGATCATCAAACGTCTGGAGGACGCGTCGACGCTGCAGATCTCCGAAGAACGTCAGTGACTCGATCATGATGCCGCGGCGCCGCGGCGAGAGCGAATAACGCCGGGCATGATCGGAGAGTGTGGTATTGACGGAACCTGCGGCGCTCCGTTTTTGTGGAAAAGGACGCCGCGCGATGGGTGACCGAAATCCCCTCGTGGGGAATTGTGTCCGCGCGGGCATGGCCCTGCCGATCGCGTTCTTCCTTCAGATCCGCTCCATGACCGGGAGCGGGCCGACCAGCGGGCGGAGGTAGTCGAGGTAGGCCTTCGACACGTCGCAATGGCCCTCGAAGAAATTGTGGGGCATGTGGCGAGTCTTGGCGGCGACGTCGGAGAGTTTGATGAGGTTGTACACGGGCTTGTAGATCTTGCCCTTGGCGCGGGTGATGGCGATCGAGCCGCTCATCTCGCCCTTGGCCGCGTGCTTCGCCGCCATCTTGCCCGCCATCCGCGCTTCCTTCGAGTCGATCGGCGAGGGATCGGGCCAGCAGCGCTGCAGATAGCCGAATGTATCGGCGCGAACGCGGAGTTTCGAGCCCGGGAGTTTCAGGTTGTTCTTGACGTGGTCGGCGAGGGCATCGCCCAGCGCTCCGACGCCCGAGAGCTGCAGGTTGCCGTGCGAGTCCTTCTCGAGGAACTTCAGGAGCGTGGCGACGATCGGCTCGCCGTTGGCGTCCTGGATGCCCTCGCTGACGGCGATCTGGCAGCGCCCGATCTTGCTGTAGACACGTTCGATGTCCTGGAGGAATCGCGTTGAATCAAAGGGGATTTCCGGGCAATAGATGAGGTGCGGGCCGTTGTTTCCGGTGCCCTTGCCCGTGCCGCGTGCCAGCGCCGAGGCGGCGGTGAGGAAGCCGGCGTGGCGCCCCATGACGACGTTGATCTTCACGCCGGGGAGGCTGGCGTTGTCCATGGAGTCGGACATGAAGGCCAGGGCCTGGAAGCGGGCGGCCGAGGGGAAGCCGGGGGTATGGTCGCTCCCCATGAGGTCGTTGTCGATGGTCTTGGGGACGTGGAAGCAGCGCATCTCGTATCCCGCGCCGGCGGCGAGTTCGCTGACGATGCGGCACGTGTCCGACGAATCGTTCCCGCCGATGTAGAAGAAATAGCGTGCGTTGATCTCTCTGCAGCGGTCGAGGATCCGGGCGCAGTACTCGGCGTCGGGCTTGTCGCGCGAGGAGCCGAGCGCGGCGCTGGGGGTGGCCGCGATGCGCTGGAGTCTGGCGGACGGGTACCTGGTGAGGTCGACGAACTCGCCCTTCACGAGCCCGTTCACGCCGTGACGCATGCCGTAGACGCGCTTCACGATGCCGCGCTTCACGAGGGTGGCGCGGAGTTCCTCGACAACTCCGACCAGGCTCTGGTTGATGACCGCGGTGGGTCCCCCAGACTGTCCGACCAGCGCCGCGCCCTTGCTCAACGTCTCCGCCATGACTCGATTCCTTCCTGCTCACACGGCTCGTTGGCCGCTGTTTGAAATTGGATTCCAGAATTCAATCCGCCGCCCGGACTTCCCGTCGGCGACAGCGGCGAAACACCCCGCCGCCGCTCCTATGTCGAGCCAGAGCGTAGTCCGCCTTCACACCCCCTCGTCCGCTTTCCAGACCTCCTTGTCCGCGGCCGGCTCTTTGCAATATGGCGGCGCGGTGCCCGCCGAACCGGACATGTGCCTTTGGTACACTCCGCCCCCATGTCAACCCTTCGCGTTTCGTCGCTTCTCGCTCTCACGGTCGCCGCGTTCGCACCCTTCGCGCTGGCCCTGGAGTGGCCGGCCCAGCCGGCGGGTCAGCCCGCCGGAGCGTCGGTGGGCAAGCAGCCCCCCACTCAACCCCCCGTTCAGCCCAGCGCTCGCCCGCTCAACCCGCCGTTCAACGGCCCGCGGGTGACGAACCCCGCCGATCACGCGCTGGTGAACGCGACGGTTTACCCATCACCGGGCGTGGTGCTTCCGCACACGACGATCGTGGTGCGCGACGGACTCATCACGCAACTTCTCGCGGCCGCACCCGGCCCCGATGGACAGGCGGGTACGCCGGACGACGTGCCCGCGCCGGCGCCGGCGGACTGCCGCGCCTGGGACTGCACAGACCTGCACGTGTATCCGGGGTTCATCGAGCCCTATTTCGAGGTGGAGCCGACGGCGACGACCAACCGGCAGGGCGCACACTGGAACGCGCGCATCACGCCGGATGTCTCGGCGCAGAACATTGACGAGAACGCGGCGGGATCGCTGCGCCGGTTGGGATTCACGGTAGCGGGCTTGGTGCCGTCGCGCGGGCTGATCCGCGGCACGACGTCGGTCGTCTCGCTCGCCAAGCCGAATGAAGAAGCGAGCCTGGCGGTGTCGCCGGTGATCCGCGAGCGAGTGTACCAGGCGCTCTCGTTTGATTTCGGCGGATTCGGCGGCGGCGGGCCGCGCCAGAACCGCGAGGCGGGCGTGGAAACGCGCTGGGGTGGGTACCCGAGCTCGCTGATGGGCGCGATCGCGCTGATGCGTCAGACGCTGATCGACGCGGACTGGCAGAGCGCGTCGCGGGCGGCGGGGGTCTCGATCCCGATCAACTCGATCGATGCCCTGAATATTCCGACGAGGCAGTCGGCCCCGCCGCTCTTGTTCTCGGTGAACGACGAGCTCGACACGCTGCGTGCCATCAAGATCGCGCGCGAGTTCGATCGCCCGATCACGATTGTCGGCTCGGGCCTCGAGTTCCGGCGCCTGGGCGCGATCACCGAAGCGGCACGGAAGATTCCGGACGCGTCCAACGACGTGTCGTTCATCGTGCCGCTGGCGTTCCCGGGCGCGCCGGATGTGTCGACGGTGGCGGCGACGGAGTCCGTGTCGCTGCGCGAGCTGATGAACTGGGAGCAGGGCCCGACGAACCTGCGCCGCCTCGACGCGGCCGGGCTGAATATCGCGCTGACCAGCTCCAAATCACGCGATCGCAACTCGTTCCATCGGAATCTCGCCAAGGCGATCGCGTATGGGCTTCCCGGCGAGCGGGCCCAGGCGATGGTGACGACGATCCCGGCGGCGCTGCTTGGGATCTCTGACACGCACGGCACGATCGCGCCGGGCAAGTCGGCCGACCTGGTGATCGCCGACAACCCGATGTTCACGCCGGAGTTCCCCAAGCTGCCCGAAGAGAAGCCGGCCGACGCGAAGAAGGACGGCGATAAGGCGGCGGATCCGAACGCCAAGCCGGGTGATAAGCCGGAGGCCAAGCCCGAGGAGCCCAAGCCGGAAGCAAAGCCGGCTGATGCGCCGCAGGACGAGCCGGCGCCGGGACGTCGCGGACGCGGGCGGCGCGGCGGAGGGGGCGGCGGCGGGCCCGGCGGACCTCCGGGTGGAGGCGATCGCGGCGCGGGCGCGCCGGCGGGAGACAAGGGCAAGCGGGCCACGATCCGCGAGGTGTGGGTCGATGGTCAGCGCCACGAGCTTTCGACGCGGCCCGTCACGCTGGAGGGTTACTGGTCGGTGAGCGTCAATCCCGCGGGACGGGAGATCGAGCGGGCGCTCCTGATCGACAAGGACAACGGCATCACGATCAAGCGCGGCGAGAAGACGGTCCGCGCGACCAAGACCAACTTCGACAACGCGCTCCTCTCGTTCACGTTCGACCACGGCGCGGTCGATTACCCGGAAGACAACGATGTCCATCCCGGCTTCTTCACGGTTTCGGCGGTGGTCGAGAGCGACGCGAGCGGCAAGCCGTCCGTGATGACGGGCGAGATCCTTTCGCCGGGCGGCGATCGCATCAGCTTTTCGGCGACGCGTCGGGCGACGCCGGCGATGCTGGGGTCCTGGCGCATCACCGAGGCCGACGGCGCGCCGCGCGGCGCGGAGGATGTCGACTCGCTGGTGATGGACCTCACGGAGAGCGCGGGCAAGGCGGCGCTCAAGCTCACGTTCACCAAGCCGGGGAAAGACGGCGGCGAGAAGACGACCACGGTCATCAACGCCGACGACGTGAAGATCGAGGGAGACAATCTGACGTTCACGCACGACCTCAAGCCGATCGGCGGCGAGGGGAGGTCGAGCGATGCGATCACGCTGTCGAACGACGCGCTGGTGGGCGAATCAACGCTTCCCGACGGCGCCAAGCACAGCTACAAGGCCGCCCGTGTGCCGGCGAAGCAGCCCGCGGCGCCGCGGAACTCCGCCGATCCGTCGGGCGTGTATCTGATGGTGTCGGTGGACGACAGGGCCGAGACGCTCAAGAAGGACGACGCGACGTTCATCGTGGTGAGCAAGGGCGGCGTGAAGCTGCACGCCAAGGGCGGCAAGGACTTTGCCGCGACCAACGCGAGCGTCGCCGCCGATCGCGTGTCGTACAGCGTCGACATGACGGAGCTCGGCGGGCAAGGGGTTGTGAAGGTCACGGCGGCTTGGTACTCGACGCTGCTGATCGGCTCGATGACGGTGCCGGATGGCTCGCTCCACACGTTCAAGGCGGTGCGCGTGGGCGAAGGCGACGCGATCCCGAAGTTTGAGGAGATCGATCGCGGGCAGTGCTTTGCGGCGGCGGTGCCGGAACTTCTGCCGATGCCGTTCGGCGCGTACGGATACATGCCGCAGGACCAACCGGGGCAGGAGAACCTGATCCTGAAGAACGCGACGGTGTGGACCGGCGACAAGAACGGCGTGATGCAGAACGCCGCGGTGTGGATCAAGGACGGGAAGGTTCACTGGATCGGCCCGGCGGCCACGCTCGACGCTGGCGGGAGCGCGCTGGCCGATCTTGACGCGGCGCGCGTCGTGGACGCGACGGGGCTGCACATCACGCCCGGGATCGTCGATTGCCATTCGCACACGGGCATCTCGCGCGGCGTGAACGAGGGCGGGCAGGCGGTGTCCGCCGAGGTGCGCATCCAGGACGTCACCGATCCTGATTCGATCTCGTGGTATCGCCAACTTGCGGGCGGCGTGACGGCCGTCAACAACCTGCACGGCTCGGCCAACCCGATCGGCGGGCAGAACTGCGTGAACAAGAACCGGTGGGGCGCGGCGCACCCCGACGACCTGCACTTCGCCGGGCGCGATTCCTATTCGGACGCCAATCCGTTTGCGCCGACCGGCGGGCCGGAGGCGGCCTCGACGCGCGACGACAAACTCGTCCTGGCCGACAACAAGGTCATCCCCGGCATCAAGTTCGCGCTGGGAGAGAACGTGACGCAGGCCAACGGCTCGGGCTCGCGCTCGCGATATCCCGTGTCGCGCATGGGCGTGGAGGGTCTGATCCGCGACCGCTTCACGGCGGCGCAGGACTACATCAGGGAATGGAAGGCCTACAGCGACAAGGTCTCGCCTCTCATGCGATTGCGGCTCGCGCCCGATGAACTCAAGCGCCGCATCGCGGAGATTCCCGCGCCGCACCGCGACCTGGAGCTCGAGGCGGTGGCCCAACTCATCGAGCATCGCCGCCTGATCCACTGCCACTCGTACCGCCAGGACGAGATCCTCATGCTGGCGCGGCTGACGCGTGACTTCGGCTTCACGCTGGGCACGTGGCAGCACAACCTCGAGGGCTACAAGGTCGCCGACGCGGTCAAGCAGTCGTCGCGCGGCGCCAGCGTCTTCTCCGATTGGTGGGCGTACAAGGTCGAGGTACAGGACGCGATTCCCTACGCCGGCGCGATCCTGCACGACGTGGGCGTGCCCGTCTCGTTCAACTCCGATTCAGACGAACTGGCACGAAGGCTGAACACGGACGCCGCGAAGGCGATCCACTACTCAAACGGCCTGCCGCCCGAGGAGGCGCTGAAGTTCGTGACGACCAACCCCGCGTACCAACTGGCGATCGATGATCGGGTGGGAACGGTCGCGGTCGGCAAGGACGCGGACATCGCGGTGTGGTCGGGGAATCCGCTCTCCACCGGCTCGCGCGCGGTGCGCACGTTCGTCGATGGCAAGGAACTCTTCTCGATCGATCGCGACGCCAAGCTCCGCGCCCAGAACGCGGCAAACCGCCAGCGGATCATCCAGAACATCATCAGGCTGGGCGAGGAAGCCGGGACCACCGCGGCCGCCGACGACTTCTTCTTTGCCGGAACGGCGAGCACCAGCGGCGGGGCGAATACCGACACCTCCGGCCGCGGCATGCTCTCGAACTACCTGCTCGATCTGGCGCGGCAGGGGATCGACCCCGCGCAGATCAGGCCGCTGGACTGCGGGTGCGGCCTGACGGCGGATCTTCAGTACCTCCAGCAGCCGTGATCACATCGTGTTCTCCTGCGTCTGTCGGGTGACAACCCGTGTCAACAGAGTTTCGACTTCACGGCGCTTCACTCAGTTCGTCTCTCCAGGTCCTGTCTCCGCTCTTTCCCCGCGACCTCCGCGTTGAAACGCCCTTGCTCTTGAGATCCACCATGAACAAGTCCACACCCGCCGCCATCCTCGCCTCGGTCCTTGTCGCCGCCAGCGCGTCGGCCCAGGACCTTGGCATCAAGGCCCCGCCGCAGTCGCGCCCCATCGCGATCAAAAACGCGACGATCCATCCGATCTCATCCGAACCGATCGCCGGCGGCATCATCGTCTTTGACAAGGGCGTGATCGTGGCGCTGGGGCCCGCCGACAAGGTCGACCTTCCCTCGGGCACGGAGGTCATCGACGCCAAGGGCAAGCACGTCTATCCCGGGCTGATCTCGTCGTATTCGCAGTTGGGACTCACGGAGTTTCCACCGATCCGCCAGACGGTGGACTCGTCCGAGACCGGCAACGTGACGCCCGAGGCCCGTGCCGTCGCCGCGATCAACCCCGACTCGACGCTGCTTCCCGTCACGCGCGCCAGCGGCGTACTCGTGGGCGCGATCTTCCCGACGGGCGGCACGATCTCGGGCCAGGTCGCGATCGTGAACTTCGACGGCTGGACATGGGAAGAGATGGCGATCACGCAGAACGCGGGTCTCTCGATCAACTGGCCCAACGCACGCCCCATCACCGCCTGGTGGAACACCACGCCGCGTGACGAGCAGGTCAAACGCATCCGCGAGCAGTTGCAGTCGCTGAGCGACACGTTCCTGGCGGCCGCGGCGTACCGCGATCACAAGCCCGACCAGTCGGACATCCGCCTGGCGGCGATGCAGGACATCCTGCCGGCGCAGGGCGAATCTCGCGTGGCGCAGAAACCGGTGTTCATCCGCGCGTCGGACGCGGATCAGATCTCGCAGTCGATCGCGTGGGCGATCGAGCGGAATCTCAGGCCCATCATCGTGGGTGGGCGCGATGCTCGTCTGTGCGTGGAATTGCTCAAGAAGCACGACGTGCCGGTGATTGTGCTCAACACGCATTCGCTCCCCAAGCGCGACGATTCGGCGTATGAGGAGGGCTACACGCTCCCGCGCGACCTGCAGAGCGCGGGCGTGCGCTGGTCGCTGGCGTGCGGCGATGACACCGCCCACGAGCGAAACCTCGCGCATCACGCCGCGTCGGGCCTGCCGTTCGGCCTGTCGCCCGACGACGCGATCCGCGGCATCACGCTGTCGGCCGCCCAGATCCTCGGTGTCGACAACTCCATCGGATCGCTGGCGCCTGGCAAGGCCGCGACGCTGATCGTGACCACCGACACGCCGCTGGAACTGACGAGCGCGGTTACCAGCGCCTTCATCAACGGGCGTTCGATCGACCTGTCATCGAAGCACACCAAACTCAACGAGAAGTACCGCGAGCGCTACAAGCAGATGGGGCTGATCCGGGAGTGAACGCACGGCTCGGCGCGGGTGATGAAAGCTTCTTCCGCGCACCACCAGCGAGGTGAGACTAGGGCTCGCATGGAAGGGCGATAGGGCGAAAGACCGAATGATCGATCAACTCGATCGCGAGTCTGACGAAACCGAAACGCCGCCGCTCGCCGCGGGTATCCTCTTGCAGAGGTGACCCATGCTGAATCGGTGTGCTCGCACAGGCGTTCTCGTGGCAGCGATCTTCTCGCCCTTCGTGCTGGCGCAGGACAAGCCCGCCCAGCCGACCACCCAACCAAGTTCAAAGCCGCCCGCGCAGGCACCCGTGCCGACGCCCGCGGAATCCGCCGTGGCGCGCACGCAGCGCCAGGCCGCCGCCCTCGAATCGCTGGTCACGTCCGATCTGGCGCACTCGTTCCTGGCTGCAACCGCCAAGCTCCCCGACCCCGGCGAGCGCACGCTGTATCGCAACCGCGCCAAGGGCGTAACGCTCGCCAAGCCCGCGTTCGACGCGCTCCCCGCCGATCAGCAGGCCGGTTATGAGCCGCGCCCCTGCACGCCCGACTTCTACTACGACACCAAGCACGGCTCGGCCCTCGTCTACTCGCGCGTCGTCGACCTGATCGCCAGGCACGCCAAGTTCGGCGCGAGCGACACGCCGCGACTCCTCGACTTCGGCTACGGCACGATCGGCCAACTCCGCCTGCTCGCCGAGTGCGGCTTTGACGCGCACGGCGTCGACATCGACCCCGACCTTGCCGCCCTCTACAGCGACCCCGCCGACACCGGCGCGGCTGGCAAGGGTCGCGTCGGCGTTCACCTCGGGCGCTGGCCGGCCGAGCCCGCGCTGGTCGCCGCGATCGGCAGCAACTTCGACGTCATCACCAGCAAGAACACGCTCAAGGCGGGGTACATCCATCCCGCGCCGCCCGCGGGCCAGACCGTCGACCCACGAAAGCTCGTGAAACTCGGCGTGGACGACACGACATTCCTGAAGAGCGTGCACGATTCGCTCAAACCCGCCGGGCTGTTTGTGATCTACAACATCTGCCCGGCCCAGAACCCGCCCGACAAGGAGTACATCCCGTGGGCCGACGGCAAGTCGCCGTGGTCGCGCGAGGAATTCGCCGCCGCGGGGTTTGAGGTTCTGGAGTTCGACGTCGAGGACCAGGCGTGGGTGCTGGATTGCTTCGGCAGGCTCGGCTACCTGGGCAACAAGCCGCGCGAGCAATCGGCCAAGGAGTACTTCTGCTGGTACACCGTTCTGAAGCGGAAGGACTGAACTCCTGATCCCAGCCGATCGTGCGAGACTCACGCCCGCGGATGGAAACCGTGCACCCGGAATCGCAGAGCATCGAAGTTTCCACGCGCGCCGATGCTCCCGCCACGCCCCAAGTTGCGTCTGCATCCTCTGCGTTCGGGATCTGAATCTTCAGCGCGAAGGCCTTACACCCCCATCGCCTCCGCCATCGCCTTGCCCATGTCGCCCGGGCTCATCGCCACCACCACGCCCGCGCCCTGCAGGGCCTTGATCTTGGCGTCGGCCGTGTCGTCGGCCCCGCCGATGATCGCGCCCGCGTGCCCCATGCGTCGCCCCGGCGGCGCGGTACGCCCAGCAATAAACGCCGCCACCGGCTTGGTCAGTTTGCCGCTCTTGCGCGCCTCGGCGATCCACTTGGCGGCGTCGCTCTCGTCGCTCCCGCCGATCTCGCCGATCATCAGGATGCCGTGCGTGTCCTTGTCATTGGCGAAGAGGTCGAGGCAGTCGATGTGATTCAGGCCGCGAACGGGGTCGCCGCCGATGCCGACGCACGAGGACTGGCCGAAGCCGAGGCTCGATGTCTGCCACACCGCCTCATACGTCAGCGTGCCGGAGCGGCTGACGATGCCGACGGCCTTGCCTCGCTTGGACTGGCTGACGTGCGTGTGGATGTAGCCGGGCATGATGCCGATCTTGCACCCTGCGCTGGTGAACTTCGACGCCGCCGTGCCGTCGCCGGTCTTGGGCCCGGGCGTGATGATGCCCGGGCAGTTGGGCCCGACGAGCGTGAACTTCCGCTGGGCCGCGGGAACGTGTGCCCCGCCGTTGAGTTCATCGATCAGCGCGCGACACTTGATCATGTCCTGAACCGGAACGCCCTCTGTGATGCAGCAGATAGTCGTGATGCCCGCCGTTGCGGCCTCCATCACCGCATCCGCAGCCCCGCCCGGCGGAACGAAGATCATGGTCGCGTTCGCGCCGGTCTCACGCACCGCCTGTTCGACCGTATCGAAGATCGGCAGGCCGTTGGGATCCTTGGTCCCGCCCTTGCCGGGCGTGACGCCGCCGACCATCTTGGTGCCGTATTCGAAGCACCCCTTGGTGTGTACGGCCCCGAAGGCGCCGGTGATCCCCTGGCAGATGACGCGAGTTTCGGCGTTGATGAGAATGGGCATGCGGGAGCGTAGTGCGCTAGCGCCCCACCCCGCCACCCGACCCCGCTCTGACCTCCCGGGCCTGGACGCCCCCCACCACGACAACCTCAAGGTCCAACGGACCGTGTGGGCTGGTCCCGACGTTTCGACCTGACCAGACCCACACGACCGTGAGACAGAGCAAGAGAGCAGCGCCGACCATGTAGGCCCCTGCCGCAGGGATCGCGATGAACTTGGCAGATTCCTTGGCAAGGGCTGCGCTGGCTAGCGATGGTGTGCGGATCGCCGCAACGACAAGTGCGACGGCATACCCGGCCCCACCGGCGCCCAGCCCCAGCGACATCCCGGCGCCCAGCCAGCGCGGTTGACGCGCGGTCATCACCGGCACCAGCGAGATGAGCGCGATCGCGGCTGTCCCCATGCCGCCGGCGTGCAGGTGCGATCGACGGAGAAACGTCCAGGCGCGATCGACGAGCGCGGCGCTTTCGGCTCGCGACGCCTCGGGCACGCGCTCCGCGAGCACCCCGCGGATCGGACCGTCCTCGAGCCCGAGCACCGCGCCACCGATGAAGCCATAGAGTGTGGTGACGATCGCCAGCACCAGACCGTGCCACACACGACGCAATCCGATCGAGTACTCGTTCATCGCGGACCTCGCGCACCGATCGCCTACGCGTCGGACCGGCCCCACGCCGGCGCCCTCGCGCTTGACTTACCCGCGAACGCCACAACCACGGCCGGTTCATGGCCGCGCGGCATCCGCACGATTCCCACAGCATGCCCCCCACAATCCCGGACGCCACGCCCGATCTGAGATCGTCGCCGCGGCCCGGGCCCCATTCTTCTCATGTCCGCTGCGGACCGCGGCCTTTCACCGCGCGCGAGATTTCCTCCGCGCGTGTGTCGTGCATGTCCGCGCCTGATTTCCTCCCCCGCTATGCCGCCGAGTCACCCTGCCGCGCCGGCCGTTTGGGTCATTTCTTCCGAAGCACGATGCTCCGCACGTTGACCACCGCCTCGCCGGGCTTGGTGAGAGCCCGCAGAACCACCGTGTGCTCGCCGGGCGGGAGCTTGACACGCCCGAGTTCGATCGTGCGATACTGCTGCCAGCCGCCGGTCGCGGGGACGGTGAATTCCAGCGTGCCGCCGGGTGTTTCGAGTTTCATCTTCGCGCCGGCGGAGGCGTCGGCGCAGCCGAGTTCGGCCTCGACGAGATACTCGCCTGCCTGCCCATCGCCCGGGGCGGCGCCCTGGTCGATGCAGATCGGCCAGGTCGCGGTCGCGACCGGATCGAGCCAATAGCCGAGGTTGTACTTCACGTCTTCCACCGCGCCCACCATCTCCACGCGCAGCGACGGGCCGTCGAGCGTGGCGTCGTGCGGCGTCAGCGTCAGCACGCCGTCCTCCGACGGATAGACCATGAACGCCATGGGCTCAATAGCGCCGGCCATCTCAAGTTTCACCACGGAACATGCGGCGTCGACGGGCGCTTCCGGCAAGTCGATCGCGGTCTGGCCTCCCTGGAACGATCCGCGACCGATCTTGAGCGTTCCCTCTCGCCCCAGCAGGCGAGCGCTCTTCACCGTGCCGCGCATCGGTACGGACAGACGCCCGCTCTTGGGCCAGTCGAAGATCATGAGGTAGAGCGTGCCGGGCTTCTGGGTCGCGCGCCCCCACGAAAGGCGAGGGAATGGGCTCGCCGTCGTGCCATAGATCGCTTCGGAGTTGACCTTCATCCACGCGCCGACGCCACGGAGCGTCTTCTGGGCCTCGTCGGGCACATGCCCGCGAGAATCGGGCCCGATGTTGAGCAGGAGATTGCCACCCTTGGAGACGATGTCGCACAAGAGCCGCACGACCGTCGTGGTGTCCTTCCAGTGTTTGTCGTGAGAACTGAATCCGTACGACTCGTTGAGCGTGTGATTGACCTCCCAGTCCATGCCGGGCAGGCCGGTGGGCGGCACGTACTTCTCCGGGGTGCCATAGTCGCCGTTCTTGTTTTCGAGCCCCTCGAAAAGGCGGTTGTTGACAACGATGTTGGGCTGCTTCTCGCGCATGTCGGCGAGCAACTGTGCCGCGCCCCACTTCTCGCCCTGGCGCTCGCGATCGGAGTAATCGAACCAGATGGTGCAGAGCGGCCCGTAGTTGGTGAGCAACTCGTCGACGTGGGCCCGGACATACCTGGTGTACTCGGCGTGATTGCGCGGATGCGTCGGCTTTGGATACGCCGGGAGCGCCATCTCATACGCGTCCGGGTGCTGCCAATCGAGGAGTGAGTAATAGAAGCCGGCACGCAAGCCACGCGAGCGCATGGAATCGGCAAACTCGCGTGCCATGTCGCGCCCGGGCGGAGAGATGTTGGTGCCGCCGGTGATGTCATTGTTCAGCGAATAGGGCTCGCGTGAGTTAAAGTTCGTGAAGCCCTCGTGATGCTTGGCGCACATCACGGCGTAGCGCATGCCGGTCTCCTTCGCCAGGTCGGCCCAGGTGTCGGTGATGCCGGGATCGGGCTTGAACAAGGGCTTCATCTGGCGCGCGTATTCGGCGCAGGGCACGCCGGCCCAGTGCTGGATCCACTCGGCGTAGTGCTGGGGATACACCTTGCCGTCCCACACGCCGCCCGCGCCCGAGTACAGGCCCCAGTGGATGAACATGCCGAATCGCGCCTCGCGCCACCAGGCCATCCGCTGGTCGCGCGTCGCGGCCCACTTGGCGAGTTCCGCGAATTGATCGGGCGGATCGATCACGCATCCGGACACGATGAATGGCGAAATCACAAGGCCGAGCGCGCACGCCGCACGAATGATTCTGTTCATCGCATCAATGTACCTGAACGCGGCAGCATCGCCACTTGCAGGCAATTGGTCCGGGTCATTGCCCGTTCACTTCTTGTTCATGTTCGCCGCGGTAAAGACGCGCCCGGTGGTGTCGCGCTCCCACGTGTGGGCGGGGCCGGCCTTCTTTTCGTAGTGCACCCACATCTCAAACCAGTAACTGCGGAACGCGTTCTCGCCGAACGGGGCAAAGTGCGCGTGTACGCGCTTCATCACCTGGGCCGAACTCCCCTTGAATCCAAGCACCGCGCGCCCGTGACGAACGCTCTCGGTATCCAGCGGCAGGCGGGAATACCGCCCGAGCAATTGCATGATGTTCGCCGCGGCGTAGGGCCCGATGCCCGGCAGGTCGATCAACGCCTTATGAATGTCGTCGTCGCTGGTCGCGGGGTCCTCAAACCACTCGATGTCCACTCCGCCCTTCTTGCCCGCGACAAAGAGCCTGGCGAGTTCGACGATTCGGGCGTCGCGATAGCCGACGCGGCAGCGTGAACGCAACAGCGCGGGGCGCTGACGCGCCAGCACACGGGCCTCGGGAAACCCGCCGCCCTTGCCGACCACCTCGCACAATCGCCGGTTCATCGAGAGCGTGCCGGGCCACGTGACGTTGCAACTCGTCACAGTCTTGAGAACATCCTCGAAGAAACTCGGCGAGCGGAAGAGGCGGGCCCGCCCGGTAGACATCCAACGCGGATCAACCTCGTGGAACGCCGCAACATGCGCCGCGTCTTCATCAAGGCGGAGCATCCTCGATATCTGCGCCTTGACTTCCTTCTTTTCTCCGCCGGTCAGCACGCGATCAAAGACGCACATGAGCGCTGTGCCGGGCTTGATCGCGTCAAAGTCCCGGCCCGGCTCGCCCACCGCGCCGCGGACGCGCCTCGCGCACCCCGCGGGCTTGCCCTGCGAGATCGTCACGCGCGCCGGACCCTCGCAAAGGTTCATCACGCGCGTGAATGTTCCTGCCCTCGGATCCCAGAAGTTGGGCCACAACAGAAAATACCCGTAGGAACACACGTCGCGCCACAGCAGGAAATCATCGGGCGGCGAGATGGAGAGACGGGTTCCCATGAGACTCCATGTGCGGGCGGCAGCACATGAGCAAATGTGCAGCGCTCAACCCCTCGCGGTCGTGGGGCTTCGCACCCACTCCGCTCTTCTCCGCCGCTATGCCCGATGCCCCGTGCCCGCTCCTACGCCGACACCTTCTTCACGAGCGGGAACGCGTAGATCGCGATGTTCACGCACAGTCGGTCCGACAAACGCGCAAACGCCGGGTAATCACGCTCGATCTGCCCCTGGATGTCCTGCATCGAAACACCCGCTGCAGACAATTCGCCCGCGCTGGCCTTGTACATCTCGTCCAGCATGGCGCGATCGCACTCAAAGTGCGGCAGGACCGCGATCGTCCGCATGCCGACTCGGAAGATCGCGTTCTTGCTGTTCGCCGTCGACGCCAGCAACGTCGCGCCCGGTGGAAGTTGCGTGATCTGCTGCCCGCACGCCATGGACTGCGGCGAGTTCCACGCGATCCCCGCCATGAATGTGTCGGTCTGGCCCGCCGCCGTCAGCGACATGTTGAACATGCCGATCGCTGGCTTGTCTGTCCTCGCCTCGACCTTGCCCCCCAGCGCGTGCGCGATCATCTGAGCGCCCAGGCACACGCCGATCACCGGCAGGTCCTTGGCGTGCGCTGCCTTGATCAGTTCAACCTCGCGCTGCATCCATGGATACTGCCCGATGTCTGTCACATTCTGCGGACCGCCCAGGATCACCAGACCATGAACGTTGTCCAGATCGCTCGGGATCGCATCGCCGCCCGCGGGGAAGCGAATATCGAGCCTGAAGCCGTGATCGCGGAGGGTCATCCCGAGGCGGCCCGGGCCGCCGGTGGGCCAGTGCTGGAAAACGAGGATTGCCATAGTGGGCGATGGTAGTCGCCGGCCAGCAGCGGCGTCTTCTTCACGCTCGCCCTCTCATCCTCTGGCTTCTTTTCTCTCCGGGCACTCCGTGCTCCACTCTCTCGCACCTACCCCCTCATCATCAGCACCACCGCGTGCACCTCCACGCCCTCGCCGCGCCCCAGCGCGTCCAGCGTCTCGTGCGTCTTCCCCTTCACGTTCACGCGCGACGCCTCCACCCCCAGCATCCCCGCCAGGCTCGCGCGCACCGCCTCCTTCTGCGGCGACAACTTCGGCCTCTCGAGAATCACGGTCGCGTCGACGTTGACCACGCGATACCCCATCGACGCCGCCTTCGCCACCGCCGCCTCGAGAAACGTCCGCGAGTCCGCCCCGCGATACTTCGGATCCGTGTCGGGGAACAACTGCCCGATGTCCGGGAGCGCCAGCGCGCCCAGGATCGCGTCGGTCACGGCATGACACAACGCGTCGCCGTCCGAGTGCGCGATGATCGCCGGCGCACCCTGGATCGCCACACCCCCCAGCACCATCGCCCGCGCCCCCTGCAGCGGATTGCCCGTGCGATGAATGTCATAGCCGAGGCCCACCCGAAAATCGGGCGTGAATCGCGAACCGCCACCCGCCGTCTGTGAACCCGCGGCCAGCGCGGGCGTAGGTTCATTCGTGCTCATCGCCCGAGTGTAACCCCGCCCAGGACCTCGCCTCCGCACCCCGCCAGGAGCCAACACCGCCCAACAACCCCGGGCTCCCATGGACTCCCAAGAACTCCCCGAACAGCCCACGCCCGCCACGCCGCCCAACCACCCCCGGTTTGACACCCCGGGCTATCGACCCCCGCCGCCCTTGGTCGATACAGTCAGTCCCTGATCTGCCCCGAACCCCGGCTGCACGCCGCTAGATCGATGGAGCCTCTGATGTCGAACGTGTCTCATCGTTGTGGTCTACCTCTGGCGCTCGTGGGCCTGATCGGTGTGTCGGCCCTCTCCGGCTGCGCCACCTACGCGCCGGGCGGCTCGGGCTTCTCCAACGACACCTACACCTACTACAGCACCCCCCACGAGCCCAAGAACGTCCTCATCGTCGACACACGCACCGGCGAGCGCTTCTGGATGTATGAGATCCCCGCCGGACGACAACTCGTGGTCCGCTTCTACGAAGACCAGTACCGCGACAATGCCTATACCCCCGCCGCGATGCGCTGGCAGGAAATGCCCATCGGGCAGAAATACGGCACGCTCTCCAACGTCATGGCCGTTCCCGACGCCGGCTGCCGCCGCATCGACTTGGACGTCCGCCCCGGGCCGGAAATGCCCACGACCACCGCCGACACGACGATCCAGACCCCCGAAACCACCGCCGGCGACTCGTACTGATCGATCCGCGTCACCCACCATCACCTGAAGGTCGCTTCTACTGCGGCGTGGCGACCACCACGCTCGGTGCCATCGCCCCCTCGGTCTTGTCACCCTGACGCTTGATCCGCACCCCCGCACCGTTCAATAGATTGTGCGGGAATCGCGCCTGAAGATCACGCAACAACGCCGATGCCGGGCGATCCTTCCGCGGCAAGTCCGCGTCGCCGAACAGCCCCACCGTCACCATGCTCATCGCCTCGCCGTGGTAATAAAAAGCCTGCTCGCCGTCCTTCCTCAGTTTCGTTGCGGCCTCCTCCGCCAACTTGCGGAATTCCTTCCGCTCCGTCTCGCCGGGAGGTGAAAAATCGCCCCGCGCATACCGCCCTACCTGCAGCGTGTACTTCGCCTGTGCCCCGTACATCCGACGCACGTTCAGGAGATCCAGTTCCGGCGTGCTCCCCGCCATCGCCGCCTTCGACGGCGGGATCAGGAACGACCCTGCGAACGGCCGCTCTCCCTCGACCTGAAGCCCGCGGATACGCTGAAGATCCGACTTGGCCTGCGATGAATCCGGCGCGTCGTACTTGCCATACGCCACCATGAACGACTGCCCGCGGCGCGTGACAAACGCGTCGCGCAACTCCTCGATCGCTCGGATGCGCACGAGCGCCGTCTGCGCCTGTCCCTCACGTGATTGCTCCGGGCTGTCCGTCGTAAACGCCGCGATCACGATCGTCCAGGCATCAAACTCCGCCTCGTCCTTTCCAGGTGCTGGCGGCGCCGAAATTGGCCTGAGGTTCCCCGGCCGTTGCGCCGCCGCATCGCCCAACCCCAATTCCTTGTCCAACCCGCCCAGCACATCGCCGTTGTCCGACGTGCCAGCCAACGAACCAGAACCCCCACGCGCCCCGTTATCGCCGATCCAGGGCGTGCCCTCCAAGTCGACCGGCCGCCGCGCCAGTTCCCGACTGGCCGCGGCATTGCTCTCGCGGGGCTTGAGCCACGGATAGTCCTCGTACGGGTCGGCGTGGACGTCCGCGGACTGGGTCGCCTTTTCGACGGATTGGCAGCCCGAAATCGTCCATATTGTTAGTATTACGATAGGAAAAAAGTAAAGTGCGATAATTGCGCTGTTGACATGGTGTGTGAAAAAGCCCGATCGTTTGGGGGCCGACGGTTCCGAATCACACCGGACACGCCGAACGCGTTTGCCCGCCGATCGTGGGGCAAAAGATTTCTGTTGGTCCGAGGTTTGGTTATTCATCACAAGTATCGGCATGGTATCAAGTTGGACACTTTCGCGAAGGCCGACGGATTTTGCACTGATCCAAGAGTCGCCGTCGATACAGAATGCCAGAACGGGCCACGCGACGGGTCGGCTGGGTGTTGGGAAGTTCTCCTGACAACGACGATCCGGGCCCAACGATGGAGTCCTTCACATGTCAGACATTGCCCCGATCAGTTCGGGTCCCTTGGCGAGGATCGGCCCCGCCTCGGTTGGTCGTGCGTCGTCCAGTGTACGTGCCGAGGCGGCCCCGTCTCGACGCGGCACGGACCAGGTCGAGGTTTCCGACATGGCGTACTACATGAGCCAACTTCGTTCGCTCCCACCGGTGCGCCAGGACCTGATCGATCAGGTCCGTTCGCAGGTGGAGGCCGGTACATACGAGACCCCGCAGAAGATCGACGCCGCGATCGAAGCGATGTTCGACGATCTGACCTCGTAAGCCTTCGCCCATCCGATTGATTTCCGAGCACCTCGGTCACCACCGCCGGCCGCCTTCAAGGCTCCGGCGGTGTGTTTTTTTGTATGCGTATGTGCGATTCACAACAAAGGCGGGTGAAGCGCCCCATCGGGCTATGCTCGGTCATCCAGCGTTCCGGTTGTGCGTTCCTTGCGTGATGAAGAGTCCCGTCGGACTCGTCGCGCGGCCGCGGCGCTGGCGGCTGAACAAGGAGCACACCCATGCAGGTCGATCACGCGAAGCTCGAGCAGTTGCTCAGTCGGATGGTGGGCGACATCGGCGCCGCGATGAGCGCGGTGCACGTGGTGGTGGGCGATCGCCTAGGGCTGTACCGGGCGCTGGCAAACGGTGCGAGCACTCCGAATGAACTCGCGCAGCGAACAGGGACACACGAGCGGATGGTGCGCGAGTGGCTCTTGAACCAGGCCGCGAGCGGATACGTGGAGTACGACAAAGATCGCCAGTCGTATTCGATGACGCCCGAGCAGGCGATGGCACTGGCGGACGAGTCGAGCCCGGCCGCGATGAACGGGGCGTTCGACATCATCACCTCGGTGCACCGCGACACCGACCGGCTGGTCGAGGTCTTCCGCTCCGGGCGGGGACTTCCCTGGGGGGCGCACGATCGCTGCCTGTTCTGCGGCACGGAGCGATTCTTCGCCGCCAACTACCGCGCCAATCTCATCGAGTCCTGGATCCCGGCGCTCGAGGGCGTCCACGCCAAACTCCAACGCGGGGCCCAGGTTGCGGACGTCGGATGCGGGCACGGCGCCTCGACCATCCTGTTGGCCAAGGCGTTCCCGAACTCCGCGTTCCGCGGATTCGATTTTCATGAGCCCTCGATCGAGTGCGCGCGACGCCACGCGAAGGAGGCAGGCGTGAGCAACGCGGCCTTCGAGGTCGCGGACGCGGCGTCGTTTCCCACGTCCGGATCGGGGTACGACCTGGTCGCGTGCTTTGACTGTCTTCACGACATGGGCGACCCAGTCGGGTGCGCGACGCGGGCGCGCAAGACCCTGGCGCCGGGCGGCATCTGGATGGTGGTCGAACCCGCGGCCGGGGACCGGGTCGAAGAGAACTTGAACCCGATCGCGCGGGTGTTTTCCGCCGCCTCGACGGCGATCTGCGTGCCGGCGTCGCTGGCGTTCGATGGTCCGGCGCTCGGGGCATGCGCCGGGCCGCAGAGGCTGACCGAGACAATCCGGCGGGGCGGCTTTGCGCGTTGCCGGGTTGCTGCCCGGACGCCGTTCAACCTTGTCTTTGAGGCGAGCGCCTGAGCGGGGAGTGGCCGGCCGCGCCGGGCGTGATGGACCCCGTATACTAGAAACCCCGCGAGGTGCGGGGTATCTGTTCGGGGAATCGCCGTGCCGTATACGCTCAAGCCGGATCAGGGTTTCGACACCGATGTCGAGCAGACGGGGTATCTCAAGCAGCACGTCGACACCGGCGACCGCTGGGTGCTCAACTTCGGCCCGCAGCACCCCGCGACGCACACGACGCTGCGGCTCGTGCTCGAACTCGACGGCGAGCGCGTCGCACGCTGCACGCCGCACATCGGCTACCTGCACTCGGGCTTCGAGAAGCTCGCCGAGCACCTGGACTACAACCAGTGGGTGACGGTCGCTTCGCGCATGAACTATCTCTCGCCGATCGCCAACGACATCTGCTGGCACCACGCGGTCGAGACGCTCTTTGGCATCGACCTCACGCCGCGCTGCAAGGTGCTCCGCACCATCATCGCGGAGTTGGCCCGCATCCAGGACCACCTGCTCTGCGTCGGGGCCGCGTGCCTTGACCTCGGCGCGTTCACGGGCTTCCTCTACGGCTTCAACCCGCGTGAGAAGATCTACGACATCTGCGATTACATCTCCGGGCAGCGGTATCACTCCGACTGGACGCGCGTCGGCGGGCTGATGCAGGACCTGCCCGATGAAGAGACCTTCAAGCGCATGATCAAGAACTTCCTCCACGCCGACCTCACGCCGGCGATCAAGGACATGGAAGGGCTCGTCCTGCGCAACCGCATCTTCCTCGACCGCACGCGCGGCATCGGCATCCTGTCGAAGGAAGACGCGATCGCCTGGAGCACCACGGGCCCGTGCGCCCGCGCGTCGGGCGTTCGGCGCGATCTCCGCAAGGACGCGCCGTACCTGTGCTACGCGGACAACTGGGACGGGCAGGGGGCCGAGGCCGTCAAGTTCTCCGTGCCCGTGTGCGAAGAAGGCGATGTGCTGGCCCGCTTCCTGGTGCGCCTGGAAGAGATCAAGCAGTCGATCAAGATCATCGATCAACTGATCGACAACATTCCCGGCGGGCCGATCGACACCTTCGCGGACGCGAAGATGACCAAGCCGCGCAAGACCGACGTGTACGGCTCGATCGAAGGTCTGATCCAGCACTTCCAACTCATCATGAGCAACCGCGGCTGGAAGGCCCCGATCGCCGAGGCCTACGGCGCCAACGAAACCGCCAACGGCGAGCTCGGCTACTTCATCGTGAGCGACGGCGGGGCCCGGGCCTGGCGCGTCAAGGCGCGCCCGCCGAGCTTCATCAACTACTCGCTCATGCAGAAGCTCACCGAAGGCCACATGATCGCCGACGTCGTCGCGATCATCGGCTCGCTCAACATTGTGGCGGCGGAGCTGGATCGGTAGAGACACTGTCTTGGCGGCACACTCCCCGGCGTACATGCAGGTGCTCCACGACGGGGCCTTGGTTACACTGCGCCTTATGAACGCCCTCATCCTGCTCACCGCGTTTCCCGTGCTTCTGAGCCTCGCGGCGTGCAATCCGATGGACTCGAAACCGCCGTTCGCGCAGTACGGCCCGGCGGCAGGAATCGGCTGGGCTCTCCTCAAGAACCAACAAGGTAGAACACGAAGCGATATCGCAAGCCCTACGGCCTACGACGTTCGCGATATCACACCGCGAGCGAGGGATCTGCTCGTTCGGGCCGAGGCGCTCGGCTTTCCGATCGAGGTAAGTTCCTACGCCGCGATGCCCTCCGAGGTGCTGGAATCGGACCTTCAGGACGTTGTCGGAGAGATTGAGTCGTTTGGCGCACCCTCGCGGGCGGTGGTGGAGGAATGGGACATCGCGCCGAGAAGCGAGATCAAGGCCGCGCGGCCTCCGCTTGATCCTGAACCAAAGACTCGGTTGTCTGCGATCCCGTACGGAGGAGCGGTGGTGCGTTTTGTGGAGAAGTCATCGCTCCCGATCGTACTTCTCCCCAAGTTCGGCGACGCGTGCGACATGCAGTATTCCCGTCTTTCGGAGCGGTATCAGAAACTGCTCGCGCGAGAATCCAAGGGAGCCGCCGGGGTCTTTGAGTTGGCGAAAGCGTGGTCCGCGGCCGTGTACTTCAAGCCCTGGAACGACGCCGACCTGTACGGGAGCGGATTGGCCATGCCTTCCCGCGATCCACGCTTTCAATATCAAGAGTTCGGGCTGACCGAGGGGCCGCCACAAGGCAAGATCGGCAAGCTTCTCTATTGTCCCGACCTCTCAACATCTACGAACGATTCATTCTTTGAAACGGTACTGGAAATTCGTGACCATGTGCCTGATGACACAATCGGCGTGGTGATGACCGCGGAGATCACGCCGTCGCTCTGGGGCTTCACCGCCACCCCGCCCAAGGGCTGCGTCGGCGCGACCAAGGTGTTCGGCTTCGCCGTTCCCCTGCTCGACGGGAACGGTTCGATGCGCGGCGACCGCATAGACGCCGTGACGCCCGAGCGCGGCTCTCCTTTCGAGAATCTGATCGAGGATGTGCCCGCTGGCCTTCGCTGGGGACGACATCCATTGCACAAGCTTCCCCATCCGGTCGGCACCGCGGTGAAGAACGCGGAGGAGCGGATTGTTGCCCTGATCCCCGCCGATCAGTCTTTTCTCGGTCCGGTGCAGGCATTCCGAAAGGCCAAGAGTTGGGGGCCGTTCGCCGAGGATGTGGTCTTTGACCCAACCCCCAACGCATCCATGTTCTCGGAAGGAGAGGTTCGCGCGCTGGCGGTGTCGGCATCGATCGGCCGCGAAGAACTCCGACGCCTGCTCGGCGCGATGACCGGGCGCCCTGTCACGCCTGAACCCGGCGCGCCGAGAGTGAACGGGTCGCGCTGAAAATCGTCCCGCGGCGCGGTTTGTGCGCTGGCCTTGGTTACACTGCGCCTTATGAACGCCCTCCTCTTGCTCGCCGCGCTCTCGCTCGCACCCGGGATCGCCGAGCCGCCCAGGCATCCCACGATCACCGAGGTTCTCTACGCCGTGCCCACCACCGACGGCGATGCCAGCACCGACGGCACGCGCGACGCCGTGGGCGATGAGTTTGTCGAGATCTCCAACACCACCAACGCGCCGATCCAGCTCAAGGGCTATCGCATCAGCGACCGCAACGACGCCTCGCCCGATCGCAAGGGCGGCTGGAGTTTCGTTTTCCCCGAAGTCGAGCTGCAACCCGGCGAGGTCGCGGTGGTCTTCAACGGGCACGGCGGAAAATGGACCGGCCCGGTCGGAGACACCAGCCGTGCGCCCGACGGCAAGAACGAGAAGTTCCACAAGGCGTATGTCTTTACGTCGCGCAACGATTCCGATCGCGTCGGGCTGAACAACACCGGCGACTGGGTCATGCTGTCGAGCCCCGACAACAAGCCGGTGGAGTGTGTGCTGTGGGGCAACGCCGACAAGGGTGAGCCCAAGGCGACGGCCCCGAAGGTCTTCAAAGTCACCGAGCAGGTGCGCGATGCCTCGGTGCAGCGGCGCAGCGCGAGCGAGGACTTCGTGTCGCACCGCAAGCTCGCCCCGCCGCGCGACAAGCCCGCGCGGGGCGAGCCCGTGGCCAAGGACGCGGCCGCGCCCTTCTCACCCGGGTACTTCGACTTCACCAGCGCACCCCCGTCCGATGCCAAGCCCGGCCCGGATACTCCCAAGCCCGACCAAACGCCCGGCGAGCAGCCCAAGCCCACTGCGATACCCACCACGAAACCCAAGCCCAAGGGCGGCTGACGGGACATTCGCCCGCACCGCGACGGGGGGCTCAACGCCGCTACCATTGCGGCTCTCGGAGACCGACATGGCCTGGATCACCAAGAACTCGGGCGGGATGAAGATCGAGACGCGCCAGGAGCCCTACCTGACGCCGGCGATGCGCGACACGCTCTCGCGCAACATCCTCCCGCGCTATGAAACCAAGCACGGCGCGCTGCTCCCCACACTCCACACCATCCAGCACGAATACGGCTGGATCCCGCACCAGGCGATGATGGAGATCGCGGCGTTCCTCGACATCGCGCCGTCGCAGGTCGTCGACACCGCCAGTTTCTACGAGGAATACTGGCTGCGCCCCAAGGGCCGTCACACCATCTCCGTCTGCCGCTCGCTCGCCTGCGAGTTCTGCGGGCAGCCGGAACTGACCGAGGCGATCAAGAAAAAACTCGGCATCGACGTCGGCGAAACGACCGAAGACGGCGAATTCACGCTCATCGAGGTCGAGTGCCTCGGCTCGTGCGATTCGGCCCCGGTCGCACTCATCGATGAGTCGCTCCACGAGTGGCTCAAACCCGACAACTTCCTCGCCAAGATCGACGAGGCCCGCAAGCACGGCGCGCACGGGCACCACTAGCAACGCTCGCTCCGATCTCATCACACGCGCTCACGGCACCCGCCGCACGCCAACGCCGACCGGACGTCATCCCGCCCGATGACCGCGCTGATGCCTCACATCCTTCTCCGGAGGGGGTGACACCCCACCGTCACCCCATCGCGGTCGGTCTATGCTGAGGCGATGCTTCGCCAGATTTCAGGATGGAATCTCGCCGCGCGGATGGTGACGCTGAGCATGTGCGTCGCGATGGGGGTTCGTGCCGAGCCGCCCACCACGCCACCGACACCTCAACCACAACCGCAGCCGCAGCCGCCGACACCGGCTCCTGAACCTCCGACTCCCGCGCCCGAGCCCAAGCCCGAGCCCAAGCCCAAGCCCGAGCCCAAACCTGAACCCAAGCCTGAACCCAAGCCTGAGCCTCAACCGCAACCTCCCACTCCAACGCCCCAACCACCAGCGCCAGAACCCAAGCCAGAACCCAAGCCAGAACCGAAGCCGGAACCCAAGCCCGAGACGCCCCCGACTCCCGCGCCGCAGCCTCAGCCCCCAGCGCCGGAACCAACGCCCCAACCACCAGCGCCGGAACCCAAGCCAGAGACGCCCCCGACTCCCGCGCCACAGCCTCAGCCCCCAGCGCCGGAACCAACGCCCCAACCACCAGCGCCGGAGCCCAAGCCAGAACCCAAGCCCGAAACGCCCCCGACTCCCGCGCCAACACAACCTCCGACTCAGCCTCCCGAGCAACCCCAGCCGCAACCCCAGCCTCAACCCCAGCCAGTGCCGGAGAATCCTGCCCCGACTCAACCACCGAGCCCGCCCCCCGCACCCGCGCCAACACCAGAACCCCAGCCGCAACCTCCGCCGCCTCAGCCCGAGCCTCAACCAACGCCTCCTCCGCCGCCGACTGCGCCGAAGCCTGTCCCTTACCTCGGACTGGTTCTGCGCGCTTCACCCAACGGGCCGGTGTGCGCCTCGGTCCGACCCGGCCCCCTGGCCGGCGATGGCTATACCTCGCCCTCCATCTGGCGCGGCGATCTCATCACCTCCGTCAACGGGAGCGCCGTCGACCTCGCCACTTTCCCAAAGTTCATCGAATCGCTCGAAGTCGGCGGCGAAATCGCGATCGAGTACACCATCGCGCCCAATCGCAACGCCTTCGCCGCTGTCCCCGCCGGCGATCCCGCTGGGACCAAGCAGCGCGTTGTCGTGAAACTCGAAGCCCGTGATCAGTGGCTCGGCACGCTCACACACCCGCTCCGCGACGGCGCTTCCATCCCCGCGCCCACCGCGCCGCCCACGCCCTTCGGCGATGCCGCCATGCCCGAAGGCCAGTTCGAATCGCTCATCATCAAGAAGGCCCAGGATGTCGGCATCTTCTCGGGCGACTCCGTTCCTGCCGGCGGCGTGTCCAAACTCCTCCCCTACCTCGGCGGCGTCAGCACGAGCGCGTCTGACTTCAACGCGCTCCCGCCGATCGCACAGATCCAGCGCCGCCCGCTCAGCGCCGACGCGGCCGACAAGTCGCTCCTCGAACTGATCAACACCGCGGCGACCGGCGACATGGGCGCGATCACAACCCTCCTCTCTCGCGTGCTCGACAACCCCGCGCTCCCCGACGCCACCATGCGCCTCCCGCGCTGGATCGGCCCGCTCGCGGACCCCGGCGAATCCGCCGCGGCACGCGCCCAGAGCGAGCAACTCGTCCGCACGCTCCGCAACGATGTCGGCATCGCCGTCGCCGGCGAGCGCGAGCACGCTCTCGCCAATCTCGCCGCCATCCGACGCGGGCTCGATATGCAGGCGATTCTCTCGCACCAGATATCTCGTCTTCCCACGCTCGAAGGCGAAGTCGTCGCGGCCGCCTCGCCCCATGCCAAGGATCCGCCCCGCAGCGACGTCCCGCCCGACATCCGCGCCGCCGTCCAGGGCGACATCCTCTACTTCGAGCCCGGCACCGCGGGAGAGAACGGCGCGATCGGCCCTCTCGTCGTCGGCGGCCCGGGGCCCAACACCTACGACATGTCCAAGATCGCCCGCGTCTATGACATCGGCGGCGACGACATTTATCGCTACCCGCCCGGCGAGATCGTCGTCGATCGCGCCATCACCACCGACGCCGGAAACGCCGTCATCAAACTCCGCGTCGGCACCCGCGTCATCGTCGACCTCGCCGGCAATGACTCCCACATCTCCGACAACGATTTCAACGGCCCGGCCTCGGGCGTGCTCGGAATCTCCATCCTCCACGACCTCGCCGGCAACGACACCTATCGCACAACCTCGCAAGGCTCGCTCGCGTTCGGCCTCTTCGGCGTCGGCCTGCTCATCGACGACTCGGGCGACGATCGCTACGAGAATCTCGGGCCCGCGTCCGGCTGGAGCGTCGGCGCTGCCCTCTACGGCGCGGGCCTCATCTTCGATCGCGCCGGGAACGACACCTACCTCGGCGAGAAACTCACCCAGGGTGTCGGCGGGCCCCGCGCCTTCGGCGCCGTCATCGACGCGGGAGGGAACGACCTCTACCGCGCCGACGGCACGAACTTCCCGAGCGCCTATGGAACTCCGGGCGTCTTCCTCGCCATGTCACAGGGCTTCGGCTTTGGCATCCGCAACTACGCCCAGGGAGGCATCGGCGCGATCTACGACCTCGCGGGCGACGATCGTTACCAGGCCGGCGAGTTCGCCCAGGGCTGCGGCTATTACTTCGCGCTCGGCCTGCTCCACGACGCCGGCGGCAACGACTTCTACCACGGCAATCGATACACCCAAGGATCCTCCGCGCACCAGGCCGCCGGACTGCTCGTCGACGACTCCGGCGATGACCTCTACTGGGGCATGACCGCGGCCTCGCAGGGCGCGGCCTGGGATCAATCCGTCTCGATGCTCATCGATCGCGACGGCAACGACATCTACCGCGCCGACGGGCTCTCGCAGGGCTCCGCCGCGCAGCAGGCCGTCGGCCTGCTCATCGATCTCGGCGGGAGCGATCGTTACATCGCACCCGACGGTGCCACACAGGGCGCGCCCGGCGACAACACATACCACTTCGACGCCGACCAAGTCTTCAGTTTCTCGGCCCTCTTTGACCTCGGCGCCAAGAACGACTGGTATTCAACGCCCCGCGGCGAAAAGACCACCACCAAACTCGGCGGGCTCAACGACAAAGACCCCAGGGCGTCCAGTCTTTTCGGGTTGTTCGTTGATGAATGAGAGCACCCCGCTCACCCGATGAACACGCCCGCGATCGACCCGGTCATCCAGCACGCCAGCGCGCCCGCCAGCATGGCCCGCGGAGCCAGACGCACCAGGTCCTGACGCCGTTCCGGCGCCATCGCCGAGAGCCCGCCGATCTGAATCCCGATCGAAGGAATGTTGGCGAATCCGCACAGCGCATACGTCCCGATCTGGCACGCGCGCGGGCTCATCGTGCCGCTCGCGATGTGCCCCGACAAATCCAGGTATGCCTTGAACTCCGTCGCGATGATCTGCGTGCCCAGGAGCGAGCCAAATTTCCCGCTCTCATCCCAGGGCACGCCCATCAGCCACGCCGCCGGTCGGAACACCACGCCCAGCACGCGCGTCAAACTCCATCCATCCCCGATCTGGCGGAGCGGCCAATCGATCAGCGCGATCAGCGCCACGAACGCCACCAGCATCGCCGCCACGTTCAGCGCCAATTTGAGCCCGTCGCCCGCCCCCACCACCGCGGCATCGATCACGTTCGCGCTCGTCCGCTCGGCCTTCATCAGCGAGCCCAGCGACTCATCACGCGGCGATTCGCCCTCGGGAAACATCAGTTTCGCCATCACCAGCCCCGCCGGCGCCGACATCACGCTCGCCGTCAAGAGGTGCTTGGCGAACAGCACCCGCCCCGCCTCCGTCTCACCGCCGAGAAGTCCGACGTACGCCGCCATCACGCTCCCCGCGATCGTCGCAAAGCCGCCGGTCATGATCGCCATGAGCTGCGACCTGGTCATCCCGGCGATATACGGCCTGACCATCAGCGGCGCCTCGGTCTGCCCCACGAAGATGTTGGCCGCGGCGCTGATCGCCTCCGCGCCCGTCACGCCCAGCGCCCGGCGCAGCACCCACGCCACGCCCGCGACGACCACCTGCATCACGCGCAGGTGATACAGCACGCTCATGAGCGCCGCAAAGAAGATGATCACCGGCATGACTTTGACCGCGAAGATGAATCCCCACGAGCCGCCCGCGTCGCCCAGTTTGCCGAAGATGAACTCCGTGCCCGCGTCGGCGAATGAAATCACGCGCGTGAAGCCGCGCGCGATCGCGTCGATCACGCCGACCAGCCCGCCGCCGGGCAGAAAATCACCCAGGCACGCCGCGGCCACCACGAACTGCAAGAGCAGCCCCGCGATGACGAGCCGCCAGCGGATCCGCCGCCGATCGTTCGACAGTGCCACGCCGATGAGCACGAACACCGCGATGCCAAGCAACCCCGAGTATCGATCCATCGCGCCAGCGTATCAAAAGTGTTCGGTTGATCGAGTGGTCTGGTGGACGAGTCGTTGAGTGATCAGGTCACAGATCCACGATCTTCGCCAGGAACTCTTCCACACTGATGCCCGATGCCTTCGCCTTCCGTCAGTAGCCGGACCGTGAGGGAGGGCGTTGCCTTGATGTGCCCGAAGCCATCGAGGGGGTCTCTCTTCGTCTCGAGGTCTCTTCCGGAGCGCCAAGAGCCCAGTGCCAAGTGCCTGTCTCTTATCTCGCCGAAAACCGGCGCGGTGCGCCCGCCGTCAGCCCCAGCATCCCAGTCAAAGGCAGGAGCGCCAGTGACACGATGATCGCCGCGCCGCCCGTGTACAGCGCGGAGCCCATCCGCTGCATCAGTTGCCCCGTCGCGTCCCACACGATCGGGTCATAGAACCCGCGCAGCGTGTACGCCGCCACCACCACGCTCTGGCACACCACCGACGCCAGCAGCGTCAGGAACGCGATCGCAAAGGGATTCCGTTTGAAGATCATCCCACGAAGCGTCATCACGAAGTGCCCGCCGAGCAAGTACCCCAGCGCATACGGCCCGATCACGCCCACCGCCTCGCCCTGGTCCTTCAACTCCACGACGTTCAGCAAATCCGTCAGAAGACCGATCGCCAGACACGCCCACCACGCCTGCGCCCGCGGCGCCGACGCCGCCACCAGCACCGCCAGCGGCATCACAAAGCTCGGCGCGATCCCCGTCGGACCGAGTTTCAGCGCATCACGCAGCCCAATCTCGAGCCCGAACAGCACCCACGATACCAGCGTGAATAGCAGCCAGTTCATGACCGCCCCCCCGCCTTGGCGTCCTCGATCGCCGCCTCACGCGACAACCGCAGGATCACCTCGCTCACACGCTCCAATCGGAGCGACGGCCTCACCACGATCGTCGGTCGCAGCGGCATCGCAGGGTTCGGCTCCACACGCTCAATCGTCCCCACCACCAGATACTGCGCGTTCTTCGGCCACCGCTCCGTGTCGCTCAAGCGCACCGTCGCGCCAATCTTCACCGACAGTTCCCAACCGGGCTTCTTGTCCGCCGATTCGCCCACGTCGCCCTTCAACGAACCGTCGCCCGTCGGGCTCAGACGGCACGTCGCGCCCGGGCGTTCGTCATCGAACATCACCACGCCGATCAGACCGCCCGACGCCTTCGACGTGATCGGCTGCACCTGGCACTGGCGATTCGACACCTCGATGACCTTGCCGAGCAACTGCAAACCCGCGGCCGCGACCACCGCGCTCTTGTCCACGCCGTCCGACGACCCCGCGCGAACCCGCATCACCGCGCTGGCCAGATCGCTCGACACCCCCACCACCGGCGCCGCAAGCTGCGTCACCGGCAGATCGGGGTTCAGTTTCATGCCGCGCTGGAGTTCGGTGATGAGGTCGCGAAGCCGCGCGTTCTCATCCCGCTGCTGAAGGAACAGGGTCTGGAAGCGATCGCGCTCCTCCGTGAGTTCCCGCTGCACCTCCGGCACCACATCCGGCCCGCCCGAACTCGAGAGCCAGCGCGACACGCCCGAGAGCGGGTGCGAGATCGGCGTCAGCACTGTCTCGAACAGTCCGCCGATCCAGCGGACCCAGCCCGAATAGCGCGCGGGCAACAGCGCGAGGATTAGCATCACGCACACGACCAACGCGAGCGTCCGTCCGGCGCCTGAATCATGGGACTGCGGGCGGGCCATCGGTTTCCTGTGCCCTCAGTCGCGCGACGCGACCGGGCCGTCAGACCTCCAGATCGTTCTCGAGCGTGTCCTTCCACTCCTCGATGTGCTCGAGATAGATGCACGTTCCGCGCGCGACGCACGTCAGCGGGTCGTCGGCCAGTTTGGTCGGCAGGCCCGTCGCCTTCTGCACCACGTTGGGCAATCCGCGGAGCAGCGAACCGCCGCCGGCCATCACGATGCCGTTCTCCACCAGGTCCGCCGCCAGTTCCGGCTCGGCCCGCTCCAGCGTCCGCGTCACCGCTTCGATGATCGCCGTCACCGGCTCCTGCAGTGCCTCGCGGATCTCCTCGCTGGTGATCGGGGCCTTGCGTGGGAGCCCGCTGATCATGTCGCGCCCGCGCACCTCCATCGACAGTTCCTTGTCCATGGGTGCCGCCGACCCGATCTCTATCTTGATCCGCTCCGCGGTCTGCTCGCCGATCATCATGTTGTACGTGCGCTTCATGTGGTTCATGATCGCTTCGTCCATATCGTCGCCCGCGACGCGCACGCTCTCGCACACCGCGATATCAGCCAGCGACATGATCGCGACCTCGGTCGTTCCGCCGCCGATATCCACGATCATCGACGCCGTCGCCTCCGCGAAGGGAAGCCCCGCGCCGATCGCCGCCGCCACCGGCTCCTCGACAAGGTACGTCCGGCGCGCACCGGCCCGCTCCGCCGAATCAAAGACCGCCCGCTTCTCCACCGCCGTGATGCCCGACGGGATCGAGATCACCACCCGCGGCCCGAAGATCTTGCTCCGCCCATTCACCTTGCGGATGAAATAACTCAGCATCGCCTCGGTGATCTCAAAGTCGGAGATCACGCCGTCCTTCAACGGCCTCACCGCCGTGATCGACCCCGGCGTCTTGCCCAGCATCTCCTTGGCCACCCAGCCCACGGCCTCGCCGTTCTTGAGCACCTGGTTCGTGCCCTTGCGCACCGCCACCACGCTGGGTTCGTTGAGCACGATCCCCTGCCCGCGGACCGACACGAGCGTGTTGCACGTGCCCAGGTCGATCCCCATGTCCACGCTGAAGAGCCCAACGAGACGATCCAATAGCACGGGCGTCACGACTCCTTGCTCGGCCGGGAGCTGCCGATCGAATCGGCCCACCGCTCGCGCGGCCATACGCGAGCGCCACACAATATCGCCCCCGGACGGTTTCCGCCATGAAAGCGCGGGGCCGCCCGACCCTCAACTCCCCAAAAACGTCAGACCCCCGGGCTTCCGGGGGTCCGACTTGTGTCCTGCTTTCGAGCGATTCCGGCTTAGTCGACACGGACTGCAGAGGGCTTGGCCTCGACGTCGTGCGAATCCGGACGAATCTCGATCACCTGGGGCTGGGCCGGACGCAACTCAAAGGTCTGCGGCTTGGCCGTCGCGCCCTTGGCGTCGATCTCGATCTTGGCCCGATCCTCATAGTTCACGCCGGTCCGGGCCCGCGACAGCATCTGCAGCGTCGCCTCCTGCTTGGTCCGGATCTCCGCGAAGCGCGACTGGAGCTGCTCAAGGCTGGCGGCACGGTACCGGCTGTGCTGCTCGATCGTCTCCTCGCGGTCCTTCATGACCTCGATGAGACGCTCGTTGCGGCTGATCGCGTCGATCTGACGGTCCAGGTCCCAGATCTGCGTCTGGAAACTGGCGTGCTCGGTCTCCAACTGCGTGAGCAACTCGCCCAGACGCCCTTCCTGCTGCCCGATGTAGCCAAGGTCACGCTCGATGTCCGACGCCCGCGACGCATACGCCCCGCGAACCTGCTGCATCCGCTGGGCCTTGGCGTAGGCCTCGTCCATGCTCAGCGACTCGTTGCCGAACACCACGCGCACCACCGGCACGCTCGTGTTGGTCGACACCCCGATCACCTGCGTCGCGGTCGCCTCGGCTTTGGCCAGGAGCGGCTGGATCTGCGACAGGTCCACGTCCGCAAGCGCCACAACACGACGGCTCACCTCGAGATCACGCTCCAACTGCGACTTCTGCTCGCGCAATTCCGCCAGGTCGCCGCGGACCTCGCCGATCCGCTCCGGATATTCCTTCTCGAGGGAGCGCAGCTGCGAACGCAGCGCCACCGGGTCCTTGATATTCGCGTCAATCGTCGTGTTGATCTTCTCACGCGTCTGGTGCAGGATCGCACCCACGCGGTCCGGACCCGCGATCAGCACCGCGGCCCCTCCCGCCAACGCCGTGATCACCCCGTACCGAACGATGCTCTTGCCCATGCACATGATCGCGTCTCCATACAACGCCTGACGACCGTCCCAGGGTCCCCGCGACATCCACCGATCCGCGGCCCGGAGCGACCCGCCCGGCTTGGCGTATCCGACCCCATTGGTCGGAACCCGACCCCGCCAATTTCACCTCCCCACAATTTCCGCGATGTTCAGGGAATGTTCGTGCCAACACGCAAACAATTGAAACACGGACGCTCGTCTCCCGAACAACGGGCGAGCCTTGGCTGGTATCACTCCCGAGGGTCACGCGCGCATGCTCACGTCACTGACAACGAACTTCATCGCCAAACTTAAACGCCGGGACGAAACCGCCTGGTTTGAACTCTGGGAAACCTTCGGGCCCGTCGTGCGCGCCCAACTCGCCAAGTGGGGACGTGGGCGGATCGGCAGCGAAACCGTCCGCGACCTCTCGCAGGAAACGATGACGGCGCTCTCTGAATCAATCGACCGCTACGACCCCGCGCGCGGCGCCCGCTTCTCAACCTGGCTGCTTGCTATCGCCAAGCACGTCCTGGGCGACGAGATGGACCGACGCAACGCCCAGAAACGCGGCGGCACCAAACGCCCGACCGAACTCGACGAGTCCTGGATGGCCGCCAGCGCCGGCACCGGCGTCGACGACGCCTACGAGGCCGCCGTCTTCCGCGCCAAGGTCGAGGCCGCCATCCGCATGGTCGAGAAAGAGTGCGATTTCATGGACTTTTCCATCTATCGCATGCGTGTGCTCGACGGCATGCCGGGCAAGGAAGTCGCCGCCGCCCTGGGCACCAGCGAGCCCACCGTCTCTCGCCGCCTGACCAAGGTCCGCGACAAACTCCGCGATCGCCTCGCCGAGGTCATCACCACCTACTCCTTCACGGAAGACGAACGCGCCGAAGCAGCGCGAAACGGACTGGTCCTCAAACCCAAAGACGCACCTGTCGGGGCCGACGAGGCCCTCTTCGACGAGGCGATCGCCGAGATCTACCACCAGCAGATGGAACTGCGCCGCCTCGATCAGGCTACACGCCTCGAACGATAGTCCGAAAGGAACGCGCCATGGCCATCGGCCCAGTCCTGCTCATCATCCTCGGCGTGCTCGTCGCGATCCCCGTCGGCGTCTTCCTCATCATCTACCTCTTCGTCCCCGCCATGAAGGGCATCGCCTTCCTCTTCAAGCACCTCTGGCGCTTCATCAGCGGCATGGTCTACGACACCCTCCGCTTCGTCGGCGCCGTCGTCACCAGCATCGTCCTGGTCCCCATCACCATCCTCAATGTCCTCGTCGGACGCTGGTCGGCATCAGCCCACTACGGCAAGGCCATCGGCGGCGAAATCCGCAACGCCTTCCTCTGCGTCTATCGCCTCGCGATCGGTCACCCCTTCCGCTTCCTGGGCCTGGGTGTCGTCACCGAGGGCATCGAAAAGCGCCTGCCCCAGGTCGTCGCCTACGCGCCAACCTCCGATCTTCCCAACAAGCGCACCGGCCAGTTCGACGGCTACAAGATCGTCGGCTCCCTGGCCTCGGGCGGCTCGGGCGGCAAGCTCTACATCGCCGAGCCCGACGCCATCAAGCAGGCCGTCTTCGCCCGGGCCGGGCGCCCCGACGTCCGCCAAGTCGTCATCAAGTCCTTCAGCCTGCGCGACGGCTCGTCGCTCCCGCAGATCATCCGCGAGAGCCAGTCGCTCGAGGCCGCCAAGCGCCTCGCGCTCGTGCTCGATCACGAACTCACCAAGGACCGATTCTTCTACGTGATGGAATATGTGCCCGGCCAGTCGCTGGCCGCGCTCACCACGCAGATGCACGCCGCCTCGGGCGATCCGCATGGGCTCGACACCTCGTCGCTCCGCGCCGCGCTCGGCTACACCAGCGACCTGCTTCGCACGCTCGACACCTATCACAAGGGCGGGCTGTGGCACAAGGACGTCAAGCCCGACAACATCATCGTCGACGGCACGCGCGCCCATCTGGTCGACTTTGGTCTCGTCACGCCGCTGGCCTCGGCCATGACCCTTACGACCCACGGCACCGAGTACTTCCGCGACCCCGAGCTCGTTCGCCTGGCGCTCAAGGGCGTCCGCGTTCACGAGGTTGACGGCACGCGCTTCGACATCTTCGCCGCAGGTGCCGTTCTCTATTCGATCATCGAGAACTCGTTCCCCGCGCACGGCGTGCTGTCGCAGATCTCGCGTCGCTGCCCCGAGGCGCTCCGCTGGATCGTCCGGCGCGCCATGACCGACTACGACAAGCGCTACCGCTCCGCGGGCGAGATGCTCGCAGACGTCGAGGTCATCCGGCGCGCGCCCGATCCCTTCGCGGTGCGCCCCATCGACCTCCCCAGCATGCGCGCCGGGCTCGAGGAGATCGAAGCCCCCGCGCCGGACGCGGCCCAGGTCGCCTTCGCTCGCGCCGCGTCGCCGGTCCCGCCGCCGATCCCGGGCGCGGGTGTGGCGCCGGGCGTGGCGGCGGCTGGTGTCGCCGGCAAGCCCAAGTTCAAGATCGTGAACTGGTGGAGCGGACGCTACGAGACCGACGCGGTTCCTGCGGGCGCGCAGCCCACGCCGGGCGTGGTAACTCCGCAGGTTCAGTTTCAGCGCGACATCCACAACGCCGCGGATGATGTCGAGCGTGCCGCGCGTGAAATCGGCGGCAAGTTCCGCAACGCCGCCGCGCCGTACATGGGCGGCATGGCGACCCCCGCGGCGCAGCGAAACGATCGCCAGGTTCGCTCTGCGCGCAGCGCCGATGAACAACTCAAGAGCGCCCGCGCCCGCGTGCAGGCCCGGCGCGACGCCGCCCAGGCCCGCATCTCACGCCGCCGGCGCGAGCGTGGCGACTACTCCAACAAGCCCAACGCCGGCGTGATCTTCGCGGCGTTTGCGTTGCTCGGCGTCTGCGTCGGAATCCCGGCCCTGATCATCACCAGCAACGAGCGCTCGAGCGTCGCCTCCATCGAAACGACGCTCTCCGACCCGATCGAGGCGGTCAACGGCGTGCTCGTCGCGCCCATCGCCATCACCACCAGCGGCGAGAATGCCGCGCCCGCGATCGAGACCAGCGCTGAGAGCGCCCAGGTCTTTGAGATCGGCGCGCCCAAGCCGCCGGCCCCGCCGCTGGCGCCCGATCAGAAGGTGTCGGGTCGCGTGCTTGTCGTGGTGAACCTGAACAAGCCGCTCTCGAAGGAGTTTGCCGATTCGATCGCGTCGATCACCGCGCGCCTGGCGGCGATCGGGCTCGACGTGCAGGGGGATTATCCCGGTAACAGCGCGACGCCCGAGCAATTGTCGTCGCAGCTCGACCTGACCGCGCGGGCACTGGCCGCCGCCGGCTCGTTGGGCGCGCCGGTCGAGGAGGTTCACGCCAAGCTGCAGGGCTGGCTGAGCGGCTCGCGCGAGACTGACTTGATTGTTTGGATCGCCAAGAGCGATCCGGATGCCGCCGAAGCGCCGAAGTCTCTAGCGGATGTTTCGCTCACGCTCATCGCTGACCCGTCCGACGCTCGACTGAGCGCGGCGTCGAGGGCGCTTGGGCTTGATGAGTAGAAGCAGGAGATTTCAAGGCAGGAGTCGCGAGTCAGAGATCGCGGCAAATCTGCATACCGGTACACAGGGCGCGATTCTGAGGAGACTATGCCCGCTCATCAAGGGTCGCCCGTCCCATGTGTGGTCCACCCCCGAATTGCCATCAATACAACACACTTATGGCCGATTTTGTTCGTACACCTGTCCGGACGCTTGCTGGGCCGCGCAGTCAACAGGTTATTGGTCGTTCACCCGGCCTCCAACGTACGTATTTATGGGCAGAAAGCCCCAAAAAGTTCTTTGCGGACCTTCACGGGTCGGTTAATGTGCTCCTTCCAATTTTCACTCGGGAGAGAGCCATGTACAGCCGTTCCATCGTTGCGTGTTCCGTCATCGCCTGTGCCGGTGTGGTGACCTCGGCCTCGGCCGACATCGTGCTGTCCAGCCAGGCGGCAAGCGTGAACGTTCAGGGGTTCGTGCAGTCGCCGAACTCATCGCTGGGCGGATACAACCACGGCCCGAGCGACAACACGCTGCTGGCCCCTGTGAATATGTTCGACGGCGACTCTGCAACTTCCGGCGCCGCGTCGGTTGCATCGGATATGACTTCAACGATCACAGGCACCGCCTTCGGCACCACCGGCCTGCTCATCACCGGATCGTCCCTGGGGCATGCCTCCTCCGTGGGCACGGGCGCGGTGAACACCACCGTGGGAGCATTCCAGAACTACCAACTTGCGTTCAGCATCGACGCGCCGACCGCGATCTACCTCAGCGTCACGATCGGATCGAGCAGCCCCGTCACCTCGGGCTCGATCGGCCTGCTCTCAAACCCCAACAGCATCGGATGGGGCGCGGGTCCGGGCACCTACGAGTTCAACGACGTGCTGTCTGCGGGCTCGTACACGTTCAACATGAACACAAACTTGTTCTATTCGACCGGCGGCACCACCGATTCGTTCGCTTCCGACGCGACTTTCCGCTTCGAACTCGGCAGCGTTCCGACTCCCGGCGCGGTCTCGCTCATTGGTCTGAGTGGCCTGGCCGCTCTGCGTCGTCGTCGCTAACGCCAACCCGCAACCGCCCCCCAGCCAGACACGAAACGAGCAAAGCCGAACGCTCCGGTCCCCTTCGGGCGAGTTGCGCCATGACCTCGTGTGCGAGGCGGCCGTGTCGAGTGATGCATCCGGGCGGTGCCATTACCCACCTCCCCGCCGGGCGGCTGAGGAAGTAGCATTCAGATCCCGAGCCAGCACCCGATCGGTGTCTTTCTCCTGGTCAATTCACGCTTCACTTACATCTTCGTTCTGGGCGGTCTCTCTGCGTTGGACTATTTCTTCGATGCGCAAACCGCGTGTCGCGGGCACAAGAGCAGGTGATCGTTCACCATGCCGGTCGCCTGCATCAGCGCGTAGCAGATCGTCGAGCCCACGAAGCGGAAGCCGAGCTTCTTGAGCGCCTTGCTCATCGCGTCGGACTGGGGCGTTGACGCGGGCACATCGCTCATCGCCCGCCTTCGATTCACGATCGGACGATGGTCCACGAAGCTCCACAGGAGCGTGTCCAGCCCGCCGATCTTTTCGCGGACCACGAGCGTCGCCCTGGCGTTGCTGATCGTGCTCTCGATCTTCAGGCGGTTGCGCACGATGCCGGGGTCTTTCATGAGCCGCTCGACCCGACGCTTGTCGAATCGCGCCACCTCCGCTGCGTCGAACCCTGCGAACACCTCGCGGTAGCGTTCGCGCTTGTTCAGGATCGTGGACCACGAGAGCCCGGCCTGCGCGCCCTCGAGAATCAGGAATTCAAAGAGCACACGCTCGTCGTGCACCGGCACGCCCCACTCGCGGTCGTGGTATTCGATCTCCAGTTCGCTCCGGGCCCAGGGGCATCGCATGAGCAAGAATACGCGTACGCTCTGGCGAATCACATGCGCGAGTCAGAACTGCTTGCTCACATCGTCAACATCGCGGCCCATCAGCCGCGGCGGTATCCGTTTGTCGCGCTCGGGCCGGGAGACGACTGCGCCGTTGTCCGTTCGCCCTCGGGCGATCCGCTTTTGCTGACGGTCGACAACGTGGTCGAGGGCCGGCACTTCACGCCGGACACACCGGTTGACCTCGTGGCTCGCAAGGCGATCGCACGCTCCATCAGCGACATCGCGGCGATGGGCGCGCGACCGCTGTGCGCGCTCGCCGCTGCCGTCCTCCCGACCGAGTATCCCCACGCTCGTGAACTGACCAGCGCCCTCCACCGCTGGGGCGAATTCTTCCACTGCCCCGTCGTCGGCGGCGATGTCTCCAGCGCCCACGGGCCCCTGGTCATCTCTGTCAGCATCGTCGGCACACGCCCCGAATCCATCCCCGCTCCAGAGCACGACTCGTCGCACACCTCGCCGCACCCATCGTCGGTTCCACCTTCGTGGCGCCCGCTCACGCGCGCCGGCGCTCGCGCGGGCGATGAACTCTGGCTCACCGGACCGCTCGGCGCTTCGTTCATCTCCGCCCGTCACCTCCGATTCACGCCCAGAATCAACGAAGGCCTCGCCGCCGCCCACTCCCCGCTGGTCCACGCGATGATGGACCTCTCGGATGGCCTGGGTCGCGACGCAACTCGAATGGCCGAAGCCTCCGGCGTACGCATCGTGCTCGACGCCTCGCGCCTCCCACGTTCCACCGAGTGTCGATCATGGCTCGGCGCATGCCGCGACGGAGAAGATTACGAACTGCTCATCGCAGCGGATCCCGAACTCCGCACCACGCACGCGGGCGTCATTCCCGCCGCCGCGGGCCTCCCGCCTGTGCCCCTGATCGGACCTGTCGGGATCGTCGCGGCCATCGACGAACGCCACCCCGCCGAGTGCACCATTTTCACGCCCGACGGCCCGCACGACGCCTCATCCATGGGGTGGGAGCACTAACCGGTTTTCCACGCACCCCCGGTCACACGTGCATCACCGCGTTGGTGCGCGCCAGCGTGCCCGACTTCTTCGCCATGTTCCAGATTTCCAAACACATCTCCGCGTGCTTCCCCACGCGCGCAACCCCCTCTCCGGCCTTGTTTTATTCGGCGCCTCGCCGTCCTCCGCCGGCGATTCCGCCCGCACATCGCCGCGAAAGTGCGCACCAACGCGCCGGCCCGCCCCATGGGTGGAGAGTGCGGCCCCCGCCGCTCTTTGACAAGTGAAAACCTCGGCCGAGCCGCGGACGCCCAACGCTCCCCTCGGCTCCGCATTCCTGGGTGGCACATCCGCGCAGCGTTTCCTCTATACTTTCCGTGTGACCACGATCCGCCGCCACAGCCCCGAGATCGGTGCGACCGAGGCGATCGCCCACGCGATCGCCGACCTGATCAGGCCCGGCGATTGCATCCGACTGATCGGCGAACTCGGCGCGGGCAAGACAACGCTGGTTCGCGGCATCGCGGGCGCGATGGGGTGCGATCCCGCCCTTGTCAACAGCCCCACCTTCGTGATGATCAACGAGTATGACGGCCCGCGAGCCAAGGTGGTGCATGTCGATGCCTATCGACTCCACTCGCCCGAGGACCTGGAGGCGCTGGGCTGGGATCGATACACGAGTGATCCGCGCGTGATCATGATGGTCGAATGGCCGGACCGGATCGAGTCGGAACTCCCGGAGGCAGCGCGCTGCCTCACCATCACCATCGCCCACGATTCCCCGACTTCCCGGGCGATCACGATCGACGTACCCGAGTCGTGGCGCGAACGGCCCGCCTGCGCTCCCTTTGTCGAGCGTGATCCGGTTCGCTGCTCCATCACCCGGGCATGGGTTGCGCCCACCTCTGTCACCTACCCCTTCGCCAACGACCGTGCCCGCCTCGCCGATCTGAACCGCTGGTTTACCGAGACCTACTCACTCTCCAGGGCGATCCACGCGGACGAAGACGAAGACTCGCTCGGATAGCCCGGTCACGACGCTGCGTCAGGCTCGATGACCACCGCCGTCCCGTAGCACAACACCTCCGTCGCCTTGGAGGCTCCGCCCAGTTCGGAGGCGTCGTAGGCGAATCCCACGATCGCGTTGGCGCCGACGGCGCGGGCGTGGTCGATCATCAGTTCATACGCCTGCTGGCGCGCCTGCTCGCACATTTCGGTGTACGCGCCGATCCGCCCGCCGATCACCGACTTCAGCCCGCCCAGAATCCCCTGCGAGATCGTGGGAGATCGTACGATGATGCCACGCACCACACCCCGGTATTCCTTGATGCGGTGTCCGGCGATCGTGAACGTGGTCGTAACGGGAATCGGCATAGCGGTCTCCTTGGATCGCTCCACAGATTATCATGTTCACGCCACGATCACCCCGCGCCACGCCGTCGCGCCGCGCCATCAACCGGAGTCATGATGCCAGGCGGCACACACGCCAACCACAAGCACACCATGCTCACCACCCGCGTCCCCGTCGTGCCCCCCACGGTCCATGCGAGCGTGGCCGAAATGCCGACGTCCGACGGCGGTGTCACGCCCGATTTCGTCACGATGTTCGAGAATCAGGACGTTCCCTTCTGGCGACCCGGCTCCGGGCACATCGCCAGGGCGATCGGCTGGAAATGGCTGGTCATCGGCCCGCTCCTGGCCTTCATCGTCGGCGTGCCGCTCATCTGGTTCATGCACCCCGGCGCCCGGTCCGCCGCCATGGCGGGAAACTTCCTCAAGCCGTGGATCGTCGCGATCGGCATCATCATCACCATCGTGATCGCGGCGGCACGCAAGGGCGTCGGCGCCCGCAGCGACGATTTCTGCATCCACTGCGGCTACTCCCTCGCCGGCCTGGCCGACATCGGCGTGTGCCCCGAGTGCGGACGCAAGTACCACAAGGCCATGTGCGCGGAGTTCAAGAAAGATCCCCACTTCTTTGCCCACCGCTACCGCTCGCTCCACAAGCACCCGGAGACCCACGGGCTGGTAGTGCCGGCGATCGGCCCTCAGGACGACGGGACGGGCGAGAAGAGCGGGATGTAGCACGCGTGGCGCGGGAGCCGGCGCCCGTCCGCGGGTCGTCCCATGGCACACGAAGCGCCGACCGCGGTCCGCACTGGAGCGCGAGGCGTCGGCGCAGAACACCCCCGCGACTACGAATCGGACTCTCGAGTCCATTTGACATGATCTGCGGCTAAACTGCGCCGATCGCGGCGCGGGCGACCGATCGCTCGCGCAGCACACGCGGGAGATTGCCATGACGATGCGCCCCCTGATCGGTTCCCTGCTGGCTGTCGCTCTCCAGACACCGGCGTTTGCCCAGACGCCAGTTCCGCACGTCGCGCCGCACGATACACCCGCACGCGACGCCGACCGCCTGGCGTGGTGGCGCGATGCGCGCTTTGGCATGTTCATCCACTGGGGTCCGGTGAGCCTGCGCGGGACAGAGATCGGGTGGTCGCGCGGGAAAGATGTGCCAACGGCGGAGTACGACGCGCTGTACAAACAGTTCTCGCCCGAGAAGTTCGACGCTGATCAGTGGGTGTCGCTGGCCAAGAGCGCGGGGATGAAGTACATCGTGATCACTTCCAAGCACCACGACGGCTTCTGCCTGTGGGACAGCAGGCAATCCGACTACAACGTGATGAAGAGCCCGCTTGGGCGCGACGTCGACCGGGAGTTGTCCGATGCGTGCCGTCGCGCGGGCGTCCGCTTCTGCACGTACTACTCGATCCTGGATTGGCGCGATCCGAACTACCCGCTGGGCGAGGCGCCGGGCGGAGGCCCGAAATCCAGGCCCGATATGGACCTCTACGTCGCGGGTATGAAGGGTCAACTCGAGGAACTCCTCACGCGCTACGGACCGATCGGGCTCGTGTGGTTCGACGGACAGTGGGAAGCGCCGTGGAGCTACGAGCGCGGCATCGATCTCGAGAAGTTCGTGCGCTCCATCCAGCCCGACACGATCATCAACGATCGACTCGGGCCGGGCAAGGCTGGCGCCCCTCCGCTGGGTGATTACGCCACACCCGAGCAGACGATCGGCGGGTTCAACCGCGATCGCCCGTGGGAAACGTGCATGACGATCTGTCAGCAGTGGGCGTGGAAGCCGGGCGACGCGATGAAGTCGCTGCGCGAGTGCCTGCACGCGCTGGTGCGCTGCGTGGGCGGCGACGGGAACCTCCTCTTCAACGTCGGGCCGATGCCCGACGGGCGGATCGAGGATCGTCAGGCCGATCGGTTGCGCGAGATGGGCCTGTGGCTTGAGAAATACGGCGAATCGGTGTACGCCACGCGCGGCGGGCCGTACATGCCCGGCGCGAACGTGGCGAGCACGACGCGCGGCAAGGTCGTGTACCTGCACGTCCTGGCGTGGCCCGAGGGCGGACTGCGCCTTCCGGCGCTGGGCGCGCGAATCGTGTCGAGCGCCGTACTGACAGGCGGCGAAGCGACCGTCACGCAACGCGACGATGTGCTGCTGCTTGAGGTCCCCGCAAGCGATCGCGACCCGATCGATACGATCGTGAAACTGGAACTCGATCGCGAGGGATTCGGCATCACGCCGATCGCCAGCGACCCGGTCAAATAGGAGTCGGTCGGCGGTTGTGCGGCCGGGGGAGGTTGGTAGACTGCGCGCAACTTTGGAGAGAACCCATGACGATGCTCCGCCGCGTTGCGATGATCCCGGTGATGGCGCTGGTGCTGGTTCTGGCCGCGTGCGATGCGGCGATCAGCCAGAACACCTATGACCAGATCCAGAAGGGCATGACGCTGGGCGAGGTCGAATCGATCCTTGGCGGCAAGGGCGAGGAGCAGGCAACCAGCGGGATGTCGATCGGCTCGGGCGGGGTTATCGGCTCGACGGGGTCGTCGTCGACCAAGACGTACGTGTGGAAGGCCGCCGGTCGCAAGGAGGTCTCCGTCACGTTCGACGCTGATTACAAGGTCAAGGACAAGAACAAGACCGGGTTCTGAAGTCAGCGGTGCGCCGCGGGATCATGCCGCGGCATGGTCCGCCTCGCGGCCCGCACGTCGCACCCCGAATTCCAACAGGGCGCCCGCCACGACGCCGATCGCGTACCAGATCAGGTCCGTGGCGCTGAACACCTCTCCGAAGACGAGGCGCAGGACCGGGTGCAGCGCGGAGAGCGTCGCGGGAATCCGCGTGAGTTGCAGGAATTCCACGCCCCACGAGATGGCCAGCGCCAGGGCGGCGGGCGCGACAAGCGCGGACGCCTTGCATGCGCCGACGACGTCGCGACGAGCAGCCGTGGCGCGCACAAGCCAGTAGACCAGCGTTGCGTAGAGCGCGACGCCCGCGACCTTGGCTGGCGTGGCGGGCAGAAGGGCGCGCGACGCCAGGCCGAATGCGACGGTCAGTACGGCGGCGAGAATCAACCATCGCCGTGTGAAGAGCCATGGAGCGAATGATCGCGTCATGGGGTGTGTACGTCGCGTGATGAGGGCAGGATCGCGCTGGGATGTGCGCGAGGAGGTTGAACCCGGGGTCCCGCGGGGCAACGCGACGGCGCGGATCGCGGGGTCATCAAAGCAGACACGAGCGCGTCAACTCGCGCACTGGTCTCGTCGATCACGCGGTCAGCATGGGTGGCCGCGCTGTCCGAGAGCCAAGGCACGGAGGGCGAGCGTGTCATCGCCAGATGGTGACGCCACGCTCGGTCACGCGCTCTTGGCGTGTGAAGATCTGTGTGTGCGGCGTTCGCGGGATCGAGAGATAGCGAACGCGATCGAGCGAGGACTGCGGGACTCGCGGCCACTGATCGAGCGGGTATACGGCGTCACCGGCCCGCGGGGCGAGAGCCGCGTCGCGGCGCGAGGCCTCCCATCCCGCGGGCTGCGCCGTCGCGAGCATGCCTGCCCACGTCGGCCCGTCCGTCACCACCGGCCCACGATCGCGGCGTGCGATCGCGCTGGAGCAGCCCGAGAGCACGACAACACCGGCGAGCGCCAGTGCGCTGAACGCACGGACCCGCCAGAGCCCTGTCGCGGCGCGGAGACTCCTCCGGCCCCACGCCGCGTCGAGGGCAAGACCATCAATCTTGGATTGACTCTCACTCACTCCGTTGTACACCATACAAGCGGCGTGCCGGACATCGAAAATGCCGCCGGCACGCGGCCACGAGGGCTGGCCCGCTCGCAAAGCCCCAGAACCACGATGCCCCAAGGCAACAGCGATGTTGGGCGGCAACGCCTGTGCGGAATCGATGGAACATGCAGCGTGCGCGGGGTCATGCGCCGCACTCACCTATCTCTTCCCGAACCACGGTTGTCCCGGAGCGTACTTGCGTGTATGTTCGGCGTGGCGAAGCGCCGCGACAAAATCGTGGCGGGGGTCGGCGCGCCGAGGCGAGCCCGGGAGAGACATGTGCTGAGGATGCGTCTGTGTCTGGCGGCGTGCATGTTCGCCGCGGCGTGGCAGAGCGCCGCGCGGGCGACGGACTACTACGTCCAAGCGACGACGGGGAGCGACGCCAACAACGGGAGCGCGGGCGCGCCGTTCCGCACCATGGCGCGTCTGCAGACGAGCATGAAGTCGGGGGACCGTGCGTATCTGTCGGGTGTATTCCGCGAATCGCTGTACCTGGAGGGTCTTTCGAACATCACGGTCGCGCAATGGGCGGGCCGCCCGCAGGCGATCCTGCGCGGCGACCGCGAGATCACGGGTGCGTGGACGGGCGGTCCGGGCGTGTGGTCCACGACAATCGAGCCCGGAACGACCCCCGGCGCGGTCGTGGTCGATTGGGATGTGAACATCGACGAGCACGGGCGGCACTACGGCTTTCTGCGGGCGGCGTCGGACTTCGCGGGATTGTTGAACCAGCCCAACTCGTTCTGGTTTGATGACGCGACGGACACGCTGAGCATCAACCTCGCGGGGGATGATCCCGCACAGCACCGCGTGGGATACTCCCGTGTCGGCATTGACGGGCTGACGATCTTCGGCGCGCCGTGGGGCGTGACCAATGTCGTGGTCGACGGCATCCACAGCATCCTGTGGGCAGATCCGACGCCCGGCTGGGGCTACGGCATCAAGATGCTCGATTGCCGTAACAGCGTGCTGCGGAATCATGTGACGATCGACAACGGGTTTCACGGCACGGGGTGGGTGAACTACTACACGCCCAACACGAACAATCGTGAAGAGCACGGCGCGGTGTGGGGATGCAACGACGATTCGTGTTACGTGTTCTATACGAGCGTTGGCGACATCACGGGCGCGCGCCTGACCGATTGCGTCGCGTACAAGTACACCTATCTCGGGCGTGACGCGCAGCCCCTGGGCGGGCGCGGATGCCTGGCGTTCGCGTGCCACACGAGCGGCGACGGTCCGCTGGTGCGAGACTTCGAGATGGTGCGGTGCCGGGTCGTGGAGTTCGACGACGACAATCTCGGGGCGGCGATCGGGCCGCAGAACACTTCGTACCCGTCCGACGTGACGGACTGGCGTACGTACCCGGTGCGAGCGGTGGAGTGCGTGGTCGAGGGTGGCAAGGCGAACCTGTTGTATCCGAGCGGGCTCGCGCTGGTGCGCTGTGATCTTCGCTATGACTACCGCGTTCTTGCGTTTGTCATTAGGAGGTGTCTTTATGACGTCGTCTTGGCGCGCGTTCTTTGTCGTGCTGGTGGTGTGCTGCGCGTGCGTGAGCGGGCGCGGCGCGGATTACTATGTTCATGCATCGCTGGGCGTTGACAACAGTCCCGGAAGTGAATCCCAGCCTTGGCGCTCACTCGCGAAACTCTCGCAGGTGATGGCGTCGGGCGACCGGGCGTTCCTGGCGGGCGAGTTCCGGGAGCGTCTGTACCTGGCCGGGTTGTCGAACATCACAGTGGCACAGTGGCCCGGCGAACCTCAAGCGGTGTTGCGTGGTGATCGGATCATCTCCGGAGTGTGGAGCGGAGGAGCGGGCATCTGGTCCACGGTGATCGCGCCCGGCAAGACTCCGTCGGCGGTTGTCGTCGACTGGGACACGAGCATCGACCAGCACGGCCGGCACTTCGGGTTCCTCGTGAAGATGCCCGACCTGGCTTCTGTCCTGGAGAATCCTAATTCGTTCTGCTTTGATGACGCGGTTGACACCTTGACCGTCAATCTTGACGGCGATGATCCTGAATCGCACCAGATCGCCTACTGCGAGAAGGGGCTGGACGGCCTGACGATCCACGGCGGGCCGAGCGGCGTCACCAACGTGGTGGTGGACGGCATCCACAGTTACCTGTGGGGCGATCCCACGCCCGGGTCTGGCTACGGCATCAAGATGCGCGACTGCCGGAACAGCATTCTGCGCAATCACGTGGCGATCGATAATGGGTACCACGGCACGGGATGGGTGAACTACTCGGTGCCCAACACCAACAACATCGAGGAGAACGGCGTCGTGTGGGGGGCGAACAACGACTCTTGCTATGTGTTCTACACGGGTGTCGGCGACGTGACTGGTGCGCGATGGAGCGACTGCATTGCATACAAGTACACGTTCCTCGGGCGCGACGGAAAGCCGTTCGCCGGTGCGCGGTGCGTGGCCTTTGCGGCGCATACGAGCAATACGGGGCCGCTCGTAAGGGACGTTCTCGCCGAGCGATGCAGAGTGGTCGAGTACGACGATACCAATCTGGGAGCTGCCTTCACATGCCAGGGTACTTCCTCTCCGAGCGACGAGCGTGTCTGGCAGACATATCCGGTACGGATCGTCGAGTGCACCGTGCTTGGCGGCAAAGCCAACTACATCTATCCGAGTTCAATCGCGTTCGTCCGATGCCGGCTGGACTATTCGAACTCGGGCGCATATTCGGGTACGGGTGAGGCGGTGTTCTCCGACAATGCCGTTGCAGGGAGCGGCGCTGTGTTGTTCGACGCGTGCGAAATCGTTGCGAACCTTGATGGGCCGGCATCGCGCGCGTTCTTTGGCGTGCGTGGGCAGATGCGTTGGTCTTTCCTGAATTCGTCGTTCCTCGATTCGGGTGTGAACAGTTTCGCGCACCGACTGTTCATGTGGTACAACCCGCAGGCGGGACTGCTATCGCGGGGTTCGATCTTTGCGTTCCGCAATCGGGCCGGAACCCGCTGGTTCGGATACAACGACAACAATGCCGCGTGGCTCCCGCTCCACGATTTCAGGGACTGTGTGTACGCCAACGTGTCGGACACGGCGTATTCCACCGTAACCGGCGGGGCCTACAACGACAAGGGCGAGTGGAAATCGCTGGTCGATCCGGAAGGGATGTATCTCACGGACGTGCCGTACGCAGACCCAAGCGGAGCCAGCGGCCTGGGGCTGGATCCACATGGGCCACTGGCGGGTGTGAGGAAGCGCGTGTCGATCGCGACGTCACTCGGGATCAACGGGGTGATGTACGCCGGGAATTACGGGGCGTATCAGTATCTATGCCCGAGCGACTTTGATGGGAACGGCTTTGTCAACGCGCTGGACTATGACCAGTTCTCCGGCGTGTTCGAAGAGGGCGGGCCCGAGGCCGACATCAACGCCGACGGCTTCGTCAACGCGCTGGACTACGACCAGTTCGCCAGCGCGTTCGAGGAGGGGTGCTGAGGACGGCAATCAGCGCGCGCATGGCGGCGTGGGACGCCGCTTGCCCGTGCGCCATCTCCTCGCGGGGTTCTTGAAATGGCGGGGATTGTTCCGGCCAGCGATCGCCCAACGCGCCCGAACAGATTCGAACTGTTGACCTGCGGTTTAGGAAACCGCCGCTCTATCCAGCTGAGCTACGGGCGCACGCGGGAAGGATAGGGCCGCACCCGACTGAAGACGGGTGTGCGGAAGCGGGCTGGCGGACGTGGTGCGAGGGATGCGAGTGCGCGGGATTGCACACACGCCGCGTTGTGTGGTACAAAGCATGCATGGCACTGAAGCGATCGATGCCGGACCGGATGGTGGCGGGCGTGTGCTCGGGGCTGGCGAAGTTTCTCGGGTGGGACGTGACGATTGTGCGCGTTCTGTATGTGCTTATCTCGGTGGCTTCGGCGGCGTTCCCGGGGATTCTGGTGTATCTGGTGCTGTGGGTGCTGATGCCGCGGGATGACTCCTAGCGCTTGATGAACGCCATGCGTTCGTGCGGGTAATCGAAGACGAGTTTGAAATTCCGCAGGATGCCTGCGCCGATGTTGCCGTCGATGTCGGGGTTCGCGAAGGCGCCCTTGTTTTCGAGGGCGAAGGTGGCCGTGAGTTTGTCGAGGCGCTGCCCGCCGATGGTAAACCAGTCGAGGGTGGCGGCCTTGGCCTTGATCGCGCCGCCCACGCCGCCGAGCATGGTGTCGGTCGCCTTGCGATTGTCGAGGAGTTTCATGCGTTCGACGGTTGGGGCGTGAAAGGTGAGGGCGGTGTTGGCGCCGGTGTCAAGTCGGAAACGGCCTTCGCCCGTGTCAAAGGTTGCACGAACAACGGGCACGCGGTCGGTAATCTCGATCTCGGTCCATGCGGCGCCGTCGAGTTTGAAGTTCTCGGGGTCGTAGAGGGCGACGGAGCCCTTGCCCATGTCGACCTCGGAGACGGAGCGCATGAGGAATCCGAAGCCGATGATGCCGCCGATCTCACGCCCGAGCGGGAGCGTGAGGAAAGAGAGATCGAGTTGCATGAGCAGCCCGTCGTGGAGGGTCATTGGCCCGACGGCGAGGGAATCGGGCCTGAAGAGGGGCGAGTGGGTGACGCCGCCGACGCCACGTGCGGGGACGGCGCCGATCTGGGTGAGGGCGAGTTTCTCTACGACGACTTTGGAAACGCAGTTGATGCCGGCGCCGGTGTCGAAGATGAACCAGCCGCAGTCTTGGCCGTTGATCGCGGCCTTGACGAGCAGATGCCCGGTGGGAGCTCGCTCAACGGCAAGGAGCGCAGGAATCGAGGCGTCGAACGAGGCATGAGTCGGGCCGCCGGAGGGTTTGGCGAACGCGCCGTCGGGCGCACGATCGAGGAGTTCGATCGATGTGAGTTCGAACGAATCGGTCAGCCCTTCGGCGGCGAGGGTGGCCTTCGCGGGCAGTTTGAGACCGGACTGCTCGCGCCACTCGGTGATGTCGATCGAGCGAGTGCTGCCTGATTCCTCGGCCTTCCATGAACGAGGGAGCCAGGTCGCGGGGTCGATCGAGACCTTGATCGGCGGTCGGGTGTGATCGGTCGTGATGACGAGCGACGGCATGTCGGCGGGGTTGGCGGAGTCGTCGAGCGTGATGGTGGCTTTGCTTGCGGGCGAGAAGTACCATGCGGAGAGCGTGTACGCGTTGAACATCGCGTCGCGCCGATCGCCGCCGTTGGCGCGAGAGATCTCCCCGCCGAGGTCGCGCGTCCAAACTTCTTTGCCGTCAAAGGCCGAACCGATCTCGATGGGCCCGCGGACATGGCGCGCGAATCGCCCGGAGGCGTCGAGGATGAGGGAGGACTCGGCGGGGGCGCCCAGGAGTGAGCCGGAGGCCGAGAGTTTGAGGCAGCGTTCGCCGGCGAGAGCGGAGATTCCCAGGGCGGCGCGGACCTTGGCGACGATTTCGTCGGCGGTGGGCGGCTGGGAGATTGCGCGGATCGGGGCGGGTGCGGCGATGCCCGGCGTCGAGGGGAGAATGGCGCACGCGGTCCAAGCGGCGAGCACGGCAAGCACGGCGGCCGGACGTGCCACGTCCGTGCGCGGGTGAAGGCTGATGAACGAAGTGCGGTTCCTGGGCATTTCTCCACTCCTTGTCGTGTGTGTGGGCTCGTGCGACGGGCACGCGCGTTACTTGTTCGGGCGGCGCGCGGGACGGGCGGCGCCGTTCACGGCGTTTGCGACGCGATCGGGAAGGTCGGCGGGGGCGAGAATGAAACTGATGCTCATGGCCTTGGTGCCTTTGGCCGGGCCGCGGTTGTGCATAAGGTCGCGGAGTTCGTTGAGGACTTCGTTGATGCGGCGGATGTTGTGCGGCGTGATCCATCCCTTGATGCGGGCGCCCCAGAGGTCGCGGGCGTTGCCGCGGACGGTGACGCCGCCCTTGCGGACGGCACGTTTGAAGTCGCGCATGCCGAGTCGCATAGCGGCGGCGATGACGGCGGCGACACTGTCGGCAGGCAGGGCGTCGTAGTCGAGTCGGACGGGGCGTTCGGCGACGTCGTAAAGTGCCCAGGCGTGTCGCCCCTGCTGGGTACGGCCCGTCTCCTTGATCAGGCCGCAGGACACGAGGCGTCGCAGGTGAAAGTAGAGGCCGTCGGGGGCGCGTCCGATGAGGGAGGCCAACACGGAGACGGAGCATGGACCCGCGGCATCGAGGGCGTCGACAATCTCCTGTCGTGCGGGGGAGACCAGGGCCCGGACCTGGGAGGCCGAGCGGATCCAGCCCCGGTCGCCGGCGGGACGGGCCTTGATTTCGGCCTTGAATCGGGGGCGTCTGCTGGCGGGGCGAGCGGTGGCCATACGTTTGAACTCCTGCTATATTATTCAATCGTACCATGCCCGGGGTTGCTCCGCCACCACCCTGTCCGGGGGAATTTCGAGGGTGGGACGGGCAAAAAAACCGCCGACCCGTCACCCCCGGGGCGGGGTGGACGGGTCGCGGCAGTCACGGAGCGTGTGTCAGGGCCGGACGGACGGCCCGGTGTATCCCGCGATCAATCGAAGACCGCGGTGGTCGCGGGCGGATCGACAGTGCGCAGCTGCATCGTGGTATCGATGCGGCAGTTGGACTGGGTGCGGTGCCGTTCCGCGAAGAAGAAGTTCAGTTTGTACGTCCCGCCGTCCTGCAACCAGTTCAGGCGATCCAGTTCGATGGTCTGACTGACGGCGGAGTGGATGCCGCCGATGTCGATGACCAGTTTGTTGTCGACGAAGACCCAGACGTCATCGTCACCGGTGAAGGTGAAGACCTGGCCCGAGCCCTTCTTGTAGACGAACTCGGTGACCAGTTCGAAGGTGAAGTGGAAGTTCTTGGATTCGTTCTTCGAGTTGCCGTACAGCTGCCCGTTGATCGGGAAGAAGCCGCCCAGCGACTTGAAGGTGGTGTCGGACTTGTCGTCGAAGGTGTAGACGTTGGAGTTGGCGTTGCGGACCAGCGTGATCTCCATGTTCTTGGACATGTTCACGCCGGGGACATCACGGAACCACTGGACCAGGCGGTCGCCGCTGGTGATCTGCCCGCCGGTCGTGGTCGCCAGCGCGCCGGCCTTGTCGCCGGTCTTGGCGTTCATGTAGGAGCGGGGCTTCATGACGTTGCGCCTCTGCGCATCGGTCCAGTTGGTGTTGGTCTTGTAGCCGGCGCTGTTGAAGACGGGCTTGCCTTCGTTGTCCAGGTCGTCCTTGACGATGCCCTGGTAGTGGCCGAAGCCGCCGGAGGGGTTCAGTTCGAAGTCCGGATGCCCGTTGGACTCGGTGCGTTCGCGGAAGTCGCGGACGACGCCGGTCAGCTTGATGGAGCCGGGCAGGTTGGCGTAGGGGTCAGCCGACTGCGCCATGGCCGAGGAGCCCAGGGCCGCCATCGCCATACCGGCTGCGGCGACCAGCCTCAAGTTGATCCGGTTCACGTTCGTCGTCATAGGTCGATTCCTCCAAAGCGTCGTAGGACCGCCGCCGTCCGGCACACGCCCCGGGTCGCCGGGTCGGTCCCAACTTGCTCAAGACTGAAAAACACCCCGGCGGGCGTCCACCAATGTGGCTGCAAGACGAGCGGTTGTCGTCGGCCTATGCGGCCTGGGCGGGGAGTGAGGACGGGCGAGCGGGAATCGAAGGTTGGAAATGCGGAACGCCGATGTATGATCGGACCTGCGCGCCGGGCGACGGACGCCCCCGTGCACCTGGATTCCTTGTTTGGCAGAATCAACCCCGTGCCGGAGCCAGCGCGCCCAAGCGGGACCAAGGAGGACATCGTGGATACGTTCGTGATCGAGGGCGGGCGACGGCTGACGGGACGCGTGCGGGTGAACGGGTCGAAGAACGCGGCCTTACCCCTGACCGCGGCGGCGCTGCTGACGGATCAGCCGGTCACGCTCCGCGATGTGCCTGATCTGGCGGATATCCGGAACATGCTCCGCCTGCTGGCCGAACTGGGGTGCCACCGGGTCAACGAGGGGCAGGACGCGACAACGCTGAGGCTTCATACGGGGGAGGGCGGGAGCAGCCACGCCCGATACGACATCGTGAGGACGATGCGGGCGAGCATCTGCGTGCTCGGGCCGCTCCTGGCCAAGCGCGGGGTGGCGTGCGTTTCCATGCCCGGCGGGTGCGCGATCGGTGACCGCCCGGTGGACCTGCACCTTCGCGGACTTGCGGCGTTGGGCGCGGAGATCACGCTGTCGGGCGGCGACATCACGGCCAAGACGCCGCGCGGCGGGCTGCGCGGGACCACGATCTTCCTCGGCGGGCCGATGGGCTCGACGGTGCTGGGCACCGCGAACGTGATGTCGGCGGCGACGCTCGCCAAGGGCACGACGATCATCGAGTGCGCCGCGTGCGAGCCGGAGATCGTTGACCTGGCGCGTCTGCTAACGGCGATGGGCGCGAAGATCTCGGGCGCCGGTTCGCCGCGGATCACAATCGAGGGCGTGGATCAATTGGGCGGGGCGGACCATACGGTGATCGCAGACCGGATCGAAGCGGGAACGCTGCTGATGGCTGCGGGGATCACGAATGGTGACATCGTGGTCGAAAACTGTCCATTGGACGCGCTTCTGGCGGTGACGGATCGCCTGTCGGCAATCGGGATCGATGTTCGGCCGCTGGACCCCAAGGCAGACCCCTGGCGCACGGCTGTGCGTGTCACCTGCGGGCGGGTGCTCAAGCCGGTGGAGGTCACTACGCAGCCGTACCCGGGCTTCCCAACTGATCTTCAGGCTCAATTGATGGCGGTGCTCACGCTTTCGGACGGCAATTCCGTCATTACAGAACGGATCTTCCCCGAACGATTCTTGCACGTGGCGGAATTGTCACGCATGGGAGCGCGGCTGTTTAGGCAAGGGCCGACGGTTGTGGTCTCTGGGGTCCGCAATCTGGTTGGTGCGCCGGTGATGGCCAGCGATCTGCGTGCGTCGGCGTGTCTGGTGCTTGCGGGCATGGCGGCCGAGGGTACGACGGTTGTCAACCGGGTGTATCACTTGGACCGTGGTTACGAACGACTTGAGGATCGTCTTTGCGCCTTGGGAGCATCCATCCAGCGAGTCGATGAGAAAGAACTTGGAAGCACGCCGGGCGACTGAGTTTTTTGCCTGACACGCCGTAGAATCGAGCTTCAATCCGATCGCGCGTGGGTATGCTTTGGTAACGCACGGGGGATCGCACGCATGAATTCAAAGCACGGCTCGGAATGCGTGACACGATGCGTGCGCGTGCGAGTTCATCCCGCGTACCTTCCCGATCATTCACATCCCGGCGAAAGCAAGTTTGTGTTCGGCTACCGCATCCGCATCTCCAACGAGGGAGATGTGCGTGTCAGGCTGATGTCTCGCCATTGGATCATCGTCGACGGCGACGGCGCGCGGCGCGAGGTGAAGGGCGATGGCGTGGTGGGTCAGCAGCCCGAGCTCGCGCCCGGCACGTTCTTCGAATACTCGAGTTACTGCCCGCTCGAACACTCCTGGGGAACGATGGAGGGCTCGTACCAGATGATCGACCACCTGGGCGAACGGTTCGAGGTTCGCATCGAGCGGTTCTATCTTGTCTCTGAGTTTGCCGATGCGGGCACGGGCGACGAATCTCCGGACGACGTCGAGTTCTGATGCGCGAATCTGACATCAATTCTCACACGAACGCGACCTCGGGGGCGGGCGCGCCCGCTGAGGAGCGCTGTTGAATCCGGCATCGGGATCCATCACGGAGACGTCGGGTGGGCCCGAACGGTACGGGGAGCCGTCGGCGTTGCACCCAGGTCCGCCGGAGCGCACGCTGGAGTATGTGCAAGAGTTTCCCCGACCTCGGCCGGAGGTGTTCCGCTTCTTTGAGGACGCGTTCAATCTTGACGCGATCACACCCCCGACGCTGCGTTTCCGGATCCTGACGGCGAGGCCGATCGAGATGCGCGAGGGCGCTTTGATCGAGTATGCATTGCGGATGCGGGGCGTGCCGATCCGATGGCGCACGCGGATCGAGGCGTACGACGCTCCGGCGCGGTTTGTGGATCGGCAGGTGCGCGGGCCGTACCGCCTGTGGTGCCACGAGCATGTGTTTGAGGAGATCGAGGGCGGAACGCGGATGACGGACCGTGTTCGCTACCAGACGCCGCTGGCGGAGAATTGGCTGGGGCGGTGGATGCACGATCGATTCATCAGACCGGACCTTGAGGGGATCTTTGCCTTCCGACGGGCGAAGATGGAGGCGATGTTCGGGGTGATGTGAGGATCGGCTTCGGGCCGGATATCAAGCCAGGAAAGCACAGAAGTTCGGCACGAACCGGGGGGAGGGGCCGGCTCCTATCCTTGTAGAATGTACGAATTGTCGGTCCAGGGCGAGTTCTGCGCGGCGCACGCGCTCGTGATCGGCGGCGTGAGTGAGCCGATCCACGGGCACAACTTTCGCGTCCGCGCGTGCGTGTGCGCGGCGGAACTCAACGCCGACGGATTCGTGTGCGATTTTCACCTGGTACAGGAATCGCTTGGCGGGATTCTGGCCGATCTTTCCAACTGCAACCTGCAGGATCACGCGACGTTCGAGAGGCGGAGCCCGACTGCCGAGCACATCGCGCGTTGTATCCATGACGCGCTCTCGCGTCGGCTCCGCGACAAACTCGCGAGCGGCGCGTGGGTGTCGAGTGTGAGCGTCACCGAGGCGCCCGGGTGCGAGGCGACGTACCGGATTGAACGACCGACCAACGCCGGGCGGACGGGCAAGGAAGCGGAGCGGGGATGAACTCAGGGAAACGGACCAAGTTGAAACTCGCCGGTGATGAGCCGGCGGCGGTCGGGGAGATCGGCGATGCGAAGTTCTTCAGCCGCGATCTCTCGTGGCTGGAATTCAATCGTCGCGTGCTGGCGCAGGCGGCGGACGCGCGGGTGCCGCTGCTGGAGCGTGTGAAGTTCCTCGGGATCTTCTCGAGCAATCTCGATGAGTTCTTCATGAAGCGCGTGGGCCTGCTCCGCCGGCAGTTGCACGCGGGCGGCGACCAGGCGTTGCCGAGCGGGCACACGGCCCGCGAACTTCTGTCCGAGGTGCGGGCGGCGGTTGTGTCGCTTCAGGAGGAGCGGTTTCGCATCTATTCGGAGGAACTTGTTCCGGGGCTTTCCAAGGTGGGTATCCATCTGCTCCGCTACCAGGATCTGGCCGGGAAGGACAAGGCGTGGCTGTCGGAGGCGTTCCGGGCAAACATTTTCCCGGCGCTCACGCCGCTGGCGGTTGATCCCGGGCACCGATTCCCGTTCATCTCGAACCTGTCGGAAAACCTGGCGCTGCTGGCGACGGCTCCTCTGCATCCGGCGCACGCGGCGGCGCTGGGCGCCACGGGCGGCGACGACGAGGCCCAGTTCGCGCGTGTGAAGATCCCGCCGACACTGAAGAAGTTCATCACGCTCCCGACGCACACGGGCTCCAAAGACGTTCGACTGGTGACGCTGTCCGACACGATCCGCAACCACCTGGGCGAACTCTTCCCGGGCACGTCGATCCACGAGCAGATTCATTTCCGCGTGACGCGGTCGGCGGGGATCCAGCGCGGCGACCCCGGCGCGCTGGTCGAGGGAGACAACCTGCTCACGTCGGTCGAGGCGGAGTTGAAACAGCGGAAGTTCGCCAAGGCGGTGCGCCTGGAGATCGAGCCCGATCCGTCGCCCCTCCTCCTGCGGCAATTGCTCGACAAACTGAACCTGGACCAGCAGGACGCGTACGAGCGCGCGGGCCCGATGGATTACTCGGCCCTGTTCGAGATCGCGGATCTTGATCGCCCCGACCTGAAGGAAAAAGCGTGGCGCGGCGTGGTGCCGTCGCGCCTGATCACCGATCCCGCCTCCGGGAGCGCGGGAATGTTCGCCGCGCTGCGCAAGCAGGACGTGCTGGTGCATCACCCCTACGAGAGTTTCCGCGATAGCGTGGAACGCTTCATCGCGACGGCGGCGGCCGACCCCGACGTGGTCGCGATCAAGCAGACTCTGTATCGAACCAGCCCCGATTCACCGTTCATCCAGTCGATGATCCGCGCGGCGGAGGCTGGCAAGCAGGTGGCGTGCCTGGTCGAACTCCGCGCACGCTTCGACGAGGACCGCAACGTGCGCTTCGCTCGCCAACTCGAAAAGGCCGGCGTTCACGTGGCGTACGGCGTGCTGGGGCTCAAGACCCACAGCAAGACATCGCTGGTCGTTCGCAAGGAACGACAGGGGCTGCGCTGCTATGCGCACATCGGCACGGGAAACTACCACCCGAAGACGGCGCAGTTATATACCGACGTGGGCCTGCTCACGGCGGACCAGGAGATCACCGGCGACCTGGTCAACTTGTTCAATTACCTGACGGGCCTTTCTACGCCGCAGGCGTTCCACAAGTTGCTGGTCGCCCCGTTCAACATGCGGCAGAGATTCGCGGAACTCATCGCGCGCGAGGCGACGAACGCCAAGCGCGGTCTGCCGGCGCGGATCATCGCGAAATTCAACAGCCTCGAGGACCTTGACATCACGGAGCGATTGTACGAGGCATCGCAGGCGGGCGTGAAGATCACGCTGATCGTGCGCGGGTTCTGCTGCCTGCGGCCGGGCGTGAAGGGATTGAGCGAGAATATCCGGGTGATCTCGGTGATCGGGCGGTTCCTGGAGCACTCGCGCATCTTCCACTTTGCCGCGGGGCAGGAGGACGTGCTGGACGGCGACTGGTACATCGGGAGCGCGGACTGGATGCACCGCAACCTCAACACACGCGTGGAGGCGGCGTGCCCAGTCGAAGATCCATCGGCGCGACGCAGGCTGCTGCGGATTCTGGAAGTCTCGCTCGAGGACGGACGGAACGCGTGGGAATTGCTCTCGAACGGAAACTACACGCGGCGCACCCACGCGACCGACGCGCCGGCGGACTCGCCCGGCGTCATCGGCACGTTCGCGACGCTCATGGCAGACGCGCAGGCGGGATGAAGGGCGACGAGGCAGGCGCGGTGCTACCCACGTGCGGCGGCGATCACACGATCAAGGGCCGCGATCACATCGGCGGTCGAGATGCGATCGACGCGACATCGCTCTGGATTGTCGTTGGCGAGTTCGCCCTCGGGGAGCGTCGGATCGGCCAGCAGCAGTTCCTCCGGCGCGTTCGCTCGTGTTGGAAGAATCGTCCAGCGGTGATCGGTCGGGCCAAAGAGGGAAACGAGGGGCACCGCGAACGCGGCCGCGATGTGGCGCGGGCCGGTGTCGTTGGTGAGCATGACGCTCGCGCGGGCGACGACCCCTTTGAGCGAGCCGAGCGTGATGCCAAGGTCGGTGAGTGAGACGCCGGCGCAGGCTTGGGCGATGGTGCCGACGATATCTCGCTCGCCGGGCGAGCCGTTGACGAGAATGCGGAGGTCGTGCCGCTGGGCGAGGGAGCGTCCCGCTTCGATGAAGCGATCGGGTGGCCAGCGTTTGGCTTCATCGTTGCCGCCGGGGTTGAGAATCGCAAAGCGCGTGGTGTCGGCGATTCCGGCGCGCGCGAGGATGTCGGCGCTGGCGGCGGACTGCTCGGGCGTGGATGCGAGTTCCATGAACCGGATCAAGGCGTCGGCGTCGGGCGCGAGGAAGGTGCGCGCGAGCGTGTCGTAGTAGCGCACGGCGGAGATGGGGGCCCAGGAACCGTCTGGGCGCTTGGGGGCGTCGAGTTTGTGGGTGAGGAGCAGGCCCCGCGCGTCACGCTCGTAGCCGATGCGATGGCGGATGCCGGCAAGACGCGTGATGAGCGCGGACGAGAAGGAGTTGGTGAGGAGGAGGGCGGTGTCGTAGCGACGCTGGCGGACTTTGGCGGCGGCGTGCTTGGGGCCCATGACACCGCCGGAAGAGGCGACATGGACTTCGTCGAAGACATCGAGGCCCGCGAGGAGTTGGTCGATGCCGGGGCGGACCAGAGCCCCGATGAACGAGCCCTTGAGGGTGTCACGGAGGAATCGGAAGGTGGGTGTGGCCATGACGGCATCGCCGACCCACGAGGGGACGACGACCAGCAGGCGGAGGGGGCGGAGGGCTGGCGCATCTCGCACGGATTAAGGGTAGGGAGGAAGGCGGGCGCCGCGGGTGCATGGCACAGGAGGACATGACCCATGGAGCGTGCGTTGAGTGTGATGGAGTGGAGATGCCCGGTCGGGTATCGATGCGCGACGCATCAGGACGGTCGACGTCACGACGCGCGTGCACACGATCTGGCACACCGCCACTCTGTCACGATTCGGGTGTTCAGGCCGCGATATCGGCGTCGAGACGTGAGGTGGCGATCGTCTTGCGGAAGATCAACCAGCGGACGCGCGGGTAGCGCTCGCGCAGGAGGTCCAGGACATCGTCGATCGCGATGGTGTTCTTGGGGTCGATGATAACCGAGCCCAGGTCGCGCATCAGTTCGACGCGGCCGTGCGCGTCGGCGAGTTCGACGGGCATGCGGGCCTTGCGTTCCGCGGGCCAGGTGTGAAGGTGGCGCGAGCCGAGATCGATCGCCCACGCTTCGATCGCACCGGCCCGCCGGTCGTGCCCGATGTCGTGGGATGCCATGATCGACATGAAACGCTCCGCTCGGCGCGACACGATCGCGACGGGTGTGAGCGTCGTATCGACTCGCCGGGTTGAGCACGTCATGCCGCGTTGAGTGCGTAGGCGGAGTAACACGAATAGGGCGCGGCACGGATGCGCCAGGCGCGACAGGCGTCGTGCTCGACACGCGCGGGACACAAGGCGCAGGCGGCGCGAGCGTCGCGGTCGACATGGTCGCGCGAAGCTGGAAGTCCGGCCCTGACGGCACGGACGGACCGCGTGGCAACTCCCCCACGACCGCCCGAGGCGTCACAGGCGTCACAGTCCTCCGGACGCTGGGGGCCGTCTCGTGCGTTATCCGAGCGTGGACCGGCGGGCACACGGGTTCTCGGAAGTCGTCCGCGCGTCGCGTCGGCGAATAACGCGGAGCATGCGCCGCGGTGATCCCCCGGCCCGAGCCCGAACATGTGGAACAGGGCATGGCCTTGACCGCGCCGATCGATCTTCTACGATCACGCCTGCCTCGGAAAGGGCCGATGTGTTTGGGCGGCCCGATGGGGCATGACAATTCGGGGGCGTAGCTCAGTTTTGGTAGAGCGCATCCATGGCATGGATGAGGTCACGAGTTCGAGTCTCGTCGCCTCCACTCGACGAAGAGACCTCCGCGAAAGCGGAGGTCTTGTCGTTTTGCACCCAGGCGCTCCCGGTCGGTGTCGCCGACCACTCCGCCCCGGCGCCCGCTTACACGGCTCCATGACGATTCATCCCGTACATCCCGACCACGCCATTGCCGCGATTCAGCCCGTCGTCTTGGTGGGCGGCAAAGCCACACGCTTTGGACGCGACAAATTGCGCGAACCGTGGCGCGACGGTCTGCTCGTCCAGCGCCCCATCGACGCTCTCCGCGCCGTCTTCGGCCCGCGTGTCGCGCTCGTCGGCGATTGCGATCCCTCGCTCCTCCCACTCGCCGACGGCGTGATCCCCGATCACCACCCCGGCGTCGGGCCGATCGGCGGCGTGATCTCCGCCCTCGCCCACACGAACACCGCCGTCTTCATCGCCGCAGGTGACATGCCCGCCATCGACACCCCCACCATCCACGCGCTGGTCTCGGCCTATTCCACGCAGCCCGGGGCTTGGGCGGTCATGGCGTGCGACCCCTCGCCGCATCCCACGCTGGCGATCTATCGCGCCGAGGCGCTCACAACCCTTCGTGACAAACTCGCGTGCGACAAGCGTGCACTTCATTCGGCGCTCCCCGCCGGACGCGTCGTGCTGGTTCCATGCGATCCGCGAGCGCTGAGCAACGTGAATTCGCAGTCGGACGTGCGGTGATCGACACGCCCCAAGCCCCCCGACGTATGCTCGAACGCGCCACGCCGTGGGAGATCCGCCGCCGATGTTGTATGTCGCGCTGGTGATTCTGGGAATCGTGATCGGCGGCATCGGCACGCTCATCGGCGCCGGCGGCGGTTTCCTGCTTATGCCCGTGCTCGTGCTGCTCTATCCCCACGAGCGCCCGGAAACACTCGCCAGCATCTCGCTCGCCGTCGTCGCGTTCAACGCCGCCTCGGGCTCGATCGGCTACGCACGACAGAGGAAGATCGACTACCGCGCCGGCAGGCTCTTCATCGCGCTCGGCATCCCCGGAGCGATCGGCGGCGCGATCGTCACATCGCATATCCCTCGTGCCGCTTTCGACCTCTGGCTCGGATCACTTCTTGTCGTGGTCGCGATGTCGCTCCTGATCGCCGGTTCGGCCCGGCCGCTTAGCAACATCGACCGCCGCTCCTCCGTGCCAAACGCGAAGGTCCGCGGCGGGCTCCTCAGTCTCCTGGTCGGCTTCGTCTCCAGCCTGCTGGGAATCGGCGGAGGGATCATCCATGTCCCCGCCATGGTCTATGTCCTCCGCTTCCCGGTCCACCTGGCGGCGGGCACATCGCACTTTGTCCTCACTTTCACGGCCTTGGCCGGAACCCTCGTCCACATCTCAGGCGGCGAGTTCCACACCGGTATCCGGCGCACCACCGCACTAGCCGTCGGCGCCATCATCGGAGCCCAATTCGGAACTCAACTCTCACGCCGCACCCCTGCTGCGTGGATCCTTCGGGTTCTGGCGGTCGCCTTGGGAGCCGTCGGCATGCGTGTCGTCATCCAGTCCCTGCACGCGGTTTCGCCATGAAGATGCCCGTGGGCTCTCTTTTCTTGGAAACTATCGGAACTTCGATTCTCAATTCTGATAACCACCGCCACGACGATGGGAATCAGTCAGCATTTTGTTCGTAATACAAGTGGTGGGGCCTTCCCGGTGCAATCTCTTGTCCGGCGGCACTCTCGTGGTTTCATCGTCCGTATTCCTCCGTATTTGTTGACTTTTGGACTCACACGTCCTCAATATGGCGCGTGGTTTGCAGAAGGTAGCCACGGCGCTAAGCGCCAAGGGGACCGCCATGTTTGAAGTTCGCATCCACGGGCGGGGTGGCCAGGGCGTGGTGACGGCAGCGGAAATGCTGTCGATCGCCGGTTTCGAGGAAGGGTTCTGGGCCCAGGCGATTCCGAGTTTCGGCTCGGAGCGCATGGGTGCGCCGGTGGTGGCGTTCTGCCGCCTCAACGAGCGCGAGATCCGCTCGCGCGAGCCCATCACCTCTCCAGACGCCGTGATCATCCAGGACCCGACGCTGCTCCATCAGGTCAAGGTCTTCGAGGGCTTGTCCCCCGAGGGCTATGTGCTCATCAACTCCAGCCGGAGCCTCGATCAACTCGGGATCGGCGAGTTCGTGAACAAACTCCCGCGTGGGCACGCCGCGTGCCTGTCCGCGACGGACCTGGCGCTTCGCCACGTCGGGCGCCCGGTGCCCAACGCGGTGCTGCTGGCCGGGCTGTGCGCGATGACGGGCAAACTCAAACTCGCCTCGATCGAGGCCGCCATCCGCCGCAAGTTCAAGGGCGAGGTGGGCGAGAAGAACATCGCGGCGGCCCGCGATGCGTTCGCCATGTTCGCCAACGTCGATCTCAAGAAGGAAGGAGCACGGGCCCATGCTCAAACAGTGTGAGGGCTCTCAGGCCGTCGCCGAGGCGATCGGTTTGTGCCGTCCGCAGGTTATCTGCGCCTATCCGATCACGCCCCAGACCCACATCGTCGAGGGGCTGGGCTCGCTGGTGAAGAGCGGGACGCTGGCCAACTGTGAGTACATCAACGTCGAGAGCGAATTTGCGGCCATGTCGGTCGCCATCGGTGCTTCCGCCGCCGGCGCCCGGGCCTATACCGCCACCGCCAGTCAGGGCATCCTCTACATGGCCGAGGCGGTCTACAACGCCGGCGGGCTGGGCCTGCCGATCGTCATGACGGTCGGCAACCGTTCCATCGGCGCCCCCATCAACATCTGGAACGACCATACCGACAGCATGGCCCTCCGCGACGCGGGCTGGATCCAACTCTTCGCCGAGGACAACCAGGAAGCCGTCGACCTTCACATCCAGGCGTTCAAGCTCGCCGAGGCCCTCTCGGTCCCGGTGATGGTGTGCATGGACGGCTTCATCCTTACGCACGCCTACGAGCGCGTCGATATCCCGACGCAGGAACAGGTCGACCAGTTCCTCCCGCCATACGAGCCGCGCCAGGTCGTCGACCCCGACGACCCGGTCACCATCGGCGCGATGGTCGGGCCCGAGGCGTTCATGGAAGTGCGTTACCTCGCGCACGCCAAGCAACTCCAGGCGCTCGAACTCATCCCCGAACTCGCCGCGGAGTTCAAGCAGAAGTTCGGACGCGATTCCGGCGGGCTCATCCGCACCTACCGCGCCGACGACGCCGAGACCATCGTCGTCGGGCTCGGCTCGGTCAACGGCACGATCAAGGACGTCGTCGACGACATGCGAAACGATGGCGTGAAGATCGGCGGCGTGAGCATCTGCTCCTTCCGTCCCTTCCCCACCGCCGAACTGAACAAGGCCCTCGGCAAGGCCAAGCGCATCATCACCATCGAGAAGAGCCTGTCGGTCGGGATCGGCGGCAACGTCTCCCACAACCTCCGCATGGCCCTCCCAGATCGCAACACCACCGTCTACACCGTCATCGCCGGGCTGGGCGGGCGACCCATCACCCGCGCCAGCCTGAAGAAGGTCTTCAAGTCGGCGCTCGACGGCGCGCTCGAGCCCGTCAGCTTCCTCGACCTCAATCTCCCCGTGGTGGAGCGTCAGCTCGAACGCGAACGCCTCGCCCGACGCACCGGCCCCGCCGCCGAGGCGATCCTCCGCGACATGAACGCCGCCCCCGCGACGGCCCGTTAATGGCCTCTCTGCAAAGGACTCTCCATGAGCGGTCCGCAACGCGTCAAGTTCTATCAGACCGGCACGTTCACCGTCGGCAATCGTCTGCTCGACGTTTCCGTGCGCAGCGTCCAATCCGACAGCACCCGCAACAACTCGCTGAACTCGGGGCACAGGGCGTGCCAGGGGTGCGGCGAGGCGTTGGGCGCACGCTATGCGCTCGACGCGGCGATGCGGGCCGTGAAAGGCAAACTCGTCGTGGCCAACGCCACCGGGTGCCTCGAAGTCTTCTCCACGCCGTACCCCGAATCCTCGTGGCGCGTCGCGTGGCTCCACTCGCTCTTTGCCAACGCCGCCGCGGTCGGCACGGGCATGGCCGCCGCCATGCGCGTCAAGGGCCGCCATGACGTCCGCGTCATCGCACAGGGCGGCGACGGTGGCACGGTCGACATCGGCTTTGCCTGCCTCTCGGGCATGTTCGAGCGCAACGACGACGTGCTCTACATCTGCTACGACAACGAGGCCTACATGAACACCGGCGTGCAGCGCTCCAGCGCCACGCCTGCCGCGGCCCGCACCGCGACGACCCCCGCCGTCGGCGATCAGCCCGGCAACGTCTTCGGCCAGGGCAAGAGCGTCCCCCTCATCGCCATGGCGCACGGCATCCCGTACACCGCGACCGCGTCGGTCTGCGATCTCCGCGACCTCGAGTACAAAGTCGAAAAGGCGATGGGCTTCCACGGCGCCCGCTACCTCCATGTCCACGTCCCCTGCCCGCTGGGCTGGGGCTGCGACACCGGCGACACCATCAAGGTCGCGCGTCTGGCCGCCGAATCGGGCCTCTTCCCGATCTTTGAGGCCGAGTACGGCGAGGTCACCGGGCGCCGCGCCATCCGCAAGCCCATCCCGGTTGATGACTATCTCAAGGCCCAGAGCCGATTCGCGCACCTCTTCAAGGGACGGGGCGACCCGGCCCGCGTGGCGATGATCCAGGCGATCGCCGACCGCAACATCCGCCGTTTCGGCCTCATCTCGGAAGGAGTACCCGCGTGAACAAGCCGTTTGCCATCACGCTGGACATCGGTTCGAGCCTCGTCAACAAGACCGGCTCGTGGCGCACCGAGCGCCCCGTGTATGTCGATCGCCTCCCGCCCTGCAACAACGCCTGCCCGGCGGGCGAGAACATCCAGCACTGGCTGTACCTCGCCGAAGAGGGCAACTACGAAGAGGCGTGGCGCGAGATCATGAAGAACAACCCCATGCCGGCGTGCATGGGCCGCGTCTGCTACCACCCGTGCGAGGACTTCTGCAACCGCGCGCGGATCGACACCGCCGTCTCGATCCACAGTGTGGAGCGGTTCCTGGGCGATCTGGCGATCAAGAACAACTGGCGTATCAAGCCCGACGCGCCCAGCACCGGGCGCAGCGTGCTGGTCGTCGGCGCTGGGCCCTCGGGCCTCTCGGCCGCGTACCACCTGGCGCGGATGGGGCACCACGTCACCATCTACGAGGCCGGCCCGTGGGCGGGTGGCATGATGCGATTCGGCATCCCCAAGTATCGCCTGCCGCGTGACGTCCTCGACGCCGAGATCAAGCGCATCACCGACCTGGGCGTCACCATCAAACTCAACCACAAGGTCGCCGACCTCGACCAGACGATGCGCACCGAAAAGTTCGATGCTGTCTTCCTCGCCGTCGGCGCACACCTGGCCAAGCGCGCCTACATCCCCGCCGGCGACGCGGGCAAGATCCTCGACGCCCTCCAACTCCTCCGCGGCGTGGAAGCCGGCGACCAGCCGCTCCTGGGTCGTCGCGTCCTGATCTACGGCGGCGGCAACACCGCGATGGACGTCGCGCGTTCCGCCAAGCGCCTCGGCGCGTCGGAAGCGATCGTCGTCTATCGGCGCACGCGTGAGAAGATGCCCGCCCACGACTTCGAAGTCCGCGAGGCCGAGGAAGAGGGCGTGATGTTCAAGTGGCTCTCGACCATCAAGGCCGAGAGCGAGGGCAAGTTCACCGTCGAGAAGATGAAACTCGACGACAAGGGCAAGCCGCAGCCCACCGGCGAGTTCGAGACCATGGAGGCCGATTCGTGCGTGCTGGCCCTGGGCCAGGACGTCGATCTCTCGTTCCTCTCGAAGGTCAATGGCCTGACGATCACCGACGGCGTGGTCGAGGTCGGGCCCGACATGATGACCGGACGTCACGGCGTCTTCGCCGGCGGCGACATGGTCCCCGCCGAACGCACCGTCACCGTCGCGATCGGGCACGGCAAGAAGGCCGCACGACACATCGACGCCTTCCTCCGCAACACGACCTACGTCCCCGCGCCCAAGCACGAGGTCGCCAAGTTCGAGAACCTCAACCCCTGGTACTACACCGACGCGCCCGTCACCGTCCAGCCCGCGCTCGACGCCGCCCGGCGCATCTCCAACTTCGAAGAGGTCGTCGGCGGGCTCGATGAGTCCAACGCCCTCTTCGAGGCGCGCCGCTGCCTCTCCTGCGGCAACTGCTTCGAATGCGACAACTGCTTTGGCGTGTGCCCTGACAACGCCGTCATCAAGCTCGGCCCAGGCAATCGTTTCAAATTCAACTACGACTATTGCAAGGGTTGCGGCATGTGCTCGACCGAATGTCCCTGCGGCGCGATCCGCATGGAGCCCGAGACGATCTGACCCCGTAGGAGTCTTCGTCCCCGCCAGTGCGGAGGAGTCTGAACGTGACCACGATCCCCAGCGCATCGCTCCTTGGGCCCGTCGCGCGTGACGCCCACCCGACCCTCACCGAAGCCGAGGCCGTGCTCGAGGCCGAGGCGTGCCTTCAGTGCGGCGGGCCGTGCACCTCCGCGCCGTGCGTGGGCGCCTGCCCCGCCGGGATCGACATCCCCGGCTTCATCCGCGACATCGCCCAGGGTCGACCCGTCGACGCCGCCACCAAGATCTTCGCCGACAACATCCTGGGCGGCACGTGCGCCCGCGTGTGCCCGGTCGAGGTCCTCTGCCAGGGTTCGTGCGTTCTCCTGAAGGAAGGCCGCCGCGCCATCCAGATCGGTCGCCTGCAGCGCTTCGCGACCGACAAGGGGCTGGAGGCGGGAACAGCCGTCGCTGCGCCGCGTCCAAACGCACAGCGCTTCGCCAGCGTCGGCGTCATCGGCGCCGGGCCCGCGGGCCTCGCCTGCGCCGCCGAACTCGCCAAGCTCGGCTATCAGGTCGTGGTCTACGAGCAGCGCGATTTCCCCGGCGGCCTCATCACCCGCGGCATCGCGCCCTACAAGCAGCAGTACCGCCCCCTCCCGGAAGAAGTTGAACAGATCAAGCGCCTTGGCGTGCAGCTCAGGTTCGGCGTGAGCGTGGGAACGCAGATCACGCCTGCCCAGCTCCGCCAGGCGCACGAGGCCATCTTCGTCGGCGTCGGCATGGGCGACGACATGCCCGCCAAACTCCCCGGTGAATGGCTCCCCAATGTCTGGGAGTCTCTGAAGTTCATCGAGGCCCTCAAACTCGGGCCCGCCGGCGGCCTGACCATCGGGCGACGCGTCGCGGTCATCGGCGGCGGCAACACCGCCATCGACGTCGCTCGCGAAGCCGTCATGCTCCACTCCACCGAGGCCACCAGCGCCAACACCGCCGTCGACGTGGCCCGCCAGTCGGTGATGATGGGCGCCAGCGAAGTCGTGATGCTCTACCGGCGCAGCGAGGCCGACATGCCCGCCTTCGCCCACGAGATCCACTCCGCCAAGCGCGAGGGTGTGAAACTCATGACCCAGGTCGCGCCGCTGGAATTCATCGGCACCGACCGCGTCACCGGCGTGCGCTGCATCAAGATGCGTCTGGGCGCGCCCGACGCCTCCGGCCGCCCGCGTCCCGAGCCCATCCCGGGTTCGGAGTTCGTCGTCGAGGCCGACATGGTCGTCAAGGCCATCGGCCAGAAGCCGCTCCTGGAGCTCTTCACCGCGCTCGGTGTTGAGATGAAGGGCAGCGTCGTCAAGGTCGACGACGAGATGCGGACCAACGTCCCGAACCTCTTCGCCGGCGGCGACTGCATCAACGGCGGCTCGACCGTCGTCCAGGCCGTCCGCGACGGGCGCAAGGCCGCCCTCGCCATCGATCGCACCCTCGCCGGCAAGGCCCGCACGCCGCGCCGCGAAACGCCCTCGCCCAAGATCGAGACCGACAACGGGCAGATCAAGCACTACCAGGCGGACTACCGCCTGACGACGGCCCCGAAACTCTGCAAGGGCTGCAACGTGTGCGTGACCAGTTGCCCCACCAACACACTGGCGCTGGACCAGGCCACCAAGATCATCGTCAAGGACCCGAACACCTGCGTGTTCTGCGGCATGTGCGAGGCTCGCTGCCCCGACTTTGCCATCTGGATCCAACGCGGCGCATCCGATCGCGCCCGCGTCTTCGCGAAGGAAGGAGCGCCGGTGTTGTGAGCAAGAAGCGTCTCATCCAGGGCAACGAGGCGTGCGCCCACGCGGCCTTGTATGCCGGGTGCAATTTCTACGCCGGCTACCCCATCACCCCGAGTTCCGAGGTGATGGAGATCCTCTCGTACGAGATGCCCAAACTCGGGCGAACCTTCATCCAGATGGAAGACGAGATCGCGTCCATCTCCGCCATCATCGGCGCCGCCTGGGGCGGGGCCAAGACCCTGACCGCCACCAGCGGCCCGGGCTTCTCGCTCATGCAGGAAGGCCTCGGATACGCCTCCATCACCGAGACACCCTGCGTCATCGTCAACTGCCAGCGCTGGGGCCCCTCCACCGGCCAGCCCACCAAGGGCGCGCAGGGCGACGTCATGCAGTCCATCTGGGGCACGCACGGCGACCACGCGATCATCGTCGTCACCGCCTCCACCGTGCGCGACGCCTTCGACATGACCGTCAAGTCCTTCAACTTCGCCCAGCAATACCGCGTGCCGGTCGTGCTGCTCATGGACGAAGTGCTCGCCCACATGCGTGAAAACATCGATTGGCCCGAGCCGGGCGACATCGAGGTGATCGAGGCCAAGCGTCCCGCCGACGTGAAGACCTACAAGCCATTCGCCAACGACGAGTTCCTCCCGTTCGGGCACGGCGCCCGCTACCACATCACCGGCTTGGCCCACGGCGCCGAGGGATTCGCCGTCAGCGACGAGGCCGCCGCCCGCGAACTCAAGCGCATGGTCGGCAAGGTCCAGGACCACGTGCGTGACCTGGCGCTCCATGATCGCTACCTGCTCGACGACGCAGAACTGGCGATCATCAGTTATGGCATCACCAGCCGCCCGGCCCAGTCCGCCGTCGACCTGCTCCGCGCCCAGGGCATCCGCGCTGGCCTCCTCAGCCTCAAGACCCTCTGGCCCTTCCCCGACTTCCTGATCGACGAAGTCGCCGAGCGCGTCGACACGATCGTCGTGCCCGAACTCAACATGGGCCAACTCGTGCGTGAGATCGGGCGCGCCGCCGGCGGCCGCAGCCAAGTCATCCCCGTGAGCCGCATCGACGGCCACCTCCTGACGCCGGCCCAGATCGCGGACGCCGCCGTCGCACCCTTCGCAACCTCCGCCGGAAAGGTGGTGCGCTCGTGAGCGACAACTATCGCAGATTCCTCCGCACCGCCCAACTCCCCCACGTCTGGTGCCCCGGTTGCGGCGACGGCATGATCGTGAAGGCCCTTCTGGAGGCGATCGGCGAACTCAACCTCGATCAGAACAAGATCGCGGTGGTCAGCGGCATCGGGTGCTCAGGTCGCACCCCCTTCATCCTCGACTTCAACACCATGCACACCACGCACGGGCGCGCCCTGGCCTTCGCCACCGGCATCAAACTCGCCAACCCCGAACTCCGCGTCTTTGCCATCATGGGCGACGGCGACGCCTCCGCCATCGGCGGCAACCACTTCATCCACGCCTGCCGCCGAAACCTCGACATCACCGCTCTGGTCTTCAACAACGGGATCTACGGCCTGACCGGCGGCCAGCTCGCCCCAACCACCCCCGTCGGCAAGCGCAGCACCACCTCAACCATGGGCTCCATCGAGCAGCCCTTCGACCTCGTCCGCCTCGCCCTCGGCGCCGGCGCCGGCTTCGTCGCCCGCACCACCTCCTTCGACCACAAGCGACTCACCTCCTCCATCAAGCGTGCCATCCTCCACAAGGGCTTCTCCTTCGTCGACATCCTCACCTCCTGCCCCACCTACTTCGGACGAATGAACGACGTCGCTGAGCCATACGACATGGTCCACTACCTCCGCGACACCAGTTCGCCCCTCCACGATTGCACCTGCGGCGAGACCGACCAGCCCAAAGCCGAAGTCATGCCCACCGGCATCTTCCGCGAGGAAGAACGCGCCGATTACGAAGCCCTGTACAAGCAGAAGATCGCCGCCGCCTGCGGGAAACGGAGCGTCTCGTGAGCAACACCCTCAAAGACCCGATCCAGATCCGCTTCAGTGGCGCGGGAGGCCAGGGCCTCATCACCGCCGGCGTCATCCTCTCCGAAGCCGCCATGATGGACGGTCGAAACGTCGTCCAGACCCAGACCTACGGGCCTGAAGCCCGCCTGGGCTCCAGCCGGGCCGAGGTCATCATCTCCAAGGGCACCATCGCATATCCCGAAGTCACCCTGCCCGACGTGCTCCTCTGCATGTCTACCGAGGCCGCCAGGAAATACGGCGCCAAGTGCACGGCGGACACGGTCGTGATCTTCGACTCGACGAACATCGGCCCGGAATTCACCAGCCCCGGACGCGTCTTCCGCCTGCCCATCACCGAGACCGCCACCAAGGTCGGGAGCAAGGTCGTCGCCAACACCGTCGCCCTGTGCGTGCTGAACACCCTTGTGCCCGTCGTGCCGCGCGAGACCCTCGCCGCCGCGATCGCCGCACGAGTCCCCGCCAAGTTCCGCGAACTCAACCAGCGTGCCGGCGAAGCGGGCGAACAACTCGCCGCCGGCCTCCTGACGCCCTCCGCGTAACCCTCCTCGTCTCCTTTCTGTGTGTGGAGGCCCGCTTCTTTGAGGCGGGCTTTCTTATTGCGCCGACGACACGAAAATCCGCTGCGAGGATTCGATCCTCTCGTTCCTGATGCCCGATGCCCGATGCCTATTCCCGTCGCCCGGTGCCGTCCGCCCCGTCCCGATACACTTCTGCCCATGAACCCTGCCGCACGACTCTTCCTGCTCTCTCCGCTCACGCTCCTGGCCGCATGCTCGTCGTACCGCGCCCCGGTGCTGACCGTCGCGGAGACCCGCGTGCGAGAGGCGGCACCCTCCGGCGTGGTAGTTGAGTTCCTCGTTGACGCCGAGAACCCAAACCCAGAGCCCATGCCCCTCCGCGAGGTTCGCTACGCGATGCATGTCAACGGCCAGCGGGTCTTCGAGTGTGTCCGCTCGCCCGAAGCAACCCTCCGCCGCTTCGGCACGCAGCGCCTCATCCTCCCCGTCGTCCTCCCCCTCGCGCCCGGCGCTACGCCGCCCAGCGCGTCCAGCGTCACGCTCTCCGGCACGCTGTCGTACACCGCGCCCGGCCAACTGGCCGAGACCCTTTTCGACACGGGCGTCAGCCGGCCCGAGGCCTCATTCACCACCAGCGCGCCCGTCGATTTCACCCGCGAGCCGGTCGCGAACTGACCGAGGCCCTCAGATCGGCACACGCATCAAACTTCGGTTCTCCGCCTCTTTTCCACACTCCGCCACTTGACCACTCCGCCACCTCCTCTTCCCCGCTTCTCTCCGCCTCCCCTTCTCTTCTCTACCACTGATGCCTGCTGCCTTCTTCCCATATACTCCCCCCATGTCCAGCACCACTCGTGGTCGCCCCTTCATCGCACCGCTCATCACGGCCGCCTTGGGCGCGTTCTTCGCACCGTTCTTGTCGGGCTGTGACACCGGCGACGTCAAGCCCGGCGCCGAAGGACTCCTCTCCCTCGTCACCGAGCCCTCCGCCGTTGAGTCCGCAACCTGGGCCATCGATCCCTACGACGCCGACAAGCGTTACCGCGGCACGCTCTTCCTCGCTTCCAAGCCCTATGGCGGGGACGACGTGTACATCCAACTCTACCTCGACAACATCAAGGACGAGGACGCGGGCGTCCGCGCGGCCGCACTCCGCGGCCTGGGCAACCACGGGCGACCCGAGCAGGCGCAGGTCGTCGCCGAATCACTCAAGGACAAGGACCCGATCGTTCGGCGCGAGGCCGGCCGTGCCCTGCAGCGCCTTCACTATCCCAAGGTCGTCCCCGATCTCCTCCGGGTCGTCCCGGAAAAGAGCGAGCAGGACGCCGATGTGCGCCGCGAGGCGGCGGCGGCACTGGGCCAGTACCCCGACCCGCGCGTGCTCCAGCCGTTGATCGCGGCCTTGGGTGAGGACACCTCCCTCGCCGTCCAGCAGGCCGCCCGTACCTCGATGCGCACGCTCACCGGCCAAGACTTCGGCTTTGATCGCCGCCAGTGGCTCGACTGGCTGAGCGCGACCAAGGAGCCTTTCGCCGCGCGCCTCGCCTACATGTACCCCGCGTTCAACCGAGACAAGGTCTGGTACGAGTATCTGCCGTTCGTCCCGCCCCCGCCCAACGAGGCTTCCGCCTCCCCCGCTGGCTCATCGCCCTCGATCGGCGCGGAGCAGTAAGGCCATTCACAGACTGGTCGCTGAGGGCACGGCCAAACTCGAAGGCCACGAAGCAGAGGTCGTTGCGTTGGGCCGCGTGTACTCTCAGACCCCTTCGAGTTCCAACTGATCGACCTCCCAACTCACTTCATTCCTCTGCGTTCTCTCCTGCTGCCGAGTGTCTTCGCGTCCTTCGGGTCCTTCGAATTGACCTCTCCGCCGCTTCTCCTGCTCCGCGACCTCTGCGTTGAATCTCTCTCTTCACGACTCTCTTCTCTATGCGAGCCCTCCGAATCATCTCCGGCACACTGACCCTCGACCCCAAGGCCGCGGACCCCGTGCCGGCGCCGGGTGATGTGCTGGTCCGCCCCGTCGTCGCCGGCATCTCCGCCGCCGATCGCCACATCGCCGCCGGGCGCGTGGCCTCCGGCGCGATCATGGGCTCCGAGTTCGTCGGCGTCGTCGACAGCTCATCGCCCAAGCTCGCCGGAGCACGCGTCGTCGCCTCGCCCGTCATCACCTGCGGCGTGTGCGACCTCTGCAAGGGCGGCCTGCCCAATCACTGCCGCGCCCGCCGCGTCATGGGCACCCACGCCCGCGACGGCTGCTTCGCCGATCGCATCGCCGTCCCGCTCCTCAACATGCTCGAAGTCCCGCGCGCTATCGACGACGAATCCGCCGTGTTCGCCTGGCCTCTCTCCTGCGTCGCGCACATCCGCAACCTTCTGCCCGCCACCCGCAAGTCGTCGTTCATCACGATCCTGGGCGACGGCGTGATCGGCCTCCTCGCCGCCCAGGTCCTCGCATCCACCAACGACACCGTGCGCCTGCTCGGCAAGCACCCCGACAAGTTCTCGCTGTGCGAAAAATGGGGCGTCAAGCACCGACACGTCGACGAGCCCGGCCGCCGCCAGGACCAGGACGTCGTCATCGACTGCACCGGCGCTCCGGGCGGCCTGGCCCTGGCCATGCAGATGGCCCGCCCCCGCGCCACCATCCTCACGCTCTCCACGCCCACCACCGCGCCGGGCGCTTCCGGCGGCTCGGGCGTCGACCTCTCACCCGCCGTCGTCAACGAACTCACCATCCAGGGTGTCCGCGGCGGGCGACTCGCCGAAGGCCTCGAACTCCTCGCGCAACGCCGCGTCGACGTCCTCAGCCTCATCACCGCGCGCTACCCGCTCACACAGGCGCGCGACGCCATCGCCCGCGCCGCCTCCGGCCTCAAAGTCCTGCTGACATTCGCGTGAGCGCACGCGGCCCGCTACTTCTTGGGCGCGGGCTTCTCCGCCTTGGCGGGGACCACCGGTGGCTTCTTGGTGAACTCGCGGATCTTCTCCGCAAAGCCCGGGAGCAGGTCGTTGGGGATCGGCACCGTGAGGCTGTAGTGCGCGATCTTCCACTCCTCGCCGTCGCGCAGCGCCACGCCCGTACCGCGGCATTCGCCGAACTTCGCGTTGTCCAGCACCTCGTCAAACCACGCCACTTCGCCGTTACGCGAGAGCATCACGTGGCGCTCACGCGGCAGGTACGTCCAGCCACGCCCCTGATCAAAATACGGCCTGGCGAACGCCTTGAACTGCTCGAGCGTCCAACGCTCCGTCGCGTCGGTGCCCAGGAACACGGCGTCGCCGGTCATGTGACCGAAATACCGCACGCCGTCGGCCCGCGACGCCGCGTCGTGCCAGTCGTCGAGCATCGCTTCCACGGCCGAGGGGCCGAGCGCGGGACGCTCTTCGCGCAGCCCCGCCGCGAGCATCGATAGCCCCGCGAGCGAGAGGGCGGCCATCACCAGCGACGCGCGACGTGTGGACGTTGACATGAATCGGCTCCTTTGCTGCATGATACCGATACCGTGCGATCGAGCACGCGTGACTTCACTTCCCCTTCCACGCCGAGCGGAGTTCGTGAACGACCAGCGAATCTACTTTCACCTCGCCGTTCAACGCGCTGATCGACGCGGATCGATCCTCGGCGTTCGGAATGATCGCCATCGGGATGTACACAAGTCCGCCCGCGGCGAAGACCTCCACCCCCACGCGATCGCAGTAGATGGTCAGTTCGAGTTTGCCGTTCACGAGCGGCACCTTGACGTGGTGGTCGTTCACGACCAACTCGCCCGGCTTGGCCTCGTACGCGATCTTCACGGCGCGGATGTTGAGCGTGACATCGCCCTTTGGCTCGATCGTCGTCCGCATCTCCAGCAATTCCGCGTTAACCGTGCCGAGCGGATTTCGCGACGTTTCGGGCGTGAGCGTGAACGACCTGATCTCGTGCGTCTTGGCGCGCAGCGATTCCATCTCGCGCGCGGGGTTCCAGCACAGGCGCGGGCCGTCGGGCGTGGAGACAAGGGTCAACTCCAGCGGGATCGTCATGGACTGGTTGAACGCCATTCCGGGCGTCTCGGTCTGGAACCAGCCGATCTGGATGCGACGCCCGTCGGGCATGTCGCTGAAGGTCTGGGCCGCGTAGAACCCGCGCCCGCGATGGCCCGGGAGTTTCGGCGTCTCCGGCGTGAACGTCGTGCCGTCGAAGGTGCCGACCATGTACTCGCTGCTGGCGGCGGTCAGCACCCACTTCTTGTGCGCCGGATCGCCGTCCAGCGGCAGTTCGAAGAAATCGGGGCACTCGTAGAAGCCCTCGACGCGGCTGATCTGTTTCCACTCGCGGAGGTTCTTGGAACCCAGGAAGTAGATCCAGGGCTTGCCCTCCGTGCCAACCCAAAGCGTCATGATCCAATGCTTGGTCGGTTCGTGCCACACGACCTTGGGATCGCGATTGTCGGAGGCGATGTTGCCGACGACCGGGTTGGACTCGCTCTTCGTGAACGTCCGTCCGTCGGTCGACGACACCAGGCACTGCGTGAACGGGTTTCCGGCGGCGGTGTAGAACATGACCATCGCGGGCGCGCCGGGTTTGCCCAGGCCGCTGGTGTCGGCGTGATCGACGACGGCGCTCCCGCTCCACACCGGGCCGCGTGCGTCGGGCGCGATCGCGTCGTCGAGTTCGGTCCAGTGGACGAGGTCCTTGCTGACGGCGTGCCCCCAGTACTTGGCCGCCCAGCCCTGCAGGCAGAACGGGCAGTGCTGGTAGAACATGTGATACTCGCCGTTGAAATAGACGAGCCCGTTGGGGTCGTTCAACCAGCCGCGGCGTGACGAGAAGTGGAACTGGGGGCGGAGTTTTTCGTCGTAGAGATTCTCCGCGTCGCGGATCGTGTCGGTGAGCGTGATGCTGGAGAGCGCGGCGGAATCATCGCGGAGTGAATTCACCTCCAGCGCGATGGACTTGCCCTGATACGCGGACAGATCGATCGGGGCCCACCAGTCCGGCTGCGCGTCGGCGAGTTCGATGTCGTCACCGCCCAAGACCCGGCCGTCGACGATGAAGGAGACATGGCGGAGCGGTGCGCCGTTCTTGATGGGGATGTTCATGTAGCGTGCGGTGACGTTGAAATCACGCGTTACGTTACTGAGCGTGATCGGCGGCTTGCGATCGGTCTGGACGATGTGATCGACGTTGATGTGCCCCCAGCCGCCCTTGGCGTTGTCGATGATGCGGATCTTCGCACGCTTGCCGATCAGATCTCGGACGTCCCAGCCGTCGGGTCCGAGGCGCTCGCTGCCGCCGGGCCTGTCGTTGGGCCCGGTGGCGACGCGGAAGACGGTGTCGGCGATGAGGAGCTGCATGCAGGTGTTGTCGGGGTCTTTTCCGCCGCCGATGAGGAACGAGATGTAGGGGCGTTCGATCTTGAACTCGGACGAAGTGAGCGTGCCGGTGGATTCGTCGCCTTTGAAGTAGGTGTTGACGAGGCGCGAGCCCTGAAAGCCGTCGACGTGCATCTGGCCGGGGAGCGTCCCCCGCGCGGGCCCGGAACCGAAGGCCTCGCCCGTGGCGACCCAAGGTGTATAGGCGTCGGACTCGAAATCGGAGATGAGGATGTCTTCGGCGCAATGACCGTGAAGGACGGGGATGAACGCGGCGACGGCAGCAAGGATCAGCATGCGCGGATGATACTCCAGCGAGGGCGATCGGCTATCTCACTCCTCCAAGCCCCTCGCGCCTCACCCGCGCCGTCGGGCCACCACCACTCGATCAAACCCCTCATGATCGCGGAGAATCCGCGCATCCTCCAGCATCGCGTGCGCCCGCGCCGATTCCAGCACGTCCTTCGCGTGCGCGTGCGCCACCTCGATGAGCAGCAGGCCGCCGGCTCGCAGGTGCGCCGGCCCATCCTTCACGATCGGCCGAACCAGGTCCATCCCGTCCGCACCGCCCCGCAGCGCCGAGTGCGGCTCGTGGTCCTTCACGTTCGGCTCCACCGCGTCCCACTCATGATCCGGGATATACGGCGGGTTGCTCACCAGGTAGTGCAGCGCCGATCGCTGCGCCGCCGGCGGATACTCATCAAGCGGCGAGAGCAGATTCCCTTCGAGCAAGTCCAGCCGCTCCGACACGCCGTGCTTCTTCGCGTTCTCCAGCGCCACGCCCAACGCCTCGCGCGAGAGGTCCGTCGCCACCGCCCGCGCCCCCGTCAGGTGCTTCAAGAGCGACACCGCGATGCACCCCGAACCCGTGCACACATCCGCGATCAGCGCCCCCTCGCCCTTGGGGCCGCCGAACCCCGGCTGCGTCCGCGCGTGCTGGAGCACGTGCTCGACGATCGTCTCCGTCGACGGCCGGGGAATCAGCACCCGCCGATCGACCTGAAACTGCAGCCCGAAGAACCACGCGTGACCGACCAGGTACTGCACAGGCTCGTGCTTCAGGGCCCGCCCGACCAGCCCCCGCAGCGCCTCACGCTCCAAGGGACTCGCCGGACGATCCGCGTCCGTGTACAACTTCAGTCGGTCGCACGAAAGCACGTGCGCCACCAGCATCTCCGCCAGGAGCCGCGGCGAATCCAGACCCTTCTTCGTGAACGCCTCGCCCATCCACGCGAGCAACCGCCGCGTCGTCCACGGCCCGTCGGTCGAAGTTGTCGCGTGCGTCGTCACCGCATCAGTGTAGTGAACCACGCATCCCCGCGACTTCCGATCGCTTGCCCGCGTGCCGGCTCCGGAGTCCGTGCCTTCCCTTGCTCCGGGTGGCGTGGTCAACCACGCGCCGAACTCCAGACCGTTCATTGGGTCCGTGCTCGTGAACTTTGCGAGCCCGATCGCGAGCGAGGGAGGTATCCATCCGTCCTTTCTTCTCTTCCCCAAGTGCCAAGTGCCAATTCCTGGTGGCTAGTGCCTTCTTACCGCCGCTTCAGAGCGTACGAGCGTGTCCATCCACCCCCTTGGATGGAGAGCGTGCGCGACCCGCCCCTCTTGAGCAAGTGATCACCCGTCGATGTCGAGCCCGGTGGATCTCAACCAGAAAGACCATGCCCAAACCCATGCTCTCACTTCGACTCAAACCAGTTCCGCCCGATGTGCGCATCGGCCTTGAGCGGCACGCGCAGCGTCATCGCCTGCTCCATCCTTCTCACCACCGTGTCGCGCACCGACGCCGCCAGTTCCTCCGGCGCCTCGAAGACGAGTTCGTCGTGGATCTGCAGGAGCATCAGCACGCGCCGGTCCTCGCCCGACTTCGCACCGAAGAACTCCTCCGCCGTCGCCGTGGATGCAAACTGCTTGTGCAGGTCGACCATCGCCAACTTGATCAGGTCCGCGGCCGAGCCCTGCACCACGCTATTGATCGCCGTGCGCTCCGCCAGGGCCCGGCGCTGGGGATTCGTCGACTCGATGTCGGGGATCAAGCGCCGACGCTTGAGCATCGTCTCGACATAGCCGAACCGGCGCGCCTGCTCCACGCACTCCTCGAGGAACGTCGTGATCCCCGCGAATCTCCGCTTGTATCCGTCGATGATCTCGGCGGCCTTGGTGTTGTCGATCCCAAGCCGTCGCGCCAATCCGAACGGCGTGATCCCGTACACGATGCCGAAGTTCACCATCTTTGCGCCGCTGCGCTGCTCGCGGGTGACGCAACTGGGCGCGATGCTGTGGATCTGGGCCGCGACGGCGGTGTGAATGTCCTCGTCCCGCTGGAACGCCTCGATCAGTGCCGGATCGCGCGACAGGTGGGCGAGCAGCCGCAACTCGATCTGCGAATAGTCGGCCGTCACCAGCACGCGGCCCGCCGGCGCGACGAACGCCTTGCGGATATCCCGCCCGATGTCGGTGCGGATCGGGATGTTCTGCAGGTTCGGATCGCTCGAAGCCAGCCGCCCCGTCGCCGCCACGGTCTGGTTGAAACTGGTGTGGACGCGCTTGGTGCCGGCGTTGATCGCGTCCTTGAGCGCGACCAGGTACGTGCTTACGAGTTTGGTGAGTTGGCGATACTCAAGGATCAAGGACGGGATCGGCGTCGTGACCTCCGCATCCTGCACCAGTTTTTCCAGTACCTCCGCGTCGGTTGAGTGCCCCGTCTTGGTCTTCTTGATCGACGCCAACCCGAGCCCCGCCTCGACATCGCCGGGCTTGTTGAAAAGGGCCGCGCTCAATTGCTTGGGCGAATCCGGGTCAAACGTCCGACCGATCGACTCCATCGCCTGCTTGTCGATCTCGTGCGCGAGCTCCTTCACGCGTGCCTCGAGCCGCTCGCGCTGGCGATCCAGTTCGCGCGGATCGACCAGAATTCCGTTCCACTCCAGTTCCGCCAGCACCTCCACCAGCGGGAGTTCAAGATCATGGAACAGGCTCGCCAAGCCCATCGCCCGAATCTGCGGGAGCATCTTCTGGGCCAGGCGCAGCGAGAGATCGGCGTCGCCGGCGGCATACGGCGTGGCGAGTTCGATCGGCACCGATTCAAACGAGCGCTGCGTCTTGCCGCTCCCGATCAGTTCGCTGATCGACTGCTTGCCCATGCCGAGCAGGGCGAGGCCCAGCGCGTCGAGCGAGTGCGACGAGCGCGAGGAATCGATGAGGTAACTGGCGACCATGGAATCGCACGCGCCGGGGGCCGCGATGCCGCGGAGGTGGATCCCCGCGCCGCGAAGCACCATGAGGTCGTACTTCAGGTTGTGCCCATACTTGGGCTTGCCCTCGTCCTCGAGGACCGGGCGGAGCGTGTCGAGCACAGCCTTCTCGTCGAGGTGCTTCGAAGGATCGGGCGAGCGGATCGGGATGTACCACGCATGCCCCGCCTCGACGCACAGCGAGAGGCCGCAGAGTTTGGCGTCGCGGACCGCCAGCGACGTGGTCTCGGTGTCCACCGCGACCGCGTCCGCGGCACGCAACTTCGCCACAACCTCTCGCAGTTCGCCGAGCGTGGTCACGCACTCGTACTTGGCGCCCTCCGGCACCGGCGCGGCTTTGGGGGCGTCACCATGGCCAAACAGCGAATCGGCAAACAGCGGCGCGTCGTCGGCGCTCGCCGGCTTGGGCTTGACGGCACCTGCTCCACCGCCCGACCGTGCGCCCGCCGTAGCGCTGGCGGCGGCAGCACTGGCACCCGCGGCACTTCCCACGCCGCTCTGGCCAAGGAGTGCTCGGACCTCGTCCTGGTACCGATTGAATCCCAGTTCCTTCAGGATCGGGATGAGCTTTTCGAGTTGCAGTTTCGCCGTCTCGGCCTGATCGAGCGGGAGTCCTTCGCGCGATTCCAGCGGCGCGTCGGCGTCGAGCGTGACCAGTTTCCGCGAGAGCGCGAGCAGGTCGCGCGAGGCGCGGATCTTCTCGCCGCGTTTGCCCGTGATCTTGTCGGCGTTTGCGAGTAGGTTGTCGAGCGTTCCCCAGGTCTTGATGAGTTCGGCGGAGGTCTTCTCGCCCACGCCCTCGACACCGGGCACGTTGTCGACGCTATCGCCCATGAGCGCGAGCATGTCGACGATCTGGTCGGGGCGCAGGCCGCTGGATTCCATGAGCGATCTGGTGTCGATCACGCTGTCGGTGTGGATGTCGAACATCTCAACGCCGTCGGCGAGCAACTGCTTGAGGTCCTTGTCCTTGGAGATGATGCGGATGGTGAGATCGGGGTGCGCGCTCTTGAGTTTCTTGACGAGCGTGGCGATGACGTCGTCGGCCTCGTAGCCCTCGGAGCCCAGGATGGGCACGCCGATCTCGCGCAGGATCGCCAGGCAGCGCTCGACCTGCGGGCGCAGGTCCTCGGGCGGCGGCGGGCGATGAGCCTTGTAATCGGGGTAGAGTTGCGAGCGGAACGTGCCGCGATCGCCGGAGACATCGAGCACGAGCGCGACGTAGGCGGGCTTGCCGCCGACCTTGCCCTCGCCGCGGAGGAGTTTGAGGAGCATGCCGATGAACCCGAAGGTCATGTTGGTGGGTTCTTTGGTGACGGGGCTGGTCATGGGAGTTCGGATCGCGTGGTAAGCGCGAAAGAACTGGGCGTAGCCGTCGATGAGGTAGAGGGTCGGCATGAATCACTCGGAAGAGGTTCAACACGGAGGGACACGGAGAGAAACGGCGGGGAAAAGCCTACAGGCCGGTTAGATCAGATTACCAAACGGCGGAACTGCTCCATGAGTCGGCGGGAGTTGAATTTGAGGAGCGAGCCGACGCGGCGGCCGCTGAGGCGAAGATACGTCACGAGTTGGGCCTCGTGAATCGCGGCAAGAGACTCGACCGCTTTCAATTCCACGATCACGGCGTCATCAACGAGCAGATCAATCCGAAAGCCCGCATCAACGTGCGTTCCCTCGCACATAATCGGAAGCTCGACCTGACGGCGTACCGCGGCGCCTCGCGCTACGAGATCTTGATCAAGGCACGCCTCGTACGCGGATTCAAGCAGACAAGGTCCGAGCCGCTGGTGCACTTCGATCGCGGCCGCGATGACCTGCGCGGAGACCTCCTCGTGAATCAGATCTCCCACGGCATCCTCCTCACTTCCTCCCTCCGTGCCCCTCCGTGTCGCTCCGTGGTGAGGAGAGGTCTTTCAGCAGTTCCATGTACGCCTCGCTGGGGGTGACGGCACGCCGGGACATCATCGCCCGCGCGACCTCGATGAATTTCTCGAAGCGGTACGCGCGAGCGCCGGCGTCGGTCCGCCATGTGAACGCGTCGACGCACCCGCTCACGGGCTCGGTGGCGGCCCACATCGATCCGGTCCCCACGATCGAGCCGGTCATGATGCGCGTGCCGATCGCGGTCTTCACGTGGTCGCCCAGCATGCAGCCCAGGAACTGCTGGCCTGTTCGCTCATTCGACGAGTGCGGCGTGGCCTTGGCGATGATCTCGCCGTAGGTGTTGAGGAGATTTGAGTTGTTGGTCGCAGCGCCGAGGTTGACCCACTCGCCGAGGTAGGAGTCGCCGAGGTAGCCGTCGTGGCCTTTGTTGGAGAAGGCCTGGAAGATCGTGCCGCCGACCTCGCCGCCGACCTTGCACCAGGGACCAATAGAGGTCTGGCCCCGAATGGTGGCATGCTCGTTGATAATTGCGTGGGCGCCGATGAAGACCGGACCGATGACGATCGCGCCGGGGCGGACAACCGCATGTTCATCGATGATGATCGGGCCGTGCTCGAGATCGAAGGTTGCGCCGGGATAGACCTTGGCGGACGGATGGATGTGGAGGCGGGCATCGCCGAAGATGGTCGCGCCCTTGGCGTGCCCGCCGCCCAGGAGTCGCTCGGGGAGCAGACGGAGATCGACGGCGAGGGCGGCGTCGCGGTGGGCGCGGATGCTCCAGGGTCGGTCGAGCGTGAAGGACTTGGCGGCGCGGATGGTGTTGGCGGGCTGAATGAGCGCCCCGGCGAGGAAGGCCGCGGCGGCGCGAGCGTCGACCCGAATGGCAAGCACGGCGCCGGCGGCGTCGGTGATGGCGGAGTTGAGCGGGAGCGAGGCGAGTGATTTGGCGTCGAGGGGCTCGGCGTCGAGCGAATCAGCCTTCACGATGGGCGGGAGCGTGCACCGCCCGCTTACGAGCGTGATCTGCTGGTCGGGGTTTGCGGCAATGTCCGTGCCGACGAGGGTGTTGACGGGGATGCTGATCTCGCCCTTGGCGTATCGCTCGGCGGTGGTTGGCGCGAGCGAATCGGGCGTGCGGAGCGCGATGACGCGGAGGTCGAGGAGGGCGGCGAGGCGCTCGAGGTTGGTGAGCGCGCCGGTGCGGATGTCGAAGGCGGGTCGGGTGTGGGTGAGGGTGCCGATCTGACCGAGCGAGTCGTCGAAGACGACGGCCGGGATTTCGCCGCGTGTGAGCATGAGGGGAGTGTATCGTAAAGCAACAAGGCAACATGGCACAGCGGCACACTCTCATCGTGGTGCAGGGCATGTGGCCGCCCATCGACCTCACCATCGCCGCGTGATACGCTGGCGGCATGAATGCCCAGCGTGCCATCGTGTTCGACTTTGACGGCGTGATCGTGGACTCCGAGCCGGTGCATGAGGACGCGACGCGGCGTGCGGCCCGGGCGGTCGGGCTGGATTTCCCGCACGAGAAGTACGTCGAGGAATACATCGGTTATGACGATCGCGACCTGTTCCGCGCGATCGCTCGCGATCACGGGCGAGAACTCACGCCGAGCGAATTGACCGATCTGCGCCGGGCCAAGGAAGCGTTCGTGCAGGAGATGCTGCATGCGGGGATGGCGCCGGCGTGGCCGGGATCGGTTGAACTCGTGCGCCGGGCGAAGGAAGCGGGGCCGATCGCGGTGTGTTCTGGCGCGCTGCGGGCGGAGATCGAGCCGGTGCTGTCGCGCCTCGCGATCCGCGAGTTGTTCGGCGTGATCGTGAGCGCGGATGATGTGAGCAAGAGCAAGCCGCACCCGGCGTGCTACGAGTTGACGGCGAGGAATCTCGGGATCGCAGCGGCTGCGTGCGTGGCGATCGAAGACACGCCCACGGGCGCGACAGCGGCACGCGACGCGGGGATGCGCGTCGTCGGCGTGTGCCACGCGTTCAAGCCCGAGGCGTTCCGCGGCATCGCGCACGCGACGTTTGCGTCGACGAGCGTGATGAGCGTAGCGGGATTGCTGTCGGTGTGAAGAGAACCCTCACCGCGGAGAACGCGGAGAAAAGGAACTCGAAGAGTGATGAGTGGTGAAGAAGATCTTGGGGCGCGTACTCCGCGCCCTACGGGGACGAGAATCGCCGCGGCTGCTCGATCGATGAATCGCTTCTCTACGAGCCTCACTTCTTCTCGGCGAGCTCTTCGAATATACCGCGGAGCGTGATGGGACGGATCCACTCGGTGTTGTACTTGTCGTAGGGCTCGGGGTTCATCTTCGCGACGTCCTCGCGCGACTTGCCGTCCTTGATCTGCTTGGCGACGAAGTCGCACATGCGATCGAAGTACTCGATCTGCTCGGTGAGGGCGGCCTTGGTGCAGACCTCGCCGTGCCCGGGGACGATGATCGTCTTGTCGTCGCAGAGCTCGATGACCTTGCGGAGCGAGGCGCGCCACCCGACTGTCGTCGCGCCGCCCTCGCGGTCGATGTAGGGATAGACCTTGTGGAAGAGCAGGTCGCCGGTATGAACGAGGTTGAGCGACGGGACGTGGACGACGGCGTCGTTGTCGGTGTGTCCGGGGCCGAAGTGGTGCAGTTTCATCTTGAGGCCGCCGACAGACAGTTCGTGGCCATCTTCAAAGGTCTGGGTGGGCACGAAGTCCTTGACGTGCAGGTCGGCCATGCGGTCGTGGAGTTTCTTGAAGTCGTCGGCGACGAGTTCGCGTTCGGCGGGCTGGGCCTTGGTCATGTCCCCCACCGCCGACTTGATGCCTGCGATGTAGCGATCGATCTGCCCGGCGATGCGTGACTCGGCCTTCTTGTGCGCCAGGAGCGGCAGGTCCTTGGTGAAGGCGTGATTGCCGCCGGTGTGATCGGCGTGGTGATGGGTGTTGAGGACCATCGTGAGTGTGCCGACGGTGCTCTCGGCCTCGCGTCGGAGAATGTCGCCAAAGACGGGCATCTTCGTGTCGATGAGCAGCGTCTTGCCGGCATCGGAGATGACGAGCGTGTTGCCGCCCTGGCCGATGGCGGCCCAGGCCTTGGCGTGGAGCGACTTCCACTCAAAGAGTTTCTTGGCCGCGACCTGCGCGCCGGCGGCGGGCTTGCCGGCGGGCTGGAGGGCCCAGGCGCGGCGCGGGAGCATGACGAGGCCGGCCGAGGCAACCGACAGTCCGAGAAAGCCGCGGCGAGAGATTTCGATGGTCGGGCGGAGTGACATGTCACGTTCTCCGAGGATTGACGGTGTTTGGCCGGGACCCCTCGACTGGGCCCAACGGGAATCCGACGTGTTGAAAGCCTAGCATGATCCCCTCCCCCGGCGGACGGGGCAGAAAGCCACAACCAACCAAATTCCGATCGGCGATTGGTCGATCGATATGACGGCATCGAGGCAGCGGCGGCGGAAGGCCGTCGCAAGGGAAGGACGACGATGAAAGCAACCGACCTGCGTCAGGGCCTGGGCGTGAAGATCGACGGCAAGATCGCCGTGCTCACGCTTGTCGAGCACCGCACCCCCGGCAACCTGCGGGCGTTCATCCAGATCAAGTTCAAGGACCTGATGAGCGGCAAGTCGTTCGAGCGTCGCCTGGGATCAAGCGACGACATCGACGTGGTCGACCTCGACCGGCGCCAGATGGAATATCTCTACAGCGACAACAGCGGCGCGACGTTCATGGACTCGGAGAACTATGACCAGATCGTGCTGTCGACGGAGGTGCTGGGCGACGCGCTGAAGTACCTGCGCCCGAACTCGCAGACGATCGTGCTGCTGTTCGACGGCAATCCGATCTCCTTGGAACTCCCGCCGTCGGTCGAGTTGGTTGTCAAGGATTGCCCGCCGGGCGTCAAGAACGCGACGGTGACGAACCAGACCAAGGACGCGACGATGGAGACGGGTCTTGTGGTCAAGGTCCCGTCTTTCATCAACGTGGGCGAAACGCTCAAGGTGTCGACGATGGACGGGTCGTACCTGTCGCGTGCGTGAGCGGCTGACGAGTTGACCGAGATCGAGTTGAAGCAACAAACCCCGCGAGAATGCGGGGTTTTTTCATGGGATCAACTCGCTCTCAATGCAGCACGCGATACACCTCGGCCTCGTCGGTGTGCCCGGCGGCAACCTTGTCCGCCGCGTCTTCTCGCATGGAGCGGAAGCCCGAATCGCGGGCGGATTCGAAGAGGGTGACGGCGTCGGCGTTCTGGGCCGTCAGGCGGCGCAGCGTGTCGGTCATGGTCATGAGTTCGTAGACGGCGAGCCGCCCCTTGTATCCGGCGGCAAAGCAGGGCTCGCAGCGCCCGCCGGTCGCGGACTGGCCGGTGCCCTTGCACGCGGGGCAGATGCGGCGCACGAGGCGCTGGGCGAGCACGCCAACGAGCGAACTGGTGATGAGGTAGGGCTCGATGCCGATGTCGATGAGGCGGGTGATGGCGCTGGGCGCATCGTTGGTGTGGAGCGTCGCGAGCACCAGGTGCCCGGTCAGTGATGCTTGCACCGCAAGTTGCGCGGTTTCCTGGTCGCGGATTTCGCCGACGAGGATGACGTCGGGGTCCTGGCGGAGCAGGGAGCGCAGGCCGGTCGCGAAGGTCACCCCGCGTTTCACATTGACCTGCATCTGGCTGATGCCCTCGAGGTGATACTCGACGGGGTCTTCGATGGTTATGACGTTTCGGCTGGTGCGGTCGATCTGTCCGAGGGCGGCGTAGAGCGTTGTGGTCTTTCCCGAGCCGGTCGGACCAGTGACCAGAATGATGCCGGTGGGGCGATCGACCAGGTCCATGAGTTGGGCCTGCATCTTCTTGGTCATGCCGATCTGGTCGAGCGAGAGCTGGGTGGACGACTGATCGAGCAGGCGAAGCACGAGGCGCTCGCCATAGACGGTGGGGATGCAGGAGAAGCGGATGTCGACCTTGCGGCTGCCGATGCGGACGCTGGTGTGCCCGTCCTGGGGGCTGTGGCGGTTGGCGATATCGAGCTCGGTCATGACCTTGAGACGCGAGCTGATGGCGGGCGCGAGGGAGAGGGGCGGGCTGAAGGCGTCGACCAGCATGCCGTCGACGCGGAAGCGGATGACGAGTTTGTTCTCCATCGGGTGGACGTGGACGTCGCTGGCGCGGCGGCGGAGGGCCTCGAAGAGGATCATGTTGACGAGGCGGATGACGGGTGTCTGACGCGCCAACTGCAGGAGGTCGGTCGCCTGTCCGACCGAGCCGGCGAGGTTCTGGATGGAGCGTTCGTCGAGGGGCATTTCCTCGACGATCTCGGTAACAAGGTCCTGGCGCTGCTCGTAGCCGCGGTTGAGGAGGTTGGCGACGCCGGCGCGGGGCGCGAGCGTGAGGCGGACGGGCATTCCCAGCGCGTCCTCGATCATGGAGAAGACGGCGGCGGCCATGGGCTGCGCGGTGGCGAGCGTCATGGTTGAGCCGTCGCTCTCAAGCCCGGCGAGGAGGTGCTGGCGGGCGACTTCGGGCGGGATGGTCTCGTAGAAGCGGCCGGCGGATTCGTGGAGGCGCGGCTCGGGCTGATAGGGCAGGCCGGTGCGCTTGGAGTAGAGTTCGAGGGCCTGGTGCTCGTCCATCGCAAGGACGGAGAGCATGGTGTCCCACGGCTCGTGATCGCTCCCGTCGATGGCGGCGAACTGGCGGAGTTGCTCGGACGAGAGCGAGAGGCCGGTGAAGGCCTGCGCGACGCGGCTCCACTCGGGCGCGACGAGGGGATCGACGGCGGGCGCGGCGGGGCGTGCGGCCAGGGCCTTGGTCGCGCCCGATTTGGCTTGGCCCGCGTGGCTCTTGCCGTTGGATTTGGAGGCTGGGTCTGGCATGAGAGTGGGTCGATCGATCAGCGGATTTTCACCACGCCGTTGGATGCGTCCTTCTTGTCCTTGCCCTCTTTGGATTGCGACGAATCACGTGCGGGCGAGAGGGCGGGCGTGGGCTCGGGCAGCGCATCGGGAAGGATGTCGATCGACGAGGGCTTGAGCGCCGGCACGTCGGCGTCGATCTTCGACTTGGCCTGCGGACCCTCGGTCAACAGGCGGAGGTCGTCGAAGAGATCGTCGCGCATGATCCGCGGCGTGATGAAGACGTAGAGCGTCGTCTTGCGGTCGGTCTTGCTGTCGTCGCGGAAGAGGGCGCCGACGATGGGAATATCGCCGAGCAGAGGGACTTTCACGACGGTGCGGTTGTCCGTGGAGACAACCACGCCGCCGACAACGACGGTCATGTCGGTTGGAACGGTGACCGAGTCGGACTTGACGTTGTTCTTCTGCTTGGGCGGGGGCTGGCCGTCGCTCCCGCTGCCGGTGAAGTTGGAGAGCTCGATGTCGTACTTCAATCGGAGGTAGCCGCCCTCGGAGATCTGGGGCTTGACAGTGAGTTTGGTGCCGGCGTCGACGTATTCGTAACTCTGCACGTCGCGGGCGCCGGTGCTGCCGGAGTTGCCGAGTGTGGTGGTCTGGGTTGGCTGCTGGTCGATGCTGGCGATCTCGGCCTCTTCGTTGTCGGCGACGAGGAGTTGGGGCGAGGAGAGGATGTGGGTGTCGATATCGCGGCCGAACGCGGTAAGTGCGATGGGAACCTGGTCTGACTTGATGATGGCTGCGGTGAGGCCGGTCAGGCCGGTCGCGACGTTTTTGGGATTGACGAGCCCGGTGCCGGTGGCGAAGGATGAGAGGCCGAAGTTGGTGTTGAGCACGCCGCCGGTGCCGCTGGCGTTGATGAGTTGTGTCTCGAAGGCGAGGCGCATTTCATCGGACGCGGTAACGGCGACGATCTTGGCCTCGAGGAAGACCTGCGGCCTGCGGAGGTCGATCTTCTCGATCAGGCGTGAGAACTCGGGCTGCTGCTTGATGGGCGCCTTGACGAGCACCTGGTTATTAGCCTTGTCGGGGATGACAAAGACGTCTTCGCCGCCGGCAAGTGAGAGTTCGCCGTCGTTGGCGCCGGTTCCGGGGTTGTAGACGGTCGTGCGTCGTCCGCTGCGGGCGCTGTAACTGGTGCTGCTGTAGGCACCTCCCGTATCCAGGAGCGGCGAGGAGCCGGTGTCGTTGGGTAGCGACTGGTTTTCGATAAGACCGAGAATGAGCTGCGAGACCTTGTCGGCGTCGGAGTGCTTGAGTTTGTAGGCACGGATCACGACCCGCTCTTCGGAGGGATTGATCTCCTTGATGAGTTTGGTGAGTTCTTCGTGCTGGCGCGGCGTGGCGTAGTAGGTGATCTTTCCGGAGGCCTCGTCAACGACCATGGTCGGGCCGCCAGAGATGGACTTATTCTGCTGCTGGCGGCGGCTGCCGTCGTCGTAGTAGTTGTAGAAGACGGGCCGGTTGGGGTCGCTTTCCTGTGGCTTTTCGATGAGTTGGACCTCGCCCAGGCCGCGGACCTTGGCGATCTCGGCGATCTGCTTGGCGGAGGAGCCGACCTCGTAGGACTTGGGTTCGAGGTTGTTGGGAACGTCGATGACCTTGAGGACCTGATCAAGGACGGATTCCTCGTCGGGCGTGCCGCGGAAGACCAGGGCGTTGCCGGTTGGGTCGACGCTGAGGCGTTCGGGGAGCGATTCGGCCTTGCTGGCGCCGGTGCTGGGCTGGCCCTGGACGGGCTGGCCGGTGTTGGGATCGATGTTGGGCTGGCCCTGGTTCTGCGCGCCGGAGGAATTGACGTTGGCCCCCAAGAGCGCAAGGGCTCGCTCGCGGGCGACGGGCGCGGAAACGAATTCGAGTTCGCGACGGATGAAGTGATACTTTCCGTACTGCTCGAGGAGCGACCGAACGAGCGATTCGATCGCGCCGAGGCGGCGGACGGAGTCAGTCGCGACGATCACACCAAGTTCGTCGACATAGGCGATGCCGCGGACGCCGGGCGTGCCGGGGTTGCCGGGATTCGGGGCGCCCCCACCGCCGCCCATCTGGGCCTCGATGGCGGGCTTCAGGAAGGATGGTTTGACATTGGGGACGGGGAAGACGCGGGTGGTGGCGGTTTCGCCGTCGAGATTGACCTGGACATCCGTGATCGGATGGACCATGTAGAAGCCGGTGGGGTCGAGGGTGATGGTGAAGTTGTACTGGGCGAGGAGCGCGTCGAGGAGGGGAAGGAGTTGAGTCTTCTTGATCTTGACCGGCGCGTTGAACGTGATGGTGCCGGTAAGTTGGCCCTTGGTGCTGCTGTTGATGTTGAGCGTGGAGGTGACGTATTCGACAAGGGCGGTGAGTTCGACGGGCTCGCTGAAGGCCGAGAGAGTGACTTCATCTTCGCCAGGCTCGGGCGTGGGCAGATGCTCGAGGCCCTTGGTGCCCGCGGCACCCTCCGCGCCCGCGGGAGGCTGGGCGCCTGCGGGCGTGATGGGGTTGACGCCGGGCTGCGTGCCGGGACGTGCGACGGCGGGGTTGTTCTGGTTGTTCCGTCGTGGGGATCCCCCCGGCGCAACCTGGGCGAGCGTGCCGGAGGCAACGAGCAACGCCGCGAGTGCGGCGCACGCGAAGCCCCGCGTGCTCCCGGCAAGTTCTAAGTTCCAACCACCCTCTCCGGGGCGAACGATCCGTCCATCGGTGTGCACGTCTGACCTCCGCCCGCTCCGCGGGCCCCCACAGGATACCGTTCGCAAGGCGAGGGCATCGGGGTGTCACTGGATCGTCACATCCGGCCCCCGCGGTCCAATGCCGGCGCAAACCGGGCATCGGAACCCAAAACCCGCGTTCCGAGCGTTGGCCGGGGAGGGGGGCACGGGCCAAATACCGCGACCGGTACGTCGGGAGGGTGCGCCCAGTGCGTGGGCGGAGTTCACCTGAACTGATTGCGCATCTGGACGATGGCCTCGCAGGTGCTGACCATGGCGCGGAGGAGGCTGGCGGATTCCTTGACGCTCATGGTGGATGCCAGCGACTTGGCGGCCGAATCCGCGACCTTGGCCAGACGCGTGAATCCCATGGCAGGAGCGGCGCCGGCGAGTTGCATGCAGAGCGAACGGCACACGCTCACGTCATCTCGTTTCATCGCCAGATCAACGCGCTTGATCATGTCCTGAAGTTGGGTGATGAAGGTGGGGATAAGGCAGCGGTTGGGGTGGTCTTCGCCGAGCGTCGTGCCGTTGGGGTCGGAGCCTCCTCCGACGGTGAGGAATTCGGCGACGGCGCGCAGAAGTTTGTCGGGCGTGACGGGCTTGACGAGGAAGGCGGTGACACCGACCTCGCTGGCCTTCTCGCGTGTCTGCGGGGTGGCGTCGGCGGTGGCGAACATGACGGGGCAGCGGATGTTCCGGGCCCGCATCATGAGGACAAGGTCGGCGCCGGTCTTGCCGTCTCCGAGATCGTAATCGGTGAGAACCAAGTCGACGCCGCCCTCGGCGATGGTCATGGCCTCCTCGATACTCGACGCTTGCTGGAGGCGGACCTGGGTGCCGCGGAGGTAGTGCTTGACGAGGGACTGCTCCATGGGCGAGTCGTCGACGTGGAGCATGTGCCCGCTGAGTTCTTCTTTGTTGACGTTCTCGAGGGAGAACCAGTCTTTCATGGGATCAACGACGAAGTACTCCTTGGCGTTGATTTCCTTGTCGAACTGGATGCCGAGTTCGTGGATCGTGCCGCGGCGGTGGATGCAGCGTTTGATGGTTCCGGTGATCTCGGTGGGCCCGACCTTGGGGTGCGGGAGCGTGACGGTACACCGCGAGCCGGTGTGGACGTAGGAGTTGTGGAGGACGCTGATTCCGCCGCAGGAGAGATTACGCGCGGCGACCGTGAGATGGACGGTGTTCCCGCCGGGATGGACGAGTTTGCAGGGGATGGCGGCGTTTCGGAAGGGCCAGCGGACAAAGGTCCGGCGCTTGTCGGAATCCCCCTGCGTGCGGTCGAGATCGTCGAGGAAGGGATTGAGTTCGCGCGAGGCGAGCCCGATGGTGTTCTGACGCGATGCGCCGATCACGGGCTTGCCCTTGCCGCCTGGTGTCACTCCCGCCATGTCCGCTTGCTCCCGTGTCGTGCCGACTTCTCGACATCCTGAATCGGCGGAAGCGCGTGGGCGTATCACCGCGAGGCCGCGCGAGGCGTGTCCACGTGGGATTATGCCCCACCACCGTCGTCATACTCGGACCGGTGCGGGCGGACGGAGGAGTCGGAACGTCCGAAAAGAAAACCGGCGACCACAGGGCCGCCGGTGTGAGAGATCGCGGGATGGGTGCGTTGCTCAGTGCTTGGCGGCGGCGCCGGCGATCTGCATGCCGTAGAACGAGCGGTAGACGAAGAAGGCCGAGACGAGGAAGAAGGCGATGGTCAGACCGATCGTCAGGGGGCTGTGGGTAGCGCCGTCGGAGCCCTTCATGCTGACGGCAAGCTCAACGGCGAGCAGGCCAAAGAGTGTGGTGAACTTGATGACCGGGTTCATCGCGACCGAACTGGTGTCCTTGAAGGGATCGCCGACGGTGTCGCCGACGACGGTGGCGGCGTGGAGATCCGAGCCCTTGCCGCGCCCAGAGTTCTTGTAGACCGGATCGGTCTCGACGATCTTCTTGGCGTTGTCCCAGGCACCGCCGGCGTTGGCCATGAAGATGGCCTGGTAGAGGCCGAAGAGCGCGATGGAGACGAGGTATCCGATGAAGAAGTACGACTCATAGAACGCGAAGGCGAGGGTGGCGAAGAAGACGCCCAGGAAGATGTTGAACATTCCCTTCTGGGCGTACTGGGTGCAGATGGTGACGACCTTCTGGCTGTCCTCGACGCTGGCCTTGGTCGCGCCCTCGAGCCTGATGTTCTTCTTGATGAACTCGACGGCGCGATACGCGCCGGTGGAGACGGCCTGGGTCGATGCGCCGGTGAACCAGTAGATGACCGCGCCGCCGGTGATGAGCCCCAACAGGAAGGGGGCGTGGAGGAGCGAGAGGTTCTTGAGGTACTGCACCTCCAGACCATGGGTCAGGGCCACGATGATCGAGAAGATCATGGTGGTGGCGCCGACGACGGCGGTGCCGATGAGCACGGGCTTGGCGGTAGCCTTGAAGGTGTTGCCGGCGCCGTCGTTCTCTTCGAGGAACTCCTTGCCCTTCTCGAAGTTCGGCGCAAACCCGAAGTCCTTCTGGATCTCGTTGGAGATGTTGGGCATGGTCTCGATCGTGGAGAGTTCGAAGACCGACTGGGCGTTGTCGGTGACCGGGCCGTAGGAGTCGACGGCGATCGTGACCGGGCCCATGCCCAGGAAGCCGAAGGCGACCAGGCCGAAGCCGAAGACCGCGGGGGCCATCATGATGCCGGAGAGGCCCATGTTGCTGATGTAGTACGCGCCGCCCATGAGGGCGACGATGGCGATGCCCAGCCAGTAGGCGGAGAAGTTACCGGCGACAAAGCCGGCGAGGATGTTGAGCGACGCCCCGCCCTGCTCGGAGGCCGTGACCACCTCCTTGACGTGGCGGGAATGGGTCGAGGTGAAGACCTTGACGAGTTCGGGGATGATCGCGCCGGCGGCGGTGCCGCAGGTGATGATGAGCGACAGTTTCCACCAGAGGGTTTCGTCGCCGTGGATGGTGGGGATGAGGAGTTTGGAAGCGATGAAGGTAAGGACGACCGAGACGATCGACGTGAGCACGACGAGGCTGGTGAGCGGGTGCTCGTAGTTCATCTTGTCGGCGTTGCCGTACTTGGCCTTGGCGATGGTCTCATTGATGAAGTAGGAAGCGGCGGAGGCGACGACCATGATGATGCGCATGGCGAAGAGCCAGACCAGGAGTTGGATCTGGATATTGGCGAAGTCGGCGCCGGCGGTCTTCTCGTTGATGGCGAGCATGATGAAGGTGATGAGCGCGACGCCCGTCACGCCGTAGGTCTCGAAGCCGTCGGCGGAGGGGCCCACGGAGTCGCCGGCGTTGTCACCCACGCAGTCGGCGATGACGCCGGGGTTCCGGGCGTCGTCTTCCTTGATCTTGAAGACGATCTTCATGAGGTCGGAGCCGATGTCCGCGATCTTGGTGAAGATGCCGCCGGCGATACGCAGCGCCGAGGCGCCGAGTGACTCACCGATGGCAAAGCCGATGAGGCAGGGGCCCGAGAGATCGGCGGGGACAAAGAGCAGAATGCCGAGCATGATGAGAAGTTCGACGGAGATGAGGGCCATGCCGATGGACATGCCGGCCTTGAGCGGGATGGCGTAGCAGGGGAAGGGCTTGCCCTTGAGCGAGGCGAAGGCGGCGCGGGAGTTCGCGAAGGTGTTGACACGGATGCCAAACCACGCGACGCCGTACGAGCCGGCGATTCCGACGAGGCTGAAGGCCAGGATGATGGCGACCTTGGGGATTGCCATGCCGTGGATGACCGCGCCGGTGGCGTCGAGGGTCGGAACGAGTTTGCCGAAGTAGAGTCCGACAGCAACCGCGATGAAGGCCCAGAGAACCATCAGGAACTTGCCCTGCTGGACCATGTACGACTTGCAGGTGGAGTAGATCAGTTCGGAGATGTCGAGCATGGACTTGTGGACGGGCATGTTCTTGAGTTGAGCGTAGATCCAGAGACCAAAGCCCATGCCCAGTGCCGATACGACCAGGCCGATCATGAGCAGTTTGTGCCCGTCGATCGCGCCGCCGAGGAACGAGACCTTGCTCACGTCGGGGAGAACCAGGTTCGCCTCGCCGCCGGGCTTGTGCTCGGAGGCGGCATGGCTCGCGGTGTCCTTCGCGATCTGCTCGGCCATCTGCGTGGCCTGGTCGTGCGCCCGCTGCTGTTCTGCGGTCTTGGGCGCCTCGGTCTGCGCCAGCGCCGCGGGGGACGCGACTCCGATCGCCGCCATCACCACCGCCGCCAGGAACCCACGGGAACGAAACGCCGAACGTCCCACTACGGCGAAACACGACACGACCACCATCGCGAGCACGGCAAGCTCGAAGTGCGGCATAGCGCCAACCCTCTCGTCAAAGGAATCCCGAAATCAGCCGCGTGAAAGAAACCACGGCGTCCGGACGCTGGATCGGCAAAGCCGGCGCGTCCACGAGAAAAACCAACGGGCGTGCGGTTGGCACGCCCGTGGATCACGAATCTTCAGTTATGGCTTCTCGAGGCGCACACCCTCGGGGCGGAGCCGGCGAGCCTCGCTCTTGCGGGCGGCACGACGCCGACGCTCCGAGGGCTTCTCGTAGAACTCTTTCCGCTTGATGTCCTTGGTCAGCCCTTCTTTTTCGCAGAGCTTCTTGAAGCGGCGCAGCATGCCCTCGACGCTCTCGCCGCTCCTGGCCTTGACTCGGATCGCCATGAATACCTCGCCCTTGCATCAGAGCCCGACGCCGGACGCGGCCCGTCGCCGCGCTTCCCGTCCTCGGACTATTTCATTCAACCCCACGCCAGCGAACACACCAGCGCCTCGGGCCCCTAGTAAAGGAGGGCTGTCGCCGCCGATCAAGAAAGCCGACGCAACGGACCGGAGCATATTAGGAATTTAATCGGGTGTCGGGCGCCGTACAGTCTGGTGCTGCACGCCTCCTGACCACGTTCCGACCCGCCTGTTCCCTGCCACTCCCCTCTCCTGCTCCGCTCACCGCTTGATCATCATCGACACATACAACGTGCTCCACACGCCCGGCGTGCTCCCATTGGGGCTGGCGGGCCTGGACGTCGACGGCTTGTGCCGACTCATCGCTGCTGGGCGCTACGCCTCACGCGAGATTACGCTCGTCTGCGACGGGCACGGCAAGGACGCCCGGCGTGGGACAATGCAGATTGTCTTTGCCGCGGATTCTGGCGACGCCGACTCCTGGATCGAAGATAGGCTGGCACGGGACTCCGCCCCGCGACGGATTCTGGTCGTGAGCAGCGACCGGCGCATCCGGCGCGCCGCGGACAAGGCGGGGGCGGCCGCCCTGTCGAGCGCGACGTTCCTGGCGCAGTTAGCCATCGACCTTGAGCGCAAAAAGCCCAGGCCCAGGCCGCGGTTCGCGACGGATTTGCCGCTCGACGCGCTGTCGGTGGCGTACTGGGCGGGGCAGTTTGGGCTCACGCGCGAGGAGATGATGCGGCTGGAGGCCGAGTCGCGGGCGATTACGCCGGGCATTGAAGCCCGCGAGTCGAGAGTTGGGAGCGATGAATCGGGGAAGAGCAAGAACGCACAGAAGGCACGCCATCAAGTCGTGGAAGATGCGCCTCAAGGCGCGCCGTCGCTGGGCGAGGGGCTCTCTCGTCCTGAATTCGACGCGCGGGCCCTGGCCGAAGACCCGGTGATCCGATCGGCGCTGGAACATTGGTCCGGGCGGCTGTCGCTGGACGATCTGGACATGCGGCGATGGCTGGACTCGACGCCGACGGGCCAATCTCCGATCGACCCGCCAGGCGGCGCGACCACGCCGACGCACCGAACGCCGCCGACGGACGGAGCATCAGAGGAATCACGCGGCCAACGTGCCGCACGCGGAACCAAGCGTCGAAAGGGGCGGTGATGCAGGGCCAGAGCGGATCGATGAGTATGCCCCGCGGAGCACGGCTTGCCTGCCTCTCGTGCGTCGTGCTCGCGTCGGGATTGGGCGCCTGCTCGCCGCAGTTGTCGTCGCACGGGCACGAGCACATCACGGCGGCGTACAGCCTCGGGACGCTCACCTGCGACCTGCCGGACACTGTTCGCGTACCCGCGATCATGGCCGCCGCGGATGGCGCGCTGCGCGGACGCGGCTATTCGATCACTTCCAAGGCGTCGACCGACGATCGCGGGCGGATCTACGCGCGAGCGCCGCGTGATTCGCGGGTCGAGGGTGTGAGCATCGAGGCCCGCGTCACCAGCGCCGGGCACCAGGTCTCGATCCACTTCGACCCGCTGGGCGATGATGCGCGTTCGCGCGTGCTGCTCGATGATCTGTTAGCGCGGCTTGGCCGCTGAGGGCGGCGATCAGGCGTTGAGCACCCAGTGCCTGTCATTCCAGAGTTTGGCGGCGAGCGCCGTGACCGGCGAACCCGAGGGGAGCGACACGCCGCAGGCGATCAGGAGATCGACCAGCGCGTGATAGTCGTGGGCACTGATGAACTCGCGCCCGACCCTGGGCGGCGTGGTATTGGTGCCGGCCTGGACACTCGCAAGGTCGGCCATGTTGTGGTAGTTGCCCAGGGGCAGGCAGACACACGTCGCCTCGTATCCGGCCTCGCAGAAGACCGAGGCCTCGCACGCGCCGCCGGCCATGAGTTTGCGTTGCCAGTGCCACGTGGGGAGCGCCGTGTTCTTCTGCGACGCCGTCACGGTCGACGGCGCGCCGGCGATCTCCTCGGCACGCTTGGCGATCGCGTCGGTGAGTTGGGGCGAGAAGACGCTCACGCGATCTCCCACGCGGACGATCGGCCCGCCGCCGATCGGTGATTCGGCGAACGAGCGGCTGTTCTCCAGCGCGATGACGCGGGCGTGCATGGGAATGAGGCGTTGACCGCGCGGCGGGCGGCAGGCCGCGATCGCGCCGATGAAGCCGACCTCCTCGGCGCGCGTGAAGAGCAGGCGCACGTCGCCGCCGATGTTCCGGGAGAGCAGTTCATCGATCGCGCACAACGCCGCGGCGAGGGCGGCCAGATCGTCGCACGCGTGGGTGTGAACCAGGTCATCCTCGATCGTGGCGCGCGGCAGGTCCCAGGTCGCAATATCCCCGGGCGCGATGGTGTCGGCGGCGTGGGCGAGTTCGGCGAGGTAGTGCGAGAAGGGAGATGCTGATCCGTCGGGCCTGCGGGATTCGTCGAGTTTGCCGGTGAGTTTGGCGGAACGACGAGCATCGCACGCGTCATAGAGCGCGATGGCGGCGTCGCGGAAGTAGTCTTCCATCACGCCGCCGCGGAAGGAAAGTTCAACGACGCTTGGCGAAATCACACGCTCAACGACAAAGGCGGGATGGTCGAGGTGCGCTGTGAAGTAAATGGGACGGACGGCATCGCCGGCGCTGGTGCCCGCTCGCCCCTTGATGGCGACATGGATGTTCCCGACGGCGTCGGTCGTGACGTCGAGATCAGGACGTGCCGCCAGCCAGGCACGCAGCCACGCGACAACCCGGAACTCGCGCCCCGCAGCGGTGGGAATCTGCGTCAACTCGAGGAGCCAGCGGAGGTGGCGACGCCGGGTCTCTGGAGAGATCTCAAAGCCGATCCCGGGCGCGGTGATCACAAAGGACGCGGTGTCGAGCGGGTCCGGCATGGGTGTCGCGTGGGTCATGGTCGCTCCGGCCTCGTCACGACGTGTGGTCTGCCTTGTCGTTGGCGCCCAGAGGCTTGCCACCGACGGTGAGCGTGGTGGACTTGCCCCTGGCCTTGCGGCGGAAGCGCTTGGGCCACAGCGAGGGCGGGACGACCATACGCACGACCGCGACCAGCGCGACCAGCGCGATCAGGCTCACGATCCAGAATTGCCAGTCGCCGACGGGCATGGAGAAGGCTAGGCGGGGCGGTGTCGCGTGTGAGACGCGGCCAAGGCTATCAGGGCTGGCGGGCGTACTCAATCCGCCCGATGAGCGCCTCGGGCTGCCCGCCGCGGGATTGGTGGATCTCGAAGACCATGTGGTCGCGATCGATCACGCGCGTGACGTGGCGGCTCTTGATCTGGCCCATCGGGAGCGTGAACTCGCCACGCAGGTCGAGCACGTTCGCGTCCGCGCCGGCCGTGCCCGTGTGAATCTGGATCATCGTCGCCATCGTGTCCATCCACACACCGGTGTAGAGCCCGGAGATGTTGTCGTACGACAGCGAGCCCCAGCCCTCGAAGGGTGAGCCCATCATCGTGCCCTTGTAGCGGTGCTCCAGCACGCGCCCGCCGAGCAGGAGCGTGTTGACCATGCGCCCCGTCGACTCCATCGGCGGTGTGCCCTGCGCCATCCAGAACCGCGCCCTGGAATCGAACGTCCCCTCCATCCGCTTCAGAATCTCATGATTCGCCCCGGGGCTGGCCATCTTCATCCACTGCTCGTGTTCACTCGACATGCACGGCTCCTTCTGCGTTGCTGTATTCCAGCACCGTACGCGGCTCGGCTTGTCTGTCTCTTCTCTGCCCGAGTGCCCAGTGCCAAATGCCCAGTGCCTCTACCACCTCTGCCTCTGCTCCTCCTCCTCTACCAAACAAACACGCCGCCCTTTCGAGCGGCGTGATCGAGGTTCATCGCGCGACATCACTCACTTGGTGGTGTCGATGTTCTTGGTCCCGCCGGGAGCCGCCGCGGGCGCGGGCTTGGTCCCGCCCGTGCGCCGGTAGGTGATCTCCATGTTCTTGAATTCCTTGCCGTCGATCGGGCTGGGCCCGAACATCTCGAGGCGATAGGTGTTCGCATCGAGGATCGTCATCACCTCGCGGGTATCGACCTGCTTCCCGCTCATGGGGTCGTCCATCTTGCCCGTGAGCGTGCAGACCTTCCCGTCGCTCTTGCCGCTGGTGATCCAGATGCCCGTGCCGAAGTTATCGATCCACGTGTGCTGGATCTGCTTGGTGAGGTTGCTGTAGCCCTGGGTCGAGCGCCCCTGGAAAGGCATGCCCATGAACTGACCGCTGTGCTCGCCGATCAGGTATCGACCGTCCATGATCAGTTCAAACTTCGAGGTGGTCTTCTCTTCCTGCGGCGGCTGGTCGGGCACCTGCCACATCTTCATGTCACCTACCCACTCACCCACGTAGTACTCCATCGCCTTGTGCTCGTTGCCCGGCGTCATGTACTCCATCCACTTCTTCATCATCTCGGCCTCGGCGGCATCGGCGGGCTGGGCCGGAGCGGTCGTGGGCTTGGAGTCCTTGGGCGGCTGGATGGGAGTCGCCGTCACAGGCTTCACGGGCTCAGGGCTTGGCTTGGCGGTCGTCGGGGTCTGCGGCTTCTTGTTGCCGTCCTGCATCCCCATCATCGCGCCGCCCAACACCGCCACACCCGCCGCAATCCCCATCACCATCCCGAGTTTGCCCGACATGACGCAGCACATGCTTGATTCCCCTTGTTCGAGGTCGTGATTCCAGAACGCCGGCCGCGACTCATCGCCACACCCCGGGCCCGCGCCGGGAGGGATCGCCCGCCGAATTCTCGGACAACCCTAACACAGTTCATACAAAGAATCAAGGGCGAAGGATGCACAACTCAGTGCTTTGCCTGAGCCCCACACTCGCGGACACTCCGCTCATCCCATTTCCACCGGGTCGATATCGCGTAAACCAATCTATCGCATCGAATTACGCGTCTTTTTTCCCCGCGATCTCGAGCCCTTTGTGGATGATCTTGACGAGCCCTTGGACTCGGACAATTGGCCGGATTTTTTCCCGGAATTGGGCTTGGACGAGGCCTTGCCACGCTTCGCTGGAGCAACACCCTTCTTTCCACCGCCCCGCTTAGACGCGGGCTTTCCATCGTGCTTCCCGGGTCGGGTCTTGGCACCACCAGATTTGCCCGTCGTCGACTTTGATGTGCGTGCCGCCTGACCACGCGTGGCGGGCGCGGTCTTCTTCCCGCGCGGTCCTGGAGCGGGATTCGGACTGGGCTTGGCGCTGCGCTTGTCGTTCGACCTGGATCGCTTTGGGCTCGCAGACACCGGTGCGGCGTCTGTGACTTCGAATGGATCCTCCTCGATCTCGTCCTCGTCGTCAGCCGCCGCGGGCGTCATGACGTCCGACACCTCCAAATCAACCGACTCTTCATCACCCGACGCGGGCGCACCGTCCGCTTCATCATCCTGATCTTCATCATCGAAGTACGCGTCCGCATCGTCGCCAAGGTCCATCGACACCGGGGCGGCGTCTCCGCCCGCGTGCGGCGCGTGCGGCAGTTCCACTCCCTCGCCCTCGACGGGCAGTTCGATTCCGGGCTCGCTGATCTCGAAAGGGTCCTCGCTCCCGAAGGGATCGACGACCGGCATCGACTTCTCCGCACGCTCGGCCTCGGCCTCCTCGCGCCGCTTGCCGCGAATGACCAGGCGGATCGGCACCTCGGTGAACGGCAGTTCCTCACGGAAGCGGTTGAGCAGGAATCGCTGGTAATTGGCCGCGAAAAGCTCGGGCTTGTTGACGACCATGATGATGGTCGGCGGGTTAACGCCCGTCTGGGCGACGTAGTAGAGCTTGGCCTGCGCGCCGATCTTGCTGGGCGGGCCGTTGCGCTCGACGATCGCGCCCACCATGCGGTTGAGTTTGCCGGTCGTGACGCGCATCGACGCCTGCTGGTGCATCTCGATGGCCAGATCGATGGTCTCCCGGACGTTTCGCCCGGTTTCTCCCGAGATGAAACTGATCGGGGCATACCACAGGCCCTTCATCTCGCGCCGCAGATACTGCTCGTAGTCGTCGACGCCGATCTTCTTGCCCTTGGGACCGACCTTGCCCTCGGCCAGGTCCCACTTGTTCACCACGATGATCGTCGGCTTGAACGCCTTCTGCGCCAGCATCGCCACCTGCTGGTCGACCTGGCTCACCGGCGTCGTCGCGTCGATCAGGAGCAGCACCACGTCGGCCCGATCCACCGAGAGTTTCAGGCGGTCAAACGCGTACCACTCGACCGGGCCCGCGAAACTTTTCTTCTTGCGCAGGCCCGCCGTATCGATCGCCACCAGCACCTTGCCGTCCATCTCGAAGCGCACGTCGACGGCATCGCGCGTCGTGCCCGCGATCTCGCTGACGATCATGCGAGGCTCGCCCGCCAGCGTGTTTACCAGCGTGCTCTTGCCCGCGTTGCGCTTGCCGATGATCGCAAACTTCATGTCCGCGTGCGGCGCGGGCGTGTTCTCGTCCTGCGTGTGCGGCACGAGGAAATACAGCGCGTCGAGCAGGTCGCGCCGCATGTAGTTGTTCATGGCGCTGACCATCAGAGGCTCGTCAAATCCCAGCGCCGACATCTCCATCGCGTGCGTCTCCCAACGCGGGCCGTCGACCTTGGTCGCGACCACCCGCACCGGCACGCGCCGCGCGTTTGGCTCGCGCACGCCGCGCGGGGCGTTGGCCGTCGGGCGGCCCAGACGCTGCTCGCGGAGCAGGCGCGCGATCTCCTCGTCCTGCGGCGTGACACCCGCCTGGGCATCAACGGCGAACAGGACCAGATCCGCGTCGCGCACCGCGGCGGCGATCTGCGACTCGATGCTCCCGGTCAGTTTCGCCAGGTCCTCGCCCACGTCGTCGTAGCGCTCGCCTTCGGCGGTGTAGACGCCAAAGCCGCCGGTGTCGACGAACTCGACGGGGCGCACCGGGCCCTTGGCGTCAGGGTGGGCCAGCAGGACGATGGCGCTGACGCGGTCACGCGTGACGCCGGGCGTGGGGTCGACGATCGACACCTTGGCCCTCGCCAGCATGTTCATGAGGGAGCTTTTGCCCACGTTGGGGCGGCCGACGATCGCGACGCGAGGAATAGGCATTGGACGCGATGGTAGGTGAGGAGCCGGAGGAGGGCGGAATGAGCCGCACGACCTATCGCACGCGCCGCGCGCCCTCGCGGATTCGCACCACCACCAGCGTCTGGTCGTCGGGGCGGCGTGTCAGGCCCGCGAACTGGCGGATCTCCCAGAAGACCCGCTCGATGATCTGCGCCGCCGTCGCGTCCTTGTTCTGGGCCAGCGCATTCAGCACGGCCTGGTGCAGGCGGCGCTTGGTGAACTTCTTGTTGTTGAAGTCGACGGCATCGCACATGCCGTCGGTGTAGGCGACGATCACGTCGCGCTCGCGCAGGTCGAACATGCCGCGCTGGTAGCGCTGGGTGGGGTCGATGCCGACGACCATCCCGCCAACGGAGAGTTCGTCGATGTCGCTGCTTTCGGGCGCGCGATCGGTGGGCACGCGCACGACAAAGGTCGGCTCGTGCCCGGCGGAGCAATAGGTCATGCGCATGGTCGAGGGATCGATCACGCCGTACCACAGTGTGGCGAACTCCTGGTCCTGCGTGTCGCGGCACATCGCCTGGTTGACGCGCGCGATCACCTCGTCAAGGTCGTAGACGTCCTGCACGTGGGCGCGGAGCGAGGCTCGCACGGCGGCCATGAGCAGGGCGGCCGCCACGCCCTTGCCCACCACGTCGCCGATCACAATACCCAGGTGCCCGTTCAGATTGACGAAGTCGTAGAAATCGCCGCCGAGTTCGAAGGAGGGAAGGTACTTTGCCGCCACGTCGAAGGCGGGCATGTTCGGCACGCCTCGCGGCATCATGCGCCGCTGCACGTCCGCCGCGAGTTGCAACTGACGCTGGATCCGCCGCTCTTCTTCCTGGCTCTTGAGGAGTCGCGACTGCTGCACCGCGACCGCCGACTGCTGGGCGATCGAGCGGAAGAGGCGGATGTCGGATTCGTCGAAGGTCTGCGGGCGACGCGCGTACAGGCGCATCACGCCGATCGGGCGCCCCTGGAAGACCAGACCGGCGTGGATGCACGAGACCAGCCCCTCGGCCGCGACCTGCTCGGGGATGTTGACACGCGCGTCGGTCTGCAGGTTCTCGCTCGTCACCACCTCGCCCGCCAACGCCAGGCGATCGAACTGGCGATCCTTGCTCAACGGCTGCGGCCACTCCAGCCATGCGCGGCTGAGGTTGATCGAGGCGGCGAGCGTGAGGTCGGCCTCGTTCTCGCTGGTCATCCCATCGGCGTCCTGGGGGAGGAGCATGATCGAGCCCGCGTCGAGCCCCAGCACGTCGATGGCGGATTCGAGGGCGGCGTGCAGGATGCGATCGACGCTCGGGGCGCGGACGAGGAGCGACGCAAGGCGCGCCAGCGCCCCCACTTCCTTGGCCTTGTGACGGAGTTCGAGTTCATCGCCGCAGAGTTCGGCGACGGCGGAAGCAAGGTGCGCGACGGCGTTGCGCACCATCAAGGCGCGATCGGTGTTGGAATCGTGCATCGCCTCGGCGGCGGTCGCCGGCGATATGGTGATGGACCCGATGTTGACGCCCGCGACGATGAGGGGAACACGCGAGGGCGCGTCCGCTCGGGCGACCAGGGACCAGCCCGGCGCGGAGCCCGTCAGCACGACCGCGCGATCCATCGGATCTCGCACCTCGATCTTCGCGCCGGTAATGTGTGACAGTTCGGCGCAGAGTTTGACCAGCGAGCCGTCGGTGAGGAAGTCGGTGATCGACTGCGGGCGCGGGGCGGCGACACCGGCCGCGAGCACCTCGATGGGGCGGCGGATCTCCGGCGTGACGGGAGAAGCGCTTGCAGACGGCGTGGGAGCGGAGTTGGGGGGAGGCGTGGTCATGGTGGGTCGCGCCGCGGGCCGCGAGACGGCAGCATAGGAAACGGCGGACGAGCCCGCGCGCCGAGGCTCGCGTTGCGTGCGTGATCCGGGTGAAATCGCTGGGAAGAAACGCTACTTGGCGCCCGGGTCCGGCTTGGCATCCGGCTGAGCGCCTGGGTTGTCGGGGTGCGCATCCTCGGCCAGCCAGACACCCCGAAGGAGCGCGATCAGGCGCGCGTCGGTGGGGCTGGCGGCGTCGACGGCAAGGTCGTCGGCGTCGGCGAGCGCCAATGCGTCAAGCCCCTCGGCGACGAGCGGCTTGTCCCCTGACTGGTAGCCCAGATACGCCAGAAGGAGCGCCGAATCGCGCCGGAGGCGCCCCTTGGCGGCGACGTTCTCGCGGAAGCGCTCGATGAGTTCGGTTGTGCGCGCGGCGCTGGGGCGGAGGTTGTCGGCGTAGCGCATCGCGGTCATCTCGGGGTGCTCGGTGAGCATCCCCCGCAGCGATCGCCCGGCCGAGAGCGCCATGCCGGCGCCGATCTGCGCGTGGAGCATGCCCACCCCGGAGGTGGTGTCGCCGCGACGCATGGAGTTCGCGCGGGCGAATCGTTCCTCGGCGTCGAAGTAACGCGCCTCCGACAGCGCTTGCTGTCCGGCGGCCATGCTCTCGCCGTAGATGTCGCGGCGTGCGGCCCCGCCGGGGATGAACGTATCGACACGCGCGCCCGCATCACGGATGATCTGGAGAGTCTTGGGATCGATGGTGGGTCCCAGGCGCTGATCCGGAGGGAGGGGCTTCCCGTCGGGCCCAACCTCGGTGCGCTCGAATGGCCGTGTGGTCGTGTCGCTGGGCTTGCCGGTGTCGTTGGGTGAACCCGACCCCTGCGAGAGTCCGATTCCGAGTCGGCTCCGCGCGGTGGCGGTAAGACCAACGCGGGCGGCGTCGGTGCGGAGGTCGTTGGAGAGGTCGCCGATCTGCTTCTGGAACTCGCGCATGGCGGTGCTGGGACCGGCGGGCTGCGGGATGAGCGAGGGTGTTGTGTCCGGGGAAGCGCCAGGCCTGGTCTCGCCGGGCTGGCTGGGGAGGAGTTTCCTGATCCGTTCGCGGAGTTCGTCGTAGGTGGTGTTGGTCTGATCGGCTGGCTTGCTCTGGATCGAGGTCAGGGGCGTGCCGCTGGCGCGACCCGGTCCGGCCGACTGCGGGCCGGCCTGGTTGGGCCCCTGATTCTTCCCGGCCGCGCCGCCCATGCGCTCGGTCTGCGGGCGGAGGGTGTCCAGCGAGCGTTGGCCGGACATGTCGTCGAGCGTCCCGGACTGAGGCGAGTAACTGTTGACGCGGCTTCGGAGGTTGTCGCCCGTGAGGTTGTAATCGTCCTGGCTGTACATACCAGAACGCGTGCTGACGCCGGTGGCGTTCTGGAGTGCGCTGGACTTGAGTTGGTTGAGAGTCCCCTGAGAGGTCATGGACGCGCCGGAGCCCGCGCCCGCGCGGCGGCGTGCGCCGCCGAGGCCGCCGAGCGACGGCATCTGGTAATTCGGTGTCGCCCTCCCGAGTGAGCCCTGGGTGGGATTGGCGATCGAGGTGGGATTGAACGCACGCGGTGTGCCGCCACGCGGGACCGAGAGCGAGCCCTCGACGCCCTGCGGGCGTTGGCCGCCGATGGTGAGCGAGCGCCGATAGGCGAGGGCATCACCGGAACGGACGCCGGAATTGGCGACGCTGGAATAGAAGGAATCGCGCCGGAAGGCGTAGAGCGCGTCGGACTGGAGTTTGCCTCGGAACTCGCTGGGCGCGGTATAGGGGATCGAACCCTGGAACGCCAGCCCGCCGCCCGCGTTGCCGTAGATGACGGAGTTGCGGAAGTTGAGCATGGAGCGCCCGACCTCGTCGCGGGTCTGGCCGCCGCCGCTCCCGCTGCGTTGGAGATTGCGCGACAGGAGGTTCCCGCCGCTATTGGCGGGGCCTCCCCGGTAATACTGCGCCAACGCCGTGGACGAGCCCGCGCACATCACCACGGCCGCCGCGACCATCGCGGCCAACCTGGCGCCCGTGGGGCGAGCGATCATCGAGATGAAATCGGCTGGTGTGGCTTCCATGGCGTGCTCGAATCCGCGTGCTCTCATACGTGTGGTTCGACCCGCGGACAGTTTAGGTTCGGCCTCTGCGCGGGAATCGCGCCGGAACCGAATCCCGCCCCCTTCATCGACCAAACCCGGGGCCCGGATTGCCCGAATCGAGCGAACACCCTGCGAACACCATTCCCCAACCTACGATGGAGGCATGAATCAGTACTACATCACGACCCCGATCTACTACGTCAACGATCGCCCCCACATCGGGCACTGCTACACCACCATCGTCGCCGATGTCGCCGCACGCTTCCAGCGCATGGTCCGCGGGCACGACGCCGACGTCTTCTTCCTCACCGGCACCGACGAGCACGCCGACAAGGTCGTCACCTCCGCCGCCGACAACAAGGTCACGCCCCAGGAATGGGCCGATCGAAACGCCGCCGAATTCCGACGCGCCTTCGCGGCCTGTAATGTCTCCTTCAACGACTTCATCCGCACCACCGAATCACGCCACAAGGACCGCGTGATCGAGTACATCACCTCGCTCCTGAAGTCCGGCGACATCTACCGCGGGCAATACACCGGCTGGTACGACCAGGGCCAGGAGGAATACGTCACCGAGAACGCAGCCCGCGAGGCCGACTTCAAGTCCACCATCAGCGGCAAGCCGCTCGTGAAACGCACCGAGGACTGTTACTTCTTCAAACTCTCGAAGTACCAGGAGGCGCTGCAGAAGCACATCGAATCGCACCCGGCGTTCGTGAGCCCCTCGTCGCGCCAGGCCGAGATCCTGGGGCGCATCCGCGCGGGGCTGAACGACGTCCCGATCTCGCGCCCCGTCACCAGCGACCCGGCGACCCAGTGGGGCATCCGCATCCCCGGCGACGACGCCAACCGCGTGTATGTCTGGATCGACGCGCTCTTCAACTACCTCAGCGTCGTTGACACGCCCGATCGCCGCACGTTCTGGCCCGCAGCCGTGCACCTGATCGGCAAGGACATCCTCTGGTTCCACGCCGCCATCTGGCCCGCGCTGCTCATGGCCCTGCGCGCATCGTCGCCCGCGTACGACTGGGTGAAACTGCCGCACTCGATCTTTGGGCACGGCTGGTGGATCAGCGAAGGCATGAAGATGTCCAAGAGCCTGGGCAACTTCATAAGTTTCGAACGGTTGATGGCCTACGCCGATCGCTACTCGCTCGACGCCGTCCGCTGGTTCCTGGCGACCCAGGGCCCTCTCTCGGGCGCCGACGCCGACTTTGCCCACGCCAAGTTCATCGAGTCCTACAACGCCGAACTGGCCAACGGCCTGGGCAACTGCACCTCGCGCGTGTCGAACATGATCGACAAGTACTTCGGCGGGATCGTGCCGGAGAACGCGCACAACGGCGAGTTTGCCCCCCAGCCCGGCGGGGGTTCCCCGATCGACCTGGCTCTGGCCGCCCGCGCCGCCGCCAAGAACCCCGCCGCCGCGGGGAGCGAGGGGCGCGCGTTCCACTTCCCCGAAACCATCGCGTTCCACGTCAAGCGCGCGATCGAGGATCAGGCGACCTTCGACATGAGCGCCTCGCTCATGCACGTCACCGAGATCGTCCGCTTCGTCGACGACTTCATCAGCCACACCGCGCCCTTCACACTCGCCAAGACCATGAGCGCCAACCCCGACGCCAAGCCGGCCCTGGCGGCCATCCTCTTCGCCTGCGCCGAGGCGCTGCGCGTCGCGTCGCTCCTGGCCTCGCCCGCGATGCCCACCAAGATGGCCCACCTGTGGCGCGATTGGAATTGCGCGCCAGCCGCCGGCGCGGCGCTGGTTGAACTCGCGCGCTACGCGGGCGAACACTCGATCAGGGCAGGCCAGAAGATCACCAAGGGCGAGCCGCTCTTCATGCGTGCGGATCCCGCGGAGGCTCCGCCGGCGGAGAAGGCCTGATCGCGTCGGGCGCGGGCACCCCGCGGCGCGTGACTGGGTCGGGATCGGCGCTGCGCGACTACTTCTTCGTCACGGCTTCGAGTTGCGTCCTCACGCTCTTGGCGTCGTTGGCGTTCCCGGCGGCGGTGAGGGCGTCGAGGTAGAGCCCGCCAATGCGGAACCAGTTGCTCTGGGTGACGAACTGTCCGCTCATCTTGCCGGGCTTCTTGGTCTTGCGCCACATGTCGCGGAGCATGTTGGCGACCTGCACGGGCGTTGAGCCGCGAGACCTCATCATGTCGCTGCACTTCTGTGCGGCGGCGACGACGAACGGGCCGTCGTCGGCGAAGTTCTGGACGATCTCCTGGTAGATGGTGTACGCACGGTCCGTGTTCTTGCGGTCCTCGAAGAACTGGGCCTCCTCCATCCGGACGCGGACAGCCAGATCGACGCGCCGGTTCTTGGTCTCGCGCAGGTTGGTGTAGAACTGGGTGTACGCCCACTCCCACAGTTTCTCCTGCTCCTTGTCGTCGGAGACGATCTTGATCATGGGGATGAGGACTTCGAGCGCGAAGCCCGGGGACTTGTCGCCCGCGAGTTTGATGACGGTGTTGGCCCAGTCGTTGATCTGCTTGGACCCGAGCTTGGCGCTCCCCGCGAGTTCGATGACTGATTTCCACGCCGGCGCGTAGGCGGGCGATGCGTTCACGGCGAACTTCAGCAAGTCCAGGCGCGTGTCGGTCGACTTGCTGCGCGGGGGCGGAGCCTTCCAGCCCTTGAGATCGATGCGGGGCGGGAAGTCCATGGTGCGTGAGATCAGCCCGCCCAGGCGCACGCTCGCATCGGTCCACGCGACGGCGAGCATGCGATCGGCCGGCTTGTCGCTGGCGAGCGAGGCCAGGAGCGTGACCTCGCCGTCGGTCATGCCCTCGCCGGTCTGTGGGTTCCCGGTGTGCCCGAGGAGTTTCTTGTATTCCTCATAGCAGCCGAACTCGAGATTCCAGCGTACGGGCGAGCCGGGCTCGAGGAACCCGACCCACGCGTGCCCGACATCGGCGCCGGCGGCGCTCATCTGCACGGTCGGTACACCGATCGCTTTCCCGATGGTGGCGGCGTAGTAGGCCTGGTGGACGCACACCCCGCCGATCTTGCGGATGTTGGCCAGGCTGAACGTCTCCTTGTCGAGTTTGAGCGGCTGGTTGTACTTGAAGAACGCGGTGTCGTAGGGAACATCGAAGTAGACATGCCCGATGCGCCGGTCGCCGCCGTGCTTGTCCATCGCCCAACGCAGGTCCGAGACAGGGGCGGCGACGTCGACCATGAACACCTGCAGTTCCGTCGGCGTGGTCTTGGGATCAAAGACGAGCTTCTTGGCGTTCGAAGTAAAGTAATCGAAGAGTTCGACAGGATCGGGGAGTTCGGCACGCGCAAACGACGGGGGCCTGTCCCATACCAGCGCGATGGCGGCGGCAAGGTTCGGATACTCGGCGACCTGCTTCCCGCGCTGGTCGAGGAGTTTGAGATAGAGGCGGTACACCGCGGGCAGGTCGTCGGTGGTTGGGCGTGCAACGAACACGATGGCATCGGCGAGTTTCGGATTGTCGCGGAACGCGCGGAGCACGCTCTGTCGCTCGGCGGCATCGAGTTTGAGCGTCTGGGCGACGGCGCGTCGCCAGCGCGATGCCTCGACCAACGCTCGCGGATCGTCGAACGTGTCGTACGCCGCGATGAGATCCAGCACCTGATCGATGTTCTGCAACTCGCTCTTCACCTGCCCGCTCTCGATCACCGAAGCGACCTGCTGCGCACAGCGTGCCTTGACTACCTCGAAGGTGATCAGCGACTCGCCCTGCTCCACCGGCTGGGCGGCCGGTTGAGCATCGGTCCGGACCGAGAGGTGGCGTCGATCGACAAAGTCCCCGGGTGTGGTCTGAAACGCCAGCGCGGGCACAGCCGCGGCCAGACCGGCGATGGCAACGAGCACCGAGCCAGAAAGAGGAGAGCCACGCATCGGAACGCCTCCGGGAGGTCGGACGACCTGTGGCATGAGCCTACACGATCAGAGGGCGGGAGAACATGGCGATCGGAGGCGGCCAGATGAGACCCGCACGTCGCGGAACTACGACACCCAAGGGTATCGGTGCGACGCGGCCCGGAGCGCCATCACGCACGGCCTGGCCCGCGAATCGAACTACGCGCCGTGATATTCAAGTGACCCCGATGGGATTCGAACCCATGTACCCACCGTGAAAGGGTGGTGTCCTGAACCAGGCTAGACGACGGGGCCACGGTTCGGGCGGGATGGTAGGCGGCGTGAGCGAGATTGGCAGAGCGTCGCCTTCCCCACCCGCGTCGCCTTCCCCACCCGCGTCGCCTTCCCCACCCGCGTCGCCATCTCCACGCCCGCGACGTCGCTATTCCGCACGCTCAAACGACGCCACCGTCGCGTCGCCGGCGAGAAGCCGCAGGCCCCCGGATTCGACCCGGAACACGGTCGCTCTGGAGAGCGCGGTGGCAAACTCCCCTTCGATCTGCATCGCTTCGGGCGGGCCGGCCATGCGGGTCATGGCCAGAGGCGAGGTCTTGAAGACTCCCTCGGCCAGGTGGGATCGTTCGAGCCGCCCCGTGAAACGGTTCACGCCGGCGAACCCGGAAATCCCCGCGTCGGCGGTCAACACGATCGTCGGCGGCTTGGGGAGCGACGCGGCACGCTGCGTGATGTCCTGCCCGTTGAGCGAGACCAGCCGCCATGTCCCGACCAGCGAGGCAAGAACGGCTTCGGCGTTGGTGTCGGGCTTGGGGGTCGGTTTGCTCTCGGGCTTTGGAGTCGGCGCGCTTTCGGTCGGCGAGTCCTGGGCGGGCGAACTGGGCGGCGTTTCGCCGGCCGCCTGATTCGGTGATGACGGCTCGGACGCACATGCGCCGAGCACCACCGTCGCGGCAAGCGACATCATCAAGCGCACGCATCTCATGGCATGGGTTCCTTGTCGTGCCGCGCGGAAACTGCTACTTCAGCATGCTCTTGAGCGCCTCGGCCTTGTCGGTGCGCTCCCAGGTGAAGAACCCGAGCTTCGGCCCGCGGTGCTCGCGCTTGACGCGGTCGAAGTACTGCGCTTCGAATGGGAGTCGTCCAAAGTGCCCGTGGCGTGCGGTCGGGCTGTAGATTGGCTTGCGGAGTTGCAGGGCCTCGATGATCTTGCGGGGCGTGAGGCCGAAGACTTCACGCACGGCCTTGGCGATCTTGTCCTCGTCGACCTTCGCGGTGCCGAAGCAATCGACATAGACGCTGGTGGGCTCGGCGACGCCGATGGCGTAACTGAGTTGGATCTCGCAGCGATCGGCGACGCCGGCCGCGACGACGTTCTTGGCGATGTATCGGGCCATATAGGCCGCGGAGCGATCGACCTTGGTGGGGTCCTTGCCGCTGAAGGCGCCGCCGCCGTGACGACCCATGCCGCCGTAGGTATCGACGATGATCTTCCGCCCAGTGAGCCCGGTGTCGCCGTGCGGCCCGCCGATCTCGAAGCGGCCGGTGGGGTTGACGTGGACCGTGATGCCCGGGTTCCACCACTCCTTGAGCACGGGCTTGATGACATGGTCGACAATTTCTCGCTTGAGTTGCTCCTGGCGATCGTTCCAAGAGGGATCGTGCTGGGTGGAGAGGACGACGGTGTCGACGCGCTTGGGCGTGCCGTTCTCGTATTCGATGGTGACCTGACTCTTGGCGTCGGGGCGCAGACCGGGCACGCGGTTCTCGCGGCGGACAACGGACTGCTGCTCGACGAGGCGGTGGCTGATCTGGATGGGGAGCGGCATGAGTTCCGCTGTGTCGCGGCAGGCATAGCCGAACATCATGCCCTGGTCGCCCGCGCCCTCGCGGTCAACGCCCATGGCAATGTCGTTGGACTGCTTGTTGATCGCCACCATCACGCCGGCACTGTCGGCATCGAAACGCATGTCGCCGGAGGTGTAGCCGATCTCGCGGATGGTCTCGCGGACCAGGTCGGGGATGCTGACGTAGGTGTTGGTGGTGATCTCGCCCGCGACCACGACCAGCCCGGTGCAGACGAGGGTTTCGCACGCGACCCGGCTGTATGGATCATCGACGAGCATGGCGTCGAGGATCGCGTCAGAAATCTGGTCCGCGACCTTGTCTGGATGGCCCATCGAAACGGATTCGGACGTGAAGAGTTGGGTGCGGGGCATCGGGGACTCCGATTCGGGCTTGGATGAGATCTGGAGGCAAACGAGACTGGCCCGGGGACTTTCCCGGGACTCGCCAAGGATATGCGTGAGAGCGACGAATGGGATGATTGCCCCGGGTCGCTGGGGTGATTTCCGATAGGCTGCGGCGATGCCCGACCATCACAACGACCCGGACGCAACGCAGGACTCACCCGCTTCCGGTTGCGTCGACACCTCCGCCCCCACCGCCGGCGCGATCCTGCGCGAGCAACCGGGGCAGAAGATCGGGGCGTACAAACTTCTGCAACGCCTCGGCGAAGGAGGCTTCGGCTCGGTCTTTCTCGCCGAACAGGAGCATCCGGTCCGCAGGCAGGTGGCGCTCAAGATCATCAAACTAGGCATGGACACGCGCCAGGTCGTGGCACGCTTCGAGCAGGAGCGCCAGGCGCTGGCGATCATGGACCATCCCGGGATCGCGCGCGTGCTCGACGCCGGTGCGACCGAAACAGGCCGCCCGTACTTCGTCATGGAACTCGTCAAGGGCGAGCCGATCGTCGAGTATTGCGACAGGCAGAACCTGTCGATTCCCGAGCGGCTGGATCTGTTCGCGCAGATGTGCGCCGCGGTGCAGCACGCGCACACCAAGGGCATCATCCACCGCGACCTGAAGCCCTCGAACATCCTCGTCAGCACGCAGGACGGCAAGCCCGCGGCCAAGATCATCGACTTTGGCATCGCCAAGGCGACCGCGGCAAAACTCACCGACAAGACGCTCTTCACGGAACATCGCCAACTCATCGGCACGCCGGACTACATGAGCCCGGAACAGGCCGAGGGAAGCCTCGACATCGACACTCGGACCGACGTGTATTCGCTCGGCGTGATCCTCTATGAACTCCTGACGGGAACCACGCCATATACGGGCACTCAGTTGCAATCGGCGGCGTACGCCGACATCCACCGCATCATCCGCGAGATCGATCCGCCCAAGCCCAGCACGCGACTGTCGGACAACACCAAGACGATCGCGGGCATCGCGGCCAAGCGAAAGACCGAATCGCATCGCCTGGGTTCGCTGCTCAAGGGCGAACTCGACTGGATCGTCATGAAGGCGATGGACAAGGACCGCGGGCGCCGGTATGAAACCGCCAACGGGCTTGGGATGGACGTGCGACGCTACTTGGCGGGCGAACCGGTGCTGGCGGCGCCGCCGAGCGCGGCGTACCGCGTCCGCAAGTTCGCCAAACGCCATCGGGCGTCGGTCGCCGGCGCATCGGCGGTCGCCGCGGCGCTGGTCGTTGGCGTTGTCGGCTTCGCGTGGCAGGCGGCCCGGGCCACGAACGCCGAGTCCCTCGCCAAGGCGCGACTCGCAGAGTCCGAGGCGACCGTCAAGTTCCTCGACGACATGCTGGGCTCGGCCGACCCCAGCGCGGCGGGAAAGGACGTCTCCGTCCGCTCCGTGCTCGATCAATCGGCACGCTCTCTGGACGAGAAGTTCACCGACCAGCCGCTGACAGCGGCGAGGTTGCACTCGACGATCGGGCGGACGTATCTCCGCCTGGCCCTGTATGACGACGCCAAGCCGCACGTGGAGAAAGCGCTCTCGCTGTACACCAAGGAACGCGGCGAACGGCACCCCGACACCGCCCATGCTCGAAATCTCATGGGTCTCCTGCTGGTCCAGAACGGGCAGCACGCCGACGCCGAGCCATTCCTGAAGAAGGCAATCGACGAGCACACCGCGTGGTTCGGGCGTCGCCACGAGGTGACGATCGAATCGATGGATGCGCTGGCGACGATGCTCGGCCTGCAGATGCGCAACGAAGAGGCCGAGCCGGTGCTGAAGGAAGTGCTCGAGAGCCAGATCGCGACGCTCGGACGCGAGAGCATCGAAGCGGTGAACACCATGAGCACGCTGGCAACGCTCTACGGCGACATCGGGCGTTTCGACGAGGGTGAAGCAATGTTCCGGGACGCCACGTCGATCGCGGAGCGGATCACGCGGGCCGATCACCCGATGACGCTCAGCCTCAAGTCCAACCACGCGTGGATGATGTACTGGCGCGCCCGCCACGGAAATCCGACGCCCGAAGTCCGTTCGACGTTGCTCGAATCCGCGCGGGTACTGGGCGAGCAGGCCCTCGCGGCCCGCGAGCGGGTGCTGGGCCCGGAGCACCACGAGACAATGACCTCGGTCAACAACCTCGCGGTGGTGTACTTCGAGCTTGGTCGCGTCAAGGAATCCGAGGCACTGCGCCGGCGCGATCTTGAGGTCTCGATCCGGACGCTGGGCGAGGAGCATCCCGACAGCATCACGACGCAGGCGAATTTCGGCGCGTTCCTCTTGAAGCAGAAGCGGTTTGACGAGGCGCTGCCGCATCTTGAAAAGGCGGTCGCACTTTCGAAGAAGGTTCTGCCGCCGGATTCACCCGGAACGGCGTTTGCGCTCGGTTGGTATGGCACGTGCCTGACGGAGTTAGGGCGGTTTGCCGAGGCGGAAAAGCCGCAACTTGAGGCGCGCGACATCATCGGGCGGGCAATGCCGGCGGATCACCCGATCGCGGGCGAGATGACCAAGTCGCTCGTGCAGTTGTACGAGGCATGGGACAAAGCCGAGCCCGGCAAGGGGCACGACGCGAAGGCGGCGGAGTGGAGGAAGAAGTTGGCGGGGGAAGGGCTGAAATAGGGCGCATGCAGCGGGCAGTTATCCCCCCCACTGTTGCCTGTTCTGACCTATTCTCTCGCGCATGAGCACCCGCACCGCCAACGGGGCCGCCGCCGGCCTGTCGTACGCCTCGGCCGGCGTCAGCCTGCACGAGAAGGACTCGTTCACCGATTCGCTCCCGTCGCTGATGCGCCGGACTTTCGGGCCGCGCGTCATCGATAACCCCGGCGGGTTCGCGGGCCTGTTCCGCCTCGACTACAACCAGAAACTCTTTGCCCGCAATTACAAGGAGCCGGTGCTCGTCGCGTGCGCCGACGGCGTGGGAACGAAGGTCAAGTTGGCGCAGATGCTGGGGGTGTACGACACCGTCGGCATCGACCTGGTCGCGATGAACGTGAACGACCTCATCGTGCAGGGGGCCGAGCCGCTCTTTTTCCTGGACTACATCGCCGTGCCGAAGGTCGAGAAGTCGATGCTCACGGACCTGGTCCGCGGCGTGGTCGAGGGGTGCAAGCAGTCGGGGTGCGCGCTCCTGGGCGGCGAGACGGCCGAGATGCCGGACGTGTATGCGCCTGGCGACTTCGACCTCGCGGGCTTCTGCGTGGGGGTCGTCGAACTCAAGCGTGCGATGAGCCCGGAGCGTGTCACACCCGGCGACGTCGTGATCGGGCTGGCCAGCAGCGGCATCCATTCCAACGGCTACTCGCTGGTGCGAAAGGTCGTGGAGCACGCCGAACTCGATCTGTCGGAGGTCGTGCCGGAACTCAACCTCAAGCCCAAGGGGCGACGCGGCAAGAAGGCCGAGCCCGCCAAGACGCTGGGGCAGGTCCTGCTCACGCCGACGCGCATCTACGCCGCCAACATCGTGAAACTCCAACGCAGTTACAAGGTCAAGAACGTCGTGACCGGCATGGCCCACATCACGGGGAGCGGCCTGCGCGAGAATCTCGTGCGGGCCCTGCCCAGGAACTGCGACGCGGTCATCGATCGCTCCACCTGGGAAATCCCGCCCGTGTTCAGGTTCCTGCAGCAGCACGGCGGGATCAGCGATGAAGAAATGGAGCGGGTCTTCAACCTCGGCATCGGCTACTGCGTGATCGTGAAGAAGACCTTCGCCGAATCCGTGCGCGATCAACTCAAGAAGTTCGGCGAGGACGCAACCATCATCGGCGAGATCGTGAAGGGCAAGGGCCTCGTCCGCTACAAGGCCTGACCACCGCCGGGCGTGATCGATGCGGCTTTTCGCAAAGGAGCGCTCCGCCCCGGCGCGACCGCGATGTCACGGCCAGAGGACGTTTGTATCTTCATTCGTGTTTTCAGGCGTTGGCCGCACGCCGGGACCCTTGGATGCGCGGCGGTTTCCGGTACACTGCGAGCGTGGCGGACGGTGCCCTTGGGCTGTCGGGCGGAGTGCTGCATGGATCGCGTTCGGCGTGGATTTACGCTCATCGAACTTCTCGTGGTCATCGCCGTGATCGCGCTGCTCATCGCGATCCTCCTGCCGACGCTGGGCAAGGCGCGACAGGCGGGGCGGGCCGCGGTGTGCCTGTCGAATCAGCGACAGATCGGGACGGCCCTTGTCATGTACGCCAATCAGTACAAGGAGTGGATCCCGCGCGAGGGCTGGGACAGCAAAGCACGTGAGCGCCTCCCATGGGCGGTGGCGCTCAGGCCGTTCATCGACAGCAGCGTCTCGCCGACGCAGGACCCCAACGATCAGTTCCGCGGCGCGCTGTACTACCGCGACCCAGGCCGCCCGCGCGACCTCCACAACATCCATTTCGTCAACAACGGCTTCAAGTTCAACTCGCCGGGCAAGATCGACGCTGATCGCAAGGGCCCGATGCCCCTCTCCAGGGCGCAGTTCCCCGTCTCGACGTTGTATATCAATTGCTACGCCGACGATCCCAACGACGCCGACGGCAAGAGTTATTACAAGCCCACTGCGACCGACATGAGCATCGCGCAGTGGTACGACGTGTGGGCGTCAATGCAGATCAGCGGCACGCCGGCGCAGTTGCGCATCGCACCCTCGCGCCACGGGCAGGGAGCCAACGCCGTGTTCCTCGACGGCCACGGCTCGTTCGTCAAGGCCACGGAGTTGATGACCATCGAGCGCTGGGACGACAAGGACTATCAGCCGTAATTCGCCGGATATTCGCTATCATGGTGCGAGCCTGAAAGGAGCATCGATGAAACTCCACGCCACCCTGCTCATCGCCCTGGCCGCCCTCGCGTCGCCGACCCTCGCCCAGAACTCCGCGGCTCCGCAACAGCCCGCGACTTCGCCCGCGCAGCCGGCGCCCACGCCTGAAGCCAAGCCGCAACCGACGGAGAAGGTCTACGACGAGGCGGCGGACGCCGGCAAGCAGATCGAGGCCGCGCTCGCCAAGGCCGCCAAGGAGAATCAGCGCGTGCTGATCCAGTGGGGCGGCAACTGGTGCCCGTGGTGCATCAAACTGCACGCCACATTCAAGAACGACAAGGCGATCGCACGCGAGTTGTTGTACGAGTACGTCGTCGTCAATGTCGACATCGGGCGCTTCAACAAGAACCTTGACCTCGTGGAGAAGTACAAGGCCGACATCAAGAGCGGCGTGCCGTATTTGACGCTCCTTGACGCCAAGGGCAACGTGGTCGTGAATCAGGAAACAGGCGCGCTGGAGTCCAAGGAGCCCGGAAAGGCCGAGCACGATACCAGGGCGGTGCTCGAGTTCCTGAAGAAGCACCAGGCCGAGCCGCGGGCGGCGTCGAACGTGCTGGAGAACGCGCTCTCGACAGCACGCGCCGACAACAAGCGTGTCTTCCTGCACTTCGGCGCTCCATGGTGCGGCTGGTGCCACAAACTCGAAGCGTGGATGGCCCGCCCCGACGTGGCCCCCCTGCTCGCCAAGGACTTCGTCGATCTCAAAGTCGACACCGATCGCATGACCGGCGGGCAGGAACTGCTGAACAAGTTCAACCCCAAGCCGGGCGGCATCCCGTGGATCATCATCCTGAACGCCGACGGCTCGAAGATCATCGACAGCAACGGGCCGAATGGAAACACGGGATTCCCCGCGGCGGACGACGAGATCGCCCACTTCGCGAAGATGCTCAGCACGTCGGCCAAGAACCTGACTCCCGACGACCAGACGAGGTTGGTTGAGTCTCTGAAGAGCAAGGACAAGTAGAGCGTGCGGGCCAGCAGGCACATCGGTTATTCTGTGCCGCATGAATGAACGCGGACTTGCTCTTCATTGGAAGGTGTTGATCGCGCTTGGCCTGGGCCTGGCGGTGGGCTGGGCGGTCAATGAGTGGTGGACCGCCGATACATGGCGATCGCTCGGCGTGGGCGACGCGGCTGCGTACCTGGCGTTCAAGGACTCTGACGCGAACGCGGGCGCGGGATTCGTCGCGGCGGCGGCACGCTTCACCGGCGACCTTGTCGAGTTTGTGGGCAAGTTTTTCCTGCAGAGCCTTCGCTTCATCGCGGTACCGATCGTGCTCTTCAGTCTGATTATCGCGGTCGCGGGCGTGGGCGATGTGCGCCGGATCGGCAGGATCGGGATCAAGACGCTGCTGTGCTTCCTGTTCACGCTGGTCGTGGCGGTCGCGATCGCGGTGGTGCTGGGCAAGCTGGTCGGACCGGGGACCTATGTCACCGAGGAGGCGCGGGCGAAGATCCTGGCCCAGTACGCGGGCGAGGCGACGCAGCGCGTGCAGTCGGCCCATCAACTCAAGGACCAGGGTGTATGGGCGTATCTGCTCGGCATCATCCCGGTCAATCCGTTCAACGCGATCGCCAACGCCCAGATGATGCAGGTCGTGGCGGCGGCGTTCATGCTGGGTGTGGGGCTGACGATGATCCCACGCGAGAAATCCGGGCCCGTCGTGGCGTTCTGCGAGGGTGTCGCAGAGGCCGTGATGGCGCTGGTTCGCGTGATCATGATCCTCGCGCCGCTCGCCGTCTTCTGCCTGATCGTCCAGTTTGTCTCCGGCGTGGGGATCGGAGCGATCTCGAGCGTGCTGGCCTATGCGATGTGCGTGATCGTCGGGCTGGCGATGGTGTTGTTCCTCGAATATCCGCTGCTGATGATCGCCACAACGCCGCGCGGCAATCGCGTCGGCTACAAGCGGTTCTTCCGCGCCATGGCGCCTGCACAGACGCTGGCGTTCTCCAGCAGCAGCTCGTCCGCGACACTCCCTGTCACGATCCAGAGCGCCCGCGATCTGGGCGCGCCCAGCGAAATCGTCAACTTTGTCTGCCCCATGGGCACCACACTCAACATGGACGGCACCGCGCTCTACCAGGTCATCAGTGTGCTCTTCCTGGCGCAGCTCTACGGCATGGAACTCTCGCTGGCACAACATATCACGGTCGGTGTGATGTCCGCCGTCGTCGCCGTCGGGACACCGGGCCTGCCCGGCGCGAGCGTCATCATGATGGCCATCGTGCTGGAGTCGGTGGGCGTCCCGACCGAGGGGATCGCGATCGTGCTGGCGGTGGATCGCGTGCTGGACATGTGCCGCACGATCGTGAACGTCAGCGGCGACGCGGTGGCGTGCGTGGTGGTGGCGGGAAGCGAGGGGACTCTGGATGCGCCGAAAAACGAGGCGTGAGACGGACTCGCGCTGGATGGCCGGTGTCGATGTTCCCCCCACGACGCGGGCGTTGTGCTTTCTTAGGTTCTCCCTCGATCCGCGGGGGAGGTGGAGAAGAACGGCCGCATTCGACTACACATCCCCGACGCCGGCGTCGGGGAGTCCGACGATGAGTTCGCGTGTGTCGGTGGAGGTGTTGTCGAAGTCGACCTCGACCTCGCAGGGGAGGGCGTCGATGCCGGAGAGGAGATAGGACTGGACGCGGGCGAGCACGGGGGGACTCTAGAGCAAAAGTCGTGGAGTGGTCGGATGACGGGCCCCGGATGAGGGGGGTGGCTTGCAACGGCGGGGTGGGCGCGTGATGTGGTGCGGGCTGAGCCGCGTCTGGTAGAGTTTTCGGCATGAATCTGCAGCCAAGTCTTGCGACCGAGCGATTGGCACTCCGCCCGTTTCGGATGGACGATGCACCGAGCGTGGCGGCGATGGCGGGGGACGAGGCGGTGGCCGCTATGACGCTGCTGATCCCGCATCCTTAGGATCGTCTTGGGTGACAGGCGTAATTCTCACGAGTACGCCCCGTAACCAAGAAGAAGCAGCATGGGTAGAAGTGATGAGGCAGTATACAAACGGACTCACTGTCGAGCCGCGATACGACAGCGTGGTTGTGGACACGGTACTCGGTGATCTACTTCGTCTCCGCCTTCCACCCGTACTTGATGTACTCATGCTCGAAGCTGCCGTCGTCGAAGAGGTTGATGGCGGCGTAGCCCTCGTCGCAGTCGCGGTGGCGGCCTTTCCACCAGTTGCCGCAGACGGCGCCGTTGCAGAGGTAGGTCACGCCGTTGTAATCGCAGCGGTCGATGAGGTGCATGTGCCCGGAGAGGCAGAGCCTGACGGTGTTGTGCTTCTCGAAGATGGCCTTGATGCGGGCGTAGTCGCAGTGCTGGAGCGAGCCGTCGAGCTTGTAGTTGTTGTCCTTGTCGGGCTTGGTGTAGACGACGGTGGTGACGGTGAGGATGGGGATGTGGGAGAGGACGAGGGTCGGCGTGCCCTTGGGGACCTTGGCGAGGTCGGCGTCGAGCCATTCGGCCTGCTCGTCGTCAAGTTTGCCCAGATAGCCGTCGCCGTTGGGGAAGACGCTGTCGAGCGCGACAAAGTGCCAGCCGGCCTGATCGAAACTGTAGTAGCGGGCGGGGATCTTGAGCATGTCGACGGCCATGGCCTTGCCCCAGTTGTTCTCCGTGCCGGTGGTCTTGCTCTTGGCCTTGTTCCACCCCCACGCGTCGTGATTGCCAACACACGAACGAACGGGGATGTTCATCCCGCCCGCCCACGTTTTGCTGAAGACGTCCCACTGGGTCTTGGTGCGATCGAACGTGGCTTCGAAGGAGTCCATGACATGATCGCCGCCGGTGAGGATGAGGTCGGGCTTGTCGGCGAGTTCGGTGACATGCTTCAGACAGGCGGCCATGCCCTCGCCGGCGCGGCGCTCGGGCTGGACGTGGATGTCGGTGAGGTGGGCCAGGCGAAGGACGCGCTTGCGGGCGCGGGGGAGCGTGGTTGACGCTCGGGGCGCGGCCAGCGCGGTGTCGAGCGAGAGGCCGGAGGCGAGCACGCCGGCGCCGAGAGCGGCGCGGGTGAGCAGCGAGCGACGGGAGAGGGTGGAGGGCTCGGGGCTGGACATGGGAAACTCCTTGAAGTGACCACGACAGGCTACCACCGCGCGCGGGGCGCGTCACGGGGGTGGAAGTGAAGATTGGGTGACTGCCGCGCTGCCGCGCGGTCATTCCTCGCAGGTGACGGCGGGCTGCTCTTCGTGCTTGGCGCGGGCGCAGATGACCGCGCCCAGGAGAATGAGAGCGCCGCCCACGAACTGAATGACCGTGAGACGTTCGTCGAGGAAGATGCCGCCGACGGCGACGGTGGCGGCGGCCTCGAGGGTCGAGATGGTGGAGGCGCGGACGGAGCCCAGGTGCTTGAGCCCCGCGAGCACGCAGAGAATGGCGACCACGGTGGAGAAGATGGACAGCAGGCCTACGCCCGCCCACCCCTTGGGGGACCGGGGAAGGTGCCACCCCTCGCCGAACGTGGCCCAGAGTGAAAATACGACGCCCGCGGAGAGACAGACAAGGGTTGTGACGGCCAGGGGGTTGTTGTCCTTGGTGACCCGCCCGCCAACAAGCATGTAGACCGCATACGCAATGGCACACGACACTCCGAGCACCACCCCGAGGGTGGGAGAACCACCGGGTGGACCACCGGACGTGCCCGTGAGCGCCGGAACGACGGTGAATGCGGAGCCGATCATGGCCAGGACGAGCGCGACGAGCCGGGCGCGCCCGAGTTTCTCGCGGAAGAAGAGCCAGGAGGCGATCGCGACGGGCGCGGGGTAGAGATAAAGCAGGAGAGCAACCAGGCCGGACGGAATGTGCTTGAGCGCGAAGAAATATGTGCCGGCCTCGATGACGTAGAGAACGGCACCCATGGAGCACGCGGCCCAAAAGATGCCGCCCTTGGGGAATCGCACGCGGCGGATCCGCGCGATCGCCAGGAGCACGAGGCCCGCGATGGCGAAACGCAAGGCGAGGAGCGTCACGGTGTCAGCACCGGCATCGACGGCCCAGCCGCGGAGCAGGCTCATGAAGCCGTAGCCCAGCGCAGCGATGGCAAGTTGGGTAAACCCGACGACATCGGCGCGCGGGTGGCGAGCGACAGCGGAGGTGTCAGCCACGCCAATTCTCGCGACAACGTGTGAACGCAGAAATTATCGGACTAAAATGCAAACATTTTCCTTACAATGAGCGTTGAAGGGCGGTTCATCGTACAATGGCAAGCGATGGGTGGGGCTGTGAACGAATCCGAAAGTGAAGTTCCCCGACTTCCGGGGCGTGTCGAACTGATCGACGCGACGGGGAGGCTCTCTCCCGAAGATGCGCGGTGGATCGCGGACCATGCGGCCCGCGCGATGCGGGTTCTTGAGGCCGAGGGCGAGGTCCGCGTGCGGGTGGTGGCGGACCCGGAGATGGCGGCGGCCCATCTGGAGTACGCCGAGGTCGAGGGGACGACGGATGTCCTCACCTTTGACATGAGCGAGCCCACACCCGACGGCACGCGGATGGAACTGGACGTGGACGTGCTGGCGTGCCTCGATGAGGCGGGCCGCCAGGCGGAACGGCGCGGGCATGCGGCACGCTGCGAGGTGCTGCTGTACGTGGTTCACGGGATGCTGCACTGCCTGGGCTTTGACGACCACGACGACGACGAGTATGCGCGGATGCACACCGAGGAAGATCGCGTGCTGGAGGCGATCGGCGTGGGGAGCGTCTTCGGTGGCGCATCTGGGACTGGGGCGACCGGGGAGTGCCCGCGATGAAGAGCGAGGCATGGTTCTGGATCGCGCTGGCCGCCACGATCATCTCGGGCGTGTGCTCCACGCTCTTCTACGCGCTGCGCGACGTGGCTCGCTCGCGGCTCGAGCAGGTGGCCCGCGAGCGCAACGACAAGGCGCTGATGCGCCGCGTCGACGCGATCCTGGACGACATGGACGGGCACGCGTCCGCGATGGCCTTGCCTCGGATCGTCGCCAATCTGGTGCTCGCGCCGGCGCTGGTGTTTTATTCGTGGCACTCGCGCGGCGGGGAGCAACTCGATTGGATGGATGTCTCGATCGGGCTTGGCATCGCGGCGGCGATCGTGTGGGTCTTCGGGCTGGCGATCCCGACGGGCATCGCGCGGCATGCGGCGGCGGAGACGATCTGCCTGTGGTCCACCCTGGTGCGCGCCGGTTATCTGCTCGCGTCACCCTTCAACGCGGTCGTGCGGTTCTTTGACGAGGTCGTGCGTCGCCTGGCGGACCGCCCGGCGACCGCCGCAAACGAGCAGGCGCACGCGGAATTGCTCTCGGTCGTCGACGAGGCCCGGCAGGGTGGGCAGTTTGATCGCTTTGAGAGCGACATGATCGAAGCCGTGGTCAAGTTCAAGGACATGACGGTTGCGCAGATCATGACGCCGCGGACCGAGATGGAGGCGATGGCGCTGACGAACAGCCTGGGAGAGGTGACGGCAACGCTCCGCCGGAGCAACCACAGCCGCCTCCCGGTGTACGACGGCACACTCGATCGGATCGTGGGCGTCTTCTATGTGAAGGACCTGATGCGCTGGATGGCGGGCGAGGCGCAGCGGATGGGCAAGACGTTTGATTTCAAGACGATTCTGCGCCCGGCGATCTTCGTGCCCGAGACCAAGACGATCCGTGAACTGCTGGCGGAACTGCTCCAGAACAAGGTCCACCTGGTGATGGTGGCGGACGAATACGGCGGGACCGCGGGGCTGGTGACGATCGAGGACATCGTCGAGCAGATCGTGGGAGAGATCAAGGACGAGTACGAACTCCCAGAGGACGACAAACCCGAGGTGGTGATCGCCGAGGACAAGCGATCGGCGACCATTGACGCCCGGGCGTACATCGTGGACGCGAACGACGGCTTGCGCGATCTCGGCGTCGAACTGCCCTCGAGCGAGGACTATGACACCGTGGGCGGGTTCGTCACGGTGACGCTGGGGAGGATCCCGCCGCGGGGTGAACGGTTCGAGCACGACGGGGCGGTGGTGACGGTTCTGGCGGCGGAGGCGACGCGGGTGACGCTGGTGCGGATCGAGCCGCGGCGCTCCGGAGACTCCGGCGAAGAGGGACGCCGCTCCGACCAGGGAGTTCAGGTACGGGCCCGCGGCCCGGAGGAGACCGCGTCGAATTGACCGCCGGCGTTTCGTTCCGCGTCGTCCCGCTACCATCTGCGCATGCCCCTTCGCCTGTACAACACCCTGACGAGGACGGAAGAGGACTTTGTGCCCCGTGACCCCGCGAGGGTGACGTTTTATTCCTGCGGTCCGACGGTGTATGACGACGCGCACATCGGGAATTTCCGGTCGTTTCTGGCGGCGGACGTGCTGCGCAGGTGGATCGAATCGCCGCTGTGCGAGATCAAGGACGCGGACGGAAAGACGCACAAGGGACCGCGGAAGGTCACCCACGTGATGAACATCACGGACGTGGGGCACATGACCGACGACGCGGAGGGCGGCGAGGCGGGCGAGGACCGCATGGCGGTCGCGGGCAAGCGCATCGCCGAGGCCAAGAAGTCGGGCAAACTCCCGGCCGACGTCGCGATCGATCCGAGCAATCCATACCAGATCGCGCGCTTCTATGAGGATCGCTTCAAGGATGACGCCAAACGCCTCGGGCTGAAGTTGGCCATCGAGGGAGAAAAGGACCCGACGCTCCAGCCCCGCGCGACCGAGAGCGTTGCGGGGATGATCGCGCTGGTGCAGCGGTTGATCGGGCAGGGATACGCCTATGTCGTGGGCAATCCCGGCGAGCGCGTCGTGTATTTCGACGTGCAGAAGTTCCCGACCTACGGGCGATTGAGCGGCAACACGCTGGATCAACTGCGCGAGGGCGCGGGCGGACGAATCGCGGCGACGAACCAGGCGAGCAAGCGGCATCCGGCGGACTTCCTCTTGTGGAAGGAAGACTCGTCGCACATCATGAAGTGGGACTCGCCGTGGGGCGCTGGCTATCCGGGCTGGCACATCGAGTGCTCTGTGATGAGTTTCCAGCGCCTGGTGGGCAAGGACCTCTCGGCGACCATCCCCAACGGCGAGGCGCTGATCGACCTCCACTCGGGCGGCGAGGACAACATCTTCCCCCACCACGAGTGCGAAATCGCTCAGTCGTGCTGCGCATTCAACGCAGCGCCCGACAAGGGCGGCTACGCCCGCATGTGGTTCCACCCTCGCTTCCTGCTCGTCGAGGGCACGAAGATGAGCAAGAGCAAAGGGAACTTCTTCACGGCCCGCGACCTCTTCGCCAAGGGCGTGGAGGCGGCGGCCCTGCGGCTGGAGCTTGTTCGCACGCACTACCGGAGCAACGCGAACTTCACCATGCAGGGGTTGGCGGATTCGCAGCGACAGGTGGAACGCTGGCGACGCTTCGTCGAGAACGCGGCCGGCGACGCCGCACACACCCAGGGCTCGCGCGACGACGCGATGATCGGGTTCGCCCAGGCGATGAACGCCGACGTGAACATCGCCGCCGCGATCGCGGAGGTCAACAAGTTCGTGACGCGAACGGAGAAGCCCGGGACGCAGGACGCGGAGTTGATGAATGTGTTCGACGCGGTGCTGGGCGTGCTGGAACTGCAGAGGCCGGCCGCGGCATCGACGGAGATCGGCATCTTCGCCTCGGGCCTCGCGCCGGACCCGGCGGTGATCGCGAAACTGGAGGAACGCCGCGCCGCTCGGGCGGCGAAGGACTTTGCCAGGTCGGACACGATCCGCGATGAACTGCTGGCGATGGGCTACGCGATCAAGGACGTGGCGGGCGGCAAGGTCGAGGTAAGGCGGGCGGGGACGTAACGACGTTTCCCCGTAAGCGACACGGAGCGCGTTGAGCACGATGACATTCGGCATGCCGATCTCGCTGTGGAAGTACATCACGCTGGAACTGTGGCGCATCATCGCGCTCACGGGCGCGGTGCTTGTCGCGGTGATCGCGTTCGCGGCATCGATCAAGCCGATGGCCGACGGGAAGATCACGCCCGTCGAGGCGCTGCAGTTCATGGGGCTGGCGATCGTGCCGATGCTCCAGTACGCCCTCCCGTTCGCCGCGGGCTTCGGGGCGACGCTGGCCTATCACCGTCTGTCGCACGACAACGAGGTGACCGCGGCCTACGCGGGCGGCGTGTCGCACCGCGCGGTGCTGATGCCCGCGATCATCACGGGGCTCGTCCTGGGCGTCGGGCTGCTCGGGCTCAACCAGTTCATCATGCCCCGGTTCCTGCGCTCGATGGATGTGCTGATCGCGCAGAACCTCTCGAAGGTGCTCGTGAATTCGGTGCAACGCGGGCAGCCGGTCGTGCGCGAGGGAACGGTGCTCTACGCCGACCAGGTCGTCACGATGGACGTCGCCAAGAGCCCGCAACTGCGCGACGCGGGGGCACGCGAGTGGCTGGTGCTGCGCGGCGTGATGGTGCTCGTGTTCGACAAGAAGGGCGAGATCGAACGCGAGGCGACCGCGAAACTGGCGCAGGTCGTGCTCCTCCCGGGCGGAGCGAGCGACAGCGCCGCGACCCGCGCCGTGGTGCAACTCGAGCAGGGAAGCGCCCGCGACGGTGATCGTGCGTACGCGCGGTTTGAAACGCTCCCGTTGTGGCTGAACATCTCGAACGCGTTCAAGGACGATCCGAAGTTCCTGACCTTCGGAGAACTGATCGAGTTGCGCGATCACCCCGAAGGGATGAACTGGATCGAGGTCCAGCGACGCGACCTGGCGTATCACGTGGCCGAACGCGTCACGACCGAGGCGCTCCGCAAGGAACTGAAGGAGCGGGGACAGGTGACGCTCCGCGACCCGCAGGGCACGGAATACGTGATCCGTGCGGCCGGGGTCGCGGTGCGCACCCCGGACTGGCGCTGGGTCCTCCAGCCCGCCAAGGCGGGCGCACCGATCGAGGTCGAGAAGCGATTGGTCGGCGCGGCTCCGACGAAGTTCTCGACGATCGACGCGGGCATCTACACGGATATGGGCGGTCCTGATCGGTCGTCGCGGAGCATGACGATGCGGTTGGAACTGGACAACGTGGCGGGCCAGGCGATGAAGGATCAGGCCGCCGGAAAACGCACCAAACTCGTGTTCAGCGAACTCTCGCTGGTGAACGGCCCGCTGTCGACGCTGCTCGATCCGGACAAGACGCCGGCGGCGAAACTGCTCGGGGACGCCAGGCCGCGCGTCGAAAAGGATGGCGATGAGTTCGTGAAGCGGCCGTACGCGGACCTGGATCATTCGATCTCGAGCCTGCTCCGCGAGATCACGAGCAAGCAGAACGAGCGGTTTGCGATGAGCCTGGCGTGCGTGGTGATGGTGGTGGCGGGGGCGATGACCGCGGTCCGCCTCTCGGGCAGCCTGCCCCTGACGGTGTATCTGTGGAGTTTCTTCCCGGCGCTGGCGACCGTGATCACCATCTCCAGCGGGCAGCAGTTGACGCACGAGCACGGCTGGCCGGGGCTCTTGGTGCTGTGGGGCGGCGTCGGGATCATGGGAGCCTACGCGGCGGTGGGATATTGGCGGCTCACGCGCCACTGAGCATGCCGCACGAGGAATCGCGGGGCGTTCGTCCCCGACGCACGATGACGCGAGTTGAGACCAAGCACATCCATGCACGCGCCGGCACATGGGCCCCGTGGGCCCGGTCCTGGGCGATCGTGGTCGCGATGGTGCTCGTGGTCACGGTCGCGCGCCTGGCCTACCTCGCATGGTTCAATCCCTACCCGCTCATCGAGGACGAGGCCCACTACTGGGAGTGGAGCCGCCGCCTCGAATGGAGTTATTACAGCAAAGGACCGGGGATCGCCTGGGCGATCGCGGCGTCGGTGAAGGTGCTGGGAACCGGCGAGTTTGGCGTGCGGGTGCCCGCGGCGCTCTCGGGCGCGATCGCCGCGCTCGCGATGGCGGGCCTGGCACGCGACTCGATGCGCGACAAGCGCGCCGGCTTCTTCGCGGCCGCGTGCGTCGTTCTCTCGCCGGCCTTCCAGGCGCTCTCGCTGCTGTCGACGATCGACCTGCCCTACGTCGCCTGCTGGATGCTGGCGGTGTGGGCGGCGTGGCGGTGTTTGCATCGCGCCGGATCGTGGTCGTGGATCGGGCTCGGTGCGGCGCTCGGCGCCGGCGTGCTGTTCAAATACACGACGCTCCTCCTGCTGCCCGGATTGATCGTCTACGCGCTCGCGCGACACGCTCGCCTGCGCCTTCACCCCCGCGCGCGATTGCTCCTGCTCGGCGCAATCGCGATCGCCCTCCTGGGAATCGCGCCGGTCGTGATCTGGAACGCGCAGAACGGCTGGCCCACCGTGCATCATTTGCTCGGGCACCTCGGCGTCAAGGGGGGCGACATGCCCGAGGCGCGAGAGCCGTACTCGCCGCTCTGGACGCTGACATTCCTCGCCTCGCAGATCGGCCTGGCCGGCGCTATCGGAGTGCTTGCGATGATCGGCGTCGTCAAGGCGCTCCGCGATCATGACCTCACGCCCGACGGGCCGCGTGAGAGCGCCGTCTTCCTCCTCCTGGCCGCGGCACCGATCTTTGTCTTCTATCTGATCGTCACCTTCGTGAGCGAGGGCGAGGCGAACTGGGCCATCGCGGGGCACGCGACCCTGATCCCGCTGGCGGCGTTCGGATTGGTCCGCGGCATGGATCGTTTCACGCTGCTGATGCGCCTCTGGCGTGAACTCCCCGAACCCAGGCCACGATGGGGATTCCTCCTCCGCAGACCGGAAACGCCGACACAGGTCGCGTGGCACGTCACGATCGGCATCGGGCTGGTGGCGGGAATCGGGATGCTCCGACCGGACTGGGCGTCGGCGCTCCCGGGCGTCGGGAAGTTCGTGCCGGTGGCGCGGCTGACGAGCGCAACCAGCAACGCCGGGCAGGTCGCTGAATTGATCGAGTCGCTGCGCAGTCATACGCACGCCGACCCCTTTGTCATCAGCCAGCACTACGGGCGTGCCAGCCAGATGGCGTTCTATCTTCCGGGCCGCCCGACCGTGTATTGCTCCAGCAGCCTGATGGGCGGGCGGCGCTGTCAGTACGATCTGTGGGCCCAGACAGACCTTCGGCGCGCGACCGGACTTGTCGGGCGGCCGGCGGTGCTCCTGGGCGCGACACGCGAGCAGTGGACCCCGTGGTTTGACCGTGTGGAAGACCTCGGCGAATTGCGCGGCGAGCACAAGCGGGGACGCCCGGTGTTTCTGGGGTATGGATACAAAGGGATCGGCGGTTCTTGATGGCGAACAGATCAGGATCACCTTCGATGAGACACGTCGGCGGACGCTGGCTTTCGCCCCGCGAGGCCAGGCTGCGCACGCGACGCACGCTGGTCACGGTCGCGGTTGTGCTGTTCGTGTTCATTGCCGCCAGCGTGCTGGACCACTGGGCGTACTTCTTCTTCAAGAGCGGGGATACGCCCCGCGTTGAGGGACGCGACTGGTATCGACTGCTCCGTGTCATGGGGTACCTGCCGACATGGCTCATCGTCGCGCTGGCGGCCTGGCTGCTGAGCAAGAAAGAAGCGATCGCCGCGCGGATCTCGATGACGCTGTCCATCCTCGCCGGCGCGACCCTCTCGGGCGCGGCGGCGGAACTGCTCAAACTCATCATCGCACGCGAACGACCCGGCGAGGACGGACGCTATGTCTTCCGCGGGCTTTTCGCAGGGTTCGCAGACGGGAGCAACCTCGGGCTGCCCAGCAGCCATGCGGCGGTGGCGTTCGGCGGTGCGATCGCGCTGGCGCTGGCTCGCCCCGTGCTCGGACCCCTCGCGATCGTGCTCGCGGCGGGATGCGCGTGGACTCGCCTGCTCTCGGGCGATCATTTCCTCTCGGATGTCACGGGCGCGGCGCTGCTGGCGTACGCTGTCAGCGTCCCGGCCTGCCGCACGCTCGGGCTGATTCCGCCCACATTGCCTCGGTTCGCGTGATCCACGATGAAACTGCTCGACCGTTACATCGCCCGCCAGTACCTCATCAACGTGATCGCGTTGCTCCTGATCTTCGCCTCGTTCGTCGTGACGATCGACGTCTCGCTCAACTTCGACCGCTTCGTCTCCGCCGCCGATCGATACCTCAAGGAGGAGGGCACGAACCCCGGCTTCGTCCGCCGCGCCGTGGTGACATCACTGCTCATCGCCGATCTGTGGTGGCCTCGGCTTCTCCAGTTGTTCAACTACACGCTGGGCTTGGTCATGGTCGGCGCCATGGGGTTCACGTTCACGCAGTTGGTGCGCGGGCGAGAACTCGTCGGTGTGCTGGCGAGCGGGATCGCCTTGCACCGCGCCGCGGTTCCGATCTTCGTCGCCTCGCTGGCGCTCTCGGGCGTCCAGATCGCCAACCAGGAACTCGTGATCCCGCAGATCGCGGCCATGCTGGTCCGCGACCACGGCGACGCCGGCAAACGCGCGCTGGGCGAAACAACCGTCCCCATGTACAAGGATTCACTGGGAAGGCTGTGGTTCGCGCGGGCCTTCAAGGCCGACGAGGGCGAACTCATCGGGCTCATGGTCTGGGAGCGCGATGCCCAGGGGATCGCCGACACTCGCATCTCCGCGGATACCGCACGATGGAGCGGCAAGGCGTGGGAACTGGAGAACGGCACAGGCGTCCGCCTCGATGCCCCCGAAGCCCCGAGCACTGTCAAACGCATCGAGACAAACCTCGACCCTACCGCGATGAAAATGCGACGCTACGCCGGGTTTGCGCAGAGCCTGAGTTGGGCCCAAGTCTCCCAGATGCTCAAACGCCCCGAGTTGCTCGACGAACGGGGCGTGACCGAACTGGAACGAATCCGCTGGGGAAGGCTCTCGATTCTGGCGGCGAACCTCCTCGCACTGGCCGTGGCCATGCCCTTCTTCCTGAGGCGTGAGCCCTGCAACATGATCGTCCAGTCGCTCAAGTGTGCGCCGATCGCGATCACGGCCCTCATGGGCGGCGTGCTGGGCGCGTCGGCGGCAATCCCGGGCCTCCCGCCGCAGATCGGTGTGTTCGTGCCCGTGATGGTCCTCCTCCCAGTCGCGATCGGGATGGCGACGAGCGTCCGGACGTGACTCCTCCGCTTGCCCGATCGGATTGGACCGAAAACCATGCGATCGGTCGCGCGAGCGGCGAAAGACCCCAAAAATAGATGTTCATGTCTTGTTTGTGTTGCCCCTATTTTCTCGCGGGTTAGCATCGCTTGATGAGGCGCATGTGCCTGCGCCGTCGATGGCCGGTTGTTTCAGCCCGGAGTGTGTGTCATGTGTGAGCGGATCAGCGCCTTGCGTTGCGGCGCGATGCGTTTGGGCGCAGCCATCTCGGCCTCGACGATCGCGGTGTTAAGCGGTCAGACGATGGCGCAGACCCTGGCGATCTTCACGTTTGATGACGGAACTTCCAAGGACCTCTCCGGCAACGGCGTGACGACCTCGCTCGTCGGCGTCCCCGCGCCGACGTTCAGCGTCGACGGGTATGAGGGGTTCGGCATCGCGACCGCCGGAAACAACGCGGTGCGGGTGAACCTGAACATCAATCCGACGGTCGTGCCACGCCTCACCATGGGCGCGTGGGTGAAGTTGAATGTGGTCGCCACCAATCGGCACATGCTCTCGCACGACAACGGGAGCTACGACCGCGATCTAGGCCTCGATACGCGCGGCGGCGGCACGGGGTGGTCGGCGTTCAAGGGCAACGGAGTGCTGGGATTTGTGCCGGCCATCGCTGGTCAGTGGCAGTTCGTCGCCGTCGTGTACGACGACATCACCGACGCCGCCACCTTGTACGTCGACGGCGTGGTCAAGACCGGAACCGGCTCGCCCGGCGCGGGGCACCCGTACATGTACATCGGCGCCAGCACCTGCTGCGACCAGGGGGTCAACGGCACGATCGACAGCGTGTTCATCCTGAGCGAGGCCCTCACCACCGCTCGCCTCGACGAGATCAGGAGCGGCGGCATCCGCAAAGCCCCCACCTGCCCGATCTTCTTCGAGCAGCCGGAAGACTTCGTCGCCTGCAACCGTGATGCCGCGGAGTTCCATGTGATCGCCGCCGGCGCCGGGAACCTCACGGTGCAGTGGCAGTTCAAGACCGATGTCGGGACGTGGGTCGACGTGGGCGACGGCGAGTTCCCGGGCGTGGGCGACCTGATCGGCACCAACACACCGGACTTGTCGGTGATCAATCTCCAGCCGGGCGCCAAGGTCCGCTTCCGCGCCATGGCGACCAACGCGTGCGCGCCGATCCCGAGCCACGAGGCGTGGCTGACGGTGTGCACCTCGGACTACAACTGCGACGGCTTCGTGAACGCGCTGGACTACGACTCGTTCGCATCGCTCTTTGAGGCCGGAGATCCCGGCGCGGACTTCAACCGCGATGGGTTCGTGAACGGGCTCGATTACGACCTGTTCGCCAGCGGCTTCGAAGCCGGGTGTTAGCGGAGCATGGCGACACGCCTCCTGCGTCGCGCGTGCATGTCGGATGCGGCATGCGCCGGAAGCCCACGATCCCGTGCATCGCCACGCCAACCGCCGGTTGCACCCGCTCGACACCGACTCCTCGAGGCCGAGACGAAATCCGACCACGCAGGTCGGGCATGGTGCCGCTCCGCGTGATCGGGCCCCGTGGGCCGAGAACATCAACCCGCTGATCGCGGATTCGCTGCGGGGGTCTTGCTTCCCGGGCGTTCACCGCGGAGGGTCTCGCGCTCAATTGCCTTGGCTCGCGCGGGCGTTCCCGCTACCTTAGTTGGGCGGGACCACCCGCGAAGGGAGTCTTCCATGCGTTCCATGATCGCCTCCGCGTTGGCGTTGAATGTTGCGTTGTCGGCAGGTGCTCTGGCTCAGGATTGGACGAACAACGGCGGGAACGCCGGTCGCGATGGTCGAACGACCCAGCCGGGCCCCGACGCGGCGACGCAACTCTGGGCTGGCGGCCGCACGTCCGTCATCGCGTGGCAGCCGGTGATCGAGGGCTCTCGCGTGTTCATGGTGCGTCAGACGGGCTTCCCGCCCGAGGCCAACTCGGACAAGTCGCCGGTCGTGTGCATGAACCTCGACACAGGCCAGGAGATCTGGTCCAGGAACATCCCCTGGCTGAACGGCGACTGGACGACGTGGATCGCGGGCGTCTCGAACGGAAAGGTCTTTGTGTCCCGATCAGGCAACGGCGCGTCGGTCAAGGCCAAACTCCACGCGCTCGACGCCGCCACCGGCGCGACGCTCTGGTCGTCGGTTGATCTGATCGACGCCGGACCATACGACGGCGTCGTCTTCGCGCCCAATGGCGATCCGGTGATCGCGAGTTTCACCAAGATCTGGCGCATCAACGCCGGCAACGGCACGACGGTGTGGACCGCCAGCCGCGTCGGGTCCGTATCGGGCAACTGCGGCGGAGCGATCCACGCCGACGCGATCTATGTCGCCGATGCCGTGCCGGGCGGGCACGCGATCAAGAAGTTCAACCTGACGACCGGAACGCTCATGTACCAGAGCCCGACGCTCACCGGCTTCACGATCCAGAACACGCCGATGGTCGCCCCGGACGGTACGATCTACCTCTCGCGCGTTCAGAACAACACATCCGTCGACTTCTTCTACGCGATCGACGACAACGGGACATCGATGAGCGTGCGCTGGTCGGTCCCCGCCCAGTGGACGACCGAATCGGAGTTCGCCGTCGCGTCTGACGGGTCGGTCTTCATGATGGACCCGGGCAACAAAATCGCGCGCCGACGCGCCACCGACGGTGGACTGATCGCGACCAGCGCCGCGATTCCTGCCGACTTCTCCCAGCCACGCATGGCCGTCGACTCGCTCGACCGCCTCTATTTCTCCAACGGTGCCTTCGCCAACGGCCGCTTCTATTCCTTCAACCCCGATCTCTCCGAGCGCTGGTCGGTCGCGGTCACAAACATCAACATCGGAGCGCCGGCGTTCGGGCGCGACGGCACGCTGCTCGTCGCGGGCACGAGCACGAATATCAAGGCCTACCGCACGCCGCGCTGCCCCGCCGATTTCAACCACGACGGCTTCGTCAACGCGCTCGACTACGACCTCTTCGCCGAACTCTTCGAGGCCGGCGATATCGGCGCCGACTTCAACAACGACGGCTTCACCAACGCGCTCGACTACGACGATTTCGCCGAACACTTCGAGGCCGGGTGCTGAAGTCGACAGGTCCTCCTGCACCAGTCGGCGACGGGTCCTAATCGCCGCCGGCTTCTTCGCGATTTCTCTGATTCGTGTTGTATCCATTCGGCGCATCCGATACATTCGTGCCATGTTTCTACGCAACTGTCATGCGTTCCCGGTGTCTTTGATTCTCCATGTCGCACGGGCAGCGCGATCGTTTCGCACGGCCCTCACGCTCGCGTTGATCACGCTGTCGGCGTGGAGCACCAACACCGCAACGGCGCAAACAAACATCGCAGGAGCCTACGTCGACGGCCAGGTCTTCCTGCGCTGGGACCTCGCGGCCGGCTTTGTCTTCACCTACGACCTGTACTCGTCGGATCTGCCGCAGACGGACATCGCAAACATGACGCTCCTGGCTCGCATCTTCCCCGAGGAGGCCGTCGGCGAGCGCATGCAGAATCTGAAAGCAACGGCGACGCTGCGCGTTCCCAATGGGTCGGGCTATACCACGCTGACCGCAACCCAGGGGGCGATGGCGTGGACGCCGCACGAGGACGGGGCCAAGTTCTTCGCGGTCGTGGTTCACGGAAACACCGGCGTGACGACCGACAATCGCGTGTACGTGAACTATGGCTACGACCCGGTCAATGAGCCCGTACGCCCGCATCTTCAGTTCGGCGACGTGAACGCCGCCGGCTATCCGTACGCGGCGTACATGGTCTGGGTCGACGGGCGCGAAGATCCCGAGGACGGTCGACCGGACTTCCCGGTCATGGCCAGCGCCAGCCGCGGATGCGTCCCGCACGTCTTCGCGGTGACATCACCGTTGACCGGCCTCCCTCCGGGCCCATATCCAGCGGTGTTCTGCATGCACGGCGGCGAGGGTCAGTACCAGGCGTTCATGCCCGGAATGCACGTGCGCGCCAACATGTCGCTCGAGATGACGAGCGGCATTCTTATCACGCCCGACGACAACCTGTATTGGCAGGGTGGACCCAACCGGCAGTCCAGTGTGACCTCGTGGTTCGGCTACGCGAGACATTTCGACCCGTTCTTCATCGGCGCCCGCGGTGATGTGCCCAACGACGAGATCATCACCAACTACACGAGCCGGCGTGTCTTCTGGTTCGCCGACTGGCTGACCTCCGGCGCTGGCCCGTTCAACGTCGATCCGCATCGCGTGGCGATCATCGGGCACAGCGCGGGATCTCGTGGTGCATCGCACCTGTCGCGCCAGCAGCCCTGGAGGTTCAGCGCTGTCGTCCTCCAGTGTGCGCTCTTCAACTTCAACGACACGCCGCCGTACTACGGGCTCTGGTCGCAGAACCTGGCGACCAACGTCCTCTCGCCAGACACCGGGCTGCCACTGACCCATCAGCAGGTGCAAACGCAGAGCGTCCGGCTCAGCCCCGAGTCCTATGTCCCGTACACACGCCTCTACTCGGGCAAACGCGACGACAATATGTCGGGCGCGTGGACGCCCATCGCCCGCGCCGGGCTCGACGCGTGCAACGATTCCGAACTCGGCCTGATCGTCAGTTGGGACGAACGCGAGCACAGCCCGGAAGAGTGGAGTCATGAAACGCCCGATCTGGGCGATGACGCCACCCACTGCGACCCGTGGCCCGACCTTGGACAGTGGATCTCGCCCGTGAAGACGGATCGCCACAGCGCGCAGTACCTCGCCGATTGCTTCCGCAACGATGTGTCATACCCCGGCTTCTTTGATTCCGACGAAGACCTCGCCACGCCCGGTCGACAGCCCGACCCCGGCTCTGGTGATCCGTGCTCCCCCGAGGGTGCGGCCTGGGGTACCTGGGGCGGCTATCTCGATTGGACGCCCGCCTCGATCCTCGATCACGCGGACCGCTGGGAATGTACCATCTTCCTTCGCGGGAACTCCGCCGTCACTGTCGACAACGCCCCGGTGCCGGTCGTACGCGTCAGCATCGCGCCGCGCCGAACTCAAGAGTTCCATCCGAGCGCAGGACAGACAGTGTATTGGGCGCTCCGCGTACCGGAGAACGGCCCGGTGACCCAGCACGGTCAGGTCATCGCCGATTCCATCGGCGTTCCCAAGGTCTCGGCCCTCCTGATCCCGCGCGAAGACCTCGCAAAGGCACGGCTCATCCTGGGCCTCGCGCCCCAGTGCCCCGCCGATTTCAACCACGACGGCTTCGTCAACGCGCTCGACTACGATCTCTTCGCCGAACTCTTCGAGGCTGGCGATATCGGCGCCGACTTCAACCACGACGGCTTCACCAACGCGCTCGACTACGACGATTTCGCCGAACACTTCGAGGCCGGGTGCTGACCACCACGCGTTCCGCTCCCGCGATTGCAGGATCGGCAGTTCCCGCCGCGCCGCTGCTTTCGCTCGTCATCTTCGCCGCCCACGCGATCGTGCGCTCCGCCGCCACGCGGACCTTCCACCGCCGGCAGATGATCGGCATGGCGGGTAGACGCTCATCTCGCCCGGCGTCGTCGCGCGCACGCGGACCGGCGAATGGCACAGCGTCGCGCGGCCGATCCTGGGCGAGCGCAAACGTGCGGGTCGCTCTCACGCCGCCTTTGTCTGATGGCGCATCCGCTCAACATACGCCACGAGTTGTTCGGTGACGAACTGCTTGTGCTCGTTGTGCAGCGAGAAATCGAACGCGACGCCCAGGTAGAGGTTCTGCGCACTGTCAATGTGCGAGTGCGCGACCTTCGCAGAGAGCGCGATCGGCGCGATCACCGTCGGGCGCAGGTCGATCCGCAGCCACAATTGCCGCGTGCGATCCACCGCCGCGGCGTCGTCCCGCTCGATCACCAGCCCCGCGCCCCCTCCCGAGATGTTTGCCAGTTTCGCCTTGAACGACGGCCCGACGTCCGGCAAAATCGACGGCGGCTCCAGGAGCACGTTGCCCCCCGCCGCCAGCGCCATCCGTGCGTGCGCCCGGCACGCGATCTCCGCCGGGATGGCGGTCAGCGGGTTCATCAGCGGCCAGCACTCGACGCTCGGGAGGTGAAGCTCCGCCGTGCTCATGCGATAGAACGAACGACGCGAACAACGCTCCACGCTCTCGGGCGCCCGCAGACGCAGCACCGGCGTGTTGCCCACTCGCTCCGCACGGATCACCTCCGTCCGGAACATCCATCGGTTCTGCCCGATCGTCATGCCGCCCACCAGCAGCGTCCCGCCGGGCAGATCGATCGCCTTGCCCACCGCGATCGGCGCTTCAACGACAATATCTCCGGCGTTGATCTGCAGCACACGTACACGCCACACCAGGTCGGGCGCGGCCTGATCCTGCGGACGGTCCAGCGAGAGTTCCAGGCCTCCCTGGCGATCTGCTATCTGCTGCATGCACTCGCGCCAACGCTCGGTGCGGGAACGGTTTGCGGGCATTGAACCTCTCCGGGCTCCGGATTCTCCGGACTGCCAGCCTCGATCCGCGCTACGGCCCATTGCCGCGGCACGGCCCAATTCGTCGATTCGTCCGTAGACATCGACCCTCGCCCCCCTCGACATTCGCCCTACGCCATTCCCGGGATCACCCGCGCGCGATCATGCCGGTGCGCACGACTCGCGCGTCCGATACGGACCACCTCTCACTGTTATCGCACCAGAAGCGCGCGCAGTGATCCGGCCAGGGCTTTCCCTCGCGCACTCTCCTCGGGATTGAGGCGGCGCCCCGCGAATCGTGCCTCGTAATACAACTCCCCGATCTCGCGCAGAACTCCCGGCGCCGCCGGATGCACCGCCGCCAACGACGACGCGTGCTCCAGCGGCGTCACGCCCTCCGGCTTGGGAATCCCCGCGCGTCGAAGCACGCGGATCGCGTCGTCATAGAACCTCGCTTCTCGCGGCGTGGGACGACGCACGCCACGCTTCCTTCCGATCACCCCCACCGCAAGGCGGTACAGCACCCCGCCACCGACCACCAGCGACAGCACCCCCATCACCGGCACCCAGCGACGACTGTCCGTTTCCCCACGCGACGACTCGCTCGCCCCGGCCCATTCCATGAACTTCTCCTGGATCTCCAGGCTCGGGTTCACGTTCATCCCAAGGAGTTTTCGCTGCGATGACTCGTCAAACGACACAACCGACACGGCCCACGCGGCGTTGAGCGAATCGAGCCACCGGTTGAACTTGGCCGCGATCGAATCCCTCGGCCTGTGCGCGCTGGCCAGATCGGCCGGTGGCGTCGGATCCATCGTCCTCCAGTTCCAGTTATCCGTCAGCACCTCGACCCACGCGTGCGCGTGTCGCTCACGCACCGTGTACACCCCCGCGGATTCGTCGTACTCGCTGGCCAGATACCCCGCGACGACTCGCGCGTCGACGCCGACGCTCCGGCACATCGCCGCCATCGCACCCGCAAAGACCTCGCAGTGCCCCGTCTTGCGATCAAAGAGGAACGCCTCGATCGGATCGACCCCCGCCGGCGGCGCCTCGGTGTCAAGCGTGTACTGGAATCCCGTGTGCAGAAAGTTCTGGATCGCCTCCGCGGCGCTCCTGTCAAGCACGGGCGCACGCCGCTCCGGGTCGGGCTCGATCCCCGACGCAACGAGCACCGAACGCGCGAGCACCGTCACCCTGTCCGACGGAAACGTCGCCGGCGTGCGACGCCGGTCCAGCGCCGACTCACGCGGCATGGCGGACTCCACCGATCGCACCGTGTACTCGAGTCGCCCCGTCCGCCCCTGCCGATCGTCGCGGGTAAGCACCTCGTCCCATCGCGAGAAACGCACGCTCGTCGGCTTCTCGACCTTGATCCCCACCGGGGACAACATCGCGTACAGAGGCGTCGTGGCGCCCGCGTCACGAATCGTGACCTTCTGCACAAGCGTCCGCCGCCCCGTCCGCCAGGAGAGTCGGTCCTGCCACACGCCGGTACGGAGTTCATAGGTCGCCCCGCCCCGCCCCACGCCACGCGTCCACGCTCCACGCTCATATTGATCGAGCGCCACACCACGCAGGTACAGAACCTGGTCGGGCGAACCCAGCGGAAACCCCGTGTCGTCCTCCAGACGAACCTCCATCACCGCGATCTCGGACTCCACCGACGGGCCTGCACGCCGGAGATCAACCGTGTCCGTAAACCCCGTACGCGACGACGCCACCTCGCCGAATCGCCCGAGCGAACGCAGCCCGATCCCGCGCGGCATGATCACGAACACGATCAGGCTCACGATCAGCCCGATCGCAACGCCCAGCAACCACATGACCCCCAGGTGCCGACCCGCGCCCCCGGAGACCGCGATGGAACGCCCGATGTTCCCCCGGCCCTCGCCCTTCCGCGCCCGCTCGACCGCCGTCAGGATGTGCAGCATCGCCGCCGCGCTGGCGATCGTCGGCACCGTCATGAGCACCAGGACCGCAAGGTGCAGACGCGTGTCCGTCAGGATCGCGCCCACCACCAGGAACACCGACAGCACCACGATCTGCGCCATGTCCTTGGCCTGCTTGGTGTCCCAGATGCGGATCACCATCACCAGGATCAGGAACTGGCAGAACGTCGACACCTCGAGTTTGGTCGCCCACACCACGTAGCCAGCCCAGAGCACCGCGCCCGCCACCGCCGCGTTCGCCAGCCACTTGCTCAGCGGACGCTTGCCCAACCTCTCCGTCAGCCACCAGCCCAAGACCGCCGGCGGGTGCGCCAGCGCCAGAACCTTCCACGTCAACTCGCTCTCCGCGACCGCGTAGCACACGATCGCGAGCATCGCGCCGATGAAGACACAGTTCTTGGCGAGACGTTCGACGTTCACGCACCGCCCTCCGCATACGGGTGCTCCGTCGCGTCGATGCCCGGGCCCGCGCCCGCCCCGGCGAACACAGAAATCACCCGGTCGCCCGGCGACACCGGGAGCGCGTGCGACGCCGCCCGCGACGGAACGACCAACTCTGCCAGCGCATCGAGCACGAGCCCGTACGCGACCGATCCCATCGCGGGACGGATCATCACGTCCCGCCCGTCGCTCCGCGCGCCCGGCGCCCATATCCCGATCTCAACCCTCCGCTCCGACGCCAACTCGACCAATCCCGCCGCCGCGCTGATGATCCGCTCGCTCTCCTCGGGCGTCGCCCCGGGGAGCAACAGCGACAGCCACACACGCGACGTGCGCCGCGGCATGTACACCTTCACCAGCGGCGCCTCGGCGATCGCCGACCGCTTCCACGCGATGTCCCGGGCCGCGTCGCCCTGTGAATACTCACGCAGCGAAAAATACTCCTCGCCGCCACGCACACCCGCCACCGCGTGACGCGCACTGGTCATCCCGAGACCCTCACGCAACGCCACCTCGAACGTCTCACGCGGAATCACCAGCGGCCGCGGCCTGACCAGCACCCGAGCCGTCGTGTGAAACCGCACGCTCTTCCGCATCACGCCGAACGGGAACAAACTCCACGCCTCGAATTCGCCCAGTTCCAGCCGCCCGCGCACAAGCGCCGGGATGCGCGCCCGAACCGTCGCCGATTGCCTCGCCCCGATCGAGACTATCGTCGCGAACGCATCACCCGCGTGCGCCACCGGGCTTGCCTTCCCCGACGGACTTCCCACCTCCGTCAGATTCACGCCCACGCACGGCAAAAGCCGGTTGTGGTTGAACAGTTCGTACGACAGTTCTATGAACCCGCCCGCGACCGCCCGCGCATCAGCCCGACGCTGCGCACGCACGCCCATCAAAGACGCCCCGCTGATCACGCCCGACACCAACAGCCCCGACACCGCCAGACCGAACGCCCAGAACAGCAGGTTGTTCTGCCCGTTGATCGCGCCGATCGCCAGGAGCAGCGACGTGAGAACGTACAACGCCCCCGTCAGCGTCGGGCGGTACGAGCGGCGGATTGGCCTCGCGGGTGTGTCCATGCCGGGCGTGCGGTAAGTGACCGGAATCAATGCTGCCTCAAGGTATCCACCTGCGCGCACGCCGCCAAACCGATCCGAGGCAATCGCCCAGTCGGTTCGCCCAAGATCGTCGAAGTTCGCTCAGCGGAGTTTCAGGGTCAGAGGTCTACTTGACGTTGGATTCCGCCGCCTTCGACGGCGCCGGCCCGGTCCGCTTCATCACCACCAGCACCGACCGCCCCTCGCCCGGGTAATACACATCGCCCCGCGACGGCAGCACGCCCTCGCCCTTGGCCATCACGCTCAACTTGTCGCGCACCATCTTGGGATCGGGGATGCTGATCGACCACGAGCCATCCGCGCCGCTGGTCGCCTTGCCCAGGAGCGACCGCCCCTGACCAAGCCGGACCTCAACGTCGACGCCCTCCAGCCCGTCGCCTTTCATGCGGTCTTCATCGTTGCCGATGAGCGTCACGACCGACGCGTCGCCCGCGATCACCTTGCCGCTTAGCGAACTGGACTTGCACCCGCCCAGGAACAACGCCGACACGCACGCCAAAGCCAATCCGATTGCGATCTTCATGACTCAAGCGTCGGCACAATCAGCCCTCGGCCTTGAGTCAGATCACCCGCGGGCTCGCTCTTCCATGACTTCACCACGCCGCGAGAAGTCCTTGCACTGACGAGCACGCGTCACTCGCACAGGTTTGTTCTTCCTGCCTCGCTGCCACCCTAAGTAGGCAACTTCAACTCCGCCAGCGTCGGCAGGTCCTTCAGGCTCGCCAGACCAAACGCGTCGAGGAATTGCCTGGTCGTGCCGTACAGCAGCGGACGACCGAGTTCCTCCGCACGCCCGGTGATCGCCACAAGCCGCTTGTCGATCAGCGACCGCAGCACCTCGCCGCACGCCACGCCGCGGATCGATTCCAACTCCGCGCGCGTGATCGGCTGCTTGTACGCGATGATCGCCAGCGTCTCCAGCGCCGCCCGCGAGAGCCCCGCCGCCTCGCGCGCCTTGTGGAACGCCGCGATCGCGCCGGCAAACTTCGGGAGCGTCATCACCCGCCACCCGCCCGCAAGCGCTTCGATCCGGAACGAACGCCCCGTCGCGTCATACGCCTCGTTCAAGGCCGCGATCGCGCCCTCGACCGCCTCGATCGCGCTCGTCGGCACGATCGGCTCGGCGTTCTCATCCTCGGTATTCCGGGCCGACAAGCCCGCCGCATGTGCGAGCGCTCCGGTCGCCACAGGCCGCGGCGTGCTCAGCAGCACCGCCTCCACCACCGGCGACAACTCCCCCACCGGCGGGATCGGGATCTCGACCACCACGCCCCGGCGACGCGCCCTCTTGACCGGTGCCGCGGGAACGTGCGCCACGCTCTCCCTGCCAGGCTCCCCACCCGCCGAAGCACCGCCAGACGCGTCCCCAGATGCTACCGTCGCTACCGCCATCTCCCCGGACCCGGCCTCCGCGGCTGAATCCCCTCGCGCCACGTTGACATCGCTCGGAACGCCGACCGAATCATCCGCCGGCGCACCGCCGTTGTGCTCGGCCGCGACCTCGCCGTCCTGTGGCATCATCTCGGAAACCTCGTCCATGATGCCGCAATGCTACCCGACCACCGCCCAGCCCGCCTCACGATTGATGGGATTTCACAGAGGCTCTGGGACACCAGCGGCCCACCGCAAGAGCCCGTCACCTGCAAACTCCGTGACTCGCTCACGCACCTTTCCCGATCGTGTGCTGTGCCATCGCCGTACGCAGCAGGTTCATCAGGTCACGCTTGAGTTCATCGGTGAGTTCGACGAACTCCAGGCCCAGGCACTTCCGCCCGCCATCATCGCGGCACCACACCACCCTCGCCTTCACCTTCATCTCATCCTCCCCCGTCGACAGCACGCCCTCCAGCACCTCGCCGGCCTCGGCCCCGTCGCCCCTCACGCTCACCCGCGCCCCGCTCGCTGACAAATCCACGACGAACCCACTCCGCTTGCCGGCCTGAAACGACACGCCGTCGCACAACACACGTCCGTGACGCCGCCTGCTCGCGCCCGCCGCCTCGTACTCGCCCGGATTTGTTAGCCGAACTGCCATGGACCTCAACATCGGTCGGTCCGGTTTGTCGCCTTGGGCACTCACCCCAAGTTCTCACGCACGCCTGTGTTGTTTGTTCTTTGATCGGTATTCCGGACCGGGTGTTACTGGTAGCATCGCCGTCTGGCTCGTTGCAACCGAGGCTGACGTATGCGCCGCACGACCGGTCCAACTCCATCACGCCGCGGCTTCACGCTCATCGAACTGCTCGTCGTCATCGCCGTCATCGCGCTCCTCATCGCGATCCTGCTCCCCGCGCTCGCGCACGCTCGCCGCTCGGCCCGCCTCACCAAGTGCGTCGTCAATCTCCACTCGCAGGGACAGACACTCCTCACCTACGCCAACGACTTCCACGAGGCCATGCCCCCCAAGGCCACCATGTGGAACAGGAAAGAAGAGGACGACCAGTTCGAGATGACCATGTGGCCCCTCGCCCGCTTCCTCTCCCTCTACGAGGGCAAGCCCTTCCCGCGCGACGGCGAATTCTTCCCGCCCACCGCCGCGTGGCGCTGCCCCGAGATCTCCAAGGATGGCGACGCGGAACACTTCACCCACTTCGCCACCGTCCACTCCTGCGCGGGACGTTTCGCCTTCAACAACGTGATGCGCGACGACGAATCGGGCGACATCCAGATCAGCGCCGACTCCATCGACGGCTGGGACGCCGCCAACAACGGCTGGCGCAGGCTCAGCAACTTCACCTGGCCGACCAGGCTCATCGCGATGGGCGATGCGCTCACCTTCTACGCCGAGGTTCACCTGCACCGCCACGCGCTCGAATCCGTCGGACGCTCGTGGCAACTCGTCCCCACCGACGTCTACCAGTTGCTGGGCACGCACGGCCCCGATTGGCCGTGCGTCTTCCTCGACGGGCACGCATCAACCATGAAACTCACCGAGAGCCAGTGGCTCGACTCGACCGAATCGTTCCGCTCGCTCGACGGCAACTCAAACGACTTCTACCACGCGGAGATCGACGCGTTCCTGTGGTTCGTGCGACGCTAACTCTTGCTCGCGGTACCAAATGGCGCGCCGTGCCGGATGATCTGGCCGCGTGGATCATTGGTCTCAGACATGACAACCTCCGCGACGATTTGTTACACAGATGCCGCGAGATGATGACCATATCACCACGCTGTCACTTCAGTTCGTCCCTTCGCTCGCAAGTCTCTTCGCCTCCGCCTTCCGCTTCCTCATCCTCAGATTCAGCATCTCGACGCCCAGCGAGAACGCCATCGCAAAGTAGATGTACCCCTTGGGGATGTGCTGCCCGAGACCGTCGGCCGTCAGCATCACACCGATCAGCAAGAGGAACGACAGCGCCAGCATCTTCACCGTCGGGTGCTTCTCCACAAACGCCGAGATCTTCCCCGAGAACGCCAGCATCACCGCGACGGAGATCACCACCGCCGTCACCATCACCCACACCGCCCGCGCCATCCCCACCGCCGTGATCACCGAGTCCAGCGAGAAGACGATGTCCAGCAGCACGATCTGCGTCACCGCCTGCTTGAACGTGACGCCGTCACCCTTGGCCGCTTCCTCCGGCCCGCCGCCCTCGAGTTTGTGGTGAATCTCCGTCGTCGCCTTGTAGATGAGGAACGCGCCACCCAACAGCAACACCAGATCCTTGCCCGTGAATTCCTTGCCCACCAACTCAAACAGCGGCTTGGTCAGACCCATCACCCAACTGATCGCAAGCAAGAGCGCGATGCGGATGAACATCGCCAGGAACAGCCCCACCCGCCGTGCCGCAGGCCGCCGCTCCTCCGGCAGCTTGCCCGTGATGATCGCGATGAACACGATGTTGTCGATCCCCAGCACGATCTCCATCAGCGTGAGGGTCGCCAGCGCCAGCGCATTCTCGCCAAGGTGTTCCATAGACCCCACGATATCACGCACGCTCGCCCGCGTCGCGCGCCCAACCTCTACAATCCTCCGTGCCCGACGACCCCGACCTTCCATCACTCGACGCCGAGGGCTTCCTCCCCGCCGACACCCCGCCGGCGTGGGGAACCGAGGCCGATGAAGCGCGCCTCGCGCGCCTCCTCCGCCGCGCCCGCGATCTCCCCGCGCGCCCCGGCGTCTACCTCATGAAGGACCACAAGGGCGTCGTCATCTACGTCGGCAAGGCCGCGAGCCTCCCCGACCGCGTCTCCTCCTACTTCGTCCCCTCCGCGGACCTTGGCCCCAAGAAGCAGCCGATGCTCGCGGTCGTCCACGACTTCGACATCCTCCTCTGCGACGGCGAGTGGGAAGCCCTTCTCACCGAAAACCGCCTCATCAAGGACATCAAGCCCCGCTTCAACGTCCGCCTCACCGACGACAAGACCTTCCCCTACCTCGTCGTCACCACCCGCGAAGATTTCCCGCGCGTCTTCGTCACCCGAAACCCCAGCGGCATCACCGACATCGGCGAGCAGGAGCCGCACATGCGCGCCGCCCGCGTCTTCGGCCCCTTCACCAACGCCGGCGCGCTCCGCGAAGCGGTCCAACTCCTCCAGCGCGTCTTCAAGTTCCGCACCTGCAGACTCGACATCGTCGAGTCCGACGAGCGCAACCGCTTCTTCCGCCCCTGCCTCCTCCACGCCATCAACCAGTGCACCGCCCCCTGCGCCGCCAAGATCAGCAAGGACAACTACGCCCGCGACGTTGAGCTCTTCGTCCGCTGCCTCTCCACCAAGCGCTCCACGCTCGTCCGCGAGATGGAAGACCAGATGCGCCAGGCCTCCGCCGCGCTCCTCTTCGAGAAGGCCGCCGTCCTCCGCGACCAGATCAAGGCCCTCCAGAAACTCGACGAACGCGCCACCCGCGCCGAAGGCTGGCAGCCCGAGGCCGAGATCGCCATCATCGACCCCTCCGCGGCCCTGCGCAGCCTCCAGAAAACCCTCGCCCTCGACGAGCCCATCCGCTGCCTCGAGGGCATCGACATCGCCCACCTGCAGGGAAACGAAACCGTCGGCAGCAAGGTCTGCTTCATCGACGGCCGCCCCTTCAAGAGCGAGTACCGCCGCTACCGCATCTCCAGCGTCGACGGCGGCAACGACGACTACGCCAGCATCCGCGAGGTCGTCAGCCGCCGCTACCGCGAGGCCGGCGAGGGACACGAACTCTACCCCGACGTCATCCTCATCGACGGCGGGCTCGGCCAGCTCCACGCCGCCCTCGAAGCCTTCAACACCCTCGACATCCGCCCGCCCATGGTCATCAGCCTCGCCAAGAAAGAAGAACTCATCTACGTGCAACAGCGCAGCGAGCCCATCCGACTCTCCCGCGAGAACCTCGGCCTGCGCCTCTGCCAGGCCGTCCGCGACGAAGCCCACCGCTTCGCCCAACACTACCACCACGTCCTCCGCAAGAAGAAGACGCTGGAAGAGGAATGAGCCACATCACGCCCACGAGCGTGTGATTTCCCGCGCTCCGGGTGGCGTGGTCAACGCTGTTGGCCACGCGCGCAATCGATGTCGTCATCGACATCAGTGCAATCATCCCACATCCAACGAGTGCCCTTTTCTGTAGCCCGACCGTCAGGGAGGGCGTCTTCTTCCCTGTCTCCCTGTCTCCCTGTCTCCCTGTCTCCCTGTCTCCCTGTCTCCCTGTCTCCCTGTCTCCCTGTCTCCCTGTCTCCCTGTCTCCCTGTCTCCCTGTCTCCCTGTCTCGCTCTCTCGATCTCTCGCTCTCTCGCTGTCTCGCTCTCTCGCTGTCTCGCTCTCTCGCTGTCTCGCTGTCTCGCTGTCTCGCTTCTTCCCTCGTGCCAAGTGCCTATTGCCTCTTCCCCTACTTCAACTTCTTCAACAACGCCTCCCGTGCCGCCTTCGCGTCCGCCTTCCCGCCGCTGGCCGTCATCACCGCGCCGATCAATCGTCCGATCGCGGCCTGCTTTCCCGCCCGCACGTCCGCCGCCGCCGCCGACTGCGCCGCGATCGCCTCGTCACACCACCGCTCCATCGACGCATCATCTCGCACGATCAGGAGCCCGCGCTCCTCCGCCAGCTTCCTCACCCGCGCCAGCGCCGCCGCGGCATCGTCCCCACCCGCGCCGCTCTCGATCATGCCATCAAACAGCGTCTCCACCGCCTGGTTCCCGATCTGCCCCTCCTCGCGCAGCCGCGCGATCGCCGCGACCTCCGCCGCGCCGATCCCAAGTTCGCTCACCATCACGCCGCGCTCGTTGGCACGCTTCGCCCCGCTCTGCAGCACCAGGTTCGCCGCCAGTTTGCCCGCCACGCTCCGCATCGTCCCGAGCGTCGCCAGCGCCTCGGTCGCGCGCTCATAGAAGAAGCAGTCGTCGCGCTCCTCGACCAGCGCCGCCGCTTCCTTGGCCCCCAGGCCGTAGTCCTTCGCGTACCGCTCCGCCCGCGCCATGGGCAACTCCGGCACGCGCTCCCGCACACGCTCGCGCCACGCCTCATCAATGGTCAGCGGCGGCAGGTCCGGGTCGGGGAAGTACCGATAGTCGTGCGCGTCCTCCTTCTCCCGCTGCACGTACGACACCCCGCGATGATCGTCCCACCCGCGCGTCACCTTCATCCCCTTGCCCATCACGCGCCGGTCCTCGATCCACCGGCGCGGCTGCTCCGCCAGTTCATGCTCGATCGCCGCCTCCACCGCGCGAAAACTGTTGAGGTTCTTGATCTCGACGATCGGCGTCTTGATCACCCGCCCGTCCGCCAGCGTCAGGTGCGTGTTGATGTTGGGCTCGAAACGCATGTGCCCCTTCTGCATCACGCCCTCGGACACGCCCAGGAATCGGCAGATGTTCCGCAGCATCTTCGCAAAGAACACCACCTGCTTTGCGCTCGTGAAATCCGGCTGCGTGACGATCTCAAGCAGCGGCGCGCCCGCCCGGTTGTAGTCCGCGATCGAAAAATCGATCGCCCGCCCGCCCGGCGATTCGTGCAGCAATTTCCCCGCGTCCTCCTCCAGGTGCGCGCGGATGATGCCGATCGTCGCGCCCTCGCGCGATGAGTCCGGATTCCCCTTCTCATCCAGCCCCGGCAGCCGCACCGCGCCGTCAAAGCACACCGGCAGGTCGTATTGGCTGATCTGGTAGCCCTTCGGCAGGTCGGGATAGAAGTAACTCTTGCGGTCCCACTTGGTGAGCGGCGCGATGCGGCACCCCAGCGCCATCCCCACCATCATCGACATCTCAACCGCCGATCGCGACAGCACCGGCAGCGCGCCCGGCAGCCCGATCACCACCTCGTCGATCAGCGTGTTCGGCTCCGCGTCGTGAAACGCCGGATTCGCCGGGTTCGGCGCGCTCGCAAACACCTTCGTCCGCGTCGCAAGTTCGACGTGAACCTCCAGCCCCACCACCAACGTCACCGACACTATGTCCGCGTATGACATGCGCCGATCGTAGTGCGGCCGTCACCAACTGCCACCGACTGCGTCCTCGCGGTCGGTGCTTTGCACTCTACTTCATTTGGCGATTCGGCCATTTGGCGCTTTGTTTTTTGACTCGCCCTTCACCCCATCAAGCCTCCCGCCGCCTTCGCCACCTCATCCACGCCCGGCCAGCGTTTCGCGCTCCCCACCACCCGCACCCTCGGACCCACCGGCCCCCACTCCCGCGCGTCCGTCGCCCCGAACACCGCCAGCGTCGCCACCCCCATCTGCGCCGCCAGGTGCATCGGTCCGCTGTCGTTGCCGATGAACGCCCGCGCCCCACTCACCACCTCGCGCAGCTCCGCCAGCGTGTCGATCCACCGCCCGCTCATCCGCTGAAAGAACCCCGCGTCCGTCCGCGTGAACCGCTCGCGCTCAACCTCCCCCGCGATCGCCACCACGCCCGCGCCGTCCTCACACAGCCGCTCGTGCAGCTCGCACCAGTTCGCCATCGCCCAGCGCTTCGCGTCGCTCCCCGCGCCGACATGCAGCACGATCGCCCCGTCCTCCGCCCCGCCCGCCTCCGCCCGCGCCAAGGGATGCGCCTCCACAAACGCCCGCAGCGCATCCCCGCCCCGCGCCTGCGCCATTGGCATCACCCGCGCCCGTGGGAACATCCGCTTCACCTTCGCGTCCCGCGCCTGGCTCGCCCCGTGCTCATAGTCCAGCACCAGCCCCGCATTCGGCTGTCCTTCCACCGTCCCGCCCTGCCGCCACAATGCCAGCATCGCCTGCGATTCCGCGTCCACCGCGCGAACCCCCACGCACGCGCTCGCCAACTCCGCCTTCGCCAGGTCGGCCACAAACGTCGTCGCCACGCCGCTCTTCACCAGGTGTCGCAGCACCGGCCAAGTCAGCACGCTGTCCCCCAGCGCCCCGCGATGAAGCACCCACGCCTCGCGCACGCCCTCAACATCAATCCGCTGCATGCGCTCTCCGTTTATCGCTCTTCATTCTGCTCTTCAAAGCCCCGCTCTTCCACACACCACGCCCGTTCGCCGTCATCCCCCCGCCTTACCCCCTCGCGCCTTGGCCCTTCTCTCATCCGCCGGCGCCTCGCCGCGCAGCGCCGCCCGCGCCACCCGGATCGCCCGCCGCTCCAGCATCGCCGCACGCATCGCCGTGGTCTTCAGTTCCTTCGCCAGCTGCGCCAGCGTCACCGGCGCCATGCCATCCCACCCCGCGCGCCGCTCGATCACCCGCCGATCCCGTGCCTCCATCGACACCAGCACCATTCCAAACCGCGCTTCCATCTCGATCGCGCCCTGCCACGGATCAACCGCACGCTCCCACGCGCCAAGCCCCATCTCCATCGATGGCCTGGCCACCGCCCGCACGGGCTTCCCCGGAAGCGCACCCTTCTCGCCGCCAGCGCCCATCGACCGCGCCACCCGCGTCACCGCGCGATTCACCGCAAGCCCCGCCGGCGCCGCAAGCCGTCCTCCCTTCGCCGCCTCAAACTGATTCACACCCTCCGACAGCGCCGCAAGCCCTACCTCAATCATCTCGCGCAGTTTCGCCGCGCCCACCGGCGCGAGTTCAAGGGCCGTCCCAAGCACGCTCTCCATCGTCGACACCAGCAACGGCAGTTGACTCCGCATCAGCGCGATCTTCAGCAGCGTCGCCCAGCGCAGCATCGTGAAGCACTCGTCGATCTTCGTCGGTTCCGGGTGCAACCGATCGATCGTCCCGGCAATCGTCGCCGCCCGTCGCACCAGATAGTGACACGCCAGCGCCCGCTCACGCTCCTCCTTCGCGCTCGTCGGCCCGCGCTTCCGCAGCGCCACGAGCTCGCCGAGCGTGCGCTCGCACGTCTCCCAAAGCCCCGATCGCACCGACATCGGCGCCAGGATCACCTCCGCGCTGTCCGCCCTCGCAAACACCGGCGATTCCGGCCGGTCCAACCCACCCGCCTCCACCCACCGCCGCAACATCGCCGCCCGCTCCAGCGCCGCCGCACGCACCACCGCCGGCCGCATCCGACCATACCGCTCCGCGATCGCTCCCGGCTCCACGCCCCGACGCAGCGCACGCTCCGCCACCCGCCGCCCCCGCTCGTCCAGCGGCCCGGCGCTCGGCGCGCTCTTGGTGATCACGCGCTCGTGCTTCTTGAGCAGCTGCCGCACCGCCTCGTGGCTCCGCTCAAACCGCGCCGCAAGCCGTGCCGCGATCTGATTCAGCGAGCACCCAAACCGCGCCCGATACCGCGCCGCCCGACGCACCAGCCGCGCACGCGTCGCCTCGTCAATCCTCGTAAACCCCGCGGCCTTGGAGATCTCACGCGTCCGCGCCACCTCCACCCTCGCCACCACCGCCGGCATGAACACCGCGTGAACCCGCCCGCTCTTCCCCTTCGCGTGCCGCGCGATCAGCCCGAACCGCCGATACCGCGTCAGCGTCTTGCGGCTCACGCCCCACTTCGCCGCCAGTTCCTCCGCGCTCAGCCCGCCGCGCAGCGTGATATCGCCCAGCGGAATCTCCGCCGCCTCGCACAATCGCTCGATCACGCCCGGCAGATCCGCCGCCAGCGCATCCCCCTTCACCACGCCGCCCGCCGACAGTTCAACATCGCGGTAGCCCGTGATGCGAAACGCGACGAACTCGATCGGATACGACTGCGCCGGATCGATCACGCCCGCCAACTCCTCCACACGCTCGATCTGCCGAAGCAGCGCCTCGCGCGACGCGAACCGCAACTGCCGCGTCAGGTCCGCGATCGACGCCGTCCGGATGCGCGAGAGAGTGCCCATGCCTCAGCCCACGCCAAGCGCCGCCCGGCGCCCCCAGTACTCCGGCACGACCGCCGGCTTCCCCTCCAGCGCCGCAACCTCCGCAAAGAACCGCTTCACCGCCGCCTTCTCCGCGTCGCCCACGCCAAACCGCAAGAGCCCCGACAGATACTCCCGCGCCAGATCGATCGGCCAGCGATGCCGCGACGCGTGCTCGCGGATGATCCACTCCATCCGCGTCATGTTGTGACGCCGCTGCCGGTCAAGCACCATCGCCGCCGTCCCGATCTTCTCAAACTCAGCACAATCGCGACGGCACATCCACATCGCATACACGAACGGCAGGCCCGTCAGTTCCTTCCACGCCTTCCCCAGATCGAGTTGATACGGATACCGCACCGCCGGCGGCGAATCCGTCACCACCTTGTCGCCGATCAAAAGCAACGCCCGCGGCCACTCATCCCCCAGCCCAGGCTCAGCCCCACTCCCCGCACCACGACCCACCACCACACGCTCCCGCGCATCAAACTCCACGATCCGCGGCGTGATGCCGAACAACCGGTTGAGCAGCACGCGGCACAGCATCACCGACGTCCGGCTGTCCGTGTCCGCGTACACCTCCGTGATCTCTTCCAGAGGCACGCTCGAAAACAGCCGAACCGTCATCGTCGCGCCGTCACACCCGATCATCCCCGACGGGATCATCACCAGTTCCGACGCATGGTCCGAAGCCTCGATCACCGATGCCAACCCAAGGTCCGCGTCCCCCGCTCGAATCATCGCCCCGATCCGCGACGGCGCCGCAAGCACCACCTCCACGCCCCGAAGGTCATCCAGCCCCTCGATCAGCGGCACGGTGTTCAGATACCTCACCGCCGCAATCGTGCAGTGTTCCATGCACAATCATAGCGCGAGCACGCCGCACTCTTGACCCGTGTCGCGGACTGCGCCTCGCGGTCGGCGCTCTTCTCTTCCACCTCTCTTCGCGCTCTTCGAGCCCTCCGAGTTCCCTCTTCTCTGTGTCTCGACGCCTCTGTGTTGGCTCTTCTCTTCCCCGACTCTCCATTCCTCACTCCCGCCCCTCCCGATCAGTAGCCCGACCGTCAGGAAGGGCGTCTTTGCATTTCACTCCGCCGCTTCGTCTCTCTGTCTCTTCCCCTCGTGCCAAGTGCCTTCTAGTTAGCACCCGCTTATCACCGCGTCTGTGCGCACCAAAGTGTCCGTCTCTTGGGCCACTTCCCGGATTTCCGAAACAAATCTTCGCGCGATCTCTCCCCGCGCGCAACCCCCTCCGCGGCCTGCTTTTCCGCCGCCTCTTGGCCGCCTCCACCCCTCGGTTAGTAATCGCTTATCACCGCGACCGGGCGCACCAGAGTGTCCGTCCACGGGCTGTGTGGAGGACGTGTCTGCAAGAGGACGGTCGCCGCGAAGGGCTCGGGCAGGTGGATGGACAGCCATCTCCCGGATGGCGCCCAACGGGCAGAATCCAGGCGGCCAACGCACCGCCTCGAAGTGCCGGGTGAGCAGCACGTCTTGCTTTCAGCGGGCCAGCCCGATGGGGTCGCTCGCCGTCGGCCGCCCGAGTGACGACGTGCTCTTTGCGGGGCACGCCGGCATGCCATCCGCGCCCGCCGACGAACAACCCGGAGTTCACCACGTCCGCGACCACGCCAGCGACATCGCCGCGCGCGGGCTCCACTGCGTTGCCATTTCTTAGATGCCCGGCGTCCGATGCCTGGAACCCGCCCCTCGCACACCGCCACCGGGCTCGATACGCTACCCGCAGCCATGCACACGTCCGAGTCCAACCTCGTGCTTCTGGGCGGCGGCGGGCACGCGCTGGTCGTCGCCGAGGCCGCCGCGCTCGCGGGCTACTTCGTCACCGGCTTCTACGACGACCGAACCGACGCCGTGCTCGCGCGTCGCGTCGCCGCCGTCCGCCTCGGCTCGCTCGACGATTTCCTCAACGCCGACGGCACCACCGCCTACATCATCACCATCGGCGACACCGCTACCCGATCTGCGCTCGAGCACCGCGTCCGCCGCGGCCGCCCCGCCACCAGGGCCTGCCGCGCCATCGTTCACCCCCGCGCCGTCGTCTCACCCTCGGCCGAACTCGGCGCGGGCGCGTTCATCGGGCCCGGCGCGATCGTCCACTCCTTCGCGCACGTCGCCGATCACGCCATCATCAACTCCGGCGCGATCGTCGAGCACGAGTGCAAGATCGGCGAGCACGCCCACATCGCGCCCGGCGCGGCCCTGGGCGGCAACGTCTCCGTCGGGCGCGCCACGCTGGTCGGCATCGGCTCGCGCGTCATCCCCGGCGTCAAGATCGGCAATGACGCCGTCGTCGGCGCGGGTGCCGTCGTCATCCGCGACGTGCAAGACCGCACCCGCGTCGTCGGCGTCCCCGCGCGCGTCATGGAATAACGCAATCCCACACGCCCGGCCACGTTCACTCGACACGCCCCGGCGCGCTCGTCCCGGAACGCCCGGTCGGCGCCGGCTCGGCGAGTTGCTCCACCCCGGGAATCTGCACGCCGGCCGCGTGGGCGCGGAGAATCTTGATGCCCCATGCTTCGAGCGTCTTGCGCAGCCACGGGTTCTGCTCGTCGCGGTGCTTGAATTCGAAGGTCTCGGGGTAAGACTCCGGGACGCTCTTGCGTTGAACGGCGGCGCGATAGAGCACGACGGCGCAGCCGGTGCGTTCGCTCCCGGCGCCGCAGTGAACGAGCACGGGCTGCCTGGCCGGGTCGGTCATGATCGCCAGGGCCTGCACGTAGTTGTTGGGATTGCCGGTTGAATCGCCGTGAAGGTGGAAGCGATACCGCTCGACACCCAGCGCGTCGGCGACGTCGGCGGCACGCCGGTCCTCGCGCGAGCCGGGCTCGCAGGCACCCAGGTCGACGATCGTGCGGATGCGGTGCTGTTCCACGACCCTGCGCATCGCGGCCGTGGTGAGTTCACCGGCGCGGTAGAGTTTCCCCTCTTCGACGACTCCGAAGTTCTTTGGCACAAGATTCGGGCGGACACCATCGACATAGAACCACACGCCAAGGACGACGGCGAGGACGATGAAGAGCACGCCTGCGACACCAGCGTCGCGTCGCGGCGTCGATGTCGCCGGTGTCCGGCCCGCCACTTTGGCAGTCGGGACGTGGCTCTCCCGTGAGTTGGCGGCGTGCCCGAGCGATGTCATCGCGGGATCGTAGCGCCACGCGAGCAATCTCCCGTGCTGGCGGAACCATCGCGGCGTAGGATGGTTTGGATGGACCGAAGCCGCACAAGGAGGTCGGCGGAAACCGGCGCATCGGCGTCGCATGGCGCGTCGTCGCCCGGCGAGGGTGCGGTGCGCTCGGCGTATCCGGCGGCGGTCGAGCGGCTGATCGCCGAGTTTGCCCGGCTTCCGGGCGTCGGGCGGCGCTCGGCGGAGCGACTGGCTTTCTACATCCTGAAATCCGACGAGGCAACGGCGATGGGCTTGGCCCGCGCGATCCACGACGTCAAGAAGCACGTGAAGCACTGCGGGGCGTGCTCCAACCTGAGCGACGACGACCTGTGCGCGGTGTGCGCCGATCCGCGGCGCGATCGCACGCGCGTGCTGGTCGTCGAGCAGCCCAAGGACCTGATCGCGCTGGAGCAGACCGGGATGTACCGCGGGCTGTACCACGTTCTGATGGGCAGGCTCTCGCCGCTGGACGGCATCGGGCCCGGCGACCTGACGGTCGATGAACTTCTTCGACGGATCGAGAAACCGGAGGGCAATCCGGGCGGAACAAGAGTCGAGGAAGTGATTCTCGGACTCAACCCGACGGTGGAGGGAGATGGAACGTCGATGTATCTGGCGGACCAGGTGAAGGCGAGAGGCGTGCGGGTCAGTCGGCTGGCGCGGGGGTTACCGACGGGATCATCGCTGGAGTTTGCGAACCGGGCGGTCCTGGCCGATGCGATCCAGGGTCGCCAGTCGATGGAGTAGGTTGAACACACGCCATGCGTTTCGAAGCGTCCCAGCACATGAAGCTCGGCCAGCAGATGAAGCTGGCACCCCGGATGATCCAGTCCATGGAGATCCTCCAGATGCCATTGGGGGAACTTCAGGAGCGGATCGAGCAGGAACTCGAGAACAATCCGACGCTGGAGATCGTGGAGCCGGTGGCCGAGGGCGAGGACGGGCAGCCTCTGACGCCCGGGCGGTCGTCGGTGCGCGAGCGGATCGAGCGGGCGACGGGCCTGTCGACGCGCTCCAGCGGCGAGCGTGACCCGAAGATGGACGCGATGGCGGCGGCGCCGGCGCGGAGGGCGTCGCTTCAGGAGCAGTTGCTGGATCAGTGGCACCTGGTGGATGTGAAGGAATACCTGAGGCCGCTGGGCGAACTCGTGATCTCGTTCCTGGACGACGACGGCTATCTGCGGACGCCGGTGGAGACGATCATCGATCGCGCGCCCGGTGATCGGGCCAAGCCGACGCCCGCGGAGATCGAAGAAGCGATCGGCGCGGTTCAGTTGCTGCTGGAGCCGGCGGGCGTGGCGGCCCGGGACCGGCGCGAGTGCCTGCTGCTGCAACTCGACGCGATGGAAGACGAGCCGGGCGAACTGAGCGTCGAACTGATCGAGCATACGCGCACGCTGATCGAGCATCACCTCGAGGACCTGACGCAGAACCGGCTGCCCAAGATCGCGGAGAAGACCGGCTTTACGATCACGCAGATCAAGGACGCGATGGGACTGATGCGCCGGCTGTCGCTGGCGCCGGCGCGGCAGTTGGTGGATGACGATCCGACGCCGATCATCCCCGATGCGATCGTGGAATACGACGCGGACCACGATCGGTATTTCGGGTATCTGAACGACATGCGCATGCCGCAATTGGCGCTGAACCGCGAGTATGCGCTGATGGCCAAGGACCGCGGGACGGACAAGCAGTCAAAGGAATTCCTGCGGACGAACCTGGGGAACGCGCAGTGGCTGATCGACGCGGTGATGCAGCGGAAGAAGACGCTGGAGCGTGTGATCGGCGTGGTGGTCGAGGCGCAGCGGGAATTCTTTGACTTTGGCCCGCAGGCGCTCAAGCCCCTGCCCATGACGCAGGTGGCCGAGCAACTGGGGATTCACGTGGCGACGGTGTCGCGCGCTGTTGCGGAGAAATACCTGCAGACGCCGCGGGGGATCGTGGCGCTGCGGAAGTTCTTTACCGGCGGGACGCAGACCGAGAGCGGCGAGGACGTGTCGTGGGACGCGATCAAGGCGGCGCTCCAGGACGTGATCGCGGGCGAGGACAAGGCCAAGCCCCTGAGCGACGAGGCGCTGGTCGAAGAACTCAAGAAGCGCGGCATCGAGATCGCGCGCCGAACGATCGCGAAGTATCGCGACCAATTGAAGATCCCGCCGGCGAGGCTGCGGAAGGCCTACTGAGACAAGGCGGGAAGGGCGGGACAGCGACGCGGCGCGATCGCCGCGTGGGCCCGCGATTCTTCGTTCATTGCACATCCAGAAGCCCAGACGATTCTCGGACACTTCGAGCGTGCGATCGGCGATCACGCGAGCGGAGGCGTGCACCGGGCAGGCGAACTTGCCCGCGTCCCTGTTTCGCTGCCTGGCTCCCCCGCTGATACCGGGACGCGCTCACTTGGTCGGCGGCTGCCAGCGTTGCTCATCGAGGATGGCGTCGAGCATGGCGGTCTGCTCGAAGGTGCTCTTGGCGGCCGCAAGTTTGCGCCACACGAGCACGCCGCCGAACGCCGCGAAGATCGAACAGCCGCCCATGAGCACGCCGGCCATCTGGAGGCGCGTGCCGTCGATGGCGCTATTCCCCGCAGCGGGGGTCTGTCGGAGGACGGTGACCGCGCCGTCGACGCGGCGTTGTCGCGAGGCGTTCGAGTAACTGATGATCGCTCCGGTGAGCGTGTCGGCGAGGCGCTCGGCGCGGTCGGCGCCCTCGGCCCGGACCTCGAGCCTCATCTCGCCGGGCTCGTTGAACTCGGCCGAGGCGGATTCCTTGAGGAATTTGGCGACCGCGGGGGCGCTGCCGAGCGTGGTCAGGCCGCGTTTGTTGAAGCGATCGGCGGCGGCTTCGTGGAAGCGTGGATCGTCCAGGAGCGACTGATGGAACGTCTGCCATTCGGCGAGTTCGGCCTGGGAGAGCGTGCGGTTGCGTGAGTCGGCGCCGATCGCGGACCGCCCGGCGAAGACGCCCGGCCACACCTGGCCCGACACGATCCACGACAGCCCGCCCAGGATGAGCAGCGTCATGCATACGTACATCATCGTGGCGGCGGCGCGCCCGCGGGACTTGGTCTTCTCGACGCGACGCTGGGCCGCGTTGATCACCTCGCGAGCGCTGAGGAGATCCTGGCGCTGCGCCAGCACCTGCTCGCATTGATCGAAGCGCGAGCGGAGCGCCTCGCCCGCGACGCGGAGTTTCTCCGATTGCTCGCGCAGCATGAGTTTGGCGCGCTGCAGACGGTTCTTGCGGGTTCGCGCCACCTCCGTGATCCCGCCGCCGAACGACCGGGCTTCCTTCAGTTCCGCGGCAAGGTGCTCGGCCATTTCGCGCGAGCGCTGCTCGGTCTGCTCGAGCACCGAGAGGTCACGCTTCGACTCTTCGAGTTTGGCGCGGCAGTCGGTGAGTTCACGCGACAGGGTCTCGATGTGAGCCCGGGCCTTGGAGAGTTCGGCGCTGGATTCCCCGCCGCCGGCGCGGAGGTGTTCGATCACATCGGCGGCCTGCTCGAGCCTCTGCTTGTCCTGCGCGATCGTGTGCTCGAGTTCCGCGGTGCGCGACTGGTACTCGGCGAGTTGGGACTTGGCGGCAACGAGCTCCTGCGTCACGTTCGAAGACTGCGTGCCGGCGTCGCTGACCTGGGCAACGGCCCGCTCGAGCGCACCCTTGAGATTGGCGATCTCGTTGCGGGAGGATTCGAGTTCCTGACGCACCTGCGTGGCGAACTGCTGGGCCTGAGTGAGTTTGGCGGCCAGTTCGTTGCGCTCGCGGGTCGTGCCGTCGAGGTTCGTGCGGAGCGAGGCCAGGGCGGCCTCCTGCGTCGAGAGTTGGGCGGCGCGCACGTCGAGGTCCAGTCGCTTGGCCTCCAGATCGCGGGCGCGATGCTCTGACTCGCGCATGCGGGCGTCGAGTTCGCGGGCTCGGGATTCCTGATCGTGCGAGAACGCGGCCCTCTGCTCGTCGAACTCCGCGCGCGATGCGAGCAGCGCTGCGTTCTCTCGCTCGAACGATTCGCGGGCGCGCGACAAGACTCCCTCGGCGGCGGCCAGCGCCGTGGCACGCGTGGTCAATTCGGTCTCCGCGCGCTTGAGTTGCTCCATCTGGGTCCGGCGTTCGGAGCAGAGGTTCTTCAGGCTCTCCAGGCCAATCTGAAACTCGGAGAGCACTTCCAGAACCGCCTCGTCGCCCGGCGCCTTGGGGTGCGGCAGGCCCTGCTCGCTCACCGCCGCCAGCGCGGGATCGAATGGGGCGCCGGCATTCGCGTTGATCCGGTCGTCGGGTGTCTGGTCGCTCATGGTCGATACGTCCGGGTGGTGCGTGCAGGACGACCACCGGCCGCCCCGAAGGGCGCGGCGATCGCTGTGGCGGATATCGGCGCTCCTTTGATGCGCCTGAACCGACGGGTCCGGGAACAGGAAGAACCGTGGGAAAGCGGGCCCTTGCAGGCCCGAATCTCCGCCGAATCTGCCACAAAGAATTGCGCGAATAACGCGCGAACTCCGGGCCGGCGAGGGTCGTACGACCGTTGGAACGTGAACGGGCGGAGAAGCGCCCGGGCACGCGACGGCAACACGAGCCGCGACCCTCCTCTCGCCCGCTGGATTCTGTCTCCGGCGGGCGGTTCTCATTTTGGGATCAGCGGCGTGCGCACCCTGGCGGAGCGTGGTGCCGGCAATGACATGGAACCCTAAACTCGGGCCGCCCGTCCGCCGAGAGAGTCACTCTTCACGGAGCCGTTATGCCCACCATCGACTGGTCCAACGCGCGAGTCATCGTTACCGGCGGCGCCGGGTTTATCGGGAAGGTCGTGTGCGCTCGCCTGCAGGCCAAGGGCGTGAAGCCGGGCAACCTGTTCGTGCCGCGCCGCAAGGACTTTGACCTGACGGAAAAGGATTCGGTGGTTCGGCTGTACACGCAGGCGTTCCCGAAGCCCGACCTCGTCATTCACCTGGCGGCAGAGGTGGGCGGCATCGGCGCCAATCGCGCGAATCCAGGGCGGTACTTCTACGCCAACATGGCGATGGCGCTGCACCTGATTGAGCAGGCGCGGATCACGGGGCTGGTCGATCGTGGCGGGAAGTTCGTGCAGGTCGGAACGATCTGCGCGTATCCGAAGTTCACGCCCGTGCCGTTCACCGAGGAGAACCTGTGGAACGGGTATCCTGAGGAGACAAACGCGCCGTACGGCGTGGCGAAGAAGGCCGCGTGGCAGATGTTGGACGCGTACAAACTCCAGTACGGGATGAAGAGTTCGTACGTGCTCCCGGTGAACCTGTACGGGCCGAACGACAACTTTGATCTGAACAGCAGCCACGTGATCCCGGCACTCATTCGCAAGTGTGTCGAGGCGCAGGAGCGCGGGGATTCGAAGATCGTGTGCTGGGGAACCGGCGGCGCCAGCCGCGAGTTCCTGTACAGCGACGACGCGGCAGACGGGATCATCCGGGCCGCGGAAGTGATGACCGAACCTGATCCCATCAATCTCGGCGCGGGCTTTGAGATCAAGATCAAGGACCTGGTCGAGTTGATCGTGAGGTTGACGGGGTTCAAGGGCGGGATCGAGTGGGACGCGACCAAGCCCGACGGGCAGCCGCGCCGGTGCTTGTCGACAGAGAAGGCGGCGAGGCTGCTGGGCTGGCGGGCGCAGATGGGGTTTGAAGAGGGCCTGCGCCGCACGATCGAGTGGTACCGGGCGCAGCCGCGGAAGTGAAGGTCGGCGCTGGTCCGAGAATGAGCCTCGTGATTACATCGGAAGATGGGCGAATCACTGGGTTTGTGCCGCACTTGTGGCGGCGCTCAGGAAATTTCCCGATGACAGGACGTGGCTTGCCGGCGGCGGCAGGTCGTATCCGCGCCCTGGGCGCGGGTCGAGATGGCGATGGCTCGGAGTGCAGGCATGATGCTCGATTCGATCATGACGCGTCAGGTCGTCACGGTGTCGATGGACGACACACTGGCCGAGGTGCGTCGGGTCATGTCTGTGTATCACATCCATCACGTGGTGGTCATCGAACTCGACCGTGTGGTGGGCGTGGTCTCCGATCGTGACCTGCTGAGCCACATCAGCCCCTTCGTGGGGACCACGACCGAGCGGCGCGTCGACACCGAAAGCCTGACGCGGAAGGTACACCAGACCATGACGCGGCAGTTGATCGTGGGGACACCCGCGATGACCGCCGAAGAGGCGGCCTATCTGATCCTGACGCAGGGGGTCTCGTGCCTTCCCGTGGTCGACACCAACGGGGGGTGTCTTGGGATCGTGACCTGGCGCGACCTGCTCCGGGTCGCGTACGACACCGAGTCGGTGAAGAAGCGGCTCGAGGAGAGCCGGCGGACCAAGCCCAAGGTGGCGTGAATCGCCGGCCTGCACATCGGGCATTATCAGTATTTCCGCGCGCGAAGTTCTCGTTTGGGCAAGTCGTGCGCTCGAACTGATCAGGTTGTCATTCGTACCTTTCCAGCCACCACAGCGGGGCGGCCGGATCGCCGATATATTCAGGAGAACGCGGATGCATTTGTTCGGCTTCCGCTCGCCAACACGATTTCCGCCGGGCCTCGCCTCGGACAGATTTCGGGTGACAATGCAGACTCACGCCGAAAGGACGGCTTGAGCGACGAAAGGTGAACTCGTGAAGGTACTGATCACAGGCGGCTCGGGGTTCATCGCGCGGTATTTCCACGAGTTGTTCACGCCGCGCGGCGTGGAGATTTCGATCCTCGACCTCGTCAAGCCGGAGTGGGACATCGGTCGAGCCGCGTTCCTGCAGGGCGACGTGCGCGATCCGGCGGCGGTCCGCAAGGCGATGCAGGGGTGCGACGCGGTGCTCAACCTCGCCGCCGCTCACCATGACTTCGGTATTGAGCACGACACCTACTACGACGTGAACGAGCGTGGCAGCAAGGTCGTGTGCGACGTGATGGACGAACTGGGTGTCCGCAAGGCGTGCTTCTACTCGACGGTCGCGGTCTATGGCAGCGCGCCCGAGCCCCATCACGAGGACGCGCCGACCAACCCCAGTTCGCCCTACGGCGGGTCGAAACTCGCGGGCGAAAAGGTCTTCGCGGGGTGGGCGGCCAAGGGCGAGGGACGGACGTGCCTGGTCATCCGCCCCACCGTCACCTTCGGGCCGCGGAACTTCGCGAACATGTACTCGCTGATCCGCCAGATCTATTCGGGCAAGTACTTCCAGGTCGGCCCGGGCACGAACATCAAGAGCCTGTCGTACGTCGAGAACATCGTGGCGGCGACGGCGTATCTGTGGGAGCGACCCAACGCCAAGCCTTTCGACGTGTTCAACTACATCGACAAGCCCGACCTGACGAGCCGCCGGATCGGCGAGACGATCTATGAGGGGCTCAACCGCAGGGCGCCGGGCTTCGTGGTGCCGATGTGGCTGGCGCTCTTGGGCGGCCTGCCGTTCGATATCGTGATCGCGCTGACGGGCAAGAACCTGCCGATCTCGACGGCGCGGATCAAGAAGTTGTTCGCGACGCAGACGAAGTTCGAGGCCGACAAGGTCGCGGCCGCGGGCTACAAAGCGGCGATCCCGCTGACCGAGGGGATCAAGCGGATGACGCGCTGGTACGCCAGCGAGGGCAAGGATCAGCGCCCGGTGTGGCACACGCCGCCGGCGAAAGTGGGCGGCGCGCTTGTCGCGACCGACAAGGCGGGCGGGGCGTAACGCCGAAGCGCGCACGTGGCCCGGTGCTGAGGTTGTCGGTGGAGCATGGAATCTTCTCCTTGCGCGGGCGATCGCCGGGCCGCCGTCGGTGGTACCGTGTCGCGATGAGACCCCCATCGTGCTGGTGTCGTGTGGGCGTGGCGATGCTGGCCTGGTGCGTCGCCGGCGGGGCGTTGGGGCAGACGGAACGTGACCAGCCTGTCGCGGACATCGCCACCGCGCGTCCGGCGTGCGCCTCCCCCACCGGTGTTGCCGACGAGACATGGAGCCGCGCGTTGGCGCGCGACCAGGGGCTCACGGGCTTTGACGGGTGCGCGTCTTTTTCGCTCTCGGGCGGGCGGGTGCTGTGGCTGTTCAGCGATTCGATCGTCGGGCGAGTCGAGAACGGGAAACACGCGCCGGGGGCGACGATCGTGAACAACGCCGTCGCGATCACGCATGGTTCGGACGCGTCGCCGGCGTTCTTCTGGGGGCGCGGCGAGAAGCCGCGCGCGATGTTCCCGTGCGTACGGGCGGGCGAGTGGTACTGGCTTCCGGGCGGCGCGGTGGAGGTGCATGCGCAGGGGCCGCTGGTGATTTTCGGCGCGCGGATGGGGCGTAGGGGCAAGCCCGACGCGGGCGTGTGGGACTTCGAGGGGCGCGGGAGCGACGCGATCATAGTGGAGAACCCGCAGGACGGCCCGGAGGCGTGGCGCTGGTACGCGCTCGACCTGTTCGGGTCCGACGGTGGCAAGACGGGATGCCGCCGCGCGTGGGGAGCGGCAACGGTGCGCGAGGGCGACACGACGTGGATCTTCGGCATCGATTCAACCGACGCGTGGCACAAATCGCTGCTGGTGGCGCGATGCCCGACGGGCCTGATCGCGTGTCGTGACGCGTGGCGGTTTCGCGCGGCGGACGGCGCGTGGAGCGCAAGCCCGCAGGATGCGATCGCGGTGTGCGACGACATGGCCGACGAGTTCACGATCACGCGGGTCAACGACGGCTATGTGTTGATCCACATGGAGGCGAACCTCGGGAAGCGCGTGCTGGTGCGGCGTGCGGCGGCGATCGACGGCCCGTGGTCGGAGGCGCGGGCGGTGTACACGGCCCCGGAGGCGTCGAGCGATTCACGGATCATGGTGTACGCCGCCAAGGCGCACCCGGAGGTGTCGGGCGAGGGCGGGCTGCTGGTGTCGTACTGCGTGAACTCCACCGACTTCTGGCACATGCTGGGCGACGCGACGATCTATCGCGCGAGGTTCGTGCGGGTGCGCGAAACGGAGTGGCAAGGAGACTAAGAGGCGAAGTGGAGTGTTGAACTCGAAGGGCTCGAAGAGCGCGACGTGAAGAAGTATGAAGAGCCATCGCGGAGAGGTACTGAATCGGAAGCGGAAACTGAGCATCGGCACATGAGAGTCGCTCATGGCGGAGCGCGAATGACCGAGATGAGTTCAAGCCGTGCGCGATCGACTACTCGGCACGATTGCGGGCCGAAAAGGAGCACGGGCCTGATGGCAGGTCCGAGCCACGAAGAGTGCGGCGTCAGTTGCCGAAGAGGTTCTTGGCGGTGAAGTACCCGTTCTGCTCGAAGTAGGTGAGTGCTTCGTCGACGGACTTGAAGATACGTGTCGCGGTCTCGGTGATGAAGGGGGACGGCGGCTTCTTGGGCTTCCAGACGACGAAGACTTCCTTGGTGTGCTCGAAGGCGTGGTGGAGTTCGCGTTCGACACCGGAGGAGAGGCCGGGGATGCCGCCGGGGAGTTCGGGGATATAGGAGACGATCATGTCGGACTGGTCGACGAGCTTGAAGTCTCGCATGTAGATCTGGCCGTCGACGTCGCCGGCGATGTCGAGGATCTCGCGGATGCGGACGCGGATGGGTTCGGCGGAGGATTTGCTGCCACCGAAGGTGTGGGGCGCGACGTCGAGGAACTCCTTGCCTTCGCGGGCGGCGGCGATGCCGCGATCGAGGAGGAGTTTTTCATCGACGTCGCCGGGGTCGAAGGTGATGAAGTGATCGGCGAGTGCGGCGCGGAAGCGGTCGATCTCGGCGAGGACATCGGGCATGTCCATGACGTGCGACATGGGGAAGGAGGGGTAGACCTTCTTCATCTTGGGGCGGCAGACGAGGCGGAAGAGTGTGCGGGTGGTGAGGTTGTGACGCCCACGCGCCATGATGTAGAACTGCGAGCCGGGGATGGACTTGCTGAGGAGTTCGGTGGCGAGGATTTCTTCTTCGCGCCAGACCATGCAGTCCTTGAGGGTGGCGTCGATGTCGTGCTCGCGGTGGAGGCGGTGGTGGACGACCTCGATGTTGTCGACGAGGCAGATGAAG
>JADLFE010000055.1 GCA_020845755.1 Phycisphaerales bacterium
GCCCGCGCGGCGTAGGCCTCGGGTGCGGTCGGTTCGGGCTTCGTGGTCTTCTTCGCGTTCATGTTCGTGGTCTCCATCGCGGGTGGTGTCGCCACCCGCGTTGGTCACATCAGGGCGTCATGGGTCGCAAAGTTCAAGGGCTTTCTGCGACATCTCGCCCGAGTGGGCAACATCTGGGCAAAGTCCGCCCGGACAGGCGAAACAAACACTGATTCCCCTTGCGGCTGTTCCCGCGGGCGTCGCCTGTTGGCCAGCGACGGGAAGGAACCAAGGGGGGGAGGGGGGTCACGTTCTCCCCCCACACCCCCCAGGCGCGTACGCCCCCTGGGGGGGGCGTACGCGCGCACACGTTTGCGCGCAACCCCCCTCCCCCCATCACGGGCCAGTCTCGGGTTGACGCGCCACGACGAAACGGACGCGCTCGGACGGGCCGGGCTGGGAGCGCTGCACGAGCCCCCGTGCTTCGGCGAGTTTGAGAAGGCGGGTGGCTTGGGCATGGGAGAGGTCCTTCGTGGCGGTCAGCAGGATCTCATCGCGCAGCGCCGGGCCACCCGACACGAACGCGCCGACGAAGCGCTCGGGCGTCCAGTCCTCGGGTGGCGGCGGGCGCTCGCTGCGCTGCCGTCGTCGCGACGATTCGACCTTGAGCCGCTTGGCGTCGAGGTCGTCGGCCATGTCCCAGACAGGGAACGCCCACCGGAGGCACACCGGATCGAGCGGCGGCCATGACCGCACGGCCGCTTCCAGCACGACCACATCGGATTCCTCGTGCGGCCGCAGGACGAGGTGTGCATCGGTGGCGCGGCTTTGGCTGCCTGCGCCCGCGCCGACATCGGTCACCGACTTGCCCGACTGGTTGCCCTTGCTCGAGTGGTGGATCAGCACGAACGCGCAGCCGAGGTCGGCGGCGTAGCGGTCGATGTGGTTGTAGAGCGACGCCATGTCGGCGTTGGCATTCTCGTCCGTGCCCGCGGGCAGGAAGCGGTAGAAGGCGTCGAGCACGATCAGGCGGAAGCGGCCCGGCTCGATGTCGCGGAAGAACGAGCCGAGCGAGACGATGTCCTGGAGCCCGCCTCGCAGGTTGCGGATGAACACACTGTCGGCGAACTCGTCGGTGCCGATGCCGCGCGCCTTGGCGACCTTCGGGATGCGGTTGGCCGACGTCTCGCCATGCAGTTCGTTGTCGATGATCAGAACATCGCCGGCGACCGTGGCGAAGCGCCCGAGCCAAGGTCGGCCCGTGGCGATCGCGATGGCCAGGTCGAGCACGAGCCACGACTTGCCGGTCTTGGGCGACGCGATCACGTTCATCGTCTCGCCCTCGCGCAGCAGGCCCTCAATCACCGGCGGCCGCAGCGCCGGGCAGGCCGCCATGAGCTGGCGTGCGCTGACATAGGGAAGCGGAGTTGGCACGGCCTCTGGGAGGCTTGGTTCTGCCTCCTCGGACGGCACGTAGTCGCCCAGAAACGGCGGGCAAGTGCTCCGCGCGGGATCGATGTCGCTGCTGGCCCACTCTTCAGCCTCGGCGAGCCAGATCGGCACCAGTTGCTTGATGCTGTCATCCGACGCGCCGTGCTTGCGGAAGCGCAACCAAGCGTCACGCGTCATCGCCGTCGCTTGGTCGCGGCCGCGGGCTTGCGCGGCGGCTGCAGCGTGCCCAAGGCGATAGACGATCTGGTCGCTGTCCGGATACGTTCCCCTATCGGACTCCGCGATGGCGAAGTAGTCGGCGGACGGGACGCGCACGAGGGCCGCTGCGTATGTGCTGCGGCGAGCGGCCCATGCCGCTTCGCATGCGTCGTCATCGGGCTCGCTCCAAGCTGCGACCTCGCGTGCCGCTTCCATGAAGCCACGGCGGAACGCCCGCTCAACATCAACTTGATCGCTGCCATCGAACCGCCTTGGCGATGGCCCGTCGTCGTACCAGCGGGCGAACCTCTGGCCCGCCACTACGATGATGCCGAACTCGTCGTTTCTGCCCACGGTCACTTCGTCTCGCTTTCCATCTGCTCGCGTTCCCATTCAGCCAGGAGCCACGCGATGAGGTGCTCCAGCGCCGCAGCCCACCGCGCGGCCGCATCCGGCACATCGATGAACTCGATGCCGAAGGCGATGTCCCCGATCTGGATCTGGGACGGCGGGATGTCCTGCTGCTCGTCCATGAGCGCACCCATCGCGCCGCCGCGATCGGCGCGGCGTGCGTCATTCGTGGTTCGTGTGAGAGAAAGGCCGGGGGCAGCCCGCAACCGCCCCCGGCCGCACCAGCGCCGTCCGTTTACGCCTCGCCCTTGCTCCGCACCGCCGCCCGCGGGTCGCACAGCGCCGCGCCGAAGTCGAAGTAGACGCGCCACGACACCGCCAACTTGTTCACCGTCTGGTCAAGCCCGAAGAACTCAACCGTCGGTGTCTGCTGGCCGTTGAGGAAGCCGACGATGATCGGGCTTGCCGCCGGAGCCGCGAACAGGTACCAGTGCTTCGTCGAGGCCTTGGTGCCGTACTTCTTCGTGTTGCTCAGGCGCGGCTCGACCTCAAGGCCCACCGCGTTCCGCAGGCTGTTGCCGGTCGGCAGGTTCGTCTGTGCCGCGATGTACTCGCTCTCGAGCACGGCGCGGGCCACCGTCTGGAGTTCCGGCGGCACGACCAGACGGGTCGGCCGCAGGTCCAGGTCGTTGCCCTCAGCGTCTCGCTGCGTGAGCATCGCGGTGATGGCCTTCGTGAGCCCGTCGGCACTCAGATTGGTGTCGGCACCCGAGATGAAGTTGCCGTTGCCCGCCGCGAAGAACGCGCCGGCGTTGGTCAGCAGCGTGTCATAGACGAGGTCGGAGAGTTTCCGCATCGCCGCCTGGCCCATCGCGCGGGCGACACTGTCGAACAGCGACAGGTCGTCGTTGATGAGGTCGCGGCGGTCGATCGAAAAGATCTTGCCGAACGTGTCCACCTTGTACTGGGTCGTCGCCTCATCGGCGCTGCCGTGTTTCAGTTCGCCACCGGGAGCCACCTGCTGAAGCGAGCCGGTGAACGACGGACGGATCGCCGTGGCCGTCTTGAAGTCCGGCACGGACCGCACGCCCGCGAACGACCGCCAGGTTGCCGGGCTCTCCTGATACCCATCGAGCAGCACCTTGTTCACCGCGCCGCCGAGCGCCTCGGCGAGCGTGTGCGTCGTGAGCGACGCCCGCACCATGCCTTCGCGGTCGGTCGGTGCCTCGACGCCTTCGTAATGGAGTGCAGCGCGGCACAGGTCGAGGGTGTGGGCCACCCGCAGCCCGTCGGCCGCCTCCATGCACGCAGGACCGAGGGCCTTCTCGGCGAGGACCGCGAAGCCCGCTCGCTTCAGAATGGCGGCCTCGAGGATGCGCGACCGCGGGATGCTGCCGCTCTCACTGCCAAACGCGCCCGAGTACTTCGGCCGCGAGGCCCGGAGCACTTCCAGCACGTTGGCCCGCAGCTCATCGACCGTCATCTCGCCCGAGATGGCCTTGGCCTTCATGTCATCGACACGCTTCTGCGCGGTGCCCCAGTCGGAGCCCGTGCAGGGCGTGCAGGTGATCTCGATCTGCTTGAGGCGATCGCGCTCGTCGGCGCGGATCTGGTTCTCGTCCACAGTACTGCTTGGCATGTTCGACCGTCCTTGGCGTGATGCCGCGATGGCCACCGACGTTTCCGCGTCGGCTCCAACGGGCGTGATGCTGACTTCCCGCAGCCGACCGCGCCGCACGAGCGTGAATCCGCTCGGCGACGACAGCGACCGCCCGTTGATCTCGACTGACTGATTGGGCTTTACCCGCTCGTGCTCGGTGGGCGCGACGCCGACCGACGCCTGGAACTGAAAGCCCCCTTTGGCCATCTCTACGACATGCCGCGCGGGCTCGCCCGCGCCGCTGACGACGCCCGCGACAACGAGCCGCCCATTGGCGACGGCAGGTTCGCCGTGGCCGACAACGCTGCCGACGCTGGCGTTGTGGTCGGCCAGCAGGGGCACCTGGCCCCCGGCCTCGAGGCCCGCCAGGTCGATCGCGATGTCACCCCAGCCGGGCACGCGCATGATGCGCCCGGTGTAGGCCACGACGCTGATCTTGGGGCGAGCGTCCTTGCCCGCGGCCTCGATCTCGACCTCGGCGGCCGTGAGCAGTAGGTCATCCGTGACCTTCGCAGTGTTCATCTGATTCCTCCAGTGAAATCGGGGTCGAATCCCGCCGCTCGCAGTTTGGGAGCCAACAGCTTCAGCCGGTTGCGGACCGCACCCTCGGTCAGTCTCAGGCGTCTTCCGACCTCGCTGACGTTGCCGTCGCATTCGATGACCAACCGGCACAGCGCCCGGCTGCTCTCGTTGTCGATGAACTGAAGCATGTCGTCCATCGTCCAACGTGACTTGGTGAGCTCCACGGAACGGTTGCTCGCAGGACCCGGCCGACGGTCGTCGGCGTACACGCCTGCCTCAACCTTGTCGTCCGCGTCGGTGGATTGGGGCAGAGCCTTGAACCGACCGACCTTGATCGCTTCGCGGGCGGCGAACTTGATGACCGCCCGCTGCACAATCGTGTAGACGAGCGTCTTCGGGCTCGCGCCCCTCGCCGGGTCGTACTTCGGCGGGCTGGCCATCAGGTGCAGCAAGGCCACCTGCGCCGCGTCGTCGAAACTGACGCGCGGGCCGCAGTGCTTTGCCGCCACCTGCAGCGCCACCCGCCGGGCGTAATCGAGCAGGTCGGGCGTGAGTTCGAGTTCGCTTGGCGAAGTGTCGGGCATTCAGATCTCCTCGCCACGCTCAAGCCTCTCGCGGATGTCGTCGCACAGCGTGAAGGAGATCACGGCCGGGGTGGTGTCGCGAGGCGGCACGCGGTGCATGACGAAGTACTGGTCGTCGTCC
>JADLFE010000056.1 GCA_020845755.1 Phycisphaerales bacterium
CGCTGGCCCCAGTCAGGGCGTTCCAGCCAATGAAGTCGCCGCATGTGTAGCGCCATCCAGCGGCAGGTCGGGCAGGCTCGCCACCGCTCCGGCCACGTCGAGGAGCTTCGGGTCGGTGTAGACGTTGGCCGTCAGGCTCGGGTCGCTGTGCCGCATCGCGGCCTGGGCCGTCCGCAGCGGGACGCCCGCCTTCGACAGGTGGGTGCCGAAGGTGTGGCGCAGGGCGTGGATGTCGATCGTGCGGCCGCGGTCGTCGGTCTTGATGAGAACTTCCTTGCCGCCTCGGTTCTCAACGCGAGCCAGTCCGGCGAAGACCAGGTCGCGGTCGAAGATGCGGATGAGCCCGCCTGGCACGTCGAAGAGCGGCTGGTCGCTCGCGAGCGCCGCGGGGATGGGCTCGTCGGCGTCGCGTGCCGCCTGTTGCGCTCGCGTGAGGCGGTCGGCCAGCCACGAGCGGATGTCGGCAGCGAGGTCGGCCCGCAACGGGATCTCCGACCCGCGACGGTTCTTCTCGTCGCGGGCGTGCAGCATGAGGTACGGCACGCGACCCTCGAGGTCGATCTGGCCGAGGGTGATGCTGGCGAGTTCGCCCTTCCGCAGGCCGGTGAGCACGAGCGTCTTGTAGATCAACGCCCGCTCGCGGCCAGTTTGCAGAAGGTCTTCGCGGGTCTCGGGCGAGAGGTTCGCCAGCGGCTTGCCCTTGGCCTTTCCGCGCCTGACGGTCAGCGCGTCGGCCAGCGGGCGGCGCTGCGCCGCGTCGAGCAGGCGGGCCAGTTCCTCCTCGGTCAGCGCCCGGCGCCGCCTCCGGGTGTCGGCCCGCTGGTCGGCGACCGCGACGGCCAGCAGCGGGTTGTGCGTGAGCCGTCCAGCGCGGACGCACCAGTTGATGAACGTGACGCACGCCTGCCGGTAGCCGTTCCGCGTGCCCGCCGACATATTCTGGTCCGTTTGGTCGGTAAGCCAGCGCTCGACCGTCGCAGCCGTGAAATCCCGGAGGCGCTTCACGCCCCGGTCGGTCGCCACGCGGGCCACGCGGCGGCGGGCTTGGGTATACCAGTGCTCGCTGCTGCCTTTGAGCCGCAGGTGGTCGCGCCACGCGTCGAGGTTGGTGTCGACCGACTCCGCCCCGTGCTTGGACGCGGCATCCTCCTCGGGTGTGAGCACGCCCGCTCGCACCAACTCCGTGCGGCGTTCCAACTGGGCCAGCATGGCCCGCGCCGCGGTCTCGTCGGAGCATCCGGTCGGGCGCTCCACCCAGTATCCGGCGGCGTCGCGGAACTTGGCGATGTACGCCTTGGTCATTCCGCGGATGCGGACGCGGCCGTCGGCGGCGGTGAACACCTCGGCGGTGCGGAGCTTGCCGCTGCGGATGCGGTAGCGGGCGATGTGCTTGCCGCGCTGCTCGACGATCTCCGCGCCGGGCGGAAGAGGCGCGGTCCAGGCTTTTCGGAACACGGTGCCCATCGGGCAAGGTCTCCATCCGCCCCACCCACGACGGACGGCCGGGGTCGGGGGGTCACAGTCAGGGCTCGCAGTTGGCACGGGTCAAGTCGCGCCCCGGCTGTTGGGCCGTGGGGCGATGGGAGCTCAGGTGTGGGCCAGTTTGAGACGCCGGGCAATCGGTGGGACAGATGTCCGGCGTCACGCTCATCGGCCCACCCCGTTCGCGCCCGCCGCTCTGCGGTCGAGGTGATCGCGGAGGTCGGAGAGGCGCCAGCGCACGACACGTTCACTCAGGCGGATGGGAGTCGGAAGATCGCCAGTTTGGGACAAGCGCCAGACGCTCCGGGCATGCACGCCCAGCAGATCGGCGACCTGCCGGACGCTCAGGAGCGTCACATCGGCCATCGGGTCCTCGCGGTGAGAGGCGATGCTCACGCGGCACCCCCTTCCGGACCTTGACCGTCGCGGGTGCTCATCGGGCACCTCTCTTGGTCGTGATCGCCTCGATTGGGCTCGCAAGAAAGGGCACCGCCCGCCCGATCCGCACGCACTTTGCGCCGCCGCGGGCCAGCAAACCCGCGGACGGGCGTCTGGCTGACGTGCCGCGTCTCGGCGGTCTCGGCGGTATTGCGGACCGGGTCCCTCGGGTATTCGAGAACAAGCGGGCCGTCCCCGGCGCGGGCCAGGGAGAGCAGCGCGAGCTTGATGCGGCGCTCGTCGCGTTCGACCGCCGCCGCCAGGTCGAGGATGCTCCGCGCCGAGCTGTCGGTGAGGTCCATCACGACGCCACCTCCCCGCCGGGGGCGGTGTTCGGGCGGTCGGGAGAGCTCCCCGACGTTCGATCGCCCGCCAATCGCCCGACCACTCGGTCGTTCCCGTTCGCGCCCAGGTGCTCCGGCGCGTTCAGTTCGGGCGGTTGGGCGATTCGGGCGATTGATCGCAGCGTGAACGTGCGCGTCTTGTCGGACAGGCGCGGAAGGACCACCTGAATACCAAGCTCCCGGAGCGAGGGAGCGGCCCTGCGAAGAGCACTCCCGATCGCCTTGCCGGTCGACGGCAGGTCGTAGTCCGGGCAGAGCTTGCTCAGCACGCTGCGCAGCTCGGTCGCGGACCCCTGCCACGCCGCCTGTGTCTTCATCAACTCCACGATCGCCGCCGCCAAGGGCTCGCTCTCCACCACGTCGATGGCGACGCGCTGGGCCTGGGCGCGGAACCGGTCCAGCGAGCCCAGCCCGGTGCACTCGTCGATCGCGCCGAGCACCATCCCAAAGTCCGCCATACGAGGAAGGTCGGTGATCTGAATGGCGGGGAGCTTGCCGAGCACGCCCGAGAGCAGCGTGAGAAAGGCCCCGAGCACACGCGGCTTGATCGACTCATAGGCGCCGAGCAGCTCTCGCTCAGAGCGGCGGTTGCGGCCGGAGAGGGGCGCGGGATCGACCAGCAGCATCCGGTCGCCGAGATCGCCGCGGAGTGTGCCGACGTCGATCGACGTAATCCCGATGGGGCGACGGTACGACACCACGCTGGGCTCCGAGTTGCTGTAGAGCTTGCGAGAGACGTAGGCGTCGCCGGTGACCACCCGGCACAGGGCGTCGCTCAGCCACGACGGGATGTTGCTGACGTTGTCGAAAATCGAGATCCAGGAGTTGCCGGCGCTCACCATGAGGGCCGCTTCGTCCCTCGGAAGGCCGCGCAACAGCACCGGAGAGGGGTCCACCATGCCTCCGATGAACCGCGCCACGGTCGACTTGCCCGTGCCGTGAAGGCCGCCAACGAACAGGATCGGGTGCGCGATGTCCGCGATGAGCGCGGCGACGATCCAGCCCACCACGAGCGGCCAGCTGTCGTCGGTGACATTGAGGACCGCCCGGAGCTCATCGATCGATCCGCCGAGCACCGGAATCGCAAGCTCGCCCGTCATCGTCGAGCGACAAAACATGACCGGGGCGCGTTTGCAGAGACACCAGCCGCTGTCGGTCACCTCGACAGCACAACCGTCGGCGCGGCCAAGGTCGAGGAACACCGATTCCTTGCAGCGGGCGACGCGGAGGTAGACCTCTTCGGACACACCGTCGTACGCCTCGCCGCGCAGCGTGGATATCGCGTCGGTCATGGCGTGACCGCTGGCAATCCCGCCGAAGCGGCGGCGGTACTGGCTGGCGAGATGATCTCGGAAGCCGTCCCCATCCAGAGACGTGACCAAGTTGGGACCGTTCTTGGGGGCGGCGAACACAACCCCGCTTGACCTGAAGAACACGAAATGCTCGAGCGCCAGGGCGACGAGGCGTTCGGAACACGTCGACGACGGATCGCTTCCGCTCGCGTCGGGGGCCCGCACGGGCTCCGACAGCACCTGCAGAGGTGCCTGCTGGGCGAGCTGCTCGATCTTGGACACCAAGTGTTGAAAGTGGGAGCAATCGCCCGAACCGCCCGAATCGCCCGAATCACCCGGACCGCCCGAGGGGGGACCGATCAGGTCGGCCAGGTCCCCGCCATCCGGGATGTCGGGGAACGCATCCCACAGCTTCACGATCCGCACCGAGGCGGCCCCGCCTTTGAGCGCCGCCTGCGCGACATTGTCGGCGTATTTCTCGCCGGCACGGTCCCTGTCGGGCAGCAAGACAATGTCCAGACCACGAAGAACGGACCAATCGGACTTGGCCCATCCGTTCGACCCGTGACAGCTCGTCGTGGCCTCGAGCCCGAGCGAGACGGCCGCGTCGGCGGTCTTCTCGCCTTCCACGACGTACACACGCGATCCGGGCTTGAGCGCCAGAACCTGAGGGAGACGGTACAGAGGCAACGGACCGTCAGGGTCGGCGATTACCCATCCGCCCGTCACTCGGCTGATCGGACGGAATGTCTTGTCGGGCTTCTGGCCCGGCTCCGTAGGCGCCGGACCGACCGGGAAGCGGAAGACCAGCATCGCGATTTCGCCAAGTGGGTCGTGGTAGGACCAGTAGTTTTGGGCACGCCGCTTCATCCTTCCCTCGAGCGCGCGTTTGGCGTCCGCGAGCGACGGAAACACCCGCGCCTTGCCGGCTTTGGCGGCGTGGTCCGCCGGGGTGGCCTTCTTCGACGCCTTGTCACCGCGTGTGGCGTGGCGCGCGTTCTTGGGGAACAGGTCGCGAAGGCGAAGCCCGAGCTTGCGGCACACCTCGGCGGTCTGGCACCCGGCGAAGCAGTGGACGAGCACCGTGCCATCCTCGGTCTGCGTGAAATCCAAGCTGGGATTGGAATCGTCGTGGGCCGGGCAGCGGCACTTCCATCCCCTGGCGGTTCGCGTCGGCTTTGGGTCGTGAGCCTTGATCGCGGCGAGGAAGCGGTCCATGGGGCTGTTCACCTGGCACCTCCCTTGGCGGCGAACGCCTCGATCGAGCTCGCGAGAATCCTCACGGCGCGCCCGACTCGCACGCGCTGCAGCTCGCCGCGGTCCAGCAACCGGCGGACGGTCATCGGACTGACGTGCAGCTTCTTGGCGGTCTGGCCGATGGTGTGGACCAACTCCGGCGTCGGCGGGGCGGCGGAAGGGACGGGGGTGGGAACGACGACGGGGGGGCGATCAGCCACGCGACACCCCCTCGGATTTAGCGCGCTCGCTCAAGATCCGCTCGACCGTGACACGATCGAACAGCATCCCGCGGTCGGTCTTCACATGCGGCAGCGCGCCCCGCTCGGCTTCGGCGCGCAGCCATCGGACCGAGACGCCGAGCACACGGGCCATTTCAGAGAGCTTGTGTGGGCGTTCGAATTGATCTTGACTCATGCCCACAAGATCGCGGCCAAGTCGAGACCTTGTGCCTAGATAGTGGTACGACTAGCGCCTAATTTGAGACGCCAATGGACTCCTCCTCGCCCGATCCAGCCCGGCCGCGGTGATCACTCTTCCTCGTCCCTTCCCCCGCGGAGCTCTCGCCGACAGCCCCTGCGACTCCAAGAACCTCAGTATGTTGGTCACCGTCTGCTTGCCCTTGACGCTCGTTCCACGGGTGATGTCCACGACCGCCGCGATCATCCCGCTTTTCTCCGCCAAGTACGCGAGCACGAGCAGTTGATCCTTGGTGAGGGGGACTTCAATCAAATCATCGGACTCCAGCCTCGGCGAGGGACCCGTTCCCGGTTCTAGCGAGGGAGAATCGCAGGCGGGGAGATTGGCGGCGTCGCGGAGCTGCTTCGCCGCTTCAGCGACGAGGCCCACGATGTCGTGCACCAACGGGGGCGGGTAGGATTCTAGACTCGCGGCCCAGAAGCGCAGTCGCGTTCTCAAGTGTGCGAGTCGTGAGACGAGAATCGCGATCGTCAAACGGCCACCCGAAACCCGCTCTAGGTACTGACCTTCCCCTCGTTCGCAGAGGTGCTGCAGCGTCTCGATGTCGGCAAATAGATCCCGCTCGAGCTTCGCTTGCCACCCGCTCGATGTCCCTGAAGTTGCAGCGGCATGGATAAAGCGCAGAAAAGCGTCCTCTGCGCCATGCCCCTTGAGAGGCAACCGAAGTCGCTTCATCTCCTTAATCCGCGGATAGCCGTCAGACTGACGGAGTTTCGCCTCTTTGTCCCGGTGCTCAATCATCAGTCGCACAGCCAGGCCAATGCCACCGTGGGTCGAATCGTCCAGTTGTGTCGCCAGCCGATCGAGCACCGCGGCGAGTGGCTGCGTCGAACCTGTTTTGGCAGCAACTCGAGATTCATCTGAAGCGCCCCCCACAGGTCCTTGAGTTAACGGCATCGGTCGCTCCTTCTTCGCAGTGATCAGATCGCGTGCCTGCGCACCTCGTTGTTCGCGCCGGACCTGCCGCATCTGCGGTGGTCGCCTTTGGAGCGACGTAATAGTCCGTTAGCGATGGATTGGCTTCGGTCTGCGACCCATGGCACTCCCTACTTCAGGGGGGTGGAGCCGGCCTGCCGGGGAAAGGTCGATTCCCCACCTCCTGTGAGAATGTACCTCCCAGAAAGGAACGTGCATTGCAGGGATCGGAAGGACACCCTCGACGCGGCTTGTGGAGGGGCTCCGCCAGTCGAGTGAATCCCGCTAGGCGGTTGTGCTATTGGCGCTATTCTGTGCTGAGCGACGAGCGTTTCGTCGACCGTTGGCGTGCCCGCGCGACCCATGAGCCTGAGCGAAGCCGACACCTGCCGGACGTTCGTTATCCCCTCAAGTGGTGGGGGCCAGGCGTCGCAAGGGAAAACGCGCGGACTACTTGCTTCGATACACAGGGGCCGGCTTCAGGTATGCCCTGTTGTCCATCATGTCGTCAAGGGAGATCGCCAGCGCTTCCATCAGCTCGCGGATCTGGTTGTAGAACCCGTTGAACACCTCCAGCTCCTCGATTGCCGAGCGAGTTCCGTGAGCGATGTCGTTCCGACGATCCACGAGCGTGTTGATGGTCAACTCGTTGACCAAGGCATCGTCGACGTGAACTCCGAAGTCAGTAAGGAGATCACGAAACACATGGGTCTTGAGGTTGGCCTTCGTGTCGATACCCGGTTGCTCAAATGACAGGGTCGCTTCCATTAGATCGTTCAGCGACGCGACGAAGTCAGCCCGCACCACGATGCTTCGGTCGGCCAGCTTGTTGAGAGTGGCTTGAAGAGACCTCGCGACGAGGTTATCGACGACTTCCCGGCGACGCACACCGGTTTTGGCAAGCGCCTCGACGTACAGAGAGAGCCCGTGCTTCACAAACCCTTCCCAGTGTGCGTACAGCATCAACACGAGGCACTTAACGATGATCTTTCGCTCTTTGTCGTTCGCGCACTGCGCGTGCTTGCGTCGGATCACGTCCACTTCGTGAAACCGCCACTCGAGGTCTGCTTCGAGCTCCTTGGCCAGCCAGCTCATAGAATTTCCGCGAGTTTCGTCGTCACGAAGTCGATGCGAGCCGCCAGCTTGCTCGGCTGATTGGACCCCGGTCCAGTGTGTGCGATGAACTCCGGGTTCTGACGGATGCCCCTGAAGAGATCGCGAATGCGACCAACGAGGGCACCGTCCGCGAGGTTGATTCTCGCGACATGCGGAGCAGTTCCGAGCGAGAACGCCTCAAAGAAATTGGGAGTCGCACGCTTTGTTGGAGCACCGCTCTCGCCGATGCGGCAGAACACATACTCCCCATCGATTGCCGCCAGCGCCGCAAATGTGCTCTCGAAGAGCTGCTGCTCAGCGGCATAATCGAACGGAATCTCGACCTCAGTGACGCCGAGCATGTAGTCGGTGAGGAACTCTCCAATGGCATGGCGATACCGGTCGCGGGCATTCTTGAATGCGAAGAATCGCAGTACAAGCTCCTGATCGTAGAGCTTCTTGATCTGCTCTTCGGAGAAGTTGCTGATGCAGGTCCGGTAGTGTGCAAGGCCAGCGCGGTCGATGATGAACTGGTTGAACCTGTTGTCGATGATGCGGATTACGCAGTTCCGAACCTCCTGATCGGTAGCCGGTTCGCCACCGGTGTTCAGTCTGTAGAACATCTCGTACTTGGCGTGCGGCGAGCTCTCCCGCTTTACCACGACCATGCGCAGCGGAACCCGCTTCACGCGGAGCCGGAGCGCCAATGGCAGCGTCTGTGCCGTATGGCCGTTGAGTTCGCGCACAATGTCACAGCCTTCGAGAACGAGCGGTGACGCCTCGTTGAAGAAGTTCATGACTGAGGTGATCCGTTGGAGGCCGTCGATCAGTTCGTAAACGCCGGACTCCGTCTCGATCACAAAGATGGGCGGAACGGGGATTTCCAGGAGGAGCGACTCGATGAAGCGCGACTGCTTCTCGATGCTCCACCGGAAGAGACGTTGGAATTCCGGCCGGATGACCAGCTCGCGGCGCTCGTGGATCGAGAGGATCTCGCCAACAGAGATGTCGAAAGACTGAGTGCGAGTCGCGCGAAGCCGTTCCTCCACGATCTTCAGTAGATCGGCCGCTGGAACGGGCACCGACTCCCCGAACAGCCCCTTCGGCTGGACACCGCCACCCGCAGGCGCGGCAGCACCCGCAGGGGTGACCGGTGTCAGGGCGGTCGAACCGCTCAGGGAGGCGGGCTGGCCTGCGGACGGCGGTTGGGATGGTGAGCTCATGGGTTGTCCCGCGACAGTGGTGCAAGGGAGTGCATCGGAACAGCGTATCCGAGTCGCTGAAGGTCTACCGGGTCCCGCGGCAGTAGCAGGGACCTGTTGCATCGGATACGGTACCGGGATGGCGACTGCCCCCGCCCGATTCGTGGAATGGATGAGCTCGCACACTGCGAACGACAAAAAGCACGGGCGCAAGGTGTACCGCTACCACCCGCGATCGGACGGGCATTCAAGAACCCTCTGCCGGATGGTCATGGAAGACCTTCTGGCTTCGTGTCCGCTACTCGCGGAGCACGCGAAGTCGCGGGTTATTGTCGGTGAGATCAACGCTGAATTTGCATTCACAAATGGCAAGGTCAAGAATCTTGACCTGGCGCTTGGCACACCCGCTGATCCCGTGGTCCAGCCAGTGGTGCCGGAGCCGATCATGTCCGGCCGCATCGCGTCCCTCCGGATCTCGATCGAGGCAAAGCAATGCATGACCGAGCACTCAAAGACAAAGCCCCGCATCTTTGACGAGCTGTCCTCGTCCCACGAGATTGTACATCAGGGCGACTCGCACGCGATCGCCGCCGGTATTGTCGTGGTGAACATCGCAGATCGTTTCGCGTCGCCCCTTCGCCAGGAGAAGGATGGACCTCTCCGTTTCACACCACACCGCCAACCGGCTGTCGCCGAGTCGATGGTTCGACATCTGCGGGGGCTAAAGATGCGCGATCGCGTTGGCGAGGTCGGGTTTGACGCCTTCGCCACCATTGTCGTCAACTGCGACAACGTCGGACCATGCACGCTGCACACGGCACCCCCGGCACCACAGCCAGGGGATCACGACCACTATCTCACGTTTCTCCAACGCATCAGCGCTGCTTACGCGGGGCGGTATGCCGTATGACCAAGCTTGGCCCATCGGCGAACATCGGAGCTTGCTGAATCTCGCACTTAATGCGTTTCTCGGCCATTGCCAAATAAGCCGGATCGAGTTCGTTTCCGATGCTGTTTCGATGGCACTTGATCGCGGCAAGCATCGTGGAGCCGGTGCCGACGAACGGATCGAGCACGGTGTCGCCCGTGAACGAGAACATTCGTACCAGTCGGTATGCGAGTTCGATGGGGTAGGGCGCGGGGTGCTCGCGCGTTGATGCGCCAGTGAGGTCCGTCCAGATCGGTCGAAACCATGCGGCCTGCTCGTCTTTCGTGAGCCGTGACGATGCGCGTTGGTCCTCCGTGGGGCTGCGGTACTTGCCGTGCTTGCGCAACATCAGGATGTACTCAACGTCATTCTTGATGATGCCGTTCGGCTCGTATGGCTTACCAAGGAAACCTCCGCCGTTCCCCTCGGCCTCAAATTTCGCATTGGCGATCTTGTTCCAGAGGATCGGCGTCAGGTAGTCGAACCCGATGCGTCGCGCCCGCACGGCGATGTCTGCATGGAGTGGAAAGACATGATGTCGTCCGCCATTCTCCCGACGTGCAACGCAGACGTCTCCGACGTTCACCACGAGCCGTCCCCCCGGGACGAGGACGCGAAAGCAGTGCCGCCAAACTTGATCGAGTTCGTCGTGGAATCTCTCGTAGTCGTCGATGTCGCCAAGTTGGTCGGGGTGGTCGTTGTACTTTTTCAGGTTGAAGTACGGAGGTGAGGTCACCACGAGGTGCACCGACCGATCTGGTATCCAGTCGAGGTGCCTAGCGTCGCCAGCCGCGAGCGTGTGCTCGGTTGGCGGCCCTTGGTAGGGCCTTGGCGTGGGAATTCGAGTAGCGTCGGCTCGACTTCGAACTTGGCTGTTCGAGCTGGGTTTGGCCTCGATTGATCGCGTGGTTGGCATCTGGGGGAAGGATACCGCCAACACGGGATCAAAGTCGGGCAATCTGGGTCTCCCGACAGGTAAAACGTCGGGCCGTCAGACGGGTAAGCAGTGTGGAGGAATTGCTTACCCAGTTCAACCTGCACACCGTCGTGCGCCTCCCCAACGGTGTGTTCGCGCCGTACACCAGCATCCCGACCAACCTCCTGTTCTTCGGCCGCTCCGGCCCAACAAGGGACATTTGGTTCTACGAGCAGCCGATGCCCGAAGGCCGAAAGAACTACACCAAGACGGCCCCGATCCAGTACGAGGTGTTCTCGCTACTGTTCGCATGGTGGAAGGATCGCGCAGAAGACCCGCAGGCATGGCGCATGAAGGCTAGTTTTCCCACACTCGTTGCGTTCGACCACCTCTTTATGCTCACGCTTCGCACGGGGCGCGAGTTGAAACCGGATTTCCGCCTATCGGTGCGGATGCCGCACCAGACCGATGTGCGCCTGATCGAGTGCCAATCACGAAATGCGACCGATCACGCCCTCGCAGACAAGATTACCACCATCCGCAAGGACTCGGACTACAAGCGGTTCATCTTCGTCTACGAGAACCGACCTTCGGGTGCGGTGATGAAGGAGTTTGAGCAGCAGGGCGTGGTAGTTTACAACTTAGACGAATTCCAGGCGTTCGTGGTCGAACTCAAGCGGACGATGCAGGCGGTAAGGCCGGTGATACTTGGGCTGGAATGCGCAGATCAGACTGCAGGAGCGCAGCAGCCAGTCGTCGCGCCGTTGCCACCTCCGTACCACCGAGAGGAGCGAGCGATACCTCGGGGCATCGTGACCACGCGTGTCATTAGCCCGCGATCGGGTGGAAGCGATTCTTTTCGCGGCGGCACCGGGGGGAACTTCCGAACAAAGTAGCCGCGCTACCGCTTCAGACTGACCAAGTGCTTCCCGATCTGATGGCTGGTGAGCGCCCGCCACACGTCGTGTCGTGTGATCGTAAAACGCGTGCGGGCGATGAACCGGGTGTACAGGCTCTCGAGCTCGTCCGTCCAGGCAGTCCATGACGGTGCGCTTCGTCGCGCTGCGGAGTGCCCTGAGAGCGATGCGACTGGCGTCATCGGCCAGCGTGGCTTGTGTGATCAATCGCGGGACGAACCACCGCAAATCGGCCCGCCGTTCGCTAGACTCAAGCGTGAGTTGACTAGGTGGCGCGTTCAATGAAAGAACATGACTTCAGACCAACCGACGGCTTGCTTTCCGAGCCCACCCCGTCCAGGGGGGTTGCCATGGAGCTCCAGTACGCGCCTCGGGTCAATTTGGCAATGCAGCAGTACGGCGTGCCGCTGGTTCAGCGGGTGTCCGTGACTAATCACGGGGACGCGCCGCTGACGGCGGTTGAGGTTCGAATCTCCCTTTCGAACGACGAGGTGCCGCCCTGGATGGGGCGTATCGAGCGGCTTGATGTCGGCACGACGTACCACATCGAACCGAAGGAGATCGGGCTGAACGCCCAGCGTCAGGCCGCACGAACCGAGACTGAGAAGTGCGACATTCGGGTGACGGTGGCCGTAAACGGGGCCGAGGTCAACAAGTCATTCCCGGTGGAAATGCTGGCATATGACCAGTGGCCGGGCACTGTCGTCTACCCGGAACTCATCGCGGCCTTCGTGACTCCGAACATGCCTCAGGTTGCCACTCTTCTGGGGGAAGCCAGGGCATCGCTTCGGTCGCTTCGCGGGAGCGACGCCTTTGACGGCTATCAGTCGGCCAGTCGGAAGGTCGCGGCTCAGATCGCCGAGGCGTGCTTCAACGCCGCACTGGCTCGTCGTCTGGGTTACATCAACCCGCCCGCCAGCTTTGATCGGGACGGGCAGCGTGTTCGCTTGATCGATCGTCTACTGCGGGAGGGATTCGGCAGCTGCCTCGACCTTTCGCTGCTCTTGGGAAGCCTCTGGGAGCAGGCCGGGCTCCATCCGCTTGTGCTCCTGATTGAGGGGCACGCGATGGCCGCTGTCTGGACTCGGCAGGCGGCCCTCCCCGAGCCCGCGATCGAGGAAGCGGCACAGCTCCGCAACCTCATTGAGCTCGGCGAGATCATCCCCGTCGAGGCGACGCTGCTGACAACACAAGGCGTTTCATTCGCGGCGGCGGTGGCGTCAGCATCCAAGCGGCTTGAGAGCCCCGGCGCGTCATTCTGCGCGATCGACATCGCAGCCTGTCGCAAGCGGGGGGTGCATCCGCTCCCCCTGCGAGCGGACGGAGAGTCGCTCCGCGTTGAGCTCGGCTCGGCGGCAGGTCCGATTCGAGCGACCATCCCCGGCGCGGGTCTCGAGCGGGTGGCGCTCGCAGACCGCTCGGACGCGAGGACGGGTGGTTCTTCCGCGGCACCAGCAGGGCGAGTGAAGGCGTGGCAGACTCGGCTACTCGATCTGACGCTTCGCAATCGACTGATCAACTTCCGGCAGACCTTGAAAACAGTTCGGTTCAATGTACCGGACCTCGCGAAACTTGAGGACCTGCTCGCAGAGGGCGGCCGCATCCGGCTGCACCCCAAGACGGACGGCGATGACGCGTACCTCCGCCAGCAGTTGGATGAGGGGCATGTATTCGCAAGCGAGTCGCCGGCCGATCTGCAGAGACGATTGCTCGAGCTCTATCGCGCTGCGCGAGTAAGCATCGAGGAAACCGGCGCCAACGTGCTGCACCTGGCCATCGGCATGCTCAAATGGTACGAGAACCCAGTGAGCACCGACCCACGCGTCGCTCCCTTGGTCCTCTTGCCGGTCACCTTGACGAGATTGGCCGCGGGAGCCGGCTACCGCTACGAGTTGTCGCTCAGCGAAGAGCCGATCAAGGCCAACGTCACTCTGCTGGAGAAGCTCCGCACGCAGTTTGGCATCAAGACCGACGGCCTTGATCAGTTCGTTGAGGACGAGAACGGCATTGACGTCGACCTAGCGCTCCGGGCGTTCCGTGAAGCCATCCGCGACATGGCGCGGTGGGAGGTTGAGGAGTCCGCCCAGCTCGGGCTGTTCTCCTTTAACAAGTTCCTGATGTGGCGGGACCTTCAGGACAATCTCGAGCGGCTCAAGGAGAATCGGCTCGTCAAGCATCTGCTCGACCCGAACGCCTCGGCGTTTGATCGAGCGCCGTTCCCGAGAGCCGATGACCTTGATGATGCGGTGCCCCCCGCGGCGATGTTCTGTACGCGCGACGCGGACTCGTCTCAGATGGCGGCGATCCGTGCAGCATCGGATGACAGGACATTCGTACTTGAAGGTCCGCCGGGAACCGGCAAGAGCCAGACTATTGCCAACCTTATCGCGGATTCGCTGGCGAGGGGCAAGCGCGTGCTCTTCGTCGCAGAGAAGATGGCGGCCCTCTCCGTGGTGCGCCGACGGCTGGAGGAGGACGGTCTCGGGCCCTTCTGCCTCGAACTTCACTCGGCGAAGGCTTCCAAAAAGGAAGTCCTGGAGCAGCTCAAGTCTGGCATGGACGCGGCTGCAACAGGTGATTCGGCGGGATGGGAGCGATCGGCCGCCGAGATAGCCTCGAGCAGACTCCACCTCAACACGTACGTGCGAGAGATGCATAAGGTCCGCGACTCCGGCGAGACGTTGTATCAGGTGCTCGGCCGAAAGATCGCGCTGGGAGATGGTGCGAGGGCGGCTCCCGCCGCTCCAGACATAACCAAGACGTCGGCCTCGGCATTGTCTGCCTGGCGCGCTGCCGTGGCGGCTTTGGTCGAGCACGCTGCCCCCGTGCATCCTCCACACCTTCACGCCCTTCGGGACGTGACACGCAGCGAGTGGAATTTCGCGCTGCCCGAGCAGACCAGAGAAGCTCTTGGGCGTGCCAGCCAGGCACTCGGAGCGTTCGGTGAGAGGGTTGCAGCGTTCGGTAAAGCCTGTGGGCTCATCGATTGCTCGCCCACGACCGTTTCGCGAGCAGAGGCTCGCGGCTTGTCTTCGATTGCTGCCATTCTGTCGCAGGCGCCGGGTGTCGACGTGGGGCTACTGGAGGGCCGGGATTCCGCTGCTTTGGCCTCGGAGTTACGTGGTCTGGTGCGGACGGGCAAGCACCGCGACGCTGAACGAGCACGGCTGCTGGGTGTTTACGGAGACGAACTGCTGCAGGCTGACCACGCTGCGCTGATCTCGCGGGTTGCTTCCGCGCTTCGATGGCCCGCGCCGCTCGGGGTTGTGGCGAGCTTTATTGTGCGCCGGGGGTTCCGGCGTTTCTGCAAGGACCGTGTCCCCACGCTGGAAGTCCTGCGAGCCGACCTCGAAGCGGCGCGGCAGTTGAAGCTTGATAGCGAAAAGCTCCGTAACGCCTCGGGTGCCCGCCTGCTGGGGCGGCGATGGAAAGAAGGATGTCCCGATTGGCAGGAGGTGGAATCGACGCTTCATTGGTGCGACGAGTTCCGAAAAGCGGCGGGTCCGCTCCAAGAGTCGGTTAGCGGCGCTGCTTGGGTCTCCTCGATTGCGCAACTGGCGGTTCAGGGTCACTCTTCCGCCGCGGTGGTGACCACCAGCAAAGAACTGGTCAAAGCCTGGAACGGGCTGATGGAGGCGATTCGAAGGATCAAGGACCTCCTGGCTCCGAACGAGGCGGAAGCGTTTGGCGCTTCCACATTGCCCGGATGGTTGTCACGCATGTCTGAGACATTGACGCGCTGGGGGGTCGCAGTGCCCAGCCTCAATGATTGGTGTTCGTGGCGTCGCACCAGAGACGCGGCCTCAACCGGTGGGCTTGCCGAGTTGGTTTCTCTGTACGAGTCGGGGCGGCTAGAGCGGACGGAACTGGCCCCCGCGTTTGAGCGTGGATATGCCGACCGCTGGTTTACGACGGTTGCCAACGGTGTGGAGGCCGTCCGAGGATTCAATTCGGGTCGGCACGAAGCGTTACAGGAGCGGTTCCGCCAACTCGATCGCGGGTTCGTCACGACCACGCGCCGCGAAGTCGCGGCCAAACTCTCCGCCCGCGCGCCCGCGCACGCACCGGACGCTTCGCCTCAGTCGGAACTCGGCTTGTTGCAGCGGGAGATTCAGAAGCGCCGCGCACATCTGCCGACGCGACGCCTGATCGAGTCAATTCCGAATCTCGTGGCACGGCTCAAGCCGTGCTTCTTGATGAGCCCGTTGTCGGTCGCGCAGTATCTCGACGCCAAGCTGCCTCCGTTCGATGTCGTGGTCTTCGATGAGGCTTCGCAGATCCCGGTGTGGGATGCCATCGGCGCGGTCGCACGCGGCACGGAGGTAATCGTTGTAGGCGATTCCAAGCAGCTTCCGCCGACGAGCTTCTTTGACACGATCGGTGGTGACGATGAGCCGCAGGACACCGCGATCCCCCAGGTTGAGGAGTTGGAATCAATCCTGAGTGAGTGCAACGCGGCCGGCATTCCCAAGATGGACCTCAAGTGGCACTACCGAAGCCGCCATGAGAGTCTGATCGCATTCTCCAACCACCACTATTACTCGAACAAGCTCCACACCTTCCCATCCCCGATTGATCGAGGAGACGAGTTCGGAGTGACGTTCCGGCATGTTGCCAACGGGATGTACGACCGGGGTGCCTCCAGAACCAACCGCGTGGAGGCTGAAGTTGTGGTCGAGGAGGTCGTGCGGTTGCTGACCGCGACGGCCAATCCGGATTCCATCGGCATCGTGACGTTCAATCAGGCTCAGCAACTTCTGATCGAGGACCTGCTCGATGTCAAGCGCCGCGAGCGCCCTGAGATCGACCGCTTTTTCACGACGGAACTGACGGAACCCGTGTTTGTCAAGAACCTCGAGAATGTGCAGGGCGATGAGCGCGACACGATCATCTTCTCGGTGGGGTACGGACCAGATCAGGCCGGCCGCCCATCCATGAACTTCGGCCCTCTCAATCAGGACGGAGGGGAACGGCGCCTCAATGTCGCCATCACGCGCGCCAAGAAGCGCCTTATCGTGTTCTCGTCGCTCAAGAGCGACCAGATCGACCTGAGGCGAACTCGCGCGACGGGCGTCGCGCACTTCAAGACCTTCTTGGACTACGCGGAGCGTGGGCCCAGAGCGATCGCCGAGGCGATTGAGCACAAAGGCACCACCGACTTTGAGTCTGGATTTGAGCACGCGGTCTGGAAGGCGCTCACGGACAAGGGGTGGTCCGTGGATACGCAGGTTGGATGCGCTGGTTATCGAGTCGATCTTGCTGTACGCGATCCCGATGCTCCGGGGCGGTATGTGCTCGGCATCGAGTGCGACGGCGCGGCCTACCACAGCGGAAAGACTGCCCGCGACCGCGATCGCCTTCGGCAAGCGGTGCTGGAGGGGCTTGGTTGGCGGATCGTCCGTGTTTGGTCGACGGACTGGTTTGTCAACTCCGAGCGATGCATGAAGTCACTCGAGAAGGCGATACAGGAGGCTCAGCGGGTAACGCACACGTCGGTGCCGGTTCCCGTCCCAGGTTCAGTAGGCTCACCGAGCGCCGATCCCAGAGCATCGAGTGCATCGTTGCGGAACGAGGGGCTCTTCTCCGCGGCACCCCAGGCGATGACCCGCGGTACCGCCCCGCGCCGGTCACGCACCATACCCGCGCCTCCCAAATACAAACGACGAGCAGTCTCGATGGTCGACCTCATTCACGGCGACCCCTGCGATCCATCGACCACGCACGCTGCAATCGAGGCGCTCGTTCGGATCGTCGACGACGAGGGCCCGATCGTTGAGGAGTTGGCGATGCGACGGCTCGCTGAGCGGTTTGGCGGTCAACGGATGACCGATCGTTTCCGGGAGCGATTCGGTGCCATTGCATCGAGTGCCGTTGCTTTGAACCGGGTCAAACAAGACGGAGATACGTTCTGGCCGCGCGTGCTGAGTCCGGATACCTACGTGGGGTTCCGAGTTCCGGGCGTTGATGAGGACGAGCAGCGCGATCTCAAACTGGTGCCCGCCGTCGAACGGGCAAACGCCGCGGTCCACGTGCTTCGCGTGCAATTCAGTTTGCCTCGGGACGAGCTTGAGAAGGAGACCGCTCGCCTACTGGGTCTGCAGCGCATCCATCCGCGTGCCCGTGATCTGGTGAGCGAGGGCATTGAGTTGGCGATCTCGAAAGGCCGCATCATCGAGAGGGAGGGCCGCCTGATCGCCTCGGAAGCGCCAGCGACCTGACTCGTTTGGTGTGCGCGGGTTGTCGCTTGAACGTTGTCCGAGTCAAATGCTCGGCCGCGCGATGCCTCCCGGCGCGCGTGGCTCGCGCCCGTTCCTACCGACGCGTTCGCCTCGCACCAGCCTACCCCCCGGCTAGGTACTTCCCGAACAGTTGCCACGGCGCGGGCGGGAATCGTCGCGGTATTTCATCGCGCGTGCCCGTCAAAGCTCGATTGACACCCTCCCCCCCCATGTATTTCGCGTGTCCGCTCCTGGCCACGGGCGCGCGTGCTCTGTCCCCAAACCCGTCGAAGACGGGCGGGAACGACCGCTCCCGGCCACTCCTGGCCACCGGCGGCGCACGCCGGAGCGCGCTCCGGGCGCGTTCCAAGTGCGTATTCGCCCGCGATTGAGTCCGGAAGCGCGTCCGAGGGCACGCGGAAGCGGGCTCCGAGCGAGTACCAAGGTGCGATATCGCAACCGGAGTTTCGACCCTGGGGTCCACGGCGCGGGGTCGCGCGCGGTTTCCGCGATCGCCGCTCGACGGGGCGCCCGGCCGCGTCACCCGGCCCGTTCGGCGTCTTCACGCTGGCACCGGAGCCGGAGCTCCTCGTACTCCGCCGCATCACCGCGGGCGTCGATTCCCAGGTCGCGCTCCAGGGACTCCAGGACGTACTCCAGGCGCACGAGGTACTGGAAGTGCGGCATGATGCGGATCGCGTCGACGCGGGCGTTGTCCTTGGCATGCCTGACGTAGATCATGCCTTTGGTCCCGAGCACCTGGGAGATCTCGATCCACATGGCAAAGAGCGTGCAGTAGCGGGCGGCCTTGAGGTTGCTGGCGATCAGCCACATGTGGGGCGTGTCCACGTAGAGACGGTTCCAGAGCTTCTGAGCGAGGAGCGTGAGCGGGAAGGGCGGCTGCAGCCGGCAATCGTCGTAGGGCGTGCGCTCGCGGCGCTTGCGCCGGGGCTTGGTGGGAGCGGTCGAGTCGCCCGCGGCCAGGCCGGCGGCGGGCGGCGTTGCCGCGTCGGCGGCCGCCGACGCGGTCTGGAGAGCGGGCGCGGCCTGTTCCACCGAGCTCGCGGGCGGAGTCTTGTCATCGCGCGCGGACTCCCCATCGGGCGCGGGCAGCTCGCGGGCGGGATCGGCGGTTGCGTCCAACGCGTCCAGCATCGAGTGATCGATGGGCGAATTGTCGGCTGCAGCGTGCTCGTCGGCATCGCGGGGTTCGTCGCCGTCGGCGGCGTCGGGGTTCTGGCGCAGGTCATGCTCATCGGGCGCACGCGCGGGCGCATGCTCCGGTCGCTCGGGCGATCGATCGGGACCAGGCGCCTGTTCGGGATGCATACCAGCGCTCCTTTGACCATCTTCATGGGCCGAGTACGGGTTGTGCACAACCCGCCCACATTCGGCGAATTCCTCTGAAAATCAGGCTTGGCAGCCTTGAACCGGCGGGGGCTGGACGCCCTGATGTGTCATACGCGGGGCCCGGAACGCCCCGCGACGGAGACCTCGAACATGAACGCCCCGAAGAACCTCCAGCCCAGCGCCCCGGAACCGACGGCCGCACAGACCTACGCCGCCCGGCAGAACGACATCGCCAGGCTCATCGACGTGCTGGAGATGCACCTGCAGATCCACGCCGATGCCGCCAAGGCCGATCCGCGCAACTGGGGCCGCGCGGGCGACCTCGGGAAGGTCAGAAGCGACCTGGTCAACCTGGTCGGGTTCATGGCCAACATGGACCCCGCCGACGTCGAGGACTTCCTGAACAACGCGGAGTGAATGCACGCCACGCACACCACCCACACCACGCACGCCAGCCCAAGGAGCAGGACCATGTTCATCAAGTCGATCGTGATCGAAGGGGTCGAAGAGGACGTCAAGATCAGCCACACCGAGATGGGCGCGGAGGTGACGATCGAGCGGTTCACGCGCCGGGCGGGGAAGCATGATGTGTGCATCGCGAGCATCGCCCGCGACGAGGACCGCGAGTCGCGCTTCGCCAAGGCCAAGGCGGTGGCGGCGGTCATCCTGGGCACCGACCGCCACGGGCGGCCCCTGGGCACCAACTCGATGATCCACGAGGTGATGACCGAGATGGAACGGGTGGCGGGCTGCTGACCCCCACCGATTCGACGCGGCATCGCGGGAGACCGCGACGGACGCGCTTGCCCGGCGCGCGGTGCGCCGGGGTGATGGATTGACATGAAGGAGATTCGCATGAGCACCAAGAAGACAGGTCCTGCCGCGCGCCAGGGGAGCAAGCCCGCCAAGGGGAAGGAGGGCACGGAGAAGCTGCGGAAGGCCGCGCTGGCCGAGATCGCGGCCCGGATGGACGGGAAGCAGGCGGAGTCGAAGGGGGGCAAGACTCCGAAGGGGAAGAAGGCTCCCAAGGAGGCCAAGCCCAAGCGGGTGAGCGCCCTGGACGCGGCGGCGCAGGTGCTCGCTGCCAGCGACGTGCCGATGCGCGCTAAGGAACTGATCGCGGCGATGGAGAAGAAGGGGCTGTGGTCGAGCCCGGGCGGGAAAACGCCGCACGCCACGCTGTACGCCGCCATGATCCGCGAGATCGCGGCGCTGGGTGACAAGGCCCGCTTCAAGAAGCACGAGCGCGGGGTCTTCGTCGCCACCAGCCACGCGGCACGCGCCGCCAAGGAGGGGGCCTGAGCCATGACCGACGGCCACGCCGACATGAACGCCAGCGCCGCCAACCGCGCCAACCTTGAGTCCCGCTTCAACGCCCTCCTCGACGCCGCGCTCGGTGTCCTTGCGGCGCGGGAATCGCGCATGCTGACCATCGAGGAGTGGGCCGGGCTGGCCCGGACGGTCGCGGAGTGCCAGGGGCGCAGAGCCGCCGAGTACCTGACCGACGATGATCTCTCCGACATCGCCGACGGCCGCATCGATTGGGACGAGGCCATCGATGGCCCGCTTCCCGCGATCGAGTGACGAGATCAGCATGCCGCGCCCTCCCCAGCCGCGACCCATCCGAAGGGTTGCGGCTGTTTCTTCGGCGTCGGTTACGATGCATGCATGGCGGTTCTCCTGCTCAACTCTTACGCTCCGCTCGTCGCCTCGGCGCGCGGCCGTGAGGCGAGCCAGGAGTATGGCATCCCGCCCTTCGTCGATGGCTCCATCCGTCGCGAGCCCGATCTTGAGAACCCGCGACCGTCCATCTCCTGCATCTGCCGCGGCGATCGCTTCGCACCCCGGCTCGAGGTGGGCGATCATGTCGCGTACATGACCCGCAAGCACCGGTACGGCTTGACGATTCCGCAGCGTCGGCTCACGGCGATCGTGCGAGTCGACCGTCTGTTCGAGTCCCACGAAGAAGGCGCTGCGTGGTATCGCGAGCAGGGGCTTTCCATCCCCAGCAACTGCATCGTGACCGGCAGCGAGCCCTTCCCGGTTCGCATGAGCCACCGCATCGAACGGCACCGCCGATCCGATGAGGAAGACTGGGCCCGACGGTGGGACGCGGGCTACCGCGCCCGCGTGCGCAAGAACGGGCGGTTCGTGTGCTGCGAGCCGCTGTGGATCGACCTGTCGTGGAACGCTCCGCAAGTTCATGAAGAAGATCTCGTGGCGGTGTTTGGCGCGGTGCCCGGAACCCGCAATCCCGGTGCTCACGACCTTGAACGCCTTTTGGCGCTGACAGATCGCTTGAAGATCCGCGTTACGCGGCCTGCTCGGCTTTCTTGAGCGACTCGAACGTCTCGCCGGTCCGCTCGAGCACCGGCTGCTTGGACGTGAACGCCGACCACCGCGCGAGGATGACATCGCAGTACAAGGGATCGAGCTCCATCAGGAACGCGCGGCGGCCGGTCTGCTCGCAGGCGATGAGGGTGGAGCCGCTGCCCCCGAAGAGGTCCAGCACGTTCTCACCCGGCTTGCTCGAGTACTCGATGGCGCGCTTGGCCAATTCCACCGGCTTCTCCGTCAGGTGCACCATCGCGTTGGGATTGACCTTCTTCACGTGCCACAGGTCGGCGATGTTGGCCGGTCCGTAGAACTTGTGCCCCGCTCCCTCCTTCCACCCGTAGAACGCCAGCTCGAACGCGCCCATGAAGTCCTTGCGGGTCAGCACCGGGTGCTGCTTGTCCCAGACGATGCCCTGCGAGAAGTACAGCCCGTGTCTCTTCAGCACCGGCGGGTAGTTGCCCAGGTTGGCGTAGCCGCCCCAGATGTAGAAGCCCCCGCCGGGGATGAGCACGCGCGAGATGTTGCCGAACCAGGCGTCCAGCATCTGGTCGAACGCCTCGTCGGAGACGAAGTCGTTGGCCAGGGGCCGGTCCTTGGCGCGCAGCTTCTTGTGCGTCGGCTTGGACTTCTCGGGGTAGCGGTGCAGGTCGGCGCTCTGCTGATCGCCCGCGCTGGGGTCCCGCTTCTGCGTGGTGCTGAACGAGGAGAGGCCCGCCGCGATGGCGTTGTTGCTCCGGGGCTCGACCTTCACGTTGTACGGCGGGTCGGTGTTGGCCAGGTGGACCGGCTGACCGTCCAGCAGGCGGTCCAGGTCCTTCACGCTCCCGCTGTCGCCGCAGAGCAAGCGGTGCTGGCCCAGCACCCACAGGTCGCCCGGCTTGGTCGTCGCCTCGTCGGGCGGCGCCGGCACGTCGTCGGGGTCGGTCAATCCCGGGTTGCCCGGGGGCGCGAGGATCGCGGAGAGGTCCTCCGAGCTGAACCCCAGCAGCGCGAGATCAAAGCCGATGCCCTTCAGGTCCGACAGCTCGATCGCAAGCAAGCCGTGATCCCACTGCGCCAGCTCATGCAACTTGTTGTCCGCGATGCGGAGGGCCCGCGCCTGCTCGGGCGAGAGCTCCTTGGCGACGTGCACCGGGACCTTCGCAAGCTTGAGCGACCGGGCCGCCTTGAGCCGGGTGTGGCCGGCGATGATCACGCCCTGGGAGTCCACCACGATGGGGACGCGGAAGCCGAACTCCCGGATGCTGGAGGCCACCGCCTCCACGGCCGCGTCGTTCTGGCGCGGGTTCTTCTCGTAGGGCACGACGCGGTCGATGGGCCAGCTCTCGATCATCATGGTCGGGTCTCCCGGCCGATCCGCAGGGCGCGGACGGCCCGTTCGAGGTCGGAGGGCGCGTACCGGACCAGGCGTCCGAGGCGCACGATGGGGATGGGGCCGGAGGGAGCGCTCAGGCGGCGGAGGGTGCGGGGCGTGACGCCCAGGCGCTGGGCGGCCTGCGCTGCGGAGATGAGCAGGGGCTGGGGCGCGGCGACGCCGATCCCCCCCAAGCCGGGGACCGCTTGCCCGTGAACGCCGAGCTCAACGCTGCGGAGCGCGCGGCCCTCCTCGGCGGCGATCAGGCATTCGACGAGCGCCTGCGCCAATGCGCGGGCGGCGTCGATCTCGCGCGGCGTGGGCCCGCCGGGCTGTCCGGGGTTCGGGGCGGACGCGGGCGGCGGCCCGTCCCCGTCCAGCCCATCCGCGCCCAGCATCGACGCCAGCGAGCTGGGCAGGGGCGGCAGCGGAGGCAGGGGCGGGAGTGACTCAGGCATGCCGGGCTCCTCCGGCGCGCGCCGCGTCCCGGGGGGGATTGCGTTCCTCCGCGGTCCATCGCCGGGTTAGCGCGGTCGCGTCCCGCACGCTCGCGTCCTTGCGGCTTGATCCCGTGGCTATCAGAGCCGTTGCAGGGACATTCTGGCGAGGAACGCGCGCATGTCACGCGGAAAACTCGCGCCCCGCGCATGTTGAACACTCGGGAGCGCGCCAGTGACATCAATCATGCTTGCACGAAGCAGATTGTCTGTGCGTCGCTAACTGCGCATCGAAACCAGGCGAGTTACGCGGAGGCGTGCGAGCGATCCGCACACCACGCCGGATGACGCAAGTTCAGCACACGCAGACCGTGGTGGCCGCCGTGGACTCCTCGGGGCACTCGACCAAGAGCGCCTTGCCCTTGAAGAAGTGCGTGGCAGTAATCCGCCCTGATTCCACGTTCATTTCAAAGCGCTGCAGGCGAAATCGCCTTGTAGCTGGGGAAGTATTGCGGATAAGCTGAGCTGGTAATCTTGGCTCCGCCGCCGAGCCCCGAAGGATGGACAGACATGAACACTTTCCTGGTTCGGATGGGATTCCTCGCGGCTGTGGTCATGGGACAAGCTGCTACTGGGCAGGTGTCCCTGGTCGAGCTTCGTGCGATCAACGGGGCGCTGGATGATGCAGCGGTCGTGGGGCTGTCGGCCGATGGAACGACCGTCGTCGGAAGAAGCACCAAGACTTACACTCAGATGGCGACGCTCTGGAAGAACGGCGGCGCGCCGGTGAACCTCGGCACGCTGTATCCACCGGGCTATCAGGTGTCCTCGATGGCGACCGGCGTCTCGGGTGATGGGAGCATCGTGGCGGGGTTCAGCGACTCTACCAGCGCCGACAGACGCGATGGATTCCGCTGGACGGCGGGCTCGGGGATGAAGGCCCTGCCCAATACCGGGGGCTCGTCGAATTACTTCCGGGTGTCAGGGGACGGGTCAACGATCGTCGGAGAGTTCTATCCCGGAACTCGGGATCGCATGCCATCCCGCTGGCGTGAGAGTACCGGAGTCCAGATACTCGCGGGTTTGGAAGACCGGCCGGGAATAGCGAACGGCACCTCGACGGACGGCAACACCGTCGCGGGCTGGCTCCGAGTGCCTGACACGTCAGACAACGAAGCTTTCGCGTGGAATCAAGTCACGGGACCGACGACGCTCCCCCTGCTCGCTCCATGGAACCGCAAGAGTGAGGCCCTCGATATCTCTGCCAACGGCATGGTGGCCGTGGGTAGTTGCCGCAATCAGAGTGGTAGGGTCGAGGCTGTCCGTTGGACCAACACTGGCGTGAACGGTTGGATGGTCCAAGCGCTTGGTGCGCTCCCCGGAGGGAACCTCAGTTACGCCCAGTCGGCCAGCGGCGATGGCTCCATTGTGGGCGGCATCACGAAATGGGAGTCTGGGGACACCGAAGGGACCCTCTGGACCCCAGACCTTGGCACGGTGACGCTCAATCAGTTCGCGGCCCACCACGGGCTTGATCTTGCCGGATGGAAGTTCGGGGTCATCATGGACATCAGCGATGGCGGTCGGACCTTTATTGCGGATGCCTTCAATCCCCAGGGCGGTCGTCGCGCCACCGTTCTTCACGTGCCAGCGCCTATGGCCGGGTCCGCGTTTGCCGGGATGAGCGTTCTGATGATCCGACGCCGCCAGAGTCAGAAGTAGCCGGCTTGTTCCAGCGATCTTAATGTGCGATAGGAACGCTGCCCGCCGCAAGGGCGGTGTACCGCCCGCTCGCGACGCGCCGGAACATCGTCCCGTCCAGCAGCGCGATCCGCACCATGTTGACCAGGTTGGGGGACGAGGAGCGGTACCCCACGGCGGGCAGCAGCGACGCGGCCTCCGGCGCGGAGAGGACCCGGCCGCGGAGCACGAAGGCCAGGGCCCGCTTGAGGGTGGACGCAAAGCCGGGCTCCGTACCGATGGCGGGTGGGGCAGCACGCCCTCAAGGATGAGCACGTTGTCGATCGCGGCGATCGCGACCTCGCATTGGGATCGCTTGGCGCGAAGGTAGTTGCGGCGCCGGCGGATCTCTTGGACGAGCACGTCCGAGGGGATGGTGCGAACGACACGGTCATGCGGCGCGGACGGCATGGCGCGAGTCTATCTTCGCACTCTGGCTGGAGGTAGACTCATCGCAGAGCTACAGGCATCTCTCATCCCCTAAATGGGTGTGGTCCCATGAACCAAGACAAGATCAAAGCTCTCCATGAAGAATGGAGGCGCAACGAGGAGGAACTCTTGCGGCTAGGGAACTACCCGTCGGTGCGGTTGACCCTGCGGCACGCGAGCGTGAACTCGAGCGTCGCCAGGACGAGATCGAGTTCCTGGTGGCCCAGTTGGACGCTGAGTTCCAGTGATTTGGTGAGCGCTCAGCTGACCGCACCCCTCACGCCGGCGGCGGGGTATCGCGGCGTTTCCACTCATCGGGGAGCCACTCATCGAGCTGGCTCACCGGCGTAGCCGGGAAGTTGACGAGCAGCTGCGTCAG
>JADLFE010000057.1 GCA_020845755.1 Phycisphaerales bacterium
AAAGAAGTCGTCCGGCCAGGGATCGACGAGATCACCGTTGACGTCGACATCAATGGTCTGGGCGCGCGACACCGAGCCCTCACGTCGCACATACTGGATGCGCAGTTGATCGGGTGTGAGCGACTGCGCCGACAGCGCCTGCTTACGAGTCGTCTCTCGGATCCGTCGCAGCACCCGAAGGATCAGGTGCTCGCTGTGGGTCTCAATCAGCAGCACTCGATTCGGTGTCGCGGTCATCCCTTTGATGATCGCATCGCCGAGGGCGGCTTGCTGGCGTGGATGGAGGTGCAACTCCGGCTGTTCGAGCGCCACGAGCGGTCCGCCCGGGTCGAGCAGCGCCACAATCACCGGGACGATCTGAGAAAGGCCCACACCAACGTCTTGCGGTTGTAGCAACAGGTTCCGCCCGACGTCCCGGAGCACGATCCGGGCTTGGTCCGGCAGGGACTTGATCGTCTCTGCCAGAATCTCGATGCGATCGATAAACTCGGGATCGGAGACCATCGCAGCGATGTTGGACGGCACCTGCTTGAACTCCTCGCGCTCCAGCCGATAGCCGGTGTCCAGGCGATCCTCAGCCTCGAGCCACCTGCTCACCTCTTCGAGCAACGATCCCTCACCTTCTCGACGAGCCGGGGTCATCTCTTGGCCATGCGCAAGAAGTTCCCATGCCTGGAGACCAGTTGACCAACGGCTCCGCCCCGATCGATCACGAGGCTCGAACTGCCGCGGCGGCATCGTGCGAAGAGGACCGACGTATCTGAGCTCCCGCAATCGATCGCTCAGAACAACGGCCGGCCCAAAGAGCAGCATCGACAGCAGCGCTTCAAACTGGGCGGTGTCGGAAGCGCCCACACCCGCCGTGGCGGGGACGGCGATCCGGCTCTCGAAGTGCGGAACCGGCCCGACCGGCTGAGGCACCACGATGACGGTGTCCTTCGCAGGCGTGCCGCCGGCCTGTTCGTACATCGAAGCGAGCGCACCGGGAATATCGCGTGCCGCGTCCTGTTTCTCCTTGAGCAAGCGCTCGAGTTCTTCGTCCTTGCCTTTCGCGCGATAGACCTCCTCGAGCTTTGCCTGCATCGTCAGAATTGCTCGGTGAAGCGTCGCCATCTCGCGATCGGCCGCGTCAAGCAGCAGGCATGGGTGTAGCCAGTTGATCCGCCTGACCTCCGCATGAGGTCGTTCTCGCGGCATCCAGAACTCTGCAAAGTGCTCGCCATTCAACCAGACATTGCACGAGCGAACGGTCGGGCGATCCTCCGAGTCGATCTCCAACTCGACGCCCGCGGATGAGATCTGACCTCGCACGCTTTCCGTCGCGTCCTCGTGGAGTTCTGCCTCGATCTCCGCCCCGTACCACGGGTAAGCCGGCAGTTCTGCGCCGCTCAGGGTGAACTCCGCCTTCAGTCGGATGGCCGTGCCGACGTTTCGGCCGTGAACGAAGTTCCGGATGCCGCCCAGATCCAGCGACTCCCCGCCGGAGCGGGTACGGTGGGCATCCAGATTCCGGTGCAGCAGCACCTCGCGCAGGTAGTGCAGGGCGTGCGTCACGCTGCTCTTGCCGCCGCTGTTGGGGCCGAAGAGCAGCGTGATTGGGCGGAGCTCGATGCGCTGACGCTCGCCGAAGGCCTTGAAGTTCTCGATCTCGATGGCGGTAATCAAGGGTCTGTTCCTCCGGCAGGATGTTCGATCGGGCGGGGGCACGGCTCAGCCGGACGCCTTCCCGTTGTCGGTCGCGCCAGCCTCCAGCCGGGGCAGGTCCATCTGCTCCAGCGTGGGCAGGGTAGTAGAACCGACGATCCCCTGGAACGTGCCATAGAGCCCAGAAATCCCACAGACAACGGCCTTGATCTCCTCCTCGCGTGCCGCCCAGATCCGCTCCATCGCGGCCCGCTCCTTGTCGAGCCCCTTGCGCAGGGCGAGCAGTGGCTCAACCATGCCGGCGATCCGCTGGCGGAACTCAGTCCCGGTCACAAACTCGTATGTCCGTTCGGCCTTGCTTTGCTTGCCGTCCGCCGCCTGCCGCCCCTTGGCGACTTCCACGAGCCCGGCCCGCAACGCCCGCGCCAACTCGACCACGCACGCCTTTGTGCAGATCCACACGCCGTCGATCTGCGTGATGTGCTGCGCGCCCTCCGGCATGGCTTCGGTGACGAGCACCGCAATCACCGCCTTGGCGTCGCGCTGGTCCTCGCGGAGCTTGGGCAACCAGGCGGGGCTCCAGTTGCGGGCGTTCTTCGATTCGAACAGGATGCTCCCGCATTCCAGCCCCGACGAATCCATAACGTTCTGTAGAACCCCGCGCCGTGCATCCCCTTCTTGACCGGCACCACCTCGTCACGGGGAAATGCCCGCGCCAGCACATCCTCCAGAACCAGTTCCAGCGCCTCGCCCTGGGCCTGCTGCGACCCCTGCTCCAGTTTCCGCGTCAGGTCCTGCACCTTGGCAAGCAGGGCTGTGTTCTGCTCCTGCGTCTCTTTGTGCTTCAGCAGATACTCGTCATCGGCCTGCTTCTTGGCTGCGGCACGGATGGCATCCGATTCCTCCTTTACGCGGCGGGCGACGTTGAGCTCCAGCGACGCCTTCTCTTCTTCGAGCGTCCGCTCCCGCTTGCGCAAGTCGAGCTCGGTCTGCTTTGACTGCTTGAGCTTTCCCTCCAGTTCGGTGATCCGCTCCGAATCGGCCCGGCGTTCCTCGGCGAGATCCGCCTCGGCCTTCTTGCGCGCCTGGGCCGCGATGGTGGCACGCTGCGCGGCGACGCCGGCCTCGACCCCCTCCCTCACGCCATCCATCACCTTCTGATCCACCTCGCTTTCGGCCTTCTCCAGGGCGGCCTTCTGCTTCGCCAGTGACTGGTCCTGATCGGCAAGCCTCTGGGCTTCCTTGTCGAGGGCGGCCTTCTTGGCATCTACCTCGCCTTCGAGTTCCTCTCGGATGCGGCTTTCGACCTGGGCGGTCATGGCCTTGGTGATCTCGATCTTGGTCTGGCACTTGGGGCATTGGATCGTGCTGTTCGTGTTGGTGTTCATGCCGGGCGTGATTGCAACGCCCGTGCCAACCCCTCAACGTGACGTGCGCGGCAGAAGTTCGGGATGCTGGACAAACGCCGTTGTGCGGGCACATGGGGGATTCTGTACGCTGATCTCGGGGAACCTACGGTTCTCCCGGCACCCCCTCCCTGACGGAGTAGCGGAGCGTCTCGATGGCAACACTGGCGGACATTGTGAACTGGACTCGATCAGTCGTGGAGGCTGAGCGGGCATTCTCGGGCGCGTTTGCCGCCGCGGAGCGAGAGACGCGCCTGCGATCGCTGCTCGAAATCGAACTGACCTCCAGGCTACGCCATGTGATGGGCGGGTTGGAGGTGCGCATGGCGGCACAAGGTCCAGACATCCAAGGGCCCGGGGTCGATGTTCAAGTCAAGTTTCTGAACTACTGGCACACCCAACTGGACAAGCCCCAGCCGGCAGCGGCAGACCAGATTGAGAAGGACCTGAAGTGGCTGACCGCCTCGGGCACGCCAAAGCCGCGGCACTTCGTCCTGTTCATGCCCTGTCGAGCGGCGGGTTACGCCGTGCAAAGGACGGGAGCCGCACCAACTCCCGGCCAGCGTAGATTCCAGCATTGCATTTCAGCCAAGAACGATGTGCTCGCTCAGATGCCATTGACGGCCTGTATCGTCGATGCACTGTCGGAGTCCGTGCAGCATTCGAAGAAGAATGGCGAGACCAGCACCTTCTACCAGCATCGAGCATTGCAGCAGATCAACTCCGCCGCGGGCAGCCCAATCCGATTCGAGAGCGTTGGACAGCCCGACACCGATCTCTTTTGGTCACTGGTGTGCGCGCCGCCGTGAATGACAAGCGGCCCCGGATCGCTCCGGGGCCGTCGTTGCCTTCATGGGGGTGCGGGGGCGAAGCCCCTGCATCGCCCTCTTTTCTTCTTCGGCCTCACGCCGCCATCTTCATCACACCCGAGCCTTCGGTGACGCTGGCGATGGTCAATCCCGGCCCGCCCACGCCGAAGCTCACCGTGAACTGCCCGGGGTTGCCGCGTTGGGTGCTGCGGATCGCCGTCACCTGGTACGTCACGCTCGCGGTGCCGGAGACGACCGTCTCATCGGTGAAGGTCTTGACGCCCGTCGAGCCCACATACCCAAACGCCCCGCCTGTCCCCGAGCCATCGCGCCGCTTCACCTCGTACACCGTCCCCTGGGTGCCGCTGGGGTTGTTGCACTTCCACTTCAGTTCGAGCGCGCCGTTCTGGAGCAGGCCGACGGTGAAGTCCAGCGGCGTGCCGGGGGGCGGATTCGTGCCGGGGGTGGCGGGCGGGGGGATCTGGGCGAGGGTGTAGACGCCGGGGCTGTTGGTGGTGCGGGCCTTGTTGTTGATGGTGTCGATCATGTCCTGCCCCGCGCCGGGGTTGCTGTGCATGGCGCGGACGGCGTCGTGGTACGCCTGGGTGGCGGCCTTGGCGGCCTGGCGGGCGGCCTCGGCGGCGTTGAAGGCGCTTCTGGCGGCCTTGGTGAGCGATTCGAGCGCGGAGACGCTCGCGGCGGTGACGCCGATGGCCGCGGCGTTGGTGGCCCACGGCCCGCCCGAGAGCGTGTGCGCCTCGTAGAACTCGATCTTGCCCAGACGTGTATCGGGAACGGTGCCCATGGCGAATCTCCGGAAGGATTCTCACCACAGAGGCACAGAGGGCATAGAGATGAGACGGATGCTCAACCGCATCGGATTCCTGCCTTCCTCTGTGTTCTCCGTGTCTCCGTGGTGAATCCTCTTGACTGTGCCGAGCATCGCGGCACGCGCACGCGGGCGCCCGGGTCCCCGGCCAAATACGGCACGACAGCATCGGCACGGGCGCGGGGGTGCGTGAGTTTCGCGGCATCAGCGCATCAGAATCGCGCGGCACAATCGGTGCGATCGTCACACTCGGCACGCCTTCCTCTTCGCCCCGACGGGGCGCCGGAATGGAGCCACGGGTGGAGCGAACCCCGCAGGGGTGAGCGCAACCCGTGGAAAGAGATTCCCGGACGTTCTCGCCCCGGAGGGGCGAAGGAAGCGCCCGACTTCCATGCAAGACGCTCATTCCTCTGCCCCTCCGGGGCAGGCGCATCTATCTGTGAGTCTTCCACGGGTTCCGCGATGCTCAAAGCCGCATCGCTCCACCCGTGGCTACACCCCTTGACCCCTGCGGGGTCAAAGAAGGGGTGTCGATCATCGCGTGCGCCCCTTCGGCGATGACCGTGGACGCTTCGACGGTCGTCGTCGAAGGGTCTTTGGCCCGCGCCCAAGGGTTGACGGCCCGCGCCCAAGGGCCGGACGGGGTGGTGGAACGATCGAAGGCGACCGTGGACGCTCGGGCGGCGGGCGTGGAAGGGCCTGCGGCGTGCGTGGAAACGGCGGCGGTCAGAGTTCGCCGCGGAACGCGCGCTGGACGAGGGAGCGGAACAACTGTTCGGCCTCGCTGCGTTCGACAGCCTGAGCTTTCTTCAAGTTGGCGACCCGCCGAACTCGTTGAGCGAACTCCTTCTGTTGCTCGATTGGGGGGTACGGCACCGGAAGGCGGTTCAGATTGGCTTGCGTCAACTTGGGCTGCGCGCTCCCAGTCACGAAGTCCGTCACATCGCGGAGATTTAGGTGCGTCTCAAGGTACCCAAGCTCCGCTTGTCCGTTCGGCGTGACGACATGCGCGTGATTGTTTACCCAGTATTTGCCGGTTGCGATGAACGCGATGGGCGTAGATCGGGCGAGAAGGTTCGCGCCATCCTCGGCAATCAATAGTGTCGTCTCGTCGAAGATAAACTCCTCAACGTGGTCGATGATTCCGCTTGCGCCGTAGTACGGATACGGCCCGCTCCGCATGCTCCTGTCAAACGCCTTCACCGGCCGCCGCCGTCCATCCTCGTTTGTGGCGAGTTCACCGAAGGGCCGCAGCGGTAGGTTGTTGTTGTTCGCTCGCGGATCCCCGAACATCTCGTAGAACACGCTGGGGATGAGCGTGTCGGCGAGGCGGGCGGCCTCTTGGCGGCGGCGGCGGATGGCGTCGGCCTTGTCCAGGATCGCCGCGATCCGCTTCTGCTCGGCA
>JADLFE010000058.1 GCA_020845755.1 Phycisphaerales bacterium
CCAGCGTCCTTCATCGCCTCTCGATGCCAAGACATCCACCGTGTGCCCTTTGGCCAATCGCACCAACCCGACGCCGCGATCTCTCGCGACCGGCTGGCAGACCAGAACTCGTGACGACTCACGAGCTTCACAAGACTCACCTCGGCCTTCCGCGTTCCGCACCCTCGCGGGTGTTTCCTGTGGATCGCCTCGATGAACCCTGATGAATTCCATCGGCGCTCATATTCAATGCTTGCTTTCTTCGTTCTGACGTCTCCATCGGCGGCCAATTCCGCGGGAAACCCCGCTTCCTCGCCCACGCGACGGATCGTCTCGTTCGTCAGTATCCGGTTGTCAAAGAGCTCGGACTCGATCAGGATCAACCCGACTTCGCCCCACCGCTGTCGCGGCGACCTCAACCGCTCCGGTTTAGAGGTGGGAGGACTCTAGGAATCGACCCCGGGGAGTCAAGCCGATCGCGACTCGTTTTTGATCTCGATTTCACCTCTTTTTGGTTCGGCAAAAAGTCGGATCAACTCAAGACCTCCCTCCGAATGAAAAACGCCCCGAGAAAACCCCGGGGCGTGAAATCACTGATCCGGAATGGACTTAGCCGCCGCCGCTTCCACCACCGCCATCTCCACTGTCCGGAGGCGGGGGCTGATGGCCCGGGCGATCGTCCTGGCCCGGTCGGGTCGGCTGGGGCAGGTCCTGGGGATTAACGGCCTTGACCTTCGGGCGTCCCTGGTTCTCTCCGAGTTTGGCGTTGGATGCCAGGCGCTTGTAGAGGTCGCTGGCCGCATCCACGTCCGGGTAGCGAACCACGATCTGGCCGGAGTGGTCACGGAAGAAGGTGCGGAACTTGGACTTGGCGCTGCGTTCGCTCGACGACGGCAGGGCCGACGTATCGAGCATCATGGCATCGACGATAAAGTCGATGATCTTGGGAGCGGGCTTGGATAGACCGTCGTCTTCGAGTTTGGACTTGTCGGCGTCGTCCTTGGTGGCTGGCTGCTCTTCGGCGTCGCCTCCGGCGGAGCGTCGTCCCCCACCGCCGCGTTTTCCATCACCACCGTCGCGCTCGTTGCCGGTGGACTGTGTAATCCTGGGCTTGGCACCGGCCTTGAGTTTATCCATATCCCAGAGGCGCAGTTCATCGGGGAGTTTGGCCTGAGCGGCGAGCACGTCGCCGGGCTCGACCGCCGCCGCACCCTTGCGCCAGAATCCGTAGTAGAACTTATACATTTCGGCCGAGGCACGGGCGGTGCCGAGTTCATCGCTGGGCGAAGCGCCGGTGATGAAGAAATACTCCTTGGCCTCGACGGTGATCGGGTCGGTCCACTCGGACCACAGGCCGCGCGCCACCGGGGATTCTGAATCCGCCTTCTGGGCCTCGACGAGTTTCTGCCCGTAGAGGGGGTTGTTGGTGACGACGCGGACGCGATAGCGATAGGTTGCGCCCGGCTCGGCGCTGATGTCGTGTGTCCAGACGCGGACCTTCGGATCGTCCAGGAGCGGCAGCCGTTTCTGGGACTCGCCGCTGGTGGTCTGCTCGGGCGCGTTGAGTTTGTCGAGTTCGGCCTGTGCCTTGACGATTCTGGCGCTCACCTCCTCGAGTTTGACTTCGATCGGGTCCCTCTTGACGGGCTTGTCGGGTCGATCGCTCTGATTCGGTCTGCTCGCGGGCTTGGGCTCGACGATCTGGCCCGGACGCCCGCGCCCGCCGCCGTGCCCGCCGCCCCCATCGCCCTCCGAGGTGTCCCGCCCGCGATCGGGAGCCGTGGCCTGTTTGCCCTTGTTCTCCAGGCGGCGTTTGAGGACGGCCTCTTCCTTCACCATGTCGTTGATCTGCTTCTGGATCCGGTCGATCTTCTCGCTCTTGGTCTCTCCGGCCGCCATCTCGGTGGGCGGCGTCCATTCCGGACCGGCGATGATGTTGTAGTACGCGGGCCGCATGATCAGGTCCTGAGCCTGCGACGCCTGCGACACCAGGAGCGGGAGATCGCCCTTGCTCTTGACCGACTTATCGAGGTCCTTGAGCAGGCTGACGCGCCCGGGCATGGGCGGCACGATCGTCGTCTCGCCCCACTCGCCGCTAGAGAGTTGGCGTTCACGCTCCATCTCAACCGCGACGACGCCCATCTGCCCGCGCCACCAGCCCAGAGGAATCGAGCGCGGATCGCCTTCCGGATCGTTCTCGAGCGCCTTGGTCAGCGCGGTTCCGTCAAAGACGGCCTCCACGCTGACGGCCTGCTTATCGAAGGGTTGCTCCTTCGGGAGGAGTTTGGCCAGTTCGTCGTTGGCGATGACCTCCATCGGATCGATCGCACTGGCGAAGGTCGCCGCCATCACGCCCGACGGCGCCGGCACGGCCAGCGGCGCGATCGGCGCCTCGGCGTTGCCCGCCAGGCTCGCACCCGCGTCGGGCGTGAGCGGAAGACGGGGCGCCAGCGCCACGATGTTCTTCCCGGGCGACACACCCTTGGTCAGACGGTCCTCGAACCGCTTGAGCACATCGGCCCGCGGCGGCACTGGCAGTTCCGGCGACTGCGAATTCACCTTCGCCAAAATCGCCTCGGCCTGGGTCTTGACCGGGCCATAGGCCTTGTCGGGATCGACCATCTGCCCCGCCACCTCGATCTGGTTGCCGGGGCCCACGAATTGCCACGCCAGCACACCCAGCAGCGACGCCCCGACGAGCCCGAACAACGCCTTGTCGACGTACTGCTCGAACGTGTTGATTCCCTTGAGTTTCATCCGCGATCCTCCGCACACCGCACGCTCGCGCGGCGTTGGCACGACTCGACCCCTGCGATTACTTGTCGTCTTCCTTCTGCGCGTCTCCAGCGGGAGCGGCCTCGCCCTCCGCCGGCTTCTCTTCCGGGATCCCAAGGCGGGACCGGATTTCCTTGGGCATCCAGGGCTGCATCCAGGAGCGGAGCCACACGGCCTCCACCTCGATGGTCGCCTTGACCACCGGCGCGTCTCCGTAGTAATACCCGCGCTCCAACTCGCTCCACGAGTCGACCTCGCCCAGGTCGATGTCGGTGATGGTCATGAAGTTTGTCTGCGCGAACGCGTCGAAAAGACGGGGGATCATCGCCGAATCCACGACCAACTCCACCGAGGCGTGGCGCAGGTCGTACATCCCGTTCTCCGGGCCCGACCAGCGCCCCGTGATCGACCTGTCGAAGTCGGGCTTGATCTCCGCGTTCGGGTTGGCCGCGACCGGTGCCGCGCTCGACGAATCTTCCGTCGTGGTCTGGGGGCGTTCAACGCGGGCATACGGCGTGTCCTTCAGAAGCACACGCACCACCCGCTTGACCGCGCCCTGGTCCACGCTCTGCGGGCGACCGCCGCTGTCGGTATTGGCGGCGGCAACCGCCTGCAGGACATCGCTGAACATCCAGAAGTCGGCCTGCCAACCGAAACAATCCTCCAGCACCGGGAGCATCTTGGGCTTCACGCGAAGCAGGCTCATCCCGCGCGCGTTGTCGACCGCGAACACATCCATCCCGGCGTAGAACGTGATCTCACGAGCCCGGGCCTGGTACTCTCCCACGCGACGCGACACCACTTTCTCCGTGATCCGCGCCGATTCCTCGGGCGACAACTGGCGATTGGCGTTCTGGCCCAGGATCGCCTCGCGCTCACGCGTCGAGACATCGTGCAGGATGGGCGCCAACTTGTCAGCAGGGCGCGGCCCCCCCGCACGCACCCGGTCCAGCAGGTCCTGGTACGCCGACGGGCGGCCGTCCTTCCCGATCAGACGGTCCGCCAGTTCGAACGGGAGCGTCTGCAACGCCTCGCCCTTGGCGTCGGGGAACAGGCCCTCGACCAGCGGCCTGTGATCACGCTGGTTGAACGCGACCGCGCGAGCAACCACGCCGTCGGCCTGCTGAAGCACCGACTCCCGATGCTTCTTGAAGAACTCGGTGCGAACCGCGTTGGGCAGGTCGCTCTGCGTCACCGCCGTCTCGGACGGATCCAGCGCGGGGATCGCGTAGGAGACCTTCTGGGCGAGTTTGTCGACGTCCGCCTTGACCTCGGCGGCGCGTTTGGTCTTGATCGATTCGTTCCACTTGGAACTGAAGACGTATCCCACCGGGAGCACGATCACCACCACGAGGGTGGAGATCACCACGAGAAGGTGGGCCTTGATCCACGCGAGCATGGGCTTCACTGCTTGCCCTCCTTCTTGGGAGTTTCGCCGGCGTTTTCGGCGGGCTTTGCGGGGGCCAGAATCTTGACGGTCCAGCGGAGCGTGACGTTGGCGCTCTTGAGTTTGTCGGTCTTGGCGGGTTTGAGCGAGGTCAGCGGGGCGATCTGCTCGATGTCGGCGTTGGTGCCGCTCTCACCGGAACTGAGCGACGAAGCATTCCCGCCCGCGTCGCCCGGGTCGGATCGCTCCTCCATGCCGCCGCCGTCATCTCCGCTGGCATGTCCCGATGGGCGTCTGGATCGTCCGCCGCCGACCTGGGCGCCCTCGCTGCGCGAATTCTGGAAGGCGCGGCGGAGTTCTTCCTGGGTCGCGCCCTCGGACTTGACCAGCGGGCCGGAGTCCACGGGAGCCTGCGTGCTCTCGCCGGACTGGTCGGAGGCCAGCGCCAGGCCACCGAGTTCGTCGACATTGAGGTCGCGGACGTCGGGCGGGACGATCTCGTAGGGCACGCCGTCGCGCTTGGTGTTTTCTTTGAGCCACTTCTGCAGCGTCGCGATGGCAAACCGGCGAGCCTCGGGCGAATACGTGGATGCTTGGAGTTCGACCGTGATCTTGCCGAGGTAGCCCTCTTCGGGCTTGGCGGCCTCGCTCGCCGACTCGCCCTCCTTGGGCGCGGGCGCATCCGCGCCAGGGGCGAGGTAATTGGTCTTGAAGGCCCGGAGGGTAAAGGCGCCGGGTGTGCCGGGCGGGGGAGCGACCTCGGGCTTCTGCCACGAAGCCGCCACGTTCTCCGCCGAGGCCATCATCAGGCCCAGGTCGTTGATCAGGTGCGAGTGGATCTCGCGGGCCTGGGTAAGTCCCAGCAGGTTCGCGGCACGGAAATCAGTCTCGCCGGAGCCGAGCACCTTGGCCTCGTCGGCGAAGCGTTTGGCCTCGTTCAGTTCGTTGATGGCCTTGTCGATCTCAACGGGGCGTTGCGAGCCGGCGATCGCGGTCGAATCGACGAACGGGCGGATGAACATGGCGCCGCCGGCGAGGACGGCGAGCCCCGCCGCGGCGGCGAACCACCGCGACTTGGTCTTCCACATGGATTCGCGCACCACCACCGTGGGCATGAGGTTGGCGTTGATGGCGTTGAGCCCCAGGCCCTGGAGCGCCAGGCCATAGGCCGTGGAGAGTTGCAGGGCGGCGTCCTTGAAATGGGCCTGGCGAGCGGGGTCCTTGATCGCGTCGGTGTTAATCCGCTTGAATTCCTCGAGTCGATAGACGTCCATCGAGAGTTGCTGCTTCAGGTACTTGCGCAGGCCGGGGAGTTGGAAGGTCGAGCCCATGCCGACCAGTCGCACGATCTTGGCGTCCTTGTGCAGCGACTGGTAGTACCCGATCGAACGCTGCACGTCCTGCGCGAGGTCGGTGAAGACCGAGCGCATCGCCTGGAAGACGTGTCGGGCGTTGGGCCCCTCGTCGGCCTCTCTCTTGAGTTTTTCCGCCTTGGGATAGGTGAGTTTGAAGGTATTGACCAGAGCGTCTGTGAACTGGTGCCCGCCGATCGGGAACGTGCGAACCCACACGCGTCCGGACTCGGCGATGATGACATCGGTCGAGGTCGTGCCGACATCAAGGATCAACGTGCCGGGCGTCTGCTCGCTGAACTGCAGGTCATAGGCCAGGGCGTTGTACGCGGCAACCGGGCTCAGATTCACATAATCCGGCGTGATCCCCACGTCCTGGAGCATCTGCAGGCGTTCCATGATGCGGTCGCGTGTGATCGCGAAGATACCCACCTCGACGTCGGGCGAGTCGGGGCTCACGAACGTCTGGTAGTCCCACTCGACCTGATCGAGGGGGAAAGGAATCTGCTGGACCGCTTCGAACTTCACGATCGCCGGAACCTTCTTGGGCTCGACGGGCGGGAGTTTGGTGAAGCGGGCGAAGGCCGAGTGTCCGGGAACCGAAACCGCGATCGCCGCCTTGCTCAGGTCCACCTGGCTGACGAGTTGACCGAGCGCGATGCGCATCGCGTCGTTCTGGTCAAGCCCGGGCGTGCTCAGCACCTTCTGGTGCGGAACGACGATGTACTCGAGAACATTGACGCCGTTCGAACCTTCTTCGAGTTTGATCGCCTTGACGGCACCGGCGCCGATCTCGATTCCCCAGCACGCGGATGATGAAGCCATTGGTCACTCCTCGCCTCAAACGGGCGAAACCGAGGCGATAGGGCAACCTACGGCGTCGGAGCGCCGACGCCCTATCACTTCCAATCCAGCCCCGACCGGTTGTGGACGGGCCGGGGATGGTACACAAACAGGGCCCGTTCGGGGGACTCCATTTGTGGTGTTCCAAGAGATACGCGGGGGGTGATAGGCGGGTTTCCGGGCCACGTGGGGGTGTGACAACGGCGTGACAATCCGACGACATGGGGCGAACACCCCCTAGCCCTGATGAATCGACAGATCAAGCACTCGGCGCCGCGCGAGGGATGGCTTAGACTGACGGGTTCAGGCACCGAGCCATCGGGCGGGAGCATGAAGAGGTTCGTGCTCGCGGATCTGTGGATTTGTGACTCGCGTGTCCTAAATTACCACATGCCCGTCGAATGGCGACGGGCGGGAGGTGTTCTATGACTGGCAACGTATCGACCGACCCCCGGAACATTCGCAACGTGGTGCTCACGGGCGCCGGAGGGTCGGGTAAGACGACGATAACGGAGCGACTGCTGTTTCTCAACGGCACGACCAAGCGTCTGGGCACGGTTGAGGAAGGCAACACGATCAGCGATTACTCGGAGGAAGAGAGGCAGCACAAGCACAGCCTCCAGCCCTCGTTCATGCACTTCACGTTCGAGGGGCACGACGTTCACCTGATCGACACGCCGGGCCTGGGCGACTTCATGGGTCATGCCATCACGTGTTTCCCGGCGGTCGAGACGGTGATAGTGGTGATCGACGCGCTCAAGGGCATCCAGAGCGTGACTCGCCGCCTGATGTCGGTGGCGGCCGAACGCAAGATCCCGCGGATGATCGTGATCAACAAGATCGACGAATCGCAGGCGGATCTGCCCGCGCTGGTCGCGCAGGTGCGTGAGTCGTTCGGCGCGACCTGCCTGCCGATCAACCTGCCGACGGACGGCGGTGCGAAGGTCATCAACGTCTTTGAGCACGACGGCAACGACGCCGCGGGCGACCAGACCGATTTCTCCAGTGTCCACGAGGCGCACCGCCAGATCGTGGAGCAGGTGATCGAAGTCGACGAAGACCTCACGATGCAGTACCTCGAAAAGGGCGAGGGATTCGACCCCGAGAAGCTGCACGCCGCGTTTGAGAAGGCGCTGGAATCCGCCCACCTGGTTCCCATCTGCTTCTGCTCGGCCAAGACGGGCGCGGGCTGCGAAGACCTGTTGCACGTGCTGGCGAGCCTGTGCCCCAGCCCGGTCGAGGTGAACCCACCGGAATTCCAGAAGCGCGAGGCGGGAGGCGAGGACCAGGAGTGGCACGCCAAGCCCGACGCCGCGGCTCCGCTCATCGCGCACGTCTTCAAGGTCGCGACCGATCCGTTCGTGGGCAAGTTGGGTGTCTTCCGCGTCCACCAGGGCACGATCAAGCACAAGAGCGAGGTGCTGCTGGACGACCAGAAGAAGCCGGTCCGCATCAACCATCTCTACAAACTGCAGGGGAAGGACCACGTCGAGGTCGAGTCGCTGGGTCCGGGCGAGATCGGCGCGATCTCGAAGGTCGATGAAGTCCGCTTCAACAGCGTGATGCACGAGAGCCACGACGCGGACTCGGTGCACCTCTGGCCGCTCCCCTTGCCCAAGCCGATGTTCGGTCTGGCGATCGAACTGAAGAATCACGCGGACGAGAGCAAGTTCTCGGCCGCGTGCCATCGCATGATGCTCGAGGACCCGTGCCTGGTGGTCGAGCGCATCGCGGCGACGAACCAGACGGTGATGCGGGGGCTGGGCGAACTCCACCTGCGCGTGGTGATCGAGAAGCTCAAGCACCAGTCCAACATTGAACTACTTACCTCGCCGCCCAAGGTGGCGTACAAGGAGACGATCACCTCGCGGGCCGACGGGCACCACCGCCACAAGAAGCAGACGGGCGGCGCCGGCCAGTTCGGCGAGGTGTATCTGCGTGTGCTCCCGCTCCCGACCGATCATCCCGAGGGTTTCGAGTTCGAAAACGCGACGGTCGGAGGCACGATCCCCCGCCAGTTCATTCCGGCGGTGGAGAAGGGCGTGCGCCAGGTGCTGGGCGACGGCGCGATCGCGGGCTATCCGCTCACGGGCGTGCGCGTCGAGGTCTACGACGGCAAGTACCACGACGTGGACAGCAAGGAAATCGCGTTCATCACGGCCGGCAAGCGCGCGTTCATCGACGCGGTGCAGAAGGCCAAGCCCGTGCTGCTCGAGCCGTATGTCATGCTGGAGATCACGGTCCCCAGCAAGTACATGGGCGACATCACGGGGCACCTGTCGACCAAGCGCGCCCGCGTGCAGTCGAGCGACATGGTCGGGCCCGACGTGTGCCTCATCAAGGCGCACGCGCCCCTGGGCGAGTTGCAGAATTACAGCAACGAACTCAAGAGCATGACGGGCGGCGCGGGGACCTACGCGATGGAATACAGCCACGACGAACGCACCCCTGGCAACATCCAGGCGCTGGTGGTGGCGGCGTACAAGCCCAAGGCCGAGCAGGACTGATCGAAAAGACCGAAATTCCAACGTCGTGGGGCCGGGGCTGCCGAAAGGTGGCCCCGGTTCTTTTCGAGAAGGCATCGGCATCGGGGAAGAGGAGAATCGGTCCGGTGGTCGAGTGAAGCGGACAGCCTCGTTGCCTCGCTCGCGCGCCGGCTCGCCAGCTCGCCGCCCGTAGAATCTCGCATGAAGATCGTCGTCAACGGCCAAACCCGCGAGGTGCCCGAGGGAACCAGCGTTGAATCACTGGTGACGGAACTTGGGCTGGCTAAGGCGGCGTGCGCCGCGGAAGTGAACAAGAAACTCGTGCCCAATCGCGAGCGGGCGGGCATGACGCTTCGCGAGGGCGACGTGGTCGAGGTCGTGACGCTCGTGGGCGGCGGGTGAGCCGCTTCGCACGTCGCGCCTTCTACTCTGAGACCCGATGTCTCTGTTCATCAGACGCCCGGCCTCCAGGGAGAGCCTACCTCGCTGTCTCGCGGTATCGCTGCTTGGCTGTCTCGCTTCCTACCCTTCCGCCATGACACTCGCGCACACGCAGGTTGAGGGGAATCCGGGCGCCAAGCCCAAGTCTTCGCCGCTCGCGATCGCGGGACGGACGTTCGAGAGCCGCCTCTTTGTCGGCACGGGAAAGTACAAGACCTACGACCTCATGCGCGATTCGCTCCGCGAGAGCGGCTGCCAGGTCGTGACGGTCGCCGTACGCCGCGAGCGCCTGTACAACGAGCAGGGCAAGAGCCTGCTGGAGTTCATCGACCTCTCGCGTTACACCATCCTCCCCAACACCGCCGGGTGCTTCAGCGCCGAGGACGCGGTGCGCGTGGCGCGCCTCGGGCGCGAGATTCTCGAGCAGCTCGACAACCCCGGCGCAAACTGGGTCAAGCTCGAAGTGCTCGGCGACAAGAAGACGCTCCTCCCCGATCCATCCGGCACGATCGAAGCCACGCGCGAACTCGTCAAAGACGGCTTCAAGGTCTTGGCCTACACCAGCGATGACCCGATCGCGGCCCTGCGCATTAAGGAAGCCGGCGCGGCCAGCGTCATGCCCGCCGGCTCGCCCATCGGCTCGGGCCAGGGCGTGCTCAACCGCAACAACATCGTGCTCTGCCTCGAACTGCTCAAGCAGGGCGACGCGAGTTTCCCCGTCATCGTCGACGCAGGCGTCGGCAGCGCGAGCGATGTCTCGATCGCCATGGAACTCGGGGCCGACGGCGTGCTCCTCAACACCGCCATCGCGCACGCCGCCGACCCGGTGCTCATGGCCAAGGCGATGCGCCTCGGCTGCGAGGCCGGACGCGCGAGCTATCTCGCCGGCCGCATCCCAAAGAAGCTCTACGCGACGGCCAGCAGCCCGTGGGAGGGCACGGTGTCGTATATCCCGGGGGAGTGAGCACCACGCTTCGTCCGAGAGATGACCGGCTGGCGTACCGAATTGAACCACGATGCATATGGACAGCCTCAGTTCGCGTTCAATCGATACTGGCACGGGCCTGGATGCCGAGCCTTGCTGCTGGCATTCGGCCGCGGATCAAGAGATGGTCTGGCGGGATGCCGACAAGCTCAACTGGTTGAAGCGCCTTCGTGGCTATAGCGTCGAGGCATCCCAAGCGAGCGACGTGATTCGCCTGACCCGAAACAGTCAATGGTGGATTCCGTCGCTCATACTTTCGTGCTTAGCGATCCTCTTTCCGGCCTTTGCAGGGTACTCCGCAGCCAAGTTCAATTGGAGTATCGCCTTTGATGTACTCGTCTGGGTGGTGTTGCCGATCGTGCTGGTCGTACTGATTCAGCAGTTTGCAACTGGTGAGTTGCCGCGCAAGGTGCTGCTGTTTGCACGGGATTCTCAGGCTGTCATTTACCGTGGAATATTCTCGCCCAATTCGTTCTGCCTCCTCATTCGGGAGCCGAAGGGTGACCACCTCGTGTTCTTTGGCTATGTATCCCGCCAAGCGCATTGGGCAAGCGCGAGGCGCTTGTTGGAAGTCATGGCTCCTGTTATCCCGATTTCACCCGACGTCGTTTTCGTAGCTGGCACGCCGTTCTCTCGCTCTCATGCCGAGCTCGCGCAGGGTGTGTCCCAGTCGTTTGATCGGTGACCCCATAGGCCGGAAACTGCGATAGAATGACCGGCAACATCTCGCCCCAGACCGTGGTCGATCCCGAGCGCACTCGCCCGATCCCGGGCGAGAGCGTGGGGATGCGGCGACCGTTCGCGTCGTCGGACGTGCTGATCGTGATCGTCTACGAACCCGGCGAGAAGTGGACCGCCTGAGTCTTGTGATTGCGCCCAAACGCCGTGGAATGTCGAAAGACCAGAGCCGCGCGGACGCGATCTTCGAACGGACGAGCATGAGCCAGACCGACCTGCTCTGCGAATCCTGCGGCTACGTGATCTCGGGCCTGCCCGAATCCGGTAACTGCCCGGAGTGCGGCACGCCGATCCCAGAATCGCTCCCTGAATCGCGCGTCGGCTCGCCATGGCAGGCGCGAATCCGCACCGGCACGCCCGCCGCGCTGGGCGCGTGGCTCTCGACATCGTGGAACATCTTGCGACATCCCGCCCCGACCTTCCGATCGCTCCGCGCCGACATGCCCGGCGTGCGCTCGCATCTCTCGATCAACCTGCTCGCGTCGGGCGTGCTGCTCGCCATGCCGTGGACCGGCGTGTGGCTGTACGACCCCGCGCGGGGCTCGCGCGGCGTGTCGGGCGTGCTTCTGCAACTCGCGTCGCTCGTTGCCATCACAATCGTCGCCGCGTTGATCCTGCTCTTCCTCACCTGGGTCGAGTGCCTGGGCATCCGCTTCTTTGCCGCGCGGCGTTCGTGGCGATTGACACGCGCGATGGCGTGGCAAGTATGCGCCCACGCCTCTGTGGGTTGGCTGGCGGCCGGGCCTTGCGTGTGGGGCGCGCTCCTGCTCACTTCCACGCTGGCGGGAAGCACGCAGATGATCGCGGGGATCGTGAGCGTGCGAGACCTGATCGGCGGCGGGCTGATTTTCACGGCTGTTCTGATCGGGATGCTCACGTTCGAGATGCTCGTCTACCTCGGCGTGCGCCAATGCCGATTCGCCAACCCGCCGCGCCTCGCTGGCGGGCCGGGCGGCGATACCATCGCCCCGTGACCAATGACCCTCGCGACAATCCGAGCGACCGCCCAGGCAACCACGCGACGCACGAGTGGTTCGACCTGAATGTCGACCCCGAGGAAGAACGCGCCGGCCTGCGCTTCTCCTGCACCATGTGCGGCAACTGCTGCACCGGTCCCGAGGGCTACGTGCTCGTCACCGATGCCGAGGTCGCGGCCCTGGCGACACGCCTTGGCATGAGCGACGCCGAATTCCGAAAGCAGTACACGCACATCAGCATCGCGGGCCTGTCGCTCACCGAAAAACTCACGCCGTTCGGCCGCGACTGCATCTTCCTCGATCGTGACAAGATCCCGGGCAAGGCGGTGTGCGGCGTGTATGAAGATCGCCCGCGCCAGTGCCGGACCTGGCCATTCTGGAAGAGCAATCTGCATTCGCGTCGCCACTGGGAACGCGCCAAACAGATCTGCCCGGGCATGGACCGCGGGACGTTTGTTCCCGTGGAGGAAGTGCGGATCAGGCGGAAAGAGATCGACATCTAAAGGTGCGGCATCGGGCATCGAACGATGAAGCGAATTCACGGAGTGGTGGAGCCCGGGAGATGGCGTGATTCACGCGTCGCGCGCGTTGGTGATGCTGGTTCATGCCGTCAAACAGCGCCGCCGAGTTGATCTGTTCCGTCTGCGCTGGTCCAGATAACCTGATTTGCATCCGGATGCGCCACACCGCTTTGAGATGGTGGTACACTCGGGGTGCATGTCGCAGATCCCTCCGACGCTTCCGTTCCGAGTCGCAGCGGCCTATGGCGTTCAACGCCCGGCGCAGCCCGCCGTTCATGCGACGGGACTGGCGTCAAAGGCATCGACCCTTGTCGCGGCCCGCGTGCCCGATTCGGCAGAACTCCGCGGCGCGAATCTCGCCGCCGCAAGCCTCACCCCGAACGCTTCGGGCTCTCTTTCGTTCTATCGCAATCCCGCTGAAAAGAACGCCGCCGCGACCGGCATCGCCCAGGGCAAGATGATCGACGTCGAGGGCTAATTTCGCGATTGTTCATTCGCGCATCGTCGGCGGGAGCACGCGAGAGCAGTACGTTTCGACAAAGCGTCGTCAGAAACCTTCCCGCGCACACTCGCCCTTCGGTCGCTCGCGCTCGAGAGTCGCGATGCGGGCTCCTCCGCACGATTCGGGTGCTTGGCTCAACTCCTCTGCGGCGCGGTCGCTACCGCCCCATCTTCAAGAAGTTCTGCAAGAGCGTGGTCCCTTGCTCGGTGAGGAAACTTTCTGGGTGGAACTGGACGCCCTCGACCGGAAACTTCTTCGCATCGGCGAACACGCGTCGAAGGCCCATCACCACGCGGCGCGTCCCGCCCTTGCCATCATCCTCGTCCGTCCACGCCGACACCACCCACCCGTCCTGCCCGTGCGCGGGCGGCGGGGGGATCGTCTCGGGAAGCACCACGAGCGAGTGATAGCGCGTCGCGGTGAACGGTTGCGGCATGCCCGCAAACACGCCGCGACCATCGTGCGAGATCGGGCTGGTCTTGCCGTGCATCTGGATCACGTGGCGTGTCACCGTCATGCCGTTCGACGCGGCGAGGCACTGATGCCCGAGGCACACGCCCAAGATCGGGATCTGCCCCGCGAATCGCTCGATCATCGCGCTCGACACGCCCGCCTCGTTTGGCGTGCACGGCCCGGGCGAGATCACCAGGTGCGTCGGCCCGCGCCCGGCGTCCAGCGCCGCCGCCTCGTCCGGCGTGATCTTGTCGTTGCGAACCACCACCAGATCCCGCCCCAACTCCAGCGACGGCTCGATCTCGCCGAACCGCTGCACGAGGTTCCAGGTGAAACTGTCGTAGTTGTCGATCAGGAGGATCATCGGGGAAGGGTAGGAAGAGGGAGGCAGGCGGGCGGCTACTTCGCGCCGTGCCCCTCCCTCACATGCTCGCGCAGCGCATCGCGCCCGAACTCGTGCTCCGTGTCCCGCCACGAGCAATGGATGTGGTTCGCGTCGTTCTGGGTGTTGTCGTACTCGACGATGAACGTCGGGCCGTGGATCCGGTAGTAGTGCTTCTGTCCTTTCTCCACGCCGCCCGCCCACGCAAACGCGATGGTGTCCACGCCCGCGCGCTTCGCCCGCTCCAGTTGCCAGTTCGCCAGGTCGCCCGTGAGATTGCCCGCGTACACCTCGACGAGTCGCCACAGCATCCGCTTCTGATCGTCCTCCATCCGCGACGCCGGCAGCCCCTCCACCTTGTCGAGCTTCGGCTCGTGCCCCGGCACCAGCAGGATGTCCGCGGGCGCCTCGCTCGCAATCATCGCCGCCTTTCGCTGCGCCTCGTTCAGCGACTTCACGAGCTCGCGCGCCAGGTCCTCCTCCGCGCTCAGCACGCGCAGGCCTGCGCGCGGCCCCGTGCGCACCTCGGCCGGATTCGCCCCCAGGAACATCGGCGCGCTGGCGACACGCTCCTCGGCCATCGACGAGAAGTTGATCGCCGCGTGGTGCCCCTCAAACTTCCAGCCCCACGGGACATCGCCAGGCGCCTTGCCGGCGCTCGTGAACACCGACAGCGTGTACTTGTCCGGATCGCGCCCCGCGCCGCTCTGCCCTGCGCGCTGTTCCAGGTCGCGCAGCACCAGTTCCAGTTGGATGATCTGCTCAACCTTCAGATACCCGTGCGCGCTCAGCCCGGAGCGGAGCACATCGCGGGCCGCCCGCCGCTGCGCTTCATTCATCTCGCCCAGCGAAACGCCCTTCCTCTCCCGCGGCACAAAGTGCCAGTCCGTTCGCCACGGGTCGTTCATGTCGAACAATCCCTTGGCCCGCAGATCTGGGGACAAACACTCCAGCCACACCGCCGCGGCCCGCGCCATCTGCTGGCCCGTCGACGCACGTGGCGCCATCGCCAGCATGAACGCGCCGCCAGCGAGCACCGCCGCCACGCACGCGGCCAGGACCGCGGACATGCTCGCCGAGGACTTCGGTGTTGCTCGTGGTGCTGTCCGATCCGCTGTCGAGATCGCATGTCCGCGCATGAAAAAACCCCCTTGGCCTGTGCCTCGGGGGTTGAGTATCGCAGAAATCGATGCTCGGGGCACCGAAGGTCTGTGCGGTGGCAAGGCGACCGGTCAACGGACGGATTCCGTCCGCGTCGCATCATTCCATCACTTTGCCACCTCGCCACTCGGCGGTTCTTGCTTCAGCGTTTGCCCTTACGCCGCCTCCCCCTGCGCCCACGGCTCGTTGAGCCTGCCCGCCACGCCGTCGCGTGTGACGTAGAAGAACTCGCTGGTGATCGGGTAGGGCAGGCGTTTGTAATCCTGCTGCACGCGCGACGCCAGACGCTTCACGAAACTATCGGGCCCGGGCGAGAGTGCGATGAACATGTCGCGGGCCGGCGTGGCGACGTAGAAGTCGCCGCCGAGTTGCGGCGCGAGTCGGTCGTACAAGCCGGTCAGGAGCAGGCGAGCGGCGTCGTAGCCGTCGTGCTCAGCAAGGATCGCGGCCTTGCCACCTTCCTTGCTCTCGACGACCTGCACCTCGAGTTCGGGCGCAAAGCCGTCGAGGTTCTCGCGCGAGATCTGCTCGATGTCATCGATCGTCACGCCCCATCGAACGACCTGCTCGGTCGTGATGCTGACCGTCATATTGGGAAGATCGGTGACGAAGACAATCACCGTGTTGTTGACGAACGGCACATGGGCCACCATCTCTCGTGCCAGGTGCTCGAAGATGGTATCGGGCTGGATGCGCGGCATAATCCGCGGCCTGGCGAAGTCCAGCGTCATGTTCATGAGCTGCATCGCCTCGCCCGCAAAGAGCTGGTCGAGATAGTGCTCCACGATCTCGGACCCGCGCCCGGGCTCGTGACGCACCATGCGGTAGAGGTTCTCGAGGTCGAGGCGACGCCCGTTCACCAGAATCTCACGCGGACCCACGAGGTCGATCTTGTATTCAGGCTGGAGCTTCTTGAGCATCTCGACGACAGCCTCGGCGAACGCTCCTGGTTCCTGCGGCATACTCGACATCGCCACCTCTCCTCTCTCTTCTCGATCGGAGCGGTCGGCCGGTGTCGAGACGCTGTCTGCACGCATCAAGCAGCGGTGAACAACCGGCCGGCTGCTCGGACAGGCGTCTATCGACTTCACCCTCCGCAGCCCGGTTGCCTTTGGATTGTGTCAAGGGAGAACTGGCGTCTCGACACGCCGAATACACGCGCTCGCCCGCAGATTTCGCGCGATCGATTCGGCGGGCGCTCCCATATCCGCGCAAACCGCGTCCGATCATCCATTTTGGTGCCGGCATGTCAGGCAGGCACTAACTGTTTGCAATGCGTAAGGTATTTTTCTTCACTCGCTTGCTTCTGGCGGCGAGCCGTTATAATCCCGACTCTTGGGGCTGGAGCCCGGCCGGCGACACCCCGCCATTCCAACGGGAGACCCACCGTGACCGAGCAGGAAATCGAAGCAAAAGTCATCGACATCGTCGCCGAGCAGATGGGCGCCGATAAGGCCAAGATCACGCGCGCGACCTCGTTCGTCGAGGACTTGAACGCCGACAGTCTCGACACGGTCGAACTGGTCATGGAGTTCGAGGACGAGTTCGAAACCTCGATCCCCGACGAGCAGGCCGAGAAGATCAAGACTGTTGGTGAAGCGATTGACTTCATCAAGCAGGCCCACGGCATCTCTTGAACCGCGGATTCGCGGACGTCCCCCATCTTCTATCAGGCTGGCCGCTCCCTCGACGAGTGATCGATGATGGTCCGCGCACCGTCATCGCCCGCGCGTGCGTACACTGGCGGCGGCACCTTCGTGATATCGGTTTCGACGCGCCGGGCGACCGGCGGGCCCGGTTCATGTCCTTCTGACCCCCCACGCTTATGGCCAATCACAACCCCCAATCCCGGATCGTCATCACCGGCATGGGCGCGATCACGCCGCTGGGCAGGTCGGTCGCCGAGACCTGGGCCGGGATGCGCGAAGGTCGCAGTGGTGTCTCAACCTTTCAGGGTGAGGAGTTCGCCCGTTACGAAGGCCACTGGGACGTCAAGATCGCGGGTCAGATCAAGGATTGGGATCCCGTCAAATCTGGCGTGATCGACGGGCGCGAGGTGCGTCGCATCGACCGATTCGCGATCCTCGGCATGGCCGCCGCCGCTGAAGCCGTCAAGGACTCCGGCATCGACTTTGCCAAGGAAGACTCCGAGCGCTGCGGCGTGGTCGTCGGTTCGGGGGTGGGCGGGATCAAGACGATCGAAGAAGGCGTAATGAGCATGGTGGAGCGGGGTCCAGAGCGGATCTCGCCCTTCACCGTCCCGCGCCTGATGGTCAATGCCGCCACGGGCATGATCTCGATCCGCTACGGCCTGCGCGGTCCGGCGGGGGCACACGCGACGGCGTGCGCGTCGTCGGGGCACGCGATCGCGGACGCGATGCACATCATGCGTCGCGGCGAGGCGGATGTGGTCATCGCGGGCGGGGCGGAGGCGGCGGTGTCGCCCTTGTGCATCGGCGCGTTCATGACGATGAAGGCCCTGTCGGCCCGCAACGATAACCCGACGAAGGCGAGCCGCCCGTTCGATCGCGGGCGTGACGGCTTTGTGCTCTCCGAGGGCGCGGCGATGTTCGTGCTTGAGACCGAGGAGCACGCCAAGAAGCGCGGCGCCAAGATCTATGCCGAACTCGTCGGCTGCGGCAATTCCTCCGACGCCGGGCACATCACCGCGCCGGACCCCGAGGGACAGGGTGCCGCCCGCTCGATGCGTTGGGCTTTGCGCGACGCGCGGATGGCTCCGGAACAGATCGAATACGTCAATGCGCACGGGACATCGACGCCGCTGGGCGACAAGGCGGAGGTGGCGGCCGTGCTCTCGATCTTCGGCAACCACGCGCGGAAATCCGCGGGCGGGAAGTTGCTGATGTCGTCGACCAAGTCGATGCACGGGCACTGCCTGGGCGCATCGGGAGCGGTCGAGACGATCGCGTGCGTCCACGCGGTGCGTGACGGGCAGGTGGCGCCGACGATCAACCTCGATGACCCGGACGACGGGTTCGACATCGATCTTGTGCCGCACACATTGCGCGAACGTCGCGTGAACTACGCGATGAACAACACGTTCGGATTCGGCGGGCACAACGTGACGCTGATCGTCGGTCGCTACGCCTAACGAACTTCCGGCCTGAACTCGAGGCGCCGGGGCGTACCGCCCTTGGTGTAGCCGATTGTGGCGGAGAGGCCGCCCTCGCCCGAAATCTCGTACACAATGCGCTTGGGATAGTCGTGTCGCGGGTTGTCGAACACGGCCCGGGTGGGGCTCAGTTCGGTGAGGACGAACTCGGTCGGCGTCTTGCCGCCGGGCTGCGCGATGTAGACCAGCCCGCCGTCACGCTCAACGACGCGCAGATACTCGAACGCCGCCATCTTGCCGCTCGTGTTCACGGTGCGCGAAACGGCGAGCATGGCGCCCCCCAGCGGCGGGCTCCATCGCTCCTCGATCGACGACCCCGAACTCCGGGTCCCAACCCACGCGCCGGCCAGCCACGTCAGGTCGCCGATCGCGGCCTTGGCCGGCGCGGGCATCTCGATGTCATCCGCATGGCGGTAGAGCCCAACCGAGTCCTTCACCACGGGCGGATCGACCACCACGCTGACGAGCAGTCCCTCGGGCGTGGCGCGGAAGTTCCTTCGGATCGATCGGATCGAACCGTCGGAGACGTTCTCCGGGGCACGAACGAACTCGACCAGGTACTCAAAGGTCCCGTCCTTCCACGAACCGCGGTAGCGCGAGGACGTTTTCGCTTCCGCGACCTCGGTGATCGAGCCGTCGAGCGCGATACGCACGTCGCGATGCCCGGAACCATGCCCATTCAGGACAACCGCGCCCTCCTCGACGCGCATGGAGAACTTCGAACTCATCGGCGGACCGAGTTGCTCGAGGGCGCGTCCCTCGGTCTTGTCCTCGACGTAGATCCACTCGCCGTCCAACGCGCGCAGATCGTCGGCTTGCGTCGAAGGTGCGCCCGAAACCTGCGCCAGAGGCTCGCGTGAGGCCGGCGACTCCCCGGCTGCTCCCTGGAGCACGAGAATCGAGATCACGATTGCCGGCCAGTTGCGCAGATGCATTGAGGAGTCTCCGATCGGGTCATGAATCGCGTCAGCGGGGTACCACGCGGCAGAGCATACTCGTCGGGTGTCGCACGGGAGCCACCCTGCCGCCCTTCATGTCTGCAGTCCCGACACGTCCGAGCGCCGGTCAGACGCACGAGGCATGGAGGAGTTCACCTGTGTCGGCGGCCGAGGGACGGGATTGACGTCCGGCCAGGTCGCTCGACCGGCGTGAACGGTTGCGGCCAATGCCGATGGCGGGCCGGGCACGCCTTGGGCCTCAAGTCGCGGCGTGCACGCGGTTGTGAAGCGGTCGCGGGCCCTGTGGACGGATGCCCATCCACTGGCACGCCCCTTGCGGGGCTTCAGGCGAAGGACTTGCGCGCCGATAGTCTACCCATGCCCTCCACCGCCGATTCCATCCTGAAACTCGAGGTTCCGATCGTGGTTCGCATCGGCGAGCGCGAGATGAAGCTCCACGAAGTGCTGAGCATGACCGTGGGCGCGATCGTCGAGATACCGAAGTTGGCCGATGCCGAGTTGGACTTGATGGTGAATAACCAGGTGATCGGGCACGGGACGGCCGTGAAGGTCGGCGAGAAGTTCGGCATCCTCGTGACTTTCGTGGGGACCGCCGCGGAGCGGGCCGCCGCGCTGGCCGCGGGTCAGAGCGGGTCTGACGCACCATCGGACGAAGACGCAGCCGCGGAGGACCTGGCGGCTCAACTCCTGGCCGGTCAGGTGTAAGCCTTCGACTCTACGCGAGCCGGGCGTGGGCGCGATACCCTCCCGCGTTCAGTCCGGGAGACGCCATGCCCAGAGATATCCCTGTCGGGAACGGCAACCTGCTCATCACGTTCGACCGCTTCTATCGCGTCCGCGATCTGTATTTCCCGAATGTCGGGCGTTTCAATCACACCGACGGCAACGTGCAGCGATTCGGCGTATGGGCCGATGGGCGGCTGGCGTGGTCGGAGGACCCAACGTGGCGGCGTGAACTGCGTTATCGCGAGGACACGCTGGTCACCGAGGTGCGTCTGACCAACGACGAACTGGGGCTGGAACTGATCTGCAACGACGCCGTCGATTTCCACGAGCCGATCTATTTCCGTCGCGTCACGGTCCGCGATCTGCGCGGGCACGAGCGCGACGTCCGCGTCTTCTTCCACTGGGACATGTCGATCGGCGGCACGCCCGTGGGCGACACCGCCAACTACGACCCGTCCACCTCCTCCATCGTCATCTACAAGGACGACATCTACTTCCTCTTCAACGCCTGCGACGAGCACAAGTCGGGCATCGATCATTGGGCCGTCGGCACCAAGCGCGTGCGCGGCACGGAGGGCACCTGGCGCGACGCCGAGGACGGCGTGCTGGGGCGCAACGCCATCTCCCAGGGTTCGGTCGACGCCACCATCGGCTTCAACATCCTCGTGCCGCCCGCGGGTACGTCGCACGTCACCGCGTGGCTGGTCTGCGGGCGATCGTACGACCAAGTCAAGGCGCTGAACCGGCGCGTCAACGAGTCTGGCCCGGACAACATGCTCCACCGCACCGAGTCGTACTGGCGGCTCTGGGCACGCAAGGAGCCCATCGATCTCTCGCCGCTTTCCGCCGGTGTCGCCGAACTCTTCTATCGCTCTCAACTCGTCCTCCGCACCCAGATCGACAACGGCGGCGCGATCATCGCCGCCAACGACTCAGATATCACCCAGTTCGGCGGCGACCACTACTCCTATTGCTGGACTCGCGACGGTGCGTTGGTCGCCTATGCCCTCACGCTGTGCGGCCAGTCCGAGCTCTCGAGGAACTTCTTCCGCTATTGCGCCGAATGCGTCGAGCCCGACGGCTACTTCCTCCACAAGTACACCCCCACCGGCGACCTGGCGTCGTCGTGGCACCCCTGGATGCTCGACGGCCTGAAGATCCTGCCCATCCAGCAGGACGAAACATCGCTCGTGCTCTGGGCGCTCCGCAAACACTTTGCGACGTTCCGCGACGTTGAGTTCATCAAGCCGCTCTTCAATTCGCTGGTGACCCGCCCCGCGGATTGGATGCTGCGGTATCGCGACGCAGCGGGCCTTCCGCTCCCCTCGTGGGACCTGTGGGAAGAGCGACGCGGGATCCATACGTTCACCGTCGCCGCCACCATCGGCGCGCTGCAGGCCGCCGCCGCGTTCGCGCGCGACTTCGGGCAGCAGGATCGTGCCGCGGCGTATCGCGACGGCGCGGAGACCATGCGTGCCGCGCTGCGTCGCCATCTCTGGAACGACGAGCAGCAGCGATTCGCGCGCCTGGCCCAGCCCCTCCCCGACGGCTCGTACCGCCTCGACATGACCGCCGACTCCGCGAACTACGCGCTCTTTGCCTTCGGCGCGCTCGACCCCAACGACCCTCGCATGGCCAGCGAGATGAAGGCCCTGCGCGAGCGTCTGTGGATCAAGACCCCGATCGGCGGCTGCGCCCGCTACGAGCACGACTATTACCACCAGGTCGAGCGCGACCGCATCAGCGAAGTGCCCGGAAATCCGTGGGTAATCTGCACGCTGTGGCAGGCGCAGTATCACATCGCACGGGCGCGGTCGCTGGCGGAGTTGCAGGAGGCCGTGCCGCTGCTGGAGTGGTGCGTGCAGCGTGCGTCGGCGTCGGGCGTGCTGGCCGAGCAGTTCCACCCGCACACGGGCGAATCGATGAGCGTGAGCCCGCTGACCTGGAGCCACGCGACCTTTGCGATGGTCGTGATGGAATACCTGAACAAGCACACGGAGTTGGTGGGGATCGAAGGACGTGGGTCGGAACGCCACACCGGCCTGGTGAACGGCGTATCGCACCTGCAAGGATGAGCGACCCGCGCGCTTCATCTCATTCCACCCGCACACCACCTGGTGACCGTTTCCCTGATGCCTGATGCCCGCTCCGCTCCGTCCCGTTCTTCCTATCCTTCCCTCATGCCCGGGCGCTTCTTTCTCACGACACCCACCGACGCCCTCGCGGCCGCACTCGACCTGCTCGATGGCCCGCTCGACGCCGCTCGCCGCGCCTCCCTCGCCGCGCTCCCAAGACTCGTCCCTCGTTTCAACATCGCGCCGGGCCAGGACATCCCCATCATCCTCCCGCCCAACGAGCCGGCCCAGCACCCCACGATGAAGTTCGCTCGCTGGGGGCTCATCCCCCACTGGTCTGCCACGCCCGACGTCGGCGTGCGCACCATCAACATCGCCGCCGAGACCATCGACGACAAACTCGCCCCCGCGCTCCGTTCGCGCCGCTGCCTCGTCCCGGCCGACGGCTTCTATGAATGGCGCACACTCGGCTCCAGCCAGAAGCAGCCGTTCCTGATCCGCTTCTGCCCGCCCGGCGAGCGAGCCCCCGCGCCCTTTGTGATGGCCGCGCTCTGGGAAGAGTGGACGCCGCGCGACGGCTCGCCCATCACCACCGTCGCGATCCTCACGACCAACGCCAGCAGCGCGATCGCGCCCATCCACGAGCGCATGCCCGTGGTCATTCCCGTTTCGTCGATGTCCAAGTGGCTGGGCGAACGCGGCGAGTCGTCCGACGCGGAGGTGCGTGCCGCCCACGAACTCTGCCGCCCATATCCCGCGGAACTGACGAGCGTGCAGGAAGTCAGCCGCCTGGTGAACAGCACGCGCTTCGACAACCCCGGGTGCATCCGCCCCGTCGAATCGCGCGGCGCGGTGTATTGAGCGACGCAATTCCGCACTAGCACCCCGGCTGAGGTGTACTTCCCTTGGGCCATCCAGATCGAGTCCGCTGAGTCCTGATTCGATGAAAGAGCAAACGAACCCCATCCCGCGAACGCTTAGGCCGAAGTGGAAGTGCCCGCGATGGCTGGTAGTGGTCATCGTGTCGATCGCGGGCGTGAATCTCGGGCCCATCGCCTACCTCGCTGGTGAGCTGGCGTACAACGAGTACAAGCGCTATTCGCTGCTGAATGGTCCTTTGCCCCTTGGGCTTCAGTTCATCGACACAGGCCGCTCTGTAGACCTCTGCCGCTCTAATTCGACCATCGTCCTACCGGATGGCTGGACGATCGGCAAAGTTGGCTTCGGGGCACGCAACCTCCTGGTCCAATCATTCGCGCCGGCGGGTGACGAATCGTGGTTCATCATCGGCAACGACGCGATCATGCCGATGAAAATCGACGCCGGGGAACCTTCCCGCCGTGCGGCTTGGGAGAAGCTCGGCGAGGACTGGGCTTCCGTGGAGTGGCTGCAGGTAAACTAACCGCGCTCGATTCGCCGGAGGACTCGTCAACGGAGCGCCCATGAGCAGACCCTCACGAGAGGCACTACTGACGGAACTAGCGCGATGGACGCACTCGAAGGATCCTGTGAAGTGGTACGGAGATACCGGCGGCTGCATCCTCAGCAACGCCATTTGGCTGCACGACGTTGAATTGGTTCGCATCATACTGAGCGCAGGATTCCCCATCGCGCTGCAGTCCCATGATGATCGATCCCCCCTTTCTTCGGCCGTTGAGTCGGGGGAATTGGAAATCGTCCGATGCCTTGTCGAAGCCGGCGCCGATCCAAACGGCAACAAAGCCGAGGATCACACACCGCTGCAATACGCGGTACAAATCAACAATGCGCGGCTCGTGTCGTATCTGCTTTCGGTTGGCGCTGACCCTCGCTACAGCCCGCTCGGCAAGCCGCACTATCTCCGCACCGCCGAGACAAAGGAAGCCACCAATCTCATTGATGCGGCGCTGACGCATCCAAATCCACGCAACGACACTCGGGCCTAAAAACACGCGCTCCGTAGTGCACTTCAATCCTGCTCCCCGCGCACGAAAAAACGCCCGCGGCGTGCGCGGGCTGGTCGAGTCGAATTCAGTTCGTGGATTTACTTGTCCGCGACGTTGAGCGAACGACCCGCGCGGCGCTTGCGGTTCATCATCTTGCGGCCGTTCTTGGTCTTCATCCGGGCGCGGAACCCGATCGCGCGCTTGCGCTTGAGGCGGCTGGTACGGTGGGGATAGTGCATAGAAAACCTCGTTCTTCCCGCCGGGTCATCGCCTCGGGCGGCCCATCAACACGATCAGAAAACAGGCCCAGACTCTAGGCCACTATCTTTGCCCTGTCACGCACCCACCCTCCAACGCCGCAGCGCTTGTCTGCCCGCGTGACCTGACGCAACACTATCATTACCCTTCCATTATCCATCCGATCAACATTCGACGTTCGTCAACTCCCTCCCATGCTCGTTTTCTGTTCGCATATCGCGCAAATCCGATGGACTGTTGTCTCTCTTTGGTCGATCTCATTGGCACGGCGCGAGGTCGGCCGGCAGCGGGTGGCGCGTCGCCGCTCGGTCCCGGCCCTCCCCACGCCGCACGCTTATGTCCCGCTCCCATCCGGCGCGCGGGTCTTCGGCGCGGGGCTCTCCATGTCCGACGAGAACATCGGCCGCCATCCGCTCGAATCCGTGCTTGGCTATCGCTTTGCCGACACGCGGTTCCTCGACCGCGCCCTCACCCACGCCTCGCTCGTCGAATCGCGTCTGGCGAGCAATGAGCGCATGGAATTCCTCGGCGACGCGATCCTTGGCCTGGTGGTGTGCGAGTGCATCTATCGCAAGTACCCCTCGCTCCTCGAGGGCGAGATGACCAAGATCAAGTCGCTGGCGGTCTCTCGACAGATGTGCGCCCGCATCGCGATGCAGATGGGCCTGACGCAGCACCTCCAACTCGGCAAGGGCATGCAGGCCGAGAACGGCGAGCTCCCCGCGTCACTGGCGGCCGCGGTCTTCGAATCCATCATCGCGGCGATTTATCTCGACTCTGGATTCGAGCGCGTGGTGGGCTTCCTGCTCCCGATCGTCGGGCCGCTGATCGACGAGGCGGCCCAGAGCGGGCACCAGCAGAACTTCAAGAGCGTGCTCCAGCAGCACGCGCAGCGAGCCAGCCTGGGCACGCCGATCTACCGGGTGCTCGATGAGAAGGGCCCCGACCACGCCAAGTGCTTCAAGATCTGTGTCGAGATCGGCGCCACGCGCTACGAATCAAGTTGGGCCCAGTCCAAGAAGCGTGCCGAGCAGATGGCCGCCCTCAATGCGCTCAAGGAACTCGGTGTCATCATCGACGACAATAACGGCGGGCTGAAAATGACCGACGGGAACTAGTGGAGCCGCGGCGGGATCACGCTTGCGACGGCTCACCCGGGTCTTCGGCCGAGGATTTCAGCGCGCGCAGCGCATCGAAGGCCTGGAGCGGCGAGAGCGATTCGATCTTCAATTCGCGCAACTGGTCGACGGCGGGATGCTCGAGGTACGTCGTAAAGAGCGGGAGTTGCGTCGTCTCGATCGCGGAGCGTCTGCGCCGGGAGGTCTGCGGAGCGTCTGGAATACTCCCGGTGTCTGGGCCGGCGGAGTGCGACACGGCCAATGAGGCCAGCACCTCGCGGGCGCGCTCGACCACAGGGAGCGGCAGGCCGGCGAGGCGCGCGACGTGGATGCCGTACGAGCGGTCGGTGCGCCCGGGCAGGATGCGGTGGAGGAAGACGATCTGCGCGTGCGGGTCGCCGGGCGGCCACTCGCGCACCTCGACGTGGAGGTTTCGAACCTGGCCCGGCAGGCGTTCTTCGAGCGAGGTGAGTTCGTGATAGTGGGTGGCAAAGAGGGAGCGGGGCGCGTTGGGAGCGGCGAGGTGTTCGGCGATGGCCCACGCGAGCGACAGGCCGTCGAGCGTGCTGGTGCCGCGCCCGATCTCGTCGAGCACGACGAGGGAGCGTGGTCCGGCGTGGTGGAGAATGTTGGCGGTCTCGGTCATCTCGACCATGAAGGTTGATTGGCCGGCGTGGAGCGCGTCGTCGGCGCCGATGCGTGTGAAGATGCGGTCGCACAGGCCGATGGTGGCGCGATCGGCGGGAACGAACGAGCCAACGTGGGCAAGCAGCGTGATGAGCGCGACCTGGCGGATGTAGGTCGATTTGCCGGCCATGTTCGGGCCGGTGATGAGGGCCAGGCGCGGCTCACGATCACCCAGCGCTGCATCGTTTGGCACGAACTCGGTGCCGAGCAATTCCTCGAGCACGGGGTGCCTCCCCGCGTGGATCTCGAGGACGGGATCGTCGGAGAGTTCGGGGCGGACCCACGAGCGGCGTACGGCGCGATCGGCCAAGGCCGCCAGGGCGTCGAGTTCGGCGACGACGCCGGCGAAACTGGTGATGGCCGGGAGGGCGGACAGAGCGCGCGAGCAGAGTTCGTCGAAAAGTTCACGCTCGCGCTCAACGGCGCGGGCCTGGGCGCCGGTGATCTTGGACTCCAGATCGCGGAGCGCTGGTGTGGAGTATCGCTCGGCGTTCTTGAGTGTCTGGACGCGCGTGAGGGCGGCGGGGTTGGCGCGGGCCTGGGCCGCGGTGAGTTCGATGTAGTAGCCGAAGACCTTGTTGTAACCGACTTTCAGGCCGGGGATGGAGAGTTCGCGCGCCAGGTCCTCCTGGTAGCGAGCGAGGAACTGCGTGCTGTTGGTCTGGAGATCCTTCGCCTCGTCGAGGGCGGCGTCGAAGCCGGGGCGGAACAGGCCGCCCTCGCGGAGATGGGCCGGAGGCGAATCGACGCAGCGCGCCAGGATGTCGTCGGCCAGGGGCGAGAGGGCGTCTCGCGAGGCAGTAAGGCGCGACGCGGCATCCGTGAATGCGGGCGTAGCGCCGATGGTGTCGAGGAGTTTCTCGAGTTGCGCGAGCGAGCGACCCAGCGCGACCAGATCGCGCGGCGTGGCGCGGGCGACCGCCACGCGCCCGGCAATCCGCGCGACATCCTGGATCTCCGAGAGTTGCTCCCGAAGATCGTCGGCCAGGCGGCGCTCGTTCACCAGCGTGGCGACGCAGGCCTGACGCGCCTCGAGCGTGCCGAGCACGCGGAGCGGGCGGACGAACCAGTCGCGGAGCAGGCGCTTGCCCATCGCGGTGCGGCAGCCGCCCTGCCCCGAAAGAAACAGGCCGAGCAAGGAGCCCTCGGGCGATTGCGACCTCATGGTGCGCTCGATCTCCAGAGCGCGAAGGGAGACGGCGTCGATGGTGAGTGAATCGGCGGGGCTCTCGCGGCGTGGCGGCGCCAGATGCGAGAGCGTGGCGCGCGGCAGCTTGATTGCCACGCTGCTCTGCTCGTCGAGCGTCGCGGTCTGGGTCTGCTTGAGATAATCGAGCACGGCGCCCGCGGCGGGGATCGCGGGATCGTCGTCGCGTAGGCCAAAGCCCGCGAGCGTTGTGACACCGAAGTGCTCGAAGAGCGCGCGACGCGCATCGTCCATGCGGAAGAGCCACGCGGGGCGCGGCGTTCCGGCGAGCGAGAGGGCCGAGAGCACGTGCTTCACGCGCGCCGGGATCGATGCGCCCGAGTCGGCGTACAGCACTTCGCTCACGCCGCGACGGACGAGTTCGTCGATAATCGTGTCGTGCGTGGCGTCGGCGAACACGAGCGATCCCGTCGAGGCTTCGACGATCGCCAGCGACGCGGGCGATTCGTCGCCCTCGCCCGTGAAGCAGATCGCGGCAAGCGTGACGGCCGCATCGTTCTCCAGCAGCGTGTCGTCGACCAGCGTGCCGGGCGTGACGACGCGCGTGACGGCCCTCGCCACGATGCCCTTGGCCTCCTTGGGGTCCTGCACCTGGTCGGCGACCGCGACGCGGAAGCCCTGGCGGATCAGGCGGCGGAGGTAGACCTCCAGTTGGTGGTACGGCATGCCGGCCATGGGCACGCCGGCGCTGCGCTGCGTGAGCGTCAGGCCGATCGCCTTGCTGACAACAACCGCGTCCTGATCGAACATTTCGTAGAAGTCACCCATGCGAAAGAGGAGGATGCAGCCCGGGAACTTCTGCTTGAAGCGGGCGTACTGCTGCATCGCGGGCGTTTCGCGTGGATCGGCCATGGGGTGTTCAGGATACGGGCGGGACGAGCGGCGGGAAAGGACGAAAGGCCCACAAAACCCGGAGGTTTCGGCTTGGGCGTGAAGGGCCCGCCCACTACACTGGTGCCCTATGAGTCACGATCTCTCGCCGTCGGTCCTGATCGCCCTCTCGCTCGCTCTCGCGGGCGCGAACCCCGCTCCGGCCGGGCCGCCGATCGACATCAACGGCGTGTTCGACGACTGGATGGGTGTTGCGGCGTTGGCCACGGACCCCGCGGGCGACTCGTCGGGTGAGCTCGATGTGCTCGCGTTGCGGGCGAGTTCCGAGGGCACGGTGCTCTCGCTCAAACTCGATCTGAAGAATCCCGTCAACCTCTCGACAGGCTCGACCGCCAATGCGACTCTGAAACTCGTGGTGACCGCACCGAGCGGGCGGACGCTCACGATCGACTTCCGCGCTCGCAAAGCGTATTACGACGGGCAGTCCGGCAGCGTGGTCCCCTGGCCGAACATCAAGTTTGAGTGCCTGCCCACCGCGTCATCGACGAGTTGGGAAATGCGGATGGACTTGTCGCCGATCGGCGTGCTGGTAGGGCAGACGGTGTCGATGAACTTCAACACGGCGGATACGCTCGCCAGCGCGGTCAATTACACGCTGGTCGATCAGGCGTCGGACGCGGCACGCCGGGTGATCGATCAACGCCCGTGCACCGACCTGCGTATCGCAAGCCTGAACACCGAGCAGACCGGGCTCGGCGACGCGGTGCGCCGCCCGAAGATCCTGCGGCTGGTCGATGCCGTGAACGCTGACGTGTACTGCTTCCAGGAGGAATACAGCGGGAACGCGACGAACCTGGCGACATACCTCAACACAACAGATCCGCTGGAGAACGGCGCGGCGTGGAATGTCGTGAGGCAGACGGAGTTGTACATCGCAAGCCACTACCCACTGATCCCGGTGGCGATGGGCGACCAGCATTTCGGCGCGGTGGTGCTGAATCCCGGGCGCGAGGTCCTCGTCATCACCAATCACCCCAAGTGCTGCGGCTATCAGGGCACCAGCGAGGACGTGAAACGCATCACGCAGGCGACGGACGCGATCAACAACCTGGCGCTCTTCCGCGCCGGGCAGAAGGGTGCCAACCTCGTCGCGTACAAGGACGTGCCGGTGGTCGTGGTCGGCGACTGGAATCTCGTGGGCTCCAGCACGCCTCTGGATCTGTGGCTCGCGCCCAACGCGCCCGACATGAAGCGTGATCTGGTGGTGAACCAGATCGGCGACGAGGCCTCGACGTGGGCGGCCCACGACGGGCTTGATTTCTGGCCGGGCGCGCTCGATCTCTTCATTCGTTCGCGCGGGCGGTTGTTCCCGCACTGGGTGGTCGGGCTTCATACGTCGGAACTTACCGCGGCGGAACTGGCGGACCTGGGGCTGCAGGCCGGAGACTCCGACGCGACCGATCACCGCATGATCATCGCGGAACTCGGCCTCGCTCCCTCGGCGGAGTTCAACGGCGACGGGTTCGTGAACGGCCTGGACTACGACGTCTTCGCCTCGTATTTCGAGGCAGGAGACGAGCAGGCGGACGTCAACGAGGACGGCTTCGTCAACGGGCTCGACTACGACCAGTTCGCATCGGCATTCGAGCAGGGGTGCTGACGAACGGCGCCGGGGACGGGGATGCTGCATCACGCAGCACCCGGCGTCTGTCGGTGGTGTTTGTCGGCACAGGGCGATCACGTCGGATCTGTGCATCCGGACGTGATCACGACGGAGCAGGCTTCACCTGGCTCGGCGCCGTGACGCGATCAGGCCCGCGGCACCGAGCAACGCGAGCGAAGCCGGGGCGGGCACGGGGTAGATCTGCCCACGTACCTCTCCGCCTGGGTAGGCGTTGGTGTGAACGTCGACATAGAGCGTGCCGTCGTAGAAGGCGTTTTCGTTGTCGATGAAATCGGATTCGACGTTGCCCTGAACGCCGCCGATGAACACGCCTTGCCAATGGGCAAAGATGCGGTTCGGGGCGTATTCCTCGAGAGTTGTGGTGGTCCACCATCCCAGGTCGATGACGATCGGGCCGTTCTCTCCGACGGGCGCCTTGTGGATGTGGATGGGTGTGCTGTTCGGCCCATCGTTTTTGAGATCGTCGAGGGAGATGCCCTCGAGGTAGAGTTTGATCTCAATCGTAAAGGCGTGATGGTTGTATCCCATCGAACAGGCACCGGTAGCCAGGCTGTCCGTCTGAGGGACGACTTGCTGGCCGTCCAGTGCCGCAAAGAACGGGATGATGTGGGCGCCTGCGGGGGACGCGGCGCCCGCGAGAGTCGCGGCGGCAATCAGGCATTTCGTCGTCATGCTGTCCATCGACATCCTCCCTGCTTCCCGATCAACAACCGAACAGCATCGACGCCGCACGGGCGCGGCATCGTCCCGATCGAACATGCACCATGTTCGGGCATCCGGCCAGTAAAATCGCTCCAGACCGGATAAGCGGAACACGCCGATAGGCACAATCGAGTCCGGTTTCAGTCTTTCGCGTCGCGGCGGTGATTCCCCTTCCGCTTGTCGCGCGACTTGCTCTTCTGGCTGCGGCGCTGAGAGCCCGTCATCTTGGAGAACGTATCGAAGCCCGCGCCACCGCCGTGCGACATCCCACCGCCCAGTTCCAGCGCCGGCTTCTTGGACTTTCCGATCGCGCGTCCCACGGCGTCGTCGATCACGAGTTCAAGTTGGCGTCGCGCCAGGTCGACCGAGGCGATCTTGGCCGTCACCGTGTCGCCCATGTTGAAACTGCGTCCGGAGCGTTGATCGACCAGCGCGCCGGAGCGCGGCTCGATCTTCCAGATCGGCGGCAGATTGCTCCGCGTGACGTCGCCGGGCAAGTCCGACGATTTCACGAACCCGTCGGCGAGGTACTTATCGAGCTGCACGAACACGCCGCGATTGTTCACACCCGTCACCACGCCGCGGAACGACTCGCCGATGTGCTTCTCCAGCAGCTGGAGCACGAGGAACTTGCGGAGCGAGTGCTCGGCATCCTCGGCGTTGGTCTCGCGCATGGTGGCGTGGCGCCCGATCTCGATGAGGTCGACCTCGGGCGGGCAGAGGTTGGAATCGCGCAGGCGACGTCCCAAGGCCGCCCCTTCCTCGTCGGTCGCGGGGCGCAGGCGCCCGTTCTCGGTCTCGCCGAGATACGCCGCCAGGGCGCGATGCACCGTCAGGTCCGCGTAGCGGCGGATCGGGCTCGTGAAGTGCGCATAGGCGGCGCTGGCCAGCGCAAAGTGCCCCACCAGCGCCGGCGAATACTCCGCCTTGGTGAGTGTGCGCAGAACGGCCATGTGCACCGCCCTCGCGGCGGGCGTGCCGCGCGTCGCGTTCACCAATCCCTGCAGTTCTTCGCGCGTCGGGTTCTTGGGGATCTTGAAGCCCGCGACCATCGCGCTGCGCCGAAGGTCATCGGTGTCGCCGGGCGTGGGTTCGGGGTGGACGCGCCGCAGCAGCGGCACGTTCAGCCGCTCGAACAGCCGCGCCAGCACCTCGTTGGCCTCGACCATGAACATCTCGATGAGCGTGTGGGTGAACGCGTCGTCCTCGCGCTCGGCGTCGACCACGTGCCCGTGCTCGTCGAAGATCAGCACGACATCGGGGAGTTCAAGCGAGATCATGCCCTGGCGCTGGCGACGCCCCTGGATCGCACGGGCCAGGTTGTTCATCTCCTGGAGCGTCGCGAGCAACTGATCCGTGTACTTGGGAGGCGTCTTGGCGTGTCGCCGCGCCTCTTCGATGTTGCCGTCGATGAGCGCCTGTGCTTCGAGGTACGTCAGCCGCTTGGACGACTTGATGAGCGTCTGCCCCACCCCCTCGGCCACGATCATGCCGTCGCGGTCGTAACGCATGAACGAAGACTTGCAGAATCGATGCACGCCCTCCTGCAGCGAGCAGATGCCGTTGGACAGAAGTTCCGGGATCATCGGGATCACCAGGCGCGGCAGGTACACGGAGTTGGCCCGGTCCTTGGCCTCGGTGTCGATGGGCGAGCCGGGCGGGATGAAGTGGGCGACGTCGGCGATGTGGACCGCAAGTTCCCAGCCGCGCTCGGTCTTCTTGATCGAGATCGCGTCGTCGTAGTCCTTGGCGTCGGGTGGGTCGATGGTGATGATGAAGTCTTCGGTGAGGTCCTTGCGCCCGGGGAGCGCCGCGATGCCGCGCGTCGCGTAATCGGCCATCTGGCGCTCGTACTCGCGTGTGACCTCGCGTGCCTGTTCGAGACACTCTTCGGGAAACTCGCCGGGCAGGTTGTACGCCGCGATCGTCGCCTGGGTCTCCACGTCAGGCCGCCCCGCCTCGCCAAGTAATTTGACTATAACGCCCTCGGCCAGCATCCCGCCCTCTGGGTAGGCGACGATCTCCACGACCGCCTTGTCCCCTTCCTTGGCGTTCTTGCTCTCGGCGTCGCGGACAACGATGGGTTCGGTGATCTCTCTTCCGTCGGGGAACACGAGCCATTGCGAGCCGCGCTTGGCGACCACGCCCGTGAAGTTAGCACGCTTGCGCTTCAGGACCTCGACGATCTCGCCCTCAAAGCCCGACTCGCCGGGGCGTCCCTGGCTGCGATACACCGTCACGCGGACCGTATCGCCCGAGAGCGCATCGCCCGTCGCGTCGGCGGGAATGAAGATCGAGCCCTCGCGCACCGGCGGCTCGGGGTTCACGAACCCGAACCCCTTCATCGCCTTGCGGAACACGCCCGTGATCTGACCGCCCCGTGACGTGATCGACGGGAGTTGAACCAGCCCCGACGCGGACATCGCCAGCACGCCCTTTTCGATCTCGTCGCGCACGCCGGCCTCGAACTCCGCGTGCTCGTCCGTGGGCACGCGCAGGTCCACGGCCAAGTCCTCGATGCGGCGCGGTGTGTATCCCTCGTGCCCCACGTGATCCAGCAAACGACGGCGATATTTCAGAGACATGGTTGAATCCTTGAGGTGTTGGGCACTGGTATCGGGCATCAGTAAAGAAGGCGTGTGGCACTTGGCGCGAGGGAAGAAGAAGTCTCGGGCGGAGAGCGAAACGCGATCAGACAGAGCACACGCACCATGAGCCCGCATGCCGGATTCGCGCCGCCACTTTCTCCCAGCCGTGGCTCCTCATGCCCCTCCGTGGTGAATTGTCTCGTCGGGCAGATCTCAGTTCAGTGCGCCTCGGCCGGCGCATACGCGCGCATCGCGGTGCGGAACGGCGCGAATGTAACGCCCAAGTGCTCGCCGGCCTTGTCGAGCGACGCCGTCGCGTCCAGGCCGCCCATCAGGGCCATCCCGTCGTCGAACGGGAGCAGGTCTCCAAGGCCGACCAGTGAGAGGGCCTGGAACTTCAGGGCCGCCAGTTTCGACGGCACACCGAACGGCTCCAGGCGATCGTTCCCGCCCGGGAGCGTGTCGCGGATGAACCGCAGCATGTCGGGCCACGACAGCGTCTCGCCGCCGACGAGGTTGTAGATCTCGCCGACCGCTCGCTCGTTGTTGAGGGCGGCCACGAACGCGCGGGCGACGTCTGTCACCAGCACGGGGGCGACGAGCGGATCGATCACTGTGTCGCCGCCCAGAGGCACGCTCGGGTCCGACACGCCGCGCGTGAAATACGGCATGAAGAACCATGGCATCTCATGCCCGCTGACGAGCCCCTCGGCCACGTCCATGAAGTGGCTCCCCTCGCCGTGGATCAGGCCCGGGCGGAAGATTGTCCAATCAAGCCCGCTGTCGCGCACGAGTTGCTCGGCCGCCCATTTCGTCCGCTGATAGCCGCACACACCGTCGTCACTGACGCCCAGAGCCGACATGTGCAGATAGCGCCCGATGCCGGCATCGCGGCAGGCCGCCAGGATGTTCCGGGTCGCCTCGACATGGGCCCTCTGGAAAGTCACGCCATCGCGCGGATGCTCGCGCAGGATGCCGACCAGATGGATGCAGGTATCCGCGCCGGCGCACGCGGCGTGTGCGTCGCGGGGCTCGAGCGCATCGCCGACAATCACCTCGATCGGCATGCCCGCGCCGCGTGGCGGGAGCACCTGGGCCGCCTTGACGCGGTCCCGCACCAGCGCGCGAACGGAATACCCGCGGGTCAGAAGTTCGCGGACGACATGACGGCCAACAAATCCCGACGCGCCTGTGACCGTGACGACTTTCTGCTGTGCCATTCGCTGCATCCTTCAATTGCGGGTGGCCTATCGCCCCGCGAGTTGGCATCGTAGAGCAATCAAACCCCCGCCGCCCGAACAGACCCCACGCTTCTGGACCCGCCCCGGCGCACCGATCCGCCCGCCGGTACCATCGACCGCGTGAATCCCGCCCCGCCAATCTCGGTCGCGTCGCTCGCCTGCCGCGGCGTGACGTTTTCCTACGCGCCGAACACGCAGCCGGTGCTGAACGAGGTCTCGGCGGAGTTCCCCGCGGGCACGATCACGGCCGTGGTCGGGCCCAACGGTGCTGGCAAGTCCACCCTGCTCCGCGCCCTGCTCGGGCTCGTCCGCCCACAACGAGGCGAAGCGACGTGGCCAGAGCCCACGCCCGGGCAGAATGTCGCTGACATGCCCGCCGGAGTGCGGGCCGGGCGGCTGGTCTACATCCCGCAGCGCTTGTCGCCCGCCTTTGGGTTCACGGTACGCGAACTGGTCGAGATGGGGCGGCACGCGGCCGGCGCCGGGCCGGATTCCGGCGCGATCGCCCGCGCGATGGAGCACGCCCGCGTCGGCGAACTTGCCGCGCGATCCTTTGATGAACTCAGCGTGGGCCAGCAGCAGCGCGTGGGCCTGGCCCGTGCGCTCGCCCAGCTCGACGCGATCGAGGGCCCAGCGGCCTTGCTCGCCGATGAGCCCGCCGCCGCGATGGACCCACTCGAGGCAACCCACGCGCTGACCACGCTGCTATCCGTCGCCCGCGCGGGGCGAGCCGTCGTTGTGGTGCTCCACGATCTCTCGCAGGTGCTGGCGTTCTGCGAGCGATCGCTGCTCCTCGACGCACGCGGCAGGGTGGCTGCGATGGGCCCGACGCCCGAAGTGCTCACGCCCCGGGCGCTGGAATCGCTGCTGGGCCTACCCTTTGATCCGGCCAGCGTGGGCGGGCGCGTCGTAACGCTCGTGGCGCGCGTGCGCGCGGGCGGTACGGAGTCAGCGCCATGAACAACATCCAGCTCTATGTCGTGCTGTTTATGGTCGCGGCGAGCATCTTGAGTTCGATCGTCAAGAAAGCCAAAGAGGCCGCCGAACAACGCAGGGCACAGTTGGAGATCGAACGCCGTCGCCTTGAGGCGCTCCGCACAGGGCGTGCGGACGACGACGCGCGCGAGGAAGACCCCGCGGCGGCGCTCGCCAAACGTCGCGAGGCGCAACTCGAAGAACTCCGGCGTATCCAGCGTGAGCGGGCACGGGCTCAGGCTTCCGGCGGTGCGGCCGCGGGCGCTCGCACCGCACCCGCGCGCGTGCCCCAGACCCCGCAACGTTCCCAGCCACGTGCACAACCGCTCCCCAAGGCCCAGTCGATCCCATCGCAGCGCGCGGACCGGAATCGCGGCCAGCGCCCTCAACCACAGCGCCAGCAGGTGCGCCCGCAGGACTCTCGTACCGGTCGTCAGGCCAGCGCCCAAACAACCGCCGAGATGTTCGCCGCGATGGAGCGTCAGCGTCTGCAGGACACCGGTGAATCGACCACCCATCGCATCGTCGGCGACGCGCCCGCGGCGTCCGCCGCCGCCGCCAAGCACCTGCCGCCGTCCACCGGCAACCCTTGGCGCGACGCCTTCCTGATGCAGGAATTGCTGGGCCCGCCGCTCTCGATGCGTGAGGCTCGCACGCCGGGCCTCGATTCGCTCTAATACACCTCCCCGGGGAACCGCCCGGACGACGAGGTACACCGCGTGAAGTCTCTCTCTGGAGTCTGTTGCATGGCCGCGCGTCTTTTCAGCGTGCTTGCGCTCGTTCTCTCCTCCGCCTGTGCCGCCCTGGCTCAGACCGGCGCGCCCACGCCGCCCGAGCAGTTGACGGTCGCGGAGAAATCTGACTTCAAGGCGACCGCTCGCTATGACGAGGTGTTGTCGCTGCTCGACACACTCGCCAAGGCCTCGCCCAAGGCGAGGCGCCTGGACATGGGCAAGACCGGCGAGGGGCGCGTCATCCCCGTGCTCACGCTCGCCGACCCGCCCGTGTCGAACGCCCGCGAGGCCCGGGCCCAGGCCGACGCCGGCAAACTCGTCGTGCTCATGATCGGCAACATCCACGCCGGCGAGGTCGACGGCAAGGAAGGCCTGCCCATCCTGGCCCGCGAGATCATCAGCCAGCCCGACCACCCGCTCCTCAAGAACATGGTGCTGGTCTTCGCGCCCATCTTCAACTGCGACGGCAACGAGCGCGTGTCAAAGGACAATCGCCCCGGGCAGCACGGCCCGGACGAGGGCATGGGCATCCGCGAGAACGCCGCGGGCCTCGATCTCAACCGCGACTTCGTCAAACTCGAGTCGCCCGAGGTTCGCGCGCTGGTGAAATTCATCAGCGACTGGGACCCCGCGATCTTCGTCGATACGCACACGACCAACGGCTCGTATCACCAGTACGCCGTCACCTACGAGGGCCCGCGCCACCCCGCGGGCGATCAGGCCCTGATCGAGTACGTGCGCGACACCATGTTCCCCGCCGTCTCCAAGGACCTGGAGGCCAAAGCGGGGCTCAAGACCTTCTACTACGGCGATTTCAACAAGGAGCACACGCGCTGGGACAGCTTCCCGCTCCACCCGCGCTTCACCACCAACTACGTCGGCCTGCGCGGACGCATCTCCATCCTCTCCGAGGGCTATTCGTACTCGTCGTACAAGGAGCGTGTGCTCGGCACGCGTGACTTCGTCCGCACATGCCTCGAATTCGCCTCGACCAACAAGGACCACATCAGAAAGCTCCTGGCCGACGCGGATCGCCGCACCATCGACCTTGGGCGCAACCCGCCCAAGGACCCCAAGCCCGAGCAGCAGCTCGCCGTCCGCTCCAAGGCCGCCAAGGCGCCCGAGACGATGAAGGCCGCGGGCTTCGTTGAAGAGGTCCGCGACGGCAAGACCGTCTCGACCGGCGAGAAGAAGGACTACGACGTCGAAGTCTGGAACCGCGGCGAGGCCGACATGCTCGTGCCACGTGCGTACGCCTACATCATCCCCCAGCCCCTGGTCAGCGGCCTGGCCCGCGCCGTCGAGACCCTGCAGCGCCACGGCATCGAGGTCGAAGAACTTCGCGAGGACATCGAACTCGACATCGAGGCCTGCAAGGTCACGCAGATGGCCCGCTCGCCTCAGGAGTTCCAGAAGCACAACACCGCGCGCGTCGACGCCGAGCGCCACGCCGAATCACGCATGATCCCCGCCGGATCGATCGTCGTCCGCACGGGCCAGAAACTCGGGCACCTGGCCTCCATCCTCCTGGAGCCAGCCTCCGACGACGGCCTGGTCACCTGGAACTTCTTCGACGACACGCTTGCGCTCGGACAGGACTTCCCCGTCCTGCGCGTCCCCGCCGCCACCCACCTCCACACCACCGCCATCCGCCCCCTCCGCGATGAGTCGTTTGTCCAGGAATCGCTGAGCTACAAGCGCGTCTTTGAGAGCGATCGCGGCGTCAACCTCGGCGGCAACCCGACCGGCGGCGGCGCGTGGATCGACGACGAAACCTGGCGCGTCAACCGCAACGGCGGCTGGTTCAAGGTCAATGCCAAGACCGGCCGCGCCGAAAAACTCACATTCGACAACGAGGCCATCGTCAAAGCCCTCGCCACGCTCCCCTCGATCGGCGAGAAGGGCGCGGGCGAATTGGCCCGCACGCCCTTCCTCCGCACCGACGCGGGCCGGACCGGCGCACTCTTCGAACGCGACAACGACCTCTACTACGCCAGGCTCGATGGCTCGCTCGCCCTCCGCCTGACCAGCACGCCCGAGCCCGAAGAACTCAGCGAGTTCAGCCCCGACGGCAAGTTCGTCGCCTTCGTCCGCAACTTCGACCTCTACGTCGTCGACACCACCACCGGCACCGAGCGCCGCCTCACGACCGACGGCACCGACCTTATCCGCAACGGCAAGAACGACTGGGTCTACTTCGAAGAGATCTTCAACCGCAACTGGAAGTCCTACTGGTGGAGCCCCGACTCTACGCGCGTTGCCTTCTATCGCACCGACGCGTCGATGGTCCCCGAGTACACCCTCGTCGACGACCTGCCCCAGAAGCAGCGCGTCGAACGCGTCCGCTACCCCCGCGTCGGCGAGGCCAACCCTCAGGTCAAGCTCGGCGTCGTCCGCGTCGCCGGCGGCACGCCCGTCTTCGTCGACCTCTCCGACTACGACCCCCAGAACATGCTGATCTCCGGCGTCGCGTGGTGGCCCGATTCCTCCAGCGTCTTCGCCGGAATCCAGAACCGCTACCAGACCTGGATGGACTGCGTCGCCGTCTCACCCAACGGCGGCAAGCCCGCGCGTCTCTTCCGCGAAACCACCCAGGCCTGGGTCGAGTTCCTCGCCGACCCCGCCTTCCTCTCCGACGGCTCGTTCCTCTGGCAATCCGAACGCTCCGGCTGGCGACACCTCTACCACTACGCCAAGGACGGCACGCTCAAGGGCCCCGTCACCACCGGCGAATTCGAAGTCCGCTCCGTCGTCAAGGTCGACGAAATGAACAACGTCGTGTTCTTCAACGGCACCAAGGACTCGCACATCGCGTCGAACTTCTACCGCACGCCCCTCTCCCCCGCCGGCACGCCCTCACGACTCACCACCGAGCCCGGATCCCACAGCACCAGCCTGAACCCCGGCGGCACGCTCTTCGTCGACACCTGGTCGAGCTTCGACACGCCCTCCAAGATCGCCCTCCGTTCCGCCGCCGACGGCTCGCTCGTCCGCACCCTCGACACCAACCCCGTCTACGCCATCGAAGAGTTCAAGCTCGGCAAGTCCGAGCTCGTTCAGATCCCCGCGGCCGATGGCTTCGTGCTCGAGGGCCTCCTGGTCTATCCGCCCGACTTCGACCCCGCCAAGAAATACCCCGTCTGGATCACCACCTACGCCGGCCCGCACGCGCCCACCGTCAGCGACAGCTGGGGCGGTGGACACATCGGCAGCCACGTCTATGCCCACGACGGCATGATCATGTTCGGCGTCGACCCGCGCTCCGCCAGCGGCAAGGGCGCCGTCTCCGCCTGGGCCTGCTACAAGCAGCTCGGCGTCTCTGAACTCAAGGACCTCGAAGACGCCGTCCGCTGGGTCACGTCCAAGCCCTTCGTCGATGGCTCGCGCGTCGGCATCAGCGGCTACAGCTACGGCGGGTTCATCGGCTGCTACGCCCTCACCCACAGTACCCTCTTCTCCGCCGCCATCTCCGGCGGGCCGCCCACCGACTGGCGCGAGTACGACTCCATCTACACCGAACGCTACATGCTCACGCCGCAGGAAAACCCCGACGGCTACGACAAGACCTCCGTCGTCAAGGGCGCGGGCAACCTCGTCGGCAAGCTGATGCTCGTCCACGGCACGATCGACGATAACGTCCACCCCGCCAACTCCTGGAAACTCGCCAAGGCCCTGCAGGATTCGGGCAAGCAGTTCGAGATGGCGATGTACCCCGGCTGGCGCCACGGCATCGGCGGGCGTCAGTACCAGCGCATGAACTATGAATTCATGCTCCGCACCATGAAACTGACCGAGAAGAGCGAAGAGGCCGCGAAGTAACGCAAAGCCGCGCCGTCACGGCCGGCGCACCGATCGGGGCGGTGTATGTTGCGAAGCCCGGCCGCGAGCGACCATGCTCCGCGAAGGTAGCACGCCGCCATCGCCCTGCTTCGCGTCTTTGGACATCGGAATTGAGGCGCCAGCGCCGAAGGTCCGAGTTGTCCAGTTGATGCGCGATCCCGCCTTATCTCCCCGCCGCCTTCGCCAGCCCCGCCTCGCCGATCACGCGCTCCGCGTACTTGTTCATCGCGTCGCGCAGTTGTTCGAAGCTCTCCAGCACGTAATACACCGGCTGGTAGTGATCGATCTCAAAGTCCGTCTCGCACACGCGCTCCAGGTCGAACGGGCGATACACCGGCACCGGGCGCGCCTTGCAATCGCTCACTTCGCGCCCCTTCTTCTCCCACTCGCCCGTCAGCGAATACGCGCTCTCGGCGTGGCTGCTCACCAGCCCGCTGCCGTACACCTTCACCATGTCGTCCTCGCGGATCAGGCCGAACTCCACCGTGAACCAGAACAGCCGCCCCAGCCGCTTCACATGGTCCTCGTCGTCGCACAAGAGCGCCGCCTTGCCGTACGTCTGCAAGAAGTCCGCGAACACCCGCAGCGTGTGCAGCGGCACGTGCCCGAACACGTCGTGGATGATGTCCGGCTCCGGCAGGTAATCCATCGCCTCGCGCGGCCTGATCAGCACGGTCGTCGGAAACTCCCGCTGCGCCAGGCACGCAAAGAACGCCTTGGCCGGCAGGTACCCCGGCACGCCGTAGCTGGCCCAGTTGCTCTGCGCCTGCAAAAATTTGTTGATCCCGTCGAGTTTGGTGCCCTTGGCCACCTTCACGCCGCCGGCGATCTCGATCTCTCGATCAAGCACAAGGTCATCGAGCAGCGGGATTCGATCGGGCGTGAGCCGCAGGATCTTGAGCCCCTCAATGAACTGGCGCGATACCTGCTGCTCCAGCACGCTCCATCGCTTGTTGTACATGTCGCGCCACACGTCGTGGTTGTCGCGCGTGTACTTCCAATACTGCTGCGTGATGTAGAACTTGTCGGCGTTTATGTCCTCCGCGTGCTGCGACGGCGCGCGATCCGCCTCCGCCTGCGCCAGCCTCGCCTCGTCGCTGTCGATGATGTTGTTGTACCTGATGTCGGCTCGCACGGGGCACCTCCTGTACGGCGTTCGAGCGGGTCAATCCCGTGCCCAAGTATACGGCCGACAACCCAAACCCGATCCCGAACACACGGCCACACGCCCGCGCACCCGACCGCCATCCTCGCCAACAGGATCGCCTATTCCGCCGACACACCCTCCGCGCCAGAAAACCCGCAGGGCCTCTCCTCCGTAATGTCCACTGGTGCCTCATGCGTCGCCCCGCCCTCATCGGTGATCTCGTCGCCGCCTTCGTGCTCGGCCTGGCCACGTTCTATGGCATCCTCGAGATCCGCCCCGCCCCCGATTTCGTCACAGGCCTCTTCATCGCCTTCCCCGGCCTGCTCTTTTTCGCCGCCCTCACCGCCGGCGCCGCCCTCATCGGGCACGCCTGGCCCGCGCGCAAGGGCGAGTCCCTCCACTGCGCCTCCTGCGGGCACGCCGTCGCCGCCGAAAACGCCCGCCTCCTCCCCTACTGCGGCGAATGCGGCAAGCCCTGGCGTCACTTCGGGCGGCGCGTCCGTGGCCGGCTCATCACCCACCACCCGCGCCTCATCGTCGGCGTCGTGCTCCTCACGCTCGCCTTGTTCGGAATGTGGGCCCGCACCTTCGCCACCCGCCAACTCCTCGCGCAGACCCCCGACTGGCTCCTCATCCGACAGGTCGGCGTCCTCACCTGGGGCGATCTGCAGGAAGAATGGCGCGAACTCGGGCGCCGAACGCTCTCGCCGCAGTCGGACCGCCAACTCCTCGAAACACTCCTCAACCGGCGCGCCCGCGACGGCTCGCTCCCCTCCGCCCTCGCCGTCTACATACAGTCGCGCGCGAATTCCGCCACGCTCCCTTCCGATCTCGCCACGCGCTGGCTCGCCGAACTCTTCGACGCGCGTCTCATCACCCCCGAATCCGTCGAGGCCGGCGAGCGCATCCCCATCGATGTCGTCGGGCGATTCTCCGCCGGTTGGACCGGCGTCGCCGACACGCCCCAGGTCCTGCTCTGCGGCGTGACGATCGACGGGCGCGACGTGGCCCAGTCTCGCTGGGAGCGCCCCGCATCCACCGCCACCTTCGGCACCGGCGCCACGATCTTCTCCCACGCCGTGCGCACCGACAAACCCGGCGTTGTCACGATCGAAGTCCGCGGCTGGTTCTTCGTGGGCCAGCCCGACCAGATCATCAAGTACGACGCCGATGGTGCGCCAACACTCCCGATGAACGTCTACGCCCGCCCCTTCTCCTTCACGCGCAGCGTCGAGGTTCGCGAATCAGCGCCGCCCGCCAAGACCGGGACGTGACTTTCGCGCCAACCCCGCCCACCATTCCGCATGACTTCGCCAATCACGCCCCGCCCGCCCGTCATGATCGGCAGTTGGAACGCGCTCCCCGCACTCGCCCGCGCCAGCGAACAACTCGCCGCCGGCACGCCCCTGCTCGATTCCATCGTCAGCGGCATCTCGCTCGTCGAGGATGATCCCGACGAAATGTCCGTGGGCTATGGCGGCCTGCCCAACGAAGACTGCGTCGTCGAGCTCGACGCCGCCGTGATGGACGGCGTCACGCACCGCTCCGGCGCGGTCGCCGGCCTGCGCGCCGTGCGCCACGCCGCCCGCGTCGCGCTCGAGGTCATGCGCCGCACCGATCACTCGCTCCTGGTCGGCGACGGCGCGCACAAGTTCGCCGCGCTCCTGGGCTTCCCCGAAGAAAACCTGCTCACCGATCGCGCCCGCAAGGCCTGGCTCGATTGGAAAGCCAACCTCAGCGACCGCGACGCCTGGGTCACGCCCGATCAGGCCGCGTCGTCCTTCGGCACCGCGCGCTGGGCCGGCCGCGCCGGGTCCGGACTCGTAGCACCCGAGATGCTCGCGCCCGACGCGCCGCCGCCCAAAGTCCCCTTCACCTACGGCACGATCCACGTCTCGGGCCTCGACGCCGCCGGCAACCTCGCCTCCTGCACCAGCACCAGCGGCCTGTCGTACAAAATCGCCGGACGCGTCGGCGATTCGCCCGTCGTCGGCGCCGGCCTCTACACCGACAACGCCGTCGGCTCCGCCGGCGCGACCGGGCGCGGGGAATCCGTGCTGCAGGTTTGCGGCTCGCACACGATCGTCGCACGCATGGAGTCCGGAGATTCGCCCATCGACGCCTGCCTCTTCACGCTCAAGAAGATCGCAGAGCGTACTCGCCTCACACACCTCCGCGACGAGAAGGGCCGTCCCACGTTCAACGTCACGCTCTACGCCCTGCGGAAAGACGGTGCGTTCGGCGCCGCCTCCATGCACGAGGGCTACGAGTACGCCGTGCTGGAGAACGGCAAAGCCCGCGCCGAGCGTGCCGCGTTCCTGTTCGCAAAGGACTGATGCGGATTTCATTCAAGACAAGGCGCTGGGACGCTGAAGAATCATGTCGCTGGAAAGCCGCACACGGAGCGTGGGATGCTCCGTCGCACTCCATTGAACGAGATCCGTTGGCCACCGCGATGTCGCGACATCCCTCGATGTCCTCCGGAGAGGTCCCCAAAGAAAACGCCCCCACCACTCTCATCGAGGGGCGGGGGCGTTCGACGCTTCACGGTTGGTCGTCGATGAAACTCGTTCAGCCCGGACCGTCGCCGGGGCTCAGGTCCGGCGTCCAAGGGCGAGAGGATCGGGCGATCCTGAGTGTGCTCGTTTCACTGATCGCACTCGGTTCCCGGGTCGCTCTCACTTCTTCGGCGCTTCGCCCATGATCGCCGCCTGCGCCGCCGCCAGTCGGGCGATCGGCACGCGGAACGGCGAGCAGGAGACGTAATCGAGCCCGGCGCGGTGGCAGAAGTGAACGCTCTTGGGGTCGCCGCCGTGCTCGCCGCAGATGCCGACCTTCAGGTCGGGCTTGCGGGAGCGGCCCTTGTCGACGCCCATCTTCACCAATTGTCCGACGCCCTCCTGGTCGAGCGACTGGAACGGATCGTGGTCGAGCAGTTCGCGCTTCAGGTAGTCGGGGAGGAAGGTGTTGATGTCGTCGCGCGAATAGCCGAACGTCATCTGCGTCAGATCGTTGGTGCCGAAGGAGAAGAACTCGGCGACCTCGGCGATCTCGTCGGCCGTCAGGGCGGCGCGGGGGATCTCGATCATCGTGCCGATCTTGATGTCCAGACGCGGCTTGTAGTCCTGCTCGGCCTTGACCTCGGCGATGGTCGCCTCGATCTCGGTGCGGAGGGCGGCCAATTCGCGCTTGGTGCCGATCAGCGGGACCATGATCTCCGGCATCGCCTTGATGTTGCTGCGGAGGCACTCGATCGTCGCCTCGACGATGGCGCGGACCTGCATGACGAGGATCTCGGGGTACGTGACCGCCAGGCGGCAGCCGCGGTGCCCGAGCATCGGGTTCATCTCGTGCAACTGCGCCACGCGGCGACGCACCTTCTCGGCGCTGATCTTGAGCATCTGTGCCATCTCGGTCTGCGTCGCGTCGTCCTGAGGGAGGAACTCGTGGAGCGGCGGGTCCAGGAGGCGGATGGTGACGGGCAGGCCCTTCATCGCCTTGAAGATGCCGACAAAGTCGTCACGCTGATAGGGCAGAAGTTTCGCCAGCGCCTTCTCGCGGTCGGCACGATTCTCGGCGAGAATCATCTCGCGCATCGCCTTGATGCGCTCGCCCTCAAAGAACATGTGCTCGGTGCGGGTCAGGCCGATGCCCTCGGCGCCGAAATCGCGGGCCCGCTGCGCGTCCTCGGGCGTGTCGGCGTTGGTGCGGACGCCCAACGTGCGGTACTTGTCGGCGAGTTTCATCACCAGCGCGAAATCGCCGGAGAGTTTGGGCTCGATGCTGGAGATCGCGCCGAGCATGACCTCGCCCGTCGAGCCGTCGATCGAGACGACGTCGTCGCGACCGAGGGTCTGCCCCGCGACCTTGACGGTGCCCTTCTTCTCGTCGATGTTGAGTTCACCTGCGCCGACGACGCAGCACTTGCCCCAGCCGCAGGCGACCACGGCCGCGTGGCTGGTGCGCCCACCGGTCGAGGTGAGGATGCCAACGGCCGAGTGCATGCCCTCGACATCCTCGGGGCTGGTCTCGGAGCGGACGAGCAGGACATGCTCGCCGGCGCGGGCGCGCTCGACGGCCTCATGGGCTGTGAACGCGAGTTTGCCGGTGGCGGCGCCGGGCGAGGCCGGGATGCCGCGGGTAAGCGTGGTGGCCTTCTTCTTGCTCGCGGGATCGAAACTGGGGAGGAGGAGTTGTGTCAGGTCGCCCGCGGGGATGCGGAGCATCGCCATCTTCTCGTCGATGAGTTTTTCGCGCAGCATGTCGCAGGCGATTCGGACCGACGCGATTCCGGAACGCTTGCCCGTGCGGGTCTGGAGCATGTAGAGCTTGCCGCGCTCGATCGTGAACTCGATGTCCTGCATGTCCTTGTAGTGCTTTTCGAGTTTGCCCTTGATCTTGAGGAGCTGGTTGTAGACGTCCTTGTTCCACTTGGGCATCTCGTCGACGTGCTTGGGCGTGCGGATGCCTGCGACGACGTCCTCGCCCTGGGCGTTGATCAGGAACTCGCCGTAGAAGGCATTTTCGCCGGTGGCGTTGTTGCGCGTGAAGGCGACGCCGGTGCCGGAATCATCGCCCATGTTGCCGTAGACCATCGACTGGACATTGACCGCGGTGCCGTTCAACCCGCGGATGCCCTCGATGCGCCGGTAGGAAACGGCCTTGTCGCTGTTCCAACTCTTGAAGACGGCCTCGATGGCCAGCTCGAGCTGCTTGAACGGGTTCTGCGGGAAAACCTCGCCGACGTGCTTCTGGTACACGCCCTTGTAAGCCTCGCAGAGTTCGATGATGCCCTTCTCGGGAACGTCGGTGTCGTCCTTGGCGTTGTACTTGGCCTTGATCTTCTTGAACGCCTCTTCGAAGTGGCTGTGGTCAACGCCCATCACCACGTCGCCGAACATGTTGATCAATCGGCGGTACGCGTCGTATGCGAAACGCGCGTTCTTGGTCGCCGCGGCCAGACCCGCGACCGACGCGTCGGTCAGGCCCAGGTTCAGGATGGTGTTCATCATGCCAGGCATCGAAACGGCGGCGCCGGAGCGGACCGAAACCAGCAGCGGGTTGTCGTTGCTCCCGAATTTCTTGTCCAGTTCGGCCTCGAGCACGGCGATGTTCTTGTTGACCTCGTTCATGAGGCCGTAGGGAAGCTGTTGCCCGTTCTTGTAGTACGCCGCGCAGGCGTCGGTCGTGATCGTGAACCCCGGGGGTACCGGGAGGCCGATCGAGGTCATCTCGGCGAGGTTCGCACCCTTACCGCCAAGGAGCGGCTTCATCGTGCTGTTGCCCTCGGTCCGGGTGGCGCCAAAGAAATAGACCATCTTGCCGGGCTTGGGCTTGGGCCCGCCGTTCTTTTTAGACGCAGGGGCCTCAACGATTTGGGAGGGGCCGCCGGCGCGCGACTTGTTCACGGGGCGCTTGGCGACGGCACTGCTTCCTTTGCTCGACATGATGAAACCTCTCGTTGCGTCGCCGAAGGGCGGCGCGAAGACCACACGCGGGAGCGCGTGCCGGGATATCCGGCGAACTTGGACGGTGAAACCGCCGTACTTCTTCCGTACTATGGCCAATCGCAGGCCGTACCGAAGATTCTCGCGGGGCACCGGCTTTCGCGTCGGGAGGCTCCATCCCGTCGCGAGTCCAGAATCCTATGGAGGCCGCCCGCTGTTGACGAGTCGGAGGGGATTTCCCGCACGAATCCCGGGGGTTTCTAATATCCCCCGCTCTTGGCGACCCTTGAACCCATCCACCGCAGCGTTCCGTCCGGTGTCGGCGGCGTCGCGCCGTGCGCCACAAGCGGCGTTCCGGTAACCGCGCCGACACCCACCGACCTCATCCGCGCCTGGCCGAGCGATCGACCGCTGGGCGTTGTCTATCGCGCGGGCGATCACGGCGTATCGCGTCGCACACTGCTGGTTTCTCCCAAAGAGACTCGATTTGTCTCTGCGCCGCGCAGCCGCCAGCGGCGCTCGCCGCTCGACGAGATCGAGGGTGTCTGGGCGTCAACGCGGCGCGTTCGCGGCTCGTGCTGGGCCGCGGAATCGTGCGAGGCCATCGGCTTCGGCTGGCTGACCGCGCTGTCGTATGAACTCGGGAGGTGGATCGAGCCGAGCGTCGAAGGCACGGCCCGGGTTGGCGAGCACCCGCTCGCGGTGCTCCAACGATTCGAGGCCGCCCTGGTGTTCGATCACTCCAATGTCCGCTGGTCGCCCGCCGGGAAGCATGACACGGAACTTCCGAGGCTCGATCTGAACCCACGCGGCGGGGCGCGGAGCATCGCAGGCGAGCCGCCGCTCGTTCATCTCGGAGATCCGAGTGATTCGGCCAGGGCTCGCTACGAATCCAGCGTTGCCCGCGCCATCGAGTACATCCGTGCGGGCGATGTCTTTCAGGTCAATCTCGCGCACGCGCTCCACGGAAGGTTCACGGGCTCGCGCCGCGACCTCGCGGCCGCCCTGCTCGAAAACTCCGGCGCTTGGCACGGCTCGTACATGGAACTCGATCGTCGGCGTGCGATCCTGTCGCTCTCGCCCGAACTCTTTGTCGACTATCGCGATGCGCAGCGGCGTGCGGTCATGCGCCCGATGAAAGGGACGCGCCCGGCGACCCTCGACCCTGCGGAGTTGGAGCGATCGCCCAAGGACCATGCCGAACTGGCGATGATCATCGACCTGGTGCGCAACGACCTGGGGCGCGTCGCGGACTTTGGAAGCGTTCGTGTCGAGGACGAGCGAGCCATCGAGCACCACGGCGGCGTTGACCCCGGGCGCGGTGTGTGGCAGGGCGTCGCCACCATCGCCGCCACGCTCCGCGAGGGCATGGGCCCGATCGACCTGGTGCGGGCCGCGTTTCCCTCGGGCTCGGTCACGGGCGCGCCCAAGGTCCGTGCGATGCAGATCATCAACGAATTGGAAGACTTCACGCGCGGGTTCTACTGCGGCTCGCTGGGCGTGGTCCATGACATCGGCGACCTCTCGCTTTCGGTTGCGATCCGAACCGCGATGATCGAGGATGATCGCGTCGTGTTCCCGGTCGGCGCGGGGATCGTGGCTGATAGTTCGCCGGGCGATGAATGGCGCGAGACACTCGCCAAGTCCGGCGTACTGCGCGGGTAGCCCGCGATGCGCCGCGTGCGCTGCCGACCTGCTCGTTCTCACGCGGCGGCCGTGCGGATCTCGCGACGATCAAGCATCGAATCCGCGATCCGCCACGGCGCAATCACGCGTGGATCGCTCGCCCGCGCCATCGCGGCATCAAGCATGGGACCGGGCGACATGGTCGCGATGACCAATCGATCGGCGCGCGGCTCGTCGACGATGGCGACGCCGATCTCTTCGAGGGCGCGGCGGACGACGGCGGCGTTCTTTCCCGGCGCGACGAGGGCGGCGGTGGAGAAAGGGGCGCGGCGGTGGGCGTCATCGAGCGCTTCGCGGGCGGCGGCCAGCCCGATGAAGCGGTCGAAGATGGCGCGGCGCATGGGGCGGCGGGTTTGAGCGCGGACGGTGCGACGCAGTTCGACGAGGCCCTGGCCAAAGCCGCGGAGCGCGTCTTCCTTTCGGGCGATGGCGCGGTAGCGGGAGCGGATTTCGCGGAGCTGGGCGCGGCGGTCGGAATCGGGCGCGTAGCGCTGCATGACCCAGCCGTTGTTGCGGACAAGGCGTGCGAGGATGGTGTTCATGTCGCGGTTGCCCGCGTCTTTCATGTGATCAACGACGAAGGCGGGGTCGAAGACCATGCGCATGCCGTTCTGCATGAACCTGGCGGCCAGGTCGTATTCCTCGGCGTAGTAGTTGAAGGAGTGGTCGTAGCCGCCGGCGTTGAGGAAGACGTCGCGGCGGATCGCCACACCGCAGCCGATGAAGACCTCGGGCAGGCCACCGGCCTCACGCGTCGCGAAGCGTGGCAGGAAGATGTCGGCCATGACGGCGGCGACGTCGGCGGGCTGGTCGGCGAGGCGCGGGAGGAAGTCGAGCGAGCGCGGCGAGGAATCATCGTCCAGCATGACGATCCACTCGACGCTGCGATCGGCGGCCTGCACGCCGAGATTGCGTGCGGCGGCGCCGAGGTTGTGCTCCTGGCGGAGGAAGACGCGGGGAAGGCGCGCGGGGACCTGGCGGGCGATCTCGGACGCGGGGATCACTGACGCGTTGTCGGCGATGATGATCTGGGCGTCGTGGGAGGGGAGCGCGTCGATCTGCGCGAGGGTGTGGAGCAGGCGCTCGGCGCGATCGCGGGTGGGGAGGACGTAGGCGATGCTTGGAGATTTCATGACGCGCGGAGGACGAGCGGGCCGTTGGGCCCGGCGGGGTTGAGTTGAGCGGCGGCGGGCGTACCGAGGGGGAGCGCGGGATCGGCGGTGGCGGTTTCGGGCTTGGTTTCGAGCCGAGTTTCGAGGCGAGAGACGGGGCGCTGCGCGAGGACCTCGGCGCCGGTGAAGGCCAGGTGCGCGTTGTGGACGCGGGCAATGAACTGGCGGAGGTCGGTGGCGCCGATGGGGACGTTGCCGAGACGCTGGACCTGGGTGGCCGCGGCGCACGCGCCGAGGAACGAGGCGGCCAGGACGCTCGAGCCGGCGGCGAGGCTGAGGGTGGCGGCCGCCAGGAGAGAGTCGCCCGCGCCGAGTTGATCGATGGCCAGGGGGGCGAGGGCGGGAATGTGCTCGCTCTTGAGGCGGGTGGCAAAGCCTTCGCCGCCGCCGGAGGCCTCGGGGAGGCGGTCAAATCCGATGAGGCCTTCGGGACCCATGGTGACGATCGAGCCGCGCGAATCGGTTTCTTCGAGGAGTTTCCAGACGACGAGGGGGAGGCCTTCGCCCTGCATGCGGAGGGCGTCGCGGGCCTCGGACTCGCTGGGGCAGAGGAGGTCCATGTTGCGCATGGCCAGCAGGCTGGAGCGCCGGCCGCTGACGTCGCCGGTGAGGATGTTGACGTGCGGCCTGGCGGCGAGGCAGGCACGGGTGAGCGTGCGCGGACCGAAGAGCCCCAGGCCGAAGTCGGCGATGATGGCGGCCTGGCAGCCACGTGCCGCTTCGTCGATCATGGCGACGAGCTGGTCCTGCTCTGTCGCGTCGAGGACGAGGGGATCGACGAGGTCGAGCTTCATGACCTTCTGGGCACCGACGAGGAATCGCTGTTTTTCGGGGATCGGCGTCGTGGACGGGAAGGTTCGGAGTTCGATGCCCTCGGTGAGGAGGCGGCGGCGCAGCGCGGCGCCGTCTTCGTCGGCCGGGAGCGCGGTGAGCAGGACGGGACGGGCGCCCATGGCGGCGAGGTGCCGGGCGATGATGGCGGCCCCGCCGTCGAACTGGCGGCGTTCGACGGGGCGGAGGGTCATGACGGGGCTTTCCCCGGCGACCTCGGGGCGGTCGCACATGACGTAGGTGTCGATGATCGTTTCGCCAGCGACCAGGACGCGCACGCCGCGGAAGCGGGAGATGAGTTCGTAGAGCGGCGGCCCGCCGAGTTCGGGTGTTTCGAGGAGTTGAGTCAGACGCTTATGGAAGGGGTCGACGGACTGCTCCATCGCGGCGATCAGGGCGGTGGAACTGAAGACGACGTCGCCGGAACTGAAGACGACACGCCCGCCGTGCTGCTCGACAATGGAACGCTCGTTGGCGAAGCGGGGGTCGTTGTTGTTCTCGTATTCGCGGCCTTTGACGTAGACGTCGGGGCGGACGTCGGCGAGCAGTTCGGCGGCGGTGGGACGCGGCTCGATATGGACCCAGTCGACGAAGTCGAGGGCGGCCAAGTTCTCGGCGCGAAGTTCTTCGGGGATGAGGGGGCGACCGACGCCCTTGCCGACACGCGAGTCGCCGGTGATCGAGACCAGCAGGATGTCGCCCAGGCTCTTGGCGTAGCGGAGGTGGCGGATATGCCCGGGGTGAACGATGTCGAAGCAGCCGTGGCAGTGGACAACTCGGCGCCCGGCGGCCTTGGCCAACTTGCGGCGGTCCAGGAGATGCTCCCGGCTCAGGATCTTGCTCTCGCTTTCCCCGCTCATCGCTCGTCAGATCGGCAGGAATGTGCCACCGGGGCCAGAAACCGTCCGATACTCAACGCATGACCAACCCGAACCCGGCCAACGTCGCTGCGGCTGCGCCCGCGTCGGCCATTTCTGCGCGTCGCAACATCTCCCGCGCCGAGATCGTCGATCTGGCCCGGTCAGGAAAGCACTGGGCGTTTCTTGGGATTGCGGCCCAGGTCCTGGAGCAGACTCCAGGCGATGCGGAGATCCGGTTCCTGACGGCAGCGACGCTGGGGGCGCTGGGGCTGGGGTCGCTGGCGACTGGGCAGCTCAACCAGTTGGGCGAAGAGGTTCAGGGCGACCAATCGGTGGTCGAGTTGTTCGCGGCGCTGCGCCGCTTGCCCGACGATCGGGTGTCGTCGGCGACGCTGGAGAAGAACTGCAAGAACAATCTCGCGGCGCTTGCGGCGCGGGGCGTGAAGATCGATACGGCGGCACAGGCGGCGTGGGAGTCGAACCTGCTGGCTCGCTCGGTGCATCAGGCGCTCGACGGCAACATGATCCGGCGCGACGCCGAGGGCGATGGACGCGACCGTCCGCGCGCTTGGAGCGGTTTGTCAGACCTCAAGACGGCGTCGGTGTCGGCGGTCGATCCCGCCAAGTTGTCGCGCGGACTTGAGGCACGCCCGGTGGTGGTCGAGGGGGTCGACCCGCCGTGGCTGCTCGAGCGCGTGGCGGCTGTGCTGGAGCCGGCGCCGGAGGGATATCGCCCGGCGATCTTTGTGGTGCAGGAAAACGCTCAGGAGTTCCTCGACGGGCTGTCGCTGGCGGATCTTCGTACGCTGCTCTCGGACGATCGGATCGAGTTCTTTGTTGGCCCGGGCGCGGCGGAGAAATTGACGCGCCGCCTGGCCTCGGCACGCGAGACCTCCGGGCCTCAGGGCATGTTCACGGTGAGTTGCCGGACGCGAGCGGCGAGCCTTGACCAGGTGATCCGCGGCGCGATCGGGGCCCAGGAGCGGGAGAGCCGCGAACTGGGCGAGAAGATCCGGATGCGTTCGGCGTCGCGCGGGCCGGAGTATTGGCGTGCGAGGTACAACGAAGCGCTGTCGGAGGACGGCACGCCGCTGCGGGTGCTGATCCCGACATCGCGTTTCACGACGTTTCTTTCGCACGCGGCGGGGGATCTCTCGCGGGCGATCTCGCGGGCGGGGCACCAGGCGCGGATCCTGATGGAGCCGAGCGATCGCGAGCGATTGAACGCGCTGGCGTATCAGCGGCAGATTCAGGACTTTGATCCCGACCTCATCGTCATGATCAACCGTCCGCGCGGGTGCATGAAGGGGTTGTTCCCGAGCGACGTGCCGTACGTGACGTGGACACAGGACGCGATGCCGCAGTTGTTTGACGAGGTGGTCGGGCGGGCGCAGGGACCGATGGACTTCATGGTCGGGCACATGCTCCCGGAGTTGTTCCGGGTCTTCGGGTATCCGTGCGAGCGGCTGGTGCCGATGCCGGTGGTCGCGGACGCGGAGAAGTTCCACGGGGGCGAGGTCGATCCGCGCGACGCGGCGCGGTTCGCGTGCGAGGTTGCGGTGGTGACGCACCACAGCGAGACGCCGGAGGCGATGCACGATCGACTGCGCGGGCAACTGGGAAGCGCGCCGGCGATCCAGACGGTGTTCGATCACCTGTACCCGCAACTCGAGCGCGTGGCGCTGGACCCGATGTCGCTCCCGCCCAACAAGCGGATCGGAGCGATGGTCGACCTGGCGCTGCGCCAGACGCTGGCGCGCGAGCCGGAGGCCAAGACGCGCGCGATGGTGATGCGGAACTACGCGCTGCCGATCGCCGACCGGTTCTTCCGGCACCAGGCGATCCGTTGGGCGGCGAACGTGTGCGAACGGCGCGGTTGGCGTCTGCACCTCTACGGCAAGGGCTGGGAGAACCACGCGGCGTATGCCCGTTACGCCAAGGGGATGCTGTCGCACGGCGAGGAACTCCGGGCCGCGTACGCGTCGGCCGCGATCAACCTGCACCTGTGCCTCACGTCGCTCATGCACCAACGGGTGCTGGAGTGCTTCCTCTCGGGCGGGTTCGTGGCGGCGAGGCTGCACCGCGACATGATCTCGGGCGTGAAGACGCGTGCGCAGTTGGCGGCGATGGCCTCGGGCGCGACGCCGATCGTCGACGATACGCATGATCGCATCGGATTCCCGATCGCGGATATCCCGGACGCGATGGAGGCGGCGGAACTTCTGCAACGGCTGGGATTGCCCGCCGAGCACACGCTCTGGATCGCCAACGCCCGGGCGGCGGACCTCAAGAAGTACGACGCGGCGTATGACCGGCACGACGAGAACTGGCTGCTGGGAGACATGGCCTCGATCGGATTCAGCGACGAACTCTCGCTCGAACGCCTGATCGACCGCGCGACCTCTCAGCCCCAGTGGACGCGTGACATCGTCCGCGGCGTGAGCGCCCGTGTGCGCGAGCACCTCACGCACGATGCGCTCTTCAAGAAGACGATCCGCGCCATCACGACCCAACTGGATTCCATGACACACGTCACGCCCGCGATCCATCGAGCGGCCTGAGCGGGTATCCTTGACGCACCGGCGGATCCGACGTTGACAACTCTGAAGAGCCAGCACGATCACCTGACCAGCGGCGCGACACGACAGCCGCGCGTGGTCGCGCTGCATCGCGCCCACTCGGTCTCTGGCGTGCGCGTCGCCGGCGCGCGACTGGCACGTCTGAGCGATCCGCCTCACATCCCCTGGCGCCCCCTTGTGATCGGCGCCGAACTGACCCAGGCGCGCGTCGCCGCATCGGCGCTCCACGGCACGCCGGGGCTGGACTGGCTCACATGGGGTTCCGGGCTCGATCCGGCCCGACAGGTGCTCCTGGTCCGCGATCGCCTGCGCGAGATGCGCGCCAACGTCGTGGTGCCCAACGACCTTCCCCACGGCTTCATCGCCGCCATGCTCGACGCCCACCGAGGCGTGCGCTGCGCCGCGATCTGCCACGGCAACGACGGCCTGTCGCTCGATCTCTACGAACGATGCTTGCCGCTCGCGCACGCGTGGCGGGCGGTCAATGCCGACATCACGCGGCGCGTGATGGAGTTTGTGCCCGGGACCAGCACGCCAGACCCCCTCCCCTGCGGGTTGCCCGTGCCGCTCCGCTCGGCGGCGATCTCGCACCCGCTTCCTCCGGATCGACCGCTGCGCCTTCTCTACGCGGGCTGGCTGGATAACCTGAACAAGCGCGTGCTCGACCTGGTGGAACTCGCCGATCGCCTGACGACGCTGGGAGTGGCGTTCCGCCTATCCATCGTGGGAAACGGGCCGGTACGCGATATGCTCGTCCACGCCATGGAGCCGCACACGCAGGCCGGTCGCGCTCGCCTGCTCGGCGCCGCGCCGCCCGCGGCCATGCCGGACTTGTACAACGAGCATGACATGCTGCTCCTGGTCAGCCGCGCCGAGGGCGCGCCCCTGGTTGTGATGGAGGCCATGGCGCACGGCAGGCCCGTGGCGATCACAACCGGCTGCGGATACGCCAGCGCCGTGTGCCGCGACGGCGTTGACTCCCTCGTCGTTCCCACCGGCGCGATGCACGAACTCGCAGAAAAGATCGCCGGGCTTTGGAGAAATCCGCAATCGCTTGTCACCATGGGACGCGCCGCCCACGCGTCCGCCAAGGCGCATTTCGACATCGAGAAACTCGCGCCGGCGTACGACCGGCTCGTGCTCGAGGCCGTGGATTCGGGCCCGATCCCCTGCAGCGCCCAGACCTCGGACGCGCCACGCTCGCCCGCGTGTATCGCCGCGGCGTGGCAGCAGATCTGCAGCGCGCTCGAACTCCTCGGCCCCTGCGACGGCGCAGGCCTGCTCACGCTCGCGCTGTCGTGGCTGTCGGACCTGGGCGTCCGCGGCGTGTGGCTCGACGCCGAACGCTCGCTCTCGTCACTCCTGGACACCCTGGGCCCGGGCTCACGCGGTGTCATCGAAGGCCTCGTCGTCCGTCATGCCCATTCCACCATCCTCGGCTGGCCCACGCGCGAGCCCCGCGCCATCGAGCACGGCACGCTCATACTCAGCGACGGCTCGAGTTGGAGCCAGGATGGCGAAGTGCCCGAGGACACGGGCATCATGTGGCTCCACACGCCGGGACGAGTCAGCCCCGTCGGTCGCCTGTTCCTGCAACGACTCGAGAACCTCGCCGTCGCCGGGCACACGCGCATCGCGATCTACGGCGGTGGGCGCCACACGCTCCGCCTGCGCCACGCCCTGGCCGTCACCGAACGTGTTGTGGTGATCCTCGATGACCGCGTCGGACAGCCGGGCGGTCCACCCGACCGGTTGTGGGGCCTGCCGGTCGCGTCGCCTTCCCGGATCGACGAGTTCGACGCGGATGCGATCGTGATTTCCAGCGACGAGTACGAAGAAACACTGCTTCTCAAGGCCCAGGAATTCAAGGGTGATCGCCCGGTGATGACGCTCTATCGTGCGGGCGAAGACTGACCCGCCCGCACGGGCTACACCACGAATCGGGCCGGCACGATCACGCACCCGGGCAACGCCGCGGCAAGGTGGCTTGCGCACGCGCCAGCGCTCGCCGTCGCCACAAGCACAAAGAGACAACTCCCGCTCCCCGTCAGATGCGCACGAGCCCCGCAGGCGACGCCCGCGTCATGACGGATCGCTCTCAGTTCGGGCCGCACCAATTCAGCCGCGCTCTGCAGGTCGTTGAACAGGTCATCCGGGTCGCCCCGGCGAACCCGCGCTTCGTCCACACCCCGCGTCGGTGCGCGATCGAACACGCGATAGACCTCGCCGGTCGGGCACCCGAATCGCGGGATGATCAGCACCGGCGAAAGCCGCTCGGTAAACGACACCTCCACCCGATCGATCGAATCGCCAAGCCCCGTCACGATCGACGCCCGCGGCGGGTCGTCATCATCCACGAAGAACGGCACATCCGAACCCAGCGTCGCGCCGATCGCCCGCAATTCGGCGCGTGAAAGGCCAAGCCCGCACGCTTCATTGACCGCGATGAGCGTCGCGGCCGCATCGCTCGAGCCGCCGCCCACGCCGCCGCCGACCGGAATCCGCTTGCGCACGCGCAGTCCGACGTTCAGGCCCACCCCCGGATCGCACCCAACCCTCGCCTCGAGCGCCGCCAAGGCCCGCATCGCCAGATCAGTCTCCGCCGACCAGTCGATCGGCGTCGGGCGCGGCGCATCGCTCGCCCAAGCGACATCCAGCCCGCTGGCCCCGGCGATCACCTCGACCTCGTCCGCCAGATCGATCGGCGCGAACAGCGACGCGATCGGGTGAAAGCCCTTCTTGGGCCCCCCTTCGATCGCCGGCCCGACCGCCAAAGACAGATTCAATTTCGCAAACGCCCGCATGCAACGATCGTACAGTTGCGCACGCATCCGCGGAGGCCCCGCCATGAACGTGAGTGATCTCGTCCTTGCCATGGAGTCCATCGCGCCCCTCCGCTACGCGGAGTCCTGGGACCGCGTCGGCCTGCTCGTGGGTGATCGGTCCCGCCCGATCGACGGCCCGATCGTTCTCACCATCGACCTCACCGAGCGGGTGCTCGCCGAAGCCGTCGAAATGAACGCCTCGGTCCTGGTTGCCTATCACCCGCCCATCTGGCAGCCCATGGCCCGCATGACCGACGCGACGCCCAGCGAACGCATCATCAGACACGCCGTCGAATCCCGCATCGCCGTGTATTGCCCGCACACCGCTCTCGACGCGACGCCCGGTGGTGTGACCGACTGGCTCTGCGAGGGGATCTCCGGCTCGGGCGTCGAGGGCAGGATCGCCGGCGATTGTCGCGCCATCACACCCGCCTCCAAGAGCGACGCGACGCAGGAGACCAAGATCGTCACGTTCCTCCCGCTCGAAAAGGCCGACATGGTGCGCAGCGCCCTGGCCAGCGCCGGAGCGGGGATCATCGGCAACTACAGCGTCTGCTCGTTCGGTGTGCAGGGCGAGGGGACGTTCCTCGCCGGGCACGGCGCCAAGCCCGTCATCGGCGAAACCGGACGCCTCGAGCGCGCCGCCGAGGTGCGCCTCGAGATGGTCTGCGCCAAGCGTGCCCTCCCGTTGGCGCTGGCGACGCTTCGCCAGTTTCATCCGTACGAAGAGCCCGCGATTGACATCTACGAACTGCTCCCGCGCCCCGAGCGTCACGCCGGCGCCGGCCGCCGCCTCGTGCTCGATCGACCGTGCTCGCTCTTGGAACTAGGTCAGCGTCTGAAGAAGCACCTCGGCCGCGCCCGCGTACAGGTCGCATCGGTCTCGGGCCCGGACGACCTGCAGCGCACCGTCAAAGTCGTGGGAGTCGTCCCAGGCGCGGGCGCCGAACTCGCGCCGATCGCTCGCACCGAGGGGTGCGATGTCTTCGTCACCGGCGAAATGAAACACCACGAGGTCATCGCGGCGCTCCACTCTGGAATGTCCGTCGTCCTCGCGGGCCACACCAACACCGAGCGCGGCTACCTCGCCCGCGTCTCGACCAAACTCGGCGAGATGCTCCAGGGCTGCCGCGTCATCATCTCGGGCCAGGACCGCGACCCACTGGTCTTCCTCGCGTAAAAGATCGCCGGGCACGCGCCGCTGCCACGCCTATTCGAGAATCCGCTTCGCGTGGGTGTAGACGTTGAATCGCCCATCACGCAGAAACCCGATGAGCGTCAGACCGGACTCGTCGGCCAGGTCGATCGCCAGCGACGACGGCGCCGACACCGCCGCCACGATCGGGATGCCCGCCGCCAGTGCCTTCTGCACGATCTCGAACGACGCCCGCCCGCTCACCACCAGCACGTGCCGTGAGAGCGGGAGCAGAGACCCCAGGAACGCGTGCCCGACCACCTTATCAACGGCGTTGTGACGCCCCACGTCCTCGCGAGCCGCCAGCAGCGTCCCGTGCTGGTCGAACAGGCCCGCGGCGTGCAGCCCCCCGGTCAGGTCGAAGGTGGGCTGTGCGCGACGCAGCCCGTCCATCAGGGAGTAAACCACGCTCGGCTCCGCTCTGGGTCCGTCGCCGACCTTCGGAAACTGCTTGCGGAGCGCGTCGATGCTCCCCGACCCGCACACGCCGCAACTCGACGGCGCGAACACGTGGCGCGTGAGGCGCGCAAAGTCGACCGCAACCCCCGGCGACACGATGACGTCGATCACCTCGCCCCCAGCGCGATCGCAGGGACGAACATGCTCCACGTCCGCGCGGCGTGTGATGATGCCCTCTCCGACCAGGAATCCCAGCGCCAGTTCCGCGTCGTGTCCAGGCGTGCGCATCGTGATGCCCACCGCACGGCCCGCCACGCGGATCTCAAGAGGCTCCTCCACGACCGCCAGATCATCCGCCCGCTCGGGCACGTTCCCGTCACGGAACCGCCATACCGGGTAGCGTGCCGCCAGATCGTCGCGCAAAGAACGCGTCATGCGATGATTCCTCTCCCGAGTGACCGGCGATCGATCCCCGCGATCCATGCTCCCCGCGCTCCGCAGCGCCCCCTAGGCGCCCCGTTCGCCCGGCCCCGCGATCAGGCCCGTCGCACAGTCGTAGAGTTCGGCGACGAGTTCGGACAAGAAATACCTCCCGCGGCGTTTCGCGTAGGAGTACCACGGATTCATCAGCACCGAGCGCAGCAGAAACACCCCGTGCCGCTCGTACTCGTCCGACGTGACGCCGAGTCGCTCCAGGAACGGGCCGACCGTGCTGATCGGGTACTGACGCGATGAGAGCGATGTGCGGCTGACGAAGAACGATTGCTCGTACACGCGCTCGCCGGGCGAGATGTTGAATCGCTCGTATACACCACGATTGAGGCGGTTGACCTGCTCCAGAGTACTGCCGTGCTCCGTGCGGAAGGCGTAGCACACGATGTTCGAGCCCGGCGGACAGAGGCATACGGCACGCACGCCGCGGCGCTGATCGACGAGCGACGGGTACGACTCCAGCAGCGCGTGCAGTTCGGCCGCGTTGCGGATGTTGTCGCGCATCAGTGTGCCGTGCCCGCTGGAATCGAGCGGGATGAGCGTGTGGCTCAGCCAGACGGCTGCGGCGGAAGCGCCGGGCTTGCTCCCCTCGAGCACATAGAGCCCGATCGCCTCGCTGGTGCGTTCCGCGTCGGGATCGCCGGGCGCTTCACCGATGTACGGCGCGACCTGACGCATCAGCGGCTTCACGAGGTTGGATCGGAAACAGATCGCGCCGGCCGGATACGGGATGTATCCGAGTTTGTGCGGATCGATCGTGACCGAGTCGCAGCGGTTCATGCCCTCGAGCGCGGCGCACTCGTGGTGCTCCGGGAGCGCAAGATCGATCGATCGCATCACGCCGCCGACCTTGATGTCGGTGGTCGCCGCGCCAAGCCCGCGCCGCGTGGGGATGGTGATGGTGCGGAGGTAGCCGCCGTAGGCCCCGTCGGCGTGGAGCCAGAAGGAGGACTTGCCGGCACGCTCTCGCGCGTCGCGAAGGCCCGCGATTTCATCGACGGGGTCGATCGATCCCACCTCGGTCGAGCCCACGACGCCGACGACCGAGAGCACATGACGCCCCGATTGTTCGACGGATTCGATCGTCCGCTCCAGCGCGTCGACACGCATGCGGAAGCGGGAATCGACAGGGACGGAGACCAAGGCCTGTCGCCCCAGGCCGAGCAAGTCGAGCGATTTCTCGAAGCAGTAGTGATGCGACTCGGGCACGATCACGACGGGCGCGGAGCCCAGCGCGCCCTCAACACCGGCCATGCCGCGCTCGGCGGCGTTGAAGGGCGAGGCGTTCGTCGCGTCGCGTGCCAGCGCGCCGAGTCTCTCGCGATCGTCGCTCCCATGAATCTGCCGCCAGATCGCCGCGTATTCCTCCATCGCCCGTGTGGGCGACGTGGCGAGCAGATCGGCGTCGCTCGGGGGCCCGGAGGGCCGGGACGCGGGATCGGGGAGCCTGATCGCGCGGCGGATATCGCGCACCACGAACGGGAGGTACTTCACGCCGCGCGCCGCCCAGAGCGCCTCGATATTGGCGGTGGTTCCGCCCGAGCAGAGATGGGCCCATGACCCGTCGTCGTATCCAATCATGCGCGAGATCAGCCGGCCGGCTTCGATCTCGAGCCTCACCGTCACGGGCGCGACCTCGCTGGTCACGTTGTTAGGGTTGTAGAGCATCGCGGCGAAGTAGCCGGCGATACCGGGGAGCGTCTGCTCCGCCAGCATGTGGGCCGCGTACCGCGGGGAATGGAACGGAACGTCGCCCTTCAATCGCGCCAGGAGTTCGAGCAGGCGATCCTCGAACGCGTCCATGAACGGTTCGTTGTGCCGGCGGAGCGTCGAGTCGACCACCACACCGTCCTCCGGGAAGTAGTTGCGGCGCCACGCGGCATAGTCCTCGGCGATACGCTGGAGCCACGCAGTGAACCACGGGGCGTTCTCGGCCTTCGGCCCCGTAAACCACGCGCTCATCAGTCCGAGATCGTCACTCATTCCGGCGTCCTCCCTGATCCACACCGTCCAGCGTCATTGTTACAGGTCCAAGCCGGCGGCAACGCATCCGCGCGTGCGGTTTGCGCCGGCCCCGGACGAGTGCCCGTGGAAACCACTGATCAGATCGGTGGCCGCGTCGCGGGTCAATTTGGAGAGTCCTTGCAGTCACGCGGGTTTACGCCCGCCGGTTTGGGAGGACCTATGTCGAAGGTAAAGTTTGCCGTATTGGCCGGAGTGGTCGCGGTCGCCGCCGCGGCTCCGACGGAGGCCGCGATTGTTTCGATGAGCCCGTTCGTGGGCGCGTACAACGAGGGCTTCGAAGGTCGCTCGTTCTACTGGACGTCGGGCACGACACCAGTCTTCGGCGGCGCGGGCACGATGCACGAACGCAACAACGGCTCGCTCATCCTCACCGGGAGTTGGAGTTTCCGCACCATCGTCCGCCCGTACGAAGGGCGGATCATCATGGGCAGCCCCGGCGGGTGGATGGAGTACAACTTCAACCAGGACATGGGCAAGTTCGGCGGCTACTTCGCCACCAACAGCGGCACGCCCGACGGACGCGTCGAGTTCTACAAGCGCGGCTCGCTCGTCGGCTCACAGACCATCGCCGCGCCCGCCTCGGGCGCATGGACATGGAACGGCTGGCGCTCCGACTCCGGCTTCGACACCGTCCGCATCATCGGCAACTACTGGGGTGGCGGGTTCATGATGCAGGACGGCCTGCAGGCCTCGCCGCTCCCCGCGCCTGGAGCATCCGCCCTCGTCGCCTGCGGTGTGCTCGCGGTGGCCCGCCGCCGGCGCAATGACACCTGACCATCTCACGACGTCGCATGGTCGTGACTCCGGTGACGTGGCGCTCGCACGCCGCGTCGCTTTCTTTGAGCAGTTCCGCTGCGGGCGATCAGCGCGTCGCCGCCGCGCCGGTCTTGGTCGTGCGCTTCAGCACCAGGTCCCCCTGCGTGGGCTCGAAGCGAGCCTGGAAGAAGCGCAGGTACTTGGGCTCGAACGTAAAGCGCAGGCCGACGACGCGCTCGGGCTCCTCAAAGAGCGAGATGATCGACTCGGCGGTCACGTCCATATGCGCTTGCGTGTACACGCGACGCGGGATGGTCAGTCGCACCAGTTCGAGTTTGGGGAAGATGTTCTGACGCGTGTCGGGGTCGCGCCCGGCGGAGACCGCGCCGCGTTCCATGGTGCGCACGCCGGATTCGACGTACAGCGCCGCGGCCAAGGCCTGGGCGGGGAATTGATCACGCGGGATATGCGGGAGGAACTTGAGCGCGTCGAGGAAGACGCCGTGCCCGCCGATGGGACGAATGATCGGAACGCCCGCCGCCTCCAGCAGCCCGCCCAGGTACTCGACCTGCCCGATGCGGGCGCGGATGTGGTCGTACTGGACCGACTCGGCGATGCCGATGGCCATGACTTCCATGTCGCGCCCCGCGAGCCCGCCGTAGGTGTGCAGGCCCTCGAAGAGGACGACCATGTTGCGGGCTTCCTCGGCGAGGGTGTCGTCGTTGACGCAGAGGAAGCCGCCGATGTTGACGAGGCTGTCCTTCTTGGCGGAGTTGGTGCAGCCGTCGGTGTGCGAGCAGATCTCGCGGAGGATTTCCTCGATGCTCTTCTTGGCGTATCCGGGCTCGCGAACCTTGATGAAATAGGCGTTTTCGACGGCGCGCGTCGCGTCGAGCATGACCTTGATTCCGTGCTTGTGGCACAGGGCGCCGACGGCGGCGATGTTGGCCATGCTGACAGGCTGCCCGCCCGCCATGTTCACGCAGCACTGGAGGTTCACGTAGGGGATCTTCGACGCGCCGTACTTGTCGATGACCGCCTGAAGTTTGTTCAGGTCGACGTTGCCCTTGAATGGCTCGGTGCTGGTGACGTCGTGGGCGGCGTCGCCGATGATGTCAACGAAACGACCGCCGGCGAGTTCCTGGTGGGCGCGGGTGGTGGTGAAGTACATGTTGCCCGGGACGACATCGCCGGGCTTGATCATCATGCGGCTCAGGATGTGCTCGGCGCCGCGCCCCTGGTGGGTCGGGATGAGGTGCTTGTATCCGTAGTAGCGATGGACCGCGTCCTCGAGGTGGTAGTAGTTGACGCTGCCGGCGTAGGCCTCGTCGCCGAGCATGAGCCCGGCCCACTGGCGATCGCTCATCGCGCTGGTGCCCGAGTCGGTGAGCAGATCGATGTAGACGTCCTCGCTGCGGAGGAGGAAGGTGTTGAACCCGGCGCCGGCGATCGCGGCCTCGCGCTCGTCGGGGGTCGTCATCCGCAGGGGTTCAACCATCTTGATCTTGAAAGGCTCAGCCCAGGAACGCTTCTTCATTCTGGCACCTCATCATGATGGCCCGGCCTCCGGATTGAATCCCACGAAGGCGAGGCCTTGAATTCACGACCATTGTATCCACTGGTCAGATTTGTTCCAGTCGTCTGACTTTCGGCCGCACGCGCGACCTCATTCTGGTAAACTGCGCATGATTAATTCTCATTATTGGGAGGGTCCGGAAACTTTGACTCTCTTGAATGGGAGGGGTTAACGATTCTCGGTCTATGGACTCGCGTGTCCAGTGGCACGCCATGTGCAAGGCTCTCAAAGATGGGACACGTCTCGCGCCTGCTTTACCACTCCGCACCTTTGGCCGTTCTCGCGTGGACGCTGTTGAGCCTCGGGTTTTCATCGGAAGCGTCGGCACAGATTGCTGGTGCCAAGAAGCGGCCAACGCAGCAAGTCGCGCCCAAGGACTGCACGGCGTCGGAATGCCATCAGGACATTCTGAAGCACACGTATGTGCATGACCAGAAGGCCGCGGACTGCGCTGCGTGCCACCTGCAGATCGGCAAGGTCGAGGATCACAAATTTGCGCTTCCGGCCTCGCCGGAGGAGTTGTGCATCAAGTGCCACCAACTCCCTGCCAAGGCCCACGGGCACACGCCGGTCACCGAGGGGAAGTGCATGTCGTGCCACGATCCGCACGGGTCGGAGCACAAGGCCGAACTGCGTGGCGATCCGAACAAGGACCTGTGCACGAAGTGTCACCACAAGACGGACGTGACGAACAAGAAGTTTGTGCACGGCCCGGTGGCGGTGGGCGCGTGCTCGACGTGCCACCTCCCGCACTCATCGGATCAGCCCAAGTTGCTGCTGGCGACGCCCAACGCGTTGTGCGTGACATGCCACGAGGAGACGGCCCGGGCCGAGGATGGCGTGCATCTGCACAAGGCGCTCGAAGAAGGCTGCGTGAACTGCCACGACCCGCACGCGACGGACCACAAGTACCAACTCGTCGAGGATTCGCCGAAGTTGTGCCTGTCTTGCCACCAGGAAAAGTTCGACCAGATGACGGGCGGGGCGAAGGTGGTTCATCAGGCGGTGTCGCAGGACGGCGGATGCACGTCGTGCCACAGCCCCCACTCGTCGAAACTCCCGGGACTCCAGCGGGCCGACGAGATCGCCACGTGCCTGAAGTGCCATGATCGCCAGATCAAGAAGGCTGATGGGAAGGTCATCACGAACATGGCGAAACTGCTGGCGAGCAACCCCAGCAAGCACGGGCCGATCCGCGACGGGCACTGCACGGTGTGCCACGACCCGCACGCCGGGCAGCATTTCAGCCTGCTCTCGGACGACTACCCGCCGAAGTTCTACTCGGCGTTCTCGATGGACAACTACAAACTGTGCTTCCGCTGCCACTCGGCGGACATGGTGACCAAGGAGAACGGCACGGGCGTGACGATGTTCCGCGACGGCACGAAGAACCTGCACGCGCTTCACGTCAACAAGGAGAACGGACGCACATGCCGGGCGTGTCACGAGGTTCACGCGTCGGCGCGACCGGCGCACATCCGCGAGGCGGTGCCGTACGGCACGTCGAACTGGATGCTGGAGATCAATTTCGAGGCGAGCGAAGAGGGCGGGAGTTGCTCTCCCGGTTGCCACCAGGTGAAGAAATACACCCGCCCGGCGGGCCCAAGGATTCAGCCTCAGCAAGACACGGGCAGGCTGCCCTCGAACCTGACGGGCAAGAAGAACAGCACGAACGACGGCACGGGCGAATCGCCCGCCAAGCCCGAGGAAAAGCCGGAGGGCAAGCCCGACGCGAGCCCCGCGCCGGGTCAGCCCGCACCCGCTGAGTCGCCGGCGCCCGTGCCGAACGAAACACCCAAGGAGCCCAAGCGATGAGCGGCGCGGGAAGAACCTCGCTGGTGTTGTGGCTGATCGGGCCGGCATTCCTTGGCGTGGCGGCGTATTTGGCGCTGGTCGCGCCGCCGGCGACGATCCCGATCGGCGAGATGAAGATCATCCCGAGCGACGCGGTGAAGGGCGGCGCATGGCGGCAGGCGAAGGTGGATGCTCGCGGCGTGGTGGCGGGGAGCGATCGGCCCTGCAGTGAATGCCACAAGCTGTTCACCACGCCACCCGGCGAGAACAAGGCGCTGGTTCAGCACAAGGACATCGTGATGAACCACGGGATGAACACCCGCTGCCTGAACTGTCACGACGGCGATGACCGCGACAAACTGGTGCTGCACGACGGCACGACGGTGAGTTTCGCCGACACGCCGCGACTTTGCTCGCAGTGTCACGGGACGGTGTACCGCGATTGGCAGCTCGGGACGCACGGCAAGACGCTGGGCTCCTGGGACGCGAAGGACGAGAAGCACCGTCGGTTGACGTGCAATGAGTGCCATGAGCCGCACTCGCCGGCGTACAAGCCGATGAAGCCGCTCCCCGCACCGACGACGCTGCGGATGGGCGACCAGAGCATGCCGAAGGAGCACCACGGCAAGGAATCGCCGCTGCGTCGGCGTTCGGCCTCGCCGCACGAGGGCGGGCCGGAGCACGGCGAGCCGGCGGAGCCTTCGCAGGACAAGACACCCATGGAGCCGGGCCAGCCCGCGGAGAAGGGGGGCGGGAAGTGAGCATCCGCATCCACGAGGGCAAGTCGGCGGGGACCGAAGTGACGCGGCGCAGTTTCCTGCGCACGGGCACAGCGGTGGCGGGCGGGATGGCGGCCTTGGCGGCGGCGCTGAGCCCGCTCAAGGACCTCAAGCCCGAGGAAGAGTTCTCGCTCGAGAAGTTCATCCAGAAGCACTACAAGGAGATGACGCCCGACGACATGAAGGGCGCGTTGGATCGGATCACGCGCGAGGTCGAGCACCGCTACAAGGTCCGGCCGGAGGTGCGTGACATGCGGCCCAAGGCGGGCGTGGAGTTTGTATACGCGCTGAACCTGTCGCGGTGCATCGGCTGCCGCAAGTGCGTGTACGCGTGCGTGGAAGAGAACAACCAGAGCCGGGCGCCGGAGATCCAGTACATCCGCGTGATCGAGATGCCGCGGGGGACGCTGGACCTGGAGAAGGGCAACCACCACTACGAGCGGCCGACGGTTCCGGACGGCGATCATTTCTATATGCCCGTGCAGTGCCACCAGTGCGCGAATCCGCCGTGCGTGAAGGTGTGCCCGGTGGAAGCAACCTGGCAGGACGACGACGGCATCACGGTGATCGATTACGACTGGTGCATCGGGTGTCGGTACTGCGAAGCGGCGTGCCCGTACTGGGCGCGGCGTTTCAACTTTGTGAAACCGGAAATCCCCGAGGCGGACATCAACAAGGACATGGGATACCTGTCGAACCGCCCGCGGCCCAAGGGCGTGGTCGAGAAATGCCATTTCTGCCTGCATCGCACGCGCGAGGGACGCCTGCCGGCGTGCCTCGAGGCGTGCCCGACGGGCGCACGGAAATTCGGCAACGTGCTTGACCCCAACAGCGAGGTCTCGCAGATTCTGAAGACCAAGCGCGTGTTCGTGCTGAAAGAAGAGGTCGGGACCTTGCCTCGGTTCTTCTACTACTTTGACGAGCGCTACCCGCGTTCCCTCGACCCGGAGGCCAAGCAAGTCGCGTTGTCGCTGGGCTACACGCCCGGCGCGGGCGGATGGACGCCGCCCGCGGGAGATCCGGCCCGTGCGATCGGTGGCGGGGAGGTGGCGCGATGATCCGCGAATACCTGACGTTCCTGTACCGCTGCTTCCGCCTGTCGTTCGTTGGCACGGCTGGTTACTACCTCTGGATGTTCGCGCTGTCGGTGATCTCGCTTCTGGGCCTGAACGCGTACTGCAAGCAGTTTGTTCTGGGCATGGGCGTCACGGGCATGAGCGACCACGTCTCGTGGGGGCTTTACATCGCCAACTTCGCGTTCTTCGTGGGGATGGCGGCTGCGGCGGCGATGCTGGTCATCCCGGTCTACATCTATCGCAACCGCGAGTTGTCGCACCTTGTGATCTTCGCGCAACTCCTGGCGGTCGCGACGATTATCATGTCGCTGCTCTTTGTGGTGGTGGACCTTGGGCGGCCCGATCGCTTCCACCACATGATGCTGCGCTTCAACTTCCCGATCTCGATGCTCACGTGGGACGTGATCTCGCTGAACGGGTACCTGGCCCTCAACCTGCATATCTGCGGATATCTGATCTACACGGCGTACCGGCGGCGCGAGCCCACCAAGTTGTTCTACATCCCGTTCGTCATGGTCGCGATCATCTGGGCGTTCAGCACGCAACTCGTCGAGGCGTTCCTGTATTGCGGGCTGGGCGGGCGTCCGTTCTGGAATTCGGCGGTAATCGCGCCGCGGCTGGTGGCGTCGGCGTTCGCGGCGGGCCCGTCGATCCTGATCATCGCGCTGCACGTGATCTCCAGGACCACGGACTACCAGGTGCCGGAGAAGGCGTTCCTGACGCTCCGCAACATCGTGCGGATCGCGATGGCGGCAAGTTTCTTCCTGCTGATGTCGGAGTTGTTCACCGAGTTCTATACCGATTCGGCGCATGTGGCCAGCGCCCGCTACCTCTTCCTGGGGCTCGACGGGCGCTACGGGCTGGTGCCGTGGATCTGGACGGCGCTGTCGCTGAACGCGATCGGGCTCGTGATCCTGTTCACACCGGCGAGCAAGTCTCGCGGGTTCCTGATCTCGGCGTGCGCGATGATGATCGTCGGTGTGTGGATCGAGAAGGGCATGGGCCTGGTGATCCCGGCGTTCATTCCCTCGCCCCTGGGCGAGATCGTCGAGTACAAGCCCACGCTCAATGAATGGATGGTCACGGCGGGCATCACCGCGTTTGGTTTCCTGGTTTTCACGATCCTCGTCCGAGTCACGATCCCGGTACTCTCGGGCAAACTGGCGTTCGATCGCCCGTATGACCCAGCCCGGAACGAAGGCCCGGCCGAGACCGCCCCGACGGCGTCGAACGCGACGGGGTCCTGAACAGCATTCCTCTGCACCGCGCGATGTCGCGCAGGAGAACCCGGTCATGATGAAGCGTCTTTCTCTCGCAGGTCTGATCGCGCTGGCCGTCCCCTCGGGCTTGGCGCTCGGCCAGGCCTTCGGTCCGCGCGAGATCAGCGAGCAGAGCAAGCAGTGCATCGCCTGCCACAAGCAGCACAGCCCGGCGGCGTACGAGCAATGGGGCAACAGCAAGCACTTCCGTGCCAACGTGGCGTGCTATGAGTGCCACAGCGCCAACAAGGAGGACAAGGACGCCTACGAGCACTTCGGGCAGACGATCGCGGTGCTGGTGACGCCCAAGGACTGTGCCCGCTGCCACTCCAAGGAGGTCGAGGAATTCGCCGCGTCGCGTCACTCCAAGGCAGGGCGGATCCTGGGCTCGCTCGACAACACGCTTGCGGAGATCGTGGAAGGAAGCCACGGGTTCAAGACCGAGGGCTTCCCCGAGGGCGTATCGGCGGCGGCGGTCAGCGGGTGCTGGCAATGCCACGGCGCGGAGGTGAAGGTCCTCCCCGGCGGACGACTCGACCCAACCACATGGCCCAACAGCGGCATCGGGCGGATCAACCCCGACGGGTCGGAAGGCTCGTGCAACGCCTGCCACTCCGGCCACTCGTTCACGGCGTCCCAGGCGCGCTTCCCGGACTCGTGCGGCAAGTGCCACCTGGGCCCGGACCATCCGCAGAAGGAGATCTTCGAAGAATCCAAGCACGGGGCGGCGTTCTTCGCCAACCAGAACAAGATGAACCTTGAGAACCCCAAGTGGGTCGTGGGCGAGGACTATCACAACGCGCCGACGTGCGCGACGTGCCACATGTCGGCGACGCGCAAGCAGGCGGTCACGCACGATGTGGGTCTCCGCATCTCGTGGAACAACCGCCCGGAGGTCTCCATCCGACCCGAGGCAGCGGACGCCAAGTTGGGCCTGCCCGGGGCGAACATCACGTGGCAGACGCGTCGCAAGAACATGGAAGACGTGTGCAGTAATTGCCACGACGCGCAGTGGATCGGCAACTTCTATGTGCAGTACGACGCGTTCATCAACCTGTACAACACGAAGTTCGGCATCCCGGGCAAGGATCTCTACGCCCTTGCCAAACCGCTCCTGAATCCGGTGCAGTTCAGCAACCCGCTGGATTTCACGTGGTACGAGATCTGGCACCACGAGGGGCGACGGGCGCGGCACGGCGCGTCGATGATGGCGCCGGACTACAGCCACTGGCACGGGACCTACGAAGTCTCCAAGCGGTTCTACTCGGAGATGGTGCCCGAACTTCGCAAACTCATCAGCGAGAACCAGAACAATCCGGACGCGGCCAAGGCCAAGGCGGCGGCGGCGCTGTCGACCAAACTCGACGAGGTGCTCAATTCCGACGAGCACAAGTGGTACCTGGGAAAGGTCGACCCAGAAGAAGCGGCCAAGCGTCAGAAGGCGCTGGAAGATTTCCGGAAGCGCTACGAAGTCACGCCGCCCAAGCCTGCGACGCTCCCGGAAGGCAAGCCCGAGCCAAAGAAATAGCGATCATCGCGGAGTTGAACCTGTTTTCCCACGAGCCCGACGCCCGGCGTCGGGCTTGTGCGTTCCGGGCAGTCTGGACTGGCCAGAACGCCGGCCCGCGCGGCTACTTCGCGGGGACGGGCAGGACCAGCGTCACGCTCCCTGCGGTAATCACGATGCGGTTGTCGAGGACGACGACGTCCCGCGGAGCCGCGCCGATGCTCACTTCTCGTGTCGAGACCAGGCGGGCGGACGGCATGGAGAGCAGTGAGACCGCGACGACATCGGTGCCCGCGTCAGTCGGGCGTGGGTTGGCCTCGACGCTGACCGCCATGCCGTCTGCGAGTTCTGGCGTCAGCATCTCGGCGCCGGCGTCGAATGCATCCAAGCCTACCAGCGTTCCGTCGCGCTCAAAGACCGCGATACCGCGCTTGGCCATGAACGCGACACGACCATCCGCGGGCGGGCCCACGGTCGCGACCTCGATCGGAGAGGGCTCGGAGAGGCGCCGGCGTGTGTCGAGCGCGGCCTGTCGGCGCTGGCCCTTGGCGAAATCGAGTTGGACCACCTCCCGACGCGCCGACATCACGTAGAGCGATTCGCCGAACGCCCAGGCGCTCAGCGTCCCCTGCATGTCTGCGTCGGCGAGCATCCAGTTGACTGCCGCGCTTGTCAGGTCAAGGCACACGACGCGATCGTCGAGCCCGATGGCAACGGCGCTGCCAGAAACGCGGACCCAGCCGATGTCGCTGGGCAGGCCTCGGATGATCTGCGACTGTCGCCCGGTGCGAAGGTCGATGGCGAGAATGGCGGGCGACTCGGGTGCGGCGTCCGTGGCGTGGGCGCGGCCTGCGAGCACCAGCGTCGTCTCCCGTGCGTCGGCGCTGATGATCATGTCGTAGAGGCGGCCGAGCACGGTCGACTGCTGCCACAGGACCCGCCCCGACTCAATGTCGAATGCCGCGACGCGCCCGCCATGGTCGGCCAGCACGACGGTCTGCGGGTCGAGGGTAACGAGCATGTCGGACTTTCGGACGTTCCCGTCGCGCGGGGTGTTGACGAGTTCGTGCGGTGTGGGATTGGGCTCCCGGAACAGTGTGGCGAACGCCGGGGTCTTCCACGCCGAGGTGCCGCCCACGGTGAGAAGGCGCTCCAGCAGACCCCCCTCATCGCTGGGCCAGAAGAAGAGTGCCGAGGAGGTGTCAACGGACACGAGTGACGGCACGCGGTCGCGGTAACTGATGGTCCAGGACTGTCCGAGTTTGGCGTCGGCCTGAGGCGCAAAGAGCGAGACCTGTCGTGAGGAGGCGGAGTGGAGCAGGATCTGGTCGGTGGGGCGGGCTCCGCCGCCGGACGTCAGCGGACGGAGAATCTGCCAGCCCACGAGGCTCTGGGCATCGCCGCTGATCGCGGTTCCGATGCGCGGGCGGCGGTCCATCGAGGCCAGGCGTGTGCGGAGTTCCGCGGCGAGGGTGTCGATCACGACGGTCTGGCCATCGCTGGTCAGGGTGACCTCGGGGAATTCGCGCTTGACGCGTTCGATCAACTGTGCGGCCGGGGTGATGCGATCGGTCCTGACGTAGGCCGTGAGCAGACGTCCGGCGCTCTCTCCGAGGCGTGCCCTTGCACCGGCGGGGTCCGCGCCGGAAAGGGGGAGCGCCCAGCGTGCCTGCTCCAGCGCGTGGTCGAGGCATGTGATCGAATCGGCGACGCGCCCGGCCCGCTCGTGCAACCCGGCCGCGCGGAGGTACAGGTCGGTCACGCGCTCCGAGGCCGGGTAGGCACGAGCCAGCGCGGTCAGTTTGTCCGCGTCGGGGGTCGGGCCCAGCAGTTCGAGTTGTCGCGCGAGTTGCTGTTCGTGCGCGGCGTACACGGCCCGTCCCGTCTGCTGGACGATCGACATCACGCGTGTGCCGGCGTCGAGATCGGCCCTGGCGGAACGGCCCGCGTTGGTCCACGTCGCCGAGGCGAGCCCCGGATCCTCCAGGATTTTCTGGTACGCCTCAACGCTCTGGGCCAGGAGGGTCGCGTCCTGACCCTTGGCCAGCGCCTGGTCCTGGCGCAGGCGTCCCAGCGCGAAGAGCGCGGCGACGCGTTCGGCGTTGGAATCCGCGAGTCGGGACATGCGTGCCGCAAGCGCGTCGAGCACCTCCAGATCGGTGATGGCGGGCGCATCGTCGGCCGCTTCACGACGGGCGAGGCGATCCTGCCCGGCCTCGATCATCGCGCGGAGGCTCGTGAAGAGCGCGGCACGGGACTTGGCGGCCAAGGGGCCCCGGGCGGGATCACCCATCGCCCGCGTGATCGCCGCGGCGGCGCGGTCGGAGGCGGGCGCGATGCGATCGAAGCGTCCGGCGCGATAGGCCAATTCCGCGAGTGTCAGTCCGGGAGTGGGGTTCTCTGGATCGGCGTCGAGACGCGCGGTGAGCACACGATCGGCGAAGTCCCAGTTGAGATAACTGTACGCGCGATAGCGATCGGTCGTAATCACTTGCCCGTCGACCGCGAGCGTGTTTCCAAGCCGTTCGAGTTCGATCAGCGTCGGCGAGTCGGGCCTGGCGGGATCGACAGCGAGCAACCCGCCTGTGATCGGGAGCATGAGACGTGAACCGGCCGCGAAGGCCCGCCCGACAAATCGCCGGTCACGCTGCGGCGGGAGGACTCTGACCTCGGATTTCTCGAACGCTTCTTCGACGAGCACGACGCGGTCCTGCGACACCGCGGCGATCCACCCGCCCGCGTCCACGAGGTAGTTCGGGTCTCCAAGTTCCTCCGCGGGACGACGCGACACGATCGCGCCCGTCGCGCGGCTGATGCGGAGCACCCAGTCGCGACCGGGCGTGAGCGTGATGAGGTGGTCACCGACCACCACCGGCTTGACACCTCCCCACGGCGGGAGACTCTCACCACGGGCGCCGAATTGCTCGGACGTGAGGCGGCGAACCCACACGACGCGACCCGTGGCGACCTCGATCGCCGCGAGCACGCCCAGTTCATCGCACTTGTACGCGATCCCGTCGTGGATCGTGAGCACGTCCGCGGCCTTGGTGAACCGCTGCGCACCGACCCAGCCAGCGCTCCCCAGTGTCCTGGTCCAACACGGCGCGCCGGTGAACAGATCGAGCGCCGCCAGATGCACGCTCGCCACACGCTTGGACGACGCGATCTTCCGCATGGGAACAACCACCACGCCCTCGGACACGTCGACCTGGCCTCGCACCACTGCCTGGCCAAGCGATGCATCGAGCGCGGGCGGGCTGGCGGCCCAGAGTGAGCGTCCCGATTCGACGTCGAAGGCGTAGATGCGTGGATCGCCCTCGCGGCGTTCACCCGCGGCGAACCCGGTGGCGGCGACCACGACGCCGTCGCCTCCTGCCACGCTCGTGGTGTCCTCGACCAGCGCCAGGGCACGGATGATGTCGCCCCGCCCGGAGAGGCCGGAATTGTCGGTGTCGGGCGTCAGTTCGGGCGTGAAGTTCCAGAGCGGCTGAAGCGTGAAGCGATCGAGGCACGAGACGGTTTGCCCGTCGTTGAGGAGCAGGCGATCTCCGAGGAGCGCCGGCACGGGCCACGCCTCGTCACGCATGCTGCGGAGGAACCACGTGCGATTATCGTCGCGCAGGGAGCGGGACGTCTCGAACTCGGAGTTCTGTCGTGCCTCGTCGGAGAGCCATGCCGTCTGAATCGGGCGCTTCACCAGCCCCGTGAGTTCCGCCTGCGCGAGCGGCTCCATCGGCGTGACGGGTGCGTGCCTTGCCGGGAGCGGGAACGCGTCTCCGGGGAGCATCCCAACGCCCACATCGGCGGCCCACCGCGCCGCCATGTCGCGCACGTCGGCACGCGGAAGATAACGGGCGAGCAGCGCCGCCAGACCCGCGGCATCAGCACCGGCGCGCGGATCAGCGCGCCGATCGGGATGGGTCTCGATCTGCCCGAGCGTGATTCGGGCCGCGTGAAACTGCCCGCGTTCGATCTGCGACTGCGCCACGCGCAGGCATGCCTCGAACCCCGATCGTGTCAGCAAACGCGAACGCTCCACCGCTGCGTGCTCACCCTTCTGCACAAGGTCCGCGGCCTTGGCGTCCTCGGTGGCCCGGTAGCGATCAAGCAGCACGCGGTCCGAGAGCAGAAGTTCGTGCACCCGGGCCCGGACGCTGACGAACAGGTCGGGATCGGCGTCGCTCACCAGCACATGGTCGCCCTCTCCGTCGAGCAGCGACTGGAGCACACGCACGCCCTCGGCGGCGTTTCCGGAGGCGGTCAACTCGCGCACGCGGCTCAGACCCTCGTGGGCCTGCACGGAGTCATCCGGATAGACAGGGCCGGATTGGGCCAGGAGCGGACCCGAGAACGACATCGCCATGCCGCACACGGCCGCGAACCACAACAGGCTTTGGGACCCACGCTGACGCATTCGGACCTCCGTCCTGCCAATCCCGCGTCCGATGGGCCCCCCAGGCCCCCCAATCCACCCCGCCGGTTCGTGAAGATGCAAGTCTAAGTCGGCCAAATCCATGGCCGGACTGGACCTGGGGGTTGAACCAACCGATCCCCCACTCTTGATGTTCGCTTCCATGTTACACGCCGGTTCGCTCGCGCCCACAATGGCCGAATTTCTCGGTCGAGCGGCCGCCCCGGAGGTCCGGGGCAAGCGGGTGGCGATCCTTTTGGCGGCGATCACGCTGCTCTCGCTGGGCGATCTGTACCTGACGCTGACCTACGCGACCTCGATGGGGATGTTCGAGAGCAACCCGCTGGCCCGTTTCATCATGAGTTTCGGATCTCCGGCGCTGGTGGCGTCGTGGAAACTGGGCTCGATGCTCCTGGCCTGCACGATCTTTTACTGGGCTCGACGCTCACGGTATGCGGAGTTGGGCGTGTGGGGATGTACGTTGCTCTTGGCGTGGCTGACATGCCACTGGGGCGCGTACATGGACCAGGTCCACGAGATCAACCAGGAAATCGTGCTGATCGACACCCACACGGGCGACGGCTCGTGGGTGAGCATGCAGAACTGACGCCACCCTGCGACGTGCACGATCCGGTCGGACCGCGCTTCGCCCGGTAGCCAGCCCGGCCTCTCGATCGACCGGCTCCTCCGGGGTTGTCCGACCCACGCGCACACTGCCCTTCATCACCGGATCACATCCACCCAAAGAATGGGACCGGGACTTTCGGGTCGGGATGTTCGTGCGGTGAAATCTCAACGAATCCATCGCTGCGCCCGCCGGCGATAAGATCGCCCGAACCACGGGCGTCGAGCAGGCGGACGGTTCCGTCCGGTTCGAACGCCGCGAGACGATGCCACCACAGGCCGAGCGATTCGCCGTCGTGATTGCTGATCGTAACGAGTCGCGGGGTGATCGCGGGCGTGAACCGCTTGGCACCGGCCATCGCCGCCAGCACGGGAAGCACGATCCGTGTGCAGGTCACCATCGCGGAAATCGGGTTGCCCGGGAGGGCGAAGATCGGGAGCGGGCCGCGCGCCGCATGACTCACGGTGCTGATGCGGGCAGAACCTGGCGAGTCTGATGCGGGCTCGCCCCGCAGGATCGCGCCGAGCATCGGCTTCCCGGGACGTTGCGGGAGTCCGTGGAAGATGATTCTCGCCCCGAGTCGCTCGATCGCGGCCCGGACCGGATCGCGGTGACCCATGGACACTCCGCCGGTGAGCACGATGGCGTCGGCGGCTGCGGCCGAGGCACGGAGTTGCTCGTCGATCACGGAACCGTCATCGCGCCCATGGAGAACAGAAGAGACCTCGATCCAGCCCGGCGCACCCAGAAGCGCCCGGAGCGCCGGACCGTTGCTGTTCCTGATCTGGAACGGGGAGGGCGTGTGCTCCGGAGGCACGAGTTCATCGCCCGTGGTCATGATCGAGACACGCAGTCGGGGAACAGCCTCAACGCTTGCCGCGCCAACCGCGGCCAACACGCCGACACACGCGGCGTCGAGGATGGAACCAGCCTCCAACACGACCTCACCGGCTCGTGCGTTTTCTCCACGACGCCTGATGTTGTTGCCGCGGCGGAGCCTGGCGATGACGCCTGGCGAAATTGAGATGGCAGCGACGTGAGCGCCGGATTCTTCTGCGGCGCGGCCGCCCGGCACCGGATGCTCGGTCACGTCCTCGCGTTTCACGATGCAGTCCGCGTCGAGCGGCACGCCGGCACCCGTCACGATCCGGATCACGGCCGGAGTTTCCGGCGATGGCATCGCCGGTGGCTCGCATCCAATGCGTGATTCTCCGACGACCGTAAGTCGAACGGGCCCTGCGTTGGGGGTCGACGTGGCGTTCGAAACGATGCCCGGAAGTAGAGCGACGGGTCCTTGCTCCAGGTCTGCGAGGCGGATCGCGTAGCCGTCCATCGCGGAGTGGTCAAAGGCGGGGCTGTCACGATCGAGGATGATGGGTCGCGCGAGGATCCGGCCACGTGCGCGTTCGAGTGGGACACGCTCGGGCTCTCGTGATCCGTTCGGCGTCGGTCGCACGCAGGCGATCATCGCGTCGACCGCCTCGGCGGGTGATTGAAACGCGAACTCCTCGCCTCGGAATCCCATTCGCACCTCCGTTGAAACACGCGGAACCATTGCCCGATCGACCCCGCACGCTCCCGCCTGCGTCCCGGGCTCGCTCGCTTTGGAACCACCGTCCGAACCCCCGCGAAACCATACACTCTTTGGATGCACCTTGACGTGCTCATCTTCGGGTCGGCCGCGGTTGTCGCCAAGGCTGATCGCGTGCGCGTTCGGTTGGGCGACGCACCGACGCTCGCGGATGTCGCCCGTGTCATGGCCGAGCAGCACCCGGACTTGGCCTTTGCGCTCACATCGCCGCGGTTTGCGGTGAACCATGCCTTCGCGAACATGGACACACGGATCGCGCCGACGGACGAGGTCGCGCTTATCACGCTCGTCGGGGGGGGCTGATGGATGACCTCCCCTTGATCTTTGCGGCAATCCTCAGCGGGCCGATTGATCCGGCGGCGGAAACACGCCTGCTGACACCGATCGCGCCGGCACTCGGAGCGGTGAATCTGTCGGGGCGTGTGGGCGCGACGCTGCGCTTCGAGGGGATCGTTCGGCGCAACGAGGCGAGCGGTACGGTCGAGGCGAGCGGCGCAACTGCGGCGTTCCGACCTCTCACAGCACTCGTGTATCAGAGTTACGACCCCATGGCGGGGCGCCAACTCGAATCGCTCGCACGAGATATCGCCCGAGAATTCGGGCTGCTCGCGCTAGTCGCGCTCCACAGCCGCGGACGCGTGCGCGTGGGAGAGACCTCGTTCGTGCTGACCATCTCGTCGGCGCACCGCGCCGAGGCGCTCGCGGGCATGACCGCGTTCATCGACCGCCTCAAGCGCGACGTGCCGATATGGAAATCGCCCGTATGGGCGGAGTAAGTGCGCTGGGCCGCGGCGTCACGGCTTGGGCTTGCCCTTGGCGATCGCCTTGGCCAACGCCGCGTCCTTCTGTGCGTCGGTCATCGCCTCCCACTTGGGCAGGCAGCCCTTGCAGCAGAAGCCCACACGCTGGCCCTTGTAGTCGGTGAAGACTTCGGGATTCACCGGGTCATCGAGCACGATCGCGCAGTACGCATTCACGCTCGTCACCACGCCGGGCTTCACCTCTTTGCACACCGCTTCGCTCTCGTCGGCAGAATTCTTCGAACAGGCGGACAGGGCGAGCGAGGCGACCAGCGCAACGGCGGATATCGTTAAACGCATCTGAAACTCCTTTCGATCCAGTGTATCCCTTGGTTGGCGGCCCCGCGACAGCGCGCCGGGCAATGCGAAGTGACCAGGGTGTTTCATTCCGAATCGAAAACGGGCCGGTAGGCGACGCCGGACATGCTCCCACGAGTTCCGCCATACAGTGCCCGGCTCAAATCAAACCACCGGAGCTCGACATGCCAGTCAAGGCCTATGCCGCCCAGTCCGCCACTTCTGCGCTTGCCCCTCACACGATCAATCGGCGCGAGCCGCTGGCGACCGATGTCGCGATCGACATCCTCTACTGCGGCGTATGTCACACCGACATCCACTTCGCCCGCAACGAATGGGGCTTCTCGCAGTATCCGATCGTGCCGGGGCATGAGATCCTCGGGCGCGTGACGCGCGTCGGCGCAAAGGTGACGAAGTTCAAGGTCGGCGATCTGGCGGCCGTGGGCTGCATGGTCGATTCCTGCCGCACCTGCCCGAGTTGCCAGCGCGGCCTGGAACAGTTCTGTCACAAGGGCTCGACCTTCACCTACAACGGCGAGGACAAGCATCTGGGCGGCATGACCTACGGCGGATACTCGCAGTCGGTGGTGTGCGACGAGGCATTCACGCTGAAGGTGCCGACGAATCTGAATCCCGCGGCCGCGGCGCCACTCCTGTGCGCCGGCATCACGACGTACTCGCCGCTGCGTCATTGGAAAGTCACCAAGGGCCAGAAAGTCGGCGTGGTGGGCCTGGGTGGGCTGGGTCACATGGGCGTGAAATTCGCGCACGCGATGGGCGCGCACACGGTGCTCTTCACGACTTCCGCGGGGAAGACCGAGGATGCGAAGCGACTGGGCGCCAACGAGGTCGTGATCTCGCGCGACGCGGACGCGATGGCCAAGCACCTGTCGAGTTTCGATTTCATCCTCGACACAGTCTCGGCCGACCACGACCTCAACGCGTACCTGGCACTGCTCAAACTCGACGCAACGATGGTGCTCGTGGGCGCGCCGCCCAATCCGCAGCCCGTGAGCGCCTTTAGCCTCTTCATGCCGCGTCGGCACTTGGCGGGCTCGCTGATCGGCGGCATCGGCGAGACGCAGGAGATGCTGGACTTCTGCGGCAAGCACAATATCGCCTGCGACATCGAACTGATCCGGATGGACCAGATCAACCAGGCGTACGAGCGCATGCTCAAAAGCGACGTGAAGTACCGCTTCGTGATCGACATGTCCACGCTCAAGTGATTCCCGCACATCCGGCGCGATCGCCGGATCGAATACGATGGTGTCATGTCCACCGCGCCGATCCAAGACGGCGTCCAGCGTTGCGACCTGCCCATCGAGGGCATGACGTGTGCCGCGTGCGCTGCACGGATCGAAAAGCGTCTGGCCAAGCAGCCGGGCGTGTCGTCGGCGAGCGTGAACTATGCGACAAAGGTCGCCACGGTGAAATTCGATCCCGGCGCGATCGATGCCCGGGCGTTGGCGAAGGTCGTCGACGATCTCGGCTATTCGGCGGGCGTTCCTGAAGCAGCTCCGCCCGTGCAGCCAAGCGCAGGTCCGCCGTCGCACGCACTTCATACGGGCGAACTCGGCCCGGCCCAGGAGGCTCCGAGCTCGCCCCTCGATCCGACCCCGGTGGACACAAGGGCCGGCACACCGCCTCAAGCCGCGGCGCACGGTCACGGCCACTCCTCCGCCACCGACGCAGAAACTCGCCGCCTGCTCATCAACCTGATCATCGGCGCCGCCTTCGCGCTCCCGGTCTTCATCATCGCGATGTCGCACGGCCGGCTGGAATCGCTGGTCGGCCCGCCGCTCTCGGAGTGGTCGCACTGGATCCAGCTTGCGCTCACGACGCCGGTGCTCTTCTGGAGCGGGCGACGCTTCTTTCGCGCCGCGTGGATGGGCCTTCTCCACCTCTCATTCAATATGGACACGCTGGTCGCGCTGGGCACGGGCTCGGCCTATGTCTATTCACTCACCGCCACGATCTGGCCGGAGTTCTTCGAGACCGGCTCGCACGATCACACGCAGCACGCCGGCGTCCCGGTGTATTACGAGGCTGCCGCCGTCATCATCGTGCTCATCCTGCTCGGGCGGTTCCTGGAGTCGCGCGCCACCAGCCGCACCGGCGCCGCGATCGCCCGACTCATTTCGCTCCAGCCGCGTACCGCCCGCGTGCTGATCGAAGGCCGCGAGGTGGATGTCTCGATCGAGTCGGTCCGCGTGGGAGATGCCGTGCTCGTGCGTCCCGGCGAGAAGATCCCGGTCGACGCGAAGGTGCAATCGGGGCGATCGAGCGTCGACGAATCGATGCTGACCGGCGAGAGCATGCCGGTGGACAAGAGCGAAGGATCTCTCGTCTATGCCGCGACCATGAACACGACCGGCTCGCTGCGATTGGTGGCGACCAAGGTCGGGGCGGACACGGTTCTGCAGCAGATCGTGCGTCTGGTGCGCGAAGCACAAGGCAGCAAGGCCCCGATCGCGCGGCTTGCCGATCGGGTCAGTTCGGTCTTCGTGCCGATCGTGCTGGGAATCGCGGCCGTCACGTTCATCGTGTGGTGGCTGGTCTCTCCGGGCGAGACGCGTCTCTCGATGTCGCTGACGGCCGCCTTATCGGTGCTCATCATCGCTTGCCCGTGTGCGCTTGGGCTTGCGACGCCCTCGGCGATCATGGTCGGCACGGGGCGTGGAGCCGAGATGGGCATCCTCATCAAGGGAGGCGAAGCGCTGGAGACCGCCCACAGGGTCACCACCGTTGTGCTCGACAAGACGGGCACGATCACCGAGGGCAAGCCGACGCTCACCGACATCGTCGCCGCTCCGGGCGTCGAGAAACACGATCTCCTGCGGCTGGCCGCCGGCGCCGAGCGTCACAGCGAGCATCCGCTCGCCGCCGCGATCGTCTCCGCGGCTCGGGCGCAATCGATCACGCTCGCCGAGCCCGCATCGTTCCTCGCGATTGTCGGCCAGGGGGTTGAGGCAACGATCGAAGGGCGACGCGTGCTGGTCGGCACGCAGTCGCTGCTGCACTCCCGCGGCGTGCCAATCTCCCAGACCGATCGCGCCGCCGAGATTTCTGCTCAAGGACGCACGACATTGCACGTCTCGATCGATGGGTCAGAGGCGGGCCTGCTCGTCGTCGCCGATCGCATGAAGCCGACATCGAAGCAGGCCGTGGTTCGGCTTCGTGCGATGGGCTTACAGGTCGTGATGCTCACGGGTGACAACCGCGCCACCGCGCGAGCGATCGCGGCCGAACTCGGCATCGATGATGTCCACGCCGAAGTCCTGCCCGGCGACAAGAGCGAGCACGTTGCCGGGCTCCAGCGCCAGGGGCATGTGGTGGCGATGGCGGGGGACGGGATCAACGATGCGCCGGCATTGGCGCGGGCCGATATCGGCATGGCGATCGGGACGGGGACCGACGTCGCGATCGAGGCCGCGGACATAACGCTGATGCGCGGCGACCTGTGCGGGGTGGCCGACGCGATCGCGCTCTCGCGCGCGACGATGCGGACCATCCGGCGCAATCTCTTCTGGGCGTTCGCCTACAACGTCGTGGGGATCCCGATCGCCGCGGGCGTGCTCTTCCCGCTCACGGGCTGGTTGCTCTCGCCGATCATCGCCAGCGCCGCGATGGCCATGAGCAGCGTGAGCGTTGTGACCAGCAGCCTGCGTCTGCGTACGGCGAGGCTCGCGTCAGCCGCGGGCACCCGTTCGTCCCCCTGAATCGCCGCGCCATGACAGATTCTGCATGCCCCGCAAGGACTCTCTGAGTTCCAAGGACTATGCTGAGTTTGTGCGCGACGGAACAGAGCCGGTGCGCCGTTTGGTGAGCCGTGCCGGTCGCGCCCGCGAGGTGCACGATGCTCCCCCGTACATTCGACATCTGCGAATCGTTCCCGAACGTGGACGAGGCACACTGGCGCGCTCTGGTCGAGCAAGACCTGAACGGCGCGCCCTTTGAGCGCAGGCTCGTCACGCACACCTATGAAGGGCTGTACATCCAGCCACTTTACACCGCACGCGACTGGCACTGTGCGGGAGATCCATCGGGCTTTAGCGGGCTGCCCCCCTTCACGCGCGGCTCGCTCCCCCTCGATCACCAGGAGCGCGGGTGGGATATCCGCCAACAGCACGACGCGGCCTGCCCGCGGGCATTGAACACGGCCATCCTCGAAGACCTCGCCGGCGGCGTGACATCGATTCTTCTTCGACTCGACGCCGCGGGGCGCGCCGGGCTAGATCCTGATGATCCGGCCGCCGTCGCACTGGCTGGAGTTGATGGAGCGATGCTCTACAGCACGGATGACCTTCGCGACGCGATGCGCGGCGTTCACCTCGGGATGATCTCCGTGGCGCTCGAGGCGGGCGCTGCGTTCATCCCCGCCGCGGCGCAACTCAGCGCCCTGTGGGCATCCGCGGACATGGAGCCCTCGAAGTGCCGCGGCGCCTTCAACGCCGATCCCTTGGGAGTCCTGGCGCGCGAGGGGCACCTGCCGTGGTCGATCGATACAGCGATGGGCTTGGCGGCGGATCTGGCCGCATGGACTTCCGCGCGATTCGCGAATGTCACCGCGATCCGCGTGGGCACCGCGCCGTATCACCACGCGGGCGCGACGGCGACCCAGGACCTGGCGTTCTCGATGGCGACGGCCTTGGAATACCTGCGCGCCATGACGCGCGCGGGGATGGATGTTCATCGCGCCGCGTCGCAGTTGCTGTTCAATTACGCCGTCGGGACACATCAGTTCCTCGCGATCGCCAAACTCCGCGGCGCGCGCCGGCTGTGGGGGCGCGTCGCGCAAGCGTGCGGCGTCGGGCTCGAAGGCCAGCGGATGAAGATGCATGTGCGTCCGAGCAAGCGCGTGCTGACGGCGCGCGATCCGTGGGTGAATATCCTGCGCAACAGCGTGTGCGTCTTTGCTGCTGGGATCGGCGGCGCAGACTCGATCGGCTCCGAGCCGTTCGACGCCGCCATGGTCGCGGGCACGCCGGAATGGCGGAGCGGCGCGCTGGCGCGTCGCATCGCGCGCAACACGCACCTGATCCTGCAGGAAGAATGCCATCTGCATCGCGTGGTCGACGCGTCGGGCGGGAGTTGGTACCTCGAGCGATTGACCGACGAGATGTGTGAGAGGGCGTGGGTCATTCTGCAGGCGATCGAATCGCGGGGCGGGATGGCCAGGAGTCTCGAGGACGGCTGGATCGCGCAGCAGATCGACACGGCCGCGCAGCCGCGCTGGCGCGACATCGCGACGCGCAAGGAGGCCCTGCTCGGCGTGAGCGAGTTTCCGAGCGTGGGCGAACATCGCCCGGAACCGAGCACGATGAACATGGCGGCCCTGCGTCGCGAGGCGAGCGAACGCGTGGCGAGGCAGCGTGCCAAGCCGCTCCAGACCGCGGGGGGGAACGCGGGCTCGCCGACATCCGGCGGCGCGATCAGCCAGAAGGCTTTCGATCTCGCGTCACGCGGCGCAACGACCGGAGCAATCACCGCGATCCTCGGGAACGGCGGGCCGCCCGTGAACATCCATGCGGTCACGCTCCACCCGTTTTCCGAGGCCTTCGAGCATCTTCGCGACGCGGCGGACGAGTATGCGGTTGCGTGCGGGCGCCGCCCGCGTGTCACGCTGGTGAGCGTCGGTACTCCCGCGGACCATCTCGCCCGCACCAACTACGCCAAAGGCTTCTTCGAGGCCGGCGGATTCGAAGTCTGCACCGTGGCCGGCAAGGCGGACCTCGTGAAGAGTGCGTCTGAGGTCGCGCACACAGGCACGGACATCGCGGTGATCTGTTCGAGCGACGCGGTGTATGCGAGCAGCGTCGCGACGCTGGCGCCGCTGCTCCACGCGGCCGGCGCGAGCACCGTGATCCTCGCGGGCAACCCCGGCGCGAGCGAAGCCGCGTACCGCGAGGCTGGTGTCGATCGGTTCATCTACATGCGGTGCGATGTCGTCAAGACACTGTCCGAACTCCTCGCGCAGGAAGGAGTCTCGCTGTGAACGCTGCTCAACCAGGTGCGATCATCCCGAACTTCGCCGGAATTCCACTCCATGCGCCGGGCGCCCACGCGGGTGAGCGGGACTGGGCCGACGCGGTGCGACGGACGACGCGCCGCGCACCCGATGGCCTCTCCTGGCGAACACCCGAGGGGATGGTCATCAAGCCCGAGTATCACGCGAGCGATCTCGAACCCGTGAGCCATCTGCACACGATGCCCGGCCTGCCACCGTTCGTTCGCGGGCCGTACGCGACGATGTACGTGCTCAAGCCCTGGACGGTACGGCAATACGCGGGCTTCAGCACCGCGGAAGCGAGCAACGCGTTCTATCGTGCCAACCTCGCCGCGGGACAGAAGGGTCTGTCCGTCGCGTTCGATCTGGCGACGCACCGCGGCTATGACAGCGATCACCCGCGTGCGGCGGGCGACGTCGGCATGGCCGGCGTCGCGATCGACTCGGTCCTTGACATGGACCGCCTGTTCGATGGAATCCCGCTCGGCCAGATCAGTGTCTCGATGACGATGAACGGCGCGGTCCTCCCGGTGCTCGCGATGTACATCGTCGCGGCGGAACGCCAGGGAGTAAAGCCGGGGCAACTCTCGGGAACGATCCAGAACGACATCCTCAAAGAGTTCATGGTCCGCAACACCTACATCTATCCGCCCGCGCCGAGCATGAAGATCATCGGCGATGTCTTCGCGTACTGCGCCGCGAAGATGCCGAAGTTCAACAGCATCTCGATCAGCGGCTATCACATGCAGGAGGCCGGCGCGACCGCCGATATCGAACTGGCCTACACACTCGCCGACGGCCTCGAGTACGTGCGCACCGGCGTGGCGCGCGGGCTGGATGTCGACGACTTTGCGCCGCGCCTCAGTTTCTTCTGGGCGATCGGCGAGCACTTCTTCATGGAGATCGCCAAACTCCGTGCGGCCCGCCTCCTCTGGGCGTGCCTGATGAAGACGTTCAACCCGAAGAACCCGCGCAGCCTCTCCCTCCGCACGCACAGCCAGACCAGCGGCTGGAGCCTGACGGCCCAGGATGTCTACAACAATGTCGTGCGCACCTGCATCGAGGCCATGGCCGCCACGCAGGGGCACACCCAGAGCCTGCACACCAACGCCCTGGACGAGGCGCTCGCGCTGCCGACCGACTTCTCCGCACGCATCGCGCGGAACACGCAACTATTTCTGCAGATGGAAACCGACACCTGCCGCGTCATCGACCCCTGGGGCGGGTCGTACTACGTCGAACGATTGACGCACGACCTCGCGACGCGCGCCTGGGCCCACATCCTCGAGATCGAGGACCTGGGGGGCATGGCCAAGGCGATCGAGGCGGGCATCCCGAAACTGCGCATCGAGGAGGCCGCGGCGGCGACGCAGGCCCGCATCGATTCCGGCGCCCAGACCGTGGTCGGCGTGAATCGCTTCAAGCCACGGCTCGATGAAGCGGTCGACGTCCTGAAGATCGACAACACAGCCGTTCGTGAGGCCCAGGTCGCTCGCCTGCGCGAACTCAAGAGCAAACGCGACTCGGGCGCGCTGACGCAAACGCTCGAGAGGCTCACCGGCGCCGCCGGCAGCGGGCAGGGCAACCTGCTCGAACTCGCGGTGGACGCGGCCCGTGCCATGGCGACCGTTGGGGAGATCTCGCAAGCCCTCGAGAAGGTCTTCGGAAGGCACGAGGCCGTGGTACGCTCCATGCAAGGTGTCTACATGAGAGAGTCCGCTGACAAATCAACGATCGAGGGCATCCGCACGCGGGTGGCGGCGTTCGAAAAGCGCGAGGGGCGTCGCCCACGCATCCTCGTCGCCAAAATGGGACAGGACGGGCACGACCGCGGGCAGAAAGTCGTCGCCTCCGCCTACGCCGACATGGGCTTTGATGTCGACATCGGCCCGCTCTTCCAGACGCCGGAGGAAGTCGCGCGTCAGGCCATGGAGAACGACGTGCATGTCGTCGGCGTGTCGTCGCTCGCCGCGGGACACCTGACGCTCGTGCCCGCGCTGCGTGCCGCGCTCGACCAGGGCGGGAGAGCCGACATCCTGATCGTGGTGGGTGGCGTGATCCCACCGCAGGACTACGACGCGCTCTACACCACGGGAGTGTCGGCGATCTTCGGTCCTGGCACGGTAATCAGCGCTGCCGCGGGCAGTGTCCTGGATGAACTCGAGCGCGTCGAGCCGCCTGCACCTCGCACGTCCGCCACGGAGGGGCGATGACCAATCGCGCCCCCGGCGAGGGCGAGGCCTCGCGCTTCGGCATTTCGGTCGCCAAGGCCCGGGCGTGCGCCGGTGCGTCGGCGACCGCGCGTCCGGCACGCATGAACCTGAGCATCGATGACTTTGCCCGCGGCGTGCTCGCGGCGGATCGTGCCGTGCTCGGACGCGCCATCTCGCTGATCGAATCCACGCTCCCCGCCGATGAAGCAATCGCGCAGCAGGTTCTCGAACGACTTTTGCCCAGCACCGGCCACTCGCTCCGCATCGGCCTCACCGGAACCCCCGGGGCTGGAAAGTCGACATTCATCGATAGTCTTGGCACCATGCTGACCGAGCGAGGCCATCGCATCGCGGTGCTCGCCATCGACCCCACCAGCCGGGTCTCGGGCGGTTCGATCTTGGGAGATCGCACCCGCATGAGCCGCCTCTCGAACAACCCGCACGCGTTCGTCCGCCCCTCACCCAGCGGCGGAACGCTGGGCGGCATCGCACGCAAGACCCGCGAGGCCATGCTCGTCTGCGAGGCCGCGGGCTTCGATATTGTCCTCATCGAAACGGTCGGGGTGGGTCAGAGCGAGACCGCGATCGCGGATATGAGCGACGTCGTCGTCGCTCTATCGATCCCCGGCGCCGGAGATGAGTTGCAGGGCATCAAGCGCGGCCTGCTCGAACTCGTCGACGTGCTCGTCGTCAACAAGGCCGAAGGCGACAACGCGGCCAAGGCACGCACCGCGGCCGCGGAATACACGGCGGCCCTGCGCGTCATGCGCGGCGAGGGAGATCGCTCGCGCGTTGCCGTGCTCACCTGCAGCGCCCTGACCGGCGATGGCGTGTGGCAAGTCTTCGAGGAAGTGCGGTCGCGTTACGCATCCCTGCGGGCATCGGGATCGCTGGAGCCGCGCAGGCGGAACCAAGATCGCCACTGGCTCCGCTCGCTGCTCCACGAGCGATTGGACCGCCTGCTGCTTGATCTTCCAGGCGCGCGGAGCGCGTTCACCGATGCCGAAGCGGCCGTGCTGGAGGGACGCACGCCGCCCGTGGTCGCCGTCGAACGTGTCATCAACGCCCTGCGAACAGATCTGCGCGGCGAGTCGCGTGGGTATTGACGGACACAGAACATCGCCTTGGCATTTGTGTCGGCGAACGAAAGCCAACGCGGGCGGTCGATGCTGGCGATGTCGAAAACGGCTACAAACTACGACACATGCGCGGAATTCGCGGATCGACGCGCTATCATGCGCCAGGCCGCGGTGTTGACGGGTCACTTCCGAGCCGCTCACCCCGCCATGGCATCCGCACGCAAAGCGAACGCCCGCCCGCCTGACTTGGGAGATCGCTCATGATCCGGGCCCAAGGTGTCAATCACATCGGAATCGCGGTCAGGTCGCTCGACGCCCAGCGGGATTTCTACGAGCGAGTCTTGGGCGCCCGGTTCGAGGGAGTGCAGACGGTTCCCGACCAGAAGGTTCGCGTCGCGTTTTACGCGCTCGGCCCGATCGACACCCCCGTTCGACTCGAACTCCTCGAACCGACCAGTCCCGACTCAACGATCGCGCAGTTCATCGAGAAGCGCGGCGAGGGACTGCACCACGTCGCGTACACCGTCGACCAACTCCCCGCGCGCCTCGACGCTCTCAAGGCCGGCAACATCCGCCTCATCGACGAGCATCCCCGCGCCGGGGCCCATGACTCATCCATCGCGTTCCTTCATCCCAAGGCGTCCATGGGCGTGCTGACCGAACTGTGCCAGCCGGCCCCGGGCGCACACTGAACGCGGCCAACGTCCGGGCCGCGTTCCGCATCGAATCCAATGCTCCGCGCGTTCTTCGTGAGAAAGGGTCATACGTGAGCAACGCCACCACGCCGAACACTCCCGCCGCCACGCCGGTCATGCCCGCCAAGGCGCCGACGCCGATCTCGATGGCAGATCGTCTCCTCGAACTCAAAAAGCGGCGCGACGTGCTCATGCTCGGCGGCGGCGCCGATCGCATCGCCAAGCACCACGCCGCAGGTAACCTCACCGCGCGCGAACGCATCGATGCCCTCGTTGATCCCACCTCATTCCACGAACGCGACGGCTTCGCCAAGCACCGCTGCACCACCTTCGGCATGGACGGCAAGGACTTCCCCGCCGACGGCGTCGTGACCGGCTCGGGCACCATCGACAAGCGCCTCGTCCACCTCGCCAGCCAGGACTTCACCGTCGGTGGCGGTGCGCTCGGCGAGGTGCACGGCGACAAGATCGTCGAGATGATGAGGATGAGCCAGAAGACCGGCACACCCTTCATCTTCATCAACGACTCCGGCGGCGCCCGTATCCAGGAAGGCATCGATTCGCTCGGCGCCTACGGGCGCGTCTTCTATCACAACACGCTCCTATCGGGGCTGGTCCCGCAGATCTCGCTGATCTGCGGGCCGTGCGCCGGCGGCGCGGCCTACAGCCCCGCCCTCACCGATTTCGTGATCCAGACTCGCCGGGCCCAGATGTTCATCACCGGCCCCCAGGTCATCAAGCAAGTCACGCGAGAGAACGTCAGCGCCGAAGAACTCGGCGGCGCCGAAGCGCACATGCACTACTCGGGGAATATTCACTTCATCGCCGAGGACGACAAGCACGCCGCCGCGCTGTGTCGCCGCCTGCTCTCGTTCCTCCCCTCCAACAACATGGAGGACCCGCCTCGCCTGGCCTTCCCGGGCGACATCGCTGCCGACGATGCAATCGGAGAGATTCTGCCCGCCGATCCACGACGGACCTACGACGTACACAACGTCATCCAACGCCTCGTCGACAACGACGATTTTCTCGAGGTCCAGGCCGGCTTCGCCGGGAGCATGGTCATCGGCTTCGGGCGCATCGCGGGTCGCAGCCTGGGTATCGTGGCCAACAACCCCGGCGTCAAGGCCGGCTCGCTCGACATCGACTCCAGCGACAAGGCCTCGCGATTCATCCGCTTCTGCAACGCCTTCAACATCCCGATACTGACGCTGGTCGACACGCCGGGCTATTTCCCCGGAGTGCAGCAGGAATACGGTGGGATCATCCGCCATGGAGCCAAGTTGCTCTTCAGTTACTCCGCCGCCACCGTGCCGAAGATCACCATCATCCTCCGCAAGGCCTTCGGCGGCGCCTATGTCGCGATGGCCAGCAAGGACCTTGGCACCGACGCGGTGGCCGCGTGGCCGACCGCCGAGATCGCCGTCATGGGCGCCGAAGCCGCGGTTGAGGTCATCTTCAAGCGCGAACTCGCGGAGGCCACTGACCGCGCCGCCAAACGCGCTGAACTCACCGACCTCTACCGCAACACGTTCTCCAATCCCTTCGTCGCCGCGGGGCGCCGCATGGTCGACGACATCATCGCGCCCGGCGAAACCAGGCGATACATCGCCCGCGCCCTGGAGGAACTCCAGACCAAGCGCGAACTCCGCCCGGAAAAGAAGCACGGCCTGATCCCGCTGTAGCCCCCGACGCCCCCCACCACCCGGACGCAACTTCACATGCCCACCAACCACGCACCGCCGCGACACTCCATCCACCCGCATCACATCAAGGCGATCCAGGCCGTCGTGATGCTCGTCGCCGGCCCACGCGCCGTGATCACGCACGTCCGCTCCCTCAGCCAGCCGATCCGTGCGTCGAAACTCTCGCCGTGGCAGCAGTCAGCCCGACGCGCGGCGTTGGAGTATCGCGATCCACGCCCGACCCGCCGCGGCTGGCGCGCGGGCTCGTAGCCGCCCTTCTCGCTCCTGCCCCGCGAATGTGACTGATTCACGAGGACCGCACCAAGCCCGCCCGATCAGGCCGGGGCCCAGAGACTCCTGAACACGAGAGAACCACATGAAACTACACGTCACCATCGAGAGCCAGACGTACGAGGTTGAGGTCGACGTAGTCGATTCCAACACCCCGCTCGCCTCCGCCGACCTTCGGGTCCGCAGCGCGCCGGTTGTCGCGCCGCCCAAGGCTCCCGCCGGGCGCATGCTCGTGCCCGGGTTCAACGGGAATGGCAACGGCTCCAAGCCCGCGCCAGTCCACAACGCCCAGCCCACCGTTGTGACAACCGACGTTCCCCCGGCCTTGGTCGGGCCGCCCGAGCCACCGCTCCCGCCTAAGCCGGCGTGGCACGGCCTGGGTGTCGGCGCGCCGGGTGAAGTCTGCAGCCCCATTCCCGGCATCATCACCGACGTGAACGTCAAGGTCGGTGACACCGTCAAGGCCTATGACCCCATCGTCGTTCTCGAAATCGCACGCAAATACGTCAGCGACGATCGCCCGCTCGCGGGCACCGTCCGTGCGCTCGTCGGCGGCACGGTGAAGGAACTTCTGGTGCAGAAGGGCGACGTCGTCGAGGCGGGCCGCGTCCTTGCACGCATCGGCTGATCCGACCGACATCCAACGAGCACCGGCGATCGCCGATGGACCCGCACCACCGACGTTACGTTTGCACTGCGCCCGCACGCCTCGCGGCGGCCTCGGCACGGACCCAATCGACGAGCGCCTCCATCCCAGCGCCCGTAGTGCAGGAGACTTCGAAGGTGAGTACGCCTTCATTCAGGGCGTTCACGCCGCGCCGGAAGCGTTCGATATCAAAGCGTACGTAGGGGAGCAGGTCGACCTTGTTGATGATAAGGACCTGCACGCCGCGGTACATGCGCGGATGCTTGTAGGGCTTGTCGTCGCCCTCGGGAACGGAGGCGACGAGGATGTTCTGGTGGGTGCCCAAGGCGAAGGTGGCGGGGCAGATGAGGTTGCCGACGTTCTCGACGATGAGGAGGTCGAGCGCATCGAGCGGGAGTTGGTCGAGCGCCTGCGACACCATCTGGGCCTCGAGGTGGCACGATCCGCCGGTGTTGATCTGCACGGCGGTGGCACCGGCGGCGGCGGCACGCTCGGCGTCGAAACTGGTGGCGATGTCACCCTCGATCACGCCAACGCGAAGGTCGCGCGAGAGCTTTGGAACAATGCACTCGATGATGGAGGTCTTGCCCGCGCCCGGCGAGGCCATGATGTTGAGCCCGAGGATGCCGCGGGAGTCGAGCCTGGCACGGTTGAGGCGAGCCAGTTCGTCGTTCGCCTTGGTGATGGCTTCAACGACAGGGACGCGCACGCTCATGATGGTGTCCTTGATTCATGGGCCGGATCGCTGCCTGTTTCGGCGTCGTCGTTCGCATCGACGTCGATCGCTTCCAGGTAGCACTCTTGCCCGTGCGACATCCGCACGCGGGCGCCGCCGCACGATGGACAATCGTATCCGAGTGCGGCGGCTGTGGGGCTGAATGTGTGAGAACAGACGAGGCAGGTCATCTCGAAGGGAACGCGCCGGACATGGAAGGCCGCGCCGTGGGCGAGCGTGCCGCGGCTGATCGAGTCCCAATAGAACTCGACGCACTCGACGGACACGCCGGAGACATCCCCGACGACGACGTGGATGTGGCTGACGCGCGTGGCGCCGGATCCGGCCGCGGCGCGCAGCACGCTTTCAAGGATTCCCTGGGCTATCGGCAGTTCGTGCAAGGACTTGCCCTCGTCGGACACCCAAGTACGGAAATCACTCCATCCAGAATTCGAACCTGCCGATACAACCTTCGGCGTTACAACCCGCGTGGAGGCGGCTCCGCGCCCGGTTCCGCGTGCATATGGTATCGACGCCGGACCAACCTCGCAGAAACGAGGGGATAATGAGCGAGTCTTCGATCGGCCGCGTCGTGGAAGAGGTCGCACGGGAATTTGGTCGCGAGCGCTGGCGACTCATGGATATCGCAAGGGGCGTGCAGCAGCGGCTGGGGTGCGTGAACTCCCAGGCGATGGACGCGATCGCGTCGTGGCTGAACATCTCGCGCGTCGAAGTCGAAGGCTTCGTCACGTTCTATTCGTTCCTGTCGAAAGAACCCAAGGGACGGATCGTGATCCGCCTGTGCGACGACGTGATCGACCAGATGGCGGGCTACGAGGAAGTGCGACGCGGGTTCGAGGCCGCGCTGGGTATCTCGCTCGGCCAGACCACGCCGGACGGTGCGTTCACGCTGGAGCGCACGGCGTGCATCGGCATGTGCGACCAGGGCCCGGCGGCGCTGGTGAACGACGTCGTGGTGACGAATCTCTCCAGCGACAAGGCGCGGAACATCGTGCGCTCGCTGCGCGAGAACCCGCGTCCCGAGCGGTTGGTGCAGCGGTTCGGCTCAGGGAACAACGCGCACCCACTGGTGCGCTCGATGGTCGAGAACAACATCCGCAAGGCCGGGCCAATCGTGTTCAGCGAGCAGGCACGCGGCGAAGCGATCCGCAAGGCGGTGGCGATCAGACCGGCCGAGGTGATCCGAGCGATCAAGACAGCACGACTGCGCGGGCGCGGCGGTGCGGGCTTCCCGGCGGGCATGAAGTGGGAGTTCGCTCGCGCGGCGGAGGGCTCGCCGAAGTACGTTATCTGCAACGCCGACGAGGGCGAGCCGGGCACGTTCAAGGACCGCGTGCTCTTGACCGAGATGCCCGATCGAGTGTTCGCGGGGCTCACGATCGCCGGGTACGCGATCGGCGCGTCGGAAGGGATCGTGTATCTTCGAGCGGAATACGCCTACCTGCGCAGGTACCTGGAGCACATTCTCGATCGCCGGCGCGCCGACGGATTGCTCGGGCAGAAGATCTGCGGCAAGGCGGGCTTCAACTTCGACATCCGCATTCAGATGGGCGCGGGAGCGTACATCTGCGGCGAAGAAACAGCCCTGATCAACTCCTGCGAAGGCCGGCGCGGCGAGCCGCGCACCAGGCCCCCGTTCCCGGCTCAGCGCGGCTATCTTGACTGTCCGACCGTGGTGAACAACGTCGAGACACTGGCGTGCGTGACGCGGATCATGGAGGCGGGGCCCGCCACTTTCTGCGAGCACGGCACGCCGCAGAGCAGCGGCACGAAACTCCTCTCGGTCTCGGGCGATTGCAGCCTTCCGGGCGTGTACGAAGTCCCGATGGGAATCACATTGCGCGATGTGCTGGAGATGTGCGGCGCCGACGAAGCGGCGGCGGTCCAGGTCGGGGGCCCCAGCCGCGAGATGGTGGGACCCGCGCAGTACGGGCGGACCATCGACTACGACGACCTGGCGACCGGCGGCGCCGTGCTGGTCTTCGGGCCCGACCGGAGCATCCCCAAGATCGTCTCCGCGTTCATGGACTTCTTTGTTCACGAGAGTTGCGGCGAGTGCACGCCATGCCGCGTCGGCACTCGGCTGATCAAGGAACAGATCGACCGCATCCTCGCGGGACGCGGGGAGCCCAAGGACATCGACGAACTGCTGCAACTCGGTGAGACGATCAAGCAGACGAGCCGGTGCGGGCTGGGTCAGGCCTCTCCCAACCCCGTGCTCATGACGATCAAGGGCTTCCGCCACGTCTATGAGGAACTCGTCAGCCCTGACCCGCACGGGTATCAACGCTCGTTCGATCTGACCGAGTCCGTGCGCGAGGCCGAGCGGATCGCGGGACGCCGATCGATCCATCATCGGGAGGTGCGTACGTGAGCGAGATCGTGACGTTCACCATTGACGGGAGGCGCATCAGCGCGGAGGCGGGCCAGACGATCCTGGCCGCGGCCCAGGCGTGCGGCATCTACATCCCCAGGCTGTGCCACAAGGACGGACTGACACCCGTGGGCGGCTGTCGCGTGTGCACGGTGCGCGTCAACGGACGCCCGGCGAGCGCCTGCACGCAGCCGGTCGCGGCGGGCATCGTCGTCGACAATGACACCGAGGAACTCCGCTCGTGGCGCAGGCAGATCGTCGAGATGCTGTTCGTCGAGGGCAATCACTTCTGCATGTTCTGCGAGAAGAGCGGCAATTGTGAATTGCAGGCGCTGGCGTATCGCTTCGGCATCACCGCTCCGCGGTATCCGTACCTGTGGCCCAAGCGCGACGTCGACGCATCTCATCCCGACATCATCCTTGATCGCAACCGCTGCATCATGTGCGGACGCTGCGAGCGCACCAGCCGCGATCTCGACGGCAAGAGCGTATTCGGATTCGTCGAACGCGGTATCCACAAGACCCTGGCGGTGAACGCCGACGCGCGCCTGGCCGACACCGACCTCGATCTCACCGACCAGGCCGTGAACGCCTGCCCAGTCGGCGCGATCCTGAAGAAGCGCACGGCGTATCGCACGCCGGTGGGTCAGCGCCAGTTCGATCGCGAACCGATCGGCACGAGCGTGGAGACCAGGGCGAAGCTCACCATCGACGGAGGAGAACCCCGATGAGCAAGCCAAGGCTGGCAACATGCTCGCTCGCCGGGTGCTTCGGCTGTCACATGTCGATCCTTGACATCGACGAGCGAATCCTCGAACTGGCGGAGGTCATCCAGTTCCACAAGAGCCCGATCACCGACATCAAGACGTTCACGGAGCACTGCCGCATCGGGCTGGTCGAGGGCGGCTGCGCCAACGAGGAAAACGTCGAGGTGCTCCGCGCGTTCCGGAGGAACTGCGACATCCTCGTGAGCATGGGCGACTGCGCGACGATGGGAGGCATCCCCGCGCTGCGCAACTTCGTCGAGATCGAGGAGTGCCTGCGCGAGGCCTATGTCGACGGCCCGAGCACGCACAACCCCGACGGCGTGATCCCTCGCGACATCGAACTCCCGCTCCTGCTCGACAAGGTGCGCCCCGCCCATGAGGTCGTGCGCATGGACTATTTCCTGCCGGGCTGCCCGCCCTCGGCCGACACGATCTGGGCCGCGGTCACCGCGCTGTTGTCGGAGAGCCCCGTGGACCTTCCCTACCCGCTTGTGAAGTACGACTAATCGAGAGAGGCTGCCTCGCATGGTCACGCACTCAAACACGCGCCGGATCGAGATCTCGCCCGTCACCCGCGTCGAGGGGCACGGGAAGGTCACGATCCACCTCGACGAGGCCAACCGTGTCACCGAGGCCCGCCTTCACATCGTGGAGTTCCGCGGCTTCGAGCGGTTCATCCAGGGCAGGCCGTACTGGGAAATGCCCGTCGCGGTACAGCGCCTCTGCGGAATATGCCCGGTCAGCCACCACCTGTGCGCCGCCAAGGCGATCGATCACATCGTGGGCGGGGCGAAACTGACCCCGACTGCCGAGAAAATGCGCCGCCTCATGCACTACGGGCAGATGTTCCAGAGCCACTGCCTGCACTTCTTCCACCTGGCCAGCCCTGACCTGCTCTTCGGCTTCGACTCCGATCCCGCGACGCGAAACGTCATCGGCATCATCGGCGCCAATCGCGACCTGGCGTACCAGGCGATCATGATGCGGAAGTACGGGCAGGAGATCATCAAGGCGACGGCCGGCAAGAAGATCCACGGCACGGGCGCGATCCCCGGCGGGATCAACAAGAATCTCTCGGTCGCGGAGCGCGACGCGCTGCTCGTCGACATCGAGCAGATGAAGAAGTGGTCGCGCGATGCCGTCGAGTTGGCACGCCAATACTCCGTGACGAACATCGAATTGGTGAAGACGTTCGCGTCGTACGAGTCCAACTACCTCTCGATCATCCGACGCGACGGCGCGATGGACCTCTACGACGGCGGGCTGCGCGCGATCGACGCCGGCGGGAGCACGATCTTCGACCATGTGCCCAACGCCGAGTATCTCGACTTCATCCGCGAGGGCGTACGCAACTGGTCGTACATGAAGTTCCCGTTCATCCGTTCCCTGGGCGAGGAGCGCGGGTGGTACCGTGTGGGCCCGCTGGCGCGTATGAACACCTGCGATTTCATCGATACGCCCGAGGCCGAGGCGGCCCGCAAGGATTTCAAGGCGCTGACGAACGGGCGACCAAATCACATGACGATGGCCTTCCACTGGGCCCGCATGATCGAGGTGCTCCACTCGATCGAGATGATTGAGCGTTTGCTCCACGACCCCGACCTGCAGGGAACCGACCTGGTCGTCTCGGGCGAGCGGGCACGCGAGGGAGTCGGCATCATCGAGGCGCCGCGCGGCACGCTCTTCCACCACTATCGCGTGGGCGACGACGACCTGGTCACGATGTGCAATCTGATCGTCTCGACCACCAGCAACAACGAGGGGATGAACCGCTCGGTGCGCCGCGTCGCCGAGGACTGCATCTCCGGGCAACCGACCATTACCGAGGGGATGTTGAACCGCATCGAGATCGCGATCCGCGCCTACGACCCTTGCCTGAGCTGCGCAACCCACGCGCTGGGCAAGATGCCGCTGATCGCGGAGATCATGGGGCCCGACGGCAACGTGATCGATCGCAAGGTGAGGGAGCCGTGAGCGACGCCGGAAAGATCCTGCTGCTGGCCATCGGCAATCCCGCGCGTGGGGACGATGGGCTTGGGCCCGCGCTGGCGGACCACTTTGAGCGCTCGCCCATCGACGGGCTTACCGCCATGTGGAATTATCAGGCCTCGGTCGAGAACGCGGCCGACCTGGCCGAACACGACACCGTGATCTTCGTCGATGCCTCGCTCTCCGGGCCGACTCCCTTCAGTTTCCAGCACCTCCACGCCCGGAGCGCCGAGTCGCTGAGCAGCCATGACCTGGCGCCCGAGGCGGTCGTTGATCTGGCACGCCAGACGCTCGGCTGGCGCGGGCGGGCGTACTTGCTCGCTATCCGCGGGCACGAGTTCGAGGCGTTCGTCGAGACGCTGTCCGTTCACGCCCGGTCCAATCTGCAGATGACCATCCACCAGTTGAGCGCGTGCATCGCGTCCGGCACGCTCGAATCGCTCGTCACCGACGCGCCGACCCATCACTCCGACCGCCACGGTGCATCATGGCTGAACGCGAACACGTAATCCTGTACGTCGACGACGATCCCGACTATCGCCTGGCGGTACGACAACTGCTGGAGGCCAACGGCCTGCGCATGATCGAAGCCGCCGACGGCGAGGCGGGCTTCCGCGCCTTCCGCGAGCACAAGCCCGACCTGGTCATCGTCGATCTCATGATGGAAGAGATCGATTCGGGCGTGAACTTCATGCGCGAGGTTCGGGCCACGGGATCCAAAGCGCCGGTCTACCTGATGAGTTCGGTCGCCGATTCGCTCGCAACCACAACCAACGCCAGCGATCTCGGGTTCGCGGGCGTGGTCCAGAAGCCCTTCGGCAAGGACTGGCTGATGGCGATCGTGCGGGCGCACTTCACGAAGTAGACCGAGCGCGCAACTTATTCCCTTCCCGTGCACGCCGGAAGTTCGAGCCAGAATGTGCTCCCCTTGCCCGGTTCGCTCTCCACGCCCACGCGCCCGCCGTGCGACTCCACGATTCGCCGGACAATCGAAAGCCCGAGGCCCGTGCCCGGCACGCCCTTGACCGCCGGGTGCCCACGCCCCAGCCTCGTAAATTCGGTGAACAGCCGCGTCTGATCGTCGGACGAGATACCGACGCCCGTATCACTCACCTCGACGCGAAACGTCCCGGGCGCCTCGCCCGGACGTACCCGCGCCACGACCCTCCCGCCCGGCGGCGTGTACTTGATCGCGTTGTCCACGTAGTTCGTCAGCGATTCCTGCAAGAGCCGTGGCACGCCGAACACGATCGCCGCGTGCTCCGAGGGCACGCCCTCCAGACTGAGGTTCTTCGCCCTGGCGGCATCGGCGTGCTCGTCCATCACCGCCGTCAGCAGAAACGCCAGCGGGATCTCGATGCTGTGCTCTCGCAGATCGGTTGTTTCAAGTTCGCCAAGGATCTGAAGGTCACGCACCAAGTGACGCATCCCCGCCACTCGCTGCATCGCTCGCTGGAGTTGCTCCTTCTGACGCGGCTCCAGCGGGCCGCACAACTCGTCGTGCAGGTTCCGCATCAGCAACTCGGCCGTCGCCATCGGCGAGGCAACGTCGTGCAACGCCACGTGCAGAAAATCACGGCGCATGCGGCTCAGTGACTCGTACTGATGCGCACGCTTCTCCGCCATGTTCTCGGCGCGCCGAAGCGTCTCGGCCAGTTGCGTCTGCGTCACCATGATAAACGCGAATATCCCCAGATACACGCAGAGCACCACCACCACAAACCCCGGCGCCAGCGGCCCGGCCCCGGGGTCCATCCCGTGCGGGCTCGGCGGAACTAACACCCCAGTCATCTCGACCACGATCAGCCCCGTCAGCAGGAGCGCCGCAAGGATCGCCGACATCACCGCCGATCGCGGCGGGAGCAGGATCGACGCAATCCCGATGTGCAGCACATACACCGCCAGAAGCGGGCTCCGCGCCCCGCCCAGGAACCACACAGTAATCGTGAGCAAGAAGAAATCGAGCACAATCGCCGTCCGCGCCAGCGACCGGCGCGTCCGCAACGCACGGAGCGGATCGTCCCACTCACGCGGACGCCCGTTGACCTTCAGAATCACGACGTTGTACGCCGCGATCACGAGCCCGATGATCGAGAGCGCCCGCGCATCCACGCTCCCCGGCCCCAGCACCGATCGCGCGATCCACGACCCGGCGATCAGCACCAGCGCCACGCCGAATCTCGCCATGGCATTGGCAAACAAGCGGCTTCCCAGCAGCCGCTCATACGCCGGGATGTCCTTCGCCCCGGCCGATCGGGCCTCGATCTTCTCGGTACTCTTCGGTCTCACCAGCGCACGCTCGTTCCACGCATCCGGCCCGGATGCCCAGCGGCCATGATACACGATGCCGGGCCACGACTCCCCCCGGCTTCCATGGCCGACACCCGCGAACGACATCACTGCGGACCTCGCTCAACCTCAACGACACTCGTATCGCGGCTTGACACGTCGCGACCGCAGGCGGTACGCATCCTGTATGGTGCTCCTGGATGATGTGGTGTTCGCTGACGGCCTGTACGCGATGAGCGTGGGCGCCTCCAACGACATCCGGTGTCTCGGTGGACCCTTCGCGGACATTGATGACGTACTCGACGCGTGCTTCGACGAGATGATGGCACGCGATTGCACGCCAGATGCCGTGTTCTACATCGAGTGTGCCGCCGGCAGGCAGTGGGTCCGTCGCTTCCCTCAAGGAGCGTTCCAGACGCTCATGGACTCAACCCGAAAGTCCGGACGTACGCCTGCTTCTCAGGCAACCAGCGTCCAAGTGCCAGCGACATTGGTAATGGTGCCTCGCTTTTTCAACTGCTGCTGCGCCGTCCGGGCAGCGTGTTTCCACTTCTTTCCGAATCGTTTGCCGTCGATCACACGGTCGATCGTGTCATCGCAGAGATCTGGGTGCATCTGCTGGATTAACGGGTGCATCGCTTCGGTCGACAGCGGGCCGTGTCGATGCAAGAGAAACTCAATCGTCTTGGCGAAGACGCGGTGGATTGGCCCCTCTGCCAAGCGTGCTCGCACCAGCGTGTCCGATGCGGACTTCAGCACCGATCGAAGGCGGCGGGTGGATTCCCGCGAGGCCGAGGCAGTCTGGGCTCGATAGGCGGCGCGAGCATCGGCGGAAAGGGCGCACATCTCATCGAGCGTGCTCTTGTCAACGTGCGCCCCCAGCCCCGCGAACGCTACGACTTCGTCGTCAATCCGCTCGGCAGCCACCGGATCATCGACCAGCAAGCCGCACTCGTGATTGCCGATCAGCCCCCCGTACGTGAGATTGCCGGATGTGACGATTGCGTGAGAGCGATCCACCGCATAGACCTTCGCGTGGAGCCGGGGTAGGTGCACAAATCGTGACGACGGAAACAATGCCGACAACGCCGCGATGGCGCAGGGGTCTGTCGCGCCGGTACAGATCGCAAGCGGCGACAGATCCGTCAGCAGAAGCGCGCCTAGCCCCACTGCTGTGGAGTTGTTCCAGATAGAACGAACGACATCGGCGCCGTGTTCCGTGATGTAAGGTGCACAGAGGGTGACCCGGCTGGATGCCGACGCGAGCATGGCCTCAAGCGTGCGCCGCCAAGAACCCACCAGCACGGTAGTGAGAGACGACGGAAACGCGGTTAATGGCGAATAAGGCATCGTGTTTACCCGTTACAAGTAGTGCGCGACTTGCAGCGCAGCCACCGCGCAAGCCTCTCGTTCCACGATCCAGTCGGGCACGGAATTCACGATCTCAAGCGAGCGAGCGATCACGTCTTCGACAACGAGTTGGCGACCGTACGAATTGCACTCGATGAAGTACACCAATGTAAACGCTTCGCTTTGCCATCGAAACGTGTGTTCGAACACGCTCACATCTCCCGTGATTCGCTCGACCCGCGAAGGCCCAAAGCGTCATCGTGGCGCCGCACACGGCCATGAACACAACACCCGTCCGCATGAAGCATGACATTGCGGAGCCCGGTTGCGGCTTCGACCTCAACGGGGGCGTCGGGCTTTGAGTTGCGCTTTGTCACGGCCATGGGTCACAGCACCTCAATCTCTCTCGCCAAGGGTCGCGATTCCCGCGACCAACCCCACAATGTACGCGTTGGCCCACGCCCTAATCCTCCTCCTCCATGGCGTCGCGGCGGAGGTCAAGCCCCGTCGCGCCGCCAACCCGCCGCGCCGATCCGATGCCCGCCTACTCATTACGCCGGACGCCGGACTCTCTGTCCCGAGCCGCCGTCTTGGATCGCTGGATTCGCAGGGTGTGAGGATACCGGGATTTGCCCGATCGAGGCGGGCCCACGACCCTGGCGTCAGCGTGCCGCAGCCGCGCCATACCAGCAGGATCACCGGCCCGCGTCTCAATGAAAAAAGGGCCTGAAACCAGACCCTTCTTCAATGCCCCCCGAAGGACTCGAACACCCGCGGGATTTCCTGCGGAATCCGGAAGTTTCCGAACGAGGCGGTGCAGAATCCGGTGCAGTAACCGACGACGCTTCCGCAGGAATTTCACAGGAGATCGACGCACCCGCGATCAAGCACTGGATCGGAAGTTGTCCGGTTCCTCTTACACATCGGCAACAATCCGCCATGATCTCGCTTTTGCTGAATCGCCGAAACGAACGCACGGGCTAAGGCGCAAGAAAAACCGCCGCGTGCCAGCGGCGGTGAATACCCGTGGGTTTTGTCCAGACCTATTGCCCGTCACTTTCGGATGATCGGGCGTCCCGGCATCGGGTTCGGACAAGGCCGCGGGTTCACCGGCGGAAATGGCCGTTCTGGCACTGGCCGCGGATGCGGCAGTTCCGGGATGCTGGGACGGGTCGGAAGATTCGGTGGGTCGTAGGGTCTCGGGTGGTACATGAGTCAAACTCCGAGAGCATGGTCGTTGCGGGTACACCCCGCCATGACCGATGCTCAGTGCTTGTTGTCCTTGGGCGGATTCGGGTCGTTACCGAAACTGTCTTTGTCGCGAATCTGTCCGTTCGGACGGTGAATCACGACTTCGGCTTGGTTCTGCCGAGCAATGGGCTTTGCGGCGGCTTCCGCCGCTCCCTGTGTGCGGTGGTTTGACACCGGTCGCCCTCCCTCGGGCTTGACCTGCCAATTGTTCCCGTTCGGGACCACATGGACGTTTCGACCTTTTGCCATGACTGAGTTCTCCGGCTCCGGCTGTTGCGGACGACACGTCCACACCCGCGCGTGCCTTGCGTTGTGCGAATCATTCGCTTAGTCCATGCAGCGGTCAAGCAGCTTGCTTGAGAAATTTAGCGGACAGCCTACTCTTCCCGATCCAGGAGAACTGCATGACCGGCAAGGAGAGCGTCACGAACAAGCCAACAGGACAAACTCTCGGTGAGTATCTAGCGAACGTCCGAACCTCTAAGCAGTTGTCGCTGCGCGAGGTAGAAGAAGCGGCTGGCGGCATCGTTTCAAACGCCTACCTCAGTCAGCTTGAACACGGGCGCATCAACAAGCCGTCTCCAAACATTCTGCATAGCCTCGCCCAGGTGTACGGCGTGCCCTACGAGACGCTGATGGAAAAGGCCGGATACATTGCCGCCGCTACGCCAGATCAAACCGCATCGCGGCGTCATGGACGAGTCGCGACATTCGCCAAGGACAATCTCACCAAGGAAGAGGAAGAGGCACTTCTGGAGTACCTGGCCTTCCTTCGATCGAAGAAAGGCAAACGCTCCTTATGAAAGCCGACGATCATTCTGTCGATTCCCAGCAGCTAGCCCGCATCCGCGAACACGCCCGCATTGCCCTCAAATCTGCCGACGCGCTGGGTTGCTTTCCGACGCCGGTTGACGATGTCATCGCCGCGGCAAAGCACACGGTTGCCGCTCCGCTAGTGTCCTGACTTCGAGATAGCCGCACGGTTCTTGGCGACGCGGCCGAGGATGGTGTTGGCGTCGGCGGTCCATACAAAGGGCTTAGCGTCGTCGTTGCGGGCGTCGAGGTAGTCCAGGGCGGTC
>JADLFE010000059.1 GCA_020845755.1 Phycisphaerales bacterium
GGAGTTCTGAGAAAGGCCTCGGAGAGAGGCCTTTTCTCGTTAACGGAGGCCAATTCCTGGCCTCTGCGAAGATCCTGCGGGAATCACGCGGGTATTCGCGCGTGGCCCGTTTGGCGAGCGCTCTCGAATCCGAGACATCATATTGCCGGTTCGGCCGCCACGCCGGGGTTGGGGGTCGAAAGTCTCTCCGCGCTCTCAAACTCTCTGGGCGCCGTGGTTAACGCGCTGCCGGGGTGAACGAGGGGTGCCCTTCGGCGTCTGCGGCGCTCCCTGACCGTTTCGCGTATTCAGAGGCAGACGGCCCGCACCGGACGCGGGCCCAATCCCAGCATCAGGTGCGAAGCCGAGCGCCAAGCGCACGCCCGCACGGATGCATGTCCCCCCTTCCCGGAGGATGTGCCCGTGCCCGACACCGCGCTCATGGATGATGCGCCCGCCCCCACCGCCACGCTCGACCCCAATGCCCCGACCACGCCCACCGACCGGCTGGTAGGCATCGCCACCATCCTCGCCGAGGGCATCCGCCGCCGCCGGCGACAGCTCGCCATTTCGGGGCCGAACATCGTGCATCAAGAAGGTTCTCCGGCTCGACTTGAACTGTCCGAGCATGCTCGCCCTGATGGGTCCCGTGGTTAACGGCCACGAGAACGGAGACCCCGATGGCGATCGATGTGAGTGCAGCCGAGCGGGCCTTGGAGAAGATGACCGTGCCGCAACTGAAGCAGCGGTACGCCAAGGTCTACGGCGAAGAAACTCGGACGCACCACAGGGTGCTGCTCATCAAGCGGATTCTCTGGCGGATGCAGGCGCTCCGGGAGGGGGACCTCTCGGAGCGGGCACGCCAGCGGGCACGCGAACTGGCCAACGACGCCGACCTGCGGCGAAGCCCGCCGCGAATGCCGAAGCCGAACGGCGCAACGCAGAAGGCCAATGGCGAGAGCGTGGTACGCGTTTCCCTCCCCGCGGGCGACGACGTCCGTCTGCCCGCGCCCGGGTCGGTGCTGCGCCGCGAGTACAAGGGCCGCGCCGTGTTCGTCCGCGTGCTGCCCAAGGGGTTCGAGTACGAGGGCGAGGTCTTCCGGTCGCTCAGCGCCATCGCGGCGAAGGTGACCGGGTCGCATTGGAACGGATTCCGATTCTTCGGGCTCTGCGAGCCCGGCATCACGGAGGGCAAGGCATGAGAAACGCGATCGAACCCAAACCCGCGAAGAGCGCCGGCGTGGCGACGGTGCGCTGCGCCATCTACACCCGCAAGTCGAGCGAGCAGGGGCTCGAGCAGGAGTTCAACTCTTTGCACGCCCAGCGCGAGAGCGGCGAGGCCTACGTCGCCAGCATGAAGCACGAAGGCTGGGTCGCGCTGCCGGACCAGTACAACGACGGCGGCTTCACCGGCGGGAACACCGACCGACCCGGCTGCCAGCGTCTGATGGCCGATATCGAGGCTGGCAAGATCGACTGCGTGGTCGTCTACAAGGTGGACCGCCTCTCGCGGTCCTTGATGGACTTCGCGCGGATGATGTCCGTCTTTGAGAAACACCACGTCTCGTTCGTGTCCGTGACGCAGCAGTTCAACACCACCCAGTCGATGGGACGCCTCACGCTGAACATCCTGCTCTCGTTCGCCCAGTTCGAGCGGGAGATTATCTCCGAGCGCACCCGCGACAAGATCGCTGCGTCCAAGCGCAAGGGCAAGTGGTTTGGTGGCAAGCCGATCCTGGGGTACGACCTCGCGCCCCAGGTCGCGGGCGGGAGCAAGCTCGTGGTCAACGCCGAGGAGGCGGAACTCGTCCGCGAGGTCTACCACCTGTATCTGGAGCACCGCTCGCTCACCAAGGTGGCCCAGATCCTCAACGCCCGCGGCTGCACGAGCAAGCGCTGGACGACCCGCAAGGGCACGGTGGTCGGCGGCCGGGTGTGGGACAAGCACCTCCTGATCAACGTGCTCACCAACCCGGCGTACCTGGGCAAGGTCAAGCACAAGAAGGAGCTCTTCAAGGGCGAGCACGCCGCCATCATCACCGAACCGCTCTGGCAGCAGGTGTACGGGATCATCAAGCACAACGGCCGCACCGGCGGCATGCACGTCCGCAACCAGCACGGTGCCTTGCTCAAGGGCCTGATCCATTGCGGCCCGTGCGGGCACGCGATGGGCCACACCTACAGCGTCAAGGACGGCAAGGCGGCGTACCGCTACTACGTCTGCTACGTCGCTCAGAAGCAGGGCTGGCACGCCTGCCCGTCGGGGTCGCTGCCCGCAGAGCAGATCGAGCGGCTGGTGGTCGACCGCATCAAGCACATCGGCGGCGACAGCGCGCTGGTCGCGGCCACCTTCCGCCAACTGCAGAGCGGCGTCCGGACGCGAACGGCCCAAGTCGAGAAGGACCAGGCTGCCGGCGCTCGTGAGATCCAGAAGATCGAGGGCGAGCTCCGCAAGGTCGCCGCCGCGGCGGGCACGGACGCCAACGCCGCCGCCCGGTTGGCCGACCTGCACGAGCGCCTGGCCAAAGCAAGCGAGCGGGCACGGGCGCTTCGGGTCGAAGCAGTGCGGGTCAATGGCGAGGTGATCACCCGCGACGAGGTCGCCGCGGCGCTCAGGGAGTTCGGCGCGACGTGGGACGTGCTCTGCCCCAGGGAGCAGTCGGCCGTGCTGGCGAACCTGGTCAAGCGGGTGGACTACGACGGCGCGAAGAAGACGGTATCGATCACCTTCCACCCCGCGGGCCTGCGGACGCTCGGCCAAGCGCCCGCCGAAGACGAGGAGGCAGCATGAACGGCATGGACGAGGTCACGATCGAGTTCCCGGTCCACTTCACCCGCGGAGCGGCGGGCCGGAAGGAGGTGAACGTCGGTCCCGAGCCCGTCGCGCCGGTGGTCGAAGCGGGCCGCGTGCCACGCGTCGCCCGCCTGATGGCGCTGGCGATCCGGTTCGAGGAGCTGGTCCGGTTGGGCGAAGTCGAATCCCACGCCGATCTGGCCCGCCTCGGCCAGGTCACGCGGGCTCGGATCAGCCAGATCATGGACCTGCTCTGTCTGGCCCCGGACATCCAGGAGGAGTTGCTATTCCTGCCTCGCGTTGAGCTTGAACGGGATGCGGTCAGCGAGCACGAACTGCGCACGGTGTGCGCTGTGTCGGATTGGCGCGAGCAGCGCCGGCGTTGGCGGGCGATGCTGGGGGCTCGACGCCCGTCGCAGAATTGAACAAAGCCCGGCGGACCGCACTGAAACGGTCCGCCGGGCGAGCTACGAGGGCCTGGTTAGCGCCAACTGGGGACCGTGGTCGCACTCAGCCGGAACGCGTAGACGAAGATGGCGGCCGGGTCCACGAAGTCGAACCGCTTGCCCCAGCCACCGTGCTTCTTCCGCAGGGAAAGCTCGGTCCGACGGGCTTCTTCCCCCGAATCACAGCCGACGATCAAGAACGGATCGGACGCGGAGGTGATCGAATGCTCTCCCAGCAGTTGCTCGCGGGGGTTGCCTGTCACCCCGATGAACCATCGCCGGTATTCGCCACCGTTGCTCTCGATGAACTGGCGGATTCTTTCGGCGGGCGATAGGCGAGCCTGGACGGCTTGAACGGTCGACATGTGGGAGCTCCTCGTGCTCGTTTTGTCACATTTCCGCGAGCGGTCGCTCGGCGGGAGTGGCCGATAGGCCCTCCACCCCTGAATACGCAAAACGGTCGGGCTTCTACACTGTCCCGATCATGGGCATGCCCGAACCCAGACAGACCCGAGCCGGAATCGCGTTCATTGACGCCGTGACCGGTGACCCCGCCGCCGAGGCCGCCATTGAGCGGGCTCGGACCAAGCTGCGCCGCTTTGCCATCGCCACCGAACCGGTTCGCGCGTGCCGGGCGATCATCGACGCCGCTTTGGCCTCACTCACGAGCGAGCTCATGCAGTCGGAATCGGCTTCGGCAGCCGAGCGAGCCGAGGCGATCCGACTCATGGTGGAGGTCGTCCAGGGTGCGTTTGATGATTCTGACGATGCGCTTCACGCCAGGGGCTTTGCCCCTCCCGGCTGCTCTATCGAGGCGTGGGAGCACCTTGCTCGCATCGTCGAGCGGGAACCATCACAGATGACCTTTGCTGAGATCTTCGAGTGGGCGATTGCCTGGTCGGACCGCGAGAAACTCCGAGCCAGGATCTCCGCTTCGAATGAGAAGGTTGTCAAGGCCGGCGGCCCCAAGCTCCAGAAAGAAGCCCTCGCGGTGGCGCTACTCGTGCAACACCCCGACTGGACGAATAGCCAGATCGCCGACGCGGTCGGCTGCGCCCGCACCTCCCTGAATCGGTGGCCGCGGTTCAAGCTCGCCCGAGCTGCCCTGCAGAGTGGACGTGCCGATCTCCCCACGGGCCAGAAAGACGACGACACCGGCGACATCGAGGCCTGGGACGACGAGTAGCGCGACAAGTTCTGCGACACCCATCCACTGAAATCGACCTAAAGGCTGCCGCGGTGGCATGGTGTCGCGCGACACCCATGCGACATCGGTCCATCCTCCAGAAGGAGGCATGGATCGATGGCCAAGACCAAACGAACATCGCGCGAGCCCTGGCGGGACGCACCCGCCGCCTGGTTCGTCCTGCTTGAACGAGCGAGGATCAGCGGGAACGCCGCAGGAGTTGCCGAGGCCATCCGCCAACTGCGGCGATTGGGCGTCGAGGTCACGCTGCACCCTGAGGCCAGCACACCGGCACCAACAAAGAGTGAAGCCGGGAACGGGGGTGCTCGATGATCGCGAGCACTCGGCGACCTCAGGTTCTCAGCGACGTCTCTCCGTCAGAGCAGCGCCTGATCGAGTTGATGACTCGCGTCGGTTTTGGCCGGATCGAGTGCCCGGTGAGCTGCGGCGAACCCGTCCTCGATCCCGCCCCGCTGGTTGTGCGTGAGGTCAAACTCGGTGGTGAACGCCTCATCGGCGCAGGTTGCCGGCAGCCCGACTACGCGCTCAAAGACGCGGTCGTCGAACTGCTCGCGGAACTGAAGGCCTGCCCCGACAACGCAGATGTGACCATTGAGGTGCGCCATGGCTTGCCGCACCGCCTGCTCGTGCAGGAGGTGCGGCGTGGTTGAAGGTGGTCCCTCAACGGTTCGCCCTTCGTTTGACGCACTCGACGTTGATCGGTTGGGTGCCACCGCCCACGGGGTCGCGAGCAGGCTCTTGGGATGCGGTCGCGATGTTGATTCGCACGCCGACTTTCGGTCCGACCTCATCCTGGCCGCACTGGAACGCTGGCCGAAGTTCGATCCGTCGCGCGGCCGCCCGATGGCGTTTCTGGCCATTGCCATGACCCGGGCCGGGACGTCGATCCTCCGGGCCCAGCACGCGGCCAAGCGGGGCGGTCGATCGACGACGGTCCCGCTTGATGAGGCGATGGCGGCCGGGGCAGATCGCCAGCCGTCCTTCACGGCGGCGTCCTCGATCGGGCGACGGGATCTCGAACTCGACGTCCGCGCTGCGATCGATGCTCTGCCCAAAGACCTTGCCACGGTCTGCAACGACTTCTTGGAAGCGGCCACGGATGGCCGCCGTCGCCCCTCGCTCGGCGCTGCGGCAACAGCCGCGCTGAGCCACCACTTCGAATCCGTCGGGTTCTCGGAGCACTTGTCATGACGACTCGCACACTCTCCTCCATTCCGCCCAGCACAACGCCCCGGACCGCCGTGGCGGCTGCGCCAAGTCCGAGGCCCAAGCGGCGCGTATACCTGGCCGGGAAGATGCACGGATCAGGCAACTGGCGGTTGCCGCTGGTGCCGCAACTCGGCGTCGCGCCGTTCGGGCAGCCGATCGACTGCGGCCGCTTCATCTTCACCGGCCCGCACTTCGTCCCCTTCGGCGGCGAGAGCCACGAGTGGGTTGGATGGCACGCGGGCGTCGAGCAGCACGACATAAGTCCCTCGTGGCCGGCTCCCACAAACAGTCGCCCCCGATGGGTGGTGCCGGGCCTGTGCATGGAATGGATCAGGGAGTCGGACCTGTTCTTCGCCTGGATCAACGCTACAGACTGCCACGCCACGTTGCTCGAGTTGGGCTGGGCGCACATGCTCGGCAAGCCGGTGTACCTGGCGTTCGCGTCGCGAGACCTGGCGCGGCAGATGTGGTTCGCCCGCCACTGCCCGCGGACGACCGCGCACGTGCATGCCTCACCCGCCGAAGCGCTCGACCACGCGCTGGCGTGGGAGGTTCCGTTCGAATGACGCTCCCGTTGCCCTCAACCCTGGACGCGGTCCGTCGATACGCCGCCGCGGGGCTTTGCGTACTGCCGGCGATCCGCGAGGGTGACGACAAGCGCGTCGCCCTGCGCTCGTGGAAGCCGTATCAGACGCGGCTCCCAACGCCGGCGGAGCACGCTCGATGGTTCGCCGGGCCCACCCGGCGTGATCTGTGCCTGGTGTGCGGACGCGTCTCGGGCAACCTGGAGATGATCGACTTCGATCTGGCCGGCGCGGCCTTCGAGCCGTGGCGAGCGCGGGTCGAAGCAGTGTGCCCGGACCTCTTCCATCGCCTGATCGTCGAAACCACACCCTCGGGAGGTCGCCATGTCGCATACCGGTGTTCGGACCCGGTCTGTGGCAACATGAAACTGGCGCAACGGTCCTTCGACGCTCCAGGTGCCGAACCGATCGAGGTTGCCGGGAAGCGATTCACGCCGCGGAAGAGCCCCGATGGTCGCTGGCATGCGATTGCCACGATGATCGAGACCCGAGGCGAGGGTGGTATGTTCCTGTGCGCTCCGTCGAACGGGTACGTGCTCACCGCCGGCGACCTTGCCGCGTTGCCGGTCATCACATCCGAGGAGCGAGAGTGCTTGCTGGCCTGCGCATGGGAGCTCAACGAGGCCCAGCATTCTGTGGAGGCTGGTCCGCGCCCCAAGGCACTCTCGGCCTCATCCCCCGGCGAACTGAAGCCGGGCGATGACTTCAACCAGCGCGGCGATGTCCGTGATCTGCTCGTCGAGCACGGCTGGACTCGGGTGAGCGGGGGCGAGAACGAGCACTGGGCCCGCCCCGGCAAGGACCGGGGCTGCAGCGCCACGCTCAAGGGCGGCGTGTTCTATGTGTTCTCGACCAACGCGCCGCCCTTCGAGGACGGCCGCGGGTACTCGCTCTTCGCCGTGTACTCGCTGCTCAAGCACGACGGTGATTTCGCGGCGGCCGCCCGAGCGCTGCGGCGCGAGGGATTCGGTGCGGAACCTGCCTCCGGCGATGTCGATCTCTCCTCCTTCAAGGTCTCAACCCCGCAGTTGGAGCCGCCGCCGTCCGCACCGATCGATCCCGGCCCCGTGCCGCCGGCGCTCCTGCGAGTCCCCGGCTTCATCGACGAAGTCATTGATTACACGCTCGCAAACGCGCCCTACCCCGAGCCGGTACTGGCGTTCTGCGGCGCGGTGGCGCTGCAGGCCGCCCTGGCGGGCCGAAAGGTCCGCGATCCGCAGGACAGCCGCACCGCGATCTACCTCCTGGGCCTGGCCAACACCGGCACGGGCAAAGACTTCCCGCGCAAAGTCAACCAGCGGATCCTCGCCGACTCGGGCATGGCCGGCGCGGTCGCGGACGGTTTCGCCAGCGGCGAAGGGCTCGAGGACCGGATGTACCTGACGCCGGTCATGCTCTTCCAGACCGACGAGATCGACACGCTGATGCAGGCGATCAGCGGGTACGGCAGCAAGCGCGACCCTCGCTACGAAGGGATCATGCAGACGCTGCTGAAGCTGTACACCTCGGCCAACACGATCTACCCACTCCGCGTCAAGGCCAGTGACGAGGAGCCCCGCATTATCGATCAGCCGTGCCTGTGCCTCTTCGGGACAGCGATTCCGGACATCTTCTATGAGGCGTTGTCGCCCAAGATGCTCTCCAACGGCTTCTTCGCACGCATGCTCATCTTCGAGGCCGGCCGCCGCGGGCTCGGCCAGGATGTGGATGTGCACGAGCTACCCAAGTCGATCCTCAAGCGGGCGCGGTGGTGGGCGGAGTTCAAGCCGGGCAAGGGCAACCTGAAGACCGCGCACCCCGAGCCCAAACTCGTTGAGCCAACGCCGGATGCGAGAACGCGCCTCGGCGAGATTCGCTCTCTGGCAGATGCTGCATACGCCGAGGCCGAAGGCAGGTCGGATCAAGCGGGGATGGCGCTGTGGGCCCGCGCCAACGAGAAAGCGCGGCGCCTCGCGCTCGTGCATGCGTGCAGTATTGGGCACCGCAATCCCGAGATCTCCGTCGAGGGGGTGAACTGGGCGTGGGCGCTCGTCGAACATCAGACCCGCCGCATGCTCTTCAAGGCCAGCCAGCACGTCAGCGCCGGCGACTTCGAGAGCCAGTGCAAGGCGATGATCCGCGTGCTCCGGGAATGGGCGGTCAAACATCCCGCCGATCCGTGGATGCCCTTCTGGCAACTGAGCCGGCGCTTGGCCTGGTCGCCGCGCGAGCACGACGAGGTCCGACAGGCGCTGATGGATCAGCGCCGCATCCAGTTCGCCGAGCGGGCCACCGGCGGCACGCCTCAGAGGCTGTACCGGCTCATCGAGGACGTTGCCGAAGCATGAAAACGCGCTCGAAAGCCACACAAACTGGTCTGCGCAGCGCCTTTTGCTGTTCAAACGCAGTGAAGAAGCGCTCCGGCGCAGCGCGAGCACGAGCGCGGACCCTCGATTCCGTAGCGCCAGAAGGGGTGCGCAGCAACCTGTTGCGCCTATTGCAACCTCTTGCGCGCAATAGGTTCATCGCGGGAACATCGAGAAATCATGGAGCAAACAACAACACACCCCCCTCTTTACTACCTGTTGCGCCCACCC
>JADLFE010000060.1 GCA_020845755.1 Phycisphaerales bacterium
CGGCCTCTTCGAGGCTCTTCTTGAGCTTCTCGGCCTCGGCCTTGTCCAGGCCCTGCTTGACCGGCTTGCCCGGGGCATCGACGAAGGCCTTGGCCTCGGCCAGACCCAGGCCGGTGACCTCGCGGACGGCCTTGATGACGCCGATCTTCTTGGCCGCGTCGACGGCCTTGAGGATCACGTCAAAGCTGGTCTTCTCCTCGGCCTTGGCAGCGCCGCCCGCGGCGGGGGCCGCCATCATGACCGCGCCACCGGCGGCGGCCTCGATGCCGTATTTATCCTTCATGTACTTGCCGAGCTCGACCGCGTCCTTCAGGGAGAGACCGGCCAGAGCGTCGCCGAGTTGATCAACCGTCATCGACATGATTCACCTTCCGTTGCCGGGCGGAACTGCCCGGGACTGTTCCCGCACGCCAGTGGGACCGGAACGCCCGGTCTTTTAATCCGTGCTGCCCGCAACGGGGCAAGCGGACCAGTGGAGTCAGCAGGGTCGAAATGATTGGCGGGCTGGCTGGTTCGATCAAGGGTCCGAACAAAGGCAGATCGGGCGAAAAAACAGGCCGACCCTCGCGAGCCGGCCTGTCTTGGGAGCGTAATTCATCACCGACGGGTTTCAGCAGCCGGATTCGAAGGCGGAGGCGAACATGTCGTAGTCAAGGCCGTTGACGAAGGTGTTGCCGTCGATATCGGCGGCCATATCGCCCGCTTCGAAGGCGGAGGCGAAGAGGTCGTAGTCAAGGGCGTTCACGAACCCATCGCCGTTGAAGTCAGCCAGGCAGGGGGTGAACTGATACTCGAACGCACCGCGGTCGATGATGGGCGCGGGGCCGACGCCGGTGTCGGAGGCGAACGGCACGTCGACCAGGCGGGTGTTGCCGTCCATGTCTCCACTCCACTTCTCGGCGAAGTTGAAGTCACCGTCGAAGTCCCAGGGATCCATCGGGACGAGGTTGTTGTTGCCGGCGTCGATGGCGGGCGAGGTGGTCTGGAGGCGGAAGTTATCGTCGAAGTTGCCGGGGACGTTGTCGGCGCCGTTGATATCGATGAACTTGGGATCGGGGTTCTGGCCCTCGATGGTTGTGGAGAGGGCGGTGTAGAACGAGCCGTGGAAGTTGACGGCGTAGACCTGGGACTCGGCGGTGGTATTGGGCACGCCGTCGGTGTTGCCCCAGAAGATGGAGTTGGTGATGGTGGCGTCGGTGCCGGTGCTGACGTACAGACCGCCCGCCGTGCCGTTGGGGGCGTTGTTGTTGGCGAGGGTGGACATGCGGACGATCATGCCGACGCCGGTGTCGCCGGAGCAGGCAATCGCGCCGCCATCGCCGGACGAAGAGAGGTTTCCGTTGAAGACGCAGCCTTCTGCGTAGCCGACGGAGTAGAGAATCTTGACTGCTCCGCCGGAGCCTGTCGCGCGATTGTTGACGAACTCGGTGTTGGCGAACTGGATATCACCGGCGGTGTGGTGATAGGCGCCGCCGCCCTCGCCGCCGGTCCAGTTGTCATAGAAGAGGCCATCGACGAACTTGGGATACTTGCCTGTGGAGTAGACGCCGCCGCCCTCGACGCTGGCGTAGTTGGAGAGGAACTTGACGTTCCTGCAGACGACGGAACTGTTGATCGCGGTCATGCCGCCGCCCTTGGCGGCGTCGCCCGACCCGTTGGCGTAGCCGCGGACGATGGAGAAGCCGTCGATGAGAGTGTCGCCGGCGGTATTGTCGGCGTCAACGACGTGGTAGGAGTTGTCGGTCTGAGCGCTCCCGCCGATCGCGCCGCTCATGGCGGTGATGAAGGCCCAGGGGTTGGTGCGTTGGGAGAGGGAGGTCTCGGTGCCGGCGAATCCGCCGTAGAGGCGCAGGCCGCTGGGGATGACAAAGGACGCGGTGCGCGAGGTTCCGCTGGTGGGGTAGTAGAAGCCTTGGGCGGTCCAGATCTCGACCCATGGTCCGCCGATGTTGTTGGCGGCGACGAGGGGGATCTGGAGGTCGGTGTAGGCGGTGGCCCAGGTGGTGCCGTCGGAGGCGCCGGAGGCATTGTCGTTGACGAAGAAGCGGAGGCGGTTGCTGTCGATCTTGCGGAGTTGCAGGCCGCCGACGTGGGCCGTGCCGAAGACGGAATCGGCGACCTTGACCGTGATCGAGCCGCCGGCCGAGACGTTGATGACATGGATGGCGTGGGTGATGCCGGGGGTGAGTTTGCTGGCGGACATCGCGCCGCCGACATACTGGTAACTGCTGGAGGAGCCGGTGACAGTCACGCCCGCCTGGTTGCTGGCGTCGCCGGGAAGATCGGCGTAGGTGAAGACAGCGTAGGTGCCGGCGGCGAGGTTGTTGAAGCTGTAGGTGAGCGTGCCGAAACTGGTCAGGCCCTGGTAGTCGAGCATGAGTTTGGCGGCCTCGCCGGAGACTCCCGCGTCCGCGGCGGCGCTGAACGTGCCGGTGGTGTCGTGGGTAAATGTGACGGCGGAGTTGACGCCGGACAGGTCCTTGAGCGTGGAGGTCGTGGCGGTGGCGGAGGAGATGGCGTTCCAGAACCCGGCCTGACCGGCGGCGCCTGCGAAGCTGTTGGCGGGAGCGCCCGCGCCGTTGCCGCTGGCGTTGTTGATGTCGATGTTGAAGCTCTGTCCCATCGCCTGCCCGCAGAGGAGCAGGAGGGTGGAGGCGAGGGTGGGCAGAGCGATCGCGCGAGACTTCTTGAGAGCCATGAGGTGGTCCTTTCCGTGTGTCGTGTGTGTGTGCCCGTGGCGGAGTGCGTGGCCGCCGCGGGATCCGAGTGTCGTCGCAACCCAGTGCGTCGGGGCGTGGCCGAGGCGCTAACGGTGGTTATCAAAATTATCGAGGAAAAGAGCCGGAAATCAGGACCTGAATCGCTGATTTAATGTGGACGGCGCACCGGGCAATAAAAAAACGAGGGTCGCGGCCCGTGAACCCGGTGCGACCCTCGTTGAAAGGACATGAACTGTGGGACCGAGAACTCAGCCGACCTTGGCGATGGTCTCGCCCTTTTCGAGTTTGGTTTCGATCGCCTTGATGATGCCCGCGATGTTGGAGCCCGGGCCCTTGATCTGGCCCATGATCTTCTTGGCGGGGCTGACGACGAGGGTGACCACGTTGGCCACGGCCTCTTCGCGGGTTGGGAGTTTGCTCAACTCCTCAACACCGGCCTTGCCGGAGTAGAGCTGCCCGTCGAGGACGGCGCCCTTGAGTTCGATGCCGGGGAACTTGGCGATCAGGGCGACGACCTCGCGGGCGCATTCGACGACGGACGACCCGCCGTAGACGAGTGCGCTGGGTCCGGTGAGGAAGTCTGCCAGGGGCGCCAGGGCGCTGCCGGCGAAGTTCTTGCGGGCCAGCGAGTTCCGGACCACGCTGACCTTGATCTTCTTCTTGGCAAGGCCCAGACGGACCTTGGTGTTGTCCGTGCCCTTGAGGGCGCGGACGCTGATGAGCATCGCCTCGCGCACCTTGCTGGTCGCGGGGTCGGTAAGACGCGACGTGTAGTCGCGCATGATGGCCTGCTTGACAGTCTTGGACATGGTTCACCTCACTCCGCGGCGACAGCCTGGACGTACTTGATCTGGACTCCGGGGGTCATGGCGCCGCTGATCGTGATCTTCTTGATGTACTGGCCCTTGGCGGTCGCGGGGCGCACCTTCTCGATGGCGTGGATGAAGTGCTCGAGGTTGGCGACCAGGTCACCCTCCGCGAAACTCATCTTGCCGATGACCGCGTGCACGTTGCCGCCCTTGTCGGCGCGGTACTCGACCTTGCCCGCCGAGTATTCCTTCACCGCCTCGGGCACGTTGGTGGTCACGGTGCCGGCCTTGGGCGAGGGCATCAGGCCCTTGGGGCCCAGGACCTTACCGAGTTTGGAAACGACGCGCATCATGTCGGGCGACGCGATCGCGACATCGAAATCCATCCAGCCCTTCTCGATCTCAGCCACCAGATCCTCGGCGCCGGCCTTGATCGCGCCGGCCGCCAAGGCCTTGGGCGCCACGTCGCTCTGGCAGAACGCCACAACGCGCTTGGTCTTGCCGATGCCCTTGGGGAGCGAGAGAGCGCCGCGAAGAGCCTGATCGGCCTGCGCGGTGTCGATGCCCAGGTGCATGCAGATGTTGACGGTCTGATCGAACTTCGGAGCCTTGAACTTCTTCAGCGCCGCGACCGCCTCGGCGGCCGCAAGCGCGTCATTGGGCTTCAGCGACGCGTTGGCTTTGGCCCGCTTGGTGATTCTCACTGGCATGGCTTCAGCCCTCCACCGTCACGCCCATCGAGCGCGCGGTCCCTTCGATCACTCGCATAGCGGCCTCGATGCTCGCGGAATTCAGGTCCGCGGCCTTGGCCTCCGCGATCTTCCTGACCTGATCGCGTGTGATCTTGCCCACCTTGTTCTTGTTGGGAACGCCCGAGCCCTTCTCCGCCTTGGCGGCCTCCTTGATGAGGACGCTGGCCGGCGAACTCTTGATCTCGAAGTCGAACGAGCGATCGCTGTACACCGTGACGATGCACCCGACCACCTTGCCCTTGACGTTCTGCGTCGCGGCGTTGAACTTCTGGATGAACTGACCGGGGTTCACGCCCTTGGAACCAAGGACGGGACCCAGCGGCGGCGCCGGAGTGGCCGCGCCACCCGTCGCCATGATCTTGAATACCTGTGTGACTTCTTTCTTGCCCATTGGTCTCCACCTCCCACCGGCCCCGAGGCCTGGCCTCGGACGACTCGCCCAGGGTTTCGAGGGCGAGCCAGCGCGGTGGTGCTTTCGGCTCCAACTTGTCGCCCGACCCAGACGAGGTCAGGGCTGAGACGATAGGCCGGGCGCATGATCGGGACAACACCGCACCCGCGAGCGCCGATCAGTCCTCACATCCAACCGCGATACCGTATAAAATCCTATTTTCTGGCCTTGGGGTAGCCTGTCGCATCCGTCTTGGGGGGGGGCGTCGCCTGCTGGGAAGTTACGGGCTCGATCCACAGGCCGTCGACGCGGCGACGGACGTGCTGGTTGTTCTCTTCGCGCAACTCGGGCGGGAGGAGGGTGCTCGGCGCGTTCTGATAGCAGATAGGGCGGCACCAGCGTTCGATCGCGTGGTGCCCCACCGCCGTCGTGTGCGGTTGGTTGGTGGCGGGGAACGGCCCGCCGTGGACCATGCCCGCGCACACCTCGACGCCGGTCGGCACGCCGTTGAACACGATGCGCCCGGCGCGGAGTTCGAGCGTCGCGAGGAGTTGGCCGGCGATGGCGGCATCGGCTGCCCCGGCGAACATCGACGCGGTGAGGCTTCCCTGGATCATGGACGCGGCGGCCATGAGTTGGTCTTCGTTCTCGCACACGACGAGCACGGCGGCCGGGCCGAAGCACTCTTCAAGGAGTGTCGGGCTGCTCTTGAAGGATTCAAAGGTGGTGCGGAAGAGGGTGGCTGAGCAGCGGATGGGGAACTTGGTCTCGGACTGGTGGGCGGTGCCCTCGACGCGGTGTCCGGGCTCGGGCGATCCGCCGCGGATCTGCACTCCGGAGGCCGCGGCGATCTCGCTGGTGCGCTTGATGAACGTCGCGCGGATGCGACGGCTGAGCATGGTCTGGGGCGCGAGTTGGTTCATCTGCTCTGAGATCGCGCGGGTGGCCAATTCCAGGCCGTCGCTGCGGATGCCGAAGATGAGCCCGGGGCATGTGCACATCTGCCCGCTGGAGTTGGTGATGGAGGCGGCGAGTTTTTCGCCGATCGATGTCGCCTGGCTCTCGAGCGCGTTGGGCAGGAGGAAGACGGGGTTCACGCTTCCCATCTCGGCAAAGACGGGGATCGGGTCGGGGCGCGACGAGCACTCGCGGGCCAGCGCCATGCCGCCGGCGGGAGAGCCCGTGAAGCCTACGGCGCGGACGCAGGGATGACGGACAAGTTCGATGCCAACGGCGGTCTCGCGCTGCGCGCCGGCGTGAAGGAAGGAGAAGATGCCCGCGGGCAGGCCCGACTGCGCCACGGCGGCGGCGATCGCGTGGGCGACCAGTTCGCCCGTCCCGGGATGCGAGGGATGTCCCTTGACGATGACGGGGCAGCCCGCGGCCAGCGCCGAGGCGGTGTCGCCACCCGCGGTGCTGTACGCCAAGGGGAAATTGCTGGCACCGAAGACGGCGACGGGTCCGAGGGGACGGAGCATGCGCCGAACATCCGGCTTGGGAAGCGGACGACGGTTGGCATCGCCGTGGTCGATGGCAGCGTTGACCCACGAGCCCTCGCGCAGGACGGCGGCAAAGAGCCTGAGTTGGTTCACGGTGCGATCACGCTCGCTGACCAGGCGCGCGGGCGCCAGGCCCGTCTCCGTCGTGGCGACCGCGATCAGATCATCGCCCAGCGCCACGATGTTCTCGGCGCACTTCTCAAGGAACGTGGCGCGAACAGCGGCGGGTCGATTTCGATAGTCAAAGAACGCCTCCCACGCGGCGCGGCAGGCGGCCTCGACATCGCCGGCGCCGGCGGCAAAGTACGGCGTGGGAATGTCCTCACCCGAATTGGGCGAGACGCCCCGGAATTCTTCGGGCGTTTTCCTCCCCAGCGCGCCGGCGATGATGGAGAAACCCGTTGGCGCTCGGCGGAGTGCGGGCGGCGGAGGGGCGGCTGGCGTGGCGGGCTTGGCCATGAGGGCTCCGATGGGCCGGGGATCCAGAGCGCCGAAGGGCGCGTGTGTACAGAGTACACCTATTCTTTTGCGATGAGCGACCTGTGGGCCCAATCTCGGGAACGGGCGAGGGCGTCGGCGATGCCGCTGGCCCTGCGGATGCGCCCGCGATCGCTCGACGAGTTCGAGGGGCAGGAGCACATCCTGGGGGAGGGGAAACTCCTGAGGCGGATGCTCGCCGCGGGGACGATCACCTCGCTCATCCTGCACGGCCCGCCGGGGACGGGCAAGACCACGCTCGCCGAACTCATCGCCAGGCACACCAAGCGTCACTTTGAGCAGGAGAACGCCTCGTCGGTTGGCGTGAAGCGCATCCGCGAGATCATCGACCAGGCGACCAGCCGACTGGAGCACGCCGGAACGCGGACGATGCTGTTCCTGGACGAGATCCACCGCTTCACGCGCTCGCAGCAGGACGTGCTGCTGGCGGATGTCGAGCGCGGCGTGATCACGCTGATCGGCGCGACGACGGAGAACCCGCTGTTCAGCGTGAACTCGGCGCTTGTGAGCCGCAGCACGCTGTTCGCGCTCCGCCCGCTCGAGAACGAACGGATCAAGGCGATCGTGCGCCGGGCGGCGCAGGACCCGGATCGCGGCTTCGGCAAACTCGCGATCGACCTGCGCGACGAGGCGCTGGAAGTGTGGGCGATCAAGTGCGACGGCGATGCGCGCCGGGCGCTCACCGCGCTCGAGGTCGCGGTGCTGAGCAGCCTCGAGAGACGAAGTGACAACGCAGAAGCAAAGAGCGAAGAAGGTGGTGCTTCGGGCGTGATCGTGATCGATCGGGCGGTGGCGGAGGACTCGATCCAGCAGAAGGCCGCGGTGTATGACGGCACGGGCGACGAGCACTACGACCTGGCGTCGGCGATGATCAAGAGCGTGCGCGGGAGCGATCCCGATGCCGCGGTGTATTGGATCGCGCGGATGCTCGAGGGAGGGGAGGACCCGCGGTTCATCGCGCGGCGTCTGGCGATCCTTGCGAGCGAAGACATCGGCAACGCCGACCCGCGCGCGATCATGGTGGCGTCGTCGGCGTGGGAACTGGTCGAGCGGATCGGGATGCCCGAGGCGCGGATCACGCTCTCGCAGGCCGCGATCTACCTGGCGCTGGCGCCCAAGAGCAACGCGTCGTATCTGGCGATCGACGAGGCGATCGCGGACGTGCGCGAGGGCCGAACCATCCCCGTGCCCATGCACATCAAGGACGGGAACGTTCGCAAGGCCCAGGACCTCTCGCCCGGGGGAAATCGAGGCGATCGGTACGACTATGCCCACGACCACGCGGACGGCGTGGGGCGGCAGGACTACCTGGGCGTGGAGAAGATCTACTACAGGCCGGGCATGCACGGGCTGGAGGCCCAGTTGGCGGCGCGCCTCAAAGAGATCAAGGCTCTGCGCGCGGAGACGCGCGGGGACGCCGGGAAGGCATGACGGCGTGAAGACCTGAGGGCGATCAATCTTGACGCCCGACGGGGCGACTGGTCGATCAACTTCAGTTGCGCCGTGTTCATTTCGACAGGCGCGATCCGGGCGTACGGATGGGACTCGTGATCAAGGTCGGTGGTCGGGAATTTTCCGGGCGTTTAGCGGCGGGGGCGGCGGTTGCGGGTGAGTGATCTATCGGAAACCAAGCGAGCGATGCGGCGGGCGCTGACGCGCTCGCTGGACGCCCTGTCGCCCGACGACGTTGCGGCGATGTCGGCGCGCCTGTGCCAGCGCGTGCTGACGTCGGAGTTTGTTCGTGCCGCCAAGGTGGTGATGGTCTTCGCGCCGATGCGGGGCGAGGCGGATGTGTCGCCGATCATCGAGGGGGCGCTGGAGAGCGGTCGGGTGGTGGTGCTTCCCTGGATCGACTGGGAGAAGCGGGAGTTGATCGCCCGACGTGTGATGCGGTATCCGGATGATCTGGAGACGACACGGGGCGGCCTGCGCCAGCCCAGGGCGACATGCGCCGCCGCCGAGGTTGGATCGATCGACATGGTTGTCACACCTGGCCTCGGATTTGACGGCTATGGTGGGCGGCTGGGGCGCGGGGGCGGGTTCTATGATCGGTTCTTCGCGACGCCCGGGCTGACGGCGGCCCGGGTGGGCGTGGCGTTCGACGCGCAGATCGTCGATCGCGTGCCGCGTGACGAGCGCGACGCGCTCGTGGACGCGGTCATCACGCCGACGCGAACGATCGTCGCGGACGTCTCCGGAGCGCCGGACACGCAGACGGGTTGAACAAGCCGGAGCGAAGGACCGCTCCTGAGGGAACAGAACGGCGCCGGCCCGGATGGGCGCGGGCGCGAGCAACACGGAAGGTTCGGACATGGCACTTCCATCTCAGATCGAGCACTCGGTGGGCAGCACGCACAGCTTTGCCGCCAAGCGACGTCAGCGGAACACGGGCCTGATCATCGCGGCGCTGGTCGTGGTGGCGGCGGGCGGGGCGTACGCGGTGTGGAGCATGAAGTCGTCGCCATCGCCCGCTCAGGCGGGGATGGAGACGCCGGGCGCGATCACACCGCCGCCGGTCGCGCCCGACGCGGACAAGAAAAAGAACGAATTCGTGCAGGGCGACGCCGGGATCCCCAGTGAACCGGTGCGGGCCAGCGAGCCCACGCCGAACGGCGGGACTGGGCCAAGCGGCGGGACTGGACCGAGCGTACCGACGCTCTCGATGACGGGCGACCAGAACTCGCCCGACGGCACCAAGCCCAACCCGGTGAACGTGGCGGATCCCAAGGGCAATCCTGAAGTGAAGCCCAAGGATAAGGACGCGCCCAACACCAGCACCACGCCGACGACACCGACCAATACGCTCACGCCCAGCATCTCGGGCAGCGCGATCTCCGAGTGGATCAGCGAGGGCGATCGCAAGTACTCCAGCGGTGACTTGCTGGCGGCCCGCGGCCTGTTCAGCAAGGCGCTGGCCGATTCACGCAGCGTCGCCAGCGACCGCGATTCGCTCCGCGAGAAACTCTCGAAGATCAGCGACGAACTGATCTTTTCCAACAAGGTTGTCGCGGGTGATCCGCTGACCGAGACCTACTCCGTCATATCGGGCGACAGCCTGATCAAGATCGCGCGGAAGCGCGACCTGGCGACGGACTGGCGCCTGATCCAGCGGATCAACGGGCTTAAGGACCCGGGGGCGCTGAAGGTTGGGCAGAAACTCAAACTGGTGCGCGGGCCGTTCCACGCGGTCGTGAACAAGTCGGCCTACCGCCTCGATCTCTACACGGGCTCGCCCGACGACCAGGAGACGTGGACGTTTGTCAAGTCGTTCAAGGTCGGGCTGGGCACCGACAACGGCACGCCCACGGGCACGTTTGTCGTCAAGCCCGCGAGCAAACTGGTCAACCCGCACTGGACCAACCCCAAGACCGGCGAGCACTTTGACGCCAGCGATCCCAAGAACCCGATCGGCGAGTTCTGGATGGGCATCGAGGGCGTTGGCGCCTCGGCGGTGCACAAGGGCTTCGGGCTGCACGGCACGATCGAGCCCGATTCCATCGGGCAGCAGAAGTCCATGGGGTGCGTGCGCCTGGGCGACCAGGACATCTCGCTGCTGTATGAACTGCTCTGCGAGAAGATCAGCGTGGTGAAGATCGAGCCGTAAGCGGACCCACAAGACCCGACCGATCAATATCTACAATCTTGTTATCAGTTCATTATAACCGATCGCCGGGCAATCCCGGCGCCGCGGCGGAGCACGTCGCGGCCGAGAGAAGCACCGCGGCCAGTTCCGCCCCGCGCGGCACGTTCCGGTACGAAAACCGGGCGACCGGCGTCTCGGCCCCGGGGCTTTCGCCGTCGGAAGCGGGACGCGTGAGATAGATCGCGCGACCACCCGCATCGATCGTGACACGCAGCGTGCGAAGGTCGTGCGACTCGCTCACCGCGAAGTTCCGTCCCAGGAAGCCGGCTCGCATCACCTCGAGTTTGCCCGGCGAGACGCGGAAATACACGGGGAAGCACGCGGCCCAAAGAATCGCCATTACGCCCGCCAGCCCGAGCATCTCCAGCGACGCCACGTGCGTGCGCAGGCCGCTGGACATCTGCCACCAGAACCAGGTCAACCACAGCGCCGTCACACTCAGCCAGAACCACATAAACACGCGTTTGCGCGGGGCGACGGCGAAGAACGCGAAGTAGACCGCGGGGTCGAAGCCGCTGTCGCGCGCGGGGTCAAACGCCGCGTGAACCGGGCCTAGCGCGTTGACATCCCCGAACGCGCGGACGCGGAAGCGCGCGTCGCTCTCGATGTTCGGCGCGCCGAAGGTGGTTCGCGGTTGACCCCATCCCTTCAGGAAGCGCAGGCCGAGCAGCATCACCGTCGCGGCCAGGATGCCGGAGATCGTCCACGCGGCCCACGGGCGAAGTCCCAGGCGCGGCAGGACGAGTTGTCCGAGTGTGACCGCCGCCGCGGTGGCGCCCATGAGCATCCAGATGGGGAGCTGCGCCATCGCGTCGTGGACATTGCCTTTGTCGGAGAGGAATGCCTTGAACGGCGTGCTGCCGCGGGCGGCCCAGTGGATGGCGCGATCGAAGTCGGGCGGCGCGGCGTCGCCCGTCGCGGGGTTGAGCGGTTCGAGCGGGCCGGGCGGGATAGGGTCGAGGAAGGTCACGGTGCGAGTATTCTACGAATGGCGACTTTGCTTGCCGCGCATGAAAAACCCGAGGCACGGCCTCGGGTTGGGGAGATTCATGTTGTTCATGTGAATTCAGCACCCCGCGTCAAAATCGGCGACGAAGAGATCGTAGTCCGTGCCGTTCACGAAGCCGTCATAGTTGTAGTCGGCCAGCGAGAGCCCGTTGTCGAAGAACCAGACAAAGAGGTCATAGTCGTCGGCGTTGACGAAACCGTCGTAGTTCACGTCGGCCAGGCACGACCATCCCTCGTGCTCGCAGGAATCGATATTGCCGTTGCCGTTGCCATTGTTGTCGCGGTCAAACGGGTGAATGCCATCAACGATGATCGCCAAATCGTCGGAGTCCAAGCGAAGGTTGCGATTGCAGTCCGCGTCGACCTAGAAGTAGTACATGAAATCGCCCACGTCGGGGGCGCTGGCGGCCGTCGTCTGGGCGCACTTCAGTCGACCGGCCACGGGCGAAATCCGATACTCGCCCGGCATGAAGGCGGACTCGCCGTTTCCGCCATGGATTTCAACTTCTCTCGACGTGGACGCCGCCGTGCTTTCCACGTTGATGTAGAAGTGATGGCTGATGTCGATCCAGTTTGATCCGGTGTTGTATTCGATGCGCACCGGGCGCGTGGTATCCGGCACAGCGAACACCGGGCCATAGAAGCGAAGGTAGATGCTCTTGTCCCGATCTGGGTCGTTGAATCTGTGATTGAGGACGGAGTCGAAGAGGCTGGGGCCGGGTGAGCCAGTGCTGACCGGCGAGCAGTCGTTGACGTAGAGGTGATACGGCACGAGCCCGACCGCCCCGCCGCCGAGAGCCGAACTGGCGATGGTGTAGTACGGCGCACCATAGGAGGTGGGGCTGATCGTAATGCCATCGACCTTCACATCGCCAGACCAGCCAAATGTCGAATTCGACGCATTCAGAATCACGCATCCCGCAAGCCCATCGACTGGCGTCATGGAGAACACGGTTCCGCTGGGTAGGTTGCGACCTGTCTTGAACACACGAGAAGCGGAGAGCTTCCCGCCCACTTCGATCTCGGGTGCCGCGATGTTGTAGTTGCGTACCTGTTCGGAAATGGACACATTGGCGGCGAGATCACCTTCGATCCAGAAACGTTGCTGAATGCCTTGGGCCACAAAGCCGCCCAGCTCGCGCGCATTCAGCGATCCGCTGAACGTGCCCGTTGCGTGAAACGTCCCAACCCAAGAACCGCTCGTTGTGTTTGCATTGACGTTGGCAAAGATATTACCTGCTTCGAGTACATATAGATTGTCTCGCACGTTGATGGTTGATGGTGATTGGGCCGTTCCGATGTCTCCATCGACGTAAGCCGAAGAAGCGTGCCGGCGGAGATGTCGATATCTCCCAAGATGCTGCCGAGCACATGCGTATTGTCAAGCGAGCTCTGTCCGATCGCCGCGTGTTCTGGCAAGACGATTGAGCCCGTCACACTGCCGTCGATCGTTGCGGTTGAAATCGAATTCACGACAAGGTCACCCAGGTTGCCGGACGATCGGAGGTCAAGGATTACCACCGGTCCGGTGCTACCTCGGGCGATCAGGTCGATTGACCCAGCTTTGGTGCTCGATCTCTGGCTACCAATCCAGACCCTTGCCTGATTCGTAGTGTTCGCGTTGATAAGAATGGTATCAAACTCGTCGTTGTTGTCGCACTTGATCCAGAATGTAGTCGGACCTTGCGAGTAGTTTGCGTTGCACGTCACAGTCCAGCGCTGAGTCGTTGGTGACTGGGTCACTGTCGCCGACGTGGTCTAGGAGCTCTGGTCGAACTCAACTGTCACAGTGCTCCAAGCCAAGTCGGGCACGATCCCAAGCGTGAGTCCAAAGAGATAGCGAGAGATACAGCTACACATGATGCCTTCTCCTTCTCAATAGCAGGGGCAAGCCAAGTCCTAACCACAAAGCAACTCCCGACGACGGAACTATAGAAGCGATCCGAAAGCCCGCAAATGCGACATCAGGGCTCGTGTTCAAGTGATAATCTGCAATCAGATCGCTGTACTCGGGAAACTGCTGGTATCGATCGGAGCCGTAGGCTTCCCGAGCTTCAGATCTCAGCATCCCCTCGGTGTATTCCATGACACCGCCGGATAGATCATAGAGTCCCCAGATGGAGTGGGTATTTGGATACGACGCGACGTCGTAGTATCGCCAGTCGTCGCCATCCCAGACGCCGCCGTTGGATTCCCCGCCGTTCCACGGCGCGTTGTAGATCGGTGCGGTATTGGACTGGTTGTTATAAAGCCAGTATCCCTCGACGCCGCTGCCGTAGCGGTTCGGATCGTAGTACGCGGCCTTGATCCACTCGTCCACTGTCGGGATCCAGAAGGCCGCGCCGGGCGTGTGGGTGCGCTGGTCATTGATTGAGCCATCGGCGTTGGTCGTGAAGGTTGAGGTGTCGTACGCGCCGTTCTCGAACGCGTCGCGCTCCGGGCGCTTGCCGTTCTGGAGCCAGTTGCAGTAGCGGGCGGCCATGCGCCATGACATCTCGGTCGGGAAGTTCTCCGCCGCTTTGTCCACGCGGTAATCCGGCGGCAGGTCCGGATCTCCGTTGGCGGGGTAGACCCAGTTGCCGATGAACTGCGAGTCGTAGCGCGAGCCGCTCCAGTAGGGGGCGTAGGCGCGGACGAACTCGAGCCACTGCTTGGCCGTCACTTCGGTCTTGGCGAGGCGGTACTCGTACCCGACCGCGCCCATCGGCGGCGCGAAGGGGTTGTGGGCGGTCTCCTCCGCGTTGGTCGGGCGGTTTCCGGCGTGGCCGATCGTGGACCACTGAAAGTCGTAGTCCTGGGCGAGGGCGGGCGAGGTGAGCGCGAAACCCGCGAGGCAGGCAACGGCGACGATGGCGGTCCTGATCTTCATGGCTTTCTCCTTTGTACGGGGCACCATCCTTAATCGGTCGCAGGAAATTGGGATCATGATGTCAAGAATTGGTGAGCACGTGCGATTTTCCGTGAATTCGCGGGCGCTCGGCCCTGGGGTTTCTCTGCCCCCGTGCGGGCCGCCGGCACCCTCCCGTTCGTGGGCGTGAACCGCGACGACCTGCTATAATCAAATCACGCGATTCTCCAAGCAGCGGAGCGTTTGTTTCGCAGTCCGTTCGGCATGAGAAAATCGCCCTGTTTTTCGGCACTGAACTCGACTGGCCACCTGCCAGAAAACGGAGCACGGATGACGGCCCAGATCTCTCCCTCGAGCCCAGCCAAGCCCTCCGGTGATTACACCGCCGATCAGATCCAGGTGCTCGAAGGCCTCGAAGCCGTGCGCCTCCGCCCCGGCATGTACATCGGCGGCACGGGCGTCAACGCGCTGCACCACCTGGTTTATGAAGTCGTCGACAACTCGATCGACGAGGCGATGGCCGGGCACGCGACCTATGTCTCCGTCACCATCCAGCCCGACGGCTCGTGCTGCGTCGTCGACGACGGGCGCGGCATCCCGGTCGAGCCCAAGAAGCACGACAACCCGGCGTACGACGGCAAGCCCGCCGTCGAGATCGTCATGACCGTGCTCCACTCCGGCGGGAAGTTCGGCCAGGAGGGTTCGGCCTACAAAGTCTCCGGCGGCCTGCACGGCGTGGGCGTCTCCTGCGTCAACGCGCTCTCCGAGTACCTCACCTGCGAGGTCTATCGCGACGGCAAGATCCACTCCATAACCTTCGAGCGCGGCAAGGTCGCACGCCCGCTCTCGGTCATCGGCACCATCCCGCCGGGCTCGGCCCGCAGTCGCGGAACGTCCGTCACCTTCCGCCCCGACCCCGAGATCTTCCCCGACACCACCTTCGCCTTCCAGACGCTGGCGACGCGCCTCCGCGAGCTCTCGTACCTCAACCCCGGCATCAACCTCCGCCTTATCGACGAACGCGTCGGCGCCGACGGCAAGGTCCACGCCGAGAACTTCCACGCCAAGGACGGCCTGCGCGAGTACGTCGAGCACCTCATGACCGGCAAGACGGCCGTGTCCGATGTCGTCTCGATCAAGCGCAACGACGAGGCGAACAACCTCACGTGCGAAGTCGCGATGCAGTATCACGACGGCTACAACGAGACGCTGCTCTCCTTCGCCAACAACATCAACAACGTCGACGGCGGGACGCACGCCCAGGGCTTCAAGGTCGCGCTCACACGCACCATGAACAACTACGCGCGCAAGACCGGCATCATCAAGGAGAAGGACCCCGTCCCGACCGGCGAGGACCTGCGCGAGGGCCTGGTCGCGATCGTGAGCGTGAAGCTCCCCAGCCCCACCTTCAACAACCAGCCCAAGGAGAAACTCCTCAACCCCGAGATCGAGAGCTTTGTGTCGCTGGCCGTCGGCGAAGCGCTCGAGACGTGGTTCGAAGAGCACCCCAGCGAGGCCAAGCGCCTGTGCATGAAGGGCATCGTGGCGGCCCAGGCGCGCGAGGCGGCCCGCAAAGCCCGCGAACTCACGCGACGCAAGAGCGCGCTCGACTCTGGCTCCATGCCCCACAAGCTCCGCGACTGCAAGACCCGCAACGTCGACGAGAGCGAACTCTTCATCGTCGAGGGTGACTCCGCAGGCGGCTCGGCGACGCAGGGGCGCAACGTCGAGACCCAGGCGATCCTCCCCCTCAAGGGCAAGATCCTCAACGTCGAAAAGGCCCGAATCGACCGCATCCTGGGCTTCGAGGAAATCCGCACGCTCATCGCCGCCCTCCGCGTCGGCATCGGGCAGGAGATGGATATCACCCGCCTCCGCTACGGCAAGGTCATCATCATGACCGACGCCGACGTCGACGGCAGCCACATCCGCACACTCCTGCTCACCTTTTTCTTCCGCCAGATGCCCGAACTCATCCGGCGCGGGCACGTCTACATCGCCCAGCCGCCCCTCTACCAGATCCTGCACGGCTCGGGCAAGGCCAAGAAGAGCCGCTACGTCCTCAACGAGCGAGTGCTCGACGATGTGCTGACCGAACTGGGAATGGAGAAAGCCACGCTGGTGGTGCGCGACATCGACGTGCGCGGCTCGGCCGACAAGCACCGCATCTCGGGCGACTCGCTCCGGCGTGCCGTGCACCTGCTGCGCCGCCTCGATGAACTGGTGCAGATCGCGGAGCGCCGCGGCGTGAAGTTCGTTGATCTGCTCGCCAGCCGCTCGGGGGACCCCGAGTTCAAGGCCGGCCACCGCCCGTCGGGCCGCCTCCCGACCCACCGCGTCACCTGGCGAGGCGGGGAAGAGTTCCACTGGTCCGAGAGCAGCGCCCACGCGACGCTGGAGAAACGCGGCCTGCGCCTGGCCGACGATTCGCACGAGTCCGGCGGCGCGCCCTCCGGCTCGATCCGCGAACTCCACGAGAACCGCGAACTGGAGCGACTCTTCACCGACCTCTCGGCGATCGGCCTGGACATCAACGACTATGCGCTGGTGCAGGAAGAGTCCGTCACCGGCGAGCGCATGCCGGCACGCTACGCGTGGATGCTCAGCAAGGTCGAGCACGATGAACCCGCGCACGCCGAGCCCCAGGCATCGACCGAAGGCGACTCCGACGAGCCCGAAGAACGCGTCACCACCGTCGCCGTCAAGTCGAACATCGTCGAATGCCCGAGCATCGCGACCATCCTCGCGGGTCTGAAGGAAATCGGGCGTCGCGGCCTTGAGATCAAGCGATTCAAGGGTCTGGGCGAGATGGACGCCGAGCAGTTGTGGGACACGACGATGGACGCCTCGCGGCGCGTGCTGATGCGCGTGTCGTGGGACATGGCCAGCGACGCCGACGCGCTCTTCTCGATCCTGATGGGCGAAGAGGTCGAGCCCCGCCGGCGGTTCATCGAAGAGCACGCGCTGGATGTGAAGAACCTGGATGTGTGAGCGAGGCAGAGAGACAGCGAGAGGGGAGGTTACTCCTCAACCTCGCTGAACGCACCCTTGGCCGCCTCCTGATCGATGTACTTCTGGAAGTCGCTCATCTTGTACGAGATGAAGCAGAAGGCGTGGTGAATCGCAAGCCACTCAAGATCGCCCTTGTCCTCGCCCAGGTCCTTGCGCATCCGGTTCAATTCCGCCAGCAGCGTCTCGGCTTTCATGCGGGGATGGTAGGGACTGGATCGACCCGGACCTTCGTCGCAGCCTCCTCGGGCCCGGCGTCCAAAGTCTTTGTTTTCCTGAGGCCGATCACGCCTCCGCGCGTGCGCCCGCCATGCCGCCTTCGCGCGCAAGGCCGGCAAGCCGCGCCAGGGCATAGAGCAGCGTCATCGCGCCGACGATGCACGCGCCGGGGGGCCAATCGAGTTCCATGCTGGCGACCAGCCCGATCACCAGCGACACCAAGGCCGCCCCAACGCTGATCGCGATGACGTGCGAGAGCCTTTTCGACATCGCCAAGGCCGTCGCGCCCGGGAGCACCAGCACCGCTGTCGCGAGCACCACGCCCGCGAGTTTCATCGCCGTCACGATCGAGAGGCACAGGAGCACCATCAGCACGATCCGCGGCGAGCGCGGCGGGGCGCCGAACGCCGGGGCGCTGGTCTCGTCGAACGCCCAAAAGATCAGCTTGCGACGCTCCCACCACAGCACGACGAGGATCGCAAGAGAGACAATCGCCGCGACAATCGCGTCGGACCAGCCGACGGAGAGGATTGCTCCAAAGAGCACGGACTCCCAGCCCGGGCCCTGCGAGCCCTGGCGCTTGAACGCCGCGTGCATCAGGATCGCGCCCAGCGTCATCGCCGCGACGAGCACGATGCCGATCGCGGTGTCGGCCGACGTGCCGCGCCGCGCGCTCATCCACGCGACGATCATCGCGGCCGCGAGGCAGAACGAGAGGATGATCGAGAACTGCCCCACCGCCTGGGCCGCCGAGAGCGACGCGCCGGTGAGGCCCAGCACCGCGGCCACGCCCATCCCGCCGAACGCCGCGTGGCTCACGCCCTGCCCGATGAAGCTCATGCGCTTCAGGACCACGAGCACAGCCAGGCACGCGCACACGATCGCGATCGCCACGCCCGTGACGATCCCCGGCAGGAACAGCCCGCGCATGATCGGATCGCCGAGATACTCAAGCGTTCGCACGCGGCGGCTCCTTGTGGTCGGGCGCGGCGGCGCCCGCGGCCTTGGCGCTCACGTTCAAAGTCACGCCCGCGGGCGGAGGCGCCCCGTGATGGTCGCAGCAGTGATGGTGCGCGTGATCGCCGGCATCAACGTGGCACGTCGCCGCGGCGTGCGCATCAACGTGGACATCGCCGAAGACCTCCGCGATGTCGTGACGGAAGACCTCGCCCAGCACCTGCGGCGAAAGGCCGCTCGGCGCGTCGTGAAAGTGCAGCGTCCGCGCCAGGCACGCAACGCGATCGCAGCCCGCCGCGATCGTGCGGATGTCGTGGCTCACGACGACGATTGTCACGCCGAGCCGCTCGCGGAGCGATTGCAGAAGCTCGGCAAACCGGCGCTGGCCCGCGACGTCGATGCCGACCGTCGGCTCATCGAGCAAGAGCAATCTCGGCCGCGGCGCGATCGCCCGCGCAATCATCACGCGCTGCAATTGCCCGCCCGAGAGCGCCCCGATCGGGCGCTCTGCCAGGTCACTCGCGCCCACCATCGAGAGCGCCTCGTCCGCACGGCGCAGCGTCTCGCCCGGCACGCGCTTCCACGGCGCGAGATTCACCACCAGCGGCATGGTCACGACCTGACGCACCGAGAGCGGGAACGCCAATTCCGCGTCAACCTTCTGCGGCACATAGCCGACCATCCCCTCGCGCCGCGCCTCGCGGGGCGAACGCCCGCACACGCGGATCTCACCCGCCTGAAGGTCGAGCAGACCAAGCGTGAGTTTCAGCAGCGTGCTCTTGCCGCCGCCGTTGGGCCCCAGGATGCCGAGCCGCTCGCCGGCGTGGACCGCCAGCGAGATCGACGAGAGCGCCGGCGCTTCAACACCCGGGGACGCGAACGAAACGCCGCGGTATTCCAGCGTGTGCTCATGCGGGGTTGTTGCGGGTGGCTGGTTCATGTGTTCGGGCGGTTGGCGAGTGTACCGCGCCGCCGCGTCTCACTTACTTCCCGCCCAGTCCTTCCTTGAGCGCCGCCAGGTTCGCGCGCATCGTCGAGAAGTAGTCCTCGCCGCCCAGCGGGTCGAGCACCAGCATTTTCACACCCGCCGCCTGCGCCACGCGCCCGGCGCTCTCGTTGTTGAACTGCGGCTCGACAAAGATCGCCGTTGCCCCGTGCCCGCGCACCGCCTCGACGGCCTGGGCGATATCCGCGGGCGTGGATTCCGTCGTCTCGATCGGGCGCAGCACCGCCGCCACCTTCAGGGAGTATCGACTCGCCAATCGCCCCCACGCGCTGTGGTGCGTGACGATCGATCTTCCCGCGAGCGGCCCCAGCGACGCGCCGTATTCCGCGTGCAGATCATCCACCTTCTTCGCCAGCGCCTCGCGCGACGCGACAAGCCCGGCCTCCTGCTCCGCGCCAAGCGGCCCGGCGGCACGCGCCGCGTGATCGATCGCATCCGCCAGCGGCGTGACGAACGACTTCACCAGCACCGGGTCAAGCCACACGTGCGGATCGAGCGGGCCGTGATCGTGCCCCGCGTGCGGGTCCACCGCGGAGTGCTCGTCGCCACTGGGGGCGTGCTCGTGGTCGTGCTCATCCCCCTCGAGCCTCAGCGCCACCGCCATCGAAAGATCAACTCGCCGCGTCGACGGATTCTTCTTCAGAAATTCCTCGACGCGCGGCTCCAAGCCCAGCCCGACATACACCACCACGTCCGCACGCGCCAGGGCCGCCATGTCCTCGGGCGTCGGCTCATAGCCGTGCTCGCTCCGCCCCGGCGGCAAGAGCACACGCAATTGCGCACCCTCGGGCAGCAACTCGCGCGACAGCGCTCCGAGCGGCGCGATCGTCGCAACCACCCGCGGCGGCCCGGGCTCGCGCGCCGGAGCGATCGCCGGCTTCTCGTCGCCCTTCGCGCACGCCGAGAGACCCACACAGGCCCACGCCGATGCGACCACGCCCGCGCTCAGCCTCCCGACTCGTCCTATCCACGCACGTCGATTCATCGTTGATCCCGTATCGACCAATCCCCGCCGGTTCGCACGTCTCCCCGTTCGCCTCCACACGCACGCGGCTCCGTATATTCGCTCGCCCATGCCTTCCGGCTTATTGAGATTCTATTCTCAATACGATCGACGCGGCGGCCGGTTCGCGATATCCCAGTCCGCCGGCGATTCTCGTGCCGGGGCCGAGGAACAACTCCCCGCACGCCACCCCGCACGGATCTTCGCTCGATCGCTCTCGATCGCGCGACGAACACGGGGAACGCTCCCCTTGATCCGCGAGGAAGGCCCCTATACTCCTCCCCACTTGGGGCGGTAGCTCAGTTGGTAGAGCGCATCGTTCGCAATGATGAGGTCGGGAGTTCGACTCTCCTCCGCTCCACTTGTAGAAGAACCCCTGCCAAAGCAGGGGTTCTTTGCGTTCATCCGGCACTCACCGCCAACGCACTCATCGCACCTGAGCGGCTCGTCGACAAACCGAGGCCGCGCCGGGCGCGCTCGCATGCGCAATCCCAGCGACGCTGACTGGAATCCGAACATCTGGGTGATCGCCCTTCTGCCCGGCGAACTCGGATCGTCCCGCACCATCTGCGGGTGCGCATACGCGCCCGGAAATCGTCTCTATGCGACAGCGTGGGCGGCATGATCACAACTCGGCGCGGGACTGTGGGCACACTGTCCATTGCGACCGGATTCGCGGGGGAAGCGTCGACCGCTCCCACATCGTCGCTCAACACGCTACTCCCGCGGAAGACCGAGAACGCCAAGCCGCGGGTCGCCAGACGGTCGTGGGGAGGAAGTGGTGATCGTTTCTACCTCGGTGCGATGTAGAGTGGGATCACTTTGAGTCGGGCATCACGTACCACATTGTTGCGATGCGCAAAGAGCAAATGGAGTCTCTGAACTACTCCGACGAGCGTCAGTCAGGCCCCGATTTCTCCCTGAAAGACCTGCCCGGAGAGGCGGCCCACCGAGTACGCAGAGGTTTCAATCCGCTATGGGAAGACTCGACGTGTGCGCCGACTCCGCATGACGTATCGCTACGCGCCGGCCGGGATGAAGCGGTGTCGTCGGCGTGGTTTGTTCCCCAAGCCGCCGTTCTCGCGTGCCCATTTGAATCCTGTGCGTGCGGGGATAATCTGGGGTTTCGTATCGGTCTCGCGCACACAAGGAACTTCACGATGAAACTCCACGGCCTCGTACCCTAACTGCTCGCCGGCACCTCGGCCCTGATGCTCGGCGGCTGCACCGGCAGCGCGAACAAGCCGGCCGAGAGAGCCACCGCGATCTCCGAAGTACAGGCGGCGTATGACCGCTTGCTCGCCCAGCAGCCGGTGGCCGTGGCGCTAGCCACGGACGCCAAGGGCGTTCTGGTCCTCCCCAATGTGCTCAAGGCCGGCTTCGTGCTGGGCGGATATCACGGCTCCGGCGCGCTGCGGAAGGGCGATGAATTCACCCACGCCACGAGCATGAGTCCATAGCAGGCGAGCATAAGGCCGTAACGCCAGCGCTCAGAGACCAGAAGCCGCGCCTGAAAAGTCGGGCTCGATGTGAAAGAATCGCTCCGCGTCGCGGAGTCGGCATGGTCAGTCGGCGCTACGGCTGCCTTGGTCATTCGAGAAAGGCCTGTTTGCGAAGCCGGGCGCGATGTCCGGTCCGTTCCATCAATGCTCCCGAAGTGCTACGCGTGCGAAGACGGCGAGGCAGCCGCCTCGGGCGCCTTTGGCTTGAGCCCAAAGACCTTCTCAGACGCCGCCTGGATCACGACGTAAAGCACGGGCGTGAAGATCAGCCCGAGCGCCGTGTTGCCGATCATGCCGAAGAAGACCGCGGTACCGATCGCCTGGCGGCTCGCAGCGCCCGCGCCGGTCGCGATCATCATCGGGAGTACACCCAAAATGAAGGCCAAGGCCGTCATCAGAATGGGGCGAAGCCGTTGACGCGAGGCCTCGACGGCCGATTCCACGATCCCCTTGCCCTGCTCGCGATAGGCCTTGGCGAATTCAACGATGAGAATCGCGTTCTTCGCGCCAAGACCAACCAAGAGCACCAGGCCGACCTGGGTGTAGATGTTGTTGTCCATGCCGCGATAGATGAGCCCACCCATCGCGCCCAGCACGGCGAGCGGGATCGACAAGATCACCGAGAGCGGGATGAACCAACTCTCATACAAGGCCGCGAGGATGAGATAGACGACCAGCAGCGCCATCGCAAACACGACGATCGCCTGGTTGCCGACCAACTTTTCCTGGTACGACAGCGCGGTCCACTCATAGGTGATACCCGCGGGGAGTTTGGCGTCGGCCATGCTCTCCACCACCTTGAGCGACTCGCCCGACGACACCCCCGCCGCCGCCTGTCCCTGCACAACCGCGGCCGGGAAGATGTTGTAGCGGATGACTCGGTCGGCGCCCATCGTCTCACGCACCCGCATGAGCGAACCGAGCGGCACCATGCTCCCATCGGGCTTGCGCACGTCGAGACGCAGAATGTCCTCGGGCTTGGAACGGAACTGGCTGTCGGCCGAGACGTTGACCTGCCAGGTGCGCCCGTAGAGATTGAAGTCGTTGACGTATGCCGACGCGAGGTAGCCCGACATTGTCGAGAAGACATCCTGCAGCGGGATGCCGAGTTTCTTGACCTTCTCGCGGTCGACGTCGGCGAACAACTGGGGCACCGCCGGGCGGAACGCGCTATTCACGCCGCTGAGTTTGGACTGCGCGTTGCCGTCGACAACCAGCCCCTGCACGACCTCGCCGATCGCCTGGCGTCCAAGGCCTCCGCGGTCCTGGAGGCGAAGGTCAAAGCCCGAGGCCGAGCCCACGCCATCGACCGCGGGAAGCGAAAAGACCAGGCACAGGCCGTCTGGAATCTTTGAGGTCTTCTGACGCAGATCGGCGATGATCGTGTTGAGATCGCGCCCCTTGGGCAGACGTTCGTCCCAGTCCTCCAGGCCGACGAAGAACATGGCGTAGTTCGACCCGTTGCTGTTGATCATCGAGAATCCGGGGAGCGCGGTGAAGTTCCGCACGCCCTCGGTCTCGCCAAGGATCTGCTCGACTTGCCGCACGGCCGCCAGGGTTCGCTCCTGTGACGCGGCGTCGGGCATCCAGACGTCGATCATCACCATGCCGCGATCTTCGAGCGGAACGAATCCGGTCGGCACCTTGGTGAACGTCCAGCCGATCCCGAAGACACACGCTCCGAACGCCGCGAGCGTGAACGCGACGATCGCCGGGTGAACAAGGAATTTGATGAGCCTCGCGTACGCGTTGGCGACCGCGTCGAAGAACGCGTTGAACCAGCGAACGAGGATGAAGGGCCTGTGGCCTTCCTTGTGGGCCTTCAAGATCACGCCGCAGAGGGCAGGCGTGAGCGTGACCGCGCACACCCCGCTGAAGAATGTGCTGGCGGCGATGGTGAGCGCAAACTGGCGGAAGAGCTGCCCTGAGATCCCGGGCAGAAAAGCCGTAGGGATGAACACCGCCATGAGCACGACGGTGATGCTGATCACAGGCGCGAGCACTTCCTTCATCGCTTTAATCGTGGCTTCCTTGGGCGCCAGATGCGCCTGCTTCATCACGGCCTCGACGTTTTCAACCACGACGATCGCGTCGTCCACGACGATGCCGATCGCGACCACCAGCCCGAACAGCACCGGCATGTTGACCGAGAAGCCCATGAGTTTCGCGAAGAAGAACGTGCCGATGATGGAGACAGGAATCGCCAACATCGGGATGATCGACAGACGGATGCTTCCCAGGAACACGACGACGACCGCCAGCACCAGCACCAGCGCCTCGATGAAGGTGTGAAAGACACCGTCGATCGCCGACAGCACGAACTTGGATGTGTCGTACACGACCTCGAACGACAAGCCCTCGGGCAACTGCGCCGACTTGTCGTCCAGGAGCTTCTTGACATCCTTGGCGACCTGAACCGCGTTGCCGCCCGGCGCCTGATACACCACCATCGCCGCGGCCGGGATGCCCTTGTACCTCGCCAATAGGTCATAGGACTTGCCGCCCAGTTCGACCCGCGCGACATCTTTCACGCGGATGAGGCGGTTGCCCTCGGCCCGCACGATGACACGCTCGAACTGCTCCACGCTGGAGAGCCGCCCCAGTGTCGACACGTTGTACTGAAAGGCCTGCCCCACGTTCACGGGCGGCTGCCCGATCGAGCCCGCCGCCACCTGCACGTTCTGCTCCTTGAGCGCGGCGATGACGTCCATCGTGGTGAGGTTGCGCGCCTTGAGTTTCTCCGGGTCCAGCCAGAGCCTGATGCCGTAGTCCTTGACCGGAAAGACCTTCGCGTCGCCGACGCCGGCGATGCGCTTGATCTCGTCGAACACGTTGATCGTGAGGTAGTTGGCGATGAACAGATCGTCGTATTTCTTGGCCGCCTCGGCGTCCTTGGGCGTGAGCGAGAAGACGGTGATGACGTTGGACGAAACGCGGTCGGTCGTCACCCCGTTTCGCTTCACTTCCTCGGGCAGCTTTGGAAGAGCGATGTTGACGCGATTCTGAACAAGCACCGACGCGATGTTGATGTCCGTCCCGAGTTCGAACGTCACCTTCAGGCTGTACGAGCCGTCGCTGGTCGACGTGCTCTCCATGTAGATCATCCCCGGAACGCCGTTGACCTGCTGCTCGATCGGCGACGCGACCGTGTCGGCTACGACCTGGGCGCTAGCGCCCGGGTACACCGTCGAGACCTGCACCACCGGCGGCGTGATGTCCGGGTACTGGGCCACCGGGAGCGTCGGATACGCCACCACCCCGAGCATCACGATCAGGATCGAGATCACCACCGAGACGATGGGGCGTCGGACCGGAAACTCAGCGAGCATTCGGGAACACTCCTCAGCGGCCCGCGGCCGGCGCTTGTTGCATCTTGGGAGTCACCTTCGATCCGGGTCGCGCCTTCAGCACACCGAGCACGATCACCCGGTCGCTCGCCGTCAGCCCTTCCTCGACCACGCGATCCGACCCATCGAGCACGCCGATCTTGACACGCCGTGCTTCGACCTCGTCCTTCTCGTTGAGCACCATCGCCAGACGCCCCTGCTGATCGCTGAGCAGCGCCGCCTCGGGCACCACCAGCGACCTGCGCGTCGACATCGGGAACCGCAGGCGAGCAAACAACCCCGGAAGCAGCAGTTCGTCCGCGTTCTCAAATCGCGTGCGGACGCGCAGCGTGCCGGTCTGGGCGTTCAACTCCGGCGCGACATAGTCAACCCGCCCCTGGAATCGATACGCGGCCTCGTTCGATAGCCCGAGTTCGCACGTCCGTTGCTTGGCCTGCTCCGGCTCGGGTCGCTCCGGCTTGCCTGCCTTGGCCTCCATCGCCCGCACGCCCAGCACATCCGACTCGCTCACGTCGACGGACACATACGCGGGCACCGCCTGCACAATCGTCGCAAGAAGCGTCGGCTCGCCGCGCCCGACAAGGTTGCCCACGTCGACCTTCGCGCTGGTGATGCGCCCATCGATCGGGGCCGTCACGGTGCAGTAATCGAGGTTCAACGTTGCGTCCGTCAGCGCCGCCTTCGCCTGCGAAAGATCGGCCTTCGCCACGTCACGCTTGGCGGCCTTGATGACCGCGTCAATCTCAGGCCCGGCACGCTGGTCCGCGAGTTCGCGCGCCAGCCGTGCATCGTTCTCCGCACCCTCGAGGGCCGCCTCCTGCGCCCGCACCGCCGCCTGCGCCTTCTCCACCGCCGCCTCGTACTGCCGCTTGTCGATCGCAAAGAGCAGGTCGCCCTTCTTCACGCGCTGACCGGCCTGAAAATGCTGCTTCTCCAGGAACCCCTGCACCCGCGCACGCACATCCACAGATTCCGCGGCCTCGATCGTGCCCGTGTAGTTCAGGTACGCGATCACCTCACGCTCCACGGGATTCGCCACGACAACCTCGGGCGGCGGCGGCGGCGCATAGACATTGGCCTCGTTCTTCTTCTTGCATCCGAAGGACACCGCGAGAACGCCGATCAAGACGCCGGCGCCGATCCTCGCCACCGCGCTCCGTCCACGGATGTTCTGATCGCTCTTCATGTCCGCTCCGTCGTGTTTCACTTTTCATCCCCCGACACCGCGTTGCCGTCCGGCCGCTTGAAGCCAAGGTCCTTGCCGTGTTCCCAATCAGGATTCAGCACGTTCCCCCAGTCGGTCCTTGCTCGCATCTGCTTGACCGTCGATTCGTCGACGAACTCATGGCCGTCTCGGATCTCCCACCCGCCGCCCAGGGCCCGGTACGTCCGCACCGCGCCCAGTGCGATCGCCGCTCGCGCGACGACCAGGCTGTCCTGCTGCTGCACCAGCGCCGTCTGGGCGTTGTTCACACGGATGAAGTCCACCGCGCCCGCGCGATACTGGATCAGCGACAACTCCGCGCTGCGCTTCGACGCGTCCACGCCCTCCGTCAGGAACCCCGACCGTTCCTTGGAGCGAAGAAAGTCCGACAAACCCGCCTCGACATCCGACGCGGCCTTCAGCACGGTGCCGCGATACGCCGCCACCGCCTGCTCATACACCGCGTCCTGAACTCGAATGTTGTTCTCCACCCGTCCATAGTTGAGAATCGGCCAATTCACCTGCAGGCCGATGAACCCGGCGAAGGATTCTCCATCAAAGATGTTGCCGAGATTCGGACGACGCACGCCCTCGAACGTGCTGCTCGCAAACCCGGTCGAACCCGCGATCGCGATGCTCGGGTACAGGTCGGCCGTCGCTTGCCCGATCCGCGCGCTCTGCGCGGCCGCAAGACGCTCCGCGACACGCACGTCCGGGCGACGCCTGAGCAACTCCGCCGGGATTCCCGCCGCGATCTCGGCCGGGACCTCCGGCAACTGCCTCGCGGCCCCGTTGGCGGGAGTGAGTTCGCCATCCAATTGCGACGGCGTCTCCCCCAGAAGCACGCACAACGCGAGTTTGGTCTGCTGCAGATCGTTTTCGAGTTGCGGCACGAGCGCCTGCGTATTCGCCAGCGTCGCTCGGGCCGTCGAAACATCCAATTCCGATACCGCGCCGGCCTTCTGCCTGGTCTGCGTCAGCGTCAGCGTCTCTGCCTGAAGCGCCGCGTTGGCCCGGGCGAACACCAACCGCTCCTCCAGCGAGCGAACCAGGATGTAGTTCGTCGCCACGTCAGAAACCAGCGAGACCACGATCGCGTCGTAATCAGCAACCGTCGCCAGCAATTCCGCGTCGGCTGCCTCGATGCCACGCCGGAACTTGCCCCAGAAGTCAAGCTCCCACGCCGCCTGCAACCCGATCTGCGCGTCGGAGAAGGCGGTCTCCGTGCCCGTGCCCGCGGCGTTGTAACTGAGTTGGCGGTTCGCGACACCGCCAAAGACCTCCTGCGACTGCGCAAAGAAACGGCCCACGGCGATACCGCGCCGAGCCCTCGCCTCGATCACGCGCAGCCCCGCCGATTTGACCGAGAGATTCTGCGCATACGCCTTCTGCACCAGGGCCGTAAGCGTTGGATCGTTGAACGACTCCCACCACCGCTGGCTCGCGGCATCGGCCGGTGTTGGCGTCGTGGACTGCGTCAGCCACGCATCGTTGACCGGCGCATCAGGACGCTCGTAGTCAGGCCCGACCTTGCACCCGCCGGCCGCAAGCACGATGGCGGCCACGCCCGTTGAGATCCCAAGTCGTGCGTGTTTCATTGGAGAATGTCGTGTGTGACGCTGTTTGTTCGTCGGCATAGGGCACTTCCAGAAGCGGCGCGTATCGCCGCGGAGTGATCGATCAGCATAACAACATCCGTTTGCAATTGCCGCGCGTCGACAAGACTCCACCGCGCCCACGAGCGCCCGCGTCGTTCCTGTTCCACGCCGATCTCGTTCTCCGCTCAAGCGGATGTCATGCCGAGCGTCCGATCGTAACCGGTACAAAAGGTCGAATCTCGAGCGACTCCCCCTCCACACGGACGTACGACCCCTGCGGAACCTCCACCCACACGTTCACGGCCGTGCCCGCAGGTTCTGAAACGATGAACCTCGTGTCCGGCGCAAATCGCCCCGCCAGTTGCGGATTCCAACGAACCGCGTCATCGACATCGCGGCTGTGATACAGCGTCGGCGCCTGCCCGTCGCTGGCGTACCGCACCGCATGGACTACCTTGCCGTCGCTCACTCCGAGCGTCATCCACAGCGATTCCTCAATCCCGGATTCATTCGCGGTGGTTTCGATGAAGCCGGCCATTCTCGCCAACGCGCCCGCCGGGTCGCGCTCCAGGCCGAACGTGATCGCCAGATAGAACATGACCTCCGAATCGGTCGTGCCCATCATCTCCGGGAACAGTTCTTCCGCGACGGCATGCACAAGCCTCTTTCGGAACTTCTCGATGCCGAAGACCTCGCCGTTGTGCACGAAGAGCCAGTTCTTGTGCCTGAACGGGTGGCAGTTCGTCTCCTGCACCACCGCCTGCGATGTCGCCCGCACATGGGCCAGAAATCGCGGCGATTCGATGTGCGCCGCCAGGTCTCGCAGGTTGAAGTCGTTCCACGCCGGGCGGATGCTCCGAAAAAGTCCCGGTGTCGCACGATCGTCGTACCAGCCCACGCCGAACCCATCGCCGTTGGTCGGCGTCTCGGCCGACTTGGAACTCATGCTCTGGTCGATCAGCGAGTGGGCCGGTTTGAAGAGAATGTCCTCAAGCAGGATCGGTGCTCCCGAATACGCCAGCCATCGGCACATGACTCGCACCCTTCTTGAGCGACCCGATTCCCGGCCGCCCTTGAACTTCCGCTTCACGCGATGAGACGCACCTACCGCCGCTAGAACCGCTCAGGAACGAACTTCCTTCCCTTCAGCGAAGCCCATCGTCGTACGCTCCCTTCTTGGAGCGGGGTGGCAGCGAGATCTTCTCGGTCGGGATCTTCTTGTAGGGAACCTGGCTCAAGAAGTGCGAGATGCAGTTCAGACGCGCCCGCTTCTTGTCGTCCGATCGAACGATATGCCGTTGGCGGCAGATTCGCTCGCCAGCGATACACCATCACCTGCCCACTCACAACGCCCGCCGCCTAGCCTGTCAGCGCCTGCGCGCCCGTCGCCAATCGCGTCAGCGTCCGCGCGAATACAAGGAACTCCTGAAGCGATCGGGCGCTCGCGAGGTGATCAGACCGATCCGACGCACGTGGCACGCGATCCGGAGTGGGATTCGGCGAAGGACGGACGCGCGTGGATCGCAACGTCGCTGCGTGGCAGCGCACAGGTGTGGCGTGATGACGACGCCGGGCTGAGGGCCGCTCGCTTCAACGACTCGAATCCGCGAAGTCGAAGATCTCCTTCGCCTGACGTTGGTCCTTGACGGTTCCCGCCGCGTTCTCGAGGCGGGCCATCGCGACGCCCACGCCAACAGACTCGGGATACGCGAGCGCGGCCAAGGGCGAGCATGTGTCTCCGAGCACTCATGCTTCACTCTCTCATTGCGCGAGCGGCTGTGATGCCGATCGTCCGCGCGGGGCCGGGACTGTGTCGCGCCTCACACGCGACACGCGTCTTCGAATCCCTCTCCCCATCGATTCCCGCCTGGGCGTACACGCCATTCAACGCACGCCCCAGCACCCCATCGCCGGATCCTGCGAACACCACTTGCACGACACCACAGGGCGCGGGACCATCGCGATGTGTCTCCTCTGCTCGAAAGATCGGACGTCCAATCGGCTGCGCGAACCCGCGCGGCGACGGCCCTCGGCGCGCTCGTGATCGGCTACGCGGCATCTCTCACCACCCACGCGTCCTCGCTCGCGTGGACGCTCGCCGCCATCCCGTGTGCCGGCACGGCTCTTGCCATGACCTCGCGACGCTCGCGCCACCTCACCGACGCCCCCTCGCCCACTCCACTCCGGATCGCCCGAAACGCGGCCATCCTTCTCGCGTGGACCTTGCTCGCCGCGGCGTGGTGCTCGCTGCGCGCTGTCGACGCTGGTCCGTCATCCGCCCTCGACTTCACCCGCTCCATCGATCCGCTCGGCGATCCCGTCCGCGTCATGGTCGAGGGCGTGGTGCTCGATGATCCGCGTCAGTCCCCCGCCTCTCTCGACCCGCTCGAGCGGTTCCGACGGAGGAGCGCGATGGGAACATGCACCGTCGCGCTGCGCGCCGTGCAGGTCAGCGCATACTCGCTGCCACAAAGCAACGAACGCGCCGGGCAAGATGGCGCGAGCGCCGCGGCGCCGCGCGATGTCACCACACCCGAATCCCCTCGCGTCATGACGCCCGCGCGGGGAGAGATCCGCGTGTCGCTCCCGGGCTCGACCTTCTCCGGGGCGGGCGGGCTCGCCGGGTTCCCGTGCAAGGCGGGCGATCGTGTGCGCCTCGTCGGCACGTTCCGCACCGTCAGGCCCGCCATGAACCCGGGCGAGGATCGCTGGGCAAACGACCCCGCGCTCGCGGCCAACCAGGATGGACACGTCGGCACGATGGTGGTGCCCGATGTGTCGCTGGTGAGAGTGATGGAGAACGAGGGCGCGATCGATCGCGCGATGTCGCCGCTGCGACGGACGCTGGCGGATGTCCGCACGCGGGCCATGTCCATCCTCGATCCCGGCCCGGGCGGCGGGCCGGCCGGCTCGACCACGAATGAAGAAATCGAACAGCGCGCCCTCGCACGCGCGTTCCTCCTCTCGCTCCTCCTGGGCGAGGACCCCTCGGGACAGCGCGAGGTCTCGGCCATGTTCTCTCGCGCTGGGCTCTCGCACGTCCTTGCCATCTCCGGCGTTCACGTCGCGGTGGTGGTCGGTGTCGCCCTGTTTCTCCTGCGCGCGGGACGCGAGCCGGGACGCATCGAGCCCTTGATCGTCGCGATGCTGGTCCTCGCCTACCTCGTGCTGGTCCCCGCGGAGGCGCCGGTGGTTCGCTCCGGGATCCTGGCGATCGTGCTGACACTGGCTCGCTTTACAGGACGACGCTACGACGCGCTGCCGCTGCTCTTGTGGGCGTCGGTAGCGCTGGCGATCTGGCGGCCGCTGGATGTCTGGTCGCTCGGATACCAACTCAGCGTCGGCCTCTCGGCGCTCCTCGTGTGGCGATCGGTAGAGTTTGGTGATCGCCTCTTCATGCCTCGGCTGAGGGGTGTGGTGGATGAAAGGCCCTGGCAGGTGCGGTTGGTCGCGGGCGCGACGCGGGGCATGGTCGCCACGACGCTGCTCTGCGCGATTGTGAGCGTGCCCCTGATCTGGTGGCACACTGGCCGCGTGAGCCCGGCCGCGATCCCCGCGGCGCTGGTCGTGCTCCCGATGGTTGGAGTATTGATGTACGGCGGGTATGCCATCCTCGTCGCGGGATTCGTGATGGTGATCGCCGCCGGCGGGGCCAGCGGAGTGGCGCAGGGACTTGGCGCCGCCCTCCTCCCGCTGGCGCACTGGTGCGTCAAGGCAACGGCGTGGTTCGAAAGCCTGCCCGGCGCCTCGCTGTCGCTCGCGGCGCCCAGCGCCGCGTGGGCGATCACGGCAACCCTGATCGCGCTGTGGACGCTGCTGGCGGCACGATGGAGGTCGGCGCGAACATGGGCGGCGGTGCTGGTGGTCGTCGCGTGGGGCGCGGCGGGGAGCGTGATCGCGCGGGGCGGCACGGACGGCCGGGGACACGATGAGAGTTTCGAGAACACACACACCGATCGATGGTGCGTGCGGACACTCTCGCTGCGCGAGGGGGTCTGCACGATCGTGAAGATGGATGGGAGGTGCGTGCTCTTCAACGCCGGCGCGGGAGAGGCATGGAGCGGCGCACGGACCATCGAGCGCGCGATGGTGAGCACCGGCGCGGAGAAAGCCGAGTATGTGATCGTGGCGCGCCCCGACCTTGAGCACGCCGGCGCGGTGCACGCCCTGTGGAGGCAGGGACGGGTGTGGACCTGGGCCGCGTCGGATCTGTGCCGCAGGTCCATGAACGAGGAGACCACGCCGCTCCCGACGCTGGTGCGCGCGATGGGCCCGGCGGCCGGGATCGACAGTTGCGATCCGCTGGCGTGGGAGTCATTGGGCGACGGCGCGGCGGTGCGCTTCACGATGGGCGAGACGCGCGTGCTGCTGGCGACGGCGCTCACGAGGCCGGAACTACGGACGCTGCTCGAATCAAGCGCGGACCTCCGCGCGGACGTGCTGGAACTGCCGCACGCGCTGAGCGTGTGGCGCGAGTGCAAGGAACTCGTGAAGCGATCGGGCGCTCGCGTGGTGATCCAGACCGATCCGACGCACGTGGCGCGCGATCCGGAGTGGGATTCGGCGAAGGAAGGTCGCGCATGGATCGCGACGTCGCTGGTCGGCAGCGCGAGGGTGTGGCGCGGTGATGACGGCGAGGTGAGGGCGGAGGGGTTCAACGCTTCGAATTCGCGAAGTCGAGAATCTCTTTCGCCTGACGCTGATCCTTGACGGTTCCCGCGGCATTTTCGAGGTGTGCGATCGCGTCGGGCTTGCCGAAGACGCGCACCCACGGATCGAAGATATCCTTGGCGTCCTGGGCCTCCTGACCCACACGCAGGTTGTCCATCAGGAGCAGAAGCAACTCGCGCGGCGGGGTGTTGCGCAGCGCGGGGATCGACACGAGCCACAACGCGTCGCGCAGCAGCAGGTCCTTCGCGGTCCCCGCGTCGAACTTCTCGTATGCCCGTCGCACCCCGTCGGCGTTGCCGGCGCGATAGAGCGGCAGGATCGCTTCCATCGCGACGCCCGCGTCAACGGACTCGGGCTTCGCGAGCGCGGCCAGGGCGAGGCGCGCGGCATCCTCGTCGCGGGCCTGCAGCGTCAGGCCACGCAACGCCAGCGCGATGTTCTTGGAAGCCAGCGCCGCACGCGTGTCATCGGCGACGTCGGTGGTGTTGGTGAGCGGGAACTTGTCGGCGCCGAGGCGCGGCGAAGGCTCGCCGAGCGTGAAGAGCGGATCGCCGAAACTGTTCAGTCGCCACGTCGGGTAGTTGTCGATGCGGCAGGCGGCGGCCCAGGGCGCGCCGGCGAGCAGACGCTCGGCGACGGCGGGTGTTGGAAGAAACGCGCCGAGGTAGGGTTCCTGCACCGAGCCGAAGTACGCGAACGCGCCGAAGGCGTGCCACCGACCGCAGATCGTCTCGCGCCCGGCGGGGTACTGCGCGGACCACGAGTGAACGATGTGGACGGCGGCGGGACGCAGGAGTATGGGAACGTCGCCGGGCTTGCCCACGCCCGGCTGGAGGTTGAAGAAGTCGCAGTTGCCGCTGCTGTTGATGAAGATGAGGGCGGCGTCGAGGGGCCTGGAGGCGCGGGTGCGCCAGTCGTCGCGCGACTGGTGCGGCGTGTCGTCGACCGTGACGGTGAACTTGGCGGTTTTCAGGATGTCGCCTGCTCGGGTGGCGTCCCAGGCGTTCCACGGTTGCTTGTCCTCGTAGCCGTCGAAGAGCCAGGCGCGATCGGGCATGGTGAAGATCGCGGACATGGCCCGATAGGATGCCTGGGCCTCGCTCCCGAAGATCTGGGATGTCCACGCGTAACGCTCGGCGGCGCCCTCGGGGTCGTGACGCCCGATGAAGTCAGTGGTCGCGAACACATCGCCCTGCTTGGCGGGCTGGTGACGGGGATCGCCGGGCGAAGGCGTGCCCTCTTTGGCGAGGACCTTGGGCGGCGCGTTCTGGCAGATGGTGATCGCGTCGAGGTTGTCGCCCAGGGCACGCCATGACAGGCCGGAACGCTCGAGAACTCCCTCGATCTTCTGCGCGTAATCGCGGGCCTCGTCGGGGCGCATGGCGTCGTTGATGGCGTTGCGCACATCGACCCAGGCGAAGAGTTCGGCGCGGGCGGAGGCCAGCGCGAGGGCGGCGGTCCAGGCGGGGTCGTTTTCGTCCGCGACTACGACGCCGGGTGGGATCAGGCCCATCTGACGCCATGCGCCGACAAGTTCGGTTTGCGTGATCGTGGGCGGCACGCCCCAGGAGCGGCGGAGGGCGGCGTCGACGCGCGCGGTGCGCTGCACGGGCGCGGCCGGGTCGGGAGCACCGGCCTTCCAGCGCACGATCTTGTCGGGCTTGAAGGCTCGGACGAAGCGGGCCACGTTCTCGCGCGTGGCGAGTTGACCATCATCGAAGAGAACGGGGTAGATCGCGCGGGGCGACCAGGCGGCGATGGCCTCTATATAGGAAGCCTCGTCGGTGACCAGGACGACCACGGGAACGACGGGGCGCTGGCGGCGGAGCAGGTCGGAACGCACGCCCAGACGCACCGGCGCTGGGAGGGATTCGAGCGTTCGACCGGCGTTTTCGGACGGTTGAGTCGGTGGTTGGGGCTGTTGTTGGGCCAGGGCAAGAGCGGGCACAAACACAAGTGCCGCAAGGAGGGCCGGAAGGCCAAGGCGGGATGGAAGGAGGTTGCGTCGCATGGTCATTCCCCAGAGCGTACTCGGCTGGCGAGCGGGAGTTCCGGATTGGGGGCGCATCACCGCAAGATTGCGCACAGGAGCAGTGATAGGAAGGCGAAAGGCGGGGAGTGGGGAAGGACGGCATTCGGCATTCGTGATTCGGCAATCGGAAAGGCAAGACGGAAGACTCACCGCAGAGGCACACACGCACAGAGAGGGCACAGAGATGAGGAAAGGAGAAGCGGGGAAGAGGCAAAGTAGCGAAGTGAATGGAAGAAGAATGCCGTCTCGCACGTTCGGGCTGCTGATCGCAAGTTCGAAGAAGCGAGGGCGAGAAAGGCATCAAGCCGGCGGCATCGAGGTATCGAGGAGCGGCACGCTCGGTTCCTACAGTCTCTCCCGATGCTGACTCGTGAGCGATTCATAGCGGAAGTTGGATCGGGGAGCACCAAGACGCTGGCGGTGCCCTTGGCGACGCGGCTGCTTGCGGACCAACTCACGCCGGTCCTGGCGTACCGGCGATTGGTGGCTGGCGACGAGCGCAGCGCGCCGTCGTTTCTTTTGGAGTCGGTCGAGGGGGGTGAGCGGCAGGGGCGGTATTCGATCCTGGGTGCACAGCCGATCCTTCATGTGACGGCGAAGATCGGCGCCGGCAACAAGCCCACGACGACGATCCGCGACTTCCGGCACGCTCGCACGGATCGATCCGGCGTGATGCACGAGAATCCGCTGGCGGTGTGCCGGGCGATCGCGGGGGAGTTTGAGTTGCGGACGGTGGCGCCGGCGAATCGTCGGGATGCGCTGCCGACGGCGTTCCTGGGCGGGTGGGTTGGATACGCGGGGTATGACACGGTTCGGCTGGCGGAGGCGGAGAAGTTGGCGAGCGTGCCGCGGGATGATCGCGGGCTGCCGGACTTGGACTTTGCGTTCTACGACGGCGTGGTGGTGTTCGATCACGTGGACAAGTTGGTGTGGGTGATTCAGATTGCGATGGTTGAGCCGGGCGCGGACGCGGGGGAGGCGTTTGATCGCGCGGCGGCGAAGTTGGCGCGGCGGATCGACGACATCCAGCGTCACAGCAAGCCGCTCCCGGCGGGGGTGTATGAGCCGGAGACAGGCGCGGGGACCGGACATGCCAGGCCGCTTGCGAGCAACATGACGCGCGAGGAGCACGCGGCGATGGTGGCGCGTGCGAAGGAGTACATCCGCGCGGGTGACATATTCCAGGTGGTGCTGGGGCAGCGGTTCGAGCGTGTGAGCACGACGGACCCGTTTGACGTGTACCGGGCGCTGCGGGCGGTGAACCCCAGCCCATACATGGTGTACCTGCAGGCGTCGGCGTGCATCCTGGTGGCGTCGAGCCCGGAGATTCTGTGCCGGGTGAGGAGGAACGCGGGCGGCGGGTTGGAGGTGACCAACAGGCCGCTGGCGGGAACGAGGAAGCGCGGCGCGACGCCTGAGGAAGATGCGGCGCTGGAGAAGGAGTTGCTCGCGGACCCCAAGGAGCGTGCCGAGCACATCATGCTGGTGGACCTTGGGAGGAACGACGTGGGCGTGGTGGCGCGGGCGGGCACGATTCGGCTGGACGCGGTGATGGAGATCGAGCGGTACAGCCACGTGATGCACATCAGTTCGACGGTGACGGGCGAGCTTCGCGCGGGGCTGGACGCGTGGGACGCGCTGGCGGCGGCGTTGCCGGTGGGGACGATCTCGGGCGCGCCGAAGGTTCGCGCGATGCAGATCATCGATGAACTGGAGCCGATCAAGCGCGGGGCGTATGGCGGCGGGATGGGGTGCGTCGGACTGGACGGGCAGATGGACATCGCGCTGACGCTGCGGACGATGGTTGTGCCGCACGGGCTGAAGAAGGACGGGGCGTGGACGTATCACCTGCAGGCGTCGGGGGGGATCGTGGCGGATTCGGAGGCTGGCGCGGAGTACCAGGAGACGGTGAACAAGAGCGCGGCCCTGGCGCGGGCGATCGACGTGGCGGAGAGGTCGTTTGGGTGAGCAGGCGCTGGGCACTGGTGAAGAGAGGAGTCACGTCGCGAGTGGTGGGTCGTGAGTCGTAAAGGGGAGCGACGGCATTCGGAAGGCCAAGAAGAAGAGACAACACAGAGGCGATTAGGCACAGTGAAGAGTGGATGGGGAGTTGGGAGCGGTGAGGGAAGAAGGCGGGGAGATCGTGCGTAGGATTTGATGTGAGCAACCAAGCGAACAAGACTGGGAATGGGGGAGCGAAGGCCGGGGCGGCGACGCGGGAGCGTCGCGAGGAGAAGCCCACGCCGCCGCAGTGGTGGAACGTCGTGCTGCTGGATGACGACGATCACACGTATGAGTACGTGATCCAGATGGTGACGACGCTGTTCCGCATGAGCAAGGCGCGGGCGCTCGAGATGGCGACCAGGGTGGACAACGAGGGGCGTGCGGTTCTGCTCACGACGCATAAGGAGCACGCGGAACTCAAGCGCGAGCAGGTGCATTCGTGGGGCGCGGACGCGATGCTGCAGCGCTCGGCGGGTTCGATGTCGTGCGTGATCGAGCCGGCGGTGTTCGAGAACGATGGCACGGACCATTCGGGGAACGATGGATCGCGCGGCGCGGACATGCCTGTGGATTGAAGAAGAGAGGCACCGGGCAAGAGGGCAAGAGCAGATCGTACGTCGTGACACGACGTCCCGTACGGTCGGGCTCCTGATTGTGAGACGGAGATTCAGCACCGAGGCGTGATGATGGCGACGGCGGCGGCGAATGCGGGGAATGGCGTGCCGCGGGTCGTGGTGAGCGAGGATCTATCGGCGGGCGCGCTGGCGTGGCTGCGCGAGCGGTGCGAGGTGGAGTGTGTTCGGTTTGACGCGGGGGCGGCGTTTGACGCGGCGCTCTCGCGGGCCGACGGGCTTGTGGTGAGGACGTATACGAAGGTGACGGAGGAGATGGTGTCGCGTGGGGCGCGGCTGAAGGTTGTGGGTCGCGCGGGCGTGGGGCTGGATTCGATCAACGTGGGCGCGTGCCGGGCGCGGGGCGTAGAGGTGGTTCACACGCCGGACGCGAACACGGTGGCTGTGAGCGAGTACGTGCTGGCGCTGGTGGTGGACGCGCTGCGGCCGCGGGGCTTTGTGGAGGGGGTGTTGGGGGAGCGAGCGTGGAGCGCGCTGCGGAAGGAGTTGATCGCGCCGCGGCAGTTGTCGGAGTTGACGCTGGGGATTTTGGGATTGGGGCGGATCGGGAAGCGCGTGGCGCGGTGGGCGCGGGCGTTGGACATGAACGTGATCTATCACGATCTGATCGAGATGCCCGAAGCGGTGCGGAACGGGGCGCGGGCGGTGTCACGTGACGAACTGCTGGCGGGGGCGGACATCCTGACGATTCACGTGGACGGGCGTGCGAGTAATCGGGGGCTGGTGACGGCGGAGTGGCTGGGGAGAATGAAGCGGGACGTGACGATCGTGAACACGAGCCGGGGATTCGTGGTGGAGTCCGGTGCGTTGGGGGCGTTTCTGAGGGAGAACCGGGGCGCGCGGGCGCTCCTGGATGTTCACGAGCCCGAGCCGTTCGGGGATTCGTATCCGCTGCTCGGGTTGCCGAACGCATTCCTAGCGGCGCACCTGGCGGCGTGCACGAGGGCGGCGCACGAGAATATGAGTTGGGTGGTGCGTGACGTTTGGAGCGTTCTGGCGGGCGAGGTCCCGGAATTTCCGGCGCCGTAAAGGCACGGGTCGGGTGAAGAGATCATCAGAAGGGCTACCGCTGGGGCTCAATTACCGATAGTCTGGGGGAGTCTGGCGGGCGGACCCCGTGCGGACGTTTGTGGGTGTCGCTGTCGGCGCGGCCGGCGGTGAGTCTTTGGCGGGCGGAGTGCGCCCCTAAATATCGAGAGAGTTGGGCATGAAACGCAAGAGCGGACCTATGGCGATGTGTTGTGGCGTGACGGCGGCGATGTTGGCGATGTCCGCCGCGGCGTTTGGTCAGGCGCGTGAGGTGGTGGGCAACGGCGTGTCGTTTGACGGCGCGTGGCTGAGCCTCCCGGAGTTCCCGGCGCAGGTGGAAGGCGGAGAGGCGTGGGTTCGTCCCAACGCGTATCACGCGGTATTCCTGGACGAGGCGGTGATGCGTCAGATCCTGGCGGGCGCGCCGCGCGAGGGAACGCCCGAGGCGGCCCACCCGGTGACGGTGACGATTCCCAAGCCGGACGGGACGTACGCGCGTTTCTCGGCGGTAGAGTCTCCGATCTATCAGCCGGGCTTTGAGGTGCGCTGCCCGGACATGAAGACATACCTTGGGCAGGGGATCGACGATCCGGCGGCGTCGGTTCGGTTTGACCTGACGGTGCACGGCCTGCGGGCGCAGGTGCTCTCGCCGAACGGTTCGTACTGGGTTGATCCGTACACCAAGGGTGAGGCGGATTACTCGGTGAGTTATTGGAAGAAGGACCTGACGAACATCCACGAGGGCGAGTGGGCGTGCGATCTGAAGGGGGCGATGCCCACGGATGGCACCTCGCAGGGCCGGACATCTCGCGCGGCGGTGACGCGGCGCGAATTCGTGCTGGCGCAGGCCTGCACGGGCGAGTACGCGGCGAAGTTCTATTTGGCGAGCGACACCGAGGCGGTCAAGAAGAGCAAGGCCCAGGCGGCGATCGTAACGGCGGTGAATCGCGTGACGGGCGTGTACGAACTCGATGTCGGCGCGCGGTTCATCCTGGTCGCCAACAACCTCGACATCGTGTACGTCACGGCGTCGACGGACCCGTACACGAACAACGACGGCGTGGCGATGCTCACCCAGAACATCAACACCTGCAACAGCGTGATCGGGAGCGCCAACTACGACATCGGGCACGTCTATTCGACGGGCGGCGGCGGGGTGGCGTACCTGGGGGTGGTGTGCTCGGCCAACAAGGCCGGCGGCGTGACGGGCCTGGGAACGCCCACGGGCGACGCGTTCTACATCGACTACGTGGCCCACGAGATGGGGCACGAGTGCGGCGCGAACCACACGTTCAACGCGACGACGAGTTCGTGCAGCGGCAACCGCGCGTCGACGGCGGCGTACGAGCCGGGGAGCGCGTCGACGATCATGGGGTACGCGGGCATCTGCGGCACCATGGACCTGCAGACGCACTCGGACGCGTATTTCGTGCATAAGAGCCTGGACGAGATCAACGCGCACCTCTCGACGCGGACGTGCGACACCGAGGTGGCGACGGGGAACACAACCCCCACCGCCAACGCGGGCGCGGACTACACGATCCCGATCTCCACGCCGTTCATGCTGACCGGCTCGGGGAGCGACGTGGACGGGAACGCGATCTCGTATTGCTTTGAGGAGCGCGACCTCGGGGCGGCGCTCAACACGTTCACGGACAATGGGACGAGTCCGATTCTGCGTTCGTGGACGCCCACGACAAACCCGGTGCGGATGGTGCCGCGTCTGGCGAACCTGCTTGCGAACACGACCGCCAAGGGCGAGGTGCTCCCGACGACGAGCCGCACGATCAATATGCGATTGACGGTGCGGGACAACGTGGCGGGTGGCGGCGGGACGGGCGTGGACAACATGGTGATCACGACCACGACGACGGCCGGGCCGTTCCAGGTCACGGCGCCGAACACGGCGGTGAACTGGTCGGGCGTGCAGACGGTGACATGGAACGTGGCGAGCACGACGGCGGCGCCGGTGAGTTGCGCGAACGTGATGATCGAACTCTCGACCGACGGCGGGAACACCTGGCCGCACGTGCTGGCGGCGAGCACGCCCAACGACGGGTCGCAGAGCGTGACGCTCCCGAACATCGCGAGCACGACAGCGCGGGTGCGGGTGCGTGCGGTAGGCAACATCTTCTTTGACATCTCGAATGTGAACTTCACGCTTTCGGCGGCGTCACCCCCGGCGACTCCGACGAACGTGTCGGCCAATCCGTCGACGATCTGCGACGGGACTTCGTCGCAACTGACGGCGACGGTGGGATCGGGCGAGGTGGTTGACTGGTACACGGGCGGGTGCGGGACGACACTGGTCGGCACCGGGAGCCCGCTTGCGGTGGCGCCGCACTCCACCACGACCTATTACGCCCGTGCGCGGCGGACCAGCGACAGCATGGTCTCGACCAACTGCGGGACGGTGACGCTGACGGTGAACCCGCTGCCCACGGCCCCGAGCAGCGCGTCCTCTGATCGTTCGGGCTTCTGCGAACTCGACACCGGGAATATCACGCTGACGGCGGTCGGGGGTTCGGGCTCGGTGCTGAAGTGGTTCGATGCGTCGAACAACGCGCTGGTGGGCTCGGGCAACGGGCTGGTGATCGCTTCACCGGCGGTGACGACGACGTACCTGGCGCGCTGGGAGAACTCGTGCGGTCAGTCGGGATCGGCGGCGGCGCTGGTCGAGGTGGCCGAGAGCATCGGCGACTTCAACAACGACGGGTTCGTGAACGGGATCGACTATGACGAGTTCGCGGACCTGTTCGAGAGCGGCGACATGGGAGCCGACATCAACAATGACGGGTTCGTGAACGGGATCGACTACGACACGTTCGCGGAAGCGTTCGAGGCTGGATGCTGAGTCTGTGAATCCCGCGGCGCTCGGGGGAACCCGTGCGCCGCGCTTTGCGTGTGGATCCGAGTCCTTTCTTTGGGGAATGTGTGTGAAGAAACTGGCGCGGTTCATGGGGTGTCTGCTCGCGCTGGCGTCGGGGTTTCCCGCGTGGGCGCAGGGGGTGCGCTCGTTCTCGTTTGACAACGGGGCGTTGTTGGACCCGGGGCTGATATGGTCGTACGAGCGGGCGCTTGCGTCGGTGGACATCGACGGGTCGGTGGTGCCGTCGCATTGGCCGCGGTATGCGCAGAAGACGCTCCTGTGCGGGGCTCCGGACGTGACGACGATCGCGGGAACGACGAACCCGGTCCTGGGCATTCACGTGTTCGGCGTCGGGGTGACGGCGGACAACACGACGCCGGCGTGGGTGATCTATAACGTGACGCAGGGCAAGTTGCAGTTGCATGTGGGGTCGGTGAACGGATCGGTGTATTCGTACAACGTGGCGGGGAGCGCGAGCAAGGGAAGCACGCCGGATCTATTGAAGGAATCGATCGACGGGAACGCGAACGAGGCGTGGACGCCGCGGAGCGCGACGATCTGCCATGGGTTTGCGGTGGTGCTGTGCAACGTATCAACGAAGAACGCGGACGGGCTGTGGCGACTGGACCGGGTGGGGCTGGCGGTGTGCAATCTTGCGAACCTGTCGGGTCCCAAGAACCTGTGGTGGCGTCGTCACGCGGTGTCGGACCGTCTGGGCACGGCGAACGACAGCAACTATGTGTATGGGGCGGGGTGGGCGTTGTCTGGCTGGTGGGTGCGCGAGCGTGACGGGCAGGCGCCGACGGAGTTCTGGATCGCGGCGACGGACTACCGATCGCACCCACAGAAAGACGGCGGGATGTACTACGTGATGCCGGTGAGGCGTTCGGGACTGACCACGTCGGACTGGGTGGCGGACAAGGTGTTCGAGTTGCCGGGACGATTTTCGCGTCCCGGCAAGAACGTGACGCACGCGCACGCGGCGGGGCTGTGCGGGTACGGCGTGGACGGGATACTGGTGCTGGGTTCGCGCGGCGACTCGCTGTACAACAACTGCAACTACACGTGGACGATCGAGCACGCGAGCGAGTACCGGGCTGGCGCGACGGCGAAGCCGGGCTCGTACGAGTGGTACGCGGGCGGCACGGCCTGGGCCGGGCCGAAGTTGGTGAACGGGTTCGTGGGCGACCCAACGGACCCGGTGCAACTGCGTCGTCCGGGGAACCAGTGGGTGGGTGTTGCGCCGGGCCCCACGGACCGGACGTTCTTGGTGGGGTTGGACGAGGTGCATCAGCCGGTTGCGGTGACGCAGGACATGTCGGGCAATCCGGACGAATTGGACTATCGCGGTGTGTACGGGATCGCGCGGTCAGGGATCGTGCCGACGCACACGGACGGGAGCGCGGTGCCGGGACGATTCCTGTCATTGCAGATGCATTCAGCGAGGCCGAACGCGACGGACACGGCGTATGTGGCGCAGTTGGCGCCAAGCCAGTTCGACACGGAGCACGTGTACAACCAGCGGATCATCTACAGCCCGGACGGTGAGAACTGGGGCCAGATGTGGGCCCATCGTGAGAACGAGCAGACGCGGCCGGTGATCGGCGCGGGGAAGGTGTGGGTCGGTTCGGCGGGGCAGAACACGGGGCTGGGGGTGCGATCAACGCCAATCCCGGCGACGAAACTGGTCAGGCCGCTGTCGATCGAACCGGGCGGAACGAACCTGGTGTCAACGTACGCCAGTTGGGGCGATCCGGCGCCGGGCGTGACGGTGGTGCCTGTGACGTTGCCGGACGGGCAGTCGGGCATGCCTCCGGCGCGCGGTCCGGCGTTCCTGTTCATCAACGCGCCGACCAGCAACGCAACGGCGGTGTCGTATCTGGGCTCGATCGTGCTGGCGCCCGGGTTGCCGAGCAGCACGACGACGATGACGTTCCGGCTGTGGGTGCGGAACGCGCCGGCGAGCGAGCAGGGCGTGGCGGGCTCGCTCTCGCTGAGGCTCCGCCTCCGCTCGACCGACATGAACGGAACGTTCGGGAGCACGCGGGTGTCGGGGTATGCACCACAGTTTGAGATCCCATGTTCGGGAGAATGGGTGCCGATCACGCTGTCGACGAACGTGGCGGCGTGGGGCGGCCAGTCGACAAACCCGTGGGTCGAGTTGCTGGTGAGCACGGGCTCGGTCGCCAATCCCTGCGCGTTCCACATGGTCCTTGAGTCAGTGACACAGGGCTCGACACTGATGTACCCGAGCGATGCGGGCTCGGCGGGCGCGGGCGAGCAGACGGGCATCGCGTTCGAGCCGTCTCAATCGGGCGATGTGACGGCAATCGTGGCGGCGATGGAGCCCTGGTATAGTTGGGGCACCTTCGGTGTTGACCTGACGGAGCGCCCGCTCTTCTCCCTGGTGAGCCAGGACGGGAGCCGAGCAGCGGTGGTGATGGCGGACGCGACGAATCAGAGACTGACGCTCAAGGCGTGGTCCGATGGCGATTACCAGTCTCACAACCTTGCGTCGATTCCGAACATCTACTGGATGCAGGGTTCGCCCATCCTGTGCGGCGTGACGTACCAGGCGTCGACCGCGACGCTCAGGCTCCGCGGGTCTGTCGGGGGCAACGAGATCGGAGCGGCCCAGATTGTTCTGCCCGGCCTGGACACGGCCGACCGCCTTGTGTTCGGCGATCCCACGGGGCAGGTCATCACCCCGTTGTATGTGTTCGGGGGCAAGATCGACTCGAGCGTGTGGAGCGCGTCGAGCATCGACGCGACGCTCCGGTCGCTGGACATGGTGCCGAAGGGCACTTGTCGGGCGGACTTTGACCGCAACGGATTCGTCAACGGGATCGACTACGACCTCTTCGCCGAGGCGTACGAGAGCGGCAATTCAGAGGCGGACATCGACGAGAACGGGTTTGTGAACGCGATCGACTACGACCTCTTCGCGGACGCCTTTGACGCCGGATGTTGAACCAACCCCGGAGCCCACGGGCGACCGGCGACGAACTTGGAAAAACGGGGAACCGCGGCGAGTTGGCGGCGCGAACACCATTTACCGGTCGGCGCGGCGTGCCGTCCGATATCTGTTTCCGCGTCTGGGGAATTTGCTTGGCGCGGGAAGGAGCGATCGGCTAGGCTGGGATGGATCGCCTGTCCCTGCGAGACAGCCGATAGGAACGGGTGTCGGGTGCCGGGAGCGGTGTTCCGACAGAGGGATTCTGGCAACCAGAGGAGTGTTTTCATGCGGTCGACGACCTCGGCGGTGCTGTGCCTGCTTCTGACAGCGGGAACGGCTTTGGCGGCCAATACCAACTCGAATCCGGGCCAGATGCCCGATATGCCCATGCCGGCGGCGGCCCAGCAGTTCCTTGCCGCGCACGACGGAGCGCGGTTCTATTGGACGGACGATCGCATCACGACGGTCTACGGGCGTGCGTTCGGGACGGGCGTTTCGGCGCGGGGCGCGGCGGACACATTCGTGGCGCAGAACGCGGCGCTGTTCGGGGTGACGGGGGCAGAACTGGTCCCGGGCTCGCTGGCCGGCGACGGTGCGGTCGAGCGCCAGATCATGCCCGACCTTGAGACCGGCCAGATGAAGTTCACGCTGGTTTCGTACCTGCAGCAGCGTCAGGGCATCAGCGTGTTCCGCGGCGACCTGCGTGTTCTGGTTCGCGAGGAAGACGGATTCCCGGTGGTTCTGGCACGCTCGGGCCTGCGTCCGCTGGGTGGCTACGTGGTCGACCAGGATGCGCTCAACAACCCGAATGTGACTGAGGCGATGGAGCAGGCTGACCTGCGCGTGCCGGGTTACGACTCGGTGAGCGACGAGGAGATGGTGATCTGGGCGGGCACCGACAAGATGGCGGCGGCGCAGCCGACGGTGGCGTTCAAGTTCGTCGTGACGCGCGGGCAGGCGGGGGATGAGAACTATTCGAAGTTCCTGTTCCTGGCCGACGCCAAGACCGGCAAACTGGTGTACGGCGAGAGCCTGATCACGCACGTGGACGTGAACGGAAGCGTGAAGGGGATCATCACGCCGGGCAAGAAGGCGTCGGACTGCGCGACGGAAGTGACGCTCCCCATGCCGTACGCGCGGGTGGCGATCGGCGCGACAGTGGCGTACGCGGACGTGAACGGCAACTTCACGATCCCGAACTCGGGGTCGACGGCGGTGTCGGTGGTGTCGGGCGTCCGCGGCAAGTGGTTCCGGGTATACAACCCCAGCGCCGATGCTCCGACGATCACGACGAGCGTGACGCCTCCCGGGCCGGTGAACTTCCTGCACAACAGCGCGAACAACAATCAGACCCGCCTGGGCGAGGTGAACGCGTACTACAACGCGAACCTGGTTCGTGACACGGTGCTGGCATACAACGCGAACTTCCCGACGGTGAAGACACAGACCGAGTTCCGCGTGAACGTGGCGGTGAGCGGCACGTGCAACGCGTACTACGACGGCTCTTCGATCAACTTCTACAGTTCCGGCGGTGGGTGCGCTAACACGGCGTACGGCGACGTGGTGTGGCACGAGTATGGGCATCACGTGGTTGCGGTGGCCGGCTCGGGTCAGGACCAGTACGGCGAGGGCTACGGCGATCTCCTTGGCGTCGTGATGTCCGACGACCCGATCCTGGGCTACGGCTTCTACCAGAACCAGTGCAGCAGCGGCATCCGCACCGCGGCCAACACCAAGCAGTACCCCTGCTCGGGCGAGATCCACGACTGCGGGCAGTTGCTGACGGGCTGCTGGTGGAGCACGCGCAACATCCTGATCGGGACCGATCCTTCGACCTATCAAAGTCTGCTGACGAACTGGGCGGTCAACAGCGTGCTGCTGCACTCCGGCGGCGGCATCGCGCCCGACATCACGATCGACGTGCTGACGCTGGACGACAACAACGCGGACATCACGGACGGCACGCCGCACTATGACCAGATCGCGCAGGGCTTTGGCGCCCACAACATGGACGCGCCCCCGCTCGATCCGTTCGACTTCGCGTATCCGTCGGGCAAGCCGGCGAACATCACGCCGGCGGGTGGTTCGACGGTTGACGTCAAGGTGACGCCCAAGGGATCGTTCGTGCTGGCGGCCAACGGCGTGAAGTTGCGTGTCGACCCCGAGGGTGACGGGACCTATGCCACGGTGTCGACCTCCAGCGTTGGCGGCGGCGTGTACCGGGCCGCGTTCCCACCTGCGACCTGCGGGAACACGGTGAAGTACTACTTCACGGCGACCGCCACCTCCGGTGCCGTTGATTCGGATCCGGCGGACGCGCCGACCACGACCTATAGCACGTTCTCGGGCTACGGGCAGTCGGCGTTCTTCACCAACAACTTTGAGACCGACCAGGGCTGGACGGCCAGCGGGACGGCGACGGCCGGCGCCTGGACGCGTGCGGTGCCCTCGACCGGCGGAGCGGATCATGCTCCTGCGGCGGACTCCGACGGCTCGGGCAAGTGCTATGTGACCGCCAACACCTCGGGCGTTGATGTCGACAGTGGGACAGCGATCCTCACGACGTCGGCCTTCGACGCGACCAACCGCGGCGAGGTGTACGCCGAGTACGCCCGCTGGTTCTACTGGAACGGGCTCTTCGGGAACGAGACCTTCCTGGTCGAATTGTCCAACGACAACGGCGCCACCTGGGCCACGGTCGAGTCGATCCCCTACTCGGATACCACACAGGCCCGCGGCGGGTGGATCACGGCTCGCCACCAACTCTCCAAGGTCCGTCCTCTGACCGCGCAGATGAAGATGCGATTCACAGTCGCGGACACCGGGCTGGACAGCACCATCGAGGGCGGCGTTGACGCGTTCAAACTCCTGGCTGCGGACTGCGAGAGCCCCTGCCTGGCCGACTACAACAACGACGGGTTCGTGAACGGGCTTGACTACGACAACTTCGCCGATGATTGGGAGGCGGGCAACATGGCCGCCGACGTGAACGGCGACAGCTTTGTGAACGGCCTGGACTACGACTACTTCGCCGAGCACTTCGAGGCTGGCTGCTGATTCCTCGCACTGAATTTCACGCATGAGATCGATTCGCCCGGGCCAACGCCCGGGCGTTTTCTTTGAGTGGCACCGTGGGCGGATTTCGCACGGACACGATCATGATTTCTGGTCGGGGGTGCGCGACGCCCTCGGCTACGATCAGGGCATGATGAACTCTGCGCCGGGTCGGGCGGGCGTGATCGCGATCGTGGTGCTGAGCAGCGGCGCGGCGGGCGCGGTGCTTCACGACGCGAGCACGGGCGTCGATCGCGTCGGCACCACGATCCGTGTGTCATTCTCCAAGGACATGCGCGGAGCGCCGGCGTCGGGGCGTCTCGTCGTGATGACAGTCAAGAAGGGGTCGAAGGTCGGCGGGGCTGACCCGCTCGACGGACCGTTCTGGGATGACCCGCAGCCGATGTTCGGGATCGATGTGAAAGACCTTGCGCCGGGCGCGGCGGCGGTGATCGACGACGGCGCGACATCGTTCCCCTCGCCGATCTCAAATCTCCCGCCGGGAACGTACCGCGTGCAGGCGATGCTGGACATGAAGCGTGTGAACAGTTCGTGGCGGCGCGAGGAGGGTAATCTCTACTCGTCCGCGATCGCGGAGTTCGTGGTGAAGGAGGGCGCGGAGGCGAGCGTGGATCTGGTGCTCGACCGCGCGGTGATGGTGGACCCGCTCCCGGTTCAGGCGGGGGTTGAGTTCGTCGATGTGAGGTCGAAACTCCTCTCGGAGTTTCACGGGCGCGATGTGATGCTGCGCGCGGGGGTTGTCCTGCCGCGTGGGTTTGATGCGAAGCAGAAGTATGCCGCGGTGTACGAGGTGCCGGGATTCGGCGGCGATCATCGCGGCGTGCTGGGCGCGGCGAACCGGCGGGACCGCGTGCCGGAGAATCAACCGTTCGGCGAGTTGTCGCGCAAGGTGTTCTGGATCGTGTTGGACCCGGAATCGCCCAACGGGCACACGCTGTTTGCGGATTCGGCGAACAACGGGCCGTGCGGGCGGGCGCTGGTGGAGGAGTTGATCCCGGCGATCGAGGCGAAGTATCCGCTGGTGGGCGAGCCGGCGGCGAGGATGCTGCGCGGTCATTCGTCGGGCGGGTGGTCGACGCTGTGGCTGGCGCTGAACTATCCGGAGACATTCGGCGCGTGCTGGTCGAGCGCGCCGGACCCGGTCGATTTTCACGCGATGCAGGCGGGGAACGTGTACGAGGACGCGAACATGTACGCGGACGGCGCGGGCAAGGAGATCCCGAGCCACCGTTCGCGCGGCGTGTCGACCATGAGCGTGCGCCAGGAGAACCTCATGGAGGAGGTGCTCGGGCCGGACAACACCAGCGGGCAGCAGTGGGATTCGTGGTTCGCGGTGTGGGGGCCCAAGGGCGCGAGCGGCAATCCCGCGGCGCTCTTTGATCCGAACACGGGCGTGATCGACCACGCGGTCGCGGAGCAATACAAGAAGTACGATATCCACGAACTGACCCGAGCCAATCAGGGGACATGGGGGCTCACGTTCCACCAACGGATCAGGCTGCTGGTGGGCTCGCTCGACAGTTTCTACCTGAACATGGCGGTCGAGCGGCTCAAGCCCACGATCGACGCGTTGCATTTCTTCGTGTACCCCGAGGGAAACAACGGCTGGATCGAGATCGTGCCGAATGCCGACCACGGGACGGTGATGGGCGCGCCGCGGGCTCGCGAGATTCCCAAGGAGATGCTGGAGCACCTTGTGCGGACGAAGGTGCTGGTGCCGTGATGAAGAGATGAACTCCAACGCGGAGGTCGCAGAGAGAATTGAACGAAGCGGTAGAACGAGGATCGCGCGGCAAGAAGCACACGGGCACCGACGCGGGGCGCCGAAAGTCGCGTGAGCGCGGATGAGCGGGGGGAGTGATGGCGCGGCGGTTTGACCTGATCGCGATCGACCTGGACGGCACGTTGTTCGACCCCGCGGGCGCGGTGAGCGACGAAAACGCCACGGCGCTGCACGCGGCACGCGAGGCCGGGATGCGGGTCACGATCTGCACGGGTCGCGGCCTTGTCGAGTGCCAGCACGCGCTGGATCGCATCGGGCAGTCCGATCCGGTGGTGGTCGCGGGCGGGTCGATGATCGCGTGCCCGGTGCGCAAACGCACGCTCCATCGCTTCTCGATCGATCAGGAGGTGGTGCGGCACGCGACGAAGAGCGTGCTGGCGCACGGGCACCCGGCGCTGGTGCTCAAGGACCCGCTCGAGGCGGGGTACGACTACCTGGTGGTGCAAGGGAACGATCGCATCCCGATCGATCCCGTCACGGCGTGGTGGTTTGAGTCCATGGACGTGCGCGTGCGCTACGCGGCGTCGCTGGATGAAGACGAGCACCCGGAGCACACGGTGCGTGTCGGCGCGTGCGGATTGTCGGGCGTGCTGGCGCGGATGAAAGCCGAGTTGAACGAGAGTTTCGGCGACAGCGCGATGATCCATCACTTCCCGGCGGTCGTGGCCCCCCACCACGCGCGCACGACGGAGGATGGGCAGACGCTGCACGTGCTGGAGGTCTTCGACAGGGACGCGAACAAGTGGTCGGCGATCCGGAAGTTGGCGCATGACTGGGACATTCCCGAGGCGCGGATCGCGGCGATCGGCGATGAGATCAACGACCTGCCCATGATCCGCGGCGCGGGCCTGGGCATCGCGATGGGGAACGCGGTGAAGGCGGTGAAGGACTCGGCGCGGCGCGAGACGCGGGCGAACACGGAGAGCGGCGTGGCGCACGCGATCGGAATGATCTTGTCGGGCCAGTGGCACTGAACGCGGACGGCTCGCGCTAATGGACGCCGCGCGGGCTCCTCCCTCGCAATGAGCGAGTTGCGGAGTTGCTATTCATGAGCCGTGTGTTGATGGTGCGACGACCACCGGCCAAATACTCTTGGCAACAGACGCGCCGTGCTGCTAGATTTCCTTCCCGACCGGCGTGTCTGAATTTGCACGCGGCGGAACAAGGAGCAGGCCGTGATGCAACTGCGGAAGATGCTGGTGGTTGGTGCGATGTCGCTGGGCGGGTTGGCGTCGGCCCAGACGATCGTTCAAGGCCCGGTAACGAATCCAAACAACGGGCATCGGTACCTGGTGGTGCAGGCGGCGAACTGGACTCAGATGGAGACGTTCGCGCAGTCGCTGGGCGGGCACCTGGCGACGGTCGAGGATGTGCTCGAGAACTCATGGATCAACACGAACCTGACCAATTCGGGCACTTGGAAGTTGTTCATCGGGCTGAACGACGTGGCGGTCGAGGGGACGTACGTGTGGGCCGACGGCTCGACGTCTGCGTACCGCTATTGGGCGACGGGCGAGCCGCACTCGGACGACTATTGCCTGCTGCAGCCGGGATTGGGCGGCAAGTGGACGATGGCGAACGCGACGTATTCGCCGTACGGCGTGATCGAACTCTCCGGCGCGATCAAGGTGCCGGGAGACTATCCGACGATTCAAGCGGCGGTGGCGGCGGCGTACCCGGGCGCGACGATCGAGGTGCTGCCGGGGACATACACGGGAACGATCGAGATCAACAAGCCGCTCACGCTCAGGTCGGTGTATGGGGCTGAGACGACGACGATTGATCTGGCATCGACGGAACAAGTGAGGTTTGTACCGGGCGCCACGAGCGGCACGCTGCTCGACGGCTTCACGATCACGGGTGCGCACGATCTGGCCGCGTTCAAGGCCAACGGCTCGGGTGTGAGCGGACGCGTGACCAACTGCGTCTTCACCGGTAATCACTGCCCCAATCAATTGGGCGGTGCGATTTACCTCTCCAATGCCTCTGGCACGATGACATTCGAGGATTGCAGGATCGCGGGGAATTCGGCGATGCTGGCCTCGGGAGTCTTCGCCGGCTCGCCCTCGTGCACGGGAGTCTTTGTGAACTGCCTCTTCACGGCGAACTCGTCTTCGTATGCTGATGTCCACGGTTGCGTCGAAAGCCAAGGCGGCACGCTCATTCTTCGTAACTGCACAGTTGCCGGAAACAATCAATTGAGCCACGGCATCACGGCGTATGGAGGCGCGACCAATCAAGTTCTGGTTCATAACACCATCGTGGATAGGCAGCCGCTTGTGGATCTCGGCGGAGTCATCACGGCCACGTACTCGAACATCGCGGGCGGCTGGGCGGGCGTCGGGAACTTCGACGCTGATCCGAAGTTCTTAGGAGGCGGGAACTACAGCCTGCGCGGCGATTCTCCCTGCATCGACGCGGGAAACGTGTTCGACTACAGCGGATTTGGCGGCGCGATCGATCTTGCGGGCAATCCGCGCGCGAAGAACGATCCGAATGTGATGGATACTGGCGTGGGCGTGCCGCCCATCGATATCGGCGCCTACGAGTTCCAGCCGCTCGATCCCAATTGCCCGGCGGACTTCAACGGCGACGGGTTCGTGAACGCCTTGGACTACGACGAGTTCGCGGAGCACTTCGAGGAAGGGTGCTGAGGAAGCACGCGAGGGCTCGGCAAGACCAACCGGGTTATGAGGGCAAGTCCCTCAGACGGCACCCGCGACATTCCGGGGAGGAGGTATCGCGTTGCGCACAACGGATACTGACGCTCAAGATGTGCAAAATGTGCGCCAATCTGAGCAAGGGATTGTTCGGGTTGGCGGCCTGTGGCATGAATAGATCCGCAGGGAAAAATACGACTGTTGTATCCGTTGTTGGATCGAAGAATTCCTCAAAAGATGGTGCGATTGCAACTTGCTCATATGGGCGGTGGTTGCTATACCTGAGTGTAGGTGGGGCTGGCCAATCGGCCCTAATGGACCACGGCCGAGTTCGCCCGGGAGTCAGCAGGGGTTCACAGTAACGCGTGTATTTCTCGGGCGAGGATCTGGTTGGCAATGGTCAATATTTACGTCGGTAATCTGCCTTACACCACCACGGACGCTGAACTCACCGAGCTGTTTTCGCAGCACGGCAATGTGCGTCGCGCCAGCGTGATCATCGATCGCGAAACCGGGCGCTCACGCGGGTTCGGATTCGTCGAAATGGAAGACGCGACCCAGGGCAACGCGGCCATTCAGGCGATGAACGGGCAGGATATGGGTGGCCGGAAACTGATCGTGAATGAAGCCAAGCCGCGTGAACAGGGCGGCGGCGGCGGTGGTGGTCGCGGCTTTGGCGGCGGCGGCGGAGGTCGCGGTGGCTACGGCGGCGGCGGTGGTGGTCGCGGCTTTGGCGGCGGCGGCGGAGGTCGTGGTGGCTATGGCGGCGGCGGAGGTCGCGGGGATCGCGGGGAACGTGGCGGCGGGCGCGACGACGGCGGCTGGTAATCCGCTTTTCGGACGCTCTTGATCCAGCACTTCAGGCCCCGGACTCTCCGGGGCTTTTTCGTTGGGAATCATGATCTCGATTCGGCTTGGAGTCCGGGGCTTCGGCGTGTAAGGTGGAGGCGATACGGACTGACTATTCACCGCTCTTGAGGAGATGCTCGATGTCAATCTGCGCTCGCTCCGTGGTGGCTCTGGTGGCGCTGGCCACGCTCACATCCGCGGCCAAGGCGGACGATCAGGCGGTGATCAATCTCGCTGGTCTGAAGATCAAGAATGCGACGAACCAGAGCAAGTCCAGCGCACCGGACACCGTCGACGCCGGTCCGAGATATGCGTACGTCATCGACGGGATGGTGAAGGGCGACAGCGGGCTGCTTGCGGCGCTGTATCCATCCCCCACCGCTCTGGCGACCGTGCTGGAGTCTTTCCAGCCCGGCGCGTCGGAGGCGCTGACAGGCGCGGTGAACAACCTTGCGGGCACGCACCCGGTGGTGCTGCTCGACCAGACCTTCAGCGGTACGACGGTGATCGCGAGCGTGACGGTCAATTTCAGCGCGCGATTCACGGTGGGGATCGACGCCGGCAACGCCGCGTATTTCAGCCTCACGAGCGTGGTGATCGATCCGTCGTTCCTCGTGGGGAGCATGTCGTTCACGAGCGGGACGGCGACGATCCGTCGCGTCGCGTGCGCCGCGGACATCAACGCCGATGGGTTCGTGAACGCGCTCGACTATGACATGTACGCCAGTTGGTTCGAGATCGGCTCGTCCCTGGCGGACTTCAACGGCGATGGATTCGTGAACGGGCTGGACTACGACGAGTTTGCATCGCGCTTTGAGGTCGGGTGCTGAGAGGCGGGCGGAACAGGACGCGGCGGCGCGGCCAACAGGAAGGGAGCGGCATGTCGATTCGTGCGATGCTCGGAGCGTGCGGGTTGGCCGCGGGTGTGTGCGGTTTGTCCGGCACGGCCGCGGCGCAGGCGGAACTCTACATCTCGGAGTACAAGTATCAGGACGCGCAGATGTCGGCGGTGCGGACCGACGGCACCATGCCGCGGACGATGTTCGCGCTCTCGCCGTCGCTGTGGTTACCGATCGGGATCGCGTATCGTCCGTCGACGGGGCGGCTGTTGTGGATGGACTCGGCTGGATCGAGCGACGTGATGTCGGCGACGACGGCGGGCGCCTCGCAGCAGACGCTGGCGACGGTGCCGGGCTTCTGCAAGGGCGTGTCGCTCGATGGGCAGGGGCGGATTTACTTCGGCTCTGACAACACGGTGCAGCGCGTCAACGCCGACGGGAGCGGACGCGTGGTGCTGTTCACGTCGGCGATTTCCTATCCGGTCGGGGCACCGTACGTCGACGCGACCAACGGGCATGTGTACTTCGGCGACGACGGCGAGATCAAGCGGATCAATCTTGATGGCACCAACCTGAAGATCGTGATCCGGGGCATCAGCCAGGCGCGGGCGATCGCGCTCGACATCGCCAGCGGCCGCATCTACTGGATCGACGCCGACACGATCTCGGACTACATCGGGCGGGCCCGGCTCGACGACACGCAGTTCACGCACCTGATCGACGGATCGCCCAGCGTGGTGCAGAGCAGTGGGCTGATCGACTTTGTTGTTCATCCGGCGGGGAACGCGGTGTATTTCGCGGATGAACTGCTCGACAAGGTGTTCAAGACCGACCTGGCCGGCGCGGGAAAGCAGATGATCTTCGCGAGCGTGAATGATCGCTCGCCGTCGGGACTTTCGCTCGACACCGGGCCGATCGCGCAGGCGCTGCACGATGTTGACCACAACGGCGTGGCGGACGATGTCGATATCGCGGGCGGGGCGGCGGACTGCGACAACAACGGCGTGCCGGACAGGGCGCAGGTGAAGCCCTGCGAGCAGTTGAATCTCCTGCTCGACCACGGCTCGAACGCGGCGATCTCGAGCGGTCACTCGATCGGGAGCGTGAGCCTGTGGCAGATGCTCCAGCCCTTTGATGTGCCGGGCGGCGGATGGGACATCGACCGGATCGGCATGGACGGGTTCACGGTCAACTACCACGACGGCTCCGGGATGGATGTCGCCCTGTTCCCCGACGACGGCTCGGGCCAGTATCCCGACGAGACGGGCGCACCCATCGCGACGACGACCATGAACTTCCGGTTCAACATTAACAAGGTGAACTGGCAGTACGCGCCGATGAAGGTGACGCTCACGCCCGGGCGGTACTGGGTGCGTGTGATCGGGCACGTGCCGACGGTGTATCAATCATCGCCGAATCGCGGGTTCAGCGGGCTGGGTGCGTGGGCCAGGACGGGGTCGGGGAGTTATGTCAGCGTATCGCCGATGGCGCTGCGGCTGATCGACGACCCGGGATGCCCTGCGGACTACAACGGGGACGGCTTCGTCAACGCGCTGGACTACGACGAATTCGCCGGGCGGTTTGAAGAGGGCGAATCAGGCGCGGACTTCAATCACGACGGCTTCGTCAACGCGCTGGACTACGACGAGTTCGCGGAGCACTTCGAGGCGGGGTGCTGAGGGGAAGTCATCAGTGACCAGGCATCGGGCGTTCGAGGGGGCTCTCTTCGAGCCGAGCGTCACGCACCGCACCACTGCCATGGAATGGGCAATGGGACAGCGTTACGCGTAAGCCGGGTCCGCTCTGTTTAAACCCTGAATGTCACGCCGAGCGATCGGCTGGGGCTCTCATCGCTGCTTGATTTGTGTGATTTTTCTCCGGCGCCGTTTTTCGCGCCGTTTATTCATTTTTGTGCACAATCGCGCGCGCGGATGGAGTTTCTGTAGGTGCGAGGCCGGCTTCACGATCCGCATCGGCGGGTTGGGGGGTTGTCTTGCCGCCCTGGAGGCTGAACATCATGCGAACCGAAGATCGTGCGTCTATGACCCTCTTGCTCGCGGTATGCGGGCTGGCGTGTTCCTCGGAGAAGGAACAGGAGATCATCGCCGGGCCGTTGAGCCGCGGGAACAGCCAGTACCACCTGACCTCGTTGACATCTTGCTAGGTGACGATAGAGGCCATTCAACATTGTCAGGGATCATCCGATCCCGTGCTGATGGCCTCGTAGAAGTAGATATGAGAAGGAGTGACTCATGAACCGTCTCGTTTCGATCGGTGTGGCCATGATCTGCGTCGCGGGGGCCGCGCACGCCAGCGTTGTTTCGATCTCCACGACTCGCGCCGGATCCACCTACCGCAATACGAATCAGCCGGGAGCCCCGGTGTTCGCGATGGAGCCGCACTCGCCGCTTCTCGTGGTCCGCGGGGGCAGCAACATCCACCGTGGCTTCATGGTCTTTGACCTCTCGGCCGTGCCGACCGGGGCGGAGATCACGTCCGTCACGTTCGCGTTCACGCAGCAAAGCACGGCTGGCACGCCCACCATGGAGGTGTGGGGAGATTACCAGAGCGGCGAACTGGCGTACGACACCTATTTCCCGCTCGGCGGCCTCTCCGGCTGGACGCAGGTGTACTCGAATGACACACCCTTCCATTCCATGACCAACGACGGCTCCCTGTTCGGGCAGGCGCAACTCACCAACGGCGATGGATTTCCCCGCGACATCACGCTGAATGGTGCGGGAACGCTGGCCTATTTCCAGTCTCAGATCGGGAGCGACGTTCTGCTGTTCTGCCGACTAGCGCACGACATGGACTACTACGACGGTGCACACGGCAACGGTTCGACCCCACGCCCCACGCTCCGCGTGGAATACGTCTGCGCCGCGGACTTCAACCACGACGGGTTCGTGAACGCGCTGGACTACGACCAGTACGCGGAACTGTTCGAGTCGGGCGATCCGGGCGCGGACTTCAATCACGACGGCTTCGTGAACGGCCTTGACTACGACGCGTTCGCAGAACCCTTTGAGGCGGGGTGCTGAGGGAGAAAGCATCGGGCAACGGCAAGCCGATCTCATCGCGGACTGGTGCGCGCGCCGCACGCACCTGTTGTGCGCACGAAGTTTAGTGCGTTCAGCAGGGCACCAGTCCGCTATTCCTGCTTCGGAGGGGTCTTGCGGACCTTGTCCTTGGGGATGTGAAGATCCTGGAGTTGCTTGAGCAGTTCCGCTTGACGGGCTTCCTCGGCCTTGCGCTCGATCTCGGCGATCTGCTCGGGCGTCAGTTCGGCGGGCATGCCGGGCAGGGCTTCTTTCTGCTCGGGACGAACGTACGGGATCGCCCTGATGCCCTGATCGCGTGCCTCGTTGATGAGCACCTGCAGATACAGGAACTCGCCGGAGGTCATCTTCTGGATGTCGGCCTCGAGATTTTTGGTGCCGACGCCCAGGGCGCCGTCGAAACTGGCGACCGAGGCCTGGTCGAAGGTGGTCTCGTCGCCCAGGAGCGCGCGGAGTTTCTTGGTTCGCTCGAACTCTTCCTTGCGGGCCTGACCCATCATGGTGGTCTCGAGGCCCACCATGTGCTCGCGATTGGCGTCGGTGAAGAAGCCGATGTAGCAATGTTTGGGGGTGAGCATCAGGAACGTATCGATGCCGATCTTGCGGAGAACGGAGGCCATGAGCACGCTCCCGTCGACGCAATTGGCCTGCTTCATATCGAATGATTCATCGAGGAATCGCACGTGCTGGCTGGGGACGCGGTCTTCGCGGCTCGAGACGCGGGAGATGTCCGAATAGGTGATGCCACGCTGCTGGAGCACGTTCCACACGGCGAAGACCTGCTTGAGCACTTCGTCGACCGAACCGGCCTGATATCCCGTGAAGTTCTCGATCGTCCGCGAATCGATCGCCTGCTTGAGGATCTGATCGACCCAGGGATGGTCCTCGTTGACATACGATGCGAAGAGGAAACTTATGTTGTGGGCGGTCATCTGCCCGTTCTCGTCCGGGGGTGAGAGGTGCAGGTAGGGGCAGTCGTTGATGGTGTGGAGCGTGCAGGTCTGCACGTCTTCCTCGACCTCGCCGCCGTCCAGTTGGACCTTGAAGACCACGTTGACGGGGAGCGGCTGGCGGACGCGCGAGAGTTCCTTGTATTTCCAGCGGATCTTGGGCGCCACGCCGTAGGTCGCGCCCCGGGACTTGAGCACTCCCTTGAACGTGCTGGGGTCCATGACGTCGGGGCACTCGATGGTGACCTTGATGGGCGTGTCGTCCTTGGGGGCCTTGACCATGACGTAGAGCCAGCCGTCGGGATCGCCGAGTGACTGCTCGATGGTCTTGATTTCAACTTTGATCTGCTCGAGCGTGGGAAGTTCGGAAGGCACGTCTGGTGCTTCGCCGGCCTTGGCGGTCGCCATCGCGATGATCATCGACGGATAAAACTGGTTGCATGGCTCGACGTGGCACGTCCAGACGTCGGACGTGACGTGGCGCGGCGTCGATTCCCGTTCGGGCGCGGCCGGGGCGAGGCGAACAGAGGCGGGGGCGCGAACTGCGACAAGTGAACCCACGGCCGCGACGATGAGCGCGAGGCGAACGAGCATGCAATCCTCCAGGGTCGAGAATGATACGCCGACGAGCCGCGGACGCCCGGGGACCGGGCGTCACGTGACGCGGGTGATGCAGAGTTCTCGGACATAGATCGCGGGGCGGCCGGGCTCCATGGCGCGAAACGAGGGAGAGACGTCGGGGGGCGTATCATGGATCGCCGCGGGAATAGGCCCTGCGGCGTGGAGATGATCATGGCCACGACCATCGGCGAGGTGATGACGAAGAACCCCGTGTGCGCGACGCCCGGGATGAGCATCCGCCAACTCGCGGGGCTCTTCTCAGAGCACGGCGTGTCGGGCGCGCCGGTGGTCGGGCCCGATGGCAAACTCGTCGGCGTGGTCTCACGGACGGACCTCTTCCGGCGGGTGACGGCCGAGGCGAGCGGGCCGAGCGCCGGGTATCTCTTCGATCTCTTGAACGAGCGCGCCCCGGCCGAGCGTCAGCCCATGCCCGAGCCACTGATCGTCGTCAGCGATTTCATGAGCGAGTCGCCCGTAACGGCGGCGTCGGCCGACCCTGTTGGCGTGGTGGCGAAGAAGATGGCCGAGAGACGCGTGCACCGCGTGGTGGTCGTCGACGCGAACAAGAAGCCGATCGGAGTGGTGACGACGCTGGACCTGTTGCGCGTGTTCCCGGCGTGAGCGAGGGGCCTTCGCGGACGACAGCCATGCGTGAAAGAAAAGACCCGCGTCGGAGCGCGGGTCTTGTCGTTGATGCGGGAATGTGGATGGGCTCGGCACGCCCGGTTGGGAAGTCGCGGCTCAGCAGCCCGCCTCGAAGTTCGACGCGAAGGCGTCGTAGTCGAGGCCGTTGACGAAACTATCGCCGTTGTAATCGGCCTGGGGATCACCGGCCTCGAACCAACTGGCGAACTGATCGTAGTCGAGGGCGTTCACGAAGCCGTCGGCGTTGATGTCGGCGGGGCAGAGGAGGCCGACGTAGTGGGTGGCATCATCGAGGTTGATCCATCCGATGTTCTCGGCCCAGGCGTATCCGCGGAAGCGGTACGCGGCGAAGTCGATGCGAGCGGGCTTGGCGGGGGTTGCCAGGGCGCCGCCGGAGAAGTTGATCCAGCCGACGTTCTCACCCCAGGCGTATCCGGTCAGTTCACCGGTGATGGTGTTGAGGTTGACACCGAAGTCGGTGCCGTTGACATTGGCGTAGGCAACGCCGTTGGCGGGCGTGCCATCGCCCATGTTGATCCAGCCGATGTTCTCGCCCCAGACATACCCGGAGAGGAACGAGGTCGCGATCAGCACGCTCTGGGAGCCTGTGGGGCTTCCTGCATCGGCGAAGTTGAGCCAGCCGGCATTTTCAGACCAGGCGTACTTGTTGGCGGGGCTGACATGTTGCTGGGCCAGAGCGGCTGGTGCGGCGGCGGCGGCGAGCAGGACAACGATGGTGGTGCGGTTGAACATGGCTACCTCGTGAGATTCACCTGACAGTCTATCGATTCGGAGTCGAATGACCAAATCTATCTGCGTCAGAACGGGGTCTGAAGGACAGTCTTTTTCTGGGATACGGGGTCAACGGAACCAAATCGCTGGTATATCGGCCGGATTGGTCGGGCGCGAGAACGCGTGGGTGTGAGGGGTTTAGTAGGCGAAATTAGCCCAAGGGTCGGTGGTGGAAAGGACGCTGGTGGCAGTGTTGCCGGAGACCGCGCCGCCGAGCGCAGTCACGACGATCGGGCCGAACCGATTGCCCGAGGCCAAAGCGTAGTTGATGCTGTTGCTGCAGGCGATGTTGCGAACGATTACACACCCGGTGCCGGTCACGACGATGCCGCGGTTGTTGGAGGAAACGGTGTTGGCCTCGATCCGATTGTTTGATCCGGCGGTAATCCCCGGGACCGTGCCGGAGGAGCCGGTATTGGTGGCGCAGGTGTTGTCGGTAATCACGCAGTAGGCGGCAGCGCGGATGCCACCGCCGTCGTTGGCGCTGCAGGTGTTGTGACGGACTGTGCAGTAGTTCTGGACCGAGATTCCGCCGAGGCTGCCGAAGGTGCCGGCGATGGTGCAGCCGGTGACAGAGCCTAGGTCGAGGAGATGAACGCCGTGGCCCCCGCCCTCGACGGTGCAATCGGCGACATTTCCACCCATGACGAGGGAAACGGCTTCGCCGGGGTTGGCGCGGAAGGTGCAGGTGCGAACGGTCACGCCGTTGGCGCCCGACAAGCCGCCGGTGCCGTTGGAGTTGAAGACGCACGACTCAACGAGCGCATCGCTGGAGACCACGACGCCGCGCTGGAGGTTTTGGAAGGTCCTGCACGCGCGAACGACGGCCGAGAATGACGAGATGGAGATGCCGTTCAGCCAGTTGGAGTTGGCCTGCACATCTTCGACCAGGGCCGCGGTGCCCGAGCCGAGCAGGTCGATGCCGTTGCCGCCCCAGCCGACCACCGTGCCATTGCGGATGGTCGCGCCGCCGAGAGAACTGGAGCCGGGTGTGTAGGAGATCCCGGCGAGCGTGGTTTGTGAGCCGGTGAGCGTGAAGCCGCTCAGGTCGAGGGTGACGCCGCTGGCGGCGATCTCGATGCCGAGCTTTCCCGTGACGCCGGTGATATTGCCGGTGAGGTAGTACGAGCCCGGCTGGGTGATCCTGTAGAGGCTATCGGAATCGCCGGGCGTGTTGGTCGCGTTGATGGCGATGCGGGGCTCAACTTCGGTCAAGGTCTTGTACGTCGACGCGACCGCGCCGCCGGGCGGGTTGAGCGGGCCTGCGACGAGGACGGCCGAGGTCACAAGACCGGCGGTCGCGACGACGAGGGCGATTAGAGCGTTGCGATTCATGGACGATTCCTTTGGCTTGAAGTCGAGCGCAGGGTGCGCGGGCGAGAGCCGCTTTAGTACGTGAAGTTCGCGTTCGGATCGGTGGAGCCGGGGGCGGCGCCGCCGGAGTTGCCACTCCAGGCCGAGGCATTGGTTGCCGCGTTGACGACCAGGCAGGTGTTGCCCGCGGAGATATCCCAGTTGGTTGTGTTGCCCGAGCAGACGTTTCGGGTGATGAAGTTTCCCGCGGCGGACACCCTGATGCCGAACGTCGCGGCGGTGCAGTTGTTTCCCTCCACGCGGTTGTCCGAACCAGTAATGCGGATCCCCGAGCCGCCGTCGAGGCTCAGCCCGTTGTCGTTGGCCGTATTTCCGATCAGGAGATTTCGAGAGGCGACCAAGAAGCCGTCGGCTTGATTGGTGCTCGCCACACAGTTCACAATGGCTCCGCCGTAATCGATTTCAAAGCCGTCGCCGATATTGGCGGATGCGGTGCAGTTGTTGAACGTAGTCCCATCGAAGGTGGCGTTGAATCCGTCGCCGTCATTGAGGTAGGCCGCGCAGTCGCTGATCGCGCACCCGGCGGTTACGAGAAACCCGTGGCTTGCGTTCCCGCGAGAGGAGCAACTTATGAACGTGCAGGTGGTGGCCGAAACGAAGCCGGCGTCGCCGTTGTCGATGCTCGCGCAACGCGTCACGGAGAACTGATTGCCCACCCTGATTCCGTTGCCGGCATTGTTCTCGGCGATGATGCCATCGATGCGTCCGCCGAAAACGCCGCCGATGTGGACCGCAATGCCGTCCATGGGCCAGCCGCGGACCGTTCCGTTCATAATCGAGATACCAACCGCATCTGCAAGCGTCGTCGAGATCCCCTGCATCGCACCCGGGACGCCCAGCAAAGCAAAGCCGTGGAGGTCGATGGTCACGTCGTTCGAGGCGATCTCAATACCACGTTTGCCCGACACGCCGGTAATGTTACCGGTGAGGTAGTACGAGCCCGGCTGGGTGATCCTGTAGAGGCTATCGGAATCGCCGGGCGTATTGGTCGCGTTGATGGCGATGCGCGGCTCGACTTCGGTCAAGGTCTTGTACGTCGACGCGATCGAGCCGCCGGGCGGGTTGAGTGGTCCTGCGATAAGCAGGCCCGCGGCCAGCCCACTGGCAAGGACACCGGCGATAAGAGCAAAGCGGATGGGCGTGTTCATATGGAGCGACTCCTTGTCGATTGATCAATACGCGAAGTTGGTGTTGGGATCGGTGAAGCCCAGGCCACCGCCGGAATTGCCCGCGGCCAGACCAACGGTGGGGCTTCCGGTGTTGATGGTTCCGACGCGATTTCCGGAGACGATGTAGTAGTTGAGGTTGGAGTTCGCCGAGCAGATGTTGCGGATGATGAGGTTGTTGGAGGTGCTGACGTACACGCCGAAGGTATTGCCGGAGCACATGTTGCCCTCGACTGTGTTGTAGTTGGAAATGCAGTGGATTCCGGGGAAATTGCCGGCGGAGCCGTTGAAGCAGACCTGATTGTCGGTAATGGTGCAGCGGGAATTGGCCTGGATGCCCTGGAGGGCATTGGAAGAGACGGTGCACTTGCGAATGGTCGCGTTGTCCCCCGCGTTGATGCCGATCTGCTGATTCTGGACCGCGGTGCAGTCCTCGAATGAGGCGAGGCTGGTCGAGACGAAGCCGGACTTGGTGTTGTATCCGGCGCGGCAGTTGGTAAACCTGCCGGCGTACCCGGAGACATAGCCGTTGCCGTTGTTGGCGTCGGCGTTACAGCCGGTCATGATCGAGTTGTTCACCGAGAAACCGTCACCGGTGTTGTTCGCTGCGCTGCAGGACTCGTACGAGCAGAAGGAGTTGCTGACGACGAAGCCGTTGGCCTTGCCAGCGTCCGCGATGCACCGAACGAAGTGCACGTTCTCGTAGGCGACGAAGGCGTTCCCGTTGGCGGCCCGGACAGTGCAATCGGAAACGATCCCGCCGCGCGAGACCAGGATGCCGACGCCGCCGGCGGTAATGCGGATGTTGGCAACACGGGACTGATAGCACTCGGAGAGCATGACGCCACCGCTGGCGAAGTTGTTGACCTCGCCGTTGGTGATCGTAATGTTCGCTTGAGGGATGCTTTCGGTAGTGATGCCGGCGAGCGAACCGGCGCCGGCTGTGACGAGAAACCCGTTGAGATCGAGCGTGACGTTCGACGCGGCGATCTTGATGGCGCTCTTCCCGTTGCCGGGCGTGATGTTGCCGGTGAGGTAGTAACTCCCCGGAGTGGAGATGATGTACTCGGCGGTGGCGTTGCCCGGCGTGTTGGTGGCGTTGATAGCAATGCGGGGCTCGACTTCGGTCAGCGTCTTGTAAGTCGACGCGACCGATCCGGCGGGCGGGTTGAGCGGGCCGGCGACGAGGAGCGTGGCGGTGGCCGCAAGCACGACGGCGGCGATCGAGGACGCGACGAGTTTGGTTCGGAGAAGCATCGGGAACTCCTGATCTGGTGAAATGGGATGATGGCGAGCGGTCTAGTAGGCGAAGTTGGCGTCGGGGCTGGAGACGGCGGTGCCGCCCGAGTTGCCGTTGATCGCGGCGTTCGTGGTGAGCAGGACGATCTGGGCCACGCGGTTTCCGGCGGCGATCTGGTAGTTTGAGGTGGAGCTGGCGGCGGCGGCATTGCCGGCCACCAGGCTGTTGGTGCCGTCGACCTTGAAGCCGATCTCGTTCTGGCGGGCTGAGTTATTGCAAACCGTGCTGGCGACGCTACCGCTGGGCGAGAGGAAGCCCGCCCCAACAATGGAGGGTGAGGTGCCATTGGATCGGGCGCTGTTGTTCTCGATGTCGCAGTAGGAGCCGAAGTAGAAGCCGTGCCCGGCGTTGGAGTGGGCGGTGCAGCCGGTGACGGTGATGCCCCAAGAGACGCCGAAGCCATTGCCGGCGTTGGAGTAGGCCGTGCAATTGCGGATCACGGCGCCGTCGCTGGTGCTGAAGCCGTCGTTGGCGTTGTTGAACGCGACGCAATCTTCCGCGAAGCCGCCGCTGCTCACGTAGATTCCGACGGTTCCGTTGTCGCAGACGGTCGTGGAGACCACGCGCGAGCCGGTGTCCGCCCACACGCCGTAGAGCGTGTTGCTCCGCGAAAGGCAGTCGCTGACGAACGAGCGAGTGCCGACGCGGATACCCATGCTTCCGCAGTTTTCGACGGTGACGTGTTCGACGACGGCTCCGCTGTTGCTGAGGTCGACGCCGTGGCCGGCGAATCCGCGGACGACGCCGTTGCGGAGCGTGGTGTTGGTGGCGGTCGAATACACACCGTTCAGCACGCTGATCGCCGTCCCGACCACGAACCCGTTGAGATCGATGGTGACGTTACTGGCGGCGATTTCGATGGCGTATGAGTTGTTGAGGACGGTGATGTTGCCGGTGAGGTAGTACGAGCCAGGCTGGGTGATCTTGTAGAGGCTGTTGGCGCCGCCCGGCGTATTGGTGGCGTTGACGGCGATGCGGGGCTCGACTTCGGTCAAGGTCTTGTAGGTCGACGCGACCGAGCCGCCGGGCGGGTTGAGCGGGCCTGCGACGAGCAGGGTGGCGGCGGTGGCCATGGCGATGGCGGCCGCGGAAACGACGATCACGCGACGATACGACAACTTCATGCGATGACTCCGGCGATTCTGTGTGCTTCCATGTCACAGTGCGTCGCGCCCGTGCCACGAGGCTGGTGCGACACGAGATTTCGGACACGGATGACCGTGACACCATTTCGTGTTGGCGGTACTCGGGTTCTCGGGCGTGTTCAGTAGGTGAAGTTGGCGTTTGCGTCGGCGGTGCCGAGCGAACCGGCCGCGGAATTACCGGACACCGCGAGGCTTCCCGGATCGGTGCGGTCGATGATCGGTCCAAAGACGTTGTTGGCGGCGATATCCCAGTTGATGGCGTTGTTGGTGCAGGTGTTGCGGATGATGATGTTCTCGTCGGCGTCGACGTCGATGCCGCGGTCGGAGGCGTCGCACTGGTTGCCCTCGACACGGTTGCGGGTTCCGGTGATGTGAATACCCGCGCCGTCGCCGCCCTCGCCGTTGCTGACGCACTTGTTGCTGGTGATGAGGCACTGGGCGCTGGCGCGGATGCCGTCGCCTTTGTTGCGGGTGACGCTGCATCCGGCGACGGTGGCGCCGGAACTGACCTCGATGCCGTGGCGCGTGGGCGAAGTCTCGGAGCCGTTGCCGTCGGCGACGCAGTCCCGCACCATGGAGGTCTGGCCAGCAAGGATGCCAGAGCCGCCGCCGGGCCCGGTGCCGTTGCCGACCACGGAGCATTCGGCGATCGTGCTGGATGAGCCGACGACAATTCCGTGCCCGGCCGAGACGCCGCTTCCATTGCCTGAACTGGTGCAATCGATCACGGTGCAGCGCGCCCCGGCGACGATGCCCGAGCCCGCATTGGATCGCGCGACACAATCGCGCACGGTGCTGGAATTGGAAACAACCAGGCCGTTTCCGGTGTTGTCGCTGACGCGGAGGTTCTGGAGCAGGCAGTTGGATGGAGAGGCGGAGGCGAGGTCGATTCCGTCGCCGGCCCATTCACGGACCGAGCCGCCGATGACAGCGATGTTCCGGAGGTCATCGACGACCGCGGCGATGCCGTCGAGCGAGCCCGTGACGCCCACGACATCGAAGCCGTTGAGGTCGAGGGTGACGCCGCTGGCGGCGATGGAAATGCCGTACTTGTTCTTGACGCCGCGGAGGTTTCCGGGGAGGTAGTAACTCCCGGGCTGGGCGATGCGAAAGAGGCTCTGCTCATCGCCGGGGGTATTCTCGGCGTTGACGGCTATGCGCGACTCAATCTCTCGATGGCTTATCACGTCCATGTCTCCGGTGTGCAGCCCGGCCGGGCGCGTAAACACAGCGCACGCGGCGCAACAGTGCGACGCGCGACGATCCCGACCCGGCGAGCGTGCGGACGCCGCCGTCTTTGGGTTGCACTCCGTGGTCATCCTTCAATGCGACGCGGCGGGAGCGTGGGGCTACGCGGGAGCGCAGGAAATTTGCCCTATGAGTCTTGAATGGGGAGCCTCAATTTCGCACCCCCGGGCGAACGCCGGACTCGCACACTGTCGAAACCCGGTCCGCTGGCCTCAGTAGGTGAAGTTCGCGCTCGGGTCGGTGGAGCCCGGAAATCGAATTCAGAAGTCGAAGTTCGCGGCGGGGTTGGTCAGGGTTCCGATGCCCGCGGAGGTGACGATGGGCCCGGCGGTGTTTCCGGCGGCGATGCTGTAGCGCGTCCCGTTGCTGGCCGAGTTGCGGATGATCAGGTTGCCCGTGCCGGTGACGGAAATGCAGGTGGTGGAGAGGCTCACGTTGTTGCCCTCGATGCGGTTGTCGCTCCCCGTGATGAGAATGCCGTTGGTACCCCCGTACACGTTGTTGTTGAGGAGTGTAGTGCTGTTGCTGGCCTCGATGCCGCCCGCCGTATTGCTGTTCGCGCCGCTGGATTGGATTGTGCTCAGAGTGACAGCAAACCCGCGGCCGGTGTTGAACGACGCGTCGCACGCAAGGACGGTGCAGCGATAGAGATTGAACCCATCAAGTCCATTGGTCGATGCGGAGCAGTTTGTGAACGCACAGTTGCCATTGGGCACGTAACCGCTCCCAGTGTTGCCGCGCGACTCGCACCCGGAGTAGGCGCATCCGAATCCATCGAGGAACCCGGTGCCGAGGTTGCCGGTGGCGATGCAGTTCTCATAGCGTGCATGGTTTCCGCCGTCAAAGCCGGCTGAGCCATTCTGCGACGCGGAACAGCGTGTAACGATCGACGCATCACCGATCGCAAATCCGGCGTAGTTGTTGGCGCGTGAGATGATGGAGTCGATCACAAAGCCCTTGGTGCCGCTCGAATCCACGTAGGGCAGATTGACGCCATAATGCCCCCAGTTCGAGACCACGCCGTTCTTAAGCGTGATCGAGCCGCGGGGGGTTCCATCGCGCATGATGCCTGAGAGCGAGCCCGTGACCCCGACGACGGCAAACCCGCAAAGGTCAATGCTGACGTTGTCGGAGGCGACTTCGATCCCGCCCTTACCAGAAACGCCCGTGATGTTTCCGGTCAGGTAGTACGAGCCCGGCTGGGTGATCTTGAACAGGCTGTCGGCGTCGCCGGGCGTGTTGGTCGCGTTGATCGCGATCCGCGGCTCGACCTCGGTGAGTGTCTTGTAGGTGCTGCTCACCGCGCCGGCGGGCGGGTTGAGCGGGCCGGCGATCGCCATGACTCCGACCGTCGCCAGCGCGAGCGTCAACAAGGAACCCAGCACCAATTCACGATGGTGAAGCGAACGCATTCTCGGACCTCCATACGCGGCAATCGCCCACGAGCCGAAGCATACAGGCTGAGGTCCGTCATGAAAAGGTAAAAGGGCAGTGCGAGGTCATTTCCCGGCGCGCCCGGAGATCAATGCGTGAAGTTCGCGTTCGGGTCGGCAGTACCTAGGTTGCCGGAGTAGGTGTTGCCGACAATCGCACTTGAGTTGGTCGTGGCCGAAAAGATCGGTGCGACATCGTTTCCGGCGACGATGTCCCAGTTGGTCGTATTGCTGGAGCATGTGTTGCGGATGACCATGTTGCCCGCAAAGTCGATGTCGATGCCGCGATCGGCGCCGTAGCAGTGGTTTGCCTCGATCCGCCCCTTCACGCCGCGGATATGGATGTTGGCGCCGATGCCGGTGGCCCGTCCGTTTGTGCTGCAGGTGTTGTTGAGAATGGTGCACTGATCTGATGCGACGATACCGTCGTTGGCGTTGAACGATGCATCGCAGTACTGCACCGTCGAGCCTGTCTGGGCGTAGATTCCGGCTTCTCCGGTCGCGGCCGTGGATCCGTTGTAGTTCGCGACGCAGTGGTCGACGAGCGAGCCGTACCCGACCGTGATACCCAGGCTGTTGATGCCCGTGGTGCCGTTGTAATTGGCCGTGCAGCGTGCGACCATGCTGTGATCCGCGGCCCCGATGCCGTAGCCACCGTCTGAGCCGATTCCATTATTGAACGCGGTGCAATCGAGGACGGAGGAATTCGTGCCGACGATGATTCCGCCGGCAAACTCGCCCGTACCGTTCCCATTGGCCGTGCAGGCCGAGACGACGCAGTTGCTCGATCCGACGATGCCGTAATGCAGATTATCGCTGACGCTGCAATCTCGAACGCTGGCGCTCGCGCCAACCCAGATGCCCGTGTCGTTGGCGATCGCATGAATATTGGCGACCTCGGCCCCAACGACGCCGCTTGAATTCAGCTCGATGCCCTCCTGCGCCCAATCACGGACGATGCCGTTTCGAATAACGAGGGCCGTTGCGCCTGTCACGGTGCACTTGATCCCCGCCAGAGACGATGCGGCACCCTGGAGCGTGAAGCCGTTGAGGTCGATGGAAACGTTGCCCGACGCGATCTCGATCCCCATCTTGCCCGAGACACCGGTCAGATTTCCGGGCAAGTAGTACGAGCCCGGCTGGGTGATCTTGTACACGCTGTCGGTGTCGCCCGGCGTGTTGGTCGAGTTGATGGCGATCCGCGGCTCGACTTCGGTGAGTGTCTTGTACGTCGATGTCACCACACCGGCGGGCGGGTTGAGCGGACCGGCGACGACCAACGCAACTCCAGCGACCCCGACCACCGAAGCAAACACGCCCAGCGCCCAACGACGATCACGAATCAGCAGCATGGAGAAACTCCTCGTGGACCAGAGCGAGTCCAGATCCAGAATACAGGAGCATATACTCCTGTTTCAAGAGGATTTCTCTCTGCTTCTTCGTGCGGCGGCGAGTCAGGGCCGCGGCGAGATCCGGTCCGAGTCAGTAGGTGAAGTTCGCGCTCGGATCGGTCGAGCCGGGCGCCGTGCCGCCGGAGTTGCCGAGGATGGCACCGGCGTTGGTCGCGCTCACCACGAGACAGACGTTGTTGGCGACGACGTCCCAGTTAGAAGCGTTGCCCGAACAGGTGTTCTTGATGATGATGTTGCCGTTGGCGTCGACATCGATCCCGCGATCGGCGCCGATGCAGTTGTTGCCCTCGATGCGGTTGTCGCTGCTGGTGGCGTGGATGCCCGCGCCGTCGAGACCTGATCCATTGCTCACGGAATCGTTGCCGATCACCCTGCACTGCCCCGTGATTCGGATGCCGTCGAGCGAGTTGGACCTGACGGTACACCCGGAGATCGTACAGCCGTATTGAGTCGCGATGCCGTCGCCCGAGTTGCTGTACGAAGTGCACCCGGTAATGGTGTTGCCCCCGTTGGCGGTGATTCCGTTGCTGGTGTTACTGCTCGCCGTACTCCCGGTGATGGTGCACGCGTTCCCGGCGTTGATGCCGTTCCCCGAGTTCTGGTACACCGAGCAGCCGGAAATCGTGCAGCCGTTCCCCGCGATCACGCCGCCTTCTGCGTTGCCATACGCAGAACATTCGGAGATCGTGCAGCCGCTGCCGACGTAGATGGCGCCCCCGTTGGAGTACGCCTGGCATTCGGAGATATTGCAGTCATTCCCGGCCTGAATGCCCCGGCCGACGTTGGCCCATACCTCGCATCGGGAAACGGCGGTCCCGGGACCGACGTTGATGCCGTAGAGACCGTTGCTGCCTGCCCGGACATCGGCGACCACCGAGTACGCGCCGCCCGAGAGCCCCAGGTCCACGCCGCTGTTGCCCCAGCCACGGACGGTCCCGTTGCGGACGCTGATGCCGACGTAGCCGCTGATCGTGCGCACTCCGTCGAGCGAACCGGAGACGCCGAGAACCTGGAATCCGTTGAGGTCGATCGTGACGCCCGAGCTTGCGATCTCAATGCCGTGCCTGCCCGAAACGCCAGTGATGTTTGCTGTCAGGTAGTACGAGCCGGGCTGGCTGATCTGGTACAACGAGTCCGCATCGCCGGGCGTATTGGTCGAGTTGATGGCGATCCGCGGCTCGACCTCGGTGAGCGTCTTGTAGGTCGAACTCACCGAGCCCGACGGCGGATTAAGCGGGCCGGCCACAACAAGAGCGGCAGCGACCAACGACAGCGATGCGATCGAGGTGCAGAGAAGGACGGTGCGGTTCATGATCGTTCTCCCTGAAACAACGGCGAGCGGCGCGACGGTTGCCCGGCGCACTGCATGAGACTAATACGTGAAATTCGCGTTGGGATCGGTCGAACCCGGCGCGGTGCCGCCGGCGTTGCCCGACCACGCCGAGGCGTTCGTCGCCCCGCTCACGACCAAGCAGGTGTTGCCCGCGGCGATATCCCAGTTGGTGGTGTTGCCCGAGCAGACGTTCCGGGTGATGAAGTTGCCCGACGTGATCGCTCGAATGCCGTAAGTCGCGAGTGTGCAGTTGTTGCCCTCGACGCGGTTGTCCTGACCAATCAGATTGATCCCGGCGCCGCCGCTGGCGCCGCGCCCGTTGTAGGAGGCCGCGTTTCCGATCAGGACATTTCGGCTGGAGACCCGGAACCCGTCGCCGTCGTTGTAATAGGCGGCGCAGTTCACGATCGTTGCTGTGTAATCGATATCGAAGCCGTCCCCGGTGTTGTTGTTTGCGGCGCAGTTGTGGAGCGTGTTTCCATCGAAGATACTCGAGTAGCCGTCGCCGGTATTGAGGTAGGCTGCGCAATCGCTCAGGGCGCACGCCGAGGTAAACGAGAATCCATAGCCCCCGTTTCCGCGTGCGGCGCAGTTGGAAATCGTGCACGTTGAGGCGGTCGCAAGGCCGCCCCCGGTGTTATTGACGCTCGAACAGCGGGTGACCGAGAACTGGTTGCCCACCCTGATCCCGATGCCGGTGTTGTTTTCGGCCACGATTCCATCGATGCTCCCGCCATAGACGACCCCCGCCGTCACATCGATGCCGTCCTGGGGCCAGCCGCGGATCGCGCCGTTCTTCACCGCGATCCCGCCGGAGTTGGCGAAGGTATTGGTGATCCCATCGAGCGCACCGGCCACCCCCAGAAGCGCGAAGCCGTTGAGGTCGATGGCCACGTCGCTGGATGCGATCTCGATGCCGTACTTTCCGGCCACGCCCGTGATGTTGCCGGTGAGGTAGTACGAGCCGGGCTGGGTGATCGTGTAGACGCTATCGGCGTCGCCGGGCGTGTTGGTCGAGTTGATGGCGATCCGGGGCTCGACCTCCGTCAGCGTCTTGTAGGACGGACGCACCACGCCGGCGGGTGGGTCGAGCGGCCCTGCAAGGACAAACGCAACACCTGCCAGCACTGCAGCGCTCGCCAAAGCGCCCAGCGTCCAGCGACGATCACGAATCAACAGCATGGAAAAAACTCCTCTTGGATCAGTACCGTTCAGATCCAGAATACCGGATCGTGCAATCCTGTTTCAAGAGGAATCTCCTCGCCTCGTCGTGCGGTGGCGTAGGGAGGACCGCGGCGAGATCCGGTCAGCGTCAGTACGAGAAGTTCGCGCTCGGATCGGTCGAGCCGGGCGCCGTGCCGCCGGAGTTGCCGCTGATCGCGCCCGCGGTGGTGGCATTCACGACGAGGCAGACGTTTCCGGCAACGACATCCCAATTCAGGGTTGAGTTTCCGGAGGCGGTATTTCGGACGATGATGTTCCCGCTGTTGTCGACCTTCAGGCCACGGACGTTGTTGTTGAACAGGTTGGACTCGATGCGGTTGTCGGCGCCAAAGACATGCACGCCGACGGAGTTGCCCGTGGCGGAGCAACCACGGAGCGTGCTTGACAAATTCACGAAGTAGCCGTCCACGCTGTTGCCGCTCGCGATGCAATCAACCGCGCTGCTGGTGCCCTCAATGTAGATGCCGTTCGAGCAGACGCCGACGGAGCAATCCGCGATAAGACAGGAGACGCTCCCCACGATTCCGGTGCCGGTGACAGAGTGGACCGAGCAATCGCGCACAACGGAGTTGTTGAATACGACAATCCCGTAGCTGTTCGCGCCACGGACGGTACACGACTCGATCACGCAGCGCCCGATGGGAGCGAATATCCCGTAGGACCCCGCGTTCTCGATCGTGCAGCGGCTGACGCGCGAGTTGGCGCCGAAGATGAAGTTCTGCCCTCCGCAGGAGGTGGCACGCACGTCCTCGATGACGTAGCCCGCGCCGCCGCTGGAGTTGTAGAGATTGACAGCACTGAAACCCCAGTTTGCGATCGAGCCGTTGCGCACGGTGATGTTTGACCTGGTGGTGTCGATGTGGACAGCGCCCCAAGAGCCGCTCACGCCGCGGAGCGTGAAGCCGTTGAGGTCGATGGTGACGTCGGAGGCGGCAATGAGAATACCGTTCTTGCTGGCAGACCCGGCGAGATCGCCGGTCAGGTAGTACGAGCCGGGCTGGGTGATGCGGAATGAATTGCCGGCGTCGCCGGGAGTATTGGTCGCGTTGATCGCGATCCTGGGCTCGACCTCGGTCAGCGTCTTGTAGGTGCTGCTCACCGCACCGGCGGGCGGGTTGAGCGGGCCGGCGATGACGAGTGCGGCGGCGACCAGCGACAGCGATGCGATCGAGGTGCAGAGAAGGGCGGTCCGGTTCATGAGCGTACTCCCTGAGACAACGGCGATCGGCGCAGCGGTTGCCGAGCGCCTGATACGAGACTAATACGTGAAATTCGCGTTTGGATCGGTCGAGCCGAGGGATCCGGAGTAGGTGTTGCCACTGACGGCAGCGGCGTTGGTCGTCGCGCTGACGATCGGCGCCAGGGCGTTGCCCGCGACGATGTCCCAGTTGATGGTGCTCCCGGAGCAGACGTTTCGCCCGATGAAGTTGCCCGCGCTGATGACCTGGATGCCGCGCGTTGCGCCGGAACAACTGTTGCCCAGCACGTGATTGTCCTGGCCGGACACCTTGATGTTGGCGACGCTCGCGCTGGTGCCGTTGATGTGGGCATTGCTGTCGAGCACTTTGCAACGGACACCGAGCATATAGCCGTTTCCCTGGTTGTAGGTCGCGGTGCAGTTGCTCGCGCTGCACCCGTTCGAGAAGTAGAAGCCGTCCCCGGTGTTGGCGTTCGCCACACAGTTCATAAAAGCAGATCCTTCAAAGATCGCACTGAACCCGTGGCTGGCGTTTATGGATGCGACGCAACCGATGAAGGAGCATGAACCGAAGGAGTAGATCCCGATCCCTCCATTACCACGCGCCACGCAGTTTGTGGCGACGGTCTCGTGCGCACAGTCGATACCGGTCGTGGTGTTGCCGATGGCCGAGCAATTGGCCAGTGTGAATCCGATGCCCGCCGCGATGCCCCTGGCGCCGTTGTTGACGGACACGACTCCCTCGATCCTCCCGCCGGTGACGATGGATGATGAAATATCGACGCCGTCCGCCGGCCAGCCGCTCACCGTGCCGTTCTCGACCGAGATTCCGATCGCGTTGGTCAGCGTGCATGAAATCCCGTCCAGCGCTCCGGCCACGCCCTGAAGTTCAAAGCCGTTGAGGTCGAGGGTGACGTAACTGGATTCGATCTCGATACCCATCTTCCCGCTGACGCCCGTCATCTTGCCCGTGAGGTAGTAACTGCCAGGCTGCCGGATCCTGAACAGGCTGTCGGCGTCGCCGGGTGTGTTGGTCGCGTTGATCGCGATCCTGGGCTCGACCTCGGTCAGCGTCTTGTAAGTGCTGCTCACCGCACCGGCGGGCGGGTTGAGCGGGCCGGCAACAACCAGCGCAACGCCCGCCAGCACGACGACGCCAACCACCGCGACGAGCGGCCACCGACGATCACGAATCAGCAACATGATGAGGATTCCTCAGCGAAGCACTGTCCAACTCCCAGGATAGTGGACTACCCAATCCTATATCAAGAGGATTTGCACCCCGGATAGGCTCGATTACCGCTGGAGTTCTCGCCATCACTACCGCGACGGAGCACCGTGCGGAGCGAACACCGGCCGTCGCTCAAAGCCGCGCCGCGGCGGAGATTGCCCTCTCAATACGCGAAGTTCGCCCACGGATTCGATATGACGAAGTTCGCGCCGGGGTTGGTGATGATCTGGCCGTATTCGTTGGTGCCCAGGGTGTAGTTGGTGGTGTTGGCCCGCGCTGTGTTGCCGATGATCACGTTGTTAGTGCCGGTGCAGTAGATCCCGACGTCGTTGCTGGTGAACGTGTTGCACTCGATGCGGTTGGCCGATCCGACGACGTTGATGCCGTAGCCGGTGTTCTGGGCGAAGCGCCCGTTGCCGTGGAAGCCGGACCCGCGTACGAGACAGTTGACGTTGAGTTCGATTCCGTCGCCGTAGTTGTTGGTCGCGGTGCAGTCAACGAACTGGGCGTTCCAGGCCTTGTAGCCGTCCAAGTTGAGCGACGCATCGCAGTTGATGAGCGATGCGTGCATCTGCAGGTCGCTCCCGTTGACGAAAAAGCCATTGGACTGGTTGTAGTAGGAACGGCAGTGCTCGGCGCCGGCCCCGATGATGTAGAAACCGGAGCCCGTGTTGTTCGTCGAGTAGCAATCGCGCACCACGCCGCCCCAGACATCCATGCCGTTCCCGGCGTTTTCGCGGGCGACGCAGTCGCTGATGGACGATTCGTTGGTGTAGATGCCGCTCCCGCCGTTGTTGCTGGCCGTGCAGGCGCGCACCACGCCGCCGCTGACCCTGATCCCGGCGCCGACGTTCCCGATCGCTTCGCACGAATCGACGACGGCGTCGTCGCCGCACCAGATACCCGCGCCGCCACAATCGGCGACAAGCACATGCTGTACGTTACAGCCGCGGGCGCTTCGAAGATCCAGACCCACCACGGACGTGCCCGTGAATCCAGTGATCCTGCCGTTCCTGACGGTGATGCGCGACACGCTGCTGTCGGCCCTGATCCCGCCGGTTGATGTCTGGAAGTCGAACAACTGATCGGAGATGTTGAAACCGTTGAGGTCGATCGTCACGCCGCTGGCCGCCACACGCACACCGGCCTTGGTCCCCTCGATCGAGAGATCGCTCGTCAGGAAGTACGACCCGGGCTGGCTGATGATGAACTTGCTGCTCGCATCGCCGGGCGTGTTGGTCGCGTTGATGGCGATCCGCGGCTCAACTTCCGACAGCGTCTTATAGGTCGGCGACACCACTCCCGAAGGCGGATCAAGCGGGCCGGCGACAACCCGTGCCGAGATCATCGCGGCGGCCGCGATGATCGCCAGGGATGCGATCGAGGTACATGTCAGTGCGGTGCGGTTCATATGTGTCCTTCAATTCCGCGATTGGAAGCGCGGCATGTCTCTCAATAGGTGAAATTCGCGTTGGGGTCTGTCGAGCCGTAGCCGCCGCCGCCGGCGTCCCCGGAGAAGTTGCTGACGGTCTTGTTGGCCACGACAATGAGAAACGTGTTGCCGCCGACGATCGTCCAGTTGATCGTGTTGGCGGTGCACGTGTTCCGCATGATGATGTTGCCCGTGCCGTCGACGTCGATGCCCCGGTCGGCGGAGGTGCAGAGGTTACCCTCGATACGATTATCGTTGCCGGTCGCGTGGATGCCGGCGGCATTGCCGTTGTTCCCGTTGTTGGTGCAGGTGTTGCCGCGAGCCAGGCACTGCGACGAGATGCTGATGCCATCACCGACGTTGTCGGTGGAGGCGCAATCCACAACGCTGGACTCGCCTGCGATCGAGAAGCCGGCCCCGCCGTTGGCGTACGCGGAGCACGCTGACAGAATCGACGTGATGCTGCAAGAGAAGCCGTGGGCGCTGTTTCCAAGGGACGTGCAACCCTTCACCGCTGAATTGACGCCGCTGGAAAACCCATTGCCGGTATTCTCTCGCGCGCTGCAATTCTCGAAGGTGCCGCCGGCGGACGCGGAGAAGCCGCCGGCGCCGTTGGAGCGCGCTACGCACGCGTTAACGATGCCGTCGGTACTCAGCTCGATTCCCACGCCCCCGTTGTTGTTCGCGATGCAGCCGCGGACCATGGAGTTTGCCGCCAGCCTGATTCCGCCGCCCGTGTTGAGCCACGCACGGACATTTTCAACACTCTGGTTAAAGCCCGAACCACCATAGATCGCGTCACCACCCCAGAAGGACACATTGCCGTTGCACACCGTGAGGCTACTCCCGGCGAGGGTCACGCCGATGCCATTGAGCGAGCCCGGCACGCCGAGCAGGCTGTAGCCGTTGAGATCGATCGTCACATGCGCGACCGCGACCTCGATGCCATGCTTTCCGGCCACGCCGGTGATGTTGCCGGTGAGGTAGTACGAACCGGGCTGAGTGATTTTGAAGAGGCTCGGCGACGCGTCGTTGTCGCCGGGCGTGTTGGTCGCGTTGATGGCGATCCGCGGCTCAACCTCCGACAGCGTCTTGTACGTCGACGCCACAGGACCGCTCGGCGGATTCAATGGACCGGCGAACGCGAAGAACCCCGCCAGGCCGAAGCCCGAAACCGCCAACACTCCCACCGCCAGCCCGCCTATGAAACTGCGTGACATCCTTACTACCTCCGCGCCCGGCGGACTCCCGCCCGGGCTTCGAAGGTACTGCGTAAAGAAGCGTTCCCCAAGCCAAACTTTGTACGCGTGTCCGGTTTGAGTCCGGAAACAATGAGGTCGGACCCGACCAGAGCCCGCCCGCGGATCCCTTTTCCGCGCCGATCTCAATACTGGATATTCGCCCACGGGCTCGTCGCGGTCGCCGCGCTCCCGATCGGTCCAACGTCGTTGCCGCCCACGACGTCGAAGTTCACGGTGCAGCCCTTCAAGCTGTTCTTGAACACGGCGTTCCCGCCGCTGGTCAGGTACAGGCCCCGATCGGCGTACGAGATGTTGTTGCCCTCAACACGGTTTGCCTGGCCGATGACACGGATGGCGCCGTGATTTCCCGCCGCGGCCCCGTCCCCGTTGCAGTTGTTCCCGATCACAGCGCACGAGAAATTGACGTAGATGCCGTCCTGCTGGTTGTTGCGGGTGAGGTTGTTCTCGATGTGGCCGCCGTTGTTGGCGAAGATACCCACTCCGACGTTGTTATGGACGCTACAACCCGAGATCTTGGCGGCGTTGAAAGCGAAGATGCCCCTCCCGCCGTTGCCATTAGAGGTGCACCCGGAGAATGTGCTGCTGTCGGCGCACTCAAACCCATCCGCGGCGTTGTTCGTCGAAACGCAATTGATGAAAGTCGTATCCACGTTGGCGCGGAATCCATCGCTCGAATTTGTCAGGGCCGAGCAGTTCTCGAACAGAGTCTGCGCCCCCGCGAAAAAGCCTTGCAGCTGGTTTCCGGTCGCGCCGCACGACCGCAGGATGCTCGAGTCAGAGGTCCAGAACCCATGCTGTGTGTTGCCCTCGGAGACGCACCCTTCGAGGACGGAACCTTTGCCCGCGAGAAAGCCAACTTGATTGAACCGCGCAACGCAACCGGAGATCGACACGTGTGACCCCAACCCAAAGCCCTCGGCGCCGTTGGACTCGGCCGTGCAGCCGCGAATGGTGCTGTTCGAACCGGCACTGATGCCCACGTTGGTGGACCCGAGCGCCATGCAGTCGGTCACCACAGAATCACCTGCAACTAGAATGCCCGTGCCGCAATCCCAGACGATGCAACGTTCGACATGGGCGACACTGACGGAAAAGAGCGCATCGCCCCCGATCTCCCGGAAGAAGCAATCGGAAACACTCCCCTGCCCCCCAGCCACCAGGCCGTGCAGGCAATTGGTGAAACTCACACGCTCGACGCGATAGTCGCGGCAATCCAGCAGCATGCCGTTCTGGCCGAATCCGGTGATCGAACCGTTCGAAACCTCGATGTGCCCGAAGCCCGACGTAGAAATCCCATAGAGAGAGCCGACCGCGCCGCGCAGCGTGAACCCGTTGAGGTCGATCGTGACGTCGGGAGCCGTATTGAATTCGACTTCGATCGCGCTCTTGCCCGTTGGTCCTGAGACATCCGCGACGAGGTAATAAGATCCGGGTTTCGTGATCTTGAACACACTGTCCGCGTCCCCCGGCGTGTTCGTTGAGTTGATCGCGATCCGCGGCTCGATCTCGGTCAACGTCTTGTAGGTCGACGCCACCGCGCCGCTCGGGGGGTCCAGCGGCCCGGCCGTCACGCGCAACGACATCAACCCCGCCGCCGCCACCATTCCGAATGACACAACGCCCGCGGGTACGGTCAGTGGGTGCAGTTTCATGCGTCCCAGACTACCGAACGGCAGGCTTGATACCAAGACCAATCGCGTATCGGTGCCATCGGTCTTTGCCAGGCCCGAGACATACCCAACGGCGCCGTCAATTCCAGACTCAGTACTGGATATTCGCCCACGGGCTGGTCGCCGTCGCGGCGCTCCCGATCGGGCCGACGTCGTTGCCGGCGCTGATCCCGCCGTAACTGTTGGCGCTGTTGCGCGAGCTGTTGCGAATGATGACGTTGCCGCCGCTGGTGGTCTGGATGCCGAAGTCGCCGGAGATCAGCGTGTTGCCCTCGATCCGTCCGGCATCGCCGGTGAGGCGGATGTTCGCGCCGACCGTCGCGCCGTTGCCGTTGGTGTCGAAACGCCCGCTGAGAACGACCGTGCCCGATGAGCCCTCGATCCCGTCGCCCGTGTTCGCCCGCGCGGTGCTGTCGCGCCACACATTTCCGAATCGCCCGTTGAATCCATCACCGGTGTTCTCGTCGGCCCGACAGGTTTCAAAGATGTTGCTGTCGGAGACCACAAAGCCCGACCCCGCCGTGTTCTTCGCCGAAATGCACTCCACGAACGTGTTGCGGCTGATCGCGACGATTCCATTGGCGACCGACCCCGAGACGTTACACCGAGTCAGGACGCAATCGTTCGTGACGTTGATCCCTATGTCCGTGCACGAACGCACGTCGACATGCTCAAGAGTGGAACCTTCGGACACCTGGACGCCCGCGGACGCCATGGTCAGCACTTCGATGTGCCGGAGGGTGCTGCTCTTGCCCGAGATCAGCCCGATAGTGCCGTTCGAAATGCGACAATCCTCGACGACGGACTGATCGCCGCCGCTGACACCGATCACGAACCCTTGCATCTGCGTGCGGCTGACCACCAGACGGTGCAAACCGCTCACGCCGTAGCCCGAGCCGCTCTGAACTAGGACACAGTCTCGGACCACCACGTCGGTCTTGCTCGGAGCATGCACACCTGTATTGACATTGACAGCCGAAAGTCCCTCGACCACGCACTGATTGCCCGGGACAACCGCTCCGCCCGCCGTCGAAACTCGGCAGTTGCGAACCACGCTCCGGTCGCCCACATACATCGCATCCACCGACGTGCTCGTCTGGGACGCGGTCACATTCTCGACCAGCGAGTCGGGTCCCACCGAGATCGACGCCAGCGGCCCGGCGCGGAACGAGCCGTTCCGAACCACGATGCGCCCCACGCCGCCGTAGCCGACCACGCCATACCCGGCCCCGCTCACGCCCGTGATCGTGTAGCCGTTGAGGTCGATCGTCACGTCATTGACCGACACCCCAATCGCTTGCTTCCCCGACGTCATCGTGATGTTGCCCGTCAGGTAATAGCTCCCCGGCTGCGAGATCAAAAACGTCTCGCCCGCGCCGCCCGGCGTGTTCGTCGAGTTGATCGCGATCCGCGGCTCGACCTCCGAAAGCGTCTTGTAAGTCGAACTCACCGCCCCCGCCGGCGGGTTCAGCGGCCCGGCCACCGCAATCACGCCCGCCACCACCCCGACCACCGACACCGCCACCATCGCCGCCAGCCTGTTACGAATCAAGAGCATTCTCGGACCTCCGCGCGGGCCATCACCCGCCCCGGGAAGGTAGCAGATACCATCCCGTGGTCCAACCCAATCTGCTGGCCGTTATCTTCACGCCAATCCAGCGCCGCATAGGCTTTGTATGCCCACGCGCCGGCCGTCGACGGCGTGAACGGACTCCTCCCGCTCGTGTTCCACGCGTCGATCATCTTCATGCTCAGTTTCATGTTCATCCTCAATACTCGCCACCTACTCGCTCGTGCAGTGCACGGCGAGCCATAACGTCCGCAACATTCCAGAATCCGAGCACCAAGTCGCGACTCTTCAACGTGGATGCTTGTTCAGCCTTCGGTGCTCGTCGCCATCGCACCGCTCTCTCAGCACCCCGCCTCGAATGCGCCGGCAAACACATCGTAATCGAGCCCATTCACAAAGGTATCTCCGTTGATATCCGCGGCGATATCACCCATCTCGAACAACTCCGCGAACCCGTCGTAATCCAGGCCGTTCACAAACCCATCAGCGTTGAAATCCGCGAGGCACAGCCCCACCCACTGCACGTTGTCGATCCCCCATGTACCGTCGCCCGATGCATCCATCCGCACACGCACGATCGGAGGACGGTCGTTCCGCCAGACTCCGATGAACTCGCCACTCCAGTACGAACCCTCCGTGCCGTCGAGCGTAAACGTGCTCGTTGTACCATCCGAATGTTGCACGATCACCGTGGTGCCCGTGTGGTCGATATCCGACAACGAAAAGCCGTCCACGCCGCCCGGGAACTCCAACTCCAGGTACGGCTTCTCGTTGTGCTTGAGCGCGTAGACGCCGTACGGCCTCGAGCCGCCGAACGACGAACCGGTCCTGATCTCCGCCAGGTTCGCCGTCGAAGTATCCGTGATGATCAACCCGCCCGGAAACAGCCCCGCAACACCCGACACATTCTGCATGTCGGTGAAGCCCGCCTCAAAGTCAACGAGATACGTAGGCGTCTCCACGCCACAGTCCGCAAGCCACTCCGCCAGGCGCGCCTCCATGTCGGGCGCGTCGTTGGTGGCCGAGTTACGAACCATGATGTCACCGGCCATGCTTGCAATCGCGCAGGTCATCACTGCCGCCACGCCGCCGACACACGCCGCGAGCCTCGCGTTCATGATCCACCTCCATTGCTTGGAGTCGATCGAGAATACTCGAACGACGCACAGAGGCAATAGAGCACAAGGCTCACGAACAAAGTGAAAACCACCAGCGATTCTCGACGCGGGTGATCGTGCTCTTCGCCAGCACTCTTGGACTCGTCTCACCTGCCGAGGTCATGATCGGCCCTCGATCTTCGGCCCTCGATCCCGCGAATCCTGGGCCTGAGATCTCAGACCGCCTAGGCATTGATCCCGCGCCCCTCGCTTGCCAGCGCCGCCTCGTGCACGGCCTCGTGCATCGTCGGGTGCGCGTGCATCGTGATGATGAGTTCCTCGCTCGTCGCCTCAAGGCGGCGTGCCAGGCCGAGTTCACCGATCAGTTCCGTCGCCTGGTCGCCCATGATGTGCGCACCCAGGATCTCGCCGCGCGGCAGGCCGCGAATGATCTTCACGAACCCGTCGGTGTTCCGCGCCGCGATCGCCTTGCCGGCCGCGCTGAACGGGAACTTGCCGACCTGGTAGTCCTTGCCCGCGACCTTACCCATCGCCTTCAGTTCGCGCTCGGTGTAACCAACGCTCGCGACCTGCGGGTGGCAATAGGTGCAGCCGGGGATCGTCGAATAGTCGTTGCCGATCGGCTCGTGGTGGAGTTTCTTATCGCGCCACGCGATCCGTTCAACGCACAGGATCGCTTCCTCGCTCGCGACGTGCGCCAGCCACGGCGGGCCGATCACGTCGCCGATCGCGTACACGCCCGCCAGATTCGTCTTGTAGTCGCAGTTCTGCTGCTCTTTCTTCGACGGGTCGTAGTCGGTCTTGATGTGGTCCTTCACCACCTCAAGCCCAAGCGACGCATCGAACAACCCGTCGAAGCGTCCCTTCACGCCCACCGCCAGGAGCACCTTGTCGGCCTCGATCACTTCCTTCTTGCTCTCGTCGGCCTTGCCCTTGCCGTCGGCCCCTACGACCCACGGCGCGACCGTCACCTTCACGCCGCTGGGTGTCTTCTCCACGCTCGTGGTGGTGGTCGACGTCTTGATCTTCATGCCGTGCTTCACGAAGACCTTCTCCAACGCGGACGAAACCTCGTCGTCCTCCACGGGCAGGATCCGCGGGAGCATCTCGACGACCGTCACGTCCGTGCCGAACGTCTTGTAGAAGTACGCGAACTCCATCCCGATCGCGCCGGCGCCGATGACAACCAGGCTCTTGGGCATCACCTTGGTGTTCATCGCCTCGCGCGCGCCCATGACTTTGTCGCCGTCGAACTTGGCGAACGGTAGATCGCGTGCCACCGATCCAGTTGCCACGATGACGTGGTTCGCGGTGATTGTCTCGCGTGCCGCCTTGCCCGTGTTCTCGCACGGCGCGTGCGTCAGTTCGTCCTGCACCTTGCAGTCGTACACCTCGACCTTGCACGGGGCCGCGCCCTTCCGCGCCGACACGATCTTCGCATTGCCGACGATGTGCTCGATCTTGTTCTTCTTCATCAGGAAGCCGACACCGGCGTTCAGCTTCTTGGCCACCTCGCGCGAGCGGCCGATCGTCTTGGTCCAATCGACCCCGATCGAGCCGTTCACCGTCAGACCCCAGTCCGCGGCCTGCGTGTGCACCTTCTCGTACAGCTCCGCGTTGGCGAGCAGCGCCTTGGTCGGGATGCACCCCCAGTTGAGGCACACGCCGCCGAGCTTGTCGCGTTCGATGATCGCGACCTTGTACCCGAGCTGCGCCGCCCGGATCGCGCCCACGTACCCGCCCGGACCAGCCCCGATCACAACGATATCGAAATGGCGTTCGGCCATTGTTCAGCCCTTTCCAGATTGGACGCGACTATAGGAGGAAGCAGGCCGAACCGGAAACCTCGTGGCAACCGCCCGACAACTCACGCAGCCGCCGAATCGCGGACCTGATCGTCATTTTTTTGCTGGACTCGCCCCACCCTTCGCTTTCTACTGGGAGGCCAACGTCGGCCTCGCCAGGGTGCGACGCCCAGCCACAGCACGCAAGGAGAGAACATGCCCCGCACACTTCGCCGCCTCACACCCGCCGCGCTTTTGCTGATGCTCGTCGGCACCGCCGACGCCCAGACGCTCGTCGGGGCGGGCGCGCCGATCAACAACCAGGCGACGCTCTACGTCATCGATCCGACGACCGGAGCCGCCACTCCTTTCATGACCATCAACATGCCCGCCGGCCACGAACTCTACTACCTCGCGTCGGCCTCGAACTGCCGCCTCTTCGCCGCCACATACGCCAATAGCAGTAGCATCCCCAGTCGCTTCGCCGTCATTGATCCCGCCACCGGCACCTACAACTTCCAACTTTACGGCGCACCCCTTGCCACCTCCTACTGCGAGGGTGTGGACTGGTCCCCGCGACACAACGCCTACCTCGTCGGCTTTGGGGCTCTTGGCAACTTCAGCACCCGCCGCCTGGCGCTCGTTGACATCAACGGAACTGTGCTCAACACCAGCGGCACGCTCACACAGACCGACACCGACGAGATCGCCAGTGACGCCACGCGCGACCTTATCTTCGATCTCAACAGCTCCTCGACGCCCCGGGTCTTCAACGTCACCACGCCCTTCCCAACACCCGTCGTCTCCGGCTTCGCAAGCCCGCCTTCCATCACCAATTTCAAGGACGCCACCATCCACCCCACCTCCGGCAAGATCCTCTTCTCAGATTCCGACACAGACCGCCTCATCGAGCTCGTCGGCAACACCTACGTCCAAGGCCCCGTCGTCGCGGGCGTAGATCTCCGCGGCCTGACCTGGTGCTCGCTCCCCGTTGTCATCACCAACCAGCCCAGCAACACCACCATCTGCCCCGGCGGCGTCGCCACCATCTCCGTCTCCAACGTCGGCACCGGGCCGATCGACTACCAGTGGTACGAGAACGGCTCGCCCATCGATATCAACGACAATCCCTCCGCCGCCACGCCCGATCTCTCCATCACCACCATGCCGTGCGTGAGCGACGAAGCAACCTACTACTGCGTCATCACCGGCCCGTGCGGGAGCGTCACCACCGACACCGCCACCCTCCGCTCGTGCTTCGGCGACTTCAATTGCGACGGCTTCGTCAACGCCCTCGACTACGACGAATTCGCCTCCCTCTTTGAGGCTGGCGACACCGGCGCGGACATCAACTGCGACTCCTTCGTCAACGCCCTGGACTACGACCAGTTCGCTTCCGCCTTCGAGGCCGGATGCTGATCACCATCGCCCCATAACGCGCGTCAACCGTACACCTCACCTGCCCCCGGACCGCCGCGCGCCAAAATCGCCGTTCTTGGTGCGTTTTCTGGCCGATGCCTTCCGTCCCATCACACTGGGTTATACGGAGGGATTCATGAAAACCAGTCTCTGCCTCGCGCTCGTCACCGCCGCCAATTGCCAGTCCGCGCTGGCCGACATCACCAGCCACTTCGACAGCGACACGGAGGGATGGCTCCTCGTCGATTTTCCAACCAATGGGCACGTCGCCCAACCATCGACACAGAGCGTTCCGTTCGATTCGAGTTTCGGCAAGCCCGCCGGGAGCCTCCGCACAGGCGAGGGCTACTACGACGCCGCCGTCGCCGCACCGCCCGCCTACCTCGGCAATCACGCGAACGCCTACGGCGGACAACTCAAGTATGACATCTATCTCCGCTTAACCGACGGCGTGACCTATCCATCGGTCGTGATCAACGCCGGGACGTATTCGCTCTATTACGTCACCGCTTCACCGCCCGTCAACGCGTGGGAATCCCGCGTCGTTCCGCTCACCGAAACCGGCTGGCACTACAACACCTCCGGCGGTCCGGCGGTCACCAAGGCCCAGATGCAGGACGCCCTCAGCCACATCGCCGGCATCTACCTCCTCACCGAATGGCACACCGGCAACGACGACACCAACCTCGATAACGTCTCCATGACCGGCGGATGCCTCGCCGATTTCAATCACGACTCCTTCGTCAACGCCCTTGACTACGACGAGTTCGCCTCCCTCTTTGAACCCGGCGACATCGGCGCGGACATCAATCACGATGGCTTCGTCAACGCCCTCGACTACGACGAGTTCGCCTCCGCCTTCGAGGCCGGCTGCTGAGTCACAGTTCGCAACATCCCCCGCGCCCCCGGTCCGTTGCCGAGCACGCGGAGAACACGCACGCCGAGTCGACCCGTGCCGTGAGCGCGATCGCCACCGCGCCAGATCGCATCACATACATCACACGCTTCTCACGCCACCGCTCCACGCAACGGCGAAGGATCGCGTACCGGACGGTCCGATATCTCGGCGATCGATCCTCTCACAAGATATTGATGTCTTGCGGCAAGAGGGGTATCTTCTGGCCGACCCGAGTACATCACGGTCTTCATGTGAGGACCACGCACGATCCAAAGCCCAAGCCGCAAAGGAAGCAGGACATGCCTGTGAAGTCGTTCGTCACGCTGGCCGCACACGCGGCCGTTCTCGCCCTGGCCTCCGACTCCAACGCCCAATGGACGGTGACGAATCTGCATCCGGCAGGAGCTGTCCAATCGGGTGCATGGACCGTCAACGCCGGGCAACAGGGCGGGTGGTGCGTCGCCGACGGCGAGGTCCGCGCCGGCCTTTGGAACCGCTCGGCCGCGTCGTGGACAAGCTTGCATCCGTCAGGAATGTCGGCATCGCAGATCAAATGCCTCACCGCCGCACAGCAGGCTGGGTACGTTGATGTGGGGTTTGGTGAACCCCACGCCGCCCTCTGGAGCGGTACGACTTCCTGGATTGATCTGAACCCCGCCTTCGCGAGTGCCTCGGAGATCGTCGCCATCACAGGAAGTCAGCAGGTCGGCACAACCCAGCTGTTCGGAAACTCGCACGCCAGTCTGTGGACCGGCTCCGCTGCTTCGTGGATTGATCTCAAACCAGCCGGGATCACGTACTCCGGGGCCACCACCACCAATGGCAGCCAGCAGGGCGGGTGGATTCTGCTCTCCGGTATTTCGCGCGCCAGCCTGTGGACCGGCTCGGCCGAATCGTGGGTCAGTCTCCACCCCAGCGGAGCCACAGGCTCCTACATCATGGCCATGAGCGACACGAAGCAGGCGGGCTCGGTCGAATGGGGCGGGCCAGCCCACGCGTGCCTGTGGAGCGGCACGCCCGAATCATGCGTCGACCTGCACCCGCCCGTCGCAGCCGAGTCTTCCGCTCGCGCGATCAGCGGCGATGTCGAAGCCGGATACACCGTGATCGACGACGTCATCCGCGCCGCCGCATGGATGGGCACTGCCGAATCCTGGATCGACCTGCACTCGCTGCTCCCCGCGGACTTCACGTCAAGCCAGGCCACGGGCGTCTGGACAGGTCCCACCGGCATCTCGATCTGCGGCTGGGGATTCAACCAATCCACCGGCTACCGGGAGGCGCTGCTCTGGACGCTTCCAACCTGCACCGCCGACTTCAACCACGACGGCTTCGTCAACGCCCTTGACTACGACGAGTTTGCGTCCCTCTTTGAGACCGGCGACCTCGGCGCTGACATCAATCACGACTCCTTCGTCAACGCTCTCGACTACGACGAGTTCGCCTCCGCCTTTGAGGCCGGCTGCTGATCGCACGGCGTTCGCACGAACAGGTTGTTACACGCTCGCCCCGCTGAAATCCGGCGCCACGACGCAATTCGATGTATTGCGGACATAGACGGGCGATATACTCGTCCTCAGGACACGAGAACGAAAACTCGCCATCGCTTCCAGCGGCGTCGGCCGGGAGCACCACGATGGCGCGAAGTTCCTCGCGTCATCGGTCGGTCAACAAGAAAGGAGTTGTGTGATGAACGCGCGGAATCATGCGTTGCGTATGGCGATGGGTGCGCTGGCGGGCATCACGATCGGGAATGCCCACGCCGAAGTGCTCACACTCATCCCCGTCGACGACGCCTACCTCAGCAACAGCGGCGCCGAGAGTGACATGACCTGGAACACCGCGGAGCTCGATGAATTCGGCTACTACGGAACTATCAAAAGGCCGCTCCTCAAGTTCGACCTGAGCCAGATCCCCGCGGGCGCGAACGTGATCTCCGCTCATCTCACCCTCCAACTCACGGGGATCTACGGCGGTCAGGGACACGAGAGCTCAGTCTGGCGTATGCCGAACGACGCATGGACCGAGGAGACCGTGACTTGGAACTCATACGACCAATCGGGCGCGGTCGCCATCGCGGTTCTCGCGGGCACCAATGAGCACGGCCCCAGGACGTGGAATATCAGCATGTCGGACTGGACATCCGAGGCCGACCTCCTCGACCACGCCGTCACCTTCATGGTTCGCTGGCACGACTTCGACTCCGGCTACGAGACAGATGGCTACTACAAGGCAAACTCTTTCAGCAGCAAGGAAGGAACCGCCGCGCCGACCCTGACCATCGAATTCGAGAACGGATGCCTTGCCGATTTCAATCACGACTCCTTCGTCAACGCCCTTGACTACGACGAGTTTGCGTCCCTCTTTGAGGCCGGCGACCTCGGCGCTGACATCAATCACGACTCCTTCGTCAACGCTCTCGACTACGACGAGTTCGCCTCCGCCTTTGAGGCCGGCTGCTGAGTTCGCCCTATAACCGTGCCGCGAACGATTGGTCTGTTCGCCCGACCGCGCCCGGCTCTGCAAAGCGGGGGGAGAAGCGCCGCGCGCCTTGTCCGCTCAGTCACGGGGCGTATGGTGTCACGTGAGAGGTGAATCATGAAGGTTCGTTTGTCCCTCGCCCTCGCCCTCGCCGCCGGCTGTCACATCACGCACGCCGAAATCACTAGCCATTTCAACAGCGGGTCCGAAGGCTGGCTGGTCGTAAACTACCCGTTCAGCACGCACGTGGCCGCTCCGGCCACGCACGCCATCACGTATGACGCCGCCTTCGGCCAACCCGCCGGAAGCATCCGCGCGTACGACGAATACGCCGAGACCGGCGTCGCCGCACCCGCGGCCTATCTCGGCGATCACTCGAACGCCTACGGCGGGCAACTCACATACGACATCTATCTCCGATACACCGACGGCGTGGATTATCCCGCGGTCATCCTGAACGCCGGAACCTTCTCGCTCTATTACGTCGCTCCCTCGCCGCCCGTCAACACCTGGCAGACACGCATTGTTCCCCTGACCCAGACCGGATGGCGCTACAACTCTCGCAACGGAACCGCCGCAACCGAAACGCAGATGCGCACGGCGCTGAGCAACATCGCCGGCCTCTACATCTACACCGAGTGGAACACCGGGAGCGATGACACCAGCATCGACAACGTCGCAATGAGCGGCGGATGCCTCGCCGATTTCAATAACGACTCCTTCGTCAACGCCCTTGACTACGACGAGTTTGCCTCCCTCTTTGAGGCCGGCGACATCGGCGCAGACATCAATCACGACTCCTTTGTCAACGCTCTGGACTACGACGAATTCGCGTCCGCGTTTGAAGCCGGCTGCTGACGACACCGCCGCCCACCAGCGCACTCTGATCCGCGAGCGGCGTTTCTTGCGCGTTTGAATTATTCGATTCAAGCATGCAAGCAAACTACGAACAGGCTTCGCAGACGCTTCACATTTTCACCGCAAGTCCATTCGTTATAACGAGTTCGGAACTCTCCGCCGCGGAACGACATTCTCTGACCAGTCACGACGCGTTCCGCGCTCTTTGAAGAGTACAGGCGAGATTGAGTCAAAAGTCCCGTCGACTTTTGGGCTCTATCCCCTAGCCTGAACACTCGGAGAAGACGCCGGCGCGTTCGTCGCGTCGGGATTCGTTCCACAATTGAGGAGGACCACGATGAAACGCCACGTTACCTGCTGCGTTCTTGCCGCCGTTGTCGGCCTGGCTGCCAGCGCCTATGCGCAGCAATCCGCGCCACCAGTCCGCCCCGTCAATCCCGGCGATATCGCCACCGCCACCAAGCCGCACGTCATCACGCCAACACGCCACGTCCTTCCCGACGGCACGATCTTCGAGGCCGCCTACGCGCAAGGACCGTTCTTCGTGCCGGAAGGGGGAGTCGGGCTCCCGCCCAATGACCCGGGCATCGTTCATGACTTCGGCCCGCGTCTCTCACCGAACGTCGGCCCCTACTACATCCCCAAGTTCGGCGAAGACACCTACAGCGAGCCCGACCAGTCCGGCGACTGGGACACACGCTCGCTCGGCCTGATCCAGGACTTCGCCGGCCCGACCGCGGGCGAATGGACTCCCTCCGATTCTGACATGGCCGTCAACGGCGACTACGTCGTCGCCATCACCAACGACGACTTCGCCGTCTACGACAAGTGCGGCACGGAACTCGCCCGCCACGACATCAACACCTTCCTCGGCATCGATACCTCGTACAAGATCTATGACCCCAAGATCGTCTACGACCCGTGGAATAACCGCTGGGTCATGATGTGGCACCTCACCAAGACCTCGACCGAGGAAGCCCAACTCGTCTTCGTGATCAGCGGAAATTCCATCCCCTTCGGCGTCACCGGCTCCAGCGTCTGGTGGTATCGCTTCAACGTCCTCCAGGATGGGGGCACCGCCAATGCTTCCTTCCCCGACTACTTCGACCTCGGTTACAGCCCCAACTACCTCACCGCCTCGGGCAACATGTTCAAGTTCGCCAGTGGATTCCGACACGGCCGCATCATGGTCTACGACAAGGCCGCCATGTACGCCGCCGCCGGTGCTTCCTTCCTCTCCTGGAGCATCGGAACCAACCCCGACGGCTCCACCTTCGAAACCCCACGCGCCGCCAAGATGCAGTCCTCATTCGGCGGCATTGACGGCTACTTCATCAACTCCCGCTGGGGAGGCGGAAACAAACTCACCGTCCGCCGCGTCACCGACGCCTTCGGCGCCAACACCCTGACCACCAACGACGTGAGCGTCAACGCCTACACGTCTCCGCCCAACGCCGTCGAGCCCGACGGCACCACCGTCGATACCATCGACGCACGCCTCATGCCCGCGGTCATCAGCAACGACTCATTCGGATCGAACGGCATCGATCTCTATACCTCCCTCACCACGACCGATTCGGATGGCAATGCCGGCGCTCGCCTCTACCGCCTCGACGCTTCCACGCTCGCCGTCGAACACGATCAGACCTTCTGGAGCTCTGGGCAGCACACCTGGTTCGCCTCGCCCGCCATGGACTACTCGGGCTCGGCCGTCTTTGTCTTTAGCCGCTGCGGCCCGGCGGCCGGGCAGTACATCCAGGCCCGCTATGTCGACTTCAACAAGGGCGTCTGGTCCAACTCCTCCAATACCCTTCACGCCGGCGAAGCCCTCTACAGCGGCTTCCGCTGGGGCGACTATCTCGGCGGACAACTCGACTGGGGCGACTATGCCCACAACTTCAGCACACCAGGACGCCCCGCCAAGATGTGGTTCATCGGCATGTACGCCGGCAGCGACAACACCTGGCACAACCAGATCGGAGCCGCCAGCGTCTTCACCCAGGCCTCGCTCGACTCCGTCACACCCGCCGCGCTCGTCCAATTCACCGGCCCCGTCGGCGGCCCGTTCTCGCCCGCGTCCCAGATCTACAGCCTCGGCGTCTCCGGCGAGGTCGGCCTCACCTACTCCGTCTCCAGCCTCCCCACCTGGCTCAACTCCTCCACCGCCCTCGACGACGCCTACTCGCCCGGCGAAAACGTGACCCTCTCGGTCAACGCCGCCGCCAACTCACTGGCCAAGGGAACCTACAACGACACCGTCACCTTCGCCGACTGCTACAACGGCGGGAATACCTTCAATCGCTCCGTCCGCCTCGTCGTTCAGGCGCCCGATCTCGACGTGATCACCATCGACGCCACCAACGGCACCTACCACCCGAATCAGATTCTCCCCGTCACCATCCAGTACCAGAACATCGGCGACTACGCCACCGGCTCGTACACCGCAAACTTCTACGCCTCCACCAACACCACCATCTCCACCGCCGACACCCTCGTCGGCACCCGCAACTACGCGAGCCTCGCCCCCAGCGCCTTCCAGAATTCCAACCACCTCTTCATCACGCCCTGCCTCCCCGTGGGCAACTACTACATCGGCGTCATCGTCACGGTCACCAACGACTCCAACACCGCCAACAACATCGCCTACGACACCACCCGCATCGGGACCGATCGCTGCTTCGCCGACTTCAACCAGGACTGCTTCGTCAACGCCCTTGACTACGACGAATTCGCCTCGCTCTTCGAGGCCGGCGACATCGGCGCGGATGTCAACAACGACGGCTTCGTCAATGCGCTCGACTACGACGAGTTCGCCTCCGCCTTCGAGAACGGCTGCTGAACATCGTTATCGATTGGTCTGAAAATTCAGCCTGATCCATCAGCCCGGGGCGTCCGTTCCCCGGGCTGTTTCTTTCTGCGCGCGGTTCAAACCCGATCCCGACGACGCCCACCCGTCCCCATCGCGCAACCGGACGCCCCCGTGAACCCGACCGTCCTCCACGCCGCCCCATACGTCATCTCGGCCACGACCCGCCGGGCATCGCTCTCAGAACAACTCCATCTGCTCGCCCTTGGCCGCGCTCGGCCTGCGAAAATGCCCCGTCTCCAGCATCGCCCGTCCCGTCAGCCCCATTCGCCTCGCGAAGACCTTGAACGATGCGCTCAGGTGGTCCGCGAACGCTCCAGTTCCACGCATCCGCGCCCTGAATCTCGAGTCGTTCAGTTCGCCTCCGCGCACGTCGCGGATCAGCGCTTCGACCTTCCCCGCTCGGCCGGGATAGTTCCGCCTCAGCCACTCCAGGAACACGTCCTTCAGTTGGTACGGAAGCCGCAGCATCACATACCCCGCCCCCACCGCTCCCGCGTCCCGAGCCGCCTCCAGAATCGACGGCACCTCGTGGTCGTTCAGCCCGGGGATGATCGGTGCCGTCATCACGATCACAGGCACGCCCGCCGCCGACAACTCACGGATCGCGCGCAGGCGGTCCTCCGGCGTGCTCGCCCGCGGCTCCATCCTCGCCGAAAGAGCCCGGTCCAGCGTCGTCACCGACACGGCCGCATGCGCCGCGCCGAACTTCGCCAGTTCACCGAGCAGATCGCGGTCGCGCGTCACCAAACGGTTCTTGGTGATCACCGACACCGCCTGACGCGCCTCCACGCACACCTCAAGGCAAGCCCGGGTGATGCCCAGGTCGCGCTCGATCGGCTGATACGGATCGGTCACGCCCGAGAGCGCGATCGACTCGCCCTTCCACGCAGCGTCGCGCAGAGCCCCCCTCAGGAGATCCGCCGCGCCGTGCTTGGCGAAGAGCCGCGTCTCAAAGTCCAACCCGCACGAAAGCCCCAAGTACTCGTGCCCCGGGCGCGCGTAGCAGTACACGCACCCGTGCTCGCACCCGCGATAGGGGTTGAGCGTCCAGTCGCCGGGGATGTCGGGCGATTCCACGCGATTCAGAATCGTCCGCGCGTAATCCGGTTCAACACGCGTCCCGACCTGCACGCCGCCAGGACGCTCCCGAGCCAGTTCATCCAGGTGCTCGCCCAGCACGTGCAATCGCACATCCTCGAACCTGCACGACGGGTTGATCCCCGCGCCACGCCCGCGCACCCTCCCGTGCTCGATCGCGTCGGCGTGCAACGATTCCGGCTCGTGCTCGGCACTCATACCGCGATCATACGAAACACACCCACACCCCAACGCCTGATCGACGCCCGGCGGGTACATTCCACGCACTTGTTCACCGCCACGTGCACGAGCCCCCGCGTTCACATCCGCCGACGGCCAACAATCAGGCATGACCTGCCCACTCTGCCAGCAAGCCGAACGATGCCGCGCCGGCACCGATCCGATGCTCATCGCCGCGCTCCCGCACACGCTCGTCGTGCTGGGAAGCAACCAGGGCCTGCCCGGCTGGTGCGTGCTCATTCTGCGCGAGCACCGCGAGCACCTCGCCGACCTGTCGCGCGAGGAGCAGATCGCCATCTTCGATGAAGTGTCGCGCGTTGCCGGCGCGATCCGCGCGGTGTTTGCGACAAGCGCCGTTGATGGCGGGCCGCCCCGCATCAACTACGAGTGCCTCGGCAACCAGGTCAACCACATCCACTGGCACGTCATCCCGCGCCACGCGAGCGATCCCGATCCTCGCAACGCCGTGTGGGGCATCCCGCCGGATGCACTCAAGGGGTCGATGAGCGACGATGAGATGCGGTCGCTGGTCGCACGACTGCGCATCGCCCTGCTTTCGGCGACGTCGCATGGCACTCACGCATCCCACGATCGCTAGCGTGACCCGCCGGGAGGGCGGCTGCTCTGCGGATCGCCAGGCACATACGCCCGATCCACGCCCGTCTTCTCGCTGGGCGGGCTGAACAGGTCAAGAATGTCCGTGTCCTCGTGCGCCACGCACCCGTGCGGCGCACCCGGCGGCAGCACCAGCACCTGCCCAGCGCCGAGCATCACGCGCCGCTCGGACGGCGAGCCCTCGTCGAGCACGAACTCCGCGCGCCCGCTCAGCACGCACACCATCTGCTCATTGGTGTGCTGATGCGTCGCCAGACGAAAGCCCTTCGACAGCCGAACCTTTGAGATCATCAACTGCGAACCCACGACACGCCTCCGCTCGATCAGCGGCATTGGGAAGTCCGCAGGCAGTTCGCTCCACGTCATGACCATGGATTCGGACATCGGTCGCTCCGTCTTGATGTGCCCCGATCACGCAAGCGCGTGATCGAGATCGGCGATCAGGTCGTCCACGTCCTCGATCCCGACCGACAGACGCACCAGGCCGTCGGCGATGCCCAGCGCCCGGCGCGCCTCGATCGGAACGCTGGCGTGAGTCATGATCGCGGGGTGCTCGATCAGCGACTCCACGCCGCCCAGCGATTCGGCGAGACTGAAGAGCGTGACGCGCTCGAGCATCTTCCGCGACGGCTCGAGCCCGCCCTTGACCACGCACGAGATCATGCCGCCAAAGCCGCGCGGCATCTGCTTCCTCGCCAGCGCGTGCTGCGGGTGGCTCTCCAAGCCCGGGTAGATCACCCTCTCGATCGTCGCCTGCCGCTCCAGCCAGCGCGCGATCGTCATGGCGTTGTCGCAGTGACGCTGCATCCGCACATGCAGCGTCTTGGTCGAGCGCAGCATCAGGAAGCAATCCATCGCGCCCGGCACCGCGCCCGCGGCGTTCTGCACGAACTTCAGTCGCTCCGCCAGCGCGTCATCGCTCGTCACCATCGCGCCCGCCACCAGGTCGCTGTGCCCGCCGATATACTTCGTGCACGAGTGCATCACCACGTGCGCGCCCAACACCAGCGGGCTCTGCAGATACGGTGAGGCGAACGTGTTGTCGACCACCAGGATCGGCTTCTCGATCGGTGTACCCAGCGGCCCGAGCCCCGCGTCGCGCACGCCGGGGGCCTTTCCCGCCCGTGGCCCGTGCTCATCAACAACCGACCGCACACCCGCGATGTCGATCACCTTCAGCATCGGGTTGCTCGGCGTTTCCAGCCACACCAGGCGCGTCGTCGGGCGCATCGCCTCGCGCACTGCGCCGAGATTGGTCATGTCGACGCGCGTCACCTCGATCGCGTGATGGCGGAAGATCTTGTCAAGTTGCCGGAACGTCCCGCCATAGACATCGTCGGACAAAACGACATGATCGCTCGCGCGGAGTTGGTGCAGCACGCAATCCATGGCCGCCAGCCCGCTCGAGAACGCCATACCGTGCTTCCCGCCCTCCAGCGCCGCGAGGTTGGACTCGAGCGCCGTGCGTGTCGGGTTCTTCGACCGCGCGTAGTCGTATCCATCCTTGAACACGCCCGGCGATCGCTGCACGAACGTCGAGGTCATATAGACCGGCGTCATGATCGCGCCGGTGGTGGGGTCGGGCGACTGCCCGGCGTGGATGCAGCGTGTTCCGAAGCGCGACGACTCGTTCATGACGATCTCCCGAAGATTCCGCAACGACCCGCAAGCGTAGGCGTCGCGAATTTCTCACCAGTCCGTGCAGTGAAGCAGGACTCGGGACGGATCCATCGAGAAGTCCCGGTCGGCAACGCTCAACTCGGCATGCTCGGCGACCATTACACTCTCTGCCGCGCCAAACCACAAGAACGGAGCCCTCTCATGACACTATCGAATGACACACCCCTCGCACCCAAGGTCGTCGCGCCCGCCGGCGGCGTCGTGATCCACGGCCCGGGCGACATCTCCCACATCAAGCTCTCCGCCGCCGATACCTGCAACCGCCTCTCGTTCACCGAATACCACGTCGAGCCCGGCGCCGGCCCGCCGCTCCACGTCCACACCCTTGAGGACGAAACGTTTTACATCCTCGAAGGCACGCTCTCGTTCCACGTCGGCGGGAAGCGCATCGAGGCCGCCCCCGGCACCACGCTCTTTGGCCCGCGCAACGTGCCGCACTGCTTCAAGAACAACACGAGCCGAGTCGCCAAGATGATCCTGGTCGTTACGCCGCCCAAGAACTTCGAGGACTTCTACGCCGGAATCGGCGCGCCGGTGAACGGCAAGCCTCCTGAATTGCCCGTCGTGATCGATCGCATCGGGCAGCTCGCGCCCAAGCACGGCCTCACGATCCTGGGGCCGAACCCGCTGTAGTTGGATCGTGCAAAGCCGCATAGCGGCGCCGCTTCAAGTGCCGTCGCGATGCGCCAAAGTGCGATGCGCCGCTGTTCCTACCCCAGCACCCTGGCCCCAAAGTCCAGCTTCATCGCCTGCTTGGCAAGGTGCAGCGTCTCTTCCGCGACCGCGTTGCCCTTCTTCAGGCCGCGCTTGATCACGTCCAAGACGATCGACTCGCCGCCCGGCTCTTCCATCTTCGCTCGCCGAACCCGCATCGGCTCGAGCATCGCGTTGATCGCCTCGCCCAACTCCGCCTTGACATGACCATCGCCGATGTTGTCGCCCGCGGCGTATCTCCGCTTGATCTCCGCCGCCCGCGCCGCGTCGTGATTGCCGATGAACGCGTCGACGTACTGCATCAGGATGTTGCCGGCGTCGCCCGGCTCGGTCGGGCTCTGCCTCCCCGTCGTGATCTTGTTGATCTTCTTCTGCACCGTCTTGGCATCGTCATAGAGGAAGATCGCGTTGCCCAGCGACTTGGACATCTTGTTCTTACCGTCGATGCCGACGAGGCGCGCCACGCGCCCAATCTTGGCCGCGGGGATCGGGAACAGCCCGCCCGACTTCACGTGGTCTTTGGGCTCCACGCGGTTCCCCACGCCGCAGTACACCTGGTTGAACTTCAGTGCCACGTCGCGGCACATCTCGATGTGCGCCTCCTGGTCCTCGCCCACCGGCACAAGTTCCGGGCGGAACGCCAAAATGTCCGCGCACTGCCCGACGGCATACATCGGGAACCCGAAGGGATAACTGTCACCCAATCCCTTGGTCTCGATCTCCGTCTTGAGCGTCGGGTTCCGCATCACCTTGTTGAACGGCAGGAGCATCGCGAACAGGAACGTCAACTCCGCGATCGCCGGCACCTCGGACTGCAGCACAAACGTCGATCGATCCGGATCAAGCCCCACGGCCAGCCAGTCCTTCACGATCCCGATCGTGTTGGCGCGGATGTCCGCCGGCTTGTCGGCCAGCGTCGTGAACGCGTGCACGTTGGCGATCAGGAAGTAGCAGTCATAGTCGTCCTGCAGGCGCAGACGGTTCTCGAGCGAACCGACAAAGTGGCCAAGGTGCAGGCCGGTGCTGGTGGGCGTGTCGCCGGTCAGGATGCGGGGCTTGCTCATAGGGAGGAAGGGTACGCGTGGCATCACCGCCAGCGAACGCCGACGAGAATCGGCCGATGATCCGATCCAAAGTCATCGCCCACCTCGGCCTGAACCGCCTCAACGTCCGGCGCGATCAACGCATTGTCCAATCGCAGCCCCGGTGCGAACCGGAGCAGCCCCGTCCGCGGCCAGGTGGAACCCCGGCCATCGCCCGCGACGACGTGCGCCTCGCGATATCCGCGCTTGATCAGCGCGCCCATCACGCTCGATGATCGCGTCGCGTTGAAATCACCGATCAAGACGTGCGGGCGATCCGCTCGCTCGGCGTCCCCGCACCATTCCACCAGCGCCCGCGCTCCACGTCTTTGCTGCGCGAAGTACGTCAGGCTCACCGGCGGCAGCAGGTGAACGTTGGTCACCCGAATGCTCCGCCCTTCGTGTTCAACCTCAATCGTTATCTGTGGCTCGCGGAATCCGCCGCTCGCCGGATACAAGCGCGGTGGGACCACAAAGGCGCATCGTGAAAACACCGCCTGCCCAAACGCATCATCTCTCGCCAATTCGACCTTGAACGGATACGAACTCGCCAATTGCGAGCCAAGCTCGGCGCTCGCGGCCGGCGTCCACTCCTGAAACAAGACCACGTCAGGCCGTTCGCGCTCGACCTGGCGAATGACGCCTTCCGCCGAGCCCTGCCCGTACATCAGATTGAACGACATCAGCACGAGTTCGTGACCATTGCTCGTTCTTGCCCCACCGCCGAGTACAGCCCAGATCGTCGGGCCAAGCGCGATCGCTGCGGCAACGCCCGAAACGATGGAAAGCTTCCGTCGCCGCGCCAGCTGCGCGAATCCCAGCGCCACCAGTGCCGCCATCCCAGCGTGAAATGAAAACGTCGCCGCCATGAAGGCGACATAGTGAGCCGCAAGCCATGCACTCGAGCACGGTTTAAGCGAATCCTTCCATATAAGCGCAACGAGAATGGTCATACCGGCAACGATCGTTGCACACCACGCCACAAGCGACAGGAGCGGCCACCTCGACCGCACTTTGACGGCTGAACTCCCTTGGCTCGCGCTCGGCTCTGGGGTCGGCATGCGCAACTCGGGCGGCACCCTACTTCCCACCCTCCGTCTTTACCTCAGCAGTTGCTGGCGTCACCCCCTGCGTCCCGCCCTGCGGCCCATAGCTCGCCGCTACGCGCATCCACGCCTTCTCGATCTCGCCCACCATCTTCGAGAACGCCGCCTTCTCGGCCCGCAATCTCGAATCATCGATCGCGTCGCTGCTCGTCCACAGGTTCGCAAGCTGGCTCGCCTTCTCCGTCGATTCCGCCAGGCCGTAGACATACCCCGTGCGCACGTCCACCAGCGCCGCCGACGCCGTCGTAGTCACCTGCGCCTCCTCCGCCGGGAACAGGCCCAGCGTGATCGTCCCAAGCAGCGGGATCAGCGTCTTGCTCCCGAATCGCGTGTCGATCGTGTACACCAGCACGACATCCGCCTGCAAGTCCGCGGCCGCCAGCCGCAGGCTCTTCTCGTCGCTCACGCGTTCCGGCACAACCAGCCGGTTCATCGGCGCGATTCCCCGCACCATCGCCAGCTTGGTCAATCGCTCCATATCAACATCGCTCTCGATCTCGCGGAGCGTGACGACGCTGAACTTCCCTTCGCCGCGCGAGCCGTGATAACTGTGCGAGCGATAGTCGTTGTCCTGCACGCGCACCGTCGCGATGACCGCGGGGAAATTGGCCGCGGGCTTGCGCGCCAGACGCTCCGCAATCTCCTTGTCCGTCAGCGACGCCTGTTGCTCCTGCGTGATGCCCAGGGCACGGAAGTCGGCCGGCCCGCCGGGCACGCTATAGCTGCTGCACCCACCGAGCGTCATCGCGAGCACCGCCGCCATCACCACCCCGCACATCATCAAAGCCGAGGCGAACATTCCACGCATGGAGCACCTCCTTGTGAGTGGAGCCTACCACACCTGAGTTTCTGAAATCATCAAAACTCGCGCGGCGCAGGGCCTGTGGGTAATTCACTTCGCCACCCAGAGCGCCATCGCGATATTCGTCGCGTTGAACAGCACGTGAATCGTGATCGGCACGAGCAAGCCCTTGGTCCGCTCATACGCCGCGCCCATCGCAACGCCCAGCACCCCGAGCGTGATCATCGCGTGCCACGGCACTCTTCCCCAGTGCGCCAGCGCAAATAGCGTCGAAACCACAAAAATCGACAGCCACGCGCGCTTCGTCGCCCGAACCAGCGCCCCCTGCAGGCACACGCGGTACACAAACTCCTCGACGATCGGCGCGCCGATCACCGCGCCCGTCGCCATGACCCACACCCACGGGTTGCTCGGGTTGTCGACGATCTCTTGCAGCGTCTTGTGCGCGATCTTCTCCGGATACCAGCGGTCGATCACCCACGCCAGCCACACCGACGCCTGTGACGCCGCCATCACGATCGGCATGATGATCGCGAACGCGATCACGCCCCACATCGCGTCCCGCCAGCGCGGCGTGATTCCTTCCGCGCCGGGCGATGCACGCCGGAAGAGACTAAGCAGCACGCCCGCCGCCGTGATCCCCATCCCGTACGACACGATCGCGTACAGCCCCTGCACGCGAGGGCCGGGAGTGTCGGTCTCGCTGAGTTTCACGCCCAACCCGACCATCGCGATCGTCCCGCCGATCTGCGCGATCAGAAATGTCGCGATCGCGCCGAACACCCACACCATCGCACCCAGGTCGCCCGTCTTGCGGAGCCCGATTCTCCTGAACGACCCCGGACGGATGATGTCGCGCCACCACAACACGCCCACCAGCACCACCGCCAGCCCCAGCATCGTCCACTGCGTCGGGGTCACACCACTGAACGACGGCACCTCGTGCGACGCCTCGGGGACCGTTTCGGCCGATCGCCCGTCAGTCAGGGTGGGCGCGGCAGTCTGGGCGGCTTCCGCCGTGATTGTCACGGGCGAGAAAACAGTTTCGCCCTTTGTAACGCCGCCCGCGCCCAGCGCGATCGCCAGCGCAACAATCCACGCCGTGAACCCCAAGGTGCCCATCCTGGCCGAGATCGTCGAGCACAAGCGCCGCGAGGTCGAGGCCGCCAAGGCCCGCACGCCCTTTGCCGAACTCGAGGGGATGGTCGCGCAGGAAGAAGAGCCCCGCAACTTCTTCGCCGCCGTCACGCGCCATCCATCGCTCGACCACACCTCGGTGATCGCCGAGATCAAGCGCAAGAGCCCCTCGGCGGGCTTGATCCGCGCGGAATACGAGGGAGATGCGTTCGCGCCGGAGGACATCGCCAAACGGTATCACAAGGCCGGCGCCGCCGCGATCTCGTGCCTCACCGACGAGCACTTCTTCGGCGGGCACCTCTCCTTTCTCCATCGTGTGAAAGACGCCGTCCCGCTCCCGGTGCTGCGCAAGGACTTCATCATCGACCCCTGGCAGTTGTGGGAATCCCGTGCCGCGGGCGCCGACGCGGTGCTTCTCATCGCCGAGTGCCTCACCGAGAGCGAACTGGTCGACATGCTGATCCTCGCCCAGCAACTCCGCCTCACCGTGCTTATCGAAGTCCACGAAATGGAGAACCTGCTCCGCGTCCGCCCTCACATCGGCTTCCCGCATCCTTCTTATTCCCTCCTGGGCATCAACAACCGCGACCTTTCCTCCATGAAGGTCGACCTCGCCAACACCATGCGCCTCGTCGAACTCGTCGACGATCGCTCCGTCCTCGTCAGCGAATCCGGCATCAAAGCCCGCGCCGATCTCGAACGCCTCCGCTCCGTCGGCGTACGAACCGTGCTCGTCGGCGAGCACCTCATGCGACAGCCCGATCCCGGCGCCGCCCTCCACGAACTGATCCACGGCACGCGCCGCCCGAGTTAACCCATCCCGCGAGGACTCGCGATGACCTCCGTTCACACCCGCCCCCGCCAACTCACGCTCGCCCTCCACGCGATCCTCTGCCTCACGCTCACACCCCTCATCGCTCAGGCACAGGAGCGGCCCGCCGAACCGCCAAACGACCAGGCCGCGCAGCCGCCTACCTCGCAACCCGATACACCCGCGGAATCACAGCCCACAACCCAACCCACCGACACCACGCCGGCGGGGAACGTCGACCCCGCCGCCAAAGAGATCCTCCAGGCGATGTCAGACACCATCGCGAACGCCTCCTCGATCCGAGCGAGCATCAAGACAACCGTCACCGGATCTCTCGCCAGCGTCACGCCCTCCACCGACGCCCTTGTCCGCCTGCGAAAAGCAGACTCCGCCTGGCTCATCCGCGTCACCGGCTCGGGCACCCGCAACGGACAGGACACCAACTTCGATGTCGCCTGGGGAGGCGGCTCGATTACCTGGCTCGATCACAAGGAGAAGAAACTCGTCGGTCGCCCACAGAGCGAAGCCCGCGGCGGACCCTACTCCATGGCCTCACAGGCCCTGCCCACCCAGTTCATCGAATCACCGCCCTTCACCAAGGAACTCGCCGGCGAAGAAATCTCCCACGCCGGGACCGAGGAGTTCGACGCCCAGAACTGCGACGTCCTCCACGTTCGCTATCCAAAGCGCAAGATCCTCCTCAAACTCTGGATCGCCCAGTCCGACCACATGCTCCGCAAACTCGAACGCTCCACCGAGACCACCAAGATCACAAGTTCCACCGTGCAGGAACTCCGCGACGTCATCCTCAACAAAGACATCCCAGACGCCGAACTCACCATCGCCGCTCCGGACGGTTACTCCAGCGACGTCACCGCTCCGCAACGCTTCGAAAAGGCCCGCCCCACCGCGCCGTCTGCGCCCAACGCTGGCACGCACGCACGCGACGAGAACGCGGCTCCCTCCCAAAGCCCCGCCGACACCATCACGCCCTCCGGCGCCGAGCGCCGCGACCTCCCGCCCACCACGACTTCGCCCTCCACGACCCTCGCCCCCGATTCGCTCCCGAGCGTCTCGCTCACGCTCTCCGACGGCTCGACCCTCACCACCGAATCGCTCCGCGGCAAGCCCGCGGTGCTCATGATCTGGGGAACCTGGAACCTCCCAGCACGCGACGCGATCGAGCCGCTCTCCAAGTTTGCGGCATCGCTCAAGGAGCCGGGTGTGCCCGTGATCGCGTGCGCCGTGCGCGAACGCACCAAAGATGCGGCCGCCGAGTTCCTCAAGAACTTCCAGCCGCGCAACCGCACCGGCGATGACAAGATCGATACGAGCGTGTTCAAAGTCGCGGGCAGCGCCGACCCGCTCGCACGCGAACTGTCGATCACCCGTTACCCCACCTTCCTCGCCATCGACGCCGAGGGCAAGATCATCAAGCGGCTGGAAGGCTTCGACCCGGTCAAGACGATCGATGAACTCCGGCTCGCCGTCGCGCCGTGACAACCTTCGGGCCGTGTCCCACGTTCAGCCTCCGACGTTGACAGGGGTGCGTTCGAGAACACCAGCCCGGACGCGATCCCTTCGGTCACCTCCCCGGACTTCATGACAGGGCATGATCTC
>JADLFE010000061.1 GCA_020845755.1 Phycisphaerales bacterium
CCCTGACCCATGTGGGAACGATGATCGTGCGCAACGGGGCGAGCCTCTCGCACCGGCGCGGGGGTGGATCGAGTCTGAGCATCAACGTGACCGGGGACGTGGTGATCGAAGCCGGCGGGTCGATCGAGGTGAGCGGGCGTGGGTACTGGCATGGCCTGGGACCCGGGGACGGGGCCGGCTACGAAGCAGGCGGCGGCTACGGCGGGCGCGGCGGGCGCGGTGGCTGGCAAAGCAATTTTCTCGGCGGCGCGCTGTACGGATCGCCATTCTTCCCCACGGACTTGGGCAGCAGTGGGCACGTGGGTGTTGGCGGGGGCGCGGTCCGTCTGGTCGTGTCGGGCGCGCTCACGGTGGACGGCTCCGTGCTGGCGAACGGTGGGAACGGCGGCGCGTATGGTTCAGGCTCGGGCGGGAGCATCTGGATCAGCGCCGGGACGCTGACGGGCGTTGGCGCGATCCGGGCCAACGGCGGATCGAGCACGAACTATGGCGGTGGCGGCGGCGGCGGACGCATCGCGGTTTATGTATGCGAGATGACATTCCCACTCGACGAGACGTCGGTGCTGGGGGGTTCAGCTTCCTATTCCCCCCAGCACTTCGGCGATCCGGGCACGCTGTTTGAGAGTGCGAATACGGTCGCCATTCTGTCGCAGCCGTCGTCGCAGGTGGTTTGTGCTGAGGGGAGTGGCGCCTTCTCGATCATTGCCAGTGATATCGGGTCATTCACGCTTCAGTGGCAATGGCAGCCCGCGGGGGCCGCGACGGCGTGGGTTGATCTTGTGGCGGGCGACAACGCGGAGGTTGGAGGCGTGCCGGTTGTTCATGTGGCGGATGTGAATGGCGACACGCTCGGTGTGGTGCCTCTGGCCGGTTACGTGGATTTCGCTCCGCGGGCGTTCCGGTGCGTTGTTGCCAATGCCTGCGGCGAGGTCATCAGCGACGAAGCGACGCTGACGGTGTGCGCGGGCGATTTCAACTGCGACGGGTTCGTCAACGGCTTGGACTATGACGCGTATGCGGAATTGTTCGAGGGCGGTGAGATCGGCGCGGATGTGAACAACGACGGCTTTGTGAATGGCATCGACTATGACCTATTCGCTGAACACTTCGAGGCGGGGTGCTAAGACAGCAAGTGCTGGAGCGCGGCGGATGAGTCAGCGCTAACTCAGCAGATCGATCGCCTTGGCGATGTCGGGGCATTCGATGATGGTGCCCTTGGCGGACTTGGCGAGGCGCTGGGTGTCGAGGCCCTTGACGCGCGGGACGAGCAATGTGGTGTAGCCGAGGCGGGCGGCCTCGAGGCAGCGCTGCTCCATGTGGGAGACGGCGCGGACTTCGCCGCCAAGGCCGACTTCGCCGATGACAGCGGTCGCGGCGGGGAGGGCGCGCTTGAAGTGAGCGCCGGCGATGGCGAGCGAGAGGGCGAGGTCGGAGGCGGGCTCGACGACGCGGATGCCGCCGACGGCGGAGGCGAAGACATCGCGATCGGCCAGGCGCAGGCCGGCATGCTGCTCAAGGACGGCGATGAGCATGGCGAGGCGATTGGCGTCGAGGCCGGAGGACTTGCGCTTGGCAGCGCCGAGAAAGCCGGTGGCGGTGAGCGCCTGGAGTTCGACCATGTGGCAGCGGGTGCCGGCGACGACGGGGCAGACGGCCGAGCCGGGGCGGGGCTTGGTTTCGGCGGCGGGAAGCGCCGAGGCGCCTTCAGCGACAGGCGCAAGGCCGCCCGCGGTCATCTCGAACAGCCCGAGTTCGAGCGTGGTGCCGAAGCGGTTCTTGACGGCGCGGACGATGCGGTGGGCGTGGTATCGATCGCCCTCGAAGTAGAGAACGGTGTCGACGAGGTGCTCGAGGAGACGCGGGCCGGCGAGTTGGCCGTCTTTGGTGACGTGGCCGACCATGACGACGGCGATGCCGGAGAGTTTGGCGAGGTAGACGAGTTCGGCGGAGCAGCGGCGGAGTTGGGCGATGGAGCCGGGGGCGGCGTCGAGGTCGGCCTTGTAGATCATCTGGATGGAGTCGATGACCAGGACGCGGGGCGTGGTCTTGCGCGCCTGCTCGACGATGCGCGCGAGGTTGGTGTCGGCGAGCACGAGAAGATCGGGCCCGGCCTTGTCGCGCGCGAGGCGCTGGGAGCGGAGCTTGATCTGTTCGGCGGACTCTTCGCTGGAGACGTAGAGGGTGCGCACGCCGCGGGTGGCCCAGGCATGGGCGGCCTGGAGCATGAGGGTTGATTTGCCGATGCCGGGCTCGCCGCCGATGAGGACGGCGGAGCCGGGGACGAGGCCGAGGGAGTTCTTGGTGCCGCCGAGGACGCGATCGAATTCGTCGAGGCCGGTGGCGAGGCGTTCGGATGGTCCGCCGGCGGCGTCGATGTGATCGATGGGGGTGGCGACGCCGGCGATGGTGGGTGCGGGCGCGCCGGAGGCGTCCTGTGCTTCGGCCCAGGCGCGGACGAGGCCGCGTTGCGGGTCTTTGGTGGCGGAGAGTTCGACGACTTCTTCTTCGAGGGTGTCCCACTGGCCGCAGTCGGGGCACTTTCCGGTCCAGCGGGGCTGGGCACAGCCGCAGGAGCGGCAGATGAAGATGTGCTTGGGCTTGGCCACGGGGAGATGGTACGAACTTTCTCCTACCGCGTCACGCGCGGGTGTCATATACACTTGGTGGCGCGCGGATGCGCTCAACCCGCATGGGCGAAACCACATCACCATCCAGGGGCGAGGAAGCGAGCGGTGAGAAGGCCGCGGGCGCGGATGTTGTCGGCGTGGCGGGGGTGAAGGACGCCAAGCCGAAGAAGCAGTTGCACAATCGTCGGCGGTTCTGGCTGCTGTTGGCGTTTGGCGCTGTGGTGCTGTATTGGCTGGTGATGCGCTCGCCGCTGACGCGCTGGGTGGTGACGCGCCAGATCGAGAAGGCGACGGGGCTGGAGGTTCGCGGCGGGTCGGTGGCACTGAGCCCGACGGGCGCGTTTTCGCTGAAATCGATGACGCTGGCGGTGCGGGGCGTGCGCGGCGCGGGCGGCGAGGTTGTGGGATGGGAGGATTTGACGGGGACGGTGGACCTGAAGCGGTTGGTTGGGATCAAGAAGATTGGGCCGTTGGTCAGGACAGTGAAGGCGCAGCGACCGTTCGTGAGGTTCAGCCAGGCGTCGAGCGACGGTGTGTTCAGTGTGACGCTGGTGAAGCCGCCGATGATGGCGGAGACGGGGGGGGGCGGCGCGAGCGGGGCGGAGGGAGAGGCGTTTGAGCCGCCTCGCCTGCAGGTGACCGATGGAAGGATCGAGCTCGGAGAGCATGACAATGCGGGGAAGTACACGCTCCTGAGGTCGGTGTCGTTTCAGGGATGGATGAATCCCGCGCCGGGCGAGAAGCCGGGGACGCAGCGTTTGGCGCTGTGGGAGTCTGATTCGGAGATGGGGCCGCCGGAGCCGTCGCGGGGATTGGACTTGCGTGGTCAGGTCGGGCCGGACGGATTCACGCTGACGTTTGGCGGGCTGGCGGTGAAGGACTGGCCGGCGCGGGACATCCCGTCGCGGTTCCGCGAGGTGTATGAGTCGCTGGGGCTCGATGGCCAGGTGCGGGATGTGCAGATCGATTACGCGGCACCGACGAGCACGGTGCGTGCGTCGCTGCTGCTCGATGATGTCGCGGTGAATTTGCCGATCGGCGAGGACGGCAAGCCGGTGCGCGCGGGAGAGCGGCCGCTGCGTATGAGCAACACCAGCGGCGAGATCAGGTTTGAGAACGCCAGCGGGGGGGGAACGCTCTCCGCGGACTTGTCCGGGCTGATCGAGGATTTCCCGTTCAAGGCGACTCTGACCTATCTCGGAACGACGCTCGATGCACCCTTCTCGCTGGTGCTGGAATCGGAGGGCTTTCAGCTGCGCGAGCGGCCGGAACTCCTGAGGTTTGCCGCGCCGACCGTGAAGCAGCGCCTCGGACAGTTCAACAACCCCACGGGGATCGTGAATACGAAACTGACGGTGACGCGGAGCGGCGGGCGCGCCGACGACGTGAAACTCGCTGGCGAGATGCACTTTCACGACGCGGTCGCGGCGTTCGATCGATTCCCGTATGAGTTCCGCGACATGACGGGATTCGTGAGATTCACGGAAAACTCCCTGGAGATCGTGGAACTGGCGGGACGTGCCCCCAGCGGTGCGTCGATCACGGCCAAGGGATTGATCACCCCGCTCACAGACGCCGCGAAGGTCGATCTGCGCGTAGAAGTGAACAACGCGCCGATCGATGAAACGCTGGCGCGGGCGATGGGGAAATCACGACGCGTGCTGGACGAGTTGTTCTCGCTCGAGCAGCACGGGAAACTCGTCCGCGCCGGCCTGGTCCGCTCGGGGCCCGAGGGCGCCGCGCCGGCGTTCGAGCCGGGCGGGCGCTTCGACGTGATCCTCGATATCCATCGCCCAGAGGGGATGGAGGTCGAGTGGGACCAGACGATCGACGTGCGGATGCATGACGTGAACGTGCTGCCGGCGCGGTTCCCCCTGCCCTTGGTGACGCACGGCATCAACATCTGGATGGACACCAAGACGATCACGCTCCGGGGCGGGACGTGGACGGGTCTGGCGGGCGGGGAGTTCTCGGCGACCGCGACCATGCCCTATGACGCGATGACGAGCGAGGGCGGTGAGTTCGTGCCCGACGTTCATGTCACCGGGCGCGGGATTCCGTTCAACGCGCACCTGGCGCACGCGGCGTCCCAGGCCGCGGGACGCGGGGGGAAGACGAACTCCGATGGCATGCCCGTGAGCGACTGGCTTGAGCGGGCGCTCTTGGAGATGCGGATGGGCGGCGTGTGCGACGCGGCGGTCCACATCAGCGATCGCGGGCACGGCGTGGCCGGGGTCGACGCCGGAGTGTCGTTCGCGGACGCCAGCGCCGAGCCGCGCGGCGCGGGCGAACCTCGGGCGTTCCTCTTGGAGAATCTCGCGGGCACGGTCACGCTGACCGACGAGTGGCTGAATCTGCAACTGTCGGGCACGCATGCGGGGGCGGGCGTTCGCGCACAGGCGAGCGTCGCGGTGGGCGGGGAGGGGAGCGGCTGGAACGCGTCGGTGGACATCGAATCGCTGGACATGGCGGAGCCCTTCGAGTCGATCGTCGATGCCTTCTCGCCCAGAGCGGCGACGAGCCTGGGCGAGGCGCGTGGGCGTCTCAAGCCCGCCGGTTCGGTGCTGCTGGGCGTGCGACTGGCGGGGGATGACGAGACGACGCACTCGTTCATTGATCTGCGGCCGCTCAAGGATGCGTCGCTGATCGCGTTCGGCGGGCGATTGGCGGTTGGGCCTTCGACGGGGGCGATCCGGATTCTGAACTCGGGCGCGGAGCCGACGATCGTGGAGTTCGAGAAGTTCGCGGCGCCGTTGGAGTTTGAGGGGCGCGACATCGGGCGCGCGGAGATTACGGGCGCGTTCCGCGCGGCGGGCGAGGCGCTGACGCCTTCGGATGATGGACATGTGGCGCTGTGGTCCACGCCCGTGGAGTGCGGGCCGGTCGCGTGGTTCGTGCGCGAGCGGTTGGGAGCGGAGGCGGCGGAGATGTACGGGACGGTCTCGCCTCGCGGGATCTTCGATCTCGACACGCGGCTCGGCGTGGGCGATGACGCCAGCGTGTGGGCGGAGGGGTGGCTCCGACCGCGGGAACTCGCGATCACCGTGAACGAACGCAGCGCGGAACTCACGGACCTCTCGGGCGAAGTGCGGTTCCTGCGCGACGGGCGTGGAACGATCCGCAGGCTGGAAGGTCGCTCGGCGCGCCAGGGCGAGCAGTACACGTTCGCGATCGACGGCGGATGGACGCGCGACGACGCACGCGGGCTGGCGCTGGGCGCGGATCTGACGCTGAATTCGATGGGGATTCCGGCATCGCTCCTGACGTTCCTTCCCACGTCCGTCGCGGGGGCGATGGAGACGATGGAGGTCCGCGTCGATGGACCGGTTCGCCTGGGGAATGCACGCCTCCGGGTGGAGCGGAAGGCGAATGTCGAGACGCCCGCGGTGTCGTTCGACGGGAGAGTCGACTTCGAGAACGCGCGGTTCATGATCGGGCGCGAGGTGAGCGAATGCCAGGGGCAGATGTCGATCGTGGCCCAGAGCACCGGCGATGCGCCGGCGAACTTCGAATTCCGCGCCATCATGCCGCGGGTGCGCGTCTCGAACATCCTGATGAGCGACGCGGCCGTGACCGCCGTGTCCACGCCGGACGGGCGCATCGTGGTGCCGAGCATCACGGCGGACTGCTACGGCGGAAGGGTCTTCGGCGACGCGACGATCTCGCCGCGCACGAGCGGGACGGAGTACGTGTCGAACACATTGCTTTCGGGCGTGCGGTTTGCGCCGACGCTGCGCGACCTGACGGCGGATGTCGTTGCCGTGATCGAAGGTCCCCCGAAACCCGACGGACTCGAATCGAACACGGGTGGCGACGGCGTGGATTCGTCGCGCGGCGTGCTGGACGGGTGGTTCGGCCTGGCGGGCGTCGTCGGCAAGCCCGAATCGCGACGTGGCCGCGGCGAGGTGTTGATCGGCGGCGGGTCGGTGGTGCAGTTGCCCTTGGTCATGCCGCTCATCTCGTTCAGCAATTTCCAGTTGCCCAGCGAGGAGCAATTGAATCACGCGACCGCGTCGTTCTATTTCCAGGGCCCGTCGATCGTGTTCGAGAGCATGACGGCGTCATCGAAAAGCCTGCAGTTGTACGGCTACGGCACGGCGACCATGCCCGACATGACGCTGGACATGCGCTTCAACAGCAGGAGCCTCAAGCGGATCCCGATTATGACGGCGGTCTTGGAGGGATTCCGCGACCAGTTGATCGGGACCACGGTGACCGGGCCGCTCGCCAAGCCGAAAGTCGAGCCGGTGGCGCTCCCGCGCGCCGGGTCGATCTTCGCACAGATCTTCGGATTGTCGAACAAAGAACAAGAGACGTGGTTGTCGGATATCGAAGAGCGACTCCGAAGGGACATCGATCGGACACGGACCGCGGGCGATCGCGAGCGATGAGTTGCATCGGACAGCGGGACGACGGCGTGCGTGGGAATGGTGTGCAGACCCCGCCCACAAGCCCCCGACTCGGCACGCGTTGGTGGCCCGGTGCGCCAACAATGACCACTCAACACGAATCAAGGAACGGAGCGACCATTGCCCACGAATCCCGATGTTCTCAGGCCCGATGATCCCGCCATCCTGGACCAACTCGACGCCCTGATCGAACGCACCGGCGGCGCGCCGGGCTCGTTTGATACCCGCCTGGTCCGTGATTTTCTCGTGGCGGGTCTGCGGCTCATCCCCGACGGACGCGACACGGGCGAGTTGAAACTCCTGTCCTCGGCGGTGCGCGAACTCCGCTACGCCTACGACGTCTTCGGACGCTTCAAGGACCCCCACAAGGTCACCATCTTCGGGAGCGCACGCACCCCGGAGGGCCACCCCGATTACCAGATGTGCGTGGAATTCAGCCGCCTGATGGCCGAGTCCGGCTGGATGATCATCACCGGCGCCGGCGGCGGGATCATGCAGGCGGGCCACGTGGGCCCGGGGCGTGACGCGTCGTTCGGCGTGGCGATCCGCCTTCCGTTCGAGACCAACGCCAACAAGGTCATCAAGGGCGACGAGAAACTGATCACCTTCCGCTATTTCTTCACTCGCAAACTCATGTTCATGAGCCAGGCGGAGGCGGTCGCTCTCTTCCCGGGCGGCTTCGGCACGATGGATGAGGCCTTCGAGGCGCTCACCCTCGTCCAGACCGGGAAGAACACTCCCATGCCGATCGTCATGCTCGAGGGAGAGGGCGGCACCTACTGGAAGGGCTGGGATGCGTGGGTGCGCGAGCACCTGATGCAGCGCGGGCTGATCTGCCCGGAGGACACCGGCATCTACTACATCGCCAAGACCCCGCGCGACGCCGCAGACCACATCAAGGCGTTCTACCGGAATTATCACTCGTCGCGATACGTCCGCGATGACTTCGTCATGCGCCTGCGAAAGCCCATCCCACAGGCTGACATCGACCGATTGGCCAAGGAGTTCACCCCCATCATCAAGAGCGGGACGATGAGCCTGCGCGGACCCTACGACGTGGAAACAGACCACCTGGACCTGCCCCGACTGGCGTTCACGCACACCAAGTCGCACTTCGGGCTCATCCGTCGCCTGATCGACCGCGTCAATGAGTGCGCGACCGTGTGAGCCAATGTGCGAGGGCGAGGCGAACCGCGCCATGGAACAGGCGTCTGACTCGCTGGCCGCGGAGTGGCGATGACGCACGAAAACCGCAACAAACTCGGACGCGGACACACGATGATGATCGCGGGTGTTGGTGCGTGCACGTGGCTGGCGGCGTGCGGAATCGACGGCAAAGAACCCGCTCCTGCGTCCCGGGGCGGCGAAGCCACCAAGCCCACCCGCGCCACACCCTCCGGGCTGGAGACGCAGACCTGGGTTGTGAACGACACGACCGGCGAGGTGGGGCGTGCGCTGGCGGGATACGCGGCGAGCACCGTGCCCGCGAAGGCGGAGCAGATTCGCGTGTGGCGTGCCGGCGGCCTCCGGATCGTCGCCGTCCCCGCGGCCGACCTCCAAACTCTCCGGAATTCCCTCTCCCTCACCGGCCCTCAGCAGCAGCTCTGGAACGGCGAACTCTCCAAGTGGACCCCCATCCTCGCGGGACCGGCCTGGAATGGCGACCGCGAACTCTCCGTCGCCGCCGGACCAACGCTGCGCCAGCGCGAGCCGCTCACCCTTCCCACGGGGCGACTGCGTTTGCTCGCTCGCGCCTACGCCTTGCCGACCATCGTCGATGAATCGCTGCGTTCGCGCCTCACCATCGAACTTGTGCCCCAGCACGAAGAGCCCGACGGCTCGGCCCGAGCGCTCCAACGCCAGTTGCGCGGTGGGGGCGACGCCGAGCAGCGCGGCATGATCTTCAAGCGGATGACCCTGGAGTTCGTTGCTCGCCCCGGCGAGTGCTATCTCATCACCGCCGATGCGCCGGAAATGGAGTGGATCGCCGACACCGAGCGCTCCAGCGACTCGCCCGGCCCCGAGATGACTCATGAGGGAAGGGTCGATGCCCCGCCGACCCTCGGCGAGGCCATGCTTACCTCCGCCGCCGACGACGGCACGCTCCGCGCCCGTGTCATCCTGGTGCTGGTCCCCAAGACCTCTGATACCTACACGCTCCTGGCCCGCTGAACCACATCAGGCAACCAGCACGCTCGCCATCAGGATGCTGACTCCCAAGACGACCAGTGAGCCGAGGATTGTGACGATCGTGCCCGTCAGGCTGTATCGCCATTCGTCCCGTCGCCGCGCAAACAGCGAGTGGTAACTGATCGCATCCACCATTCCCATGAACGCCGCCGCGACGGGGAGATAGCACGCGACGATCGCCGCCGCCACCAGTGACGCATCGTCGGGCAAGAGCATGCACAGCCCGGCGGCCAGCACGACCGCGACCGCGCCGATCGCGTGCGGGAGCGCCAGTCGAAGCACATACCTCGAGAGCGGTGGGAACATGAGACGCGGCACAAGGTCGCCCTTGTCGAGGTAGCGTCCGCACTCGGGGCACATGACCTCGCCGGCGCGCGTCAGACCGGCCATGTCATAGCCGCACGAGGGGCAGTAGATGGCGGTGGGGTGCGGCGATCCCTCGCCCATCGCGGGCGGCGTGTTGTCGGGGTTGGGCGGTTGGTCATTCAATCCATGTGGGGTTGGAATAGGAGTTCACACAGGATGAACTGGATCTAGGTTACCATGACGAGGCATCCGGCACTGAGCAGGAGCGCCCGCCGTCGTACCGCGTCGCCGACTCGTTCGTGTGTGACGCCGACGAGGTGTGTACGAGGCGTGATAACCGAGGAACCACGGCGATGGTGCGCCGCGAGCACGCCCGTTTCATACCTTCTTGACACGCCGCGGATCATGCGGCGTGAGGGGGCGGACGATGCGAACAGCACTCCTATCGGCTGCGGTTCTGGTGCTCGCGATGACCGGGGCCGCACACGCCCAGTTCGGGCTGGCGCGTTTTGTCGCGGTGGTGAACGACGATCGCGCCGCATTCCGCGCGTGGAAGCACCACCTCGATGCGGGAACGCGTCGAGACATCGCCGAGCGCGCCGCGGCACGCGGCCGAACGCCCGACGGCGCGCGAAGGATCACGCTCAGGTCTGAGCCAACGGCGGCACAGCCAAAGCACGCGACGGTGACCGACGGCGGAACGCTGGCGGCGCCCCTGCTCGATCGCAATCCGATGATCGGCGGACCCGCGGGACGCGGTGTGCCCAAGAGCAAGGCCGCCAAGAAGAAGCCGCGGTAGGGGAGCGAGCGCCTCCGAGGGTGTGTGCGGAAATCGAGTCTTGGTATCATCCGGCTTCCCGTTTTCGGAGGCCGCGATGAGCCAGAACGCGATCGAGTCCACGCTCCAGGAAAACCGCACCTTCCCGCCGCGCCCGGCCTCGGAGTTCGGCTTTCCGAAATGGCACATCGATTCGCTGGATGAGTACAAGGCGCTCCACGCCAAGTCGATCCGCGACCCCGAAGACTTCTGGCGCGACGAGGCCAAACGCCTCGACTGGTTCCGACCCTTCGATTCCGTGCTCGAGTGGCACTCGCCCGACGCCAAGTGGTTCGTCGGCGGAACGCTCAACGCCTGCTACAACTGCGTCGATCGCCACGTGCAGAGCGGGCACGGCGAAGAGCCCGCGATCATCTGGGAGGGCGAGCCCCTGGGGCCACGCACCAGCCACGCCACCGCGGGCACCAACTACGCGCGCGAGCCCGAGATCCGCGTTCTGTCGTACCGCGACTTGCAGCGCGAAGTGTCACGCTTCGGCAACGTGCTCAAGTCGCTCGGCGTCAAGAAGGGCGACGTCGTCACCATCTACATGCCCATGGTCCCCGAACTCGCCATCGCCATGCTCGCCTGCGCCCGCATCGGGGCGGCCCACAGCGTGATCTTCGGCGGCTTCGCGCCCTCGGCGATCAGCGAACGCGTGATGGATGCCAAGTGCCGCGTCATCGTCACCGCCGACGGCGGCTTCCGTCGCGGCGATGTCGTGAAACTCCAGGAAAACGTCGAAGAGGCCGTCAACCACCTCGCCAATCACGGGCACATCGTGAACCACGTTGTCGTCCTCCGCCGCACCGGGCACGTGCCGCCCAGCCAGCGATTCGCCGACGGCCATCACCAGGGCTCGACCACCTGGCACTGGTGGCAGGACCAGATCGCCAAGGCATCCGATGCCTGCCCTTGCGCTGAGATGGACAGCGAGGACATGCTCTTCCTCCTCTACACCTCCGGCTCGACCGGCAAGCCCAAGGGAATTCTGCACACCACCGCCGGCTACCTCGCGTTCGTGCAGATGACCGCGCGCCTTACCTTCAACCTCATCCCCGACTCCGGACAACTCTTCTGGTGCAGCGCCGATATCGGCTGGGTCACCGGGCACAGTTACGTGCTCTACGGCATCCTCATGAACCGCATCCCCACCCTCATGTACGAGGGCGCGCCCAACTTCCCCACGCTCGAGGGCGGCAAGGGCGATCGCTTCTGGGACATCATCGCGCGCCACCGCGTCACGCACTTCTACACCGCGCCCACCGCCATCCGAACCTTCATGAAGTGGGGCGATGATCTCCCCGCCCGCCACGACATGTCGAGCCTGAAAGTCCTCGGCACCGTCGGCGAGCCCATCAACCCCGAGGCGTGGATCTGGTACCACAAAACGATCGGGCGGGAGCGCTGCCCGATCGTCGATACCTACTGGCAGACCGAGACCGGCGGGCACATCGGCACGCCGCTCCCCGGCGCGATCCCCACCAAGCCCGGCTCCTGCACCCTCCCGATGCTCGGCATCGACGCCGCCATCGTCAACGAGCAGGGCCAGGAACTCGGGCCGAACCAGGGCGGCCTGTTCGTCATCCGCAAGCCCTGGCCCGGCATGTTGCGAGGAGTCTACGGCAATCGCGAACGCTTTATTAGTAACTATTGGGGTCGCGTGAAAGACGCGCGCACCGGCGAGCCGTGTTACTTCTCGGCCGACGGTGCACGCCGCGATTCCGACGGCTACTTCTGGATCCAGGGGCGCATCGACGACGTCATCAAGGTCTCGGGCCATTTGCTCGGGACGATGGAGGTCGAGAGCGCGCTGGTCAGCCACCCGGCGGTGGCGGAGGCGGCCGTTGTCGGCGTTCCCCACGAAATCAAGGGCAATTCGATCTGCGCGTTCGTGACCCTCAGACCGCACTGGCTGATCTCGCACAAGCGCGAGCCCGATCAATCGCTCAAGAACGAGCTGGTCGCGCACGTGGCCCACGAGGTCGGCGCGCTGGCCAAGCCCGACCAGATCCGCTTCGCCGAGGGGCTCCCCAAGACCCGCTCGGGCAAGATCATGCGAAGGCTCCTGCGCGACGTGGCGTCGGGCGTTGAGAAGATCACACAGGACACAACAACCCTGGAAGATTTCAGCGTGGTGGCGAAGCTGAGGGCGGATGAGGAGTAAGAAAGTCGCAAAACAGGTGGATACCCCAGTTGACAGCCCCCCCCCCCCCTGTGGCAATATGTGTGCAACGTTCTCGGTCTGATCCGGTTCAACCTTGAAAGGAGCAGGTCATGGCGTTCACGATCATCGCTGCGGTGCTGGCGGGTCTGGCTTCGGCGGCGACGCCGCCGGGGGAGGAGAGAGTCGTTGACGTTGCGCGGACGGGAGTAGCCCGCCTCAGGCCCGACGTGGTGGAACTGGTCGGGAGCGAGATCATTGAGGAGAGTGTGCCCGAGTTCGCTGCGAACATGGCGGGCATTCCCAACTACGTGTGCCATGAATACGCAGCGGGCTGCCCGGCGAACACGGTGAAGCTCGATGGAAGCGGCAATGTCATCGGTTGTGATGAGGAATGCGTCGGGGAATGGACGCTGTGCACCGGCAGCATCGTGGCGGCTTTCATCTGCCTTAGATCACAGAACGATGAGTGCGTGCTCGCAACCGGCTCGGTGAACTGCGGGAAGGCTGCGGATGGCGTCTGCTATCAGACCGCTCCCGGAGCTGGCGACAACCAGGATTGCTGGTGTCAGTACGTCCAGGAACAGCCGCTCACGCTGTGCAAAGTCCGTATCTGTGCGATTGGGCCGTAATCCGCGCTCCGCTCTGAGCGTGCGTTCTAGACCTTGATCCCAAGAAGGGAGCTTGCCCGTGACGCCCTTTCACCGCGAAGCAGTGTGGATATTGGTGCCCGTCGCAATGCAAATGATGGGCGCGGAAACGGTGCGGGGTCAGGGAGCGCGGACCGAGCCCGATGATGTCCGAGTTCGGTCGATCATGGCAATGATCGCATCCACTGAGCAGACGTTCGCGGCGGTTGAGTGGTCCCAAACGGCCTATGTTCCGCCCACAGCCACATACCAGCGCAAGGAATGGGTACTTGGGACACAGCAAGATCGGTATGTCTCGGATGGCGGCACATGGGGTATCCGCGAGGTCGGCCACTATTGGGACCCGGAGGACAAGGTCGACACAATCCAATCCGGCTTCTACCTTGGGGCCGCCGGATTCCGTGTGACATACGGGGTGGCGGAAAAGCGAGGAATGCTCACAACGCTGGACGGCTACCACGCGAGTGGTGCCAACATGTGGAGAGCCATGGGGCAATCTCTGGATCTGGACCACCCGCTTTATCCCCAGTCGCTCTCATCGCTTCTCTATCAAGCGAAGCGATTAGAGTACATCGAGCCGACGCCTGATTACCCCTGGCCCGGGGTCCGTGCGTTTGGTATTTCCCAGAAGTTCATGGCTGATGCGGAAGTCTATGTCGATCCTTCGCACGGCGGGATCATTCGGCGTGTGAGGGATCGGCGTCCGCACGACCAGGTGTTTGTGCGTGACCTGATCGTGTTGGATGTTCAGAATCTCGATGGAATTTGGGTCCCACGCACCTTTGGCACGCTGTTGCGAGCGGTGTATCCAGTCGATGATTTGGAACACCCGTTCTCTGAGCAAATCGCCAAGGATGTCGAGACGGCGATGACCATGAAGGGCTTACCGCAAGAGTGCCAGTCCGATCTAACGCTTCGCTGGCTGCGAGAGAGCGTGGCCTCTCAAGTTGTCGACAAGGAGCGTCGACACGTTTCGGGACCCGGCACCGCCTTGGCGAAAGGCAAGGACGCCTCGTTGTTCACGCCACAGATCGGGGTGGTGACTTCGATCCGTTTCCTAGATCGCGCCCCGACCGAGGCTTGGATCGCAGAGCTTCCAGAGGACTTTCCGTTCGCCAGTGCGTTGGACGACACTCGGCATTCGGCCCAGGAAACGGCCGAGGCGGCAACAAAGATCATCATTGATAGCACAGCGGATTGGCTACCAGCCAGTCACGATAACGCGCACGGAGGAGGGATCCAATGAAAAAGCGCCGTCTCGTGATTGCTGGATTGTCGCTGCAGCTCGGCGTCATGGGAAGCGCACGTGCTCTCGCGCAAGCCCAAAACGAACCTCCAAAGGGCGGCGAAGTGCAACCAGCTTCGGAGTTACAATCGCTGGCGGTTGTCAGTGCGGGCCCGGAATCGGTGGGCGTGGTAAAGCAGGGTCAAGTTGCATCGCGTACGATCTTGTTCCGAAATAAGTCGCTTGTGCCCGTGGCGATCGAGATCGTATCGAAAAGCTGTTCCTGCTTGGATACGACATTCAGTCGCCCGTTTGTGATGCCCGGCGAAACTACTTCACTTACCGTCGGGACCGCAGCGTTGCCGGGCGCGGACCAGTGGCTGCATCAGGTCACCTTTCGTTGTGTCTGGAGCGAGGGCGAGAGCTCCAAAAGCGAACTCGGACGCGTCTTTCTCTCCTACACTTGTGCTATTCCCTTTGTGCTCGTGCCGGAGCACGCGGTAGTGACAAAGACGGTCGGCGACATGGGGGCCGTCGAGTTCGACATCTACATGCTCGGTTCGCTCGATCCCCTGCCCGAGATTGCGGATGTGACCTGTACGATTGAAGGCTGGAAAGTGCGGCGTCTCGATCGTGATCCGATGAATCCGAACCACGCGCGGTTTCGCGCGGAAGGGCGAGTTGGCTCTGTTGGCTATCAGGAAGGCACGATTCAGTGGATGGCGCCGGGTAATGAATCGCAGCCGATGCTGAAGACCCCGTTGCATATAACGTCACTCTGGCCCCTGCGTTCCATGCCCGGCGGGGCGGTGTTCGTGCCGCACGGCCCGGACGAGTCCATGACCAAGGCCGTGAGACTCATCGAGCGAGCGGGTGTCACCGCCAAGGCGTGGTCGGTGTCTTTGGTCGAGGAGAGTGAATGGGTGAGCGCCAGTCTCGACGCCGAGGGCGTCAAGGTCACGCTCCGCGCTGGCGAAAAACGCCCCGACTTCGGCTCGGCCCGTGCCCGCGTGCTCGACGCCGATGGCAAAGCGCTTCTCGAATTCCCGATCGCGTGGTGGACGGCCGCTACTTCCCCGCCTCGATGAACACGTCCAGCGCCTGCCCCGGCACGATCATCCCCGGTACGTTCGATGGCGCCGGCGCGCTCGTCTCCGCCTCGATCTCGTACAGCACATCGACCACCCGCGTGTCCACCCGCTCCACCGTCGTGCCGAAGAGGTCCGACTTGGGTCTTGCGTACGGCTCGATCCGCACGAAGCGCAGGTTGAACGTCCGCGGCTCGGCCCCGCGCGTCCGCGCGATCGCCCTGGCCCCCGCGCTCACCAGCGCCAGATCCTCCTCGTCCACCTGCGCGCGGACCCGCAGGTGATCGAGATCGCCCAGGATCAACGACGCCTGCTTGGGATCGGCCGGGGCAAACTCGCCCGGCTCGATCGAACGCCGCAGCACCACCGCGTCGCGCGGCGCCCGCACAGAGAGCCGATCGAGCAACAACTCCAGCGCCGCCACTTCGGCCTTGTACTTGGCCAGTTCCGCCTCCGCCACCACGCGATCCGGCTCCCAGCCGCCGGCCGTGGCCTTGGCCAACTCCGCCTCGGCCTTCGAGAGTTCCGATCGCGCCACCAGCACCGCGAACCGCTGCGCCGAAAGCTCGCGCGCGTTGGCGGCCTTGCCCTCCGCCGCCGCCTCGTTCATCTTTAGCAGTTCCTCGCGGTCGGCCAGGATCGCTCGCGCCGCACTGGCAGCGGCCTCCAGCGGCGGCAAGTCCTCCTTTCGCGGGAGCGCATGCCACCGCGCGATCGTCGCCTCGCCCACCGGCACCGCCGCCCGCGCCCGCGTCAATTGCGATTCGATCGTCCGTGAATCCAGCTTGAACAGCACCTGCCCCTTCTGCACATGGTCGCCCACGTCAACGCCGACCTCGACAACCAAGCCCGGCTCGGGTGCGACGATGTCGATGGTGCGCGAGGCCGGCTCGACAAGGCCCAGCGCCGCCACGCCGCGCTCGAACGGATTGACCGACGCGGGGCGAGCCAGCGGCAGGTCGGGCGGGTTCTCGCGCGAGTGACGTACCGCCAGATAGCCAACGGCGAGCCCCGAGATCGCGAGCAGAATACTGATCCAACGGACCACGCTGAGACTCCTGCGGCACGCCGCACCGGAAAACACTACGTCGCGAACACCCGCGCGGGCTCGACCGCGATGACGCGCCGGATCGAGAGCAGGCTGGCACCCAGGATCACCAGCAGCGTCGCGACCAGCGACACCGCCATGAGTTGCCAGGGGTACAGCACCGAGAGTTCGCTCGAGAGGTTCTTGGAAATGATCGAGAAGAAACCGGCCATGCCCACACCGATCGAATAACCGATCACGCCGACGACCATCGCCTGCGCGATGACCATGCCCACCAGCGTCCGCGTGCGGGCGCCCAGCGCCTTGAGCACCGCGAAATAGCGGAGGTTCTCCAGCGTGAATTGCAGGAACACCGACGCGGAAAGGAACAGGCCGACGAGGAAGCCCAGTGCGATGGTGATGCCGAAGTTCACGCCGATGCCCGTGGCGATGATGATGAATCGCGTCGAGACAAGGCGGAACTCATCCGGCGTGTACGCCACCAGGTCGCCCAGCGTCGCGATGTCGCGCTGCACCTGGCGCACGTCCACGCCCGCCTTGGCCTTCACGAGGATGTACGAGATCGCGTTGCGCCCGACCGGCGTGAAGCGCACGGCGTTGTCGAACGTCGTGTACACCATCGCGTTGGACTCAAAGCCGCGGGCCGCCTCGCAGAACCCGACGACCACCGCGCGATGATCGTTGATCTTCAGCGTGTCGCCGATCGTGGGGTTGCCGACCATCGCGCGCGATCGCTCTTCCACGATGATCGCGTCGGGCGCGCGCAGGTCCTCGACCCGCCCGCCCGTGATCACCGCCGGCCGCCCGACGAGCGTGGAACGCCCGACGCCCAGGATCTGCACCTTCTTGAACGTGCCGTCGGGAAGCTCGATGACGGCCCAGTTGTTGAAGAACGGCTCGGCCCACTCGACGCCCGGCACCGATCGGATCCGCGCCAGCTTCTGATCCGACAGCGAGCGATACTCCGCGACCCACGTCGTGCTCGGGTCCATGACCCACAGGTCGGGCTGGTGGATGTTCTGGAGCGGCCCGGTGCCCTGCTTGAGCAGGCCGAGAAAGATCGCGCCCTGCTGGTTCATGAGGAGCGACGCAAACGCGAGCCCCAGCACAAGCGTGATGTACTTGGTCTTGTCGCCAAGGAGCATCTGGAGCGCGACGCGAAGCATCGGGGCAGATCGTAGGGGAGAAGAGGCGACCGCGCGAGCAGCGATGAGCCGGCGTGCGAGGCGATCCGGTCCGCGTGATGTTGCATCATCGATCGCACGCACGCTGGTCGTCGTGTGCGTGGGGACTCGAGCACCGCGGCCGCGCGGTGTTACGCCCCGGGCTGGCGTTCACGCGGAACGGGCGGCCCGACAACGTCGCGGCGCTGGATGTCCAGGCGAACCCTGGCGTTCTGCACCTCGAAACGCAGCGCCGACGGGAGGTCGCTGAACACCGCGTCCTTGGCCGCGATGCCGCGCTCCAGTTCCTCGAACGAGAGGGGGATGGTGGCGGAGACCTTCATATCGCCGCGACGGACACGCTCGACCAGGTCGCCGGGGCCCGTCACCGTCACGTCGGTCAGGAAGCGATCCGCCTCGTTGATCGTGATGTCCCACTTGCCCATCTCGACGGCCGCCAACTTCACGAACACGGGGACCGACGAGAGTTTGTAACTGGCGATGTTGTTGCGAAGGGTGATTGAAAGGCTGCAGGTCGCGGGATCAAACTTCGTCGAGTGCGCGCCCACAACCACCGTCGGCAGTTCGATCGGGAGCGACGCGATCGATTCCTTCCGCCCCGGTACGAGCTTGGCGAGCGTCTCACCCGGGATGCGCACACGCGCCGGTGTGTCGCCCGTCAACTTGGCGGCGAACTCCGCGGGCAAACGCAGCGTGACCGACGACGGCGTCACCTCCGCGGGTCCCTCGATGTCGACGCCCGGCGCGTCCAGCACCACCGGGAGCGTCTTCTCCTGCAGTTGATCGATCCGCACCGTCACGCCCGGCGGATCCGCCCGCGCGATCGTCACGCCCGCCCCCGCAAGGTCGGATACCTCCGACAACGCCTGCTCAAGGTCGATCGTGAATTCTCCCGACTGGGCCGGCACTCCCGACATCCCCGGACGAAGGCGCACGGCCCGACGGAGCACCGATTCCGCCTCCGTCACCGCCGACGCCGTGCCCTGCACAACGATGTCGACGCGATCACGCCACGCCGCGTCGGATACCGCGATCACCCGCTCCCCCGCGGCGTCGCTCTCGAAGAACACGTCCGCCTTGAGGCTGCGGCGCGTCAGACTCTCCCCCTCCGCGAAGATCCATATCAGCGCGGTCACGAACGTCACCAGGATGAAAGTCCTCACGTGCCGGAACATCACCCCTCCCGTCCTTGCCTACGCCACCCGGTCGTCGCGCACGCTGTTCACCTGCGTGCCCTCGCCCGCCACGCCCGCCGAACCGTCGAGCATCTCCGCCGTCTCGGACGAGAATTCCTCGGACGGTGCCGCCTCTCGCGGACGCTGCCGCAGTGAGATCTCAAGTCGCTTCGTCAACTGCTCGGTCAACTCTTCGTGCGTCATCGGCCCGCTCAGCCTCCCACGCTCCGCGATCCGGATCGCGCCCGTCTCCTCGCTCACCACCACCACCAGCGCGTCGCACTCCTTCGTCAGACCCACCGCGGCCCGGTGACGCGAGCCCAACTTCGCGTCGGGCATGTCGGTCGGCTCGGCCAGCGGAAACTGCACGTTCGCGCTGTACACACGCCGCCCACGGACAATCACGCCCAGGTCGTGCAACGCCCCGCCGGGAAAGAAGATGCTCTGCAGCAGACGCGACGATACCTCCGCGTTCAGCACCGTCCCGCCCTCGACCGCGTCGTCCAGCCCGACCTGTCGTTCGATCGCAACCAGCGCGCCGAATCGCGCCTTCGAAAGATACGCGCACGCCTCCACGATCTCGTCAACCACGAAGTCGATGTCCGATCGCGTGCCGCGGAAGAACGGCGTCTCACCCAGCCGCACCAGGGCGCGACGCAACTCCGGCTGGAAGATCACGATCAGGCCCACCGCCACCAGTGCCAGAAAACGGTCGTACAGCAGGCTCAGACGCTGGAACGTGTCGGTCCCGCCCAAGATGCGCGAGATCACCAGCATCCCAACCAGCAGCACCAGCAACCCCTTCAACGCGCCGGCTGCCCTGGTTCCCTGCACGAACCGGACGATCGCGTAGACCACGATCCAGATGACGATGAACTCGGTCACCACGACCGCGGGCTGATACGCCGCCACACGCTGGAAGAGATCCTGGATTGGCCCGAACAACTGCACGCGTGCGATCTCCCCGCGCCCCGTCTCCCGTGCTCATGATCCGGCGCTCGGGCGCCCGTTGCCCAACGCCCGGCGATCACCCATGAAGCCTAGCATCCCAACGCCCGGAGCGCCCATGCCGTACACCGTCGTTGAGTTCCAGGAAACTCCCAATCCGAACGCCATCAAGTGCGTCCTCGACCGGGACGTCGCCGCGGCTCCACGCTCGTACTTCTCGAAGGAACAGGGCGCGTCGGACCCACTCGCGTCCAGCCTCTTCGCCCTCGAGGGCGTTACCAACGTGCTCATCCTCGGGAACTTCGTGACCGTCTCCAAGTCGCCCGGCGCATCGTGGAAGTCCCTCAAGGCCGGCGTGGAACGCGCGCTCAAGGCGGCAACGGAACCCGATGCCGCCCGCTAAGGCACACCCCAATCTGGAATTCGTCCGACGGGTCGTCCGCTGGTTCCGCGCCGCCGCACGCCCACTCCCCTGGAGAATCTCCCCGCGCGATCCCTATCGATCGCTGGTCTCCGAGTTCATGCTCCAGCAGACCCAGGTCGCCCGAGTGCTCGAGAAGTTCGACGCCTTCATCGATCGCTTCCCGACGCTCCTCCATCTGGCGAACGCCGATGAGCGCGATGTGCTGGCGTCCTGGTCCGGGCTGGGTTACTACCGCCGTGCCCGCCTTCTGCATGCCGCGGTCAGGTCGATCGTGGATTCGCATGATGGACGCGTGCCCCGCGACGTCGATGCGCTCATGTCTCTCCCCGGGCTCGGGCGCTACACCGCCGGCGCGATCGCGTCCATCGTGTTCGGAAACGCCGCGCCGATCGTCGACGGCAACGTCGCTCGCGTTCTCCTCCGGATCTCCGCCAAGCCCATGTCGACGGACAAGGCGATGGCTTGGGCGTGGAAGCAGTCCGAGCGATTGGCGACGCTGGCGTACGAACAGGGCGTGGTGGGGCCGTTCAACGAAGGTCTGATGGAATTGGGCGCGACGATCTGCACGCCCGGCACGCCCCGCTGTGGATCGTGCCCGATCGCGCCGTCCTGCCAGGCCAGAGCCAGGGGCGTGCAGGGCTTGATCCCCAGGCCCAAGGCCAAGGCGGCCCAGAAGAAACTGGTGTGCGAGGTCGTCGTCGTCTCGGACCCCCGGGGCCGCCTCTTGGTGGAACGCCGCACGCTCCGCGGAAAATCCGGCGGCATGTGGGGCGGCCTGTGGCAAGCACCGACGCACGAGCACGCGGGCGATGTCACGCCGCGCGGCCTGGCGGGGCTGCTCGAACTCCCGCCCGTGCGCATCGGCAAAGTCACGCTCGAGTTTGAGCACCTGACGACCCACCGCCGCGTCCTCTTCCGTGTCAGACACGCCCGCGTACCCGACGCCGACACGCTGGCCTGGCCCGACCGCGAACGCCGATGGATCTCTCGGGAAGACGCGGCGGGGCTGGCGCTCTCGAATCCGCAGCGGCGGATTCTCCTCGGCTGAGTGGTCCTGAGCCGACAGGGTGGCGTGATCATGCCGCCCGGCGCGATCCGACGCGGCCCGACTTCGCATTGCACACACCTGCACAGCACGAACGGCACGATACTCTCGTGTTTCGATCTCGCCGCCACCCGACCCGGCGACGCTCGACCACACGACAACTCCACCACGTCCGGTGGCCTGGGTCTACCCTTCCCCGTGCTGCTGTGCGTCCTCATGCCCGTCTTTAACGAATCGCGCCTCCTCTCCAAGGTGATCGAGCGATTCGACGCCGTGCCTCCGCCGCACGGTCTGGAGCGGCGGCTGGTGATTGTCGATGACGGCTCATCGGACTCAACACCCGATCTGGTCCGCCAGTTGGCGTCCAGACCCGACGTCGTGACGCGCCTGCACGAGAAAAACCAGGGCAAGGGAGCGGCGGTCCGCACCGCCTGGCGCGCGGCGCTCGACGCCGGCGCCGACATCATCCTCATCCACGACGCCGACCTGGAATACGACCCCGCCGACCACGCCGATCTGCTCGCCCCGATCATCGACGCCCGCGCCGACGCCGTCATCGGCTCCCGCTTCCTCGGCGCCACCCACCGCGTGCTCTACTACTGGCACTCCGTCGCCAATCGGTTCATCACCACCGCGAGCAACATGCTCACCAACCTCAACCTTACCGATATCGAGTGCTGCTCCAAGGCCCTGACGCGCCGGGCCGCCGAGAGGATCACCATCGAAGAAGACCGCTTCGGGCTGGAGCCCGAGATCGTCGCCAAACTCGCGCGTTTGAGCCTTCCTGGGCCCGACGCCACGGACCACCCGGCACGCATCTACGAAGTCCCCGTCACCTACGCCGGCAGAACCTACGCCGAGGGCAAGAAGATCACCTGGCGTGACGGCGTGTCGGCGCTCCGCTGCATCCTGAAGTATGGAATGCGGTGATGCACGCCACAGACCCGGCTTCGGGTCCGTGCGCTCCCGCGCGACACCTCTCCCGTGCCGTGGTTCCGCTATCCTCTCACGCGTGCCCAACGAAGATCGCAAACCCGATGGAACTCCATCCGACGTGACCCCCGACTCCGCGGCCAAGGTACCGGGGGTTGCGCCCGCCGCCAGCGCCGGTGACATCGCCAGACGCCTCGGTCCGGTCGCCTTCCTCGGCGTGTGGTCGGCCTTCATCCCCGCGCTGGGATCGATCTTCCTCTTTCGATACATGGATTCGCTCGGCGCCTGGCTCCACTCCCACGAATCCCTCGGTGTCGTCTTCTATGCCGTTGGTTTCGCCATCCTCGCCGGCCTCGCCCTCCTCCCGACCTACGCCTCCGCGATTCTGGGCGGCTGGGCCTTCGGCATGATCCTCGGCTATCCCGCGGCGCTGGTGGGCTTCCTCGGCGGTTCGCTCATCGGTTACGCCGTCGCCAAGCCCACCGCGGGCGAGCGCGTGATCAAGTTGATCGACGAGCGACCCAAGTGGAAGGTCGTCCGCAAAGCACTCTTGGAGAGCGGCTTTGCCCGCATGCTCCTCATCATCACCCTGCTCCGCCTCCCGCCCAACTCGCCCTTTGCGATCACCAACCTCGTTCTCGCCTCCGTCCGGGTTCCCCTGGGCGTCTACGTCCTGGGAACCCTGCTGGGCATGGCGCCCCGCACCGGCATCGTGCTCTACATCGCCACCCAGATCAGCCAGAAGTTCAGCGAGCACGCCAAGGACGCCGCAAAGGCCGACAAGCCCTGGTGGTTCATCGTCGCGGGCGTCGTGCTGTCGATCGTGGCGCTCGTCGTCATCGGCTTCATCGCCAATCGCGCGCTCGAAAAGGTGACCAGCGAACACAAGGGCGTCGGCATCGAGGCGGAGGATTAGCGGCCCAGCGCCGCGGGCAGGTCATCCATGGATGCGTTCGGTCCCAGGCTTCCCGCGGCTCAACTCCGCAGCGATCGCAAGATCGGAACCTGGCTCCTCGTCGGGTACATCGCCGCGTTCCTCGCCGCCGCCGGCCTCGCCCAACTCGCCGGTGGAAAGGTCTTCGCCCTCACCCTCGTCGCCGTCATCCCCATGACCCTCCCCGTCGGCCTCATCTGGGCCATGAGCCGCCGCCACAAAGACCTCGCCAGACGTGTCGCCGCCCACCACGGCCTGCTCTGCCCCGATTGCGAGTACCCGCTCGATCACCGCGATTCCGATCGCTGCCCGGAATGCGGACGGCAGGCCAGCGACGAGCAGGTTCGGGCAGCCTGGATCGACGCCGGACTCTTTGAGGTAAAACCCTGATGTGAATTCAGATTGCCGGAATGAGATTGGTTTGTGAACATAGCCCGCTTCCCTTGGCCCTTGAGTCGATAGGTCCGGATGGACCTCATGGAGTTAATGACATGAATCGCAGCCGTGCTCTTCGTCGCTTGTCCGGTCGTCCGTACGGATCCCTGAGCACTCTTTGCGAGGCGCTCGATCCGCGGATGCTGCTGTCGACGAACTTCGCCGGCGTCGGGCTGGCGGCCGCGGACTCCGACACTTACGCGGCGTGGTCCTATGTCATCGAGGGCTCGGTCAGCGACCAGGGACAGACCACCGCATCCTTCGTCGATTCCGGCGGGCCCAACCCGCCCGTGGCGCTCGGCGCGATCAACGGCATCACGCTCGCTCGCCTCGGCGGCGGGCGCATGACCATCAACGACAAGGGCTGGATGGACCCCACCCGCCCCGTCGACGACACCTCCGCCTCTAGCTTCTTCGCCGCGTCCGGCAACGCCGTCGGCTGGACCTACGCCGAATACGTGCAGGACTGGGCCGTCGACGAAGAGTTCTTCCTCTTCGTCGAGCGTCCCACGGCGGCGACGATCACCGACCTCTCCGGCTCCTGGAACTTCCTCTGGATCGGCACCACAACCGTCGCCGACGATTTCGAGGCCTTCATCGCCGAGGGAAGCGCCGCCGTCAGTGGCACCACCATCTCCTTCAACTCTCTCGCCGGCGACGACGACCTCGGCGGCGCCTTCGACGTCACGATCAGCGGCGTGACGACCGAGGGCAAGATCACCCTCGCCGAGGATCCCGAGACGGTCATGTACCTCAACTCCGCCAAGAACTTCATCGTCTTTGCCACCGGCGGGCCCGCAACAACCGACCCCGGCATCGGCATCATGTACCGCGCCGCCACGCCCACCACCCAGAACATCGTCGGTACCTACCGCTGGACCCTCGACGACAACGACGACTCCGGCCAGAACTTCGATGAAACCGGCGGCGGCGGCAACGAGGACGGCGTCCTCAACATCAAGAACGACGGCTCCTTCACCCTCGTCGGCTCCTCCTCCTACGACGACGGCTACAGCGACGACGACTCCGGCAAGACCGAACGCTCCGGCACATGGACCATCCAATCCGGCCGCCTCGTCCTCACCACCACCGACGACATCAACAACATCTCCACCGCGTCCTTCATCCTCGCCGCCGACGGCAACACCCTCATTTCGAGCTCGGGCGACGACTCCGAGGCCTACCTCAGCATCGCCACCCGCGTCATCCCCACCAGCGTCACCTCCGACACAGGCAACGCCGTCGCCTCCTACGCTTCGCTCGACAATACCGGCCGCCCGCGAATCTTCGAGCTCGGCGACGACAAGTACTGGCGCGACGTCGACCTCTCCGCCTACGGCCCGGATTCCGTCAGCGACCTCGCCTCCTGGTGCGATGAAGACGACGGGAGCACCTACGCCGTCGGCGCCGGCGATGACACGACCTACTACTCCCGCGACGACAGCGGCCAGTGGTCGGGCACCAGCCTCACCCAGCTCGTCCCCGGCTCGACCGCCATCGTCAGCCAGGTCGAGGTGATGGAAGACGGCACCGGCGACGTCCACATCCTCGGCCTCAACGCCCAGGGGCAAATCGTCCGCTACACCCTCCCCGCCGGCTCCACCCAGTGGGAGTATCACAACGTCACCGTTGAAGACCTCTCCGCACACGCCGAGGACGTGCCGGTCTTCGTCGGAAACCTCATCTCCTACGACACCTCGTGGGAGGGCCTCAACCTCGCCGGCGTCGACGCCAGCGGCGACATCTGGTCCATCTGGTGGGCGCCGGGTCTGGGATACTGGCAATCCGACAACCTCAGCCAAGTCACCGGCGCCAGCGCCATCAACTTCGTCGGAGGGCTCACCGTCTACCTCACCTCCTGGGGCGGCATCAACATCGGCGGCGTCGACGACGCCGGCGACATCCAGGTCGTCTGGTGGGTTCCTGCCTTCGGCGGCGACTGGGAAATCAGCAACCTCACCGACCAGTTCGGCGGCCCCAGCCTCACGCCAACCTCCGTCAGCAGCTACAGCTCCTCGTGGGACGGCCTGAATATCGTCGGCTTTGACCAATCCACCGGCGAGGTCAAGGTCTATTGGTGGTCCCCAGGCATGACCGACTGGAGCATCACCTCACTCTCCAGCACCGTCGGCATGACCGCCATCGATCCCAGCACCGCGCTCCGCGGCATCGCCGGCGCCGACGACTCCCTCAACGTCGTCGGACGAAGCGACGACGGTGAGATTGTCCGCTACTACTGGGAGCCCGAGTTCGGCGGCGAGTGGCTCGTCGAGAACCTCGATGACTGCGCGTACGAAGTGGACTGACCCGCGACGCCGCGACATCACGCTCCCTGCGGACCACCGCCCACCGTGAACACCGATGCTACGATCGGTGCCTGTCAGGGTGGCGCGGGCGCGCCTCAATTCAGATCGCGGCGTCTCAGGGAGGGGCGGGAATCCGGCGTCAAGCCGGGCCCGAATGAGCAGCATGTCCATCGTCGAGGCGGGATTGATCGAACCGAAGAACGACAAGAACACATCCGGACCCGCCGGCGCACCTCGCGCCGAGCCCGGGCGTCACATCCGCGTGCGCGGCGCCCGCGAGCACAACCTCAAGAACATCGACCTCACCATCCCGCGCGATCGCCTCGTCGTCATGACCGGCCTCTCCGGCTCGGGCAAAAGTTCGCTCGCCTTCGACACCATCTTCGCCGAGGGCCAGCGAAAGTACATGGAGTCGCTGTCGGCCTACGCCCGACAGTTCCTCGATCAACTCAAGAAGCCCGATGTCGACGAGATCGAGGGCATCCCGCCCACCATCGCCATCGAGCAACGCTCCGCCAGCGGCAACCCACGCTCCACTGTCGCCACCACCACCGAAATCTACGACTACCTCCGCCTCCTCTTCGCCCGCTGCGGCACCGCCTACTCCTGGGCGCCCACCAAAGCCAAGAAAGACGGCACGATCAGCGAACGCTCCGGCCTCCCCATCACCGCGATGGGAAGCACCCAGATCGTCGACGCCGTCATGGACAGGCCCGCCGGCTCGCGCTGCCTCGTGCTCGCGCCCGTCGTCCGCGGGCGAAAGGGCTTCCATCGCGAAGTGCTCGAAGACTTCGTGCGCCAGGGCTGGGGGCGCGCCCGCGTCAACGGCACCGTCGTCGAACTCCGCGACGTGCTCAAGGAACCCGGCGAGAACCCGCTCAACCTCGGGCGCTATGAAAAGCACGATGTCTTCGCCGTCGTCGATCGCCTCGTGCTCGGGCCCGACGTGCGCCAGCGCCTCGCCGAATCCGTCGAGAGCGCGATCAAACTCGCCGACGGCGCCGTGATCGTCTCCTTTGAAGACGCCGCGAGCGCGCCCTCCGGTGGCACCTGGTCCGACACCGCCTACAGCACCAAGTTCGCCGACCCCGAGCACCCCGAGTACGCCCTCGAAGAACTCTCGCCGCGCCTCTTCAGTTTCAACTCGCCCCACGGCGCCTGCCCCACGTGCGACGGCCTGGGCACCATCGTCGAGTTCGACGAACGGCTCGTCGTCCCCGATGAAGAGAAGTCCTTCGCCGAGGGCGCCGTCGCCGCGTGGAACAAAAACGGCCCGGTCCGCGCCTGGTTCAACCGCAAACTCCGCCGCTTCTGCCGCGATTTCGACGCCAGCTTCGCCGCCCCCTTCCGCTCGCTCAACAAGGAGCAGCGCCGCATCGTTCTCTACGGCACCACCCGCGAGGACGCCGCGAAGCACGGCGCGAAGTTCGAGGGTGTCATCCCCAACATCACCGAGTGGTGGAAGACCACCGAGAACCCCGGCGTAAAAGAGTGGCTCGGCGGGTTCCTCTCGCAGTCGCCCTGCAAAGCCTGCTGCGGCGACCGTCTGCGCGTCGAGGCACTGCACGTCCAACTCAAGAGCACCCACGCCGCCGACAAGAGGAAGGCGTTCAGCGAGAGCGTCATCGGGCGTCCCTCGCGCGACGGCACGATGCTCAACATCGCCGAACTCTCCCGCCTCAACATCCCCGACGCGACCGCCTTCCTCGAAGGGCTCGTGCTCACCAGCGAGCAACGCACCATCGCCGAGCCGATCCTCAAGGAAATCCGTAACCGCCTGCGCTTCCTCACCGGCGTCGGCCTCGAGTATCTCTCCCTCGACCGCAAGACCGCCACGCTCTCCGGCGGCGAAGCCCAGCGCATCCGCCTGGCCTCGCAGGTCGGGAGCGGACTGGTCGGCGCGTGCTATGTCCTCGACGAGCCCACCATCGGCCTTCACCAGCGCGACAACGACCGCCTCATCGCCACCCTCCGCCATCTCGCCGATATCGGCAACACCGTGCTCGTCGTCGAGCACGACGAGGACATGATCCGCGCCGCCGATCACGTCATCGACGTGGGCCCCGGGCCCGGTATCCACGGCGGGCGGATCATCGCCCAGGGAACCATCGACGAGATCACCCTCGTCCCCGCCTCGCTCACCGGGCAATACCTCTCCGGCGCACGCAAGATCGACGTGCCCACCAAGCGCCGCAAACTTTCGGAGAAGAAGGCCATCGTCGTCAAGGGCGCGCGCGCCAACAACCTCCAGAACGTCGACGTCACCTTCCCGCTCGGCGGGCTCATCTGCGTCACCGGCGTCTCGGGCTCCGGCAAGAGCACCCTCGTCAACGACATCCTCCTCACCGCCGCGTCACGCGAGATCGACGGCGCCCGCGTCACGCCCGGCCTGCACGATCGCGTCACCGGCCTGAAGAACGTGCTCCGCGTCATCGAGGTCGATCAGTCGCCCATCGGCCGCACTCCACGCTCTAACCCCGCCACCTACACCGGCATCTTCGACGACATCCGCAACATCTTCGCACAGGCCAAAGAGTCCAAGATCCGCGGCTACAAGCCCGGGCGTTTCAGTTTCAACGTCGCCGGCGATAACGGCGGCGGGCGCTGCGAGGCTTGCCAGGGCCAGGGCCTCAAGAAGATCGAGATGCACTTCCTCCCCGATGTCTACGTCGAGTGCGAAGTCTGCCGCGGCAAACGCTACAACCGCGAAACGCTCGAAGTCCTCTACCGCGGCAAGAGCATCGCCGACGTCCTCTCCATGACCATCGAAGACGCCAGCAAGTTCTTCGAGAACCACCCAAAGGTCCAGCGCTTCGTTCAGTGCCTCCACGATGTCGGCCTCGACTACATCACCCTCGGCCAGCCCTCCACCACCCTCTCCGGCGGCGAGGCCCAGCGCATCAAACTCGCCACCGAACTCGGCAAGGGCGGAGGAACCAAGAACGACCCCGGCGGCAGCCAATCCACCGGCAGTACCCTCTACATCCTCGACGAACCCACCACCGGCCTGCACTTCGAGGATATCCGCAGACTCTGCATCGTCCTCGACCGCCTCGCCGACGCCGGCAACACACTCGTCGTCATCGAGCACAACCTCGACGTCATCAAACGCGCCGATTGGATCATCGACCTGGGCCCCGAGGGCGGCGAGGGCGGCGGACGCGTCATCGCCTCCGGCACGCCCGAAGACATCGCCAAGTCCAAAGCCAGCCACACCGGACGCTATCTAAAAAAGGTCTTACAAGTCCGTTGAAACAACATTCACCGCCCCGCGCTGTAATTCGCTCCCGGTGTCTGTCATAGTTGAATCGCGGTGGCTTGGAGATCGAAATCGGGCGTGGTACACTCTGCCCACACAGGAGAGGCGAACATGGCACAGGTCAAAGGGGCTGGCACGAACACGGGCGGAAATGCGGGCGCACAAGCCGGCGGCAGCGGCAACGCGGGCGGCCCGCGCGGCTTCAGTTCGAGCGACTTCAGCAGCGTTCGACAGGTTCAGGCCATCGACGCCCAGCGCACCATGGGCCTCTCCCCCTCCGGCGCCCACGCCTTCACGCAGGGCAACCATGTGTCCGGTCTGGCCGACCGCACCGCGCTGGCAAACCACGGCCACCTTCAGGCCCACGAACTCGCCCACGTCGTTCAACAGCGCTAAGCACTTCGACTCAATCAGCATCCACTCACGCCGCGCGAGCCTCACCCGCGCGGTCGTTTGTTTTTGAAAGCAACGATCGCTCTCTCACCCAGCGCACTTGATGTCCTGATCGATCGCGGGAATCCAGCGCCGCGCACGCGCCGCGTCGAACGACGTCGGGAGGCTCACCGGCGTGCCCTTCTCGAGCAGGTATTCCAGCACCATCTCGACCACCCGCGACGGCGCCAAACGCCCCCCGCTCCAGTGATCGTGATCCACCCACGCCAGCGTCACCTCATGATCCGACCGCGTCCCGTCCGCGTGCGTCACGTGCACCTCATACCGCCACCCACGCGGCGTCTCGGCCTCGTTGCCGATGTCAACCCGAGATGTGCGGCCTGTGGTGCTCATGGTGGGAAGCGAGACAGCGAATCAGCGAAACACGGGAAAGCCAGGATTCAGGAGCCCGACCCTGAGGGTGGGCGTGTTCCGACACAATCGCAAAGGCCAGATCAACGGCGGCGAACGACGCCGCCACCCTCGGGCGTTGGCGGGCCGCCCATCGTACGATTCGGCGTTCGCACAGCGGGTCTTGAGGGCGAAGAATCGGGACGGGTTGAATGACCCGAGCCCGGCGAACTCAGCGTCGATTTCGTTCTCTTCGACCGGATTTGTTCAAGCCTCGCCGCGACACGGAGCGGGATTCATGCAGTTCATCCTCGAAACCATCCGCCTGGGCCTCACCAACCTCCGGCTCCACATGCTCCGTTCGGTGCTCACCGCCCTTGGTATCATCCTCGGCGTTGCCGCCGTCATCACCATGGTCTCCATCGGCGAAGGCTCCAAACTCGAGGCCCTCGCCCAACTCGAGCGCCTCGGCGCCCGCAACATCATCGTCCGCTCTCAGAAGCCGCCCGAATCCACCAACTCCCAGCAGGGCGGCTCGCGCAGCGGCGGGCGGTCCTCCTTCATCAGCCGCTATGGCATCACCCGCGAAGACCTCGACGTCGTCCGCGCCAATTTCCCAAACGCCGAGGCCATCGTCCCCCTCAAGGAAATCGGGAGCCAGATCCTCCGCAGCGAGAACCGCAAGACCAGCCAGTGCTACGGCACGACCCCCGACTTTCCTTTCGTTTCCAACATCAGTGTCGCGCGGGGGCGCTACCTCTCACAGAGCGACATGGACGAGCACGCCATGGTCGCCGTCATCGGCGCTGAGGTCGCGCGCCAGATGTTCCCGCTCGAAGATCCCCTCAACAACACCATGCGCATCGACGAAAAGATCGTCACCGTCGTCGGCGTGCTCGCGCCCGTCGGACTGGCCGCCGGGAGCGGCGCCGCCCTCGTCGGCCGCGACCTCAACCTCGACGTCCACATCCCCCTCACCACCGCGCGCTCCGTCTTCAGCGACCTGGTCGCCAAGCGCGAAACCGGCTCCTTCCAGATGAGCGAGGTCCAGGTCTCCGAGATCTACATCTCCTCCAAGACCCGCGACGATGTTCTCTCCGATGCCGCCCGCGCCCGCCGCATCATGGACTCGCGCCACCCCGGCCTCACCGACGTCTCCCTCGTCGTTCCCTACGAACTCCTCGAACGCGCCCGCAAGAGCGCCCTCACATGGCAACTCGTCCTCTCCGCCATCGCCGGCATCTCCCTCCTCGTCGGCGGCATCGGCATCATGAACATCATGCTCGCCACCGTCACCGAACGCACCCGCGAGATCGGCATCCGACGCGCCATCGGCGCCTCGCGCCGCCACATCCTCTGGCAGTTCATGGTCGAGACCGGCGTCCTCTCCGCCGTCGGCGGCATCATCGGCGTGGGCATGGGTGTGGGCGGCAGCCTCCTGCTGGGATGGGCTGTTCCCTGGCTCGCCGACGCCGGAATTCTCACCCCCGACGCCAACCTCCCCACACGCGTCACCATGTGGTCCATCTGGCTCGCCTTCGCCGTCGCCGCGATGACCGGCCTGGTCTTCGGCATCTACCCCGCCCGCAAGGCCGCACGCCAGGACCCCATCGTCGCCCTGCGCCACGACTGAGCAGGCATCCTGCATCTGACACAACACGTCGTCTCTCGCCTCCACTCTCGCACCGCGCGCCCGCGACTTCCCTTGCTCCGGGTGACGTGGTCAAGCCACAGATCTGCGGGGCTTGACTCCATTCTGGCCACCGCCAATCCCTCATCGCCGCGCGTACCGTCCGTCGATGGAGGTTCTATGAACCGCCCCGCGCGCACGAGCCTCGCCGCCTGCCTCTTCCTCTCCGTCCCTGCCCTCGCGCAGGACTACGACTTCGACTGGGCGACGATCGACCACCCCGGCAACGCGCCGTATCAAGGAACCATCGACGAGTGGATTACGCGCGGGCGTGGCCGCGTCGACCACACCTACCGGATGAGCAAGCTGGAAGTCACGACCGCGCAATGGATGGAGTTCGTCAACACCTTCTCGACGCAATCCGACGACCTCGCCTATTTCGCCGAGCCGCTCTATTGGGGTGCGACAGAAGATCACTCCTACGGCGGGCCTGGCATCCGCTGGAAACTCCTCGACGCTCCCGGCGCGGCGATGCGCCCCGTCACCGGCTTCAACTGGCGCACCGCCGCCCAGTTCTGCAACTGGCTCCACAACGACAAACGCTCCGACCTCGACGCGATCAAGAACGGCGCGTACGACACGTCTACGTTCGTGCGAAACCCCGACGGCTCGTTCGCCGATCAATCCACGCACAACCCCGACGCCAAGTTCTGGATACCGACGCTCGACGAATGGCTCAAGGCCGTGCATTACGACCCGGACCGCTACGGCACAGATCAGGGTGGTTGGTGGCGCTTCCCCAATACCTCCGACACCGCGCCGATCCCGGGTATCCCCGGCGTGGGCGAGACCAGCGCGGGCTATGAGCCGTATGGTTACTTTGAAGGGCTCGAAGTGCCGCTTGGTTCATACCCAACGACTTCGACGCCGTGGGGACTTCTCGACGCATGTGGCGGCGCGAGCGAGTGGCTGGAAGACTGGCTGCCGCCCCCGGACTCGTTCCATTACTACCGACTCTACGACGGAGCACCCGCAGGTACACCCAATGATGTTCTGCTGGACGACCTTGGGCTTGCAGGCGCATCGGTTGCGATAAGCCCTGATGTGCACATCGGGCTCAGAATCGCGTCAATGCCCTCCCCATCCACACCCCTCGCCGCTTTGACCTTCTTCCTCATCCTCACCCCGCGCCGCCGCGGCTGATCGATCGCCCGCCGCGCTCCGCGTGCCACCATCTGCGCCTGTACGGTCGGTGCTCTTCTCATGCACTCCGCGTACCACGCGCCCTCACCGAGGCCGGCGGGAGATCACCCGCCGCGCAAGCCCGGCGTCCGGTTCTGGCGAGTACGCCGTATCCAGAAAAAAAGCCCGCCTCAGAAAGGCGGGCTTGGGGTGCATTTGTGTTGCAGACGCGTCTCGAATCTCGCCCGATCAGTCTCGCACGCGTGCGATCAGTTCTGTGGGGCGGCCTCGGTCGCAACCTCGTCCGGACCGTCGTCCTGATCGTCGTCGGCCTGGAGTTCGGCCTCGATCTGCGCCTCGAGCTGTTCGAGCGACTTTTCTTCTTCGACCTTTTCGCCGCGCGCGATCTTCTCGGCCTTTTCCTTCTCGATCTTGCGCTTCACGGCGTCGACCTTCACGCGGTCGGGGGCCATGATGATGCTCGCCTGCTTGCCCATCCAGCGCGGCGTCTGCTCGACCTTGGCGATGTCCGCCAGCGCGTCGGCCACCATGCGAAGGTTGTCGATGCCCAGGTCGCGGTGCGCGATCTCGCGTCCCTTGAACCTCTGCGTGAACATCACCTTGTGCCCGTGCATCAGGAAGCGGCGGGCCTGGTCGATGCGCACCTGGATGTCGTGCTTGTCGATCTTGACGGAGCGCCCGAGGCGCAGCTCCTTCATCTCAGTCGACTTCGATGCCTGGCGGTTCTTGCGGTTCTTCTGCGAGAGCTCGTACTTGTACTTGCCGTAGTCCATGATCTTGCAGACCGGCGGACGCGAGTCCGGCACGATCTCGACAAGATCAAGGCCCTGGTCCTGGGCCATCTTGATGGCGACGGGCGTTTCCAGAACGCCGAGCTGCTCGTTCTCCGGCCCGATCACGCGGATGGGCGTGATGCGGATGAGAAAGTTGACGCGGGTGCGTTGCACCGGGGGTCCGTCGCGGCCGCTGAATCTGCCGATAGCGATGATCGATCTCCTTCACGCCCGAGGTCGGCCGGGTGCCGGATGGGGCGACAAGCGTTTCACCCCGCGAGGAACGTCCCCGCGATGGTGGTGTTGGACGAACAAGAAAGAACGGCGAGGGTGTTCACAAGCGCGCCCAGATTGACGCGGGCCACGGAGCGCGCACGACGCCGCGTTGGTTGCATGCGGCGTGAAGTGTCGATCGTGTGCGCGTCATGGGCTGCCGGAACTACCTCGTTGGGATTTGGAACAGACCAATTCCCTACCGAAGGCTACCACCCCCGCCCCCCCGCGACAAGCCTTCATCGCCCCGGAAGGGCACAGAACTGGCGGGAAATCGATCAAGTTTGGGCCAAACACGGGCAAAGACTGCACGAAATGAGTGCGCGGCGTGGCGTTCGGATGTTTGGCAGGGCGTCCTACGAGCGGGAAGCGAGGAAAATGTTGATTGCGATGCTGACGACCAGGAGGACCAGCATGAGAATGACCAGGGGCTGGCGGAAGAGGTCGCCGATCGTGAAAGAGCCGGGTTTGGAGGCCGGGGCCTCGGCGATTTCGCCGACGGCGGCGGCTTCGGCCTGGGCGACGCCGGCCAGATCAATGCCCCAGTCCTTGTGTGCGATGACCGGGCTCTTGCCCTCACGGACAGCGAGCAGATCGGCGCGCACGTCGGAGCATTTTTGATAGCGGGCCTTGGGGTCCTTGGCCATCATCATCTCGATGATCTGCGAGATGCCGGCAGAGAGTTTGGGGTTGACGTGATCCGGCGGGACCAGTTCGGCCTTGAGGTGCTTGTGCATGACCGCGGAGGGGTTGGGGCCGTCGTAGGGCACCGAGCCGGTGACCATGTGATAGAGGGTGGCGCCCAGGGAGTAGATGTCGGCGGGCGGGCCGATCTGGCGCTCGCCGCGGATCTGCTCGGGGGAGATGTAGTAGGGAGTACCGAAGGCCTTGCCGGCCTCGGCCTCGGCCATTTCCTTGTCGGAGACGGCGCGGGCCAGGCCCATGTCAGCGAGTTTGGCGACGCCCTCCTTGGTGATCATGATGTTCTTGGGCTTGACGTCGCGGTGGATCAGGCCCTTGGCGTGGGCGTGCTGGAGGGCGTCGGCGATCTGGATCGCGATCTCGATCGCCTCTCGCTCGCTCAGGCGTTTGTGCTTGGTGATGTCGTCGTAGACGGTGCGCCCGTCGACGTACTCCATCACGAAGAAGTAGAGGTCGCCCGCCTTGTCAACGTCGTAGGCCTGGACGATGTTGGGGTGGTTGAGTTGGGCGGCGGAGCGGCCTTCGGCGATGAATCGCTCGATGAACTGGGGATTGCCCGTGAACTTCCGCGGGAGGATTTTGATGGCGACATCGCGGTCGAGTCGGAGTTGGCGGGCCTTCCAGACGGTGGCCATCGCGCCGGCGCCGAGTTTCTTTTCGATCTTGTAGCCGGGGATCTTCTGGCCGCTGCGTTCGGCCTCGATGGACTGGCGGAGGCGGGCGATCTGGCGCTTCGTGACGTACTCGTTGTTGAGGAGAAGTTGGACCAGGGAGGCCTGATTGTTCTCCTCGCGCATCTGCTTGACGCGCTCCATGCAGTGTCGGACCTCGTCCTCGGTGGCGAGGTTCTGCTCGATGACCAGTCGGCTGACGATGGTGTCGAGGTTGGTGCCGCTCTTGGCGGCTTCCTGGAGCATCTGCTCGGCGTCGGCGGCGGTTGCCGGGGTGGAATCTCCGGCGGGGACGGGGGCGGTGTCCGCAGCGCGATCGGGGACGATCGGGGTCGTCTTTCCGGGATCGGGCTTGTACTTCGGGTCGCTCACCAGGTTCCCCATGCCATTCGGTACCGCGTGTCCGGGGTCGCGGTTCGCGCCACGTCCGGTGTTGCGGGGGTCGAAACCGTACCGGGGCGGTGTAGCCCATGTCAAACGGGCGTGTGAAAGTGGGAAGCCCGAGCGGGCGACCCTCATGGGTCATTTCGGACATTGGCTTATCGCCCCTGAGCGGGAGTCCGATGATTCCGCAAGGAGGTGCCACCGGACGGGAACCGGCCGGCCGGGCGGGGCGGATAGGGATGGTCTCGATTCTCGGGACAATCTCTCGGCGGAGACTATCGCCGGGTTCAGAATTCGTCTATGCTGAGTGTCTGCAGGCCGGTCAGTGGCCGGTCCGGCGAACCGTTCTGGGACGCCGAGGAACAGTTCAACGCGGGTCGATCCGGTCGGTCGGGTGATCGCGGGATCGGCGCATTGAGGTGCGAACATGAAGAGCCTGAAGATGAACCTTGGAACGTGCCGGCGCTCCGGCTTCACGCTGATCGAGCTGCTGGTGGTGATCGCCATCATCGCGCTGTTGATCTCGATCCTGCTGCCGGCGTTGGGCAAGGCCAAGAAGAGCGCACAGATGGCGGTGTCGCTCGCGAACCTGAGCCAGATCGGCAAGGCGGGGTTCAGTTACCAGACGGACAACAAGGGTTTCCTTCCGATCACGCTGACGTACAAGCGTGGCACGGCGCCCAGTTCCAAGAGCGGCCCGTTGATCGGGTACTGCACGTGGAGTTTCGGCGGCAAGAACAACGACGGGATCTGGCGTCAGACGAGCCGCAACAAGGGGTTCGATGTGGAGGCGGTTGACCGCCCGATGAACAAGTGGATGTACCCGGACATCGTGTGCGAGGCGCCGGACGCGCCGGAGGACATGCCGGCGGACTATCCCTCCCGGAAGACGCTGCAGATGCCGGTATTCAAGGACCCCAGCGACAAGGTGACGCACCAGTTCAGCTGGCCCAACCCGACCTTCGGGCGCAGTGCCTACGAGGACGTCGGCAACAGTTACCAGTGGAACGCCAAGTGGTACGAGCAGATCGACTCGGGCGGCGGCGTAAACGAGATCATGTTCAACAAGGGCACGAAGCGGTTCCCGGTGGCGGACGCGTTCTCGCCGGCCCGGTTCGTGTGGGTCCATGACGAGTACGCCGACATCACGGTGTACGAGGCGTCGGATGACGCCCGCGTGCTGAACGGGTACGGCGACGTGAACAAGAGCCTGTTGTGCTACATGGACGGGCACGCCAAGTACCTGCCCATCATCCCGGGCCGCAAGGAAGAGTCGTACCGCAACGGCAATTACACGTTCGTGTTCGATGATCTTCGCATCCCGAAGTAGTCGATGCGGTGTGGAAAAACGAGAAAGGCCGGCGCGTATGCGTCGGCCTTTTTTCATGGATGTTCGCCCGGATGCTGTCCCTATGGCGGCCCTGCGGACATGCCGGGAGCGTGAAGGGACGCCGCCGGGCTACTTGGGAGCAGGGCGGGTGGGGTCGGTGCCGCGGTTGGTGGGCGCGGCAGGGGCAGCGGGCGCGGCAGGAGCGGCGGGCGCGGCAGGGGCAGCGGGCGCGGCGGAGAGGCGCTCGACTTTGAGTTCTTTCAAGACCATGTCGGTGATGTCCACACCCTCGGGGGCGGCCATGACCGGGCGGGCGTAGATCTCCTGGAAGACGCCCTGCAGGGACTGCGCGGAGAAGGTGACTGGGAGAGACCGGCTTCCCAGGACGTACGCGAAGCCCTCTCGCTTCGAGATCGCGGTGGTTGCGTCCACGATGAGGCGGTAGACCTCTTCGACCTCCTGGCGGTTGCCCTGTTCGACGGTCTTCTCGGCCTCGGTCTTCTTGGCGCGGATTGCCTGGGAGATCTGCTGGGATTTTTGCTGCAGATCCTTGAACTCAGGCGAGTTCTTGTCGGTGATCTTGGTCGCCTGCTCGCGCAACGCGGTCATCTGGGCTTCCAGATCGGCGGTGGCGCCGGCGAGGGACGCGGTGCGTTCCTCGCGGGCCTTGGTGTAGACCGGGCTGCCGAGCATGGACTGGAGCACCGTGAATTGGTCGCATATGGCGATCATGCCGGCGGGGACGGTGCGCGGCGCGGCGGCCAAAGCGGGGGAATTGAAAAGGCCGGAACCGAGGGAGGCGCCGAGCCCGGCGGCCAGCCCGAAGCCGGCGATGACGAGAGCGATCTGACCCGTTCGCATACAGACTCCTTTGCGCCGGTCGCGTGCCGCGCCGGTGGTAGGGAGTTTAGGGAGGGTGGCGGGGCGGCGTATGCTGGTGCAACCAGGAGGCTGCCATGCGCGACGCGAGGCTTGATCGTTTGGCGGACGTGATCGTTGGGTACTCGACGCGGGTGAAGAAGGGGGACGTGGTCGCGATCGTGGGCGAGCCCGGGGCCCAGCCGCTGGTGGAGGCGCTGTACTCCAAGGTGCTCAGGGCGGGCGGGAACCCGCACTGGATGGTGAGGTCGGAGGCGCTGCAGGGGATCATGCTGCGCGAGGGGACGGAGGAGCAGATCAGGGCGGTGTCGCCGTTCGACATGCACCTGGTGGAGACGGCAGACGTGCGGATTGTTCTGTGGGCGGAGGTGAACACCAAGGCGTTCGGGCGGATCGAGCCGGGGCGCTTGGCGATGCAGCAGGCGGCGCGGAAGCCGATGCTCAAGCGGTTCATGGAAAGGGCCGCGTCGGGGGCGCTGCGCTGGTGCGGGACGCTGTATCCGACCCCGGCGTCGGCGCAGGACGCGGAGATGAGCCTGGACGAGTACGCGGACTTTGTGTTCAAGGCGGGGAAACTAGACGAGGCGGACCCGGTGGCGGCGTGGCGCTCGGTACATGAACGCCAGGAGCGGGTGCGCGAGGCGCTGCAGAAGTGCAGGAGTGTGCGGTTCTTTGTGCCGGCGCACGACGGTCACGACGGGACAGACCTGCGCGTGGATGTTGCGCCGCCGAGCGTGTGGGTGAACTGCGCGGGGCACGAGAACTTTCCGGATGGCGAGGTGTTCACCGGGCCGCAGGGAGCGGATGGGCATGTGAACTACACGTTCCCGGCGGTGTACCAGGGTCGGGAGGTGGAGGGAGTTCGCCTTGTTTTCAAGGGCGGGCGCGTCGTCGACGCGAGCGCCAAGAAGAACGAGGAGTTCCTGATCAAGATGCTGGATCAGGACGCGGGCGCGCGGACGATGGGCGAGATCGCCATCGGAACGAACTACTCGATCAAGGAATTCTCGAAGAACACGCTGTTTGATGAGAAGATCGGCGGGACATTTCACGCGGCGGTGGGCGCGGGGTATCCCGAGAGCGGGAGCAAGAACGAGAGCGGCCTGCACTGGGACATGGTGTGCGACCTCCGCGGGCTGGGCGGTCGGCCGGGTGGCGTGATCGAGGCAGATGGGAATGTCATCAGCCGGAACGGGAAGTTTGTGGATGCTGGCTGGCCGAGCGCGTGAAAGCGGCGGCGGAGAGTTCACCGCGGCGCAACGCGGTGAGGCATGGAAGGGCGTTGGCACGTACATTCCTCGCGGACCCGTTCGACCAGCGTCCATTTCCGTGGATGCATGGCGTGATTGCTTTACTGCGCGTCTGTTGATTTGGGCTTGCGCGGTTCGGGCGGCCAGAGGATCCAGTCGCCGTCGATTTCGGCGCCGGTGGGGCCTTTGAGCGCGGCTTGGGCTTGCGATGCGCTCATCCAGTGCGGGCCGCCGGGATTGGGCTTGGCGAAGGGGCGCGCGTGGTCGTCCTTGCGATCGGGTCCGAGGGAGTAGATGACGGGCTTGGCGTCGCGCAGGGTGTAGCGGAGGGGCTTGCCGTCGAACATGTCGAGGGGTGATTGGGCGAGGATCGAGGTCGGGAGCGCGTCGAGCGAGGGCGGATACTCGCCGAACCTGCGTTTGTAGAGTTCGCAGGCGATGGCGGCGAGGAGGGCGTCGCGTTCTTGATCTGCCTTGTCGTAGGACCAGACGGCATTTGAAAGCGCTGGCATGAGAAGCCAGACGATCGTGTACCTGGAGCGGCCGCCTTGCGACATGAACTGCTTGAACGCGGCGTCGGGAGCGAGGTCGGGACGGTTCCACGCCTCGAGCGAGGCGTAGGCGGCCGTGCGGCTGATCATGCTCGCGTAGAGGTCGCGGGTTTCTTTGCGTGAAGCGCCGACGAGGGAGTCGAACGGGACTTCGAAGGCGTCGCGGACCTTGTCGGACACGCCGTGCCAGGGGTCGGTCTGGGCGGCGGAGGTCCAACTGGTGAGGTAAGAGCGGAGGAGGCGAGCACCGTCGAGGGTGAGGTGCCCGTCGCCTTGGCCGTCATCGGAGTACACGCGCTGGAGGATGTCCTCCAACCAGAGTGTTTCGCTCTCGAGCGCGATATGAGATGGTCCGCGTGACGCGGCGTGGGCGAGGGACGCGAGTTGTTCGTCGGCGAAGAGCGATGGATCGTCGTTGAGGATCTGTGCAAGCGTCTGGCGGGCCTGGGCGTGGATGGCGAGTTCGACGAGGCTGCCGATGAGGAAGGCGTTGTCGCTCATGTGGGCGGCAAGGCGGAACATGTCCTCGAGGTCGGCGGCGGCGCGGGCGCTGTCGTTGGTGATCGCCGCGGCGCGAGCGTCGAGGGCGAGGATGCGTGCGAAATGGCGGCCTTGGCCGAGGTGCGGCAGGAGCAGATTGACCAGGGGCGGGTTGGGTTCGGTGGGCGCGTACTGCATGATGAGTCGGACGGCCTCGCGGGCCTTGTCGGCCTCAACACCCGCGAGGAATTGGGTGTGTGCCTCGAGTTCCGCGTCGGGTGTCACAGACAGCGCGCGTCCGAGGGTGGGCTTGCGTGCTGCTTGATGCACGAGGTCGAGCGATGTGTCGCACGCCGCGAGGTAGTCGAGTGCGAGGGGCCAGCGCGGGTCCGAGGGCTCGATGTTCGGGAAGTCGGCGCTGAGTTCCTCGGGGAGCGGCGGGAGGGCGAGATAGGCGGCGCGATAGAGGGGCCAGGCGCGATCGGAATCGGGAAGTTTGACGATGGGCGCGTTGAGTTCGTCGAGGTAGTTGCGCGCGATCGTGGGATGCGACATGAAGGCGCGGGCAGCGGCGAAGGAATAGACCGCGGCGATAAGCGCGAACAGAAGGAGTGCGGCCTGCAGCGTGCGCACGGCGGCGCGCCACGCGGCGGGGCGGCAGCGTCTCTTCGCGCGTCGGATCAGGCGGGCGGCATCGGCGGGCGCGCCGAAGTCACGCACGAGTTCATCGGGCGCTCGGCCTGCCTCGACGCCGTCGCGAAAGTGCGCGATCAGTTCGCGCGTGACGTCGAGCCTTTCGCGGGGCCACAAGCGGGTGCGGCGGGTGACGTGCTGGATCAAATCGCTGATCGGCGCGGGGAGCGCGGCATCACTCAGGAGATCGGCCGGCGTGTGCGGAAGGCCCGGCGGGAAGAGGGTGATCGGGCGAGAGAGGAAGGCCATGAGGCCGCGTGGCGCGGCGGTGGTCGCGCCCTCGTGAGAGTTTGCGCGCGTCACGCTTCACCTCCCGCGATTGAGGACTCCATCGCGGGTGGCTGGACCAATGACGGCGCGAGGAGTTTGACGACGCCGAGTGCGGACATGGCCTGAGCGACGGCTTTCCACTGCTCGCTGTCGGTGGCGAGGCGTTTCCGGCCGTCGCGAGTGAGGCGGTAGTACTTGCGGTCGCGGTCGGTGGAGGGGGCGGATTGCCAGTAGGAGTTGATGAGCCCCTTGCTCTCGAGGTTGTAAAGGAGTGGGTAAAGGGTGGATTGGCCCATGTCGAGGATGCCGGCGGTCTTGGAGGCGAGGGCCTCGGCGAGTTCGTAGCCGTACATGTCGCGCTTTTCGAGGAGTTTGAGGACGGCGACGGGCCCGGCACCGCGCATGAGTTCGCGTTCGATTCGCATGGTGGGCACTCCCGGGAAGAAGGCGGCGGGATAGGCCGCGTGACATACTATGGCACACATAGTATACGGGTACGCTCCGACGCGGATGCAGGAAATCCGCGTCGAATCGACGAAATCGCGCCGATCGGCGTTTGAAGCGGCGGCGGCGGCGCGCGGGGCGGGTGTTCGCTTCTGGTTCGTCGCGAGGGGATCACGCACGCTAGTTCGGAACGCGCTTGTACGCGATCAACGCTGAGGAGGGAGCGGCGGGGAGCGTGATCAACAGGCCGGTCTGCATGAGTTCCTGGGCGGTGGCATTGCGGGATGTGCCCGAGTCAAGGTCGGTGATTTCGTAGGTTGCGCCGGCGTCGAGTGAGTGCAGTTGGACGCGGAGCGATTCGTACGGGCTGCGCGGGCGGCGGAAGGCCTGGATGATGCCGCGGGATTCGCTTGGCAGGTCGAACTGCCAGGCGATCCAGAGATCGTCGGCGAGGGTGTAGGGGGTGAGCGGGAAGTAGTCACCCAGGAGGCAGGGCGCGTGCTCGCGCCACTGCTTGAGCATGGCGCGGGGCACGGAGAAATCGAGATCAGCGCGGCGCATGTCGTAGCAGGTGGTTTGGGAGCAACTGAACTGGCTGCGGATGGAGTAGGCGTCGAACTGGTTCCAGCCCGTGCCGTAGTAGGGAATCCAGGAAGACAGGGCGAAGGTGTGGCACTGCTGACCGATGGGCTCGAGGATGTAGTCGCTGCGGAGGAGCGGGATGGAGCGGCGGAGGGTTTCGAGGTCGAGACGGCGCCCGCCGCTTGCGCAGGTGTCGATGGTCATGTCGGGATGGCGGCGGCGCAGTTCGTCCCAATAAGCGAGGTAGCCCTCGACGTGGCGCATCTCGGTGAGGCCCTGGCGGTCGGGCGCGTCGTTGCCGCGCCAGAAGGCCAGCGGCGGGAAGTTGAAGTCCTGGCGATAGAGGTCGATGCCCTCGCTGGTGAGCAGCGTGTCGACGTGATCGGTGAGCCAATGGCGCGCGTCGGTGTTGCCGAGATCGAGCAGGCGGCTTTCGTCGCCGGGCGAGCCGAGGAGCCACTGCGGGCGCTGGTCATAGAGCCACGTGGCGCGATTGACGCGCTCGGGCTCGAACCACACGATGGATTTGACGCCGAGCGCGTGGGCGTGGTCGGTGATGGCGCGGAGGCCATTGGGGAAGCGGGAGCGATCGACCTCCCAGGTGCCGGTGTTCCACCATCCGCCGTTGTTGGGGTACCAGCCGGCGTCCATCCACCAGTAGTCTGGCTTCATGCCGGCGGCGATGTATCCGTCGATGAACTGTTTCTGGTTGGCCTCGTTGGCGCTGAGCATCTCGTTGAACTGGTGAGAGCTGCAGGCCATGTGGTTTGGCGGGATCGGCTTATTGCCGGGGCGCGGGAGGTTGTGGGCGATCATCCAGCGTCGCCAGACGTTTTGAGACGTGACGAGGTCGGCGTCGGTGAATTGCAGGGCGATGAGGGGCGTGCGCGCGGATTCGCCGGGGTGGAGCACGAAACTCGTGAGTTCCTGGCCGGCGACGATGCGGACGGCGTTGCCCTGGTCGCGGATGAACGAGGCGGCCCATTGGCCGGGCCAGCCGACGGCGAGGATGACACCCTCGCTGTCCCACTGGAGGTTGAAGTAGGGCATGGCGGCGTCGGAGGGGCGGCCGCCGGAGGGCGCGATGCGCGTCGAGGTCGCGGGCGCGAGCGTGGTGGTGAATGGCTGGAAGTCGTCGGCGCGACAGACGCTGCCCTGCGCATGGTGGAGCACGAATTCCGGAGCGGCGGCGCGGGTGAACGTGGTGTCGATGCCCTGGAGCGAGGAGATGACGGGCGTGTCGCGCTCGCCGTCGTTCGTGAGATGCACGGTCCATTCGACGATCGGAAAATCGGAGTAGACGATCGCGTTGCAGGTGGTGGTAAGGCCGGTCGAAGGATCGTGGTAGATGGTGGTGTGGCTGGTGCGAGTGTCGTCGAGATTTGAGATCGTGCGCTCGACCTTCCAGCCGGCGATCTGCGCGGCGATGGGCTGGCCCGCGTAGACAAAGGAGAAGGGTGGTTCGGAGGAGTATGGCGCCTTGGGCGGAGCGGCGTGGAAGGGGAGGTCGCTCACGTAGAGCGTTGTGCCGTCCTGGAGCGTGACTTTCGCGTCGCCCCAGTCGGACTGGTCCCAGCCGATGCCGTCGCCCGCGTCGCTGATTTCGAGCGTGAATTCGCGCGTGCCGGCGAGATTGGCCGAAACGGGGACGGGCGTGCTTGCGTAGCGGAGAATGTCGGAGCGGAAGAGTTCTTTGTTGTTGGCGAGGACGGAGAAGATCACGCTGCCTCGGCCGCGCGCGGTGTCGTCGTTGTGGTCGAGACCGACGACGGCGGAGAACTGCTTGGCGGGCGAAGGGAGACGGACGAGGAGCGTGCTGGGGGCGTGGCAGTAGAGCCCCTTGACGAATGTCCGGTCGCCGATGACGAGCGGATGGCCGGACCGCTGATCGAGGTGGACAGGGTCGTGATTGGCGAGGACGAAAAGGCCGGGCTCGCTGTCGCGCGGCGAGGGCTGGCCGTCGAACTTGGCGGCGACCCAGGCGCGGGCCTCGGCGAAGGCGGCGGGGCCGGCACCGGAGGGCGAGTCGGGCTTGCGTGAGGCGGCCGGGGCTGACGCGAGTTGAGCGGAGGCGAACGAGGACACGAGAGTGAGGGCGAGCGTCGTCGAGGATGTGAGGCGCATGGTGCTCATGCGCACAACGTATCGCGGCGAGTACGACGGTGCGCTGGGGAAAGGACCTGAAGTGGCAGTGGCGTCGGAGCGGCGCGTGATCGAGGATCTGATTGCGGTGGCGGATTGGATGGGTTGTGTTGGCGCGGCGTGCGATCGAGTAGACTTGTGCTCGCAGGCCAAGGCCGAGGTGGAGCGTCGGAGTTGAAGCGCACGAGCGGCGTTGGCATGCGGAAGAGATGGAGTCGCGCATGCTCGCCACGCTCGGACTTTCGCTGTGTCTGGGGTTGATGTCGCCGGAGTTGGGCGTGATTGGTGACGGGCCGATGGGGCAGGGCGCGGGCACGAACGCGGCGCAGGCCGATGCGCTCGTAGACGTCTCGAACGAGCCTCCCAACGAGCCTGCGGCGGCGAGCCTCAAGGGTCAGAATCTCGAGATTCGTTACTGGGGCGGGGTCGTCCTCGGCGGCGTGGTGAAGGGTAACGCAAGGATCGAGACCTCATCGAAGGCGCCGGACGCTTCCGGCCCGATCACGCAGGAGATCACGATCACGGCGAGCGGCGGCACGCTCTCGCTGCATGCAACGCTGTCTGGATCGGCGGAGTCGTTCCCGTGCGAGTTTGAGCCCGACGCGACGCGCGAGGCGGTGGTGCGGCACAGCGTGGGGCTGAGCCGCTCGCTGCTGAACCGCGGCGTGTATGACCGGCACGGCGACTGGGTGCTTGGAGTGCGTGCGGGGGCGTCGGCGATTGTCACGCCGGAGGAGCAGAGCGGGACGCAAGGGAACAAGTTCACGCTCAAGGCGACAGGCGAGAAGATCGTGCTGGTGTTCCGCCCGCGGTTCTATCAGAAGCATCGTGGCCTGCGGTTCTTCGAGCCCTGGAACTCGCCCTTGTGGACCAAGCCGGTGGTCGGTTGGTGCTCATGGTTTGCGTACATGGACAAGATCACACAGGAGGACGTGTACACGACGACGGACGTGCTGGCGGAGAAGCTCGGGCCGTATGGGCTGACGTATGTGCAGATCGACGATGGATTCCAGCAGGCGCCCGCGGGCCTGCCCGATCGCTGGCTCACGACGAACCCGAAGTTTCCCGACGGCCTTCGCGGCATGGTGTCGCACATCACGGGCAAGGGCCTTGTGCCCGGGCTGTGGCTGGCGGCGGGATTCCTGAATGATGAAGAGGCACGCGCGAACCCCGAGTTGTTTCTGAAAAACTCTTCGGGCGGGATCGCCAAAGGCAAGTGGGTCGGCAACGTGCCCGATTATGCGAACCCCGCGACGATCGATCGCCTCGTGCATTCGGTGTATCGCCCGCTCCACGAGATGGGTTGGAAGTACATCAAACTCGACGCGCTGCGGCACGTGAGATACGAGGGATTCAACTCATTCCCCGAAAGTTTCGCGGCCCGCGGGCTCGATCGGGCCAAGGTGTATCGCGACTACGTCCGCACGGTGCGCGATGATCTCGGCGGCGCGGGGAGCGAGACGTTTCTCATGGCGTGCTGGGGCGTGCGCCCGGAACTGGCGGGACTCGTGGACGGCTGCCGCCTTGGGACCGACGGCTTCCGCTGGGGCTGCCTGGAGCAGTACAACTCGTTCAACAACGTGGTGTGGCTGAACGACCCGGACCACATCGAGTTGAAGCCCGGCGCTGACTATCTCTCGTGCATGGTGACGTCGATGACGGGATCGCTGTTCATGATCACCGACCCGGCGGAGCGGTACAAGAACGAGGACCTGGACTGCGTGCGTCGATGCATCCCGGTGCTGTTTACGCGGCCGGGACAGGTGTTTGATGTTGATCCGTCGCGATCGTCACGGATCGCGGAAGCGGATACGTGCAGGGACGGCGGGCCGCCGACGCCGTTTGACGGCAACGAACACTCGGTGACGAACATGGTTGTGCAGGAATTGAACACATCGTACGAGAGTTGGATTGTGCTGGGGCTTACCGGGCCGCACGAGGCGCCGATTGATTTGCGGTCGCTGGGGCTGAGCGGCGAGAAGAAGTACGTGGTGTTCGACGTGTGGACCAAAAGGCTGGTTGGCGTGGTGTCGGGCCAGTTCACGCCACCGGCGATTGATCCGAAGTATCAGTGCGGCCTGTACTGCTTCCGCGAGATGCGGGATCGCCCGCAGTTTGTCGCGACATCGCGGCATATCTCGTGCGGCGCATTCGACGTGAGCGACGTGACGTGGATGGAGGGCCAGAGTGGTGGGGGAGTGCTTGCGGGCGTGAGCACGCTGGTGCCGGGCGATCCGTATGAAGTGTTCATCCACGAGCCGGGAGGAAACACCGGAGCGAGAGTCAGCGTCGACACCGGAGCGCGGGTGCTCTCGAGCGAGCGTGTGGGCGGTCTTCGTCGCGTCACGCTGATGACGAGCGGGAGCACGCCGGTGCATTGGAAGGTGGAATACGCCGACGTCAGGTAGGCGACACGCGCGCTGGAGCGGATGGATGGAGCAACAATGCTCGGTCGGCCCCGTGGCGAAACGGCAGACGCAGCGGACTTAAAATCCGCTTTCTCGCAAGAGGAGTGTGGGTTCGACTCCCACCGGGGCCATTGGCGGGTTCGCGTGGTTCGATGGGCGCGGACGCGTAGTGCGAGCGACGCTGAGGCGTGGAGAGGCCGGGGCGGGCGGGAGAGTCGTCTGCGATCAGGTGCCCCGACACCGACACGCGGGGCAAGCACATCCGCGCATGAAATGGCCCGTGTCTCCACGGGCTTGGACGTGACTCCGATGGTGTTCACGCATCGCGGCCGGCGCATGCCCGCGATTAGATCTTGAACGCGGACACGAGCGAGCGGAGTCGTTCGGCCTGCTCGGAGAGCCCCGCGGCTGCCTGGGCCGATTGCGAAGCACCCTGGCTGGTCTCACGTGTCACGCTCGAAATCTGCTCGACCGAACGGGTGATCTGCTCACTGGCGGCAGATTGTTCCTCCGCGGCGGCGGCGATGGCGCCCACCATCTCCGACAGGCGGGCCGAACCTTCGACGATACTCTTGAGCGCGGTGCCCGCGCTTGTTGCGAGTTCGACGCCCTTGTTGACGCGCCTGGAGCCCGCCTCGATCTGCTGCACCGCGTTCCCGGTCTGGCCCTGAATCGCCTTGATGCTCTTGGCGACCTCGTCGGTGGCCTGGGTGGTGCGTTCGGCGAGCTTGCGGACCTCGTCGGCGACGACGGCGAAGCCTCGGCCGTGCTCTCCGGCGCGGGCCGCCTCGATGGCGGCGTTGAGGGCCAAGAGGTTGGTCTGCTCGGCGATCTCGTTGATGACCTGGATGATCTGTCCGATCTGCTCGCTCTGCTTGCCGAGCTCGGTGACGCTCTCGGCGCTCTGGCCGACGTCTTCGGCGATTCCCATGATCTCGGACACGGTCTTCTGGACGACTTCGCCGCCCTTGCTGGCGTTGTCGCGAGCCGAGTCGGAAGCGAGGTTGACGTCCTTGGCCTTCTGGGCGACCTCGCCGACGGAGGCGGACATTTCGACGACGGCGGCGGAGACCTGCGAGGTCTGCTGCTCCTGTCGCCCGATGCCGGCAGCCATTTCCTCCGCCGACGCCGCGATTTCGGTGGCGGCGGCGGCGAGTTCGTTGGTGGTGGTGGCGACCTGCTTGACGGTGCCGTGGATCTTCTCGACGAAGGTGTTGAACGACCCGGAGAGGACGGCGATTTCATCGTTGCCGCTGACGGGGACGCGCTGGGTGAGATCGCCCTCTCCCTCGGCGATGTCCTTCATCCGTGCGCCCAGCGAACTGATGGGCCTGACGAGGCGCGAGGCGAAGAAGAGGCCGAGGCCGAGGACGGCCAGGGCCGAGACGCCCACCACCACGCCGACCTGGTAGCGGATGCCCACGACTTTTTCCATCGCCACGGCGCGCGGCGCGCGCACCACGACCGACCAGCCCATGCCCGGGAAGCCCAGGGCGCCGTTGCTGTGCGCATAACCGCAGGCCTGGAGAACATTCTTGCGAGCGTGGGTAGCGAACATCGCGCCCGACTTGCCGCTGACGGCCTCCTTGGCGGCTTCGACGCCGCTCTGGGCGAGGTTGAACTTCCCGATGACGTTCATGTCTCGGGTGAGCTTCCCGCCGTGCAGCACCGGATCGCAATCGACGATCACGTTGCCCCTGGAATCCAGAAGGGTGAACTCGACCGCGTCGCACGTCCGCTTCGATATCTTCTGATACGAATCGAAGATGACCTCTTCCGCCAGCGCGAAGTCGGCGAAATTTTTCCAGACCGCGACGACCTCGCCCTTGTCGTTCTTGACGGGCGCCGAGAAGCCCAGCACCAATCCTTCGTTGGCGTAGACCTTCTGCACGGTGGGGTCGACATGCACGTCCTCGACCACGGTGCCCGTCAGGCTCCCGTTGGTGAGGAATCGTCCGTTGATCGCGTCGGTCAGCCACCCGGCGCCGGCGAAACTCTGGCCCATGATGAACGCGGTGTCGATCGGCTTTCCCTGCGGCGAAACCGAGTTCACGGCGATGACCTTGCCCTGTGTATCGACGAGGACCGAAAGCGAGTAGATGCCGTAGAGCTTGATGTACTCGTCCATGGCCTTGGAGATGACGGACGAGCTCGGATCCTTGTACCAGTTGTCCTGGTTTCGAGCGACGGAGTTGAGCGCGAACGCCTGGGCGTCGCCGTAGCGTTCGTAGAGGCTGCGGTCGATCTTGTTGATGACGTTGGCCGAGACCGCGAGCATCTCGTCGCCGAGCATGTTGCCCACGTCTTCGGTGGCGAACCAGTTGATGGTGCCGACGCCGATCGCGGGGAGCAGGCCGACCGCGAGGAATCCAAGAACCAGCTTGGTACGGATTTTCATGTACTGATCTCCGGCATTGTTCGGGCGGGATGCTTCACGCGCGTCCAACCGACAGGACGAGTATCGAGCGAAAAAGAGCCTCACTTCAGCGGCCTTTGCCTATCCATCCGCGACTGGGACAAAAAGAACAAGGCAGACAGCACCGAGCTCCGTCCGAGAATCGATTGGAAGGCTTCAATCAGATCTTGAAGCGGCCCACCAGCGACTGCAGGCGTTCGGCCTGGCCCGACAACGCCGTGGCGCATTCCGCGGCCTGGCCCGCGCCCGCCGAGGATTCCTTGGCGACCGCGTTGATGTGCTCGATCGTCTTGGCGATCTGCTCGCTGGCGGCGGACTGTTCCTCCGCGGCGGCGGCGATCGAGGAGATCATCCCGCCCAGGTTCTGCGAGCTGGCGACGATGCGCCCCAGCGCGTCGCCCGCCGAGTTGGCGAGTTCCACGCCGCTGGTCGCCCGCTTGGCGCCCGCGTCGATCTTGGAGACCGCGACGGACGTGCCGCCCTGGATCTCCTTGATGCTCTTGGCGACCTCGTCGGTGGCCTGGGTAGTGCGTTCGGCGAGCTTGCGGACCTCGTCGGCGACGACGGCGAAGCCGCGTCCGTGCTCGCCGGCGCGGGCGGCCTCGATGGCGGCGTTGAGGGCCAGCAGGTTGGTCTGCTCGGCGATCTCGTTGATAACCTCGATGATCTGTCCGATCTGCTCGCTCTGCTTGCCCAGATCGGTGACGGCCTGTGCCGACTGTCCCACCTGGTCCGCGATCGCGTGCATTTCCTCGACCGAGCTGCGGACGATCTTGCCGCCCTCACCCGCGTCACGGCTGGAATCCTCGGCGGCCTTGGAGGCGTCGGCGCTCTTGCGGGCGACCTCGGCGACGCTGGCGGTCATTTCCTCGACCGCGGCCGAGACCTGGACGGTCTGCGACTCCTGCTTGGACAGGCCGGCGGCCATCTCTTCGGAGCTGGCGGCGATCTGACGCGCGGTGCCGGCAACTTCCTGTGTCGCGCTGGCGACCTCACCGACAAGGCTGTGTACCTGATCGAGGAACTTGTCGAACCCGGCGGAAACGGCGCCGATCTCGTCGGTGCGCTGGATGTTCAGGCGCTTGCGAAGGTCGCCGTCGCCGCTGCAGAGTTCGTTGAGAGAACCGATGAGTCTGTTGAGCGGGCGTGTGAGAAGGACGCGCAGGCCCCACACGAGCAGGCCGATCGCGCTGGCGACAATGGGAACGCTGACAAACAGGCCGCTCTTGACGAACCCGGCGATCTGGGCCTCGACGGTGGCCATGGGGAAGGAGACCTCGTAGGCGCCGTGCATGTCGCCGGACTTCCAGCCTTCCATCTTGAAGCCGACGGGGTCCTTGCCGTCGAAGGCGCCCTTCTCGTCCTTGGCGTCGTACTTGGCGGGATCGCCGTGACAGACCATGCACGAGGCGTCCAGTTTGATCGCCCGCATGTAGTGATAGGTATCAGTCTTCTCGTCGATGCGACCGATGGACTCGCCGGTCCCCGCGCTGACCTGAGCGACCAGGTCGCGGAGCATATGCTCGCGGAATGAGCCCTTTTCGGGTTCGTTCTTGATGTTACGCGCGTCGAAGGCGACGACCTTGAAGTCCAAGTGTTCGCGCTTGGCTGCTTCGGACGCCGCGTTCCAGCCGACGATCACCGGGATCGTCTTGAAGAACCGCGTCGTGGTGTAGTCGCCGCCGTTCTAGACGATCTCAACCGTCTCGGCAACGAGCTTCTCGGTGTCGAACGCGCCGGACTGATGGATCTGCGACGCCTGGTTCTTGGCCTCATCAGCGACAGCGGTAAAGCCCGCGGCCTTCTCGGCCATGGCTTCCTGCGCTTCCTTGGCGTACGACTTCACGAACACGGCATAGTTGATCGCGATCGACCCAACCAGCAGTATCACGGTCGCCCCGATGATCTTGGTCGAAAGCCCAAGCCCTTTGAGTCCGGCAGCCATGGCACGCATCTCCCGTTGTTGCCTGTGAGCGCGGCATGCTTATCAGGCCGCGCGTGTGAGTGTCCATGCGCAGCATCGGCATCGGAAAGAGCGACCATCAGGTACAGATTCACGAGTCCGTGAAAAATCAGATCTTCGGGTGTTTCACGGGGGCATATACCTAACGGACACGGGAATGTGTTATGCGCGGCACAGGCCGACATGGCATCCACGCCGATGAGGGCCGGGATCGGTTATCGGTGCGTTCGCTCTGGATGGGTGATGCTCGTGTGGGCCGGGTGGGGCCTAACTCTTGACAGGCGCCGCGGGCGCGCCCGGGTTGGCGGTGTCTGACCTTTGTTCTCGCTCAAACCTGAAGTTGGCCCGCACCTTCATCTGCTCAAAATCGAAGGGGTTATTCGGGGCGGCGGCAAACGCGGCGCGCACCTCATCGCTGGCCATCGCCCGCGCCGCCGAACTCTGCATAAGGATCCAATCCTCCTGGGTTAGCGGGCGGTGGACCATGAGTTGTGCAATCACGAGCGTCGAGAGTTTCGGGTTGGACACGGCCACGACGCGATCCGCCGGCGGCAGGTCCGCCGCTGGCTTGAGCGGATCGAGTTTGCCCGCCGCCGTCATCATCGCGTCGCGGAGTGCCTGATCGTCCAGCGCCTTGTGGGGGGGCTCGATGGTGGTGAAGCGGTTCATGGTCAGGTTCTTGAGTGGCTCGATCGCGCCGATGGGCGCGGTCTCGTCGGGCTTCCGTGGGAGTTGATCGTTGACCAATTTGGCAACGGCCAGCAGCCCCTCGCTGTTCGTCAACGCCTTGTAGTTGTCCGCCTCGCCCTTGAGTTTCTCGAAAGCCGCCAGACGCTTGAAATCATCCGTCGCCTGCTTCTTCACCTCGTCGACCGACGCGGCGCTCGACTCGGGCTTGCCGTCGAGGATGGTGAAGTAGTATCGATTCCCCGCGCCGTCTGCGACGGGCATCTCGACAAAGGGGATGCCGAACTGGAGCGGCACTTCCGCCATCTGGGCGTCGGTGGTCCCGGTCAGTTCTTTGGTCTCGACCGCCTTCTGGGCGAAGGCGACGTTTCGAGCGCCGATGCGGACTGTGGCCATCCCGATGCCGGAGAGTTGGCGCAGGTCGCGCGAGGTCAGCCATTCGGCGGTCCGGACCGTGATGGTGGGCAGGGGCATGTTCACGCCGGTGCGTTGCTTGACCTGTTCAACGGCGGACTGCGCGATCGCCTCCCACGTGGGGCGCGCCGACGCCCAGTCGGGCGGGACGACGTGATAGCCGTTCTCGGTCGGGAGTTTCCGCAGGACGCGCTGCACTTCGGCCTTGATCGCCTCGTCGGCGTCGGAAACGACGCGGTCGGCGCGCTCCGAACGCAACTGGCTCTCGATCTTCTGGCGTTCGGCGGCGAAGCCGGCCGGGTCCTTGGCGCGGTCGATGCTCTGACGCTTGCGAACGTCGACGGGGTCGATCTGGATCGCCTCCGCGATCGCGGCGCGGTCGAGCGTGAGGTACTCGAGTTTCACGCGCGCGGGGAGGAGATATCCCACGCCCGTGTCGCCCTCGCCCGGCTTGGTGTTCTTGTACTTCTCGAACTGTTCCGCGAGTTGCTCGGGGGTCGGGTCGGGCATCGCGTGCATGAACGCATCGGCGCCGACGACCACGGCGTCGAACTCGGCGCGATCGAATCGTTTCGCGGCGTCGATGAGCGTTCGCTTATCGCTGAACCGGGCGGCACCCTCGAACGCGCTGCGCATCCGCTCGATACCGCGTGCTTCGGCCAGGGCCAGGTACACCTGGTCTGTCGACTGCCGCGATTCGCCCGCGGCGCGGTTGACGATCCCGGGCATCACCTCTTCGGCCTGCTTCAGGTACCGATCACGCATCTGCGGGCTCTGCTGCCACAGGTAGTCGGCCATCTCACGCATCTCGGCGTATGCCAACTGCTGGGCCAGCAGCACCTTGGGGAGTTCCCAGTCCTTCCCGTCCTGCTCGCCGCCGATGAAGCCGCCGGCTCGGGCCTCGCGCGCCAGCAGATACCAGTGCGTTCCGTCGGCGATCGGCGTCCCCACAGCGGCGGCGATGAACTGCGGCATGATCTGCTTCACGACGCGGAAGTTCATGTCGGCAGCGAACAGTTCACGCTGGCGGATGCCGTCGTCCCCGATGTGGGCCACCACCGCCTTCATCGGATCGCCGCGCATCTCGTTGATCGCTTGCGGCATGAGGAAGGCGACCATGAGCAGCACGCCGCCCACGACGAGGATGTACTTGTTGTACTTGCGGAGGACTTTGACCATCGAAGAAGGCTCCCGTTGGGGGCTCTGGCCTCAGCGCGGGCGCGACGAGACCATTTGGAGAGTGTAGGTGCGCTCGGAGCGAGGGGGGTATATGTGGGTTGAACACGGCGCCACCGTTGACACCGCCGCCGTAGTCGGTAGTCTGCTCGAGTCAGCACTGCTCCACTCGTCGAACAGGAGTGCAACGAATGCCCCGCAATCCCGCAATCCCGCAATCCCGCGATCCCGATCGAGCATCCTGGGATTCCTCCTCATCGTGATGGCCGCTCTCTGCATCGTGGCGCCGTCCGCATTCGCCCAGCCGGGTGTCCATGACTGGGATGGCGACGGCATCGATGATCCATTTCAGGATGTTCCCAAGGCGAATCATCACCAATTGAAAGTCTGGTTCAGTTCGGCAGGTCCGGCCGAAGGACGAAGCGCCGACGTTCTCATCACGGAGCGATACGCGGATCAGACCGCGCTCTTCACGAGGATCTCCGTCGACTCGGATTTGGACGGCGACGGCGTGCGGGAGATCACCACGCTTGGCACCATCAACAACCCCGAGACAAGCGCCGACGTGACCGTCTTGTCCATTTACGCGTCAACCACCGGGCAGCCCATCATGTCCTTTTACGGCACCGGCTCCGATGTTCTCATGTCGGTGTTCGAGGGGCGTGCCACCGGCAATCTCGTCGACGAACTCTTGCTCCAAATCGGCGAGGAGACAGAGGTAACGCCGGGGTTCGTTCTTGATCGACTGCCAGCCTTGGACCTCGCGTCCCGCCATCGGAACGGCATCGCGCGGACCTATGAGTGGGAGCATTTCGAGACTACTCGTTATGTCCTTCGCTTGATTGACCCCAATCCGGGCTTCTGGCTGCTAAACATCGACAATTTCAAGAAAGTTACTGATATCGCGACAAGAAAATCGACTGAAAAGTACCCGAATAAAGACGATGATAACAAGAGGAATGCCCTCCGGCACGCGCTTTGGCAGTTCATGCTCACATGTCTATTCGGAGAGGGAGCCGCCAGGGACATCGGGAACATCCACGAGGACTACTCGAAGGATCCATGCGACACCGCCATCGATCAGTTCAATAACAACGCGGCGCGCCGGAAGGCTACTCCAGAAGCGTGCGCGAACTCCCCCATCGAACAGCTCTGCGACGACATGATGCAAGCGATCGAGGATGGGGAATTCGTGATCTCACCGGACGATCCCCGTCTCAACGGCGCGTGCCAGTCGTGACCGAGGCTCGTTCTAAAACCCAATCGACGAGCGCCCGATCAAGGGCGGATGGCCCCAAGCGGTCACGAATCGCCGGTCTTGCCGTCGTCGGCGTCGTGCTCGCTTCGTTGATCGTTGTCGTCTCGATCTGGCGGCGCGCGCCGGTAATCTCCTTGAAGGAGATGATCCAGGAAACCAATGACGGTGATCGGATCATCAACGCCGTGCTCCGATACCGCGACGACCGGCGAGCCATGCCCGCGCGTATCGAAGACCTTGTGCCGGGATACATTGCGGAAGTGCCCGCATCGCCCCTGGGCGCTTGGAGTATTGGAACGGCGAGTCCGGGGCGTCCGGCTGAAAGCGAGTTTTCCGTCAGGCTTGTTTTGCACGATGACGCACGCCGACACCGCACCGGATATGAGCGCATCGCCTGCTATGTTGAAATCGGAAAGCGAGCGGACTGGCGCGCTATTCCGCTCGACGAACCGGCCAGCGGCTTCTCATTACGATTGCCGGAATCGCTCCGGCTGCGGCAAGCGGCGATCCAGTGGACGAAGTGAGGCCAATGCATAGCCCAGGAACCTGGGCTCGTGGAAAAGTACCAGGCACCCCGTGAATGAAAAGAAGCTTCCACAGAACTCTCGCACGCATCAAAGCGAGCATGGGTCTGGCCCGCATTCCAAGTAATCTCTTTCTGTGCAACGAAAAACGCCCCGGAGGGCCGGGGCGTTCTGATTCGTCAACCTGCGGAGACGGCTTAGCGATAGAACTCGACGATGAGGTTGGCGTTGATATCGAACGGAATCTGGTCCGGCGTCGGGAGCGACACGATCTTGATGTTCAGTTCGGCGGGGTTGAAGTTGATCCAGCCGGCGACCTCGTGGCCCGCCAGCGACTCCATCGCCTCACGCGCGACCTTCCCGATCTTCTCCTTGAACGTCACCACGTCGCCAACCTTGACCAAGTAACTGGGGCGGTCGACCTTCCGGCCGTTGACCTTCACGTGCCCGTGGGCGACGAGCTGGCGAGCGCCCCAGATCGTGCGGGCCAGGCCGGCGCGGCGGACGACGTTGTCAAGCCGACGCTCGAGGAGCTGAAGGAGCACGTCGCCGGTGTTGCCGGGGCGACGGCTGGCCTCCGCGATGAAGCGGCGGAACTGTGCTTCCTGCACGCAGTAGTGATACTTGAGTTTCTGCTTCTCGTTGAGGCGCACGCCGTAGTCACGCAGGCGACGCCCGCGGAAGCCGTGCATGCCGGGCGTCGTAAGCTGACGCTTGGACGTGTGCTTGGGGGTATCGACGATCGGCACGCCGACGCGACGGGACAATTTGAGCTTGGGACCTGTGTAACGGGCCATGGGAAATCCTCCGTCCTCACCCGCATGAGCCTTTCGGCCGTTCTGGCGGGGGGTGTCACCGTGTGTGGCTGGTCGGCCTTGGTGACGATCTGCGCCGGGGTGCCGCGGCTGCGGTCCGGCTAGGTGTGATCCGGGCAAACGACAGGGTGAATGAAAGGAATGTCGCCCGTTCAGGTCAAGCCCATGGAAAACCTCCCCGAATCGGCGCGCGGTTCCGCTATGATCGACCGCCGCACCCCTCGGGAGACGCCGCCGAATGACTCGCACGCTGTCACTCCCCGTGCTCGCCCACCCTTCACGTCTCCACGCCCCGGCGGTCCCGCCCGAAAAGAAAGAAAAATGCGCGGTTTTCGGCGTGTGGGGACACCCGCACGCCGCCCGAATCTCGTACCTCGGGCTCTATGCCCAGCAGCACCGCGGGCAGGAATCCGCCGGGATCGCCGTCTCCAACGGCAAGGTCATCAGTGCCCAGACGGGCATGGGCCTGGTCGCCGAGGTCTTCAGCGATCGAGTGCTCTATGAACTCGATTCGCTGGGCGGGAAGGGCGCGATCGGGCACAACCGCTATTCCACCGCGGGCGGCTCGGTCGCCTGCAACGCCCAGCCGCTGCTGGAGTCGTATATCCGTGGTCAGGTCGCGGTGGCGCACAACGGCAACCTGATCAACAGCGACGCGCTGCGCCGGCACTTCGAAGAGGCCGGGCACCTTTTCCATACGACCAGCGACACCGAGGTCATCATCCACCTGCTGGCCACGCCGCAGCAGCAGAAAGCCCCCGATCCTCTGGCCGCCACGCTGCGCCGGTTGCAGGGCGCGTTCAGCCTGGTGTTCCTGTTCGCGGATCGGATCGAGGCGGTGCGCGATCCGTGGGGATGGCGCCCGCTGGTTCTCGGCAAGATCGAGAACGGCACGGACAAGCCGTACTGGGTCGTCGCCAGCGAGACGGTGGCGCTGGACGTGTGCGGCGCGACGTACGTCCGCGAGGTCGAACCGGGCGAGATCGTGACGATCAACGACGCGGGGATTTCGAGCCGCCACTTTGCCCATCCCGCCGAGCAGCCGGCCCACTGCGTGTTCGAGCACGTCTATTTCGCCAACCCCGCGAGCATCGTCTTCGGTCAGAACGTGCAGAGCGTCCGCGAGATGCTGGGCGAGACGCTGGCCAAGGAAGCGGGTGTGCCGGCGGATTACGTGATGCCGATGCCCGACTCGGGGCGCTCGGCCGCGTCGGGCTATGCGCGGGCCAGCGGCATTCCGTACCGCGAGGGCATCGTCCCCAACCGCTACGTCGGGCGGACGTTCATCAAGCCGACGCAGACGGAGCGCCAGGCGGCGGTGCGCCTGAAACTGAATGTCATCGCCGAGATCGTCAAGGGCAAGCGGATCGTGGTTGTCGACGACTCGATCGTCCGCGGCACGACGACCAAGGCCAAGATGGACCAATTGCGCCAGGCCGGCGCCAAGGAAATCCACCTGCGCATCTCGTGCCCGCCGATCAAGCACCCGTGCTATTTCGGCGTGGACTTCGCGGAGCGATCGCAGCTCATCGCGCACGGGCGGAGTGTCGAGGACATCCGCAAGTACCTGGGCGTCGACACGCTGCACTACCTCAGCCTCGAGGGCCTGCTCTCGTGCGTGAACCGCCCGGCGGGGCACTACTGCACCGCGTGCTACTCGGGCGAATATCGCCTGGATCCCACGCACCCCTCGACCGAGGTCATCATCGAGGACGAGCAGATGCGCATGTTTGCGTGAGCGCCTTCGGGTCCGTGGGCTATGGGGCCTCTGGCGCCCGGGGTGGAGGGTCGAAGATCGACGCGAATCTGGTATCGATCGCGACATAGAAATCACGAACCGCCCGTGCTTTTCGCCCGATGGGCATTTCGCTCAGTTCCGGTTCCAGCAAGATTCCCGGCTCCCAGAGCATCACTTCGGCGAACGAATTGAAATCTTGTTCGAGGTTCTGACGCGCATAGTTGGCCAGAAAGCCGTACTTCATCTCGGGCATTTCCGGGGATGTGTTGACCGGGCTTGACCCGAGCTTCGGACCTCCCTCGTCTGCGTAGACAAAGCCCGGTGGATTCGCGCTCCGGAACCTCGCCTCGTCGAAGAGGCCACGGTGTTTGTTGAGCAGCACGCTCGATATCTCGTGATGAACGGCGCGAGTGGTGTAGTCGTCTTGGCGCTTACCATTCTCCGGGTACGCGCCGGCCGCAATGAACACGAGATCGAAAATGTACGTGCCATTGCACGACTGGCTGTCATATGCGATCGTGTTCTCAACGATCACGCCGCGAAGTTGCGACGCGAGGAAGCCGGGTGGGTACATGGAAAGCGCTTTTTCCACGACTCCCTTGATGTGGTCGATTCGATCGGGAGGGACGGGCATCCCTTTCAGCATCGGGAACGGAGGTCCGGGCAACCACTCCGCAAGCATGGCAGTCGGTCCGGCCGGGAAGGTCAGTTCCACCCCATCATCTGTGCGAAACGTGCTGGTGCCGCCGGTCCACAGCGCTGGGCGCGGGCTTACACGCGGCGCCGACTCGCTCTCGCCGTGTGGCGCTGGGATCGAAGCCGAGTTCGCTTCGTTTACTGATGACGTTGCCGGGGGCTTCTCGCGGCACCCACCGATCGCCGACATGCTCAACAAGCCCGCCACCAGTGCCATCGCCCCGAACACCCGCGGACCCAGGTGGTTCGCGGGTGCTCGGAATACGGCGACCCTATCGAGCGTCTTCATTCAGGCACCGCCACGATGCACGAAGACCAGATCGCTTTCGCGCGGTCCTTGCACCAGGTGTACGGCTCAATCGAAGTACCCTGCAAGCGACAGTTCGTACAGGCCAGAGTGTTCATCTGGAACTGAGCCATGCACGGGTCTTCAGAAACCGGCACGCCATAGGAGGATGGGTCGGGTGGTGGTGAGGATGTATCGAGCGGGCATTCATTGGTCGGGGGTGGTGGGGGCGGGGGCGGAGGGGGAGGAAGCAACGGTGGCGGATACGGCGTGCCCGGCTTCCACAGGCGGTATCCATGTGCGTTCAAGCAGGAGTCCAGAGCGACCTGGGCCGCAAGCGCTTGCTGCCGGAGGAGAACCCGGGTCGCATCCCATTGCGGCCAGTCTATCCACGATGCTGGAGACCACGGGAAGTTGAGCATGTGCTGCGCGTATGCCCTCCACGCCGCGACGCTGGCCTCGTACTCCGCCTGACACACGGGAGGTTCTTCACCTTGTGGACCACTACTTTCGGACAGAAGCGCCACCAATTGCCACCCGCTGTTGTATGCCAGAGGGTCTTCTATCGCCATTGCGACGTACTGGTCGGCCGGAATCACAGGAATTCCGCCGCTCAGCGCGTCGATCACGATCTCGAGGTCGCCCGCGTTGACACCACCGCTGAAGTCCAGATCAGCGATTGGGTCGTTTGTTCCGTCGCGCACGGCGACGGCGACGACATCCTCTCCATCCACCACGCCGGAACCATCGAGGTCCGGGCTGCGGAAGTGCAACACTCTGCGGCGAGTCTGATCGAGCAGAGCCGCGACCGGCCCCGGCGCGGTCGCGAGGACATCGCCCGTCGCGCCGCTCAGAAGCACCCCGATCTCCTCGCCAGCCTGCGACCCAAGCATCGCGACCATGATGTCCGCGACCCCATCGGAGTTCTGGTCGGGGATCACTCCCAGGCCGATGCCAAACTTCGAGCCACTCGCTCCGTACGTTCGGCTCCAGAGTACCGTGCCGTCAGTTCCGCGAAGTGCCATCACCGTTCCCGACGGATCGACGCTGCTTCCGGGAGCACCCACCACGACATCGCGCAGTCCGTCGCCGTCGATGTCGGGGTGCGACGTTGCTGACCACCCCACAACGGATGGCCCAGTCTGACGCCAGAGTTCGGACCCACTCAGGCCGTCGTAGACAATGAAATCGCTCGTCTCGAGTTCGGTGATCGTCATTTCAACGATACCATCACCCGTGAGGTCAACTTGCCCGTTGCAGACGGCGCTGGCGGCACAGGCCACCAACGTACCGATCGATCGACTGATTCGCGATTGTTTCATGGCGGCGATCCTCGGAGTGCCTTCCCCGGGATTCGCGCCCGGGATTCGCGCCCGGGATTCGCGCCGACCATTTGGCAGGACATCGCAAGCTAGGGCTGAATATTGAGGATGTCAATATCTGCTGAATGTCTTGGTGATAGAATTCTGACGAGTTTGCCATCCACTCCCCTGAATGGGGTGCAGTTTTCGTCGCTCTACCATCGCCTATGTCCACCGCACCCGCGCCCATCGAACTTTCGCTCGCGCACTCGCCCGACCCCGACGACGCCTTCATGTGGTGGCCGATCACGGGCAAGATCAACCCCGACGCCTCTCCCCTCGACGGCCCGCAAGGCCGCCCCGCAATCAACACCGGACGATGGTGCTTCCGCGCCGTGCCCGCGGATATCGAAATTCTGAACCGGCGTGCGGCCAGCCCTGCTGAACGGCCCCAGTACGACATCACCGCGCTCTCGGTGCGCTGCTGGGCCGACGTGCGCGATCGATACGCCATCACGACCTGCGGCGCGTCGTTCGGCGACGGATTCGGGCCCAAGGTCGTCGCCAAGCCGCCGAGCACCAGCGGCCCGGCGATCCGCTGCGAGGGCTGCCTGCGCCCCGCGTCCATCAACATCGCGATCCCGGGCCGGCGCACCACGGCGTTTCTCATGCTGTCGATGATCCTCGGGCGCGAGAGCGCGAGCGCGTCGCCCGATCGCTTCGTGGAGATGCCGTTCGACCAGATCATCGGCGCCGTTGCCCGCGGCGAACACCAGGGCCGCCCGATCCACGCGGGGCTGGTGATCCACGAAGGCCAACTCACGTTCGGCGACGCGGGCCTGCGCCTGGTGATCGACGTCGGCGAGTGGTGGAAGGAAGAGACGGGATTGCTTCTCCCCCTGGGTGTGAACGCGGTTCGGCGCGATCTTGACGCGCGATTCGGCCCGGGATCGTTGCGCGAGGTGTGCGACCTGCTGCGCGCGTCGGTGGCGTATTCGATGGACCGGCGCGAGGAGTCGACGCGCTACACGCTCCCCTTTGCGATGGCCAACGTGGCGCGGGGCGGCGGAGAGGCGCCGACGATGGAAAGACTCGATCGCTATTGCCGCATGTACGTGAGCGAGGAGACACGCGACATGGGCGAGCGCGGGCGGCAGGCGATCGAGCGATTGCTCAGCGAGGGCGCCAAGGCCGGCGCGTGCCCGGATGTGGGACGAGTTGATCTGGTGTGAGTTCGAATGACCCGGCCGGCCCGCGACCCGCACGACACAGGGCGGCACGATTGGACGTGCAAACGCGAGGGCGTGCGGAGTTGCAAGGTCCGGGATTTCGACTGGCGTTGTGCATCCTGCTACTTTGTCACCATGCCGACCTATCCGCTGCTTTTCGAGCCGCTCTTCTTTGCCAAGGTCTGGGGCGGGCGCGCCCTTGAGCACCTGGGCAAGCCTCTCCCGGCACGCGAGAACATCGGCGAGTCGTGGGAACTGGCCGACCTCGCGTCCACATCGTCCGGCGGCGCGGGCGGTGGCGCGGCGCGCTCGATCATCGCCAACGGCCCGCTGCAGGGGCGAACGCTGAACGATGCCGTCGCGATCTGGAAGACCGATCTGCTCGGCGCGACGCCCGCCACACCGTCGGGCTGCTTCCCGCTGCTGGTGAAGTTCCTCGATGCGAGAGAGAATCTTTCTGTGCAGGTGCATCCGAGCCCCGCATACGCCCGCACGCACACCGGTGCGCACCTCAAGACCGAGAGTTGGTACATCCTCCACGCCGAGCCCGGCGCGGTGATCTACAAGGGCATCAGGCCCGGCGTATCGCGCGACGCGTTCGCAACCCACGCCCGCGCCAATTCTCCCGACATCGTGAAGGACATGATCGCGCTGCCGGCGATCCCCGGTGAGTGTCACAACCTGCCCAGCGGCACGGTCCACGCCCTGGGCGCGGGCGTGCTGGTCGCCGAGGTGCAGACGCCCAGCGACACAACGTTCCGCCTCTATGACTGGGGACGCACGGGACGCGAATTGCACACCGAGCCGGCGCTGGAATGCTCGGACTTCTCGCCCGCACCGGCGGCGGCGCGGCTCGGCGCCGGCCAGTCGTCCGCCACGCTCGTCACCACCGAGTTCTACACGATCAACGAACTTTCGCTGCGAGCCGGCGAGTCGCACACGGTCGCCGGATCGGGCTTGCGCCCGGTCGTGATCATCATGCTGTCGGGTGGTGCTCGCCTCGAATCGCCGAGCGGCATGACATCGCTGATGCTCGGCTCGACGTGCCTGGTGCCGGCGAACCTGAGCGCGGGCTCACGCGTGATCGCCGAGTCGGCGGCCCGGTTGCTGGTGGTGCCGGTGGGCGGGTGATCGGAGCGCACGGTTCGCCCGGACTTTCGGGTCCTGGGTCAGCGAGAAAACCGGGCCGGACCCCGCTAACCTTGACTCCCCCTCGGGCGGCCTTTGCGGGCCCGTTCCGATCGGGTTTTGTCCGGACTGTCGTTGTAGTGACGAGCCTGGCGCCCAGTTGGGCGTCGCCGACCCATCGGAGCATCACGTGAAGATCAAGACCGACGAGATCGCGAGCGTCATCAAGCGTGAGATCGAGCAGTTTTCGGCCGAACTTGAGGTGTCCGAGGTTGGACGCGTGGTGGAAGTCGGCGACGGCATCGCGCGGGTGTACGGCCTGTCGAACGCGATGGCGGGTGAACTCCTTGAGTTTCAGACCTCGGACGGCGCGGTGATGGGCCAGGTGTTCAACCTGGAACTCGACACGGTCGGCGCGGTCATTTACGGCGACTATCTGTCGGTGAAGGAAGGCGACATGGTCAAGTCGACCGGCCGCCTGCTCGAGGTGCCGGTGGGCGAGGCGCTGCTTGGCCGCGTGGTTGACCCGCTGGGCCGGCCGATCGACGACAAGGGCCCGATCAATGCTACCGAGTTCAGGAAAGTTGACATCATCGCGCCGGGGATCGCGGAGCGTCAGCCGGTGCACGAGCCGATGCAGACGGGCATCAAGGCCGTGGACTCGATGATCCCGATCGGTCGCGGGCAGCGCGAGCTGATCATCGGCGACCGCAAGACGGGCAAGACGGCGGTGGCGATCGACACGATCATCAACCAGAAGCAATACTGGGGCACCAAAGACGCGGTGGTGTGCATCTATGTCGCGGTCGGTCAGAAGGAATCGACGGTGGCGGGCGTGGTGGAGGTCTTGAAGAAGAACGGCGCGATGGACTACACGATCGTCGTGAACGCGTCGAGCTCGGACCCCGCGCCGATGCAGTACGTCGCGCCGTATTCGGGCACGGCGATGGCCGAGTATTTCATGTGGCTGGGCAAGCAGGGCAAGACGCCCAAGCACGCGTTGTGCGTGTACGACGACCTTTCGAAGCAGGCGGTCGCGTATCGCCAGCTGTCGCTCTTGCTCCGTCGTCCGCCGGGACGCGAGGCGTACCCGGGCGACGTGTTCTACCTCCACTCGCGCCTGCTGGAGCGCGCAACCAAGTTGTCGGACGAGAACGGCGGCGGGTCGATCACGTCGCTGCCGATCATCGAGACCCAGGAAGGCGACGTTTCGGCGTACATCCCGACCAACGTGATCTCGATCACCGACGGCCAGATCTACCTCGAACCCGAATTGTTCTTCTCGGGCGTTCGCCCGGCGATCAACGTCGGTATCTCGGTGTCGCGCGTGGGTGGCAACGCGCAGGTGAAGGCGATGAAGAAGATCGCCGGCTCCCTGCGACTGGACCTTGCGGCGGCCCGCGAACTCGAGGCGTTCGCGCAGTTGGGCACCGAACTCGACAAGGCGACGCAGCGGCAATTGGACCGCGGTCGCCGAATGGTGGAACTGCTCAAGCAGGGTCAGTACACGCCGTTCCACATCGTGGATCAGGTCATCTCGGTGTTCGCGGGAAGCAAGGGGTACCTGGACGACGTGCCAGTCACGGACGTGCGTCAGTTCGAGATCGACCTCCTGAAGTTCTTCCAGGCCGCGGGCAAGCCGGCGTGGAACGCGCTGAACGAGAAGAAGGCCCTTGACGCCGAGACCGAGAAGAAACTCGAAGAGGCGATCAAGAACTTCAAGAGCACGTGGAAGGCGACGAAGTAGGATTGTCGCTGGTCATCGCGTCCATGGCGACGCCGTGAGATAGCAAGGCCGCAATCCACGCGATCACGAAATCCGAATCAAGTTCACAAACCCCGGGCGCGAGTCCGGGTTTTTTCGTTGGGGGTTGGCGGCGGTGTTGATCGGTGCGGCGTCAGGAAACCGGTCGTTCCGTTGCGTGCGCAAAGAAATGGCTGACCTGATCGACCGAATGGTGCGCGATCTGCGATGGGTTGTAGCCGGCGGGGAGTCGGACCAGGGGCTTGTGATATCGCCGTGCACACTCGCCCGCCACGTCGACATGCACGTGCCCCGACAACCCGATGATGAGCCACACGATGGCGGTGTCCGGATGGGAAATCGGTGGCTCGATGGGCGCGGTCTTCCCGTGCTCGGTCAATTCGATCCACTGAAGATCGGACAACGCAAAGGCGCGGCGGATGCGGTCCGCTGCGTGGGGGTAGAACTCTCCGCCGATGATGACCGCACGCTTCCCGCGCAGCCAGTCGCGCACCACGTTCGCGGACGCGGACAACGGGCGATCAGGCGTGAATGCTCGCGCGGTGTCATCGGACTCGGTGAGTTCGGCGGCGGCGGCGAGCACCGCGCGGGCCGCCGGCGGGAGGGACCAGCGTTCGTGTGGCAGGGCGGCCAGTTGCTCGACCGACTCGGTGAGTCGATCGTCCCCGGGGAAGACGCCGAGCACCCCGAGTCTGTCGAGCACGCCCCCGACCCTCGCCCAGTCGTGCTCGCGCTCCTGCCCGGGGTTGTCGGCGATGAGACCGGCGTGGTAGCGCAGTTGCTTGAGCGCCTTGGCGGCCTCGCGCCCGCGGTTGTCCACGGCACGCACCTCCACGTCGAGCGCGATCAGACGCTCGTGCAGTTCCACGGCGATCGCGGGGTCCGCCGGGTCGTCCATCCGCATGTGTCGTTCAACATAGACGTGCTCGGCGGCGGTGATGGTGCGTAGCCAGGTAAAGGCGTCGTATTGATCGCGATCAACAAGGTCCAGCCAGGCGCTCTCGATGGCACGCCGGAGGGCCGACTGGGCCTCGGCCAGAAGACGGATCGCACGCTCGATCTTCGGACGGTCCTTGCGGTCAACGCAACGCTCGGCGACCGCGGCGGCCAGCGCCAGATTCTCAAAGCACGGTCGCAGCACGCGGAGGTCCTGGGCCTTCACGCACAGGTCCGGCTTGAGCATCCACAGGAAGCAGTCCGCCAACTCAAGTCGATCATTCAGCAGTCGCAGCACGCGGGTCTTCGCGGCGTCGCGATCCTCGGGCGTCTTGGCGTCGTGTTTCGCGAGCGCCGCGTCGCACGCCAGCGCCTTCAGGCTGGCTCGCCGCGCGATGAGGGCTAGATCGGCGGGCTCCTGAACCGCGATGTCGCGTGTCGGCGCTGGGGTCCGCACGGCGCGATTGGCGGCCGCGATCTCGTCGTTGCTGCCCGCGACCGCGAGTTCGATCTCGGCGTCACCCAGTCGGAGCGCAACGGGCTTGGTGACAATCTGCGGCGCGGGGTGGGGGTGACGCCGCGGCATGTGTTGATCGTCGGATGCCGACGGATCGGGCTGGGATGCGTGCGAATGCGTCGAAGCCGGTGCGGGATGACTGTCACGTTCGGGCGCGCCGCCCGACGGGCCGGTCGCGGGTGCCTCCTCGGGGCGGTTCGATGTCGCGCCCTCCGCCGCCACAGACGCCAACCAGTGGCCCAGGGCCGCCAGGAATCGTGCGGCATCGGGATCGCGTTCGCAGTGTCGGCGAAGCACGGTTGTCAGCGAGGCGAGCAGTTCTTCCGATGGAGAGCGCATCGTGTGATCATTGGGTAGTTGGCCCGCTCGGGCGGGGTTGCGGGCGACGATGAACGAACGACTTAAAGATCCCCAGCGCCGGGCCTGGGATACTCGCCGCGGGTCTGATTCCGGAGCATGGCGCGCAATTCGCGGCGCATCGTGTCGATCTCTCGGTGCAGACGATCGAGCGCCGCCTCAGGGCCGTCTTTCATCAAGTCGTCGTAGGGGATCGGGTGACCGTACATGACGGCGACCGGGCAGGTGAAGGGGCGGGGCTTGCCGTTGCGTTTCCACGCGTCGTAGCAGCCCTCGACGGCGACGGGAAGAACCGGGCACTTGGCACGCTTGACCAGGAGCAGGATTCCGCGCTTGAGCGGCGTCATGGCGCCCGTAAAGGTGCGTCCGCCCTCGGGAAAGATCACCACCGCATGCCCGCGATCGAGTCGGCGGACGATCTCGCGGATGGAACCCGCGTCGCCGCCGTCGCCCGACACCGGCACGCAGTTGATCGCGCGCAGCAGCGCCCCGAATGGCTTGAACGAAAACAGCGGGGCTTTCGCCAGGTACGAGCAGTGCCGTGTCCCCGCCATCCCGCCCACCATCGGCGGGTCGAGATACGACTGGTGATTGGCGGCGATGATGAGGGAACCGTTCTTGGGCACGCGCTCGGCGTGATACGCCTCGGCGCCGAAGAACTCGCGGAGCACGGTCACCGCGGCCGTTCGGCAGGTTTCATAGAGCGACACCGCCCACAGGCCCGGATCGGGCGAACGAGATCGAAGATCGGAAAACATGGAGCGGAAGAATACTCGCGTTGAACCGCGCGTGACGGATCAAGCACGCCCGGTTCCCCCAATCACGATCGGCGTCGGGCAGAGATCGGGCTTGAACAGGGCGCCCGAGCCGCCAAGTGCCCCTTACCACGCCTCCTGCATCGTCAGCCGATTGAAGTCCGCCGCCCCGATCCGCGGCAACTCCCCGCGCCGCAGCACATACACCGGCGCCTGCGGCGGACAATTGATCCGCGCTTCGATCACCGCCTGACCAAGTCCCCGGCTCACGGCGCACAACGTCTGACGCAGCCGCAGCACTCCCGTCGCCAAATCCGCCGGCAGATCGCTCGAGGTGTGCGGCGCGAGCCGCGGCGAAACACGAAACTGCCCCGCGTGCGTGTGCCCCGCCAGCACCAGAGGGATGCCAAGGTCCGCCGCCGTGTAGATCTCCGACGGATAATGGATCAGCCCGATCGTCATCGCGCCGCTCCCCGGCGCCGGGCTTGCCAGCACGCTCGCCAGAAGGTCCTCTGGCTCCTCGCTTCCGATGAGCCGAAGTTCGGGCATCACATCCCACACCGGCGCACCCCGCGTCAGCCAGCGGACGCCACGGACCTCCGCCAGCCTCTCGCGCAGCGGGCCCGAGTCGTGGTTGCCGACGACCCCCGCGATCCCCAGCCTCGCATGGCACGCGGCCACGACCTCTCGCAGCGATTCCATCGCGGTTTTTTCATCGCCGGGTCGATCCATGAAATCACCCGTCAGCACCACAAGATCGGTCTCTGTTTGGCCGAGCGCGTCCAGAAGATCCGTGATGGTGGGAGGGGTTGGACGATGCCTGCGCACATGCAAATCAGAGATATGCAGGATCGTGAAGCCATCGAGGGCTCCGGGAACCGCGGGGTGCACGATCTCGAATCGTTCAAGTGGGGCCGGCGGCTGGGGTCGCCGGAAGTGTGGCACTTTGGGCGAGTCGGGTGTTCCCGGCTTGATGCCGGGCCCTTCTGTCGCTAGGTTTTGCGTTCCCGACGACGGTGGCGATGCGGGCCCGAGATGTCCGGGCTCGACCTGTCCGGTCCGGGCTTGATCGGCCCCCGATGGTCTGGGCTGGGTTGAGGCGCCGGGTTGTCTGGAGTTGGAGTCGCTCATGGCGAAGATGTTCTACACGCTGGAAGAGGCCGCTGCCAAACTCGGGAAGAGTTCCGAGCAGGTGAAGGAAATGGTCTCCAGCAACCAGCTTCAGGAGTTCCGTGACCGCGACCGTCTGATGTTCAAGGTCGAGCAGGTCGACCTGCTCGCCGGCGGCAAGGACGAAGATTCGATCCCATTGGCCGACAGCGGCGAGCTCGAACCCCTCTCTCTTGCCTCCAGCGGCTCGGCGAGCGGGATCATGGTCTCGCCCGAGAACGCCAAGGAACAGACGGGTATCAGTATCTTCGACGCCGATGCGACGGAAGAAGCCGATCCGTCGGCCGTCACACGCGTCTCGAACGCCCCGTCGCTCGCCGACCCCGGCCGCTCCGGCTCGGGCTCCGGGCTGCTCGACATGACCAAGGACCAGGACGACACCAGCCTTGGCGCCAACCTCCTTGACGATGTGTACGGCAACGAGACCGTCGCACAGCAGACCGCCGTTGAGCCCGCCGCTGGCGACGAGGGCGGAGCCCTGTTTGAAACTCCGGCCGCCAGCGAGGGCGATCCCGCCATGGCCGCCGCTGGCGCTGCCGCCGTCATGCCCATGATGGCCGGCGAGCCGTACGACGGCGCGGGCTCGGGGCTGGTGGGCGGGCTTTCGTTCGGCGCTGCGGTGGCGCTCATGGTGGCCGCGTTTGCCGTCGTCCTCGGGCTCACCGGCGTCGGCGATGACCTCATCGCGATGCTCGGCGACAACTTCCTTGCGATCGTGGGCGGCCTCGGCGGGCTGACGCTCGTTGCCGCCGGCCTCGGCTTCGTCCTCGGCAAGAAGTCCTAGACATTCACCCTCAGCCTTGATCGTTCCCGCAGCCCCGCCAGCCGGGGCTGTTTTTTGCCGCACATTCCGGGGCGGGCTGGATCATCGAACAGGAGGTCGGGTCATGGGCGATCGGGCTGTGTTGCTCGCGGACGGGATCGACGCCTCGCGGGCGGCGACGGAGTTGTTCTTCACCGGGTTCGATGACTCGAATCGAACCGTGCAGGCGCCGGGGCTGCCCAACCACTTCGCCTGGACGCTCGGGCACCTGGCGTTCGTGATGCACCGGGCCGCGGAGCGATTCGATGGCCGACCGCTCCCGGAGAACGACTTTGCCGGCGCGACGCGCGGCGATGCGGCTTGCTTCGGCATCGAGGGCGTGGCGAAGGACTCGGTGCCGATCACCGACGCCAGCGCGTACCCACGCGAGGCACGCTGTCGCGAGATCTTCGCCTCGGCCGCCACCAGGTTGGCGGACGCGGTGCGTGGGGCGAGCGACGAGATGCTCGTGTCAACGATCAAGTGGGGCCCGCGGGAGATGACGCTGGCGGCGCTGGCGTCGCGGATGGTGTTTCACAACGGATTCCACGCCGGGCAACTCGCGTCGCTCCGCAAGGCGTTGGGGATGAAAGCAATGCTGTAGGCGGATGTCGCAAAGGCGCGAGGTGACTCGCTCGAGCGAGTCACGTTCAGCGAGCGACGATCCGCTGCCTCGCTGTCGTTCCATACGGTCGATGACTGCTTCTTCCAAAAACGACGGGGGCGCTCGAGATCGAGCGCCCCCGCGAATCACACATTGAAGGACGCGGCATGCCGCGTCGTTGGATTAGCGACGACGACGGCCGGCGAAGATGCCGCCGAGGGCCAAGAGGGCCGCGGCGCCCGGAGCGGGCACCACTTCACCGCCGAGGGTGTAGCAGTGGTCGTTGTTGGGCAGGCCGCCGAAGAGGCCCGGGCCGTCGAGCCAATCGGAGCCGAAGCCGAACGAGCCGCCTTCGTTGCGGTTGCGGGCGCCGTCGCCGATCGTGGCGTTGCCGGAGAGCAGGTGGAAGGCCTGGCCGTAGGAGCCGAAGGAGAGCGAGGGGGTGAGGCCGACCCAGAAGTCACCGTTGAGGCCCTGCATGCCACCGACGCCCGAGGTATCAGCAACGACCGCGAGGGCGGAGCCACCGAGGTCGTAGATGGTCACGGGGACCGAGCCCAGGTTGCCCATGTGGTCGCCGCTGCCCGGCATACCGCTGGTCTTCTTGTAGAGGCTGAGCTGGGCGGTGTGGTTGCCAACCCAAGCCGAGTTGTAGGTGAAGTACGTCACGACGGTGTCGACATTCCACGTCTGGCCACCGGTCGTGAAGTCATCGACCTCGACGGTGGAGTAGGTGGGGAAGTCGGCGAAGTCCTGATCAACGATACCGATGAAGTTGGTGTAGCTCTGGTCCCAGAGGGTGACCGAGCGGCCGGTGTTGAGCTGGGCCGAGCCAGACATCATCTTGCCGTTATTGACGGGACCGGCGATCGCGGTGCCAGCGCAAGCGATAACCAACAACGCACAAATGCTCTTCATTTGAACCTCGTCTCTCTAGGCTGGCGCACGCTCGTCGGGATCAAGGCTCCAGACACAATGTCGGGTTCTCATGCCGACGCGGAAACCTGAACCAGCCTGGCGCCACATTACCGACACTGCGAATGACCCGCAAGCGGATTTTGAATTTATTACGCCTATGAAGCCCGGCGAATACCCCACTCCGTCCCATAATTTCCAACTCAGAAAGGCAGGAGGGCGATTTTCGATTCGGTTTTGCAAATCGCAAAAAAACGAGAGCGCCCCTCGGATGGAGCGCTCTCGCGGGTTTCAAGCATGCCGGGATGGGATGAGCCCAGATCCCGAATAGGTGGGATTAGCGGCGACGACGACCGGCGAACACGCCGCCGAGCGCCAGCAGGGCCGCCGCACTGGGGGCCGGCACCACGTCACCCTCGAGGGTGAAGAGCATGTCAGCGCCGGCCTGGCTGCCGAGCGTTCCGGCGTCGGTCCAGTCGGTGCCGAAGCCGAAGCTGCCGCCGATGTTGCGAACGGCCGATCCAGCGCCGATGGTGGCGTTGGACGACAGGAGATGGAACTCCTGGCCGAAGACGCCGAACGCGGCGATGGGGGTGAGGCCGATCCAGTAATCACCGTTGATGCCCTGGAGGGCGCCGATCGCCGAGGTGTCGGCGGTGAGGGCCCAGGCGCCACCGAGGGGGATCAGCATGGCGGGAACAATGCCGAGGTTGCCGACCAGATCAGCGCCGGTCGGGGACGTGGCGGACTTGGTGTAGAGGCTGAGTTGGGCCGAGCCGATGCCCGTGCCCCAGGCGCCGCTGCCCTGGGTGTAATAGGTGGTGACGTGATGGACTTTCCACGTCTGGCCGCTGGTCGTGAAGTCATCGACCATGCCCGAGGTGTATGTGGGGAAATCGGGGAAGTCCTGATCGACGACGCCATTGAAGTTCGTCGTGTTCTGGTTCCAGAGGACCGAGCGCGGAACGTTGATCGACGCCGAACCGGCGCCGGAGTTGCTCGACTGGACGGGACCCGCGACGGCGACGCCGGCGCACGCGAGGAGGGCAAGAGCAGCAACAGTCTTCATGTCATCTCTCCGAATTCGAGGCCAGCCCGCGGACGCGGCGCGCTCGCGAACACAAGCGAGTCGAACGCAACGCCCCTGGAAACCGGGCATCATGGTGATCTGGGGGGGAATCTACACCGGGGACGAGCGATTGCCGCTTGAAACGAGGGAAGATTCGCGCGGGCGCGTGCGATAACGCCACGTCGGGCGTCACACCCCGCACAACCGGAATCGTCCGCGCGTCGCGCCGCGTGATAAGCGAGCGTGTCGCGTTGGATCGCTCACGCATGCGGCGAGGCGAACTTACATAGGAGTTTGTGCATCTCGCCGGTCGCCGCAAACGTACAACCACGCGGATTTGTTCTGAATCCCTCGCGCGTCCCGCACTGGTTCGCGCCCGCACGGTCTGATATCGTGGGAGCGTCAGGAGTGCGTCTCATGGCACGCCCGCTCGCCATCCTCTTCTCCCTCTGCCTCTCGCTCGCCGCCCTCGCCGACGGCGGGGTCTTCCTCCGCGTCGACACCCGCGCCAACCTCCCCGACCAGCAGGCGATGATCGTCTATCTCAACGGGCTGGAAACGCTGGCGATCGAAACACGAGCCAAGGCCGCCGGCGAAGAAATCGCCTGGGTCGTGCCGCTCCCCGCCGTGCCCGAGGTCTCCCCCGCCACGACCGGCACGTTCCCGACCCTCCGCGCCGCCTGCGCGCCGAGACGGATGGATGTGCCGTGGCAGCTCGCCGCATCGCTGGGCTGGCTACTCATGGTGGTTCTCTGCCTCTTCGCGCCCAAGGGCTTCGAGCGCCGATCCACATTCGCGGCCTGCATCTTCATGCTGCTCTTCCTTTGCTGCTTACTCGTGCCGACGCTCGGCAAGGCACGCGGCGGCGCGGCGGGCGACGGTGTCGAGGTCGTCGATCGCTCAATCGTCGGCAACTACGAAGTCAGCACCATCAACGCGGCCACCGGCGACTCGATCGCGGCCTGGCTCATCACCAACGGCTTCGCCATCCCCGCCGATGCGAAACCCGCGCTCGACGACTACACGAAGGAAGGCTGGTGCTTCGTCGCGTGCAAGTTGCGCCGCGACGACGCGGGCGAATCGCTCCTCACGCCGCACCCGCTGGTCTTCCGCTTCAAAACCGATCGCGTCGTGTACCCAATGCGATTGACCGGAGCCGTCAACACCGGCGATCTGTCGCTCGAGATCTATGTCTTTGCGAATGACGAGGCCCGCGTCGATGGCATGGAGACTCGGTTCTCGCAGGCCGTCATCGGCGATCGCGCGAACTTCACGATCAACGACCCCGCACGCGCGCACCCCGCGATCGCGGCACTCGCCCAGGGCGCCACGCGTCTCACCATGCTCCGCGGCACCTTCACCCGCGATGACATGAAGCGCGATATCACGATCGACTGGCGGCCGCCGACCGACTCCCACGCCAGCGTCGCCGGTCGGCAGGACGCCATCTTGCTCGGCGTGTCCATCGCGCTGGCGATCCTCATCGTCGCGTGCATCGTTGCCAAGGTTTTGCAGGTCATCGGCAGGGCGTCGCTCGTGAAGAGAACTCTCCTCGCCTCACTCGTGCTCGCGACGCTCGCCGGCGGCATTACCTACGCCGCGACCGAAAAGGCGCCGATGGTGGCGGGGCACAAATGGTGGCGCACCAAACTGTGGGTCGCAGAGTCGTGCACGCTCACCGTCGCGGGAGATTACAGCAACGGCCAGCCCAAGCCCTCGCTGGCGGAGTTCCGGCGCCAGGTCCGCGACATGATGCCCACGGTCGACCCGGACGCGTTGAAGCAATTACAGGAAGAAGACTCGCCCGGCAACTACACGATCGACGAGCAGGACGGCGAGTTCTGGTTAACACTCCACTGGCCGTACGGAATCAGGCGTCATCAACTTACCGGCATGCCCACGACCAAGAAATGAGCCAAGTCGCACCGCCATTTCCGTCTTCACTTCTTCTCTGCGTTGCTTTGCCTCTTCGGTTCCCGGCTGCTCAACCGCTCCATCAACTTGGGGTACCACTTCGCGGCGTCCCACTCGGCCCGCGTGTAGCGCACGCCCTCGCGCCCAAGTTTCCAGCGCAGATCATGATCCGTCAGCAATCGCTCGATCGCGCCGATGAACGCGCCGTCGTCGCGCACGGGGCAGAGCAGCCCCGTGCGCTCGTGCAGCACCGACTCGCGCAGGCCGGCCATGTCGCTGGTGACAACCGCCAGTCCGCGGCTGGACGCTTCGATCGCGGCGAGCAGGAGCGTGTCCTTCTCGGTGGGCATGACGAAGATGTCGCCGGGGCGGAGGTGGTCGCGGATCAGTTCATCGTGCGGCACCGGGCCGTGCGCAAAGACGCGTGTGCCGCGCGCGTCGCCTGCGTTCATGCCGATCACGTGCAACTCCACGCCGCGTGAGGCCCAGCGCTCCTGGTGCCAGCGGAGCAATCGCGGCCCGCCCTTTCGGGCCCAGTTCAGCCCGACCCAGACCAGCCGCGGCGTGTCGGAGCCCGGTGTGCGACCGCCTTCGGTGTCAAGACCGGGCGGCGGCGAGGAGAGTTCAAGCCCCGGGCGCGCCAGCACGGCCCGGCTCCCGAGCCCGAAGTCGTCACGCACCGACCCGAGGGCCCATCCGCTCCAGCACTCGATCACATCGGCACGCTCGAAGACCCGGCGCTCGGCACGCTCGAGGAGTCTTGCGGGAAGGGGTGCCATTCCAAGTCCGCGCGCCATGAGCGGCCCGGTCGCGTCGATCTGCACGATGAAACGCGGGCCGTCCTTCACATCTTCCAGCACCGACGCGACGCCCGAGGCAAAGTGCTGCGTGGTGACGTGGATCACGTCGAACCTCCGCCAGTCGAGCGGGCCGTTCAGCCACGCACGGACTCGCGCGCCCCACATCGCCATGTTGCGGTGGTTGTGGAAGTCCCACGACGACCGCTTGAGTCCCGGGAACGACACGCCGGCGGCTGTCATCGCCGGTGTTGGGAGCATCTTGACGTGCACCGCGTCGAGTTCGCCGCGCGAGGCGGAATATCGCTCGAGGTATCGCCCGAGGGTGGCGAAGCCCATGCGCCCGAAGGTGAGGAAGAGGACGCGCGTCTGGGCGCGAGGTCCCCGCGGCGGGAGGTCCGCCTCGCGCAGGGCGCCGGGATCGCTCGTGACGGTGCGGATCATTTCGGCGCGGCTTGATTCTGCGGCGGATTGCCATCGGCCGGCGCGGGCGGCTGCTGCGCGGCCTGTTGAGCGGCATCGGCGCGGGCCTTGATCTCCGCGGCCTGCTGCTGCTTCTTCATCTGGAAGAATCCCAGCAGCACGAGCCCGATCGCCAGGCCGATGAAATAGAAACCAAAGCGGCGCGCGGCATCGGCCCACTTGCCGGAACTCGGATTCGGAGACGTGCTCATGGAGTCCACTCGCATCGACCTGGGAGAACCGCGAAACACCCGCGAAGGCGACCATCATAAGCGAGCGCCCGGGCGATCGGCGCTTCAACGCACGCCGCGTCATCCCCCGCGCTTGCGTTTGCCCTTGCGGTCGGCGCGGACGCCGGGCATGCCGGCGCGCCCGGGCTTCTTGCGATCGCCCGGCTCGTCGAGCTCGGAGCGGCGGACCTTGACCGCGCTCTCGCTGAAGCGAGATGAATCGTCGCGGAGTTTCTTGAGTTTCTGCACCTGATCGCGCAGGGCCGCGGCCTTCTCGAACTGGAGCGCCTCGGCGGCCTCCATCATCTCGGCCTCGAGCTGGCGGATCAGTTCGCCGACCTCGAAGGCCTCCTCGCGGGTGGCGACGGCGTCGCGGGCGGTGCGGCGGGCCTTGAGCTGGACATCCAGGCCGTGGCGGATCGCCTTCCTGATCGTCTCGGGCGTGATGTTATGTTCTTTATTATACGCCATCTGCTTGGCGCGGCGGCGTTCGGTCTCGCCGATGGCGGCGGACATGGCGGGAGTCATGGTGTCGGCGTACATGATCACGCGGGCGTTGACGTTGCGCGCGGCACGCCCCATCTGCTGGATCAGGCTGGTGGGCGAGCGGAGGAAGCCCTCCTTGTCCGCGTCGAGGATGCAGACGAGCGAGACCTCGGGAAGGTCGAGGCCCTCGCGGAGGAGGTTTACACCGACGAGCACGTCGAACTCGCCGGTGCGCAGCTCGGTGAGGATCTGCACGCGGTCGAGCGTCTCGATCTCGCTGTGCAGGTAACGCACTCGGAGGTCTTTCTCGGCGATGTAGGCGGCCAGGTCCTCGCACAATCGCTTGGTGAGCGCGGTCACGAGCACGCGCTCGCCGCGGGCGACGACGACGCGGCACTGCTCGAGCAGGTCGGGCACCTGGCCCTGCGCGGGTTTCACTTCGATCACGGGGTCGAGCAGGCCGGTCGGGCGGATGACCTGCTCGGCGACCAGGCCGCCGACCTTCTCGAGTTCGTACGGGCCGGGCGTGGCGCTGACGAAGAGGACCTGCGGCACCATCGCCTCGAACTCTTCGAAGCGGAGCGGGCGGTTGTCCATCGCGGCCGGCAAACGGAAGCCGTGCTCGACGAGGATCTGCTTGCGGTTGCGGTCGCCGAAGTACATCGCGCGGATCTGCGGGAGCGTGACGTGCGACTCGTCGATGATGAGGAGCCAATCGCGGAAGTTGGGGCGCGGCGCGGGGGCGGACTCGGGGCTCTCGAGGCCGGGGGTTCGGTAGCCGCGGAAGCCCTCGGTCATCGCGTGGAGATTCCAGTTGCCGTCGCTGGTGCGCGGCGGCGCGAAGTCGAAGTAATCGAGGAGGCAGTACGGGCGCTCGCCCGGGACGCGGCCGTCGAAGTAGCGCGAGTAGTTCTCGACGCCGGAGCAGTAGCCGACTTCCTCGATCATCTCGAGGTCGTACTTGGTTCGCGCGATGAGTCGCTGGGCCTCGAGGAGTTTGCCCTCGTGGCGGAGTTGCATCACGCGCGCGTCGAGGTCGGCGCGGATCTGCTGGATGATCGGGGCGAGTTCGTCGTCGGCCATGACGTAGTGGACGGCGGGGAAGAGGAAGAACTGCGACTCTTCCGCGAGGACCTCGCCGCTGGTCGGGTTGACGAGGTCGACGCGGTCGATCTCATCGCCGAAGAGTTCGATGCGGACGGCGTATTTTTCGTAGGCGGGCCAGACCTCGAGGGCATCGCCGCGGACGCGGAACTGGCCGCGCTTGAACTCGATCTCGCTGCGCTGGTATTGCATGGTCGAGAGGGCGAGCATGAACTCGCGCCGGTCGATGCGGCTGCCGCGGGTGATGGTGAGGACGCGCTGGGCGTAGGCCTGGGGCGAGCCCAGGCCGAAGATGCAGGACACGCTGGCGACGACGACGGTGTCGCGTCGGGAGAGGATGTTGCTGGTGGCGGCCAGGCGGAGCTGGTCGAGGTCGTCGTTGCGCGAGGAGTCCTTCTCGATGTAGATGTCGCGCTGGGGGATGTAGGCCTCGGGCTGATAATAATCGTAATAACTTACAAAGTAGTTCACACTGTTCTGCGGGAAGAACTCGCGGAGCTCCTCGTAGAGCTGGGCGGCGAGGGTCTTGTTGTGGCTGATGATGAGCGTGGGCTTGCCGAGATTGGCGATGACGTTGGCCATCGTAAACGTCTTGCCCGTGCCGGTGGCGCCCAGGAGACAGGCGGAGGGCTTGCCCGCGCCGAGTTCGGCGGAGAGCTGCGCGATCGCGGCGGGCTGATCGCCCATGGGCACGAAGGGCGAGACGACCTGGAAGGCGCGCGGGGCGGGCATGGGAGATTTTATGCGCGAGGGAGCATGAGTGAGCGGCGGCGCGGCGGGAGCTGCGGTCGTGAGAGCGAGAGCGCGACGATTCGCTGCGAAGACTTGCTCATCGCCCGCGTTGAAAGGCGCTGTTGGTCGGGCGCGACTTTCGAATCAGCGCGAATCGTTGGGCGCGAGGCCCCACGTCGAGCCGCAGGCGGAGCAGACGACGCGGTCGGCGCGGCGTTCTTCGGGCGGCCAGAGGGCGGTGCAGGAGGGGCACACGCCGCGGGCGGCGAGGGCGCGGGCGACGTCGCGCTGCGGCGTGAACATGCTCCCGCCGAGGATGCCGATGGCGAAGATGATGCCGACGATCCAGAGGATGGAGGGGCAGATGAAGGCCTGCCATGCGTTGTTGGCTCGCATCTCTTCGAGCAATGACGCGAGCAAAACGGCGCCGATGGCGCCGAACGCGAGCGTCGCGAAGATCGCTGCGGCGGCGCGCTTCCAGCGCGACGTTCGGCTCAGGGCGCGATCGGCGTCGGCGATGGCGGTCTTTCGTTCGCCCTCGGCGTCGCGCTGGAGGTCTGCGAGGTCCTGGAGCGTGCGGATCGAGACGATGCGGCCGAGCGAGTCGCGTCCGGCGCGGGCGCTCTCGGGCTTGGAGAAGATGTGGCCGACGCGCGACCAGTGTGGTTCGGCGTGATTCCACCAGGGCCATGTCACGCGGTCTTTGTTCCATGCCGCGCCGCACTCGGAGCAGACGATGCAGGCGTCGGATTGCACGGGGAGTTCGCGGAGGGAGTAGCCGCATTGGCCGCAGAAGCCCTCGGCGACGAGGGAGGGGGCGCTGCGAAGAACTCGCCTGGGGAGCACACGCTTCTCGACATAGAACGCGAGAAAGAGCACGACCCACGGGAGGAGAAACGCGGCCGCACCGATCACGCTCTCGAGCGTTGATGTCAGCATGCAGGAGCCGAAGAACATCGCGGTCAGGAGGAGCGGGACGGGGCGGAGCAGGTCGGTGCTTCGAAGCGGCTTGGAATGACGGGCGGCCCTGCCGAGCCAGGTGGCGAGGCGCTGACGCGCGGCGCGATCGTCGGCTGCGACGCTTTCCTTGACGAGGTCGGGGAGCGAGAGGGGTGTGATGGGCTTGCCGCGGTCGTCGAGGTCACGCGATCGCTTCGGGGTTGTGGCGGGTTCAGGCTTGTACTCGGCGTTGCTCACAGCATCTGATGGTATCAGAGGTTCTTCCGGTACTTGCGGGGTGCGCTTTCGCGTCTTCGTACTTCGCGGACATCCTCGACCCCTACCGGGGTCGTGACGTACGACACCGATGTTCCAGGGGTTCCGCTCGAAGACTCGCGTTCACCCCTGGCTACAACCCGCCAGCCCTCCGGGCTGGAAGAGGCGGCCTGCGCGAGGTGGTACTCAGGCCAACCCCGGAAGTTTCGGATGATCCATATCAAAGCCCGGTGGCAACCCGGGTGGAGCGCGACGATTCGCTTCGAGGACTCGCTCAGCGTCGGCGTGGATGGCGTTTGTCATCGCGGACAGGAATCGCAATCAGGATTTGTTTGCGGCGGGGAGGAGCCAGGTTGAGCCGCAGTGGGAGCAGGCGACGACATGCTCGTCGTCGACGACGCGGGTGAGTTGTTGGGCGCAGGACGGGCAGAGTTCGTGCTGGGTGAGCACACGCACGACGTCTTCGCGCACCATATACAGATCGCCGCGCCACAGGGCGAAGGCGAAGGCGACGCCCAACGCGGAGACGAGGGCTCCGAGGACGATGCTCGCCATCGTCATCGCGGGCCACAGGCCGAGCGCGCCGGACACGGAGAGAACGATCGCCGTCGCGGCCGTGACGATCGACGTGACGGCACGGCCGAGCCTGCCGATCGGGCGAAGTTCCGCCCAGATCGAGCGCCAGTGGGCTCCGTCATTGCCCTGTGAAGACTCGGCACAATCCTGAACCATTGACGGCGTGATCGCCGGCACCAGGCGTCCGGCGGCGTCCGGCGCTTCGCTTTCGCGCGGGTAGAACACAAATCGGAATGGGCGGGAGGGTGGCGCCGGGCGCGAAACGTCGCGCGGCGAACTCCACCACGCCCATGTCAGTCGCTCCTTTCGCCAGGCGGCGCCGCATTCGGGGCAGACGATGCAGTTGTCTTCGGCGGGGAGTAGGTCGAGCAGTGAGTAGCCGCATTGCCCGCAGAATCCCTGCGCGACGAGCGACGGGGGGTGCGCGAGATAGAGGCGCGAGCGGGCCCGCCAGTTGAGGGCCAGGAATACCGCGATGATGACCGGCGGAAAGAAGTAGGCGTAGGAGCCCAGCATCCTGACCAGCCAGGGTTGGCCGCCCGTCGTGAGAATGAACAGGACGACCGCCGCTCCGCCGATCCACGATGCCGCGTGCGTGGAGGACCGCTTCATCGACTTGCGGCGCGGCGCGATTTTGGAGAGCCATCGGCCGAGGTCCGTGCGGACGCCGGTCTCCTGCTCGCTCGATCCGGCGCGAACGAACTCGGCGATGCTGACGGGCGAGACGGGGCGGGCGCGGTCGTCGAGGAGACGCGGGGGGCTACCGAGCACTCGCCGCATCGATGCTTTCTCGCCGGCGTCGCCCATGGCGCGAGTCTACCGGCGGCGAACTTTGCCCTTGCTCGGCGGCGGATTTGTGGTAGGATTTTGTTCGACAGGCTCGCGGCACGTGAAATCGTTGCGATTTCCGGCCTCTGCCACACCACCGCTCGGCCCGCCATGCTCCGCATCCTGTACGTCGACATGAACTCGTTCTTCGCGTCGTGCGAGCAGCAGCTTCGGCCCGAGCTGCGCGGGAAGCCGATCGCCGTCGTGCCGCTCTTGGCGGACACGACCTCGGTGATCGCGGCGAGCTATCCGGCCAAGAAGTTCGGCGTCAAGACGGGCACGAAGGTAGGCGAGGCCAAGCGGATGTGCCCCGACCTCATTCTCGTGAAGGGGAGCCACGACGAGTACATCCGCTTTCATCATCGCGTGATCGCGACGATCGACACGGTGATCCCGGTCGACAAGATTCACTCGATCGACGAGGTGTCGTGCCGCCTTGTGCCCGCGGAGCGGCCGCCCGAGGCGGCGCGGGCGCTGGCGCTGCGTGTGAAGCGGGCGATCACGTCGCGCGTGGGCGAATGTCTGACGTCGTCGGTCGGCGTCGCGCCCAATCGGTTCGTCGCCAAGGTCGCGGCGGACATGCAGAAGCCCGACGGCCTGACGATCATCGAGGCGCACGAGCTTCCGCAGCGTCTGTTCTCGCTCAACCTCATCGATCTGCCTGGGATCGGGAGCAAGATGCTGGTGCGGCTGAATCGCGCGGGGATCAACACGGTTGAGGACCTGTGCACGCGGAGCGAGAAGGAACTCAAGGCCGCCTGGCAGTCGGTGGTGGGCGTCGAGTGGTTCCATCGCCTGCAGGGCAAGCAGCTCATCGAGCGTGGGACATCGCGGCGGACGATCGGGCACTCGCATGTTCTGGGGCCGGAGCGGCGCGAGCGGCACGCGGCGCGGGCGGTGGCGGTGCGGCTGCTCACGAAGCTGGCGCAGCGGGCGCGGCATCTTGGCTATGTCGCGGATGAACTGGCGATCTCGGTGGCGTTTCTGATGCCGCGGAGCGTGGCGAAAACGGAGTCGCGCTGGCACGCGTACACGAAGGTGCAGGGGATCAACGACACGCCGGGGCTGATGCGGGCGATGCGGGAGTTGTGGGACTCAATGCCGGATCGGCGCGCGCCGATTCTGAAACTGGGGCTGACGCTGAGCGGTCTGACGCCAATGGCGTCTGCCACGCCGTCGCTGTTTGAGAACGCGGTGGCGGAGACGCGGCTGTCGAAAGCGATCGACGCGATCAACAAGAAGCTCGGGCCGAAGCTGGGGACGGACGCGGTGTATCCGGCGTCGATGCACGACGCGAAGCGATCGGCGCCGCGGCGGATCGCGTTTGGGAACATCCCCGATCTGGATCTGCCGGACGTGTCGAATGAGTGAGCGTGCAGGCACTGGGGACCTGGCCTTTGGCACTTCGCACTTGGCACTTGGCACGAGGGGAGGACGCCCGCTCGTACCTTCGCGCCGGCTCGAACTCGCACGCCTTTCCTCATGCCGAGCGCAGTGCCTGGGCATCACCCCTTCATCGCGCCGAGGAGTTCGCGCGGTCGGCGGCGGGCGAGCGCGAGTACGGCGGGAGCCGCAGCCCCGAGCGTCATGACGCCAACGGCTAACCAGCCCCAGGCGATGGGGCCCCACGGCGTTTGGAAGGTGAGTTCCAGGCCGAAGAGGACGTAGTTCAGGCGGCGGCCGGCCAGCGCGCCCTGGAAGCCGATGGCGGTGCCCAGGACGCAGGCGGCGATGGCGATGATGATCGCCTCGCTCAGGACGAGTCGCGCGATCTGGCCGCGCGTCGCGCCGACGGCGCGGAGCACGCCAAACTCGAACTGACGCGTGGCGATGCCGGCGATGATGAGGTTGGCGACGCCCAGGCCCGCGATGCCCATCGCGAAGATCGCGATGACGGAACTGACGAGCAGCGAGCCGCGCACGAAGGTGCGGATTTCTTCCTTGATCCAGCGCCCGCTCCCCGCGTCCAGCACGCCGGCCTCGAAGGCGGCGGCTCGGATGCGTTTGACCGCTTCCTGATCGTCGACGGCGCCGGGCTCACCGATGGGCTTGAGGCCGATCTGGATCATGTTGATCGCGTCGCTCCCGAATTTTTCGCGGAGGTCGCGGCGGCTGCCGAAGACGGCGTGGACGGACTGGTCGGTGTATTCCTCGCCGACGTTGAAGAACTTGTTGACGACGTCGAGACCGGGGCTGGTGACGACGCCGACGATGCGGAACTCGAAGTCCTTTCCATCGTGGCGGCACTTGAAGACATCGCCGACGCCCAGTTTCTGGGCCGCGTGGAACTCGCGCGCCACAAGGATCGCGCCGCCCTTGTTCAACTCCACGCGGGCGGTGGCCTCGTCGCCCTGCACCCAGGAAAGTTGGGTCATGTTGAAGAAGGAATCGGGCTCGAAGGCGATGAAGGTGCTGGTGTATTTCTGCAGGGCACGCACGCCGAACGCGTCGGTCTCGACGTTCTGCAGCGCGATCGCGCAGGTGCCGGAGACGAAGGGGAGTTCCTGGATTTCCTGCTGGGTCTTGGGCGTGAGGTTGAGGCCGACGACGAAGGCGTCGGGGAACTCGAGCTTGCCGAGCCAGTCGCGCATGACCGAGGAGCCCTGGGTCCAGAGGGCGGTCATGAGGCCAAGGCCGGTCATCATCGCCCCGGCGGTGAAGCCGTGGCGGAAGGGCGTGCGCGCGACCGAGCGTTCGAGCAGGCGCGGCGGGAGCCTCATGATCTTCGCGATCACGGGCCCCAGCGCCCACGACGCAAGCAGCACCAGCGGCACGCCGAGCACGAAATAGCCGCAGTACATCGCGGGCAGCCCGACGCTGGCGTAGCTCCAGAACATGACCTGGCCGTCGGGCACCTGCGTGACGATGATGAGCTGGGCCACGACGCCCAGGAGCCCAACAAGCGAGAGGGCGATGATCCACGCGCGCGAGGCGGGGGCGGCGCGCTGGGCGAGCGCCTCGAGCGGCGAAACGCGCGAGGCCTGCCATGCCGGATACGCCGAGCCCACGACGCCCGCGAGCAGGCAGCCGAATGGAGAGAGCAGCACGCCGGTCCACGAGAACGCGAAGCCGGAAGGGAGGACGTCGCGGAAGAGCGTGACGAGGACCCACGCGGCGAGGACGCCGAGCGGGACGCCGATGATCGCGCCGGCGGCCCCGATGATGATGCCCACGAAGACCTGCGACCAGGCGAGCTGCGCGCGCGTGCCGCCGATGCAGCGGATGACCGCCAGATCGCGCTGCTTCTCGGTCACGCCGGTGGTGATGCCGGTGGTGACGATGAACGATGCCGCGAGGAACGCCATGATCGAGGCGAGCGCGAAGCCGAGCTGGTTGGCCTGCATGTTCTTCGACAGGCCGCTGGTGATCTTCGCGGTGGTCTGGACGAGCAGGCCGCCGGGCACGCGGGATTTAGCCTCCTCGGCGAGCCCGGTGGCGTCGACGCCGTCGCGCACGACGATATCGATCTGCGTGAGGCGGTCCTTCTTTCCGGCGAGTTCGGCGAGGGCTTCGCGCTGCAGAAAGACCTCGGGACGCCCGAACGCGATCGGCGACGCGCTGATGCCGACCACCGTGAGTTTCACGGGCTCGCGCAGCGGGCGAACGAACTCGAGCACCGAGCCGAGCCGCACCATTCGCTCTCGTGTGAGCCTCTCGGCCTCGTCTTTGCTCTCGACGAACTCCGGGCCGGCGTTCTTGTCCTCCTCGACCATGGAGAGCAGGCCCGGGAGGGAGGCCATCACGCTCGCGGCGCCGGGCTCGGGCGTCTTGCCGAACGCGACCTGGCTCGCCTGGTCGATCACGATCTCGCCCGGGCCGGTGGGCCAGCGGCCCTCGACCAGTTCCATCGGGCGGACGCGCGATTCGGCATCGATGTCAACGCCCTGCGCCATGGGCGTCTGGCCTATCACGCGCCGCTGACGCACGTAGCCGTTGCGGGTCGGGTCCTTCGACTCGGTCCACTCGTAGCGCACGGAGCGGAGCGAGAGGCTGGTGGTGAAACGGGCGCTGCTGCGATCGACCTCGGGCCAGTTGGCGACGCGGCCCGCGAGTGATGCATCGAAGTCTCCGCCGCCGGAGCGCGAGGTGATGCGGAGATCGGCCCTTCCGAAGGTGGAATCGAGGCGCGAGCCGATAGCGCCCTGCACCGAAGCAAGGGCGAACGCGATCGCGGTGATAAGTGTCGCGCAGAGCGCGACGACCGCGACCAGGAGCGCGGAGCGGCTAGGCCGCGCCGACACACTGTTGATAGCGAGCCGCCACGCCGCCCGCATCCATTCCCTCCGATTCGATGGTTCCGGTCACCTTGCCGTCCTTGAGCACAAAGACGCGCCGGCAGTGGGCCGCGGCGGCGGGTTCGTGCGTCACCATGAGGACGGTGATGGCGCGTTCCTTGGCGAGTTCGCCCAGCAGTGTCCAGAGTTGTTCGCTGCTGGCTGAGTCGAGATTGCCGGTGGGCTCGTCCGCCAGGACGAGCGTCGGCGAAAAGAGCAGCGCGCGGGCGATGGCGACGCGTTGCTGCTCGCCGCCGGAGAGCGCGTCGGGTCGGTGCGTGGCTCGCGCAACGATGCCGAGGCGATCGAGGAGTTCGGCGCTGCGCGAGGACATCGCGTGGGCGTCCTCGCCCGAGAGCAGCCCGGGCAGTTCGACGTTTTCCTTGGCCGAGAGCGTGGGGATGAGGTTGAACTGCTGGAAGACGATGCCGATGCCCCGGCGGCGGAACTCGGTCGCGTCGCGTTCGCCGAGGCTGTGCAGGGCGCGATCGCCCAGCCAGATCTCGCCGGAGTCGGGGCGATCGAGGGTGGCCAGCAGGTGGAGCAGGGTCGACTTGCCGCTCCCGCTGGCGCCCATGATGGCGTAGAAGCCGGGGGCGTCGATGGTGAGGTCCACGCCGCGAAGGGCCGGCACCTCGCGCCCGCCGCTTCGATAGGACTTATGAACGTGGACGCAGCGCAGCATCACGAGAAGAACGCTCCGACGAATGGTTCAATGCACCGCTTTCTTCGCCGGCCGCCTCTCCCGCGATTCAATTCAGGCCGGATGTGCCGCGTCGTACTTGGCGGCGTCCATCATGCCGGTGAGCTTTGACTTGTCGGTCACCTTGACCTTGACGAGCCAGCCCTTGCCGTACGGATCGCTGTTGATGAGGGAAGGGTCGTCGGAGAGGGCCTTGTTGACCTCGACGATCTCGCCGCCGGCGGCGCAGTAGACGTCGCTGGTGGTCTTGACGCTCTCGACCTCGCCGACGATCTCGCCGGCGGAGAACTTGGTTCCGGCCTTCTTCATCTCGACGTAGGTGACGTCGGTGAGCGCGTTGACCGCGAACTGCGTCAGCCCGAGCGTCAGCGTGTCGCCCTCAAGTTTGTGCCACTCGTGCGAGTCCGAATACACCCGATCCGCTGGGCTGCCCATGTCAACCTTCCGTTCCGGCGCTGGCTCGGCCTCCACCGCGGCCGCCGATCCGCGCTCGTTTCAGTCCCATGCTAGGCCCGCGCAAGTGCCACAGGTCCCGCCGGGGCATCACTGGCGTGCGGAACCCGCACCCGCTACAGTCGCCCGAGCATGCTTCTGACCCTCAACGCCGCCTGCGCCGCTCCTTGGCTGACCAGCGCCCCCAAGGGGCGCGCTCGCCCCCTTACCATCTTCGATCTTCCCGTTTTCGCCAAGGAGAACCTGGGCCTGGCGGGGCTGTCGCTCCCGACCAATCTTCTGGCGGGGTTCGACAAGCAGAAACTGGAGCAACTCCGCGAGCGGGCCGACAAGGCCGGCTGCGCCGTGCTGCTGATCTACGAGCCCGAGCCGCAGGCCTTCGCCGATCCGTCGCTCGCCGACGCCGCGATCAACCGCATGAAGCGCGTGGTTCAGGCGGCCCATGTCCTGGGCTGCAACGCCGCCGCCGTCAAGGTCAAGGCCGCCGATTCACCCGCCGAACTCGACGCCTCGGCCAAGAAACTGCGGGCCGTCTCCGAGCCGGCGGAAAAAATGGACATCTCGTTGCTCATCTCGCCGCACACTGGCCTCACCAGCACCCCAGAACGCGTGACCGATCTCATCAAGAAAGTCGGCGGCTTCCGCGTCGGCACCTTCCCGGACTTCCAGGCCGCCGCGGCGAGCAAAGACCCCACCGCGTACCTGCGCCGGATCACCCCCTACGCCTCCAGCGTCTGCGCATCGACCATCTCGTTCAAGGAGGGCACCCCGCCGGTCCACACGCCCTATGACCTGAACCTCATGGTGCAGGCCGTGCTCTCGGTCGGCTATGACGCGGCCCTGACCATCGACTATCGCGGGCAGGGCGACAGCACGCTCGGCGTGACCAACACCCGCGATGCGCTGCTGGCCGCCCTGAAACTCGACGAGGTTGGCCCCAGCGACGAGGAACTCGCCGATCTCGAGGCCGAACTCGGCGAAGACGACGCCGAAGACGAAGAGACCTGAATCCCCGGCTCGCCCGGGCCCGTCGCGGGGAGCGCGGGCCACACGCCACATCCGCCCGGAGCATGACCGTGAACGCCACCCCCGCCGCCCCAGCCCTCCACAAAGGCCCTGCCAAGGTCCAACTGCCCCCCAAGAATCCCATCGTGCTCCCGCACTCGCGGCCCATCATCATCACGATCGACGGCCCGGCGGGCACGGGAAAGTCGTCCGTCGCGCGCACGCTCGCCAAACACCTGGGACTTGACTTCCTCGACACCGGCGCGATGTACCGCGCCGCCGCCGCCATCGTCATCGATCACCAGATCGACCCAAACGACGTGGACTCGATCGTCGCGCAGGTCCACAACGCCGATCTTCACTTCGACTGGAAAACCGACCCGCCGACGATCATGGCCTGGGACAAGCCCATCGCCTCGCGTATCCGTGACGCCGATGTCACCGCCATCGTCTCTCCCATCGCCGGAATCGCCGAACTCCGCCGCCTCATGGTCGGCGAGCAGCGGCTTATCGCCCACGACCATCCGAGACTCGTCACCGAAGGTCGCGACCAGGGCACGGTCGTCTTCCCCGACGCGGCGGTGAAGTTCTACCTCGATGCATCGCCCGAAGTCCGGGCGACACGCCGGGCCGATCAACTCCGGGCCACCGGAAGAACCGCCGACTTCGCCGAACTCCTGCGCGACATCGTCGCCCGGGATCAATCCGACTCCACCCGATCGGACGGCCCGCTCCGCGCTCCGCCCGATGCAATACGCATCGATACATCCGCATTGACCTTTGAACAGGTCGTGGACGCCCTCGAGTGCGAAGTCCGGGCCCGAGTGACGAAATAGGCCCGTTTCTGACGCACGGCGGGGGATTGCATACGCTTGCCAGTCCGTCGGCGGGGCGTTGGCCCGTCGCCCGACGCAGGGAGATCATCGATGGAAGCATTCGAGCAACTCAAGCGGTTGATCGCCGACGTCGAAGGCGACATCGCCAAGGCCGAGGGCGGCAACAAGGCCGCGGGCACCCGCGTTCGTCAGATCATGCAGGACATCAAGAACGCGGCCCAGGACATTCGCGCCAAGATCCTGGAGATCCGTGATGCAGGAAAGCAGGGCTGAAGCCACGGCCACCAGGCACGGACTTCTCATCGACCTTTCCCACATCGACCTCTCCGCTCGCCTGCGTTCCAAGAACGATATCGAGTCGTTCCTCCCGCACCGCGGGCAGATGTCGTTGCTTGACGCCGTGATCTGGGAGCACCCCGAGCAGTTGCGGGCCGTCGCCATCATGCACGTCCGCCACGATGCTTTCTGGGTCCCCGGACACTTTCCCGGGCACCCGACGTTCCCCGGCGTGATGATGATCGAGGCCGGTGCCCAACTGGCGTGCTTCGAGTTCATGGCTCGCAAATGCGGCCCGACGCTCGTCGCGTTCCTCCGCATCGAACACGCCGCGTTCCGCGCTGCCGTCACGCCCGGCGAGGACCTCTACCTCCTCTGCCACGAAGTCAAGGTCGGGCGGCGACAGTTCACCTCCGACATCCAGGGCGTCGTCCGCGGCCAACTCGCCTTCGAGGCCCGCATCAGCGGCATGGTGACGGCGAAGTCGTAGCAGCACGACCATCCGCTCGGGGTCGCGCCGCGTCCCGCCGCATCACCGGCCTACTCGGTGACTTTGATTTCACCGCTCGCCTCGAGTTGCTTCAAGATATCGACGACGGAGTGAATCGAGATCCCGCGCGACTGTTGCTGCGCGAGCGGGTGGCTCTTGTCGCGGATGATCATGTGCGGCCTGTCCTCGGCCCCTTGCGTGAAGAGATCGACCTCAAGCCCCAGCACGCCCTCGAACACCGCGATCGGGTTGGCGATCGTCGCGTGGATCGGCGTCTTCGAGGGCTTGGCGTCGTCCCATGTGTCGACGATCGTGTCGAAGTCCTTTTCGCTCACCTCGGCCCAGAAGCCCCACGCGAACGAGTCGTTCGCCTCCGGCACGGGCACCAGCAGCACGCCGCGCACGAAGAACCGCTCGCGATCCTCGGCATCGACGAACTGGCAGAGGTCGGTCGAGACCTGTCCGCGCCGGTCGCGCTCGCGCCGCCCGAGGCGGAAGAAGGGATCGGGCATGCCGAAGGCGACGTCCATGGCGACGTTGTCGTGAATCTGCCCGCAGACGCCGCACTTGAATGGCATGGTGGCTCCTTGGGCCAAGCGTAGCGGGGGAGCGGTTCAGCGAGTCAGCGAGACAGCCAGGCCGAGAATGAGAAGGGGCGGGTGCCCGACTTCGCGCGGAATCGCAGAAACACATGGCACGCGTCGCCAAAGACGCACGCCGATCGGGCGTGGCACGGCGCATCTGAGCCTGCGCACCTACCCTTGGCCCATGACCTCCTACGAACTCGTGCGTTGTGAATTCGGCGTGGGCATCCAGACCGGCTCGGGCGTCATGCCTCTGCGACACATCATCGGCATCGGTCGCAACTACGCCGAGCACGCCAAGGAGCAGAGCGCCGAAGTGCCAACACGCCCGATGGTCTTCACCAAGAGCCCCGCCAGCGCGAGCCTTCACGGCGACGACATCGTGATTCCCAACCTGTGCCGCGACGCGGCGACAGGTGGCGACCAGACCGATTTCGAGGGCGAACTGTGCGTGATCCTGGGGCCCGGGACGCCCGGGCGAGCGTGCAAGAACGTTTCGCCGACGGAGGCGATGGACTTTGTGTTCGGCTACACGTGCGCCAACGACGTGTCGGCCCGCTGGTGGCAGAAAGAAGGCTCGGGCGGCCAGTTCTGCCGCGGCAAGAGCTTTGATTCGTTCTGCCCGCTCGGGCCGCGCGTGCTGCCGCGCGACGCGATCAAGGACCCGCAGAACCTCCGCGTGATGTGCCGCGTCAACGGCAACACCATGCAGGACGGGCACACGCGCGACATGATCTTCCCGGTGGCGAGCCTCATCAGCGATCTCTCGCGCGGCATGACGCTCTTCCCGGGCACGATCATCCTGACGGGAACGCCCAGCGGCGTGGGCATGGCCCGCAAGCCGCCGGTGTGGCTGAAGGACGGCGATGTGGTGGAGGTGGAGATTCCTGAGATCGGTGTGCTGAAGAATCGCGTGAAGAACTCGATGTGAACGTCGGTGCCTGCGGAACGGCGAATGGCCAAGAAACCCTCGAAATCCCGCGACGACGACCCCGTGATCGAGAACCGCAAGGCGCGGTTCCACTATCACATCGGCGAGACGCTCGAGGTCGGCATCATCCTCCGCGGCACGGAGGTCAAAAGCGTCCGCGACGGCAAGGTGTCGCTGGCGGAAGGCTATGTCCGCGTGCAGCACGAGCCGCCGCGGCTGTACCTGCACAGTGTAAACATCGACCACTACGCGCCCGCCGGGCCGCTGACGGGCAAGAAGCAGCACGCGCTCGCGCGCACCCGCGAACTCCTGGCCCACACACGCGAGATCAGGAAACTGTCGAAGGCCGTCGACGTGAAGGGCATGACGGTCGTACCGCTGAAACTCTACTTCAAGAACGGCTACGCGAAACTCCTGATCGGCGTGGCGCAGGGCAAGACGCAGTCCGACAAGCGGCAGACCATCGCCAAGCGCGAGACGGATCGCGAAATCAACCGCGCGATGAGCCGGAAGATGAAGTAGCAATCACCATGTCACGAAGGGACGGCGAACTCCTGCGCGCCGGCGCCCGGCTTTCGCAGATCCCTTCTTCCCCTGTCTCGCTCTGCACGACCTCACCCGCTGATCTGATAGCGCGACGCCGTCAGCGTGCGGTCGACCTGCGTGCGGAACTCCTCGAAGCCCTTCTTGCCCATGAGCCCGAACGTCGCCTGCTTTCCAAGTTCGACGGCCGGCTGGTCATACGCGTCGATGTTCAGCATCAGGCCCGCGTACGCCGTCGTCACCATCCACAGTTGGATGAACTGCCCGACATGCCGCGCGTCCAGCACCGGGAAGTGGATCGTGTAGTTCGGACGCTGGCTCTCGACGAACGCATACTCCGTCGCACGCTTCTCGGCGTTGAGCAGTTCACCCATGCGCCGGCCTTCGAGATACGCCAGCGCGTCCACGCCCATCCCCGTCGGGATCGCAAGGTCACTCGGCACCGGGCGATCAAACGAATCGACCTGCACCAGGCCCAGCACCTTGTCGTTCGGTCCCTCTCGATACAACTGCACCTGCGAGTGCTGGTCCGTCGTCCCCAATGCCTTGATCGGCGTGAAGCCCGCGAACACTTCCTGCCCCGTCTTGTCCACACGCTTGCCCAGCGATTCGGCCCACAACTGACGATACCAGTCCGCCAGCAGGTACAGCCCGTTGCAATACGGCATCATCACATGATTTGGCTTGCCGAGATTCGTGCCGAGCTCGACGAGCAGGAACGCCAGCATCGCCGCCGGGTTCTGCGTCAGGCTCGGGCGCGAGCACATCGCGTCCATCTCCGCCGCGCCCGCCAAGAGCGCGTCGATATCTATCCCGCCCATCGCGGCCGAGAAGAGCCCGACCGGGGAGAGCACGCTGAAGCGCCCGCCAACGCCGTCGGGCACGGGCAGGGTTCGATAGCCGTCGCGGTTGCAGATCTGGCGCATCGTGCCCTTGGCGGGGTCGGTGATGGCGACGATGTTGCGCGCGAAATCGTTGCCAAGAGTCCGCTGAAGCAGCGAGCGGATGATCATGAACTGGGCGGCGGTCTCAGCCGTCTCGCCCGACTTGCTGATGACGTTGAAGAGCGTGCGCTCCAAACCGCCGGGGAACGACTGGCAATAGTCCAGGACGGCCTTGAAGTTCGCGGGGTCGACGTTGTCGACAACAAAGATCCGCGGGCCGGGGCGCTTGGAGTCGGGCAGCAGGTTGTAGGTGGGGGGGTTGAGCGCGCTCTGCAGCGCGATGTTGCCCAGGGCGGAACCGCCGATGCCCAGCACGACCATGGTGTCGAACTTGCCCTGGCACTCCTTCACGATCGCGCGGACCGCCGAGACGTGCTCGGACTTGACCGGGTCGAGCGCGAGGTTTCGCCAACGCTCCCAGCCCGTGCCGCGGGTCTGGGCGAGCCTGGCCGTGGCGGCCTTGATGGCCTCGGCGGGCTCGGCGCCGTCGACAAGGAGAGTCGGGTCGATCCCGTGAGAACCGACGCGTTCGGAGAGACAGTTGGCATAGTCGATGGTCAGCATGGAATGCAGGGTATCGGCGGGCGGCGTGCGTGACAAAAGCGGAATCGGGCCGATCGTCCGCGCTCCCGCTACCCTCTCCACATGATCCACCCCTGGCACGACGTGACCCCCGGCATCGACCACGAGTCGCCCCTCCCACGCCACTTCAAGTCCATCATCGAAATCCCCAAAAACTCCAACAACAAGTACGAACTCGACAAGGGCACGGGGATGCTGCGCCTGGACCGCGTTCTCTCCAGCGCGGTGTATTACCCGGCGAACTACGGCTTCATCCCCCAGACCCTGGCCGAGGACCACGACCCCCTCGACGTGCTGGTCTTCTGCACCGAAGAAATCCCGCCGATGACGCTCTGCGAGGCCCGCGCGGTGGGGATGATGACGATGATCGACCACGGCGAGCCGGACCACAAGATCATCAGCGTGCTCATGGCCGATCCGGTGTATTCAGAATTCGTGAAGAGCAGCGATTTCCCACGCCACCTCCTCAAGATGCTCAAGCGGTTCTTCCTGGACTACAAGACACTGGAGGGGAAAGAGGTGGAGGTGGACGACATCCTGCCCGCCGAGGCCGCGGACGCGATCGTGGAGAATTGCCTGGCCCGATATTCGCAGGCGCGCCGGACGGGCGGGATCAAGGGGCTGATCAACTAAGTGAAGGGAAGCATCGAAACAGCGAGTCAGGCAGAGTGGGCCGAAACAGGTGGACAGGAAGTTGGTGGAGCCCGAATCCCAGGAGCAAGTGGCTCGCGCTGGCGAGTGTGATGTGCGGGCGAGTTCATCGAGGAATCACAATCGTGGATCACGATCTTGCGGGTATTCTGGTCGATGAGCGGGCGATCGCCAAACGCGTCCGTGAATTGGGCGCGCACCTCGCCGCCGACCTCGAACGCGATCTGGCCCGCGATGCCTCCGGAACAGACGACTTCGGCAAGGTTGTCATGATCCCCGTCATGACCGGCGCGATCGTCTTTGTCGCCGACCTCATCCGCGCCATGCCGATGCGCCTGTCGCTGAAACTCGTCGCCGTCTCCAGTTACCCCGGCGCGTCGGTCCAGAGCAAGGGCGCGAAACTCGCGGCCGAGATCCCCGGCGACCTGGCCGGAAAACACGTCGTGGTCGTCGATGACATCCTCGATTCAGGACAGACGCTCGGATTGGTCCGTGAGTTGATCGCGGCCCAGAAGCCCGCGAGCCTCCGCCTGTGCGTGCTCCTCCGCAAGCCCGACCGCGTCCGCCAGCGTGCCGTCGACGTGCAGTACGTCGGCTTTGAGATCCCCGACGAATTCGTCGTGGGCTACGGCCTGGACTTCGACGGCCACTACCGCAACGTGCCGAATATCGCCACGCTCCGTACCGAGGTCGTCGAGCGTGTGCGCCGGAGATCCTCGCGTGCCTGACGCGCGGAAAGAGCCCGGAGTTCGCCCCCTGCCCGGCGAACGCTTGATCCTCGATTGCCGCCCCGGCGCGATGAGCCTGCTCCTGCGCCCCGCGTGGAGCGTCATGATGATCGTCATCGCGGCGATCGTCTGCGTGTGGGTTCTCGACCGGCTCGCCTCCCGAGCGGTGGGCGACCCCACGCTGGTACGTTCCACGCGCACTTGGTCCAGTTATGTCGCGATGGCCGCGATCGCCCTGATCGCGATCCGCCTCGTCTGGGTCTTTGTCGATTGGCGCTTTCGCCGTTTCATTCTGACAGATGTGCGGATCATTCGGGCGTGGGGCGTCTTCTCACGCGGCCAGGCGGAACTGCCGCTCCGTAACGTGCAAGATGTCGTGATCCATCGCACGCTGGGAGAACGCCTGCTCGGCCTCGGCTCGCTCGCAGTCGTCGACGCCAGCGGCGGCGGGGTCGCCTGGGTCCATGCCCCCGATCCCGATGAAACCGTCGCCCAAGTCCGACACGCCATCGATCTCGCCGCGGATCGACCTCTCGCACGCACCCACGCCGCCACGCCGTCCGACGCTCCCGCCTCGCCACTCCGCGTCATCGGCCTGGTCGGCGGCATCGGGTCCGGAAAAAGCACGGTCGCCGCCGAGATCGCCAGGCAGGCCGACGCCATCGTGATCGATTCCGACAAGGAAGCCAAGGCCGCCCTCGATCGCCCCGACGTACGCGATCAACTTGTGTCGTGGTGGGGGCGCGGCGTGATCGCCAAAGACGGCCGGATCGATCGCGCCCAAGTCGCGGATATCGTGTTTCGCCGCCCGGAGGAACGGGCCCGGCTTGAAGGGCTTGTCCATCCGATAGTCCGCTCGACGAGGGCCCAGGCGATCGACCGAGCCCGGGCCGCCGGTGCGAGTGCGGCGATCATCGATGCACCGCTGCTCTTTGAGGCCGGCGTGGACCGCGAATGTGACCTTATTGTGTTTGTTGACGCCCCGTTTGAGGCCCGCGTCGGGCGTGTCAAGGCCACCAGGGGCTGGGATGCCGCGGAACTGGAGCGGCGAGAAAAAGCACAAGTGCCACTTGAAGAGAAGCGGCAAAGGTCCGATGATGTACTGGTCAACGACGGCGAGCCGGGGGCACTGCCCGGGCGAGTCGCGGACCTCCTCCAACGCATCCAAGGGCGGGTTTCGAGGCTGGGTTCTCATTGAACTCGGCGCGGGGCACAGGGTCTGGCGTGTTTCGCAGACCGATTCGTCGGATGAAATCACGCGGGGGATAACTCGGGTCCCGGTACTTCTGCCCTTGATCGCGGGCTTCTCGCGTTCTTCGGTCGGACGGCCGGTATATCGCTCCCACGCGGCCTGACGGCGCGCTGGTGATGACTTGTTCGATACGACAACGACACGGCGAGGCGTTCAAGCCTCGAATCTCCCAGACTCACATCGTCAGATTTCATTGGTTGTTCGGGCTGCTTGGGTTCAGATCGGCGCGTGGGCGCTGATCCGAAGAGCAGCGAGAAAGTTCCGGGCTTGGTCCCGGCAGGATCGAGGAAGCATGGCTCGTAGTTCCACCGGTTCCAGCCACGACGACAAGGGCGACGCGCACGAAACCCGTTCCAAAGCAAAGCCCACCGCTCGCCGCTCCAGCGGCAGCGCCACCGCCGAGCCAGAGGCCCGCCCGGTTTCCGCTTTGCCCGGCGAATCGCTCTCCGGAAGCCGTGCATCCGCGGAGTCCAAGCCCTCCAAGCCCGAATCCCGTCCCGAGCCCCGCGTCGAGCCCAAACCCGAACCCCGAACGGAAAACCGCCCCGACCCCCGCCCCGACTCCCGACAAGAGCCACGCCCGGATTCGCGCCCCGAACCCCGTCAGGATCCTCGCCCGGACTTCCGCTCCGACGAGCGCCGCGACCAGGATCGCGGCCCGGGTAATGGCGGCCCCGGCGCTCAGCAAGGCGCACCCACCCAGGGTCAAGGCTTCCCGAATCAGGGCGGGCCCCGCCAGGATCGTGGGCCGGATCGCGGCCCCGACAACCGTCAGGACGGACGCCAGTTCTACGACCAGGGCCCCGGTGGGTTCCGACGCAAGAAGAAACGCCGCAAGGGCGGCATGGGACCCGGCGGCTTCCAGGGCGGATTCTCAGGCGGCGGCCACGGCGGGTTCGGAGGCTCGCGCCTCCCCGAAGGACTCCCCAGCGACGAAGAACTCGAACGCGAGGCACAGGAACTCGAACGTATCGCCAAGGCCTCTGATCCCTCGGTCTTGAAGGACGCGCTCTCCATCGGCGAACTCCAGAAGATGGAGATGGAGCCGCTCTTCAAGATCGCGGAGAAGGAAGGCCTCACCGACTTCCACTCCCTCAACAAACAGGACCTCATCTTCAAGATCCTCAAGGCCCGGGCCGCCAAGCAGGGCCTCATGTTCGGCGATGGCACGCTCGAAATCATGCCCGACGGCTTCGGCTTCCTTCGCTCACCCGAGCAGTCCTACCTCCCCGGACCCGACGACATCTACGTCAGCCCAGGCACCGTCCGCCGCTACGGCCTGCGCCGCGGCATGGTGATCCGCGGCATGGTCCGCCCCCCCAAGGAGAGCGAACGATACTTCGCCCTCCTCCGCATCGAGAAGATCAACGGGCGCGACCCCGCCAAGGTCCACGACATCATCAACTTCGAAGACCTGACGCCCCTCCACCCTGAAAAACGCTACATGCTCGAGACCGACCCCGGCGAGATCGAGTGCCGCATCGTCGATCTCACCGCGCCCATCGGCAAGGGCCAGCGCATGCTGATCGTCGCGCCTCCGCGCACCGGGAAAACCGTCCTCCTCCAGAAGATCACCAAGGCCATCAGCCGGAATTCGCCCGAGACCCGGATCATCGTCCTCCTGGTCGACGAACGCCCCGAGGAAGTGACCGACTTCCGACGCAACACGACCAAGGATTCCAAGCACGTCGAGGTCGTCGCCAGCACCTTCGACGAACCGTCCAACCGCCACGTGCAGGTCTGCGAGATGGTCATCGAGAAGGCCAAACGCATGGTGGAGTTCGGCGATGACGTGGTCATCCTCCTCGACTCGATCACCCGAATGGCCCGCGCCTACAACGCCGAAATGCCCCACTCGGGCAAGATCATGACCGGCGGCCTTGACTCCAACGCCCTCCAACGCCCCAAGAAGTTCTTCGGCGCCGCCCGTGCCATCGAGCACGGCGGAAGCCTCACCATCATCGCCACCGCGCTGGTCGACACCGGCTCAAAGATGGACGAGGTCATCTTCGAAGAGTTCAAGGGCACCGGCAACAGCGAACTGCACCTCGACCGCAAACTCATGGACAAACGCATCTATCCGTGCATCGACGTCCCGGCGTCGGGCACACGCCGCGAAGAGCTGCTCATGGACCCCAAGGAACTCGAACTGGTCTATCGCCTGCGCAAGGTGCTCAGCGACATGAACGTCGTCGAGGCGATGGAGCTTCTGAAGAGCCGCCTGAAGAAGGTCAAGACCAACGCCGAGTTCCTGATGAGCATGGCGATGGGGTAAGGTGGCGATGCGTCTGGGTGTCCGGAGCGATGGCCAAACCCCGCTGGCCACTGGGTTTCCATGCCCTCGACTTTCCAGCCCCTGCACCCGGTCTTCCGATGAAGTACAGTTGGCGCGAGGGGCGGGACCCCTGGACCATCGGCCGGAGGATCTGGCGTGCGGGCGCGGAGCGCGGCAATCTCGGAACACCCGTTCGACTCTACCGGCCTCGGGTCGCCGGGGGTCGCCTCGTCCGTCGTTGGGCCAGACCGGTCTGAAATGGCCCAGGTCGGCGTCGCCACCCTCGCCGCCACGGCTTCCCAGCCCGGATTTGGGCTCAAGCGGCTGGGCGCCGCCGTTCGTGCCGCCGCCGCCACCACCTGGGCCGCCACGCTTTTGCTCACGGGTTTGTGGGTTGCGATGAACGGCCCGGAGCGTTGGCCCGTACCACGAGAGTTGTGTCTCATGGGCGGGTCGGCCTTGCTCGCGGGCGGTCAGTTCCTTTTCCTGGTCCTGGTCGCCGATCGCGTGTTCCCACGCGCCTCGTCCCGCTTGGTCTGGGCCATCGAGGTTTTGCTCTTTGCCGCCTTCGTCCTCGGATTGGGCGCGGCGTTGTACATGCTCGCCACAAGCGTCGGTGCCGGGTTGCCGATGATGACGGCCGGGGAGGCTCATTGAACGACATCTCTTCCAAACGATTCCTTCTTGCGCTGGTGCTCGTCGCGGGACTGCCGCTGTCGTTCTCCGTTGCCCAGGACGCCTCGACTCCAGCCCCAACGCCTCAGACGCAGCCCGCGCCCAAGCCCGCCGTACCCTTCAAAGCGACCGCGGTCGATCTCAAGCCCTACCTCGCCAGATCGATCCAGCGCCTCATGGTGCTCGAACTACGCCTGAAGCGGCCCCCCTCGGCCGAAGACTACAAGATGGCTCTGGCCTTGATCGATATCGCCGCCGAACTCGATCCTCGCAACCCCGAGTTGGCACGCTGGGACTTCTTCGTGTCGCACGAGATGGGTGACAGTGCGCGGGTCGCGGCCGCCACTCGACACGCCATCGCGATCGAGCCCACCAACACCGTGCTCCAACAGGCCATGATCATGGGCCGTATCGGCGAACTGCAGACCAACGAGGAACGTCTGGCGGCACTGGAGCGGTTTATCGGCACGGCAGGGTCGTCGCTCGATCCGGGTGTCCGAAGCCGCCTCGCGTTCGAGGCGTGCCGTCTCTACGACGAACGCGGCGACCTCGCGAACACCGCGCGCTGCCTCAAGCAGGCTATCTCGCTCGACCCCACCAACAAGGACGCCGCGTCGTTCGCGGTGCAGTTCTACTCCGATCGCATCGACGATCCCGCCGGCAACTTCGATCTCCTGACGAATCTGCTCCTGGCCGATCCTTCCGATCACGTGACGCTGGCGTCGATGGCCGAGGCGTGCGCCAGTGTCGGCGCGTTCAGCGACGCCCGACGCTTCGAGAACAACGCGAAACTCATCTACGCCGGGCTCGGCGGTACCGAGAAGACCGAGGACATCGTCAAGTCCACCGTGCTCGACTGGGCCCTCGACGGGCCTAACAAGGTGATCGCAGACCTCAACAAGGTCCTCGCCGACAACCGCCAGGCCGCCGCCATGACCATCAAGGCCATGGAAGAGCAGTTGATCCCCACCAGCGGCATCCCCAAGCCCGAAGAGATCACCCTCGATCCGCTGCTGGAGCGCGCCCGCGTCCTCGCGGGTCTTCAGGTCGGCGACGAGGACACCATCACGTCCGCGGTCGAGAACATCGTGCGGAGTCTCGACGCGCTTCTGAAGGATCTGGACCTGATCGCGCAGGGCGTCCCCGGCTCGATCCCTCCCGAACAGGCCGCCGCCCGGGCATACAAACTCCGGGCAGACCTGGTGAGCACGTTGCTTTGGCTCCAACGCGATCCCGAGCGGACCGCCGCCGAGTTCGAAAAACTCACCTCCGATCCCGGTGTGGTCGCGACCGATCCCTGGATCATCACGGCCCGGGCGTGGCACTCGATCCGCGAAGGCAAGCCCGCCGATGCCATCGAATCGCTCCGTCCTATCGCCGCCGGCTACACCCTGGCCGATGTCGGACTGGCGACGGCGTACGAACTGGCGGGCGATACCGCGGCGGCGATCGAACGCTGGCGCGCCATCGCCAAAATCCTCCCGCTCGCCCCCGACGGCGGGTGGGCTCGATCACGCCTCACCGTGCTCACCAAGACCGACAAACCGGATCCCGAGGCCGCGTCAAAGGTGCGCAAGGCCGCCGCGCTGGTCCCCGCGTGGGTCGACGAATTGGCCACCAGCCCCAAGCGGTTCCTCTCGCTCCGGGCCGAACTGGTCAACCCCGACGCGGGACGCCTGGAACCGCTCCGGATCCGCGTGGTGCTGCGAAACGAGGCCCCGGTCCCTCTGGGCATCGGGCCGGGACGGACCATCGGCGAGTCGGTCGTGGTCGACGCCAAGGCCGAGGCACATATCGAGCAGTTGTTCGGCGCCATGGGCGCCGAGTATTTCGACCTGACGCGGCGCTTCAGCCTCGCGCCCATGCAGCAGTTGGAGATCGAGGACTGGGCCGAGCCGGGCCTGGTCGGCTGGATGATCGAGTCCTCCGCCCACCGAACCATCCGCGAACGCTGGCGCGTGCTCTACGGGTTCGTCAAAAACGAAGAAGGCATCCCCGTGCCCGGGCCGCTCGGACTCACCTCCGAGACACGCTCGGTCTCCCGAACCGCACTCCCCGAAGCGACTCTCGACACATCCACGCTCGCCCAACGCGTTCGGATGGCAACGGATGAAGATCTCGCCGCGGCCATGGTCGCGGTCCGCTCGCGCCTGCTCGACCGCTCCGCACCCGATCCCGTCCTTATCGATCCCAAGTTCCGTGGCGTTGATGCGCCCAAGCCCCCCATCCGCCCCAACAAGACCGAACTCCCGCCGGAAGAACGCGCCACTCTGGCGGCGGCGTGCGTCGAGCGGTATTCCTCCGCCACTCGCGAGATCCGCATGCTCATGGCCGCCACACTCCCGCACGAACTCCAGTGCGCCGAAATGAAAGACTTCGACGCTCTGGCTCGCCAGGAAAAAGATCCGGACGTCGCGGCCGTGGTCGTCGTCACCCGCGTACGCGACGCGGGCGATCCCATGCTCGATTGGGCCAAAGGACAGAGCAATCCACGGCTCCGGGACGTCGCCGCCGCTCGCGCCGGGGCGATCGACGCCAATGCGAAGTTCTTTGCCAACGCCGGCCCGGGGCTCTACGGCATCGTGACCGGCGTCATCCCGGACTCGTCCTCCGGTACTCCCGCCGCCGGTCCCGGTACGCCGGCTCCGGCCAAGCCCGCCACGCCCCCAGCGGGAAACAAGTGAACGCTCAGTCGCAGACCCCGACGCCGCCGGGCCAGAACGCCCCGCGTCGTTGGCGCGGCGTGGTCATGTTTACCGTCGGCGCCGCCCTCGTCGTCGCCGCCGTCCTCTCCGTCGCAAGTCAGGGCGCCGGCCTCACCGGCGTTGTCGACGCGCTCCGCGCGACCCCCCGCTCGCTCGTTGCGCTCCTGCTCGCGCTCCCGTTCCTCAATTGGCTCTGCAGCGCGGCCTCGTTCCACGTCCTCACCAACCGCTACGGCAAGGTCGGCGTTGTGGAAATGGGCGCGGTCATCGCATCCGCGTGGCTCCTCAACTATCTCCCCATGCGCCCGGGCCTCCTCGGACGCGTCGCGTATCACAAAAAGTTCAACGACATCCCCATCGCCGCTTCGGTCCAGGTGCTCGCGCTCTCCATCGGGCTCTCGGGTGTCGTCATCATCGTGATGATCACGCTCCTGCCACTCCTCGGCGGGCAGGCCGCCACGCACGTCGCCTCGCCCGCGACGCAAACATGGATCACGCTCACCATCCCCGCCCTCCTCGGTGTCGCCGCCACCCTCTGGCTCCACGCTCGCTCGGCTCCCTCGTGGCGCTTCATCTCGGCCGCGGTGTTCAAGTTCGCCGACCTGCTCGTCTGGACCCTCCGCTACTGGGTGTGCTTCGCCGTGGTCGGCGTCGAGATTTCTCCCACCCAGGCCGCGGGAATCGCCGCCGTCACGCAACTCGTCCTGCTCATCCCCCTGGCGGGCAACGGCCTGGGGCTCCGCGAGTGGGCCGTGGGCTTGGTTGCGTCATCGCTCCCCACATGGTTCGCCGGTGCGGCGGCGGCCCCGACACGCGTGGAAGGGCTCTCCGCAGACCTCGTCAATCGCGCCGCCGAACTTTTCGCCGCGCTTCTCGTCGGTTTGTGGGGAACGATGGTGGTGGCCCGCAAAGCGGCGGGCGAAAGGAAACAACCGTGATCACGCGCACCCTCCCCCGTGCTCCCCGTGCGATCCAGAACGCCGCGATCGCGCTCGTGGCTGTCGCTTCGATCAACGCCTTCACCTTCGCGCAGAGCCAGACCCCGGCGCGCCCGATCGAGAACAAGCCCGCCGAGATCAAGACCACCGACGCCAAGCGCGAGCCCATCAATCTCGTGAAGTCGGTGCTGGTCATCGGCGAGATCGGCAAGTCCGCACGCCGCCCCTTCAACACCGATGCGATCAACTTCTCCCTCGCGACCGGCGCATGGAAGGCCCCCGCCGCGGGAGATCAGGTCACCAGCCCCGACGGGCAGCCCCGCGCCTGGGAGCAAGCCATCGCCGCCGAGGACGGCACGCTCCGCCACAACGCGCTCCGCGCCGGATACGCCCTGGCCACGTTCTCCAGTGACACGCAGCGCGTCATGATCCTCTCCGCCAGCGCCCACTCCGCCGTGCTTGTCAACGCCGAGCCGCGCATGGGCGATCCATACGCGCTCGGATACGCGCATCTCCCCGTGCTCATCAAGAAGGGCGACAACGAGTTCCTCTTCTCCTGCGGACGCGGCGAGTTGCGCGCCACCCTCAGCGATCCAATCAACTACATCTCGCTCGACGCCGCCGACCTCCTGCTCCCCGATCTGGTCATCGGCGCCGATTCCCCCGCGATGGGCGCGATCATCGTGAGCAACAACACCGAGAGCCCTCTCGACGGTCTTCAGATCGAGGCGAGATTCGACGGCGCGGTCGAGTTCACAGAACTCCCGTCCATGCTCCCGGTCAGCACGCGCAAGGTCGCGTTCCGTGTGCCCCACGCGACCATCAAGGAAACCGGCGACCAGACGCTCAGGGTCACGCTCATCGGCCCGGCCGGCAAACCCGCGCACCATCTCGACCTGAAGGTCAGCGCCCGCCGCGCCGGTGATCGACGCCGGGCCACCTATGTCAGCGAGATCGACGGGAGCGTCCAATACGTCGCGCTCAACCCCGCGGCCAGCACCGACGCCCGCAGCCTCATCCTCAGCCTGCATGGCGCCAGTGTTGAAGGCTCGGGACAGGCCGCGTGCTACCCCACGCTCGACTGGGCTCACGTCGCCGCGCCAACCAACCGCCGCCCGTTCGGCTTTGACTGGGAAGATTGGGGCATGCTCGACGGGCTCGAGGCCCTCGACGCCTCGCTCGCCGCGTTCCCCGCCGTCGATCCCGCACGCATGCACGTGACCGGGCACTCCATGGGCGGGCACGGGACCTGGGTCTTCTCCACCATGTTCCCAGGCCAGTTCGCCTCCGCCGCGCCCAGCGCCGGCTGGGCCAGTTTCTTCAGTTACGCCGGCGCACCGCGCCCCGAAGAAACCGCCGGCCCGCTCTCCATGCTCCGCCGCGCCTCCAACGTCTACGACACCGTCGCCCGCATGAACAACCTCAGCACGCTCGGTGTGTACATCCTGCACGGCGACGCCGACGATAACGTGCCCGTCAGCGAGGCCCGCGAGTGGCGCGAGCGACTCGCCAAGTTCCACACCGACTTTGCCTACTACGAGCGCCCCGGCGCCGGGCACTGGTGGGGAAACGAGTGCGTCGCCTGGCCTCAGTTGCTCGATTTCCAGAAGAACCGCGCCCGCCCCGACACCGAGAAGCACGTCGCGCTCGCGCTCCCCTCCGCCTGGCTCTTCCGGGGCTACGCGTGGCTCCGCGCCTTTGACCAGCAACGCGTCATGGAACTCTCAACCTTCTCGCTCGATCTCGACGACAAGGCCCACACCCTCAAGGGCTCCGCGGCCAATGTCTCACGCTTCACCATCAACGCCCGCTCGCTCGCAGGAACGACCCTCTCGATCAATATCGATTCGCTCAAGGGCGACGTCGCGATTCCTTCGGGCACTGGCGATCAACTCATCGTGCTCGAACGCGCCGCCGACGCCTGGAAGGCAAGCATCGTCGACCCCAAAGCAGCGCCCGCCGCTCGCCCCGTCGGCATGAAGCAGGCGCTCTCCAATCACGTCGTCCTCGTCTACACCACCCGCGGCACGCCCGAAGAAAACGCCTGGTCCCTCGCCAAGGCACGCTTCGACGCCGAGCAGTGGTGGTACCGCGGCAACGGCCAGTTCGACATCGTCTCGGATCAGGTTGATCCAAAGACCCTCGCGGGTCGTTCTGTCGTCCTGTATGGCAATGCGGACTCCAACGCGCTCTGGCCCTCGCTCATGAAGGACTCGCCCGTCACGTTCAACCGCGGAGAAATCATCGTCGGCGCTCGACACGCCTCACGCGATGACCTCGCCGCCGTCGTCACACGCCCCAACCCGCTCGGCGGCACCGTCGTCGCCATCGGCGGCACGGGGATCAAGGGCCTCCGCGCCATCACCCGCTGGCCCCTCTTTGTCTCCGGCGTCGGTTATCCCGACCTCCTGATCGCCGGCGCCGACTCTTGGCTCAAGGGCTCCGAAGCCCTGCTCGCCGCGGGTTATTTCGCGCCCGACTGGTCCCTGGACGACACCCAGATCGCCTGGCGCGAATAGACCGAGGAATCCGATTGCACGAACGGGCTCCGACAGCCGATGCAACTGCATCCGCCGTGGGTCCGCGTGCGCATACGTCTTCGGAGTCGGCTATTCCGTTCGGCCGATGGGTGTGAAGCGATGGTCAACAAGATCGAACAAGACCATCAACGGTTCCGACAGATCGTCCGCGGACAAATCCGCAAGGACCTGCGCAAGTTCCTCTCCCGCGGCGAACTCATCGGTCGCGAAGGACAACGCTACGTTTCCATCCCCGTCCACGACATCGATATCCCCACCTTCCGCTACGGCGACAACTCCGGCGGCGTCGGCATGGGCGAGGGCGAAGAAGGCCAGGGTGTCGGACAGGGAAAGAACGGCCCGGGCGGCGAGCAGGAAGGACAGCACCTCCTCGAAGTCGACGTCTCCCTCGAAGAACTCGCCGACATCCTCGCCGACGAACTCAAACTCCCACGCATCCAGCCCCGCGGCCAGCACAACATCACCACCATCCGCGACAAGTACACCGGCATCCGCCCGACCGGGCCCGCCAGCCTCCGACACTTCAAACGCACCTACCGCGAAGCGCTCCGCCGCCAACTCTCCATGGGCGTCTACGACCCCGACAACCCGATCATCATCCCGATCAAAAGCGACCTGCGTTTCCGCAGTTGGAACGAGGTCAAGAAGCCCCAGAGCAACGCCTGCATCGTCTACATGATGGATGTCTCGGGCTCCATGGGCGATGAACAGAAAGAACTCGTCCGCCTCGAAGCCTTCTGGATCGATACCTGGCTCCGAAGAAATTATGAGGGTATCGAGAGCCGCTACATCGTCCACGACGTCCGCGCCGCCGAGGTCGACAAGAAGACCTTCTTCTCCGTGAAAGAAGACGGCGGAACCCGCATCAGTTCTGCCTACCAGTGCTGCAAAGAACTTCTCACGCAGCACTACGACCCCAGCGACTGGAACATCTACCTCTTCCATTTCTCCGACGGCGATAACAGTTCCGACGCCGATAATCGCCTGTGCGTCAAACTCGTCGAAGAGCAACTCCTCCCCGTGTGCAACATGTTCGGCTACTGCCAAGTTACCTCCTCCTATGGCTCGGGTTCCTTCCTGGGCGTGCTGCAGGAAGCCTTCCCCAGCGGCGCCGCCGACGAACTCGGCCCCAAGGTCATCACCAGCAAGGTCAATGGACGTGATGATCTTCTGGAGAGCCTGCGCACGTTCTTCAAGAACGGGCGGTAGCCCTGATTTTCAGCGGTTTGCATCCGCGCTCGATCACTTTCCGAGTACAGTGAGGTCGTCGCGCCGGCCGATGATCCGCCGCGGCACGCCCCGATCATCGCACCGTTGAGTCGTTTCCGCCTGCGATCACCGCGTCCTCATCGTTCACGATCGCGCCGCGAGAACGCCACGCGATTCCCTCAGCACTTCACCACCCCGAGGTCCACCCCCGTGTTCCTGTTCGTCATCTATGCCGCGTTCTTCTGGTGGTTGTCCGTCAAGCACCGCCGCACGTGGACCGGCTTCGCGTGGGCGATCGCCGGCTTCCTCGGCCTGTGCCTGCTCGGCTACATCCACTACCGCCTGGACATCTGGACCAACCACCGCATCTACCTCCCGGTCCTCCAGACGATCCTCTACCCCTACGCCGTACTCGTCCTCATCGTCTCCCTCTTCCTTGCGTCGCTCCCACCCAAGTTCCGCGGCATCGCCTGCCGCCAGTGCGGCTACGACCTCACCGGCCTCGAGGTCGCACGCCCCCGCTGCCCCGAGTGCGGCAGACAGCACGCCGTCGTCTCCGCGCGCCCGCTCGCGTGCGCCGTATGCTGCGCCGACATGAAGCAACTCTCCTCGCACGAGCCCGCCTGCCCCCAGTGCCGCACGTATCACCTGGTCATCGGCCCACGCCCCGCGCACGGCTACGTGGAATCCGCCGACGCCGGCGTCCTTCCCGGTCATCACGTTCCGGGACGCCTCGCGCACGCCGCCGATGCGATTGCTCCTGCCGAGAGGCCGCGTGATGAGCACGGCCACGCAGTCCACGAGCACGCGCCGCGCGACGAGCACTCCAGTCTCCGTGACAATCAAGCCGAGCCCGTGCTTGACCCCGCGCTCATGCCCCTGCTCGTGCCGGCACGCGAGGGCACCACGGCCGATCGCCTCCGCCGCCAGAACTCGCTCAGCCACCCACGCTGAATGGTTCCGCCGATCAGCCCGCGCGACGCCTCATTTGGCTATGTAGTGAATTGGCCCTTCGGTCCTTCGACTACCCCCGCACCACCCGATACAGCCCGCCGACCACCAGCACCAGCACCGGCAAACCCGCCACCATCGCCCAGCGGATCATCGACAGTTGCTCGGGCGAGATCGGCCTGATCAACGCGATCGAAGCCGCCTCGGGGCTCTGCGCGATCAGATCGTCCTGCCCCGCCAGCCACAGCACCGATGATTCGAACAACTCGATGTTCCCGGGGTTCGCGTCGATCACCCGACCATCGACCTCCGCCTGCCGCTGCGTCACCTGGTCGATGAACCAACTGTTCGAGCCGACCACCACAAGCCGCTGCGGCGTGCCGCGCGGGCCCGCCATCTGCGCCGCCGCCGCCACCATCCACGGCCCGCCCTTCACGTCCCGGTTCGCGTCAAAAACCGGCAAATCCGGGCTCGCACCACGCTGTGCCCGCGGCGTCTGCCACAGTTTCAACCACTGCGACTCGCCCCACGTCGACCCATCCTCCGCGATCGTCGCCAGCGCTGTGATCTGCAAGCCCTGCTGGCCTTGCGAACTCTCCGCGCCCTTCCCGAACGTTGACTTCACCGCCACAGGCCACGGCACGAGCGTCGGCAATCCACGCACCGCCCGCAGGATCGGGTGCGCACCCTCGCCCGCCACCACCGTTTGATCCGTCTCGACGATCCGACCCTGCGCCGTGATCCGCTCTTTCAGCAAAGGCTTCCCGGAATCCGCGGACAGACCGAACCGCTCCAGCACCGACACCGTCGGGTCCGGCTGTCCATACGTCGCGATCACCGACGGATTGATCGAAACAAGCAGCGGCTTGCCCGCATCGGCCAGCGCGCTGAGCGCCGCGCCCAACTTGGCCGCTCGTTCAGGACCCGGCAGTTGCCCGGGACCCGTGCTGGCCGCCCCTGAGTCCGGCGCGAAACTCGCGTACACCACCGGCCTGGCGCCCGTCGGATCAAGCGTCGCCAGCGCCGTCGGCTCCGGTTCGATCACCGGCGCCCACTCTACAAGGTCGATCCCACGCCGCGACAGCCGCTCCGCCAGCGTCGTGAAGATCGGCAACTCGCCGAAAAACTTCTTCCCCTCCGCGTGGGCCACGACCACGATCGGCCGCACCGGATTCTCGATCGACCCGATCGCGCTGGCGAACAGTTCCTCCGCGTGCCTGCGCGTATCGGCGCGTCCCGCGGCGTTGACTTCGTCCGGAAACAGCGCCTTGAACTCCACCGCGCGGATCCCCGCGCCCGGCGCGATCACCAGCACGCACGACCCCGAACGCAGCGCCTCGCTCACGCGCTGCAGGTCGAGCCTCGCCATCGTTCGAACAGCGTCCACGCCCGCGCCCGCCGCGTCCCTGGCCGCCTGCACCCGATCGGGGAGCGTCCCCACCGCCTCACGCGTCGCCGCCGGCGCCGCGTCGTTGGACGTGATGAGGCGCAGTTGACGCGTCAACTCCGCGAGTTGATCAAGGATCGGCTTGCACGCCTCGCGCACCTTCTGGGCCGCCTTGTCCGTCGCGGGTACCGGCACCTCGCCGATCTTCGCCGACAGCGGCTCGCCCAGCGATTCAACCGCGCGCGCCATGTCCTGCGACGCCAATCGCGCCGCCGCCGCCCGCTGATCAAAGAACGTGCGGAACAGCTCCTTGTCCGCCGGCGTTGCCTGGCGAAGCCGCTCCATCTCCGGCGCCAATTCCTTGTCAAGGAACCCCGCGAGCGTCTTCATCGCGCTCGCCGCGCTGTTGATCGTGTCGACCTGCGCCTGCAGCGTGTCGTGCTCCGCGTCGGCGAGCTGCTGCACCAATCCGTCGAGCGCGCGTGGCCCGTCGGCCCGGCTCGTGTCGATCACGTCGTTGGTAATCCGCGCCGACGCCCGCCGAATCTGGTCCATCACGTCGACCACGCGCTCCCGCCCCCGCGCATCGATCCGCGAGAGGTCCGCCGCCACCACGAGACGATAGTCGTGCGCCAGCGAGCCCAGCAACGCCGTCGTCCGCGGCGAGATCCTGTGCTCGCCCGTCGCCGTCACGTCGTACCGCTCCGAAAAGTGCTCGCCCAGGATGTTCGCCATGATGAGCGAACTGGTCGCGCACGCCAACGCGATCGCGCCCATGAGCCCCGCCCTGAATCGCCGCGGCGAGGAAGTCTTCATGACCACCTCCGCGATTGCAGCACCACGATCGTCAGAAGCACGAACCACGCAGAGCACGTCACAAAGAACACCACGTGCGACGTGTCGATCACGCCCTTGGCAAAGTCCGCGATCCGCGGCGTGAGTGCCGCGGCATACAACAGCGGCCGCATCGCCTCGGGCAGCCGATCCGCCCCCAGCGTCGTCGCGAGCAGGAGCAACAGAATCGCAAAGAGTGTCCCCAGAAACGCCAGCGTCTGGTTCGATGTCAGCGACGAGATGAACAAGCCGATCGAGAGATACAGCATCCCCAGCAGCACCAGGCTCGCATACCCCGCCACGATCGGCCCCGCGTCCGGCGCGGGCTCCGACACCCACACCAGCACGCCCACATGCCCCAGCGTCGGCACGAGCATCAGCACCATGAACCCCAGCGCGCCCAGATACTTGCCCACCGCGATCGCCGCGTCGCTCACCGGGCTCGTGAGCAATGGCTCGATCGTCCCGCTCCGATACTCCTCGCTGAACAGTCGCATCGAGATCGCCGGAATCACCGGGAGCATCAGCCACGCGCTCACCGCGAAGAACGGGCGCATCGTCGCCGCCGTGTTCGGGTTCAGGATCATCAGCGTGAACACCCCGCCCGTCAGGAACAGGTACAACGCGATCGCCACCCATCCCAGCGGGATCGCAAAGAACGACGCCAGTTCGCGCCGCGCGATGGTCATCATGCCCCTCATGCCCCGCCCCCGAGCGTGCCCGGCCGCTCGATCAACTCCGCGAACAACCGCTCCAGGCTCGGGCGCTCGATCGTCAATTCACGCACCGCCAGCCCCGCGCCCCGCGCCGCCACCGATATCGACTCGCGCAGGTCGCGTTGACCCGCCCGGGGCGTGATCCGCACCCGCACCCACCCCTCGTCAGACACCGGCTCCAGACGCGCCTCCGACACGCCATCAACCTTCCGCAAAATCGGCATGGGATCGGGACTCCGTGCGCACTCGACCACGTGCAGCGGCGTCAGCGACGTCCTCTCCACCAGTTCGCTCGGTGTCCCGTCGGCCCGCATCTCGCCGCCCGCGATCATCACCACGCGATCGCACACTCGCTCAACCTCGCTCAGAACGTGCGACGAGAACAGCAGCGTCCGGTCCTTCGCAAGGTCCCTGATGAGCGAGCGCGCCTCACGCACCTGCGTCGGGTCCAGCCCGTTCGTCGGTTCGTCGAGCACCAGCACGCTCGGCCCGTGCACGATCGCCGCCGCCAGCCCGACACGCTGCTTGAACCCCTTGGAAAGCACCCCCACCCGCCGCGATGCCACCGTCCCGACCTGACAGCGGTCCATCGCCGCCTCCACCGCCTTCTTCCGCTCCCGCCGCTCCACCCCGAACAGCGCCGCCCGGTGCGCAATGAACTCACGCACCTTCATCTCCGGGTAGTGGGGGGCCGATTCGGGTAAATAGCCGATCCGCGCCCGCGCCTCGCCCGAATCACGCGAAACGTCCAGTTCGCCGATCATCACCCGCCCGTCGTCCGGCGGTAAAAAACCCGTAATCATCCTGATTGTGGTGGTTTTACCTGCCCCGTTCGGCCCCAGCAATCCCACGACCTGCCCCGGGCGGACCTCGAACGACACCCCCCGGACAGCCCGGATCGACCCGAACGATTTATGGACGCCCTGAACTGAAAGCATTTCAGAATCACAGTACCACGATCGATCGAACCGATGTGAAATTAGGGTTGCATCAGTCACCGCCCCGCCTTCCCCATTCATCGGCGAGGCGATCGATTGTGCGCCACCCCCCTGGGCCGCTACCCTAGACGCCCGAGGAGCCGGAGGTTGTCCGATTCGATGACGCAAAGTCGTGCCAAGCTGCTGGTGACCGGCGGCGACGCGTCGTTGAACGACGAGATCCGTCGCCTCCTTGCCGAGCGATATGCCGATCGCGTCGAATTGGTCACCAGCGCCGAAGATCCAGCCCCCATGGCCATGCTCGCCGCCGACGCCATGCCCGACGGCGCCGCACTCCTCTCCCCTGCCGCCCAGGTCCTCTGGTCCAACACACGCTTCCGCGCCCTCGACGCCGGAACCCGCTCCAAAATCGCGACCCTCGCCTCCGCCGCGCTCGCGACGTGGAACGCAAACACCGGACGTCCCATCACCGATATCCGTCACGAGGTCAGCGCCTCGGACCTCTCCGCCGAGTTCGAGGTCGTGCTCTCCCGCCCCGCGGGCGCCGCCGGTGGGGCCGGCGCTTCCGACGCCGCCGTCGTCATCGTCGTCCATGACATCACCGCCGCCAAACGCCGACGCTTCAAGATGGAGGCCATCGAGCGGGCCGGCGGCGATCTGCTCCGCCTCGACGCCGAAGTCGTCCGCAAACTCAACGCCTCCGAACGACTCCGCGCCCTGGAGGGCAAGGTCGTCGCCTACGCCCACGACCTCCTCCACTTCGATCACTTCGGCATCCGCCTGCTCGACGCCGCCACGGGAAAACTCGAACTCGTCATGTCCGCCGGACTCCCGCCCACCTACGCCGATATCGACATCTACCCACTCCCCGAAGGCAACGGCATCAGCGGCTACGTCGCCGCCACCGGCCAGAGTTACCGCTGCGACGACGCCGGCAACGACTCCATGTTCCTCCCGGGACTCTCAGGAGCACGCTCTTCGCTCACCGTCCCGCTCAAAATCCAGGACCGGGTCCTCGGAATCCTCAACGCCGAAAGCCAGCAGCCCGCGGCCTTCACCGACGAGGACCGCCTCTTCGCCGAGATCTTCGCACGATCCATCGCCATGGCCGTCCACACGCTCGACATGCTCGTGGTCGAACGCTCAACCGTCAATCGCAGCGTCAGTTCACGCGTCGAGGACGAACTGGCCGCGCCCCTGGCCGACATCGTCCGCGAACTCGAACTCCTCCACCACAGCGTGCCCGCCGAGCCCGAGACCAAGTCCCACATTACACGCATCGGCGCCGACGTCGAGTCCATCCGCGAACGCATCCGCGAAGTGGCCGCCGGGCCGACCACGCTGCTCGGCGTCGAGCGCGCCATGGCCTCCAGCACACGCGACGCCGCCCTGGCCGGCAGGCACGTCCTGGTCGCCGACGACGAGCCCAAGATCCGCCGCATCATCGGCGACGTCCTCCGCCACCGCGGCTGCGAGGTCACCGTCTGCGATTCGGGCGTCAGCGCCATCGAGGCCATCGCCGCCCACGCCGCCGCGGGACATCGCTACGAACTGGTCATTTCCGATATCAAGATGCCCGACCGCAACGGCTACGAGGTCTTCTCCGCCGTCCGCCGCCTGATGGGCGAGGTGCCCGTGATCCTGATGACCGGCTTCGGCTACGACCCGCACCACTCGATCGTGCGCGCCTCCCAGGAAGGCCTCCAGGCCGTCCTGTTCAAGCCCTTCCCCGTCGAACGACTGATCGACGAAGTGAAGAAGGGCATCACGAACCAGGCCAAGCCCACGACCTGATCGTCCGTCCGAGCCCGTCACGCGATCGTCATGCTCGGCGGATCGAGCGGGAGCATCCGCGCCATCCGCAGGTAGTTCTCGAAGTTCTGCCGCACCTCGATCATCGAGTCGCCGCCGAACTTCTCCATCGCGCACCGCGCCACCTCGAACGCCACCACGTTCTCCATCACCACGCTCGCCGCGGACACCGCGCACACATCGCTCCGCTCGTACGCCGAGTGCTCCGCCGCCTTGGTGTTGAGATCAACGCTCGCCATCCCGCGCAGGAGTGTCGCGATCGGTTTCATCGTCCCGCGCACCACCAGCGGCTGCCCGTTGGTCATGCCCCCTTCGGTCCCACCCGCGTTGTTGCTGTCGCGCACGAACCCCAGGTTCGGCGTGTCGACCTTCGCCGCGTCAAAGCGGATCGCGTCGTGGACCGCGCTCCCCACCCGCGCCGCGCACTCCTTCCCGAGCCCGATCTCCACCGCCTTGAACGCCTGGATCCCCATCACCGCGTACGCGATCCGTGCATCCAGTTTCGTTGTCCAGTCCATCGAACTGCCGATCCCCGGCGGGCAACCGAACACGTGCGCCTCGACCAGCCCGCCCACCGTGTCCTTGTCGATCTTCGCCCGGCGGATGATCTCGCACTGCCGCTCCGTCACCTTCGCATCCGGGCAATATGTCTCGCTGGCGTCGCGGAGTTTCCGCATCTCGTGCCAGTTGTTCTCGCCAACCTCCGCCGTCGTCGCCGCATCAAGAATCGAACGCACGAACCCGAACGCCTCGATCCCGATCTCGCGCAGCAGGCACCGCGCCACCGCGCCCGCCGCGACGCGCGACGCCGTCTCGCGCGCGCTGGCCCGCTCCAACGTTTCGCGGCAATCCGTCGTCAGCCACTTGATACTTCCCGCGAGATCGGCGTGCCCCGGCCTTGGGCGATACACCGGCGGCGTCTTCTGCAAATCATCCAGCCGCGAGTCGTTGTTCACGATCCGGATCGTGAGCGGCGCCCCGATCGCCCTGCCCCGGCGCACGCCCGTCAGAAACTCCACGCGGTCCTGCTCGATCCGCTGCCGCCCCCCGCGCCCATACCCGCCCTGCCGCCGCGATAACTCCGCGTTGATGAAATCAACATCCAGCACAAGCCCCGCGGGCACGCCCGTGAGCATCACCACCAACGACGGCCCGTGGCTCTCGCCCGCGGTCTGATAGTTCAGAATCGGCATGGGCAAAGAATAGGGACTTTCAGAGTTCCGGGTTCGCCCACTCACCATTCACAGCGATCGTGAGATGCGATCCGCCGCGACGTATCCGGGTCGATGCGCTCTTCGCCCAACCTCTACGAAGCGTGCTTTGCTCCGCGCTTTGGTGCTGCGAGGCGAGTCGTCTCTCCTCCGCGTGCTCCGCGCTCTCCGCGGTGAGTTCACTTCTCACACACACAGCGTTCGCAGGCACCGATCCAGCCGCGCCAGCGTCCGCTCTTTCCCCAGCACCGCCAGCGTCTCGCCCAGGGGCGGGCTCACCGCCGATCCCGTCAGCGCCACGCGGATCGGCTGCGCCACCGCACCCATCCCGCCCGACTGCTGCGCAAGTTGCTCCAGGATTGTGTGGATCATCCCCGCCTCGAACGGCTCCAGGCTCGCCAGCCGCTCACGCACCTGCCGCACCATCTTCAGCCCCGCGCCGTCGCTGGCCGTCAGGTTCTTGGCGACCGCCGCCGCGTCAAACGGATACGCGCCGTCGTCCAGCATCAGGAAACCCGACGCCTTCACGCCGTCGCGCAGCGTCTTGGCCCGTGCCTTCACCGCCCGTCCCAGCGTCTCCCATCCGTCGCCCGGCACGGCCCTGGCAAACGAGGGCTCGAATTCCTCGCACCACGCCCGCCACCGCACCGCAAACTCCGCGTCGCTCATCGCGCCGATCGCGTCGCCGTTGAACGACAGCAACTTCGCACGGTCAAACTTCGCGTTCGTCCGCCCGATCCGCTCGATCGAGAAGTGCTCCGCGATGAACTTCATGTCGAACTTCTCGAGGTCCTTCCCGTCCGCGGTCTTCATGCCGGGATTCCAGCCCAGGAGCGCCAGGAAGTTCACGATCGCCTCCGGGATGTAGCCGTTGGCCCGGAAATCATGCACCTCGACCTCCGGGAGCGTCAGGTTCATGAACCGCCCGACCTTCTCGGCGATCTCCACCGCATCCGTCTCCGCCGCCAGAAAGTCCGCGATCGTCTTCTCGGGCAGCCCCGTTCCCGCAACGATCCGCCCCTTCGCCGCCGCGTCCTTGGCGATCGCGTCCTTCGCCGCCTTGCGCGCGAACTTCGCCTTGTCGCGCTTCGACATCTTCGATCCGTCCATGTTGAAGATTAGCGGCATGTGCGCATAGCCCGGCGTGCGGAACACCTCGCCCGACTTCTCATCCCGCAGCGCCCGCTGCAACGCCACGTGCCGCGGCGTGTTCGCCAGGTGCTCCTGCGCCCGCATCACGTGCGTCACGCCCATCGTCTGGTCGTCGATCACCACCGCGAAGTGATACGTCGGAAACCCGTCGCCCTTCCGAATCACGAAATCATCCAACTCGCCCGCCGCGATCTTCACGTCGCCCAGGACCTGATCCGGCACCACGATTTCTTCCCGTGGCGCCGCGAATCGAACCACATGCGATTCGCCCGCGCACGCCCGCGTCCACCTCGCCTCCAACGCCGCGTTGAACACGCCGAACTCGATCTCCGAAGGGCGCGGGTACCGATACGTCTGCTTCGCGGCCACCGCCGCCCTCCGCTGCGCCTCGATCTCTTCATTACTCTCAAACGCCGGATACGCCCGCCCGGAGCGCACGAGCTGCTCGATGTACCGGTTGTAGATCGGAACCCGCCGTGCCTGGAAGTACCCGCCCACGTCCCGCGCGTGCGCCCCGATCTTCCGCCCGTCTCGCCGCGTGAGCGCCGGGCCGTCGTCCCATTCGATCCCCAGCCACGCCAGATCCTCCATGATCCCGCGCGCCGATTCGTCGCTGCTCCGGGCCGCGTCCGTGTCCTCGATGCGGAGCATGAACCGCCCGCCCATCCGCTTGGCGTAGGCCCAGCAGAAGAGCGCGGACCGCGCCCCGCCGATGTGCAAATGTCCGGTCGGGGACGGGGCAAAGCGTGTCACGCAATCGGTTGAGCCGCCGGCGGTCTGGTTCGACATGAGCCAAGCGTACGCGACCGGTCACCCCGATGAGGTATGCTGCCGGCATGAGACATCGCCACTGGTTCCTGGTCGTAGCCGCGGGCGCCCTGCTCTACGCCTTCGGACTCGTGCGTTCCAATCTCGTGCCTTCCTTCTACACGACCTACGGCGAAACCGACGTGAAAGCCGGGGTCACGATCGCCATCACCTGCGTCGCGGCCTGGACCGCGCTCGAGGTTGTCACTCGGGTCTTGGAGCGTCGAGTCCCTCGCTGCCGCTGCGGCTACTCCCTGGCCGGACTGAAATGCCCGGAGTGCGGCCAGACCCTCGGATAGCCCTCTTCAACCCACACGGCAATCACGCCACACGGAACAACGCGCGACGTCGCCATCGTGCGCGACTCCCCGACATCGACACGTGCCGCGTTCGTCTCACACTTTCGTCCGTGCGATCGTCCCTAGCCTTCCGCCATGAACTGGCTCTGGTTCCTCCTCATCGGTCTCGCCTCCGGATGGCTCGCCGGCCTGCTCACCCGCGGCAAAGGCTTCGGCGCCGCCGGAAACCTCCTTGTCGGCGCGCTCGGCGCCGTCCTGGGCGGCTTTCTCCTGGACCTTGTCGGACTCAAGTCCGTCTCACGTGTCGGCTCTCTTGTCACCGCCACCCTCGGCTCAATCACGCTCCTGACCATCGTCAACTTCATCCGCAAGAAGACACGCTGACCGCCCACGACGTGCGGCGAGCGACCGCCCCCGCCCACGCGCCCTCCTCCATCGTCCGCCTCCCAACGAAAAAGCCCCCCGCCGGGCGAGGGGCCTTGATCGATCCCATGCAACGCTCGCTCAATAGAACGACGCCGTCGTGGTCATGTTCAGGAACGTCCACGTCCCGCCGTCGCCCGGGTTCCAGTAGTACCGCAGAACCTCGCCGCTGGCCGCCTTCCCGACCAGGTTGATCGTCCCCGCCGGAGATGCCACCCCCGTCATTCTGCCCGACGGCGCCACCGCACCCGTCGTGATGTCCGACAGGTTCGTCACCACCCAGTCGCTCATTCCGGGCGACCACCAATACACATTGATCTTCCCGTTCGAATCCAGGCCCGTGATGTTCAACCCGCCCCACGGTGTGACATAACTCGAGATGCTCGTCGTCACCAGCGTCGGGCCGGAGAACTGATCCGTCAGGTTGTTCGTCACCCAGTTCGAGCCGGGCACCCACCACGTCACGTTCAATTTTCCGCCCGCGTCAGTCCCCGCGAGGTTGATCCCGCCCCACGACGTCAGATACGACGTGAGCGTCCCCGTGATCGCCGGTGCGCCCGTGAGGTCGCTCAGGTTGTCCGTGGTCCAGGCCGACAACCCCGGCGCCCACCACACCACCTGGATCTTCCCGTCGCTGTCCAGCCCCGCGACGTTCATGCCGTTCCAGGTCGTCACATAGGTCGTGATGTCGCCCACCCACGTCGGCATCGTCTTGCCGTTCGGGATCAGGTCACGCGTCGCGATGTTCGCAAACGTCCAGGCGTAGTTGCCGCTCCCGTCCTTGCTGCTGGTCTGGTCGAAGATCACCAACTGCCCAGAGCCCGTCGTTCCAGCAACGTGGTTGAGCCCGTCCGTCGATGTGAACACCGACACGTCCGAGTTCACCACCTGTGATGTCGCGATCTCCGTCCCAAGGTTCCGCACAGTCCAGAACCCCGTCGTCGCGCGCGTGAACAGCAGCAGCCCGGCCGCCGACGGTGCCGCGGCATAGAACCGGCTGTCGTTCGTATCAAACCACGCCGTCAACTTCCCCGTGATCGTCGGCGCTCCGGACTGCAGCGACACGTCACTCACCGTCCACGACGCCGTGCTCGACGCCTGATGGAAAATGATGGGGCGCCCGAGTTCATTGTTCGTGATGAACAGCGATTGGCCCGACGCGCTCCCCGCACCACGAACCACCGCGTCCGCCTTGGCCTCCTGGCTCCAGCCCGGCGACGAGATTACCCGCACATCATTGATCTTCACCAGGTTGATGTCGGTGATCGTCCCGCTCGTGTAGTTCTCTCGCACCGGCAGCGTGTCGTACGGACTCCCCGCGTTCACGATCTCCAGGCCCGTGATCCTCAGCACCACGTCCCACCCGTTCACCACCTGCCCGAACACCGTGAACCCGCCGTTCTGGTTGTTCAGGTTGCTCGAGTTGTCCGACAGATTGAAGAAGAACTCGCTCGTCGCGCTGTTCGGATCCCCGCCCTGCTTGGCCATCGCCACCGTCTTGGCGATGTTCGACAGGTGATACTCGTTCTGTACCGCCGAAAACGTCTGAATGTGCTGCGGCGTGCCCTGATCGTCCAGTTTGTACCCGCCGCCCTGCAGCACAAAGTTCGCCGCGTGACGATGGATGAATGTCCCGTCGTACCGGTCCGCGTTCACATACTGCAGAAAGTTCTGCACCGACAGCGGCGTCACCGAATCGAACATCTCGATCCAGATGTTCCCGTACGTCGTCTGCACCTCGACCAGCGTGTTCCCCGCCGCGAACGGCAGCGCCGTCAACACCTGTCGAGCCTCCAACGCTTCCAGCATCGACACCGGACCTCGCCCCGACACCTTTGACAATCCCCAGCGACGCGCCGACTCACGACGTGCAGTCATCCAACCCATATCGATACCCCTCGATGTCACCGGCGGCCCGCGCCGCCCGTGCCGTCTTCTTCACACCCATGTCATCCAGCCAATGACCAACTTTAGGACGCGATCCACGTCGCCACGCCCAACCACTGGGCCGGCGACTCGACCGGACGGAGCAGCCAAGGCTCCGAACAACGGCACTCCGAGCCCGCCGCGCGTTCCCTCATGCCGTACGCACGTCTCACCAGAATGGTTGTACCGCAACCCGCCCGCGATGCAAATCGGGTCTTCCGTTGACTTTGAGTTTGATAAATGTTCGGGTCAACCCCTGGTCGCCCGCACGCCCCGGTCGCACGCAGCCATTCCTCGCCCGACTATCCGATCTTCCGCTGCGGATCGTTGATCGACTCGTTGTACGCCGAGGCACGGCACAACTGCAGCAACGCCATCCGTAACTCCGGGGAAACGTCCAAGAACTTCATCCCCAGTTCACGCTTGAACCAGCCCGCCTTCTTCACCCACGCCACTTCAACCGTCACGGGAAGTTCCTGCCCCTCGAGCGTGTACATCCGAAAGCAGATCGCCTGTCCCGCCGCGATCCCCGGGTTCTTCTTGCACAGCACACGCATACCCGTCGAAGACAGGTCACGCACCTCGCCCAGCGAGCAGGTGATGTACTGACACCGCACCCGCCCTGCCTTGCGGTGATTCGAATCGCCCGGTGGATTGAAGAGGCCGCCGAGGCGACCGAATGTACCCATCGCCTCTCAACATCGGCCGCTCGTGCCCTCGCCTTCAGCACACCAAGGGAACCCACAGGACGGCAAAGGTCGCCCATATCGCACACACCCAACGAGGTATTCGCCCACCGAAAAATCTCGCCCACTTGGGCTCAATTCACCCCCATGTGAATCCCTCCCCTTGGTCCGATCGGGTCGGTTGCTCTCAATCGGGAATTCGCGGAACATGTCTCCCGTGGTCGATCGCGTGCAACAGCCCGATTTACGCGCGAGGCGGCTCGTGGGCGTCGCTCTCGGGATCGTGATCACGCTCCTGCTGTCGGCCTGTACCGGACCCAACTCCATGGGCTGGGGCGACGCGACCGCGATCCACAAAGCGGCATGGAACGGCGATGCCGACGGTGTGCGCCGATCGCTGGCCCGTGGCCAGGATCCAAATGCGATCGCGAAGATCCCTTACTTCGACATCAAAGGCGGACAGAAGTTTGGGAGCAGCGCCAGAACGCCGCTGCAGCTGGCGATCCACAACAACCACCCCGAGGCCATTCGCGCGCTGCTGGAGGGCGGTGCCGCACCCGACTCGCGATTGGTTCGGAGTGTCGTGTCAGAGTGCCCGAACGCCCTCGCGCTGTTCTTGTCTCTTGGCGCCAGGCCCGATGTTGCCGACCACGATGGCTATCCCATGGAGTCTGCTGCGGCCAAGATAGACATCACCTGCGCGAAGCTGCTCGTGGCCGCGGGCGTCGACGTCAACGCCCAATACGAACGCCAAGGGACAGCCCTGCACATCGCCGCGAGCAGCGGTCGACGCGACATGGCCCTCTGGCTCATTGCACAAGGCGCGGCGATCGATGCCATCAACAAAGACGGATGGACGCCGTTGCACACAGCGACCAACAGGCGCGAAGTCGATATGGCCCGCTTCCTGCTCGATCACGGCGCGCCAGTCGACGCGCTGACCGAGGGCGGATCGACTCCTCTCCACATCGCTGCCCACAACTGCGATATCGACATGTCCCGCCTCCTTCTCGACCATGGCGCTGACCCAACCCGCCGCACCTTGAGGGGAGATCGCCCCGCCGATCTGGTCGCACGGTACTATCTCACGCCCCGATCGCCACCCGACATGGTCCTCCCGCCGAAGATCGCCGTGGCCCACGCCGAGCTGACCGCGCTCCTGAACGAAGCCGCCGCCAAGTGGGCTCCGGGGGCCGAGGCTCCCAAGCCATAGCGACAGGCCCGCGCCCGCCGCCCGATCTTCCCCGGTTCGCCGCAAACTTGCCCGGATCATGCCCCCCGAACTTGTCGCCACAGGACGACCGGGTATTGTTCTGGAGTTTGCGCCCACCCCGCCTCTCGCCGGAGCACACATGCCCAAACGCACCGACCTCTCGACCATCCTCATCCTGGGGTCCGGGCCGATCGTCATCGGCCAGGGGTGCGAATTCGACTACTCCGGCACGCAGGCCTGCCGAACGCTCAAATCCGAGGGCTACCGCATCGTCCTGGTCAATTCCAACCCAGCGACGATCATGACCGACCCCGCCTTCTCCGACCGCACCTACATCGAGCCCATCACCCCCGACGCCGTCCGCAAGATCATCCAGAAAGAAGCGTCCCTCGGCACTCCCATCGACGCCGTCCTCCCGACCCTCGGCGGCCAGACCGCCCTCAACTGCGCCTGCGCCCTCTTTGACAACGGCACCCTCAAGGAGTTCGGCGTCGAGATGATCGGCGCCGACCGGCGCATCATCCATCGCGCCGAAGACCGCCAGGCATTCAAGGACATCTGCGAGAACATCGGCCTCAAACTCCCCAAGGCCAAAACCGTCAACACCCTCGACGACGCCCTCGACTTCCTCAAGGAAATCGGCCTCCCCGCCATCATCCGACCCGCCTTCACCCTCGGCGGCACCGGCGGCGGCATCGCCTACAACCGCGATGAGTTCATCGACATTATCACCCGCGGCCTGCGCGCCTCCATGATCCAGCAGGTACAGATCGACCAGTCCGTCATCGGATGGAAGGAATACGAACTCGAAGTCGTCCGCGACAAGAAAGACAACTGCATCATCGTCTGCGGCATCGAGAACATCGATCCCATGGGTGTCCACACCGGCGACTCCATCACCGTCGCCCCCATCCTCACGCTCACCGACAAGGAATACCAGGCGATGCGCGATGCCGCCATCGCCATCATGCGCGCCGTCGGCGTCGAGACCGGCGGCTCAAACGTCCAGTTCGCCGTCAATCCAAACCCCGCGCCCCGCCCCGACGGCACAAAGCCCTTCGAGATGGTCGTCGTCGAGATGAACCCGCGCGTCTCGCGCTCCTCCGCCCTGGCCTCCAAGGCCACCGGCTTCCCCATCGCCAAGATCGCCGCTCGCCTTGCCGTCGGCTACACCCTCGACGAACTCAAGAACGACATCACCGGCACCACCAGCGCCTGCTTCGAGCCCACCATCGACTACGTCGTCACCAAGATGCCCCGCTGGACCTTCGAGAAGTTCCCCGAGGCCGACGAAACCCTCACCACACAGATGAAGTCCGTCGGCGAGGCGATGGCCATCGGCCGCACGCTGAAAGAGTCCCTCCAAAAAGCCATCCGCTCGATGGACGTCAAGCGCTTCGGCCTGGGCCTCGACAAAAACGACAAGTGGCTCTCCGCCATGCGCGCCGTCGAACGCGACCAACTCGTCCTCGACGTCTCCCCAGGCGCCAAGCCCGGCACCACGAGTTCTCCTACCGGCCTCCGCACCGCCGACGGCCAGCCCATCGAGTGGCCCATTCCCCTCGACAAACTCTCGCGAAAACTCGCCGTCCCCTGCCAGGGCCGCCTCTACTACGTCCGCTACGCCTTCAAGATGGGTTGGAGCATCGACCAGGTCCACGCCCTCACCAAGATCGATCACTTCTTCCTCGACCAGATCCAGCAACTCGTCGAGTTCGAGGATGTGCTCTGCTCCTACGACTCGCTCGATCACGTCCCCGCCGAGGTCCTCTTCGAGGCTAAGCAGCTCGGCTATTCCGATGCGCAGCTCGCCAACCTCTACACGGGCAAACTCACGACCGAGACCATCCTCGCCGTGCGCGAGCGCCGCAAGTCCCTGGGCATCGAGCCGGTCTACAAGCTCGTCGACACCTGCGCCGCGGAGTTCGAGGCCGTCACGCCGTACTACTACTCGACGTACGAAAAGGGCGCGATCTCCGCTTCTTCCCAAGCGCCGAGTGCCCAGCGCCCAGTGACGTCCGCCGACGACGAAATCCGCGTCACCGACCGCAAGAAAGTCGTCATCATCGGCGGCGGCCCCAACCGCATCGGCCAGGGCATCGAGTTCGATTACTGCTGCGTCCACGCCGCGTTCGCCGCCAAGGAGCTCGGCTTTGAGTCGGTGATGATCAACTCAAACCCCGAGACCGTCTCCACCGACTACGACACCTCCGACCTCCTCGTCTTCGAGCCGCTCACGCTCGAAGACACGCTCACCGTCATCGAACGCCGGAACGGCAGCGCGCTGCTCCCCGACCCAGCCACTTCGCCGCTCCGCCACTCCGCCGCTTCTCGTCTTGTCCACGGCACCATCGTCCAGTTCGGCGGTCAAACGCCCCTCAATCTCGCCCACGGCCTGGTCGCCGCCGGCGTCCCCATCATCGGCACCTCCGTCGACTCCATCGACCTCGCCGAAGACCGCGACCGCTTCGACGACCTCCTCACCCGCCTCAAACTCCACCGCCCGCCCGCCGGCATCGCACGCTCCATCGAAGAGGCCGTCACGATCGCCGAAAGCGTCGGCTATCCCGTCCTCATCCGCCCCTCGTACGTCCTCGGCGGCCGCGGCATGGAAGTCTGCCCCGACGAAAAGGCCCTCCGCGCCTTCATCAAGAACGCGCTGAAAGTCTCCGACCTCGACGGCGCGCCCGTCCTCATCGATAAGTTCCTCGGGCACGCGACCGAAGTCGACGTCGATGTCGTCGCCGACTTCGACCCCTCGCTCCCCGTCGATGACCCGCTCAATCGCTCACGCCGCGCCCTGGTCACCGGTGTCATGGAGCACATCGAGCATGCCGGCATCCACTCCGGCGACTCGGCCTGCTCCATCCCGCCCTTCTCCCTCCCGCCCGACATGGTCGAGGAGATCAAACGCATCGGCCGCACCCTCGCGCGTGAACTCCGCGTCCGCGGCCTCATGAACCTTCAACTCGCCATCAAGGACGGCATCATCTACATCCTCGAGGTCAACCCTCGCGCCTCGCGCACCGTCCCCTTCGTCTCAAAGGCCACCCACAACCAGTGGCCGGCGATCGCGGCCAAGGTGATGATGGGCAAGACCCTCGAAGAACTCGGCGCCCGCGAGTTCCAGCCGTCGTCGTGGTACGCCGTCAAGGAATCCGTCTTCCCCTTCACCAAGTTCCCCGGCGTCGATGTCGTTCTCGGCCCCGAGATGCGCTCCACCGGCGAGGTCATGGGCATCGACCGAACCTTTGAGATCGCCTTCGCCAAATCCCAGATGGCCTGCGGCGTGTTCCTCCCCACCGACCCCGCCAAGGGCGGCGTCTTTGTGTCGGTGCGCGACGACGATAAGCACACCATCATCGATCCGATCCGGCGCCTGGCCAAGATCGGCTTCGCCATCCACGCCACCGGCGGGACGGCCGACCTGCTCGAAGCCGCCTCGATCCCCGTCAACCGCCTTCAGAAGATCGCCGCGGGCGCACGTCCCAACGTGCTGGACCTCATGTCCAACGGGCAGATCGCCATGGTCATCAACACGCCCACGCGCACCGGCTACCAGACCGACGAAGGAAAGATCCGCGCCACCAGCGTGCGACTCAACATCCCGCTCATCTCAACCACCGCCGCCGCCGATGCCGCCGCCCGCGCCATCGAGGCGCTGCGCTGCGGCGAATGGGACGTCGCCGCGCTCCAGGACTACCGCGAGCCCAACATCGCGGTCGAAACCAAGCGCGCCCACGCCGCCGGCGTGAATTGATGTCTTTGGTGGCGCCGCTCTCCAGAGCGGTGCTCATCTCTTCATTTGGCCATCTGGTGATCTGGCTCTTTGGCGGTTTGCTCTTCGTGCCCGTGCACGTTCACTTCGCCACTTGATCACTCCGCCACTCGACCACTCTGCCGTTCCTACCGCCGCCTTCTCATCATCCCCAGCGCCGCGCCCATCACCACCAGCGTCCCCGGCGTCGGCACGCGGATCACCCAGCCGGCGTACTCACCCTCGGGCGACAGCCCATCGCCCGCGATGTACATCCCGTCGTCCGACACCGCCTTGGCGCTCTGCAACTCCCAGCCATCGATCGAAAGTTTCAGCACGTCCTTGGCGTACTCGTTCAGGTCGACCATCCCGTTCTGGCGATCCCAGACAAACGCGCGTGTCGGCCCGAACGGCGCGATGTACGTTTCCCCCACGATGACCTTGCCACCCTGGCTGACATCCCACGCCACGCTGAACAGATCGTCCATCGCGCCAAGGTCGACCAGCCCCTCCTGGGCGTTCCACATGAACGCGTGCCCGTCCTCGGAGTCGTGGTCGAACCGGCTGCTCCCGACGACCGTCCCGCCGTCCGGCGAGATCGCCCACGCGTAACTCGCCGAGCCGCCCAGCGTGCCCAAGCCCTGCATTCCCGTCTGTGCAGTCCACACGAACGCCTCGGTGCGCTCGAAGTTCACGTCGCTCCAGCCGACCACCGTCGCGCCGCCGGCCGACACGTCGCGTGCCGACGCACGCCCGCCGCCCAGGTCGCCGATGTTGGTCATGCCCGATGCGTCCATGCGGAACGCCTGCTCGGGGTACTCGTCATACTGCCCGACGATCACCCGCCCGTCGTGCGACGCGCCATACGCCGTGCTCATCGACGACTGGATCCCCAGCGATTCGATCTTCTCGTCCTGCGTCCACTTGAACGCCTCGGTCCGCTGGTAGGAATGACGCCCCGTCGATCCGACCACCACGCTGCCGTCGCCCGAGATCGCCTCGGCCGCCGACGTGTTGTGCAAGAGCGAGCCGACACCCTCGGCGCCCGCGTTGTTGCTCCACACAAACCCCTCGAATGTGCCCTTGTCGGTCATGCTCCGACCGACGACCTTCATGCCGTCGGCCGAAATCCCCGTCACCCGCGTCCAGCGGTTGTGCTCGTCCAGCGATTGAATCCGCGTGAACGTCGCCTGCCCCGATGCCGTGCCGCAGATCGACACCATCGCGAGCAGACTCGCAAAGGGGAGAACGCCGGCCTCAAGCCGCGCGCAGTGCATCACCGTCATTCGTCTGTCCTCTCCGCGCCGCCGGGCACCCTCCCAGGCCCCGACGCGCCGTCAGCCTACGCCTCAATTGCCGAACCTGCAAGCCGACATTTTCGATACGGAATCTGGGCAATCTGTGACCAACCCGTCACCAAACCAAACGCGATCAAACGCTCGTGATTCCCCGATCTAAACTTCCCACCTATGCGAGCCATCGTCACCGGTCAGATCGGAATGGAAAAGAAGCCCTACCTCGACGCCGTCGCGCGTTTCGCCGGCCAGCAGGGCGAGAGCCTCACCCTCTACCACGTCGGCGACATGATGTACGCCGAGGGCACCGACGTCCGCTCCGGACGCATCCTCGATCTCCCCATCTCCCGCCTCAACTCTCTCCGCCGCGCCGCCTTCAAAGACATCATCGCCGAATCAACCACCGCCGGACCCGGCTCCACGCCCCTCCCCAACATCATCGTCAACACCCACGCCACCTTCCGCTGGCGTCACGGCCTGTTCGCCGCCTTCGACTACGACCAGATCGCCAAACTCCAGCCCGACCTCTTCATCTGCCTCGTCGACAACATCGAGGTCGTCCACCACCGCCTCCACCGCGAGCACGACATCGACGCCACCCTCAAGGACTGCATGGTCTGGCGCGAAGAAGAAATCCTCGCCACCGAACTCC
>JADLFE010000062.1 GCA_020845755.1 Phycisphaerales bacterium
CGCTTGCGCCAAGGGAAGAACGACGACGCCGGGATGCCGCGCGCTTCACAGAACCGGGCCACCGTGAGCCCGCTGACACGCTGCTCCTCGATGATCCGCGTCCACTTCTCCCGCGCCCGCATCGATGACGTGCTCATGCACCACATCTTCGCCGACGCAACCGGCCCGGCAAGATGCGGTCCGCTGGACGCTCACGGTCGGCGTGGCCCGGTCGGAATCCGCCACGACCCGCCAGTGCAGCCCGTTGTACTGGTATTGGCCGGAGGCGCAGATCGCAGGTGATTCATGTTTTCTTTAGATTCTCAAGTGCCTTGTTAAGCGGTGGTAAACGACCAGCTCTCCATTCAGAAAGTGTGTATTTCGCGACCAAATCAGTGAATTCTGGCAAGCCGAATGTTTGTGCCAATCGTTCCAACTCTCCAATCGCGCGAATATCATTATATGGAAGCAACAGCGACGCTATCAGACATCGCACGTTTGCATCATGATGCGAGAGATAAGGACTGAGCCATGTCACAACATCCTCGCCGAGCCTGTCTAGATCCACTACGCACTCGTATATTCTAGTGAGTCGTGCGTCAGCATCCTTCGGGTTGACAGTCGGCTTTCGACGCTCCGCATTGAGCACAATCTCGGTTACAATATCTGAGGCGGCCCGTGGATTCATCGAATGACCTTTCAATGCCCCAGTGTGCCACACATCGCCCTGGCCAGCATTTGTTCTCCGAATTGTTGCTGAAACTCCCACGTCTGACCGCTCAACCAGTCTCGCAACACTCGGCCTCCAGTAAAGGTGGGTTTGGAACTATAAAAATTGGCTATATCCTGATTTATTGTCTTCGGTACAACAACTACATTGCCAACAGAATTGATTCTATTGAGTGGAAACCCAGATCGACCTGCATTTGCCTGGCATTGCTCGACGATATGATGGTAGACACATTCGGATGGTGGTTTGGGCAATGCTGCTTTTAGGGCATCGAATGATCCCCAACTTGTAGAGGGCGAAACGGGCTCGCCCTTTGCGTTTCGGATTACTTGAAATACTGTTCCCAGTACTTCTTCGTTATTCCCGTTCCTTCGCACGAATACGAAAACGATGTTGCCGGCCATTTCTGGAGCCGATTCTGCGAGGTGAATCAGACTCTCCGTGAGCGATTTCGCACTCCCAATGCCACTACCGATGCCGTCTCCGCCGAACGGATATGTGAGGATTTGAGCAGCAGCCTGCCTCGCGACCTCTCCCATAGCCTTCTGGTAGTTCTCGGCATCACAGGCACACTGCTCTGCCGCATCCTTGATGATCGGATCGGCATCGTTGGCTAGCTCGCGGCGCTGTCGAATACCCTCTTGGAATTGTCGAGTGAGCTCAGGACTGCCCTCACCCCCCAGCTTGCGTATGATCCAGCGAATGACCGAATCCATGAACCCGCCGTCATCATCGTCTGCGTACAAACCGAGGGGATCGTCAAAGTAGCTGGGCCTCCCGGACGCATATTCGTTAGCATTCATCCCGGCGGGCAATCCGAGCGGGTCTCTCTCCAACCATCTTCCGAAGCTCGGCGAATACCACCTGAACCTCACGGTGTAGAGGCCTTGATCCGGGTTGTAGACGTAGCCGTCGTAGCCGAACGGGTTGTCGGGGCCGGAGGAGTCGGAGATCAGCCCGCTGGCCAGGGCCGACTTTGCTCCTCCCATCGAGGTAAAGAGGGACGTGTCGCCCGAGTCGATCACGCCGTCGCGGTTGAGGTCCGCGGCCACGTTGTAGTTGGTGTTGTTGATCGGCGTGCCCGCGCCAGAGTTGGCGCCGGCCAGCCCGTCAATCACGCCGTAGTCGCTGGTCGAGCCCGAGGTCGTCACGCCGCCGGTGTTGTTGACCTCGTGCGGCCAGCGGTGCGTGCCCACGCCGTACGACGTGTAGCTCACCCGCTCCTGCAGCACGGCGTTCTGGTCGATCACCGCCACGCTGCTGAACTGCGCATCGGACAACTGCCAGAACAACTCTCCCGAGTCTCTGCTGTCGCCGTCGAGGTTCTTGTCGAGCAGCTGCACCATCGCGTCATCAATATACCGCAAACCCCACACCTCCTGCGAGCGCGAATTCACGCCGTCGGGATTTTCGTTGTTGGTGTGGTCGTCGATGTCCTCGAACCCCCGATCCGCCCTCGGTCGGTGAAGTTCGTTGCCAGGAGCGGCTCGCGGCGTCCTCAGGCACTACCACCGGTTGGCGGGGTGAGCGGAATCCTGGCGATCGTGGGCGAGCGACGAGTTTTTGACCACCACGGTCGAGGTTCTTGTCGTGCAGCCGCACCATCGCGTCATCAATATACCGCAATGCGCGCGGTCGAGTTACACAATCAACGCAACAAATCAGTCCAGAGACTTGCGGACCACGAGCCTGGGACGCACTGGGCAAGTACGATTGAACGGCTGGTATCCACGTCAGGAATCCCCTTCGCTATGCAGGACAGTCTTGCAGCCGCAACGCTCGCTAGCAGGGCCTTTGCGGTCATGAGGCATGAGGCAAAGTCGAGGTAGCTAGCGTCGCTTGGTATCGATCGGGAAGCCGCCCATTCAAGAAATACGATCCCATCAATTGTATTGGCATTCTCTTTACTGTATTGCAATACATAATAGTACATCAACGGTTCAAGCATTTGTTCTGAAACAACTCTGGACGCGTCGCACGCGAGAAGAATATGAGTAACGAATGGCACCAGATCGCAAGTTCCGCTGTGTTTGCCATAGTGTTTCATAGACGTAAACAGACCGAGTAGATATCCAAAAAATCCGTCACTAATATCAGAATGCATGTAGTGAAACACAATTGCGTCAGTATATGCACTATCGATACTTCGCTTTACGTCATTTGCCGAAAGAAGTGTGTTTGGTGTGTAATCCTTAACGATCGCATACGCTTCTGCTTCGCCCGCTATTGTGGGCCGGAGTTCCTGCAGCACGGAGACGCAGAAGGCATGCCTCATGGATTGGCGGGAGCTTGGCATGTGCCACATCCTTTGTTGCTCAGAATACACGCGTCCATCCTCATCTTGCAGTTGATCGACTGCTGCAAGTCTTGCATGGCTTCGGTTATGTGGCCGGCTTTGGCTTTCCATCCAAAGTCGTCACAAAACGCAAGCTCGGCTTCACGAATACCCGCACATAGCAACGCGTGATTAGCGCGACGACGGAATACACTCGGGTCGCATCCGGGGCCAGTCGAGAGCTTCGTACATCCAAGTGGTGTATTATTTCCTTTGCACGACGCCTGCTTCGCATCTCGAGCAGCCTGGCACGCGCCTTTTCTGCCATATCGCTTTGCCTGCTCCCAAAAATGCCGTACTACACTGCGAACCTGTTGAATCGTTGTCTTGCCGAGGTCGGCCAAGTAGTTAGACGCAGCGTTTGCGGCCGCCGCTCCCAAGGCCGTTCCAATCAGTGCCAGGCTCCAGCCGTTCGCAGCAGCCGCTTGTCCGATTTGTGCAGCCGTCATTCCAGATTGCGAACATGCCTCAGCCCAAAGCGCCAGAACTGATCTTGGATCTGTCACCGTGGAGATGGACGTTAGTCCGGCAGGATCAGATCGATCAACGGGATCGTTAGACGCGTACAAATACAGACTCATGCCATCTATGTATCGGGCCAACGGATCACTCAATGGCGATACCAAGGACTCGCCGATGCCAAATACTGGGAGCATGCCAAACGGGTCCCTCTGGAGCCACCTCCCGAACGTCGGGTTGTACCACCTGAACCTCACGGTGTAGAGCCCCTGGTCGGGGTTGTAGACATAGCCGTCGTAGCCGAAGGGGTTGTCTGGGCCGCTGGAGTCGGAGATGAGGCCGCTGGCGAGTGCCGACTTGGCCCCGCCCATCGAGGTGAAGAGTGCCGTGTCGCCCGAGTCGATCACGCCGTCGCGGTTGAGGTCCGCGGCCACGTTGTAGGTCGTCTCGTCGATCCTGGTGCCCGCGCCAGAATGCGCGCCGGCCAGGCCGTCGATGACGCCGTAGTCGCTGGTCGAGCCCGAGGTCGTCACGCCGCCGGTGTTGTTGACCTCATGCGGCCAGCGGTGCGTGCCCACGCCGTACGACGTGTAGCTCACCCGCTCCTGCAGCACCGCGTTCTTGTCGATCACCGCGACCGTGCTGAACTGGGCATCGGACATCTGCCAGAAGAGCTCGCCCGAGTCCCGGCTGTCGCCGTCGAGGTTTTTGTCCAGCAGCCGCACCATCGCGTCATCAATATACCGCAAACCCCACACCTCCTGCGAGCGCGAATTCACGCCGTCGGGCGATCCGCCGTTGGAATGATCGTCGATGTCCTCCTGCAGGAGCTGCCAGCCGGCGGAGTAGTACATGGACGTCCGGCGATCGAGGCCGGTTGGCGTGGCCCGGTCGGCATCCGCCACGACCCGCCAGTGCAGGCCGTTGTACTGGTACTGGCCGGTGGTGGTCCAGGTCGTGCTGCCGCCGCCGCCGGTGGTGCCGTTCTCGACTTTGACCAGGCGGTTCCAGGCGTCGTGCGTGTACCGACGCTTGGCGTGCGGTCCTGTGATGACTTCGGTCGTGTTGCCAGCGGCGTCGTAGGCGTGGTCGTAGATCGGGACCGTGTAAGCGAGCGAGCGGCTTAGCAGCTCGTTGGCCATGTTGTGCGTGCGTGTGTCGAGTTCGCTGATGTCGCTGGTGTCGCCGTCGCCGTTGGCGTCGGTGCCGACGCTGGTCCAGTTGCCCAGCATGTCGAGGGACCAGTTCTGGGTGCCGGGGCGCGGCGTGGCGAAGCTGGTGGTGGAATCGCCGCGCAGGGCCTCCTTGAGCCGATGGAGGCCATCGTAGTCATAGGCAAAGTCACGGTTGTTCCACGAGGCGCCCTTGCGGGCGTCGGTCTTGGACTTGCGGTTGCTGGCGCGGTCGTAGGTGTGGGTTTCCTCTAGGATTGGGGGGCGGGAAGAAATCGAGTTGTCCGTTGAATGTGTCGTGAGGGCGCCGTCGGCCCAGACCTGGCGGGCGACGCGGCCGAAGCGGTCGAAGCCGGGGTAGACGCCGGCGGTTTGGGACTGATAGCTGCCCGTGTAGCGCTTGCCGTCGTGAGAGAGCGTGCGGTCGAGCTGCACGTCGGGCATGGGGAAATCGACCTCGGCGAACATGTCCAGGCCGATACGAGAATACTCAACGAGAATGTCGGTCGACGATGAGGACGACAGGTTGGTCGTCGTCATCTTCGCCACGCGGCCAAGGCGATCGTCGACGTCGTTCGAGGTGCCGTAGTCATAGGTGATGGCCCGGCCGTCCGGGTAGGTCAGCGAAGCCAGCCGGCTGTAGTTGGCGTGGCCGGTGCCCGAGGACGGGGCGGCCGAGGTGGAGTAGGCGTACGCGACGACCTTGGTGTCGCCGGTGGGGTTGCCCGAGCCGTCGATCCCCACGGTGCTGTTGGGGTCCTGGTAGACCTTGGCGATCTGCCACAGCGCGCTGTAAGTGAACTTCACCTGGTTGGCGGTGGTGCTGCCCGAAGCATCGGAATAGGACGTGACGGCGTCGGTGCGCCCGAAGCTGTCGTACGCGACGCCGATCCGCTCGATGTCGGTGTCGACCCCAGAGCCGATGGAATCGGCCTTGTCGGCCTCGACGCGCCCGAGCGCGTCGCGGAAGTACACGTGCCGCGTGGTGTTCTGGTCCGTCACGGAGCGCAGCTCGCCCAGGCGGTTGTAGGAGTAGGTGACGTGGTAGGTGGTGTCGCCGGTGCCGCCCGCGTCGCCCGTGTCTTCCTTGGGATAGCGCACACGCAGGAGGAGCGAGTTGGACGCGACGAGGCTGTCGGTGGCGGTGGAGACCGAGCCGACGGTGGTGCCGTAGTCGTAGGCCGTCACCTGGGCCTTCTCGGTCGTGCCGTCGATGAGGTGCGCGACCTGCTTGACCACGTTACCCGCGGCGTCGAAGACGAAGCTGGTGACGCGGTCGGTGTCGGGCTCGGAGGAGCTGAGGCCGCCGGCTTCCCAGCGCCCGGCCGTGCCGTTCCAACTGATGGTGGCGTTGACGTAGTTCTCGACCACGGCAATCCGCCGCGAGAGGTCGTCGTAGAAGTACTTGGTGGTCTTGTTCTCGCCGTCGACCGATTCATCGACCAGGCCGCGCTCGTTGAACGTGACGTTGGTGATGATGGTGTTGTCGTAGGCACTGTTCCCACGATCCGGGGCTTCTTCCGGCGGCCACGTTGGCGCGGAGCCGCCCGCCTCGAACCGGTCGTTGGACGTGTTGGTGCCGAAGCTCACCGTGTGCGTGCGCCGATCCGCGGCGTCGTAGTAATACGCGACGAAGGTGTTGATGCCGTCGGAGGCGCCCATCGCGCCCGTGACCGACGAATCGTGCGGCCGCCGGCGCGTGGTGATCAGGTCCGTGCGGCCCTTGGAGTCGTATCGGTACTCGGTCTGCTCGGCGACGCGGTCGCTCGCCAGCGAGAGCACGTCGGCGTAGTTGCCCGACGCGCCGGGGGCCGCGTTGCCCTCCCGGTCGGTGACGTACGCGGCGCTGGGTCGGCCGAGGCCGTCGTAATACGTCCGCGTGGCCGGGCCGTTGGGACCCCACTCGGCGATCGTGCGTCCGTCGGCATCGAACCAGCGGTTGGTGGCCAGATACCCGGAGCTCAGGTTCGCGGCGTCGATCGCCGTCTCCTGGCGGAAGACCATGCCGCGCTGGCTGTAGGAGGTCTGGCTGTACAGGCCCCGACCGGAGGAGTCGATGAGGTCCTCGGGGTCGGGGATGCTGCTGAAGAGCCCGCGCTTGGTGACGCGGCCGAGGTTGTCGTACTCCATGACCTCGTGCGGCGCGGCGGGGTTCTCGGTGATCACCAGCCGGTTGCGCCAGTCGTACCGGCGCACGGTGGTCCGGCTCTCGGCGCTACAGAGAGCCCCGGTCCCGGTCTCGCCGGTGTGCTGGATAACGTGGGTGAGCAGGCCGTCGCCCACGCCCTGGGCGGGCGTGCCGCCGTAGGACGAGTCGTAGAAGTACTCGGCGATGGTCTGCATGTTGCCGCTGCCGGTGCCGACCTGCACCGCCAGCACGCGGCCGAAGATGTCAAAGGACGAGTTCTTGGTGATGGTTCCGTTGGGGTCGGTCGTGGTGAGCAAGCGCCCGAGCTGGTCGTAGGTGTACGCGGTGTCGGAATGCGCGTCGCCGGCGATGTCGGAATACGCGCGCGTGGACGTCACCAGCCCCGAGGAATCGAGCTGGACCGTGCGGCGCGAGAGCTCCGTGCCGAGGGTGTACGAGAGCGCGGTGGGGTCATAATCCTCGGCGTCGAGCGCGTACTCGCTGCTCTGAATCGTCTTGCCGCCCGCGTTGCTGATTACCACCGAGGCGGGGCCGTCGAAGGGCCCGCTGGCCGACAATTGGTGCGGCAGGCGGGCTTCGGAATAGAAATAGACATGGCCGGTTGCGCCAGAGCCGTCGGCGTGGCCAAACGCCTCGCGCCGCTCGCGCACCGTGTATGACTTCACGCCGCCCGGGGAGGTTGACGAGGTCAACCGGCCCAGGCCGTCATACGTGTAGGTTGATGTCAGCGAGCCGCCCGAGGCGCTCGTTCCCCAGCCCGACACCGTCAGCCCGCCGTAATCGTCGCCGTCCAGCGCCGGCACTGCGGTCCCGCTGTCACCTTCAGATGGCGCGTTGCGGGTCACCCGTACCA
>JADLFE010000063.1 GCA_020845755.1 Phycisphaerales bacterium
ACAAAGCCTTCAAAGGTCGTGTCTTCGACCTCGAATTTGAGATCGGCCAGCTTCAGCGTCCTGGGAAGGTCGGTCATGATCGATCTGTCGAATCCCACCACAAGGCGAGCGGAATACCTAGCCTCTCAGGACGGCATTCGAGTGGGCCCGTATGGCGATGAGGGACATGACTGGTTGGGAATGAACCTGCGCAGGGCACAGAGTCCTGAGCTCCGTCCGTCAACGAACACCGCCGTTGGTCGCATTCGAATGATCGATGGGTCTTCGGCCTTGACGCAGAAGACGGATCGATCTGGTTTCATCGAGGATGAGGCATTTCAAGAGCTTCGCCAGTTCGCTATCGACTCCCTGGAGTGGATGGCGCGATGGCGAATGGATCTTCGTGAGCGTGGTCGTGCCAAGACGAAGTTGGAATTGCCAAAGCAGATCGAGAAGGCCGCCGAGGTCGTGCGAAGCGAGATCGAGCAGTTGCCCGCGCAACCCGCGCAAAAAAAACGATTGGATGAAGCATTTCGTCAATACGAGAAGCAGCGGGAGCAGCGAGATCGGACCCTAGAGCGAGAGGTTCTCTTGTACCGGGCCCTCTGCACCGTGGGAACGACGGCGGCCACGTTCGCGCACGAGTCTCGCAAGCCATTAACTAACATTGTGCGGGCATCGAACGTCGTGGATGAAATCGGAAAGAAAAGGCTCGGACTGCTGTATCGTGGCGATTTTCAACAGCAGGTCGAACTTATCGCTCTGTCGGCCCGGGGGCTGCAGAGTTTCACAAAGGCGACCACGCGACTGCTGGACCACGATAAGCGACGAAAGGGACGAGTAGATTGGGATGACTCCATCCGAGAGGTGGTAGAACTCCTAAAGCCGCACACGGATCGCATGGGAATCACTGTGACGTTGGAACTTAGCCCCGGGCGACCCGCCATCCACGGCACCGCCGCCGCGTTCGAGGCGATATTGATGAACCTGTTGACAAACGCGATGAACGCTATACGCCGTCAGAGAAACTCAAAGCGGCCCCGCGAGATACTGGTGAGAACCGCGCAGGAGGGCACGTTTGCACGGCTTGAAGTGCTCGATTCGGGGCCAGGGATTCGTGAGTTGCCGTTGGAAGACATCTGGCTGCCGGGCCAGACGACGACACCACATGGCACGGGTCTTGGCCTCACAATTGTGCGGGATTGTGCGCACGACTTGGGTGGGAAGGCGACCGCAAGTGTCGCTGGGCAATTGGGAGGAGCGCATTTTACGGTAGAGTTGCCAACTCTCTAGGCTATGGAATACCACTATGCCCGCAGTCGCTTCCGGACAAAAAAAACAACGACTCGCGATTGTCGATGACAACGCGGACAATCGAAAGGCCTTTTGCTCGCTCGCAAATCAGGGTGGCATGCACGCAGTTCCAATCACGAGCGCCAAGGGGACAACGACGACATCACCCTTGCTGACATCGCCCGTGACCTAGTGGACGACGTCGAGGGCATGACCGGCGCGGTCAGTTTCGCCGACGCTGCGCTCCTCACTCGCAGCGCGGGCGTCGTCATCCGCACCCAGGACGGGGCGGAGTTTCAAGTCTCCATCGTCCAGTCCCGCTGCGGCAGCGGCGAGTGAGCCCAGCCGAGACCACACCCACCCCAGGAGCATCCTCATGAGCAGCAAGCCCGCACCGCTGACCGATCCCCGAGACCTGATCAAGGCCGCGTACCGGCAACTCCGCCAGCGCGGGTACTACTGCCGCTCGAACTTCTGGTGCTGCAGCACCTGCGCTCTGGCAGCGATCCCCGAAGGACGGGGCAACAAGTTCGTCTTCTACCACGCCCAGGACGCCGCGGACCTTCGAAGAGAGCGAGGTTGCCATCTCGCCTGGGCGGGCGACGGGAACGAGATCGCCACGGCGCTGCGTGCCGCCGGGCTCACCGTCGAGTGGGACGGGACGCCCGAGCACCGCATCTACGTCTCGCTCGCGTGATCGTCACACCCACCGCGCTGGGCGTGCTGGAAGGCCGCCCGACGCCTTTGCCGCCGCAGGGTGCGGCGGTATTCCGCACCGGACTTGAAAGGAGATGGCCATGAGCACCAGCGCGAAGAAGCCGAAACCCACTTCCACGAGCACCGACAAGGCCCGCAAGGCCGCCATCGCCGAGATCGGAGTGCCGCCGGCGGGAATGTCCAAGGAGGCGTCGTCAGCGCCCAAGGCGTTGGTGGGCAAGCCCGCCAAGGCCAAGACGCCCAAGGGAGCCAAAGCCTCCAAGGCTGAGAAGCCCAGGAAGATCGGGTGCCTGACCGCCGCCGCCCAAGTGCTGGGAGGGTCCAAGGCCCCGATGCGGTGCACGGACATGATCGCCGCGATGGAGAAGCAAGGACTGTGGAGGTCCCCGGGCGGCAAAACGCCAGAGGCGACGCTCTACGCCGCGATCACCCGCGAGATCGCGGCCAAGGGGACGAAGGCGAGATTCAAGAAGCAGAGTCGAGGGCTGTTCGTGCCGGGACGGGCCGAGTAGGTGCCTCCCCTTCCCGCCCCACCGGCTGCCCGCGGACCGAGCACGGAGCGTCTGGGGGCCGTGCTCGAAGCGGCACGGACCTTGCTCGTCGCGCGCGAGGACACGATGATCACAGGCGGAGAGCGGGAGAGCATCGCAGCCGCGGTCGCCAACTGTGTGGCGACCCCGACGCCGACCCAGGAAGACTAGGAACCTCCCCACCAGGCTC
>JADLFE010000064.1 GCA_020845755.1 Phycisphaerales bacterium
CCACCATGTCGTCGGTGTTCTCGAAGAGACGCGGGTCGAGCAGCCGGACCAGCATCCAGAACCTGAAGTGATCGCCCTGGTGGGGCGTGGCGGATAGGAGCACGAGGTCGCGGCTGTGCTCCCGGAGCGCCTCGGCCAGCTTGAAGTTCTGCGTCCGCCGTACCTTGTTACCTGTCTCGTAGGCCGTGAGGTGGTGCGCCTCATCGAACACGATCAGGTCCCACGGTTCGGCCTCCAGCAACTTCTTCACCCGCGCCGGGCGCTTGAGCGTGTCGATGCTGACGATGAGCCGATTGTGCTTGGCGAAGGCATTGCTCTTGCGGTCGGTCACGTCGCCCTGCGAGCCGAACACCTCGAAGTCGAGGCTGAACTTCTCGTTCAGTTCCCTGCGCCAGTTGTCAACGAGGCCCGCGGGCACCACCATCATCGCTCGCCGGAGTTCCCCCCGCGAGGCGAGCTCCCGCAGGATCAGGGCCGTCTCGATGGTCTTGCCCAGGCCGACGCTGTCGGCGATCAGGAATCGACGCGGTGATGCATTCGCCACGCGGTACGTCAGCACGATCTGGTGCGGCAGCAGATCAACCTTTGCGGCGGTCAGGACGGCGGCGCTGTCCATGAGCGGCAACCGCTCAGCCTCCACGGCGAGCCAGAGCCGCCTCACCGCCTCCGGCGTCGCGTTCGTGATCGATCCGACAACCGTCTCATCCCACGTCGCCGCCTTGCTCAGTGCGGAAACTGGGACCTGGCGTTCGCCATGCCCCCGGAAGAAGACTCGTGCGTACCCGCCCCCCCCTCCCGGCTCCATCCGTACGAGCACCCCTTGCCCCAGTTCGGCATGAGCAACGGTCTCCCCGGCGCTGAGGGGGGGGGAGCCGTTGGCGGGTGCGGCCGAGGTTGTTGTTCCGGTTCGCTCCATCTGACTCCGTCCGACTCAGGACATCCATCCCACGTAGTAGCCGCCCACATCCCGTCCACCCGGCTTCTCCGAGACCAACTGATAGGCCCCCGCGCCCGACGCGGCCCCGTTCCAGATGGCCAGCGACAGTTTGACCTTCTTCGCGCGGTCGCGCCCGCGCCCGAAGTACACCAGTTCATCCCCCTCGTTGAAGTCGAAGAGCGTGCCCGGCCCATCCATCACAAACACCAGCCCGACGTTTGGCCAGTGTGTCTTCCACGTCCGCACAACCGCCAGGATGTTGGCACGCAGCCATTCGACCACCGCGTCGGGCGGCTGGGTCTGCATCATGGTCTCGACCACCGTTTGCAGGCCGCCGACCAGCACGGTGCGGGTGTCGGCAGGACCAGGGGGCGACTCAGGGAACCCGCTCTTGAGCCAGCCGATCAGCGTGCGCACGGACACAGGCTCGATCGTGGAGATCAGGTCGGCGAGCAACTCCGGGTGCCAGACGATGCTGCTCCCGCTGCGCTTCCACTTGCTCGATGTGAGTTCCTGCATCGTGTGTATCCCATTCCAACCAAGTCGTCACACCGCCGCCGACTCCCATTCCTCGTTCTGCACATCGTCCTCGAAGAGTTTCTGCTGCCCATCCGTCCGCATCCGGATCATCCGGGCCTCCTTCGCGGCACGGAAGAGCGCCAGGGCCAGCCCGGCCGCCTTGGGCACATCCGGCTCGTCGCGGCCTGCCGGGGTCTTGCCGAACCAGTCGAGCAGCGCCTCCACGCCCGGGCGGATCAGGAATGTGTGCCGCTGGAACTCCTCCTCGATGTTCACGCCGCTCCCCTCGAAGGCCGCGCCGATCAGGAACTGGGCCTGGTCGAGTTCGCTCTTCATCTCGCGGCGGCTGCGGGCCTTCATCCTGGCGAAGCGCTCGCGGATCGTCGCCCGCCGCACCACCTTGTCCTCCTCGACCACCCACGCCCCGCCCGACGAGTTGGTCTTTTCGAACGCGGCCTGCTGCACCGTCGTCCCGCGCAGGAGTTTGCTCACCTCATCGCGGCTGTAACTGGCCTTGCTCCCGAAGAGCCGCAGGTACTGGTACACCACCGGCTGCACGATGCTCGGGGGCCGCTCCGCTTCGCCCGGCCCGCGGGCGCTCTCATCCAGCAGCATGTTGATGCCCAGCAGGGCATCGCGGATGGACAGCGCCAGGTCCGTCGCCGCGCCATCCACGCCGCCCGGCGCGGAGACCAGCACCTTCCCGTAGTGGCGGCTGTAGAACTCCAGGGCCTTGCCGCGCAGGATGACGCGGACATCGGCATCCGACAGCCCGCGGCTGCGGTACGACTCCAGCAGCGGGCGGAGACGGGCGAGTTCGGCCTTCACCCACTGCCGCATCTTGGGCCACGACACCGGCTTGGGCTCTTGCAGCCGCTTGCGGCAGACGTGGATGATGTCGTACTCGGTTCCCTTCGCGCCGAACTCTCCGCCCTTTCCTCGCATCTCATCACTTGTGATGGGGTACGTTGCTTCGAGGTAGAAGCCCGCATCGAAGAGCGACCGCAGCACGATCTCCCACTGCGAGTCCTCGCTGTGGTGGAACGTGAAGGCCATGATGCCGCCATCCTTCATCACGCGGCAGGCCTCAGCCCAGCACGGGGTCAGGCGGTCGAAGTAGTGCTTGTCCCCTTCGGCATCGGGGAGCGAGCGGGGTTTCAGGGCTTCCTGGGCGCTGGGCGTCTTGGTCGGGCCAAAGAGATCGGGATAGGTCCCCTTGAGCGGCAGGCGGAGCCAGGCGTAGAAGAAGTCAGACAGATCGGCGTAGTAGAGGTTGTCGCCGAATGGCGGATCGGTAATGACCAAATCGAAGCGTTGTTCTCCGCTGAGTTCCGATGAGGAATGACACTCCAGCGCGGCACCCGGCAACACCGGATCGCCGGTTTCCAGTTTGTCTGCCTTGGCTCCGCTGTCGGATGTCGGAACGGCGCACTCCCAAGGGGAGCGCGTCCATTCGATGCCCTCTGTCACCTTCTCAGCGCAGGCCGGCCACCTCCCGTAACCGAGCGCTCCAAAGGGGGAGGTCGTGACGATTGCGGACTTCACGTAGTAGTTCGCGTTCGAGAAGAAGGGATTCATCTTGTCGAATCCCATGTTCCAGAATCCCTGGTTGTTCAACATCCGGAGAAACTGCTGCAAGGCACCAAGCGCTTGCTCCCGAGCTGCCTGCTGGCCCGGCAAAAGAGTGATCGCCTTCATCAACGTCGCGTGGACGATGAGTTGCGTCGAGTCAAACAGGCGATGCCAATGGGTGAATCCCTGTTCCTGAAGGGCGAAGTTGGCCTCCGCAGTCATGTAGGTGCGTGGCATCTCCTCGCGCGGCCAGAGGCCGTTCAGGTCCGCATCCTTGCGCGAGGCCCACTCGCGCTCGGCGGCGACCATTCTGTCCACATCCGCCGACGACGGGGCTGCAAAATACCGGCCTCCGTAGGGGGGGCCGCTGGCGTCCCGCTCCGCGTCATACGCCTGGATCGCGTACGCCATGACCGGAGCCGTCCGCCGCGTCCGCTGCACGCTGAGCCGAAAGTCCTGCGGTGTGCCGCACGCGGCGCACACGAAGTGCGAATCCCACTCCTTGCCGTTGGCCTTGCGGGCGATCGTCTCGGCCCGGGTCGAGATTCGCCGCCCATCCCGCAGCGTGAGCATCGGCGGCAGCCCCGGCTCCCCGCCATCCCCATCCGCCCCCCCCGCCCCCGCCTCCGGCCCGCCGCCATTCCCTTCCGTCCGTCCGCCATTCCCCTCCGCCGCGCCGCCCCGCTTGCCTCCGGCCGGGCCGGACGACCCTCCGGTTGGTGTGGACGACCCTCCGGCCCACCCGGACGAAGTTCCCACCGGCCCGGACGACCGTCCGGCCGGGTCGGATGACACTCCGGGCGACCCGGACGACCGTCCGGATGAGTCGGACGATCGTCCCACCGGCCCGGACGGCCCTCCGAGCGATCCGGACGGCCCTCCGGACAATCCGGAGGCGGGCGCAGAAGTTGCCGGGAAGCCATTGCCCGGGTCTTCCCCCGCCGCGCACTGCCCCCGGACCTCGATCAGGCGCAGGTTCCTCAGCCGCTCGCGGTACCACGCGGCGGTGGCATCGATCGGGGCGTCGATCCAACCTCCCAGTTCGCCTCCGGCGGCGCCCAGCTCGCCTGTGAACGGTTCATTCCCTGACAGTGCCGACGACGGACGAGCGGATGCGCTCGCCGCTTCGGCGCGTGGGGTGGCCGCGCTGGTCGATTCGATCTCCCCGGCGGAGCCGCGCAGCCACTCGGGGTCGATCAGGAGCGTGCAGTAGACGGGCTTCTTCCCCTGGCCCGTGGGCAGAATGGAAAAGTCCTTCTTCTTGATGCTCGCGTAGGTCTTCGCGCCGGTGTGCTTGGCGAGGATGTCGCGGACGAACTGGCCCGCGAACTCCCCACAGGCCGGGCAGCGCAGCCCCGGCTCGGTGCCCAGGTGCCCGGTCAGGAACGCGATGCGGGCGTTGAGCACTTCCTTGCCGTCGCGCTCGTAGTTGAGCAGCGCCTGCGCGAAGGGTTGCGAGACGACGGTGTAAGGGTGCTCGTTGCCGAGAATCGCCTGCTCCGCATCGGGTGCGATGCGGGCGTCGCCGAGCTCGGCGTGGAAACGGATGCCGCACGCCTTGTTCTTGCAGGTGCATTCGAGGTATTTGACGCCGAGCTTCTTGGTGGCGACTACCGGTGAGCGGAAGATGGGCGTGCGGTGCCCGCAACCCGGCTTGGAGCACGGGCCGTGCTTGGCCCAGAAGGTGTAGATGACCTCGGGGCCTTCGTAGCGGTACTTCTTGCGATCGGCGGGTGGCACGGTGGTCGGGTCGAAGCCCGGGGGGGCGGGCATCGCCTTGTCGTCGCCCCCGCCAATCTGGAACCACCGGCCCTTCTTCCCGGCCACGCCATCGGTGACGTAGAAGGGCTGAATCTGCGGCTTCACCTCGGCCTCGACAGAATCGAAGAACGCCTTGACCTGAGCGGGGTCGGTGCAGGCCAGCTCGTTCTTGACGATGAACCAGGCGACGGGGTTGAGATCGACGCCCGCGACCTGGAAGCCGAGCCGCGAGCCCTCAACAAGCGTGGTGCCGCCGCCCATGAAGGGATCGAGCACCTTGAGGTGCTTGAAGTTCCCCGCCCCCCCGTTGGCCGCCTGGTGATTCGCGTAATAAGCGTCCCACACGGCTTGCGCGGCGGCGTCCTCGTCGATGATCGGCTGGCCGTCAGGGCCGAGCATCGGCTGGCCATCTGGGTGCCGGCGCACCGGCGCCTTCATCCCGGCCGCGAGCAGCAGCGCGCGGAACACGCACGACCGCCGCCGCGCCCACCACTTGCTCATCTGATAGATGGGCTTGCCCGCGTTGCCTTCGAGCGCCGACAGCGCGTTGATGGGGACGAGCGGGAAGTCGATCTCCAGGCACGTCTTGGGGCGGTTGGCATCGCTGAAGTCCGGCACCTCGACCTTCAGCGGCTTGCCGAGGTTCGGCGGCAGATTCGGATCGACGATCCCTGTGGCGAGGCCCGCCGTCGCGGCCTTGGCTTTGCGCTTCTTCGCCTTCTCACCGGTGGCAGGCGCGACATCCTCGCCGAAGAGATTGGCTGCGGGGGCGGGCGTCGGCTTGAGTGCGAAGGGGTCGGGCATTGGCGAGCGAGTTTCCGATCACGGGTAGATGGACTACAGGGGAGGGAGTTCGATGAACGGTACTGCGGCTTCGAGCAGAGAAAGGCCGCGATGGCAGAGAGTCGGGAAGCCGCCGCGCACCTTCCATTTTCGCTGGCCGAGCACGACCAACCAAGGGTTCGGCCCGCCCGCGGACGCCGGGAAGCCGAGCACCGGCGGCGGCAACAAGCGTCGCGGCCACGGCGTCGCCGGGTCCTCTCGGATGGCGCGCTGGGCGTGAAACGTTCCGGCGAAGGCCCGAACGGTCTCTTCGTCCTTGATCTCACTGGAGAACTCGGAAGCGGTCGCGTATCCGTGGTCGCCGGTGATCACCAGCCGTCGCCCCTGCCTGAGGCGGTCGATGAACTGCCAGAAACCATCCGACGCGAGCTGCTTCTTGATCTCGTTCGCCACCACCGTGTCGCCCTCGCGGGCTTCGGCGTGGTCGTGGATGAGCGGCTCGTCCGGCCACTTGTGCCAGAGGAACAGTCGCGGCTTCGCGGGCACGGATGCGACGCAGTCCACGAACGGCGCATCAAGCACATCGGTGTGCGTGTCGGGGCCATTGAAGACGAAGGAGGCGGGCGGTTGGTTGTTGAACAGCCTCGACCTGCTCGCGAGGCCCAGCGCCTGGGCGAACTGGTCGGTCTCCGTGGGCACCTGCGAGCCCCGCACCTCACACCGAACCGGCTCAACGCCGCGCTTC